>DASXLY010000310.1:0-4011 GCA_036495975.1 Occallatibacter sp. | reverse complement strand
GCGATGAACATTGCGGCGGCGGTGAACGTCAAACAACGGCTTATACCGGCAGTTAGCGAACTACGCGATGCAATCGCGGCAAAAGCCGAGCAGTGGAAACACATCGTGAAGATCGGCCGCACACATATGCAGGATGCCACGCCAATCACGCTTGGGCAGGAGTGGTCAGGATATGTCGGCGTGTTGAGCGACAACCTCGATCGCATCGAGGATGCCTTGACAGGGGTGTATCGCCTCGCCCTCGGTGGAACAGCCGTGGGGACCGGCATCAATGCAGCTCCAGGTTTTGGCGAAGCGGCCGCTGCCGAAATTGCCAAGCTCACGAACCTTCCATTCGTCAGCGCAGCCAACAAGTTCGCTGTGCAGGGCGCTCACGATGCTCTGGTTCAGCTCTCCGGGACGCTGCGTACTCTGGCAGTGTCGCTTTACAAAATCGCAAACGACATCCGGCTTTTATCGTGCGGGCCGCGTGCCGGTTTCGCTGAATTGGTAATTCCGTCGAACGAGCCGGGCTCGTCCATCATGCCTGGCAAAGTGAACCCCACCCAGGCTGAAGCCCTGACCATGATCGCGGTGCAAGTGATGGCCAACGATGTCGCCGTGGGCTTTGGGGGGGCAGGTGGCTACTTGGAGATGAATGTCTACAAGCCTCTCATCATCTTCAACATCACTCATTCCATCACGATCCTCACGGACGGATGCACCAACTTCCGCAAATTCCTGATCGAGGGGACGGAGCCGAATTTGAAGAAGATCAAGGAGTACGTCGACCGCTCGCTGATGCTGGTGACCGCGCTGTCGCCGGTGATTGGCTACGACAAGTCGTCGAAGATCGCGCATTACGCGCTGGACAACGACCTCACCCTGAAAGACGCCGCGCTGAAACTGGGTTTTGTAACGGAAGACGAGTTTGACCGCGTCGTTGATCCGGCGAAGATGGTGCAGCCGTACGTCGCAGAAGCCTGGCTGAGCAAATGATGCCGTTACTTGCTGAGACACCCAAATAGAGAACGCAACACGAAGGAGAAGAAATTATGACGACCAGCAAACGTGGAATTGAATTGCTTTTGGACCCATCGCTCAATAAGTCGACCGCCTTCAGCGAGGCCGAAAAGGAGACCCTTGGTCTCATTGGCCTCTTACCAGATGTGATTGAGACCGAAGACCTGCAGTTGAGCCGCGTGATGATGCAACTAGGTAACAAGAACACCGACCTCGATCGCTACATCTATCTCATCAATCTGCTCGACCACAACGAAACACTCTTCTATCGGACTCTCATGTCCGACCCTGTCCGTTTCCTTCCGATCGTCTACGACCCAACCATCGCGGAAGCCTGTCTCAAGTTCGGCCACATCTATCGTCAACCGCGGGGGATGTATCTCTCGATTACGCGCCGCGGCAAAGTCAAAGAGATCCTGAAGAACTGGCCGCAGAAAGATGTCCGATTCATCTGCGTCACCGACGGCGGCCGCATCCTCGGCCTCGGAGACATCGGCGCGAACGGAGCTGGTATTCCGATCGGCAAGTTGCAGCTCTATACCGCATGCGCAGGAGTGCCCCCGCAATACCTGTTGCCCATGTATCTGGACGCGGGCACTAACAACGAGCAGTATCTGCACGATCCCCTGTACCTGGGCATGCGGAAGACGCGCCCGTCGACTGAGGAGCTCTATTCGTTTGTCGATGAATTCGTGGACGCCGTCCAGGACGTCTTTCCCAAGTGCTGCATTCACTTCGAGGACTGGACCGGAGTGGATGCAGTTCACCTGCTCCAGCGCTATCGCGACAAGTACTGCGTCTACAACGACGACGTGCAGGGCACGGCAGGCATCGTCCTTGCTGGGATGATTAACGCCGCCAAAATCAAGGGAACCAAGCTGAGCGATGAAAAGTACCTGTTCCTGGGCGCGGGATCGGCTGGAATCGGCCTGGCAAACCTTCTGTGCTCGGCCATGGTAGAGGAAGGACTGACACTCGAACAGGCTCAGTCCAAGGTCTACATGTTCGACATCAACGGCCTGTTGGAGACGACTCGTACAGACCTGGTCGATTTCCAGAAGCCGTATGCCCACAAACACCCACCGACTCGGGATTTTGTGACTGCGATCGAGAGCATCAGGCCAACAACGATCATCGGGGTCAGCACCATTGGCGGCGCTTTCACACAGAAAGTCATCGAGAGCATGTCGCGTATCAACGAGCGGCCTGTAATCCTCGCTCTTTCGAACCCCACGGAGAAAGCCGAGTGCACGCCCGAGCAAACCTACACCTGGTCAGAGGGTAAAGCGATCTATGCGGCCGGCGTCCAATTCCCGCCGGTTCAAGTGAATGGGAAGACGTATCTCTCGGGGCAAGCGAACAACTTTTACATTTTTCCGGCAATCGGAATGGCGATCTTCGCGACACAAGCTTCACGAGTTACCGATGAGATGTTCATTGAGGCTGCACGTGCAGTGGCCGACCAGGTCCCTCCGGACCTGCTGAAGCAAGGACTCCTTTACCCGCTGCAATCCAACATCCTCGAAACCGAGATTCAGACCGCCGCTCGCGTGGCGAAACTGGTCTTCGACTCAGGACTTGCCCGGGTGAAGCGCCCCAACGACATGGTGACGCTCATTCGTCAGCATGTCTACGACCCGGAATACAAGCCGGCGCGCACAGAAGCAGCGGTAACCGCCTGAGGCGTGGGGCAAAGAGCAATGCAAGGCCGTGCTGCACAATTCGTGTTTCTGGTGGGGGTCGCGTTAGGCATGTTCGTATCCCCCGCATATTCCCAGGCTGGATTACAAGAGCCCCTTAGCGGCCCGGACAGCCATGAGACGGGGCAGGGCCCGCACGGCCATCTATTTGGAGATTGGGGCGGAGCCCGGTCACGGCTTTCGGAACGAGGTGTGAACTTCGACTTCCAATACATCAGTGATTCTCTTTGGAACCTCAAGAGCGAGCAGAAGGAGCGCCTTGCGAGCTGGAACCGCTTTCGCGGGACTGTGGACATCGATCTCGGCACCTTAGTCCATCAGCAAGGGCTGTATTTCCATGCGACCGCGCTTTGGCAAGGCGGGGGCAAGCTGGGCGCCTATTTGGGAACGCTCACCAGTCCGAGTGGCATGTCGAGCGGCAACACCTTCCGTCTCGATTCCTGGTGGCTGGAAAAACGCTGGCTGAACGAACGGCTCACCGCACGAGTGGGGCAGTTCGCCGGCCAGGATTTCTATGGGGCACAACACTATGCTGGATCTTTCATTTTCGAGCCCATGGGATATGCGCTCGGCAACCTGTTTACAGACTTCGAGTCCTTTGACCCCCCATCTACGCCGGCGATGGAAATCCGAGTTGTACCGACCCATCACCTCTATGTGAAATCGATGGTCGAGGCCGAAGACCGCGATCCCTATGCTCATAACTCCACCGGATTAGTTCCACAGTTTCGTGGAGTGCCGGTGAGCATATCCGAGATCGGATTCACTCTCGGGAAGAAAGCCTCGTCAGTGCGAGCTTTTGATAATGTCGAGGGCCGTAAAGGCTATTCCGGCCTTTATCAATTCGGTGCTTCCTACAATCCGGGGAAATTCACAAAACCGACAAGCACAACTTCACGTTCCGGCAACTACCTCTTGTACTGGATGGCGAGCCAGGCTCTTTGGCGCGTCGACCCTCAGGGCGGAAAGGGCTTGGATGCGACCTTCGCTTACGACTGGAGTCCGGCCGATGTCAACCGCAACAATGGGGAGCTCACCGCCGGCTTACGTTTCAATGAACCCATTCCCCTGCACATGCACAACACCGTGTCGCTCGGTTACGTGCAAAACAGCCTGAGTTCACAATTCCTCCCGCCTGGTGCCCACTCCTGGAAGTCCGAGCACGCTATGGAGTGCAACGCTCTCCTGGATGTTGCGCCAATGCTACTGCTGCAACCAGTGGTGCAGTACTACACGAGTGTGGGCGGAGGACCGCAGCGCGCTGTGGTTTTTGGATTTAGGACAAAGGTCGAGTTCTAAAAATACTCTT
>DASXLY010000309.1:0-3231 GCA_036495975.1 Occallatibacter sp. | reverse complement strand
AGACCGATTCCGGCATCCAGCAATTGCATGGTGCCGGCCAACGCGCCCAGAATCAGCAACGCATGCGCCGCCCGCTTGTAGATCGCCCCAAATGCGAACAACGCCAAAGGAATTGTTCGCGCCGCCGCGTACATCGCCAATATCAGCGACGCCTGCGTCGGAACGTATCCTGCAACCAGGTATTGGGGACGGATGATCCCCACGATGGAAAAGCCACTCGCGACCAGGACATTGACTGCCGTGACCACCGAAGCCAGCCGAATCGCCTTTGTTGTTGTCATTGATTCCTATCTCTGAGTAAGCTCGTCCGAGCGTAGTTGCGTTGATTTGACAGCTTGCGTTCGCACTAAGCCTGCGCGCAGTGCGAACCCTTCGCTAATTGCGGAGCGGGATACCGGTTCCGTTCCCCCTATCAATTGTCGTCAGAGTGTAAGAACTACCTTCCCGAAGGGGCGGCCTTCAACGAGGTAGCGTAGAGCATCTGCAGCCTCGGCGAGCGGGAAAGTCTTCGCCACGGTCGGTTTGACCACGCCAGATTTGAGTAGAGAGACGATAGAGCTCCAAGCGTCAGCAATGGTCGCCTGTGGTTGAGCAAACAGGGAAAAGCTTCGAATACTCGCCCGTCGCCAAATGAGATTTGTTAAATCGATGGTCGCTTCGCGACCCGCCGAATATCCCAAGGTTGTGAGGCTTCCCCCCAACGCAAGCACGCTCAGCGCCTGGCTTAGGACCTTTCCGCCAATCGCGTCAATCACAATGTCTGCGCCATAACCGTTTGTGATACGACGCACGCCGTCGGCCAAGTCTTCCGAGGACGTATCAATCACTTCGTTGAATCCGATACTTTTTGCCTGCTCGGCTTTCGCATGATTCGTTGTGCTTGAAATCGCGTATTGTGCTCCGAGCGCGCGAGCCAGTTGTGTCACCGCGTTACCGACGGCCCCTCCGATGGCCGGCGCAAAAACGGTCTTGCCCGCCTCAAAGCCAGCGAGAGTGAGAGTCATTTGAGCAGTGAGGTACGCGACCGGAATGCTGGCAGCGGTCACGTCATCCACATTGTCCGGTATCAGGCAGAGATCTTGCTTCCGTACCGCAACCCATTCGCTGTAGGTTCCGTTCTCAGCGACACCATACGGCCCCGTGAACATCACCCGAGACCCAACGGGAAAGTCCGTTCCACCTGGGTCTGTGACCACGCCGGTTCCTTCGTTGCCCAGGACTAACGGCGCCTTCGCACGAGAGTATTTGGCTGAGAGAATCGTATAGTCCAACGGGTTGACTCCGACTGAGGCTATCCTTACCGAGACGCGCCCATCCGAAATTGTCGGTTTTGGAATCTCCACAAGCCTTAGCGCTTCATAGCCGCTAAATGTTTCCGCTCTCATCGCACGCATAGTTAGTTCTCCATTCTCAAGCGGTGCGGCTTCCGGCCGTCCGGGGGTGCATGCTCGTTGATCTCAATTTGTGAGGTCCATTAGGAAACGGCACCTCGCGGTACGACCCGACGGATTCTTCCTTCAAAACAAGTCCGCGCTGGCGAGCGGAAGATCGTATTGGCAATTGGCAGGGACCGGGAGCGGAGATTGAGAGATCTAACCAGAACCCGCATTTTCTTCCTTTCTCATTTCAGTCGACAAGGCTGTCCTCATGGTCTGGTTCTTCATCAAGAGCATGCAGACGAGCTCCTGAAGCCGGTCGACCTTTGCTTGCCATTCTTCGATGGAAGACTCTTGCCCGCTTGGCGGGGGATCTCGATGATTCGTTTCGGAATCCATAAGGTTCTCCCGACTGTTTTGGACATCATTCGAGCCCGCAATCACTCAGTCCGGGGACGGCGTGAATTCGTCGTAAGCACATCGCCCCGATGTTTACGAGTGGCGCGCTGTGAAAAGCGTCTCCTGGATCTCTCAGAATGTCTGCTCCGTTCAGTGTCTAGCCACGGGAGATCAGCTCTGCCGAGACAGAGCCGTTCGCAAGAGACGTAGGGCGATTGTCCGCCCAGCTTGGCGGCATTGAGCTTGTCCCACACCCTGCGATTTGATCGCCGAAACCGTCGTGGCTGACACAGCGCGACGTGCGGGGGCCTGGAACGGAGGCACCCCACAACGACCCGACGAATCCCTCCTTCAAAACAAGTTCGCGCTATTCTGTACATTAGCCTTGGCCAGTTCCAATGTGTTCAGAGCTTCTCTAAACAGCTTGATCTTGCCATTCTCGGCGACCAGCCGCGCAAAGAAGAGTTGATGAACGGTTCGTCCCGTTTTGGTTGACACCACAGTGGTCTCGAATTCTGCGAAGGCTTGGTCAGGAGTATCGATCAGCACCTTCACCTTCTCGAATTGCAAACCGGGGAAGATATCGATCATGGATTGGAAAAAGCCGGCGATCGCTTCATGGCCCTTGTACTGTAGCGGCAAGCCGAACGTCGCAAGATACGGCATCTCAAAGGCGCCGTCTTCGGTAAACATCTCCGCCGCCTTCTTCGGATCTCTGAAGGAGAAGGCGGTGTATTCAAGCAGGAGTTCCGTGGCATTTTTCATAGACATTCTCCTGTTCGTGACCCGTCAGCTGGTCAGCGTTGTTTAGAAGGGTTCTCAGATCTCTCGCCCGTAAGCCGGCGCAATCGGTGTCACCGTGGGGGCCAAGCCTAAGCGCTGGCCGCCTTTGCGCGATACACAGGCACAAAAACGTCCTGCACAAACTTTTCGAAGGATGTGGGCGTGGTGTTCTCCTCCGAGCGCGGCTCTAACGCAACGACGACTTGTTCGTTAATGGCCTTGTACATCTCGACGTACAGCGCGGCTCCCTTCGGCGGAACACCCAGGCCCGTCAAAGCGTGCTCCACCTGGTCATACGAAAACTGCTGGTAAGGCAGATCAGGTTTGCCAATGGCGCGTCCAATCACCGCGGTGACTTCCGTCATCGAGAGGTCGCGTTCGCCAAGAAGCTCGCGGGTTTGTTTGCCGGAAAAATCCAGATGAAGGAGCCGATGTGCGGCGTAGTCGCCAGCGTCGCGTGTTGCGGTCATGGGTAGTTTCAAGTCAGGCATCAATGCATTTCCGACGACGCCCGTCCCTTGAATCATGCCGATCACAGACAGATTATTCTCCATGAAATACCCGGCACGTATGTGTAAGACGTTTAACCCGCTGATCGCATTCAGCTTTTCTTCCAAAGCATGCAGCCCCGCGAGTGGTCCGCTGTTTTCCGGAACCTGCGCACCATAACTGC
>DASXLY010000308.1:0-16679 GCA_036495975.1 Occallatibacter sp. | reverse complement strand
GAACAGGCGCAGAGCATCGTTGACGATCTTCTCGCGACCATTAGGAGACTCTCCTTTGACCTTCGGCCTGCTGATCTTGACCAACTGGGCCTTCTCCCGGCGCTTCTGGGTCTGTTGGAGAGATATACGTCCCAGACCGGCATTTTGGTAGACTTTAAGCATCGGGACATTGATCGGCGTTTTGCCCCGAATGTAGAGACCGCTGCGTATAGGGTGGTGCAGGAGGCGCTGACCAACGCCGCCCGCCACGCCGGTATAGCCGGAATCACGGTTCGCTTGTGGACAGAGGGAAGCAAGCTGAATCTTCAGATTGGTGATCGTGGCCGCGGTTTTGATCCGGATGCGGTTATGAAAGTAGCCAAATCTAGTGGTCTCTTCGGTATGTCTGAACGTGTCAAACTTGTGGGCGGTCAGATGACCATCGAGTCCTCACCGGGCTCCGGCGCCACCATCAGTGCGGAGCTACCGCTCGGAGATTCGAAAGCCGATTAGGACTACGTTATCGAAAAGTTGCGATTATAGCGCGCCCCGGGAGGGAGTATGCCGATCTCCATTGTTTTAGCGGATGATCATCCAATAGTTCGCCGCGGCCTTCAGACCGTTTTGGAAGGGGAACCCGACTTTTCAGTCATCGGAGTTGCGCACGACGGATTGGGAGCCGTTCGCATCACGGAACAATTGAAACCCGACGTCATGATTCTTGATCTTATGATGCCGGGGTTAAGTGGTTTGGAGGTTCTCCGCATTCTTCGGGAACGCGCACTGCGAACCCGAATCGTGATTCTCTCGATGTATTGCAGCCGGGCGTTCGTTGCCCAAGCACTGCAAAACGGTGCGACTGGCTATGTCCTAAAAGACTCGACCGAAAACGATTTGAGCTGCGCAGTGAGAGAAGCGGCGGCGGGCCGGCGGTTCCTCAGTCGCCCCGTCAGCGATACCGCGATAAGCGCTTATATAGAACTATCCAAGACGAGTTCCTTCGATCCGCACGAGACCCTCACTCCTCGTCAACGTGAGGTGCTGCAGTTGGTGGCGGAAGGCAACACAAATGCGGAAATCGCCTCCCGCCTCAACATCAGTCAGCGCACAGTCGAGAATCATCGTGCCGACTTGATGCAGAAACTTGGCCTTCGCAACCAGACGGAACTCATCCGACACGCCATGCGACATGGTCTGATCCCGGCCGACGAGTAGAGGTCTCATCGTCATAGTCCGTCCCACTGGTCTTCAGAATCGTGAAGTTCCTGTCCATTCTTTGGGTATTTGTACGGATTTAAATACGAATGGCTGCCCGATAGCATTCAAACAAGGATCAAAAAACTACCTTGTCCTGAACTATGCCATTCGGAAAACCTTTGATAAAACACGATTCCGAAGTTGCGCTGCAATGCCTGATTGGACTTCTCCATTCCTCGACGGAATATTCCGTAAGTGAGACCAATATGGAGGGGACGTTTATAGGCTGGAATGAAGGCGCCAGGCGCCTCTACGGCTACGATCCGACCGAGATTCTTGGCAAAGCCAAGTTAGAGATTCTTCATCCTCCGGAAGACATTGCCGATGACCTGTCGACCGTCATGAGATTGGAAGCACTACGCAAGCAAAAATGGGAGGGGGTTGTGTCAAGGGTGCGCAAGAACGGCCAGAGATTCCAGGCGCGCGCCATGCTGATACCGCGGTATGACGCGGCCGAACGGCATGATGGTTATCTCCTAATTTCCAGGGAAATCTCTCAGGATGTCCCGTCTGCGAAAGCTGAGGAGAAGTTTCGCGCATTACTGGAGTCCGCCCCAGATGCCATCGTAATCGTTGATCATCAAGGGAGGATCGTGCTTGTCAACTCTCAGGTTGAGAAGCTCTTTGGATATGCGCGGAAAGAACTACTGAACCAGCCCATGGAAATGCTGGTTCCCGGGCGCTTTCGCAACAAACACCAACATCACCGCGGGAATTACTTCGCCGAGCCCCGGGTGCGGCCGATGGGTGGAGGGCTGGATCTATTCGGTCTTCGCAAAGACGGCACCGAGTTTCCCGTTGAAATTAGCCTCAGCCCTCTAGAGACAGAAGACGGTGTACTGGTCAGCAGTTCTATTCGCGATGTCACGGAACGAAAGCGCGCCGAACTGATCCTTCAGAAAAAGAACATCGAGTTAGAGAACGCGAATCTGGCCAAGGACCGCTTTTTAGCCAGTATGAGTCATGAGCTTCGTACTCCTCTCAATGCCATCATTGGTTTCACAGGCACTCTCCTCATGAAGCTGCCCGGGCCGTTATTACCGGACCAGGAACGGCAGTTGCGGACCGTTCAGGCAAGCGCTCGACATTTGCTTTCTCTGATCAACGATTTGCTTGATCTGGCCAAGATCGAGTCCGGCAAGGTCGAACTCAATTTGGAGCCAGTGCAGTGTCGCAGTGTCGTGGACGATGTGATCACGTCTTTGCGTCCATCAGCTGAGGCCAAAGGCCTGACCTTTGAAGCCATGTTCGAAGCTACTAATCCGTCCGTGCGAGCAGATCGCCGGGCACTGAGTCAGATTCTCCTCAACCTTACAAGCAATGCAATCAAATTTACCGAGCAGGGAACTGTGGTGCTCATTGTTTCGGCGCGCCGACAACACACACGAAGGGTAATCGAAATCAGCGTGTCTGACACGGGTGTTGGCATACGCGAAGAGGATCAGGCCAAACTATTTCAGCCGTTTGCACAGGTGGAATCGCCCGTCAGAAAGCGTGAGGAGGGAACTGGTCTGGGTCTGCATCTCAGCCGCAAACTCGCTGAATTGCTTGGCGGTGAGATAACGCTGCTAAGCGAATACGGGAAGGGCAGCACGTTCACTCTGACCCTTGAAGAGGCATAGCTGAATGGGCGCTCGAGTGCTCATTATCGAGGACAACATTGCGAACCTGGAACTGATGACCTATCTCCTCGATGCCTATGGACACAGCGTGATAGGGGCGGACAATGGTCTCATCGGCCTCGAACTCGCTCTTGGGGAAAAGCCAGATCTGATTGTCTGCGATGTGCAATTGCCTGACATCGATGGTCGTGAGGTTGCCCGCCGAATCCGCAACAGTTACGGGTTATCCTCCATACCTCTGGTCGCGGTTACAGCTCTTGCCATGGTGGGCGACTCGGACCGAGTGATGGCCGCGGGTTTCGATGGCTGCCTGTCCAAGCCGATTGACCCTGAGACGTTTGTTCAACAGATGGAATCCTTTCTCTTGCCGTGCCACCATTCTGTTCCGCGTCACCTGCCTACCACGCATGCTGCGCCAAAGCGGAACACGGCGGAACAACGCTTTACGATTCTTGTCGTAGATGATCTGCCCATCAATCTGGAATTGGCACGGAGTATTCTGGCTCCCTCTGGATACAAGGTTTTTACCGCGAGCGGTGTCTCCGAGGGACTCGCACGCGCACGAGAATACAGTTGCGATCTCATTCTGTCGGACGTGTGCATGCTCGGCAAAAGTGGCTACGACTTTCTCGTCGCCGTTCGGGCTGATCCTCAACTCCGGCATACTCCCTTCATCCTTATCACTTCAACCATGACGGAGGATAAGGACCGACGGCGCGCCCTTGAACTTGGGGCCGACGGGTTTCTCCGTCGTCCCATCGATCCGGAGATCCTGCTCGCCGAAATCGGGGGACATTTGCTCCTAAAGGGCGGCTGCTGATCATGGCCACCATCCTGATCGTCGATGACAGACCGGCGAATCGCGATTTCCTGATGACATTGCTGGGCTACGGTGGCCATCGCCTGCTGCAGGCGGCTGATGGCGTCGAGGCACTTGCCATCGCCAACGCGGAACGGCCCGATCTGGTCATTGCTGATGTTCTGATGCCGACCATGGACGGTTATGAGTTTCTTCGTCAGCTTCAGGCCGATCCAATCATCTCGCAAACTCCCGTCATCTTCTGGACCGCGCACTACCTGGAGCGGGAAGCGAAAGCCCTGGCCCTCAAGTGTGGTGTTTCCGCCGTGATCACGAAACCATGTGAGCCAGAGGAGGTTCTGAGATCGGTCGAAGCTGCACTTGGGATAGCATACTCGTCGGCCACAACGCATCACCCCATGGATGTGATCGATCGCGAGCACCTGCGGCTGCTCACGGACAAGCTCTCACAAAAGGTGGACGATCTTAGATCGACGAATGAACGGCTCTCTGCCCTCATTGAGCTGAATTTACAACTTGCTTCAGAAACCGATCTCCAGCGATTGATCCAGGCTTTCGGTCGGTCGGCACGCGAGATCATCGGCGCACGATTTTCCATCACAGCTATTCTCGATAACGACCGTACGCGATTCAGGTCCTTGTTCACCAGCGGAATGGAAGCCGAGACCGCGGCGCGGCTCGGGTCGCAAGACGCCGAATCGCTCCTTCTCAAAGCGGTACTGAGAGAACGTCGCAGTATCCGGCTGCACAATCCGAACGATGCTCTGATTTCTCTCGGTTTTGCCTCCTCGCATCCGCCAATTCATGCATTGCTGGCTGCCCCTATCGTTTCCCCGACGAGCGTGTACGGGTATATCGGCCTCATCGACAAGATTGGTTTCGATCATTTCAGCGAGGAAGATGAACGTCTGGCGACAATTCTCGCAGCGCAAGTAGGCCGAATCTACCAGAATGGCAGCCTGTACTCTGACCTGCTGCGCCATGCCTCCGAATTGGAACGAGAGATCTCGGCTCGCGCACAGACGGAAAAAGCTCTTGCTGATCGTGAAGAACACATACACCTTCTGCTTGATTCAACGGCCGAGGCGATCTACGGACTCGATTTAGACGGCCGATGCACATTCGCAAACACAACCTGCTCCCGACTCCTGGGCTACATGGACTCGAGCCAACTTTTGGGCCGGAACATGCACGACTTAATCCACCATAGTCGCCCCGATGGCTCTCGGTATCCAAGGGAGGAGTGCAGAATTTTTAAGGCTTTTCAAAGCAATGAGGCCGTCCACGTGGATGACGAAGTACTCTGGCGTGCCGACAATTCCAGCTTTCCAGCAGAGTATTGGTCGCACTCAGTTTGTTGTGACAGAAAGGTGTCTGGGGCTGTGGTGACTTTTCTTGACATTACCGAACGAAGAAAACTTGAAGATGGGTTTTGCAAAGCCCAGGAGCAGCTGCATAAGGTCGTCGTCTCCAGCCCAGCTGTTCTTTTCACTCTGTCGATCGAAGGTGGTCAGCTTGAGGTCTCTTGGATCAGCGACAATCTGATGGACGTAATGGGATATTCAGCGCAAGAAGCCATCGGCACAGATTGGTGGATCACCAATATTCACCCGGAGGACCTCGGGAAGACTTCAGCGCAGACACACGAAGACGTGCTCGATCGTGGCCAGAGCTCTCAAGAGTACAGGTTCCGCCATGGAGACGGCGCGTATCGCTGGATCAAAAGTGACATGCGGCTCATTCGCGACGAAGCGGGCCATCCATCCGAAGTTGTCGGAGCGTGGTCTGATATCACCGAGTTGAAGTATGCAGAGCAGGAACGGCTAAAGCTTGGAGAACAACTCGAACAGATACGGAAGTTAGAAAGCATTGGCCAGTTAGCCGGTGGTGTTGCGCATGACTTCAATAACCTGTTGAGCGTCATCATCGGGTCTGCGGAGATGCTTCAGTCAGATTTGCCGAACGATTCCAAGCTTCGCAGTTATACCGCCGATATGCTGAAGGCAGGTCAGCGAGGAGCTGAATTGACCCGTCAGCTGTTGGCCTTCGGCCGCAAGCAGGTTTTTCAGCCAGTTGAACTGTCATTGAGTGCGTTGGTTGAAGACTTTGAGAAGATGCTGCGACGGGTCGTCCCGAATAACATCGAGATTCGCCCAGTACTGAGATCGACGAGTCGCATACGTGCGGACGCTGGACAAATCGAACAAATCCTGATGAACCTTGCCGTCAACGCTCGTGACGCAATGACGGCTGGCGGCATTCTAACCATTGAAACTGCGGACGTCGAGCTGGACGAATCATGCGTCAGACAACTAGCCGAGGTCAGTCCGGGGCCTTATGCGGTGTTGGGCGTGTCCGACACCGGACACGGGATGACACGCGAGATCTTGAACCGGATTTTTGAACCGTTCTACACCACCAAGGAGCGAGGTAAAGGCACGGGGCTCGGCTTGGGAACGGTGCATGGCATTGTCAAACAGAGCGGCGGATCGATCTCTGTCTACAGCGAACCTGGACGTGGCACCACCTTCAAAGTCTATCTGCCGAGTCTGCGAGGAGACGTCAACATCGCCGCACCCAGATTCTCTGTGATGGAAATGCCCCGGGGCAGCGAGGCCATTCTCGTAGTCGAGGACGAAGCCAAGTTAAGAAATATCGTGAGCGAGGTTCTCAAAAGTCTGGGCTATTCCGTTCTGGTAGCGGACGATGGAGAGGACGCCTTGGAACTTTCGCGAACGCATGAAGGACCTATCCACCTGTTAGTGACTGACGTGATCATGCCCGGGGTGGGCGGGCGCGAACTCGCGAGCCGACTCGTGCAGGCACGACCACAACTTAGGGTTCTCTTTATGTCGGGTTATACCGAGGACTCCGTCATCACACAAGGTGTGCTCTCGAACCAATTGGCTTTCCTCCAAAAGCCAATTTCCAGCGCGGATCTCGCTCAAAAGGTCCGGGCAGTCCTGGACGAAAGATCTGCCGGCTCTCCCGCGACGGTGAATGCACGATGATCATGAGGCCTGAAGGTTCGCATGTCGTTCTGGTAGCGGACGACGAGGAGGCAAATCGCAAATTGCTTGCCGACATGTTGCGACGAGACGGGTATGATGTTTTGCTTGCGAGAGACGGCGGAGAAGTAACCCGGCTCTTCGCCACCGCTAAAGTAGATTTGGCTCTACTGGACGTGGTTATGCCGGCTCCGAATGGGTTTGAAATCTGCCACGCTATAAAGTCAAACCCGGCTACCCGCTTGGTGCCCGTTGTGCTTGTAACTGGGCTCACAAGCTCCGACGATCGCATCCGGGGCATCGAATGTGGAGCAGATGATTTTCTCACCAAACCGATCCATCGAGAAGAATTGAGTGCGCGGGTTCGCTCGCTTTTGCGTCTGAAGCACTTTACCGATGAGATGGAGAACGCTGAGGCAGTTCTCTTCAGTCTCGCACTCAGCATTGAAGCTAAGGATCCCTACACAGAAGGTCACTGCGCTCGATTGTCGAAGTTCTCCGTCGAACTTGCCCTTGCGCTCGGACTTCCTGACGAACAGCGGGTCGCGTTACGGCGGGCCGGCATTGTTCACGATATCGGCAAGGTCGCGGTGCCTGAAAGCATTCTGCTCAAACCGGGCCCCCTTACGCAGGAGGAGAGGAAGATCATGGAGCAGCATCCGATTGTCGGCGTGCGGATATGCGAACCACTACGTTCGTTTCGCCAGGTTCTGCCGATCATTCGACACCACCACGAGAAGTTGGACGGCAGCGGCTATCCCGATGGTCTTAAAGGTGACGAGATCCCGACTACAGCTCGGATCATGACGACCGTCGATGTCTACGATGCATTGACCACCGATCGTCCTTACCGTTTGGCACTTTCGCCTAAGGAAGCATTCTCAATCATGCAAAAAGAAGCAAAGATGGGCTGGTGGGACGGTCATCTGATCGAAAAGCTTAGGATTCTCATCTGCAGAGCGACAACCTGAGGAACGGCTCATTCGTTCTCTGCCTCACTGTGTACAACCATATATCCCATGATTGTCTAAGATCTGCAGGTCTTTGGGGCAGGAGGGCAAAGCAGCGGCGATTGGCTCAAGAGACCGAAACCGACTGTCATGCAATTGCTTTTAGCTTTGAGTAATGTTCGAACGTGTCGCACTCTGCGATTAGGAGTTTGTCTACTCGAATCCCGAACACTCTCGTGTCTCCTTCAGCGGGGCCGCCGTGGCCCCGAACAACATTAAAGATATACTCGGCCCCCCTCAAGTAATCGATATACAGAGGTTCGGCGCTACCTCTATCAAATGCTTTCGCGCAGGCAGAATCCTCAACAGCTGAGAAGTCATCCCCATTGCAAGCGTGTTCGGAGTATCTCCATACGCCGTTTTCATAACGAGTCATGAAAACGATGAGCGTCTTCGGCAATTGATCAATCTCCTGGTTCCTGATCGGAGACAGTCACACGGAATCAGCATCCTGTCGAGTCCAGTCCGACTTGTTACTTGTGGAATATAATTGGATTCGCATTGAGCTCACATCCGTGCAAGTACTCAAAAATGAGTTGCGATAATACTCATTTGTGGAGACTTTCCACCGCTGCTGGTCACAGCGGCTACCCTCTCTTTGAGAGAGGGTAGCTGGAAATTTCTTGAACATCTTATCGATCGCTTTTTCCAGCTTCATTGCATTCTTATCCGGATTGTCGCTCAGCGTGTCGCGAGTCATGCCGCGCCACACAAGATGGTGCGCACCGGTTTCATAGATATCGACCACGAGCGTGCCGACCGGGACAGTCTCGATGGTCGTTGTGGCGATTCCGCCCCATCCATGCCACCGCCAGCCTGGACCAAGGCCCGCATAGAACGTGTCGTACTCCGCGCGATTCCTCTTCACGGCGATTGCCGTCAGAGTGACATCGCCTCCAGCCGGTACTTCCTGCCAGCCTCGCGCATGGAGAATATGATCCACGTCCTCGCGAATCCGGGACTCGGCGAACGGATCCGATGAATGGACATGGCCCCAGGAATACGTGTGGTACTGTGCGAAATTGACCGAATGATCGTAGTCGGTTTCCACCTTCTGAGCCGCCGCGGGAAGCGAAGCGAGGGCGGCCAGCATGATTGCGATAAACGAAAGCTTTTTCAGAATATTCATGGCAGTTTCCTCCTTTTCTCTTCTCATTGATTGAATCAATTCAACCTATGAATCCGGCAGTGCCGCCCACGCCGGGCAGTCCGGCGTGGGCACACCGCGGTCGTTAGCGTCCCGGATGGTGTGCCTCGATGCGAGGTCCAGTCGGTCTTACCCATGGATGGACATAGTGGTGAACGTAGCCAAAACGGTTCCCCGGGACCCGCACCCAGGGGCGATGGTCGATCAGAATGGTATGAGCGGGCCACGCGAATCCCGAACCGATCCACCAACCCCAGTTCCCAAAGGTCGCGCCGATCGTGATGGCGGGGCCGAAGTGAACCGCCGTTGCTACCACAAAGCCAGGCCGCGCTGCGGCAAAAACAACGTACGGGTCATACCAGGGCACGTAAATCACCCACGGGTTCAGGGGGAGGACCTGGATATACCCGCCCGAATCGACGACGTTCACGTATCCGTTTGGCGCCAGATAGCCATAACCTCTGGCCAGACGGCGCATCCGCTGCACGGCATCCATAACGTCGGCACGCTGGTTCAAAACAGCGTTGCCGAGTTGTTCGGTCCAGGCCTGGTCCCGCCCCATCATGTCCAGCACCGTCGGAAACGGGAGCAGACCGAGCACGCTCGGATCCCACTGCAAATGGTCATCCTGGATGGCCGACGCGAGCGCGTCGCCCTTTAGATAGCTGTGCTGATCGGCCCAGGCCGCTGCTTCTGGAATCTGGTCCCAATAGGTCGATGCCGTCAGGACCTGAGCCAGCAGCGGATCAGGGTAGAGGGCGATCCTCTGAACCAACTGATCCAGTTGCGGCGGAGTGAGCGTGACTCCCTGCGCAGCTGAAGTGATCGGCAGGGTGGCGATCAACACCCCGAGAATTAGCACGATGAGCGATGTCCACCGGGGACCGTTGTGGAACGGATTCCAGCTGTACATCGCACTTTGTACATTCCGTTTCATAACCACTCACCTCCTCGAAGCGCTTTCCCAAGAGGGGAACGCTTCGGAGCTGTTTTTTACCCGATTGGACACAGCGACCCACAAAAAGTTGCATAAAATATGAGCACGTTACGCTCATGGTTATGCGCTGGCAGGCAAGTATATATATTTTAGTAAGTTGCGCTGGCTTGAGTGGCCGGATCGCCGCTCAACATCTGACAGTAAACCGCTCATAGTTTGCGGAGCCAACGGCAAATATGCAACCGCTGGATGGGCCGCACCTCGGGCGATTGGGCTGCGCCCGGCAGTCCACTTTACAGAGCTCTACTGTTTCTTGAGCACTACAAGCGTGAAGTCGTCAGCGAGCGAACTTGATTCGTGGAACTGGATAACGGAGGCATAAATCATTTCGATCAGTTCACCGGCGGTCTGTTCCGCATGCAGGCTGACGGTCCGGGACAACCGTTCCGCTGAATACTGTTCACCGGCTGGATTCTCGGCTTCGACCGCACCGTCCGTATACAAAACGAGAACGTCTCCTGCTTTGAGACTGATCGCCTCGCTCTCATAGTTAGAATTGGGAAGCACACCCAGCACCGGTCCTCCCTTCTCGAGCAGACGCGGCTCCGTGCCGGTGCGAATCAGCAGCGGCGGGTTATGTCCGGCATTTGCGTATTCGAGAGACTCTGACCGCGGGCAGAGCTTTGCATAGAAGAGCGAAATGAAACGGCGCCCGCTTGTGGTCTGACAGACAACGTTGTTGAAGGTGCGCAGCAGTTCGGCGATGCCCGGAGAGCGCGCCGCCTCCATGCGCAGTGCCACTTCAATCGAAGGCATCAGCAGACCTGCGGCGACTCCTTTTCCGGAGACGTCGGCGATCACCACCGCGATCTCGTCGGCAGGAAGCTCAATGAACCCGTAATAGTCACCAGCCACGATCCTCGCCGGATACATCCGTGCCGCGAAGTCGAACCCCGGTGCGCTGGGAATGGAGCGCGGAAGGATACCCTGTTGCACCTCCGCAGCCAGCTGAATTTCATTGGCGAGCTCATCGCGCTGCCTTTCTGCAGCTTCCGCCAGTCGTCGCCGCTGCGCTCCAAGCTGGTGCACAACGGCAACCACGAAAACATATGCCAAAAGCGCAGTCGCGTCCCTTGCGAGATGCCGGGCTCCGGACTCGTGCAGCGGGCTTACCACGTCATGCAGAGCCACGCAGACGATGGACAGTGCAACACCGATGCGCAGGGGATGCACCAGAGCGCTGAGGGCCAGGGGCAGGAAATACAAAGGAGCGAGAGAGATCGAAGCTACGGATCGATCAGCGTACGCAACGGCCGAAATTCCCGCCGCCACCAGAACCGTCAGCACGAAAACGCTCAGGCGCTCATTGACGTAGGGGCCTTCGGTCGTTACCCTGCGAAAAACGGTCGACCATCGGGAGAGCGACATAGCGACAGGTGACCAGCGTATCCTCGGAACGCGGCCAGCCTTAGTATCGCACCCTAACCAGTCATGGTTGGGCTGCTTCCGAAGAATGGAAGGAAACCACTCGCCAGCGTTGCGCTTCGCGAACGTATACCTTTGTGAATCGCCAATCATCTGAAAGTTCTTTCCCGTTCATGCGGCGGCAGCGCATCCAGATTTTTTCATTTTTGACTCGCTGCCGGGAGCGGGCCCGGCGCTAGCGCCGCGCTTGTTGTCGGCATTTGGCTCGCAGCGAGAACGTTATGGCAGTGCACAGGAAGTGCAGGCGTACAGTGGGATCGCGCCGGTGATTGAGAGGAGTGGGAAAAAGAAGTGGGTACATTAATTACTTTAGCGACTCCGTCTACTTAGCAGGGCCGAGGCGCGTCGCGACCGGCAGCAGGGTCGGATAGAGGCCCGCGACCAAGTTGCCATCCACAATCACCGTCACTTTGCCCAGCGAGCTGCGATCCGCTCGTTCAGCCGCTGGAGCTCTGCCTCCGCGTCCAACAGCTCGTTGCGTGCGCGCCGGTATTCGCTCGATTCGCCGGGGAAACGAACGTTTGGATCGAGGAGTATTTCCCGCCACTTGTTCATGTCGCGTGGTTTGCCTTTGAGGGCCATTTATTCCACCTTTCGTGTGCTCCGAACTCTTTCTCACTTGCGGAGTGGGGAATTCGAAGCATCTTTTCAAGTACGGCCGGGAGTGCTGTCGAACAGCTCAGGCGAAGTTGTGAGGTCCATCAACTCAGCCGTCGAACATCGCGAAGAGTGCGTTGAACTCATACCGTCACACGCTTACCCGGCCGGGCGAATCGCTCTTCGGACCTCACGCGACTTTAGCTGTCGTAGTTTCGGGTTCGGCGTTCGCTTGCGTCGACTTCACGAGATCCGCCGCCGACGCTCCTTCGAGCGATAGTCCGTAGCCGACTTCCAGCACGATGCGCTCCTTCAGGGGCTGAATGAAGTGGATCCGGGTATTGCGTCGCGTTACCTCGGGAGCCTTCAGGTAGAGGTCGGCCAATTCGCGCGCCCGACCGAGAGCTTCGCCACGGGGAACGACCTCGGCCACGACTCCCCACTCGTGCGCGGTGTGCGCTGCGAGCGGATGTGGATTCAGAAGAAACGCCTCAGCTCGTCCTGCTCCAGCGCGATAACTCCATGTGGTAAAGATTCCGTCACCGGGTGCAACGCCGGCAGAGAAGTGCGCCACATCTTGAAACGTCGCACCCTCCGCTGCCACGATGACACTTGCAAGTAGCGCGTAATCTGAGTGCACATGTGCGCGTCCATCAATCGCTGCGATGACCGGCACACGTATATTGGCTATGTTTTCCAAAACCTGAACGCCCTCGTCGTGAATCTGGCTCCAAATGCCGGGATCGGCGGGGTTGGCCCAAGACGACCAATCGACATTGGTGATGAAGTCCCCGCCTGCGCCGGTCAGGATTACGACCTTGTTCCCTCGATCTTGCGAAATCCTGTAAAAGGCCTCGACAAATTCCGTGTGAGACTGTGCTGTCATAAGACACGGGCCGCCGTTGGTGTGGAGTTGAACAACCAGCACACCGTTAGTGTCTCGCGCCAGCTTTACGTTCTGATAGGCGGTGAAGTAGTCAGCTTGAACTGTTTGCATAGGAAGTCTCCTCTCTGGTTTAGGTGCTGAGCATGAACCGCCCGCAACTGCTTGGTCATTGCGGAGGACCTAAGGAGTGAATCGCAGAAATGAGCACGGCAGATCAGATTTGCGCAATGCCGCCATCGACGAAAAGCTCAATGCCCGAGATGTAACTCGCGTCATCCGAGGCGAGGAAAGCGACAGCCTTAGCGATTTCGTCCGGATCTCCCAGACGGCCCAACGGAACATTCTTCGCTAGGTCTTGTTTCATCTGTATGAGTGCCTCGCCCCGCTGCCAACTTTCGAAAATCGGGGTGTCGATGTGGCCGGGGCTGATAGCGTTTACGCGAATATGCCGCTCACGGAGTTCATTCGTCCAGGTGCGCGCAAAAGACCGTACGGCTGCCTTGGTGGCGCTATAAACACTTATGCCTGGGAAGCCTTTGATCGCTGCGATCGATGCGTTAAGGACGATTGCCGCGCCGTCGTTCATGAAGGGAAGAGCCTTCTGGACCGTGAAAAAGAGCCCCTTCACGTTCGCGTCAAAGTGAAGATCGAAGAACTTCTCGTCGACGGTTCCCAACGGAGCCTGTTGCGAAATCCCGGCGTTCGCGAAGACTACGTCGATCTTTCGACCGGAGCCATCAACCAATTCATATAGTCGATCGAGATCGCTCAAGCTGGCCACATCGCCGGGGACCCCTGTCGCCTTCGCTCCGATTTCGGCAACGGCTGCGTCGAGTGTCTCCTTACGACGGCCGGTGAGGAACACGTGATCCGCGCCTTCTAGGACGAAGCGCCTTGCTGTGGCCAGGCCCATGCCCGTCGAACCACCAGTGATCACTGCTACTTTGCCTGCCAGCCTCTTGGAGTTTGCCTGATTTAGTGCGGTTCCTGCTTTCGGTCCAACTTGGCTGCCAAGATCAGGACTGTGCAGAGTCGTTTCGATTGTGGTGCTCATCCCTACCTCCCAACATGTGTCGTCATGGTTATTTTGAGAGGATGTCGGTCGTCGCCCGGTCTAAGATTTGGACAATGCGGCGGGCTTCTTTCGGGTCGCAGCCGCGCTTGCGGCGGATCGCGTCTCTAAGAGCGAGGCGTGCACGGTGAATTTCATCCGAAGGGCCGGAATCAGGATCGCCGACGCCGGCGAACGCCTCGCGCACATCATCCATCCGGCTTCCGATCCGCGAAAGGGAATCAAGAATTGCGTCGGCGGACGCGCGATTGGAAGCGAGTTGGGACTTCCCCTCGGCGGTGATGCTGTACAGCTTTCTTGTTCCTGCCTGCTCGATACTCGCGTGCCCGATTTCACTGAGATAGGTAAGCGCCGGATAGATTACACCGGGGCTTGGGGTATAGAAGCCCCCTGATCTCTCCTCGATGGTCTTGATTAGCTCATACCCGTGAGCGGAACGCTCTGCAAGTAACGCCAGGATGACAAGCTGGAGATCCACGGCTTCAAACTTTCGTCCGCTCGTAAATTGATCCCTACTTCCCAATATGCCGTTCCGCCCATGACGACGAGAACGACGCCGTTCGCGACGACCTTGTGTTTGTGACTTTGAATCATCGTTAAACATATCTAACAATATATCGTACGATATATACGAATACAAGATATTTATCGAGCAGACCACGCTTCATCGAAACCAACTTTTGGGTGAATCCCCGTCCGGGCAGAGGTCTACAGGGCAGAGGTCGTCGGCTTGATATGGCTTCGATAACCGTTCCCGATCGCCTTACAGTGCCAAAAGAAAACTCGGCAGTTGCCGAAATCTCGTCATCCAGCGATCGCCTCTAACGCCTATTTTCAATAAGTTGCATTTGGCCTCTGAACTGCACTTCCACGTCGGTGTCCCGATAGCTCATGCAGGGTATCACGACAAAACCGGTGACCTTCAGAGGTGCTGCTGCGATGAAACAAACGAATTGGCCAGATAAATGCGGGGCGATGCAACGTTCGCTAATTTCAAGTGGGCTCCATGTCGTGAGCGGCTTGATTCTAGCGCTCTCTGTCGAGCCCCTGTTCGCACAGATTGATGTAAACATTCGGACCGAACCCACTCAACAGTTGATTTCTATGAATCAACTGCTTACACCCCAAAAGGCTCAACGTGCGACAGAACGAGCGCGCACTGCCTTTATGCTTGGCCGATTCGAGGAAGCAGACAAGCAAGCCAAACGCGCGCTCGATATATTTCCGCGGTGCGCAAATGCGCTCACCGTCGAAGGGCTTATCAGAATGCAGGATCGAGATGACGGAGATGCCCTTCGTCTGTTTCAGGAGGCGATCGACGCAGATCCAACAATGGGTGTTGCCTATTTGGCGATGGGGCAGATTTTCAATACTCAGGGTCGCTTCAAGGAAGCGCTGGTCCCGCTGAGTCGTGCGGCGGCATTCCTGCCTGGGGTCTGGTCCGTCCACTATGAGACAGCAAGAGCAAGATTGGGCGACGGGGAAGTACAGTCCGGCCTTATCGAGATCGCGTATGCAGAGCGATTCATCGGAACTGATTCACAGAATAGATCCGCTCTGTCCTTCTTGCGTGGTATAGCGAATCTGCTGCGGAAGGACTATACCGCAGGAACACAATACCTTAACGATGCGATTAAACGCGACCCAAAAGGCCCCTATGCGTTGCTTGCTAGGAAAGCGCTGGAACGGTCCCAACCTTCACCAATAAACGAAAAATAGCACGTCTCATTATCGATCGTGACACCCAGATCGTCACAATAACGCGGATCCTCCGCGTCTATGACCCTCATCAAACTTCGAATGTGAATTGGAGGCCTCACTCCACAGTGGCCTTGTCCCTAAAGTTCTTGTGGCTGTCGCGCGACAGCGAAACCTTTACGTTACCAGCCCATCATCCTTTCATCGATCACCTTAATGTCGTTAAGACTTCACGACTGTTGCAAACGGCCCTTGGCGATTAAACAAGATTAGCTCTAGTTTGTGTTCTGATGGTCTTGATGCAGTTAGTACGTGAAGCGAGTGCCACCTTCGGGGCAAGTGCCGCAGGTGCGCCAAAAGTCGAAAACACATTCCTACCCTGAGAGTTTTCGCATCTGCAAACATTCCGGTGTCGAGGACGTTGTAGTTCCGGAGTGACTTGGTGAAGCCCAGTTGGGTTGGACTGGGCTTCGCAAGTCCGACGAAATTTGGCCTACTGGTCGTTGCCCACCGTCAGTTCGGTCGCAACAGGCTTGAGGTAGCCGAAGAGGCCGCCCGTTCCGTGGTCCGGACCAGCGGTGAAATAGAGCTCGGAAGCAGGTGCACCGGCGGGGTCATAGCTGCTGCCGGAAGCACTGTTGGCGGGGCTGATGGCCCAGAGACCGTTGATGGCGAGCGGTTTCCCAGCGGCGTCCTCGACCAGGCCAATGAACTTACCGGTCGCCGGATCGTAAGCGGCGATGGTTCCGCTACCCTCAGTGGCGCCGCTACCCGCGAATTGGCCGACAAGCAGGTCGTGGCTATAGATACCGAAGTCGAGAGGCGCGAGGGCAACGCCCCAGGGAGCATTGAGCCAATCTCCATGTTCGAGGCGCTGCTGGAGTTGACCATTTGAGGAAAAGATGTCGACGTAGCCGAGGCCGGGGCCATCGGTTTCGCGTGGGTTGGCTTCTTGGTGCAGGGCAAAGGTGACCACGATGTCATTCCCGATCGTTTGTACGTTGAAGGGCACGTAGTTCCGGGGAAGACGTTCGTCGGTGAACGGTTTGTTATGGCCGTTATCCACATTGTCATCGCGGTTTCCGTCCGGGTTCTGTCGAAGTGTGACTTTGTGAAAGGCATTGTCGTAGACATCGACGGCGCCTCTGGTGAAGTTCGCGG
>DASXLY010000307.1:0-2050 GCA_036495975.1 Occallatibacter sp. | reverse complement strand
TCATGCCATTCCTTAGAAATCCAATCGTGTAAAGTCCGGCTCTGACCGTGGAAAGCTCGAGCACTCCGCTCAGGTGTTCCTTCCCACCCTCGATCAAGGCTGCGAGACGACGGGCGTACAGGTTACGCATCCGGCGCAGGTGCCGCGCCAGATGTCCCGCCGCGATGAAGTCGCAAAGCACCGCCTGATCGAAACTCGAATTCCGAAAGTCGGTTCGATAGCGGAAGGCAAGGAAGTAGTCGACCAATGTCGGAGGTAAGACGATATAGCCCATGCGTAAAGACGGAAACATTGTCTTGCTGAACGATCCGATGAAGATCACGTTTGAATGGGTGTCGAGGCTTTGCAGCGCAGGCGCTGGCAGCCCTTCAAACCGGTACTCGCTGTCATAGTCATCTTCGATTACAAACGCGCCGGTGGATGAAGCCCAGCGGAGGACGGCGATGCGCCGCTCGAGTGACATGGTGACACCCAGGGGAAACTGGTGTGCAGGCGTAAGATATACCCCCCTGGCGTGGGGGCAGATCTTCTTCCCAGCGGAGACGGAAAGTCCTTCTTCGTCTACCGGGACAGGAATAATCTTCGCCCCCACACCATCGAACGCGACGGTGGCTCCAAAATATCCAGGATCCTCCATCCATATTGGATCGTGCTGCTTCAGAAGGAGGCGTGCCAGAAGGTCGAGCGCTTGTTGTATTCCGGAAACGACGATGATCTGTTCCGAACTACATCGCACGCCGCGCGACGTGCGTAGATATTCGGCAATCGCACCCCGCAACGGCCGATAGCCACGCTTGTCTTCTTCTGTGTTCAACCATGACCTGAACTTGCGAGCTCGGTCTGCCGCAATGCGCCCCCAGAGTTCTGCTGGGAATTTGGAAATGTCTGGATTGCCAATACGAAACGGCCGGATGCCCTTTGTGAAAGGCAGATCGACGAAAGGTTTCGGCCGGACATACGCGGAAATGACACGACGTATATAAGCCGGAGGCTTCTTTACCTGTCGGTTTGGTGAAGGTGCTGCTACACGATTGACCCACGTTCCGACACCGACACGGCAGGAAGTGTACCCCTCCGACTGCAAACGTTCGAACACGCTGACCACCGTCCCACGAGAGAGCCCGTACTGGCTGGCGAAATCTCTGGATGCAGGCAGCCTGGCGCCCGGCCCGAGCCTGCCTTCAAGAATGGCAGCCCGCAATTCCGCGTACAGCCAACTCGTGAGCGTCTGATGCGGCTGACGGAGGTTGAGCGTGAGTTCGAACGAGCTAATAGTCTTCGGCACCGGCGTCCCCAGTGGTCCAACGATATATTACAAAAATGGCTCTACTCAATGGACCAATACCGCCATAGTATAAGCGCTGAAACAACAGGGAACCTGGTGTTTCCTGTCAGGATTGCAGTCCACTTACGTTATTGGAGATTAAAAATGAGAGTCGGCCTCTGGATCTATGGCTTGGCAACAGTTGTTACCGGGATCGTCGATATTGTCTGGGGTGCGTTAGAGTCTTCTCATCAACCGATACAAGCCCTCGGTGGACATAGTCCTATCTCACAGATACTCGCGTATATTGCTGGCGCCTGGCTGGTGGCGGCCGGGATGGCGATCCTGTGGCAGCGCACGGAACGAATGGGCGCAGCGGGATCGGCAATGATCTATCTGGTCTTTGCTCTACTCTGGGTGCCCAGATTCTACACGGCCACCCATAGATTCGGCTTTCGAATCGGGGTCTTGATCTTCATCTTCTTCGGAATCGGTCAGCAGCTGCTGCTGGTGACACCGGCCGCCATTGTTTATGCGGTCTCCGCATCGTCCGATCCGGTACGGCGAGAGCGAGCGGCTGTGGCCGCTCGATGGGCATTGGGATTGGGTCCAATCGCATTCGGATTGGGGCACCTCATCAGTCCCCACGTCATGGCGCGTTTCGTCCCGCACTGGGTGCCCTTTCCGGTTTTCTGGGCAGTGTTTACCGGCATCGCTTTCTTGCTTGCCGGGATTGCTATTGTTTGGAGGATTCAAGACGTTTTGGCGGCGAGACTTCTCGGCCTA
>DASXLY010000306.1:0-3350 GCA_036495975.1 Occallatibacter sp. | reverse complement strand
CACAAAAAGGGAGAGGCCTAATGGCCACGGAAACCAAACAAACAGCACCGCAGACTGGCGCGGATGTTGTCGTCAGAACTCTTGAACAACAAGGCGTGAAGTGGGTCTTTGGAGTCCCCGGAGCCAAGATCGATAAGGTTTTCAACACTCTCGTCGATTCTTCGATTGAGACCGTTGTTTGCCGCCATGAGCAAAACGCCGCCTTCATCGCCGGAGGTATCGGACGTATGACTGGCAAGGCGGGCGTTGCAATCGCAACGTCTGGCCCCGGCGTATCCAATCTGACCACGGGCCTTGCGACAGCCAACACCGAAGGTGATCCCGTCGTGGCGCTCGGTGGCGCCGTGCCTCTTGCGGACAGGCTCAAGAAGATCCATCAGTCGATGGATTCAGTCAGCCTGATGCGTGCCGTTACGAAATACAGCGTGGAGGTGGATTCGCCGGAGTCGGTTGGAGAGGTCATGGCAAATGCCTTTCGCGGAGCCGAGTCCGATAGGCCAGGAGCAGCGTTCGTGAGTCTGCCGATGGATATCATGACTTCGCCCGCCAAGTGCGATGTTCTTACCTTCCCGTCCCACACGGGCGCTGGTCCGGCGGCGGAAGACGCCATTCACGAGGCCGCCCGGCTCATCAACCAGGCAAAGAGACCTGTCGTCCTCATTGGCCTTTTGGCGAGCCAGCCAGAAAACGCCGAAGCGGTACAAGAGTTGATTGCAAGCGGAAAGCTTCCGGTGGTGGGAACGTTTCAGGCGGCAGGTGCGATTTCCGCCGCACTGTTCAGCAACTTCGGCGGTCGCGTAGGCCATATCAACAATCAGCCAGCGGATCAAATTCTCGGTGCCGGCGACCTTGTGATCACCATTGGTTACGATCCGGTGGAATATTGGCCAGCTATATGGAACAACGGTCAACGTCGTCCACTGGTTCATCTCGACGCTTTACCGGCCGACATCGATAACGCATATTGCCCAATGGTGGAACTGACTGGCGACATCGCGGCGACCATTCGTCAGTTGATTCCGCTCATCCAACACACCACTCCTGACCCCACCGTGTCTGTCTTACTTGCGAAGATAGCGCAAGATCGCGAGGAGCTCGCACGCGAATCTGCGGAGCGCAACGGCCTTCCTGTTCATCCGCTGCGGCTTGTCTCAGAATTGCAGAAGCTGCTGACGCCTGACACCACGCTTTGCCTCGACATGGGCTCTTTCCATCTGTGGATGGCCCGGCATCTCTACAGCTTCCGCACGCGACAGGTGCTGATTACCAATGGTCAGCAAACTCTCGGCGTCGCTCTCCCCTGGGCCATCGCGGCGACGCTGGTTCGTCCTACGGAAAAGGTCCTCTCCATCTCCGGTGATGGTGGATTCCTTTTCTCAGGGATGGAGCTAGAGACTGCTGTCCGGTTCAAATCCAATCTCGTTCACATGATCTGGATCGACGGAAGCTACGATATGGTCGCCGTCCAGGAGGAGCAGAAGTATGGCCGCACCTCGGGAATTAAGCTCGGGCCGCTTGATCCGGTGAAGTACGCCGAAGCCTTCGGCGCACGGGGCCTCATGATCCAGTCGCCCGATCAGATTACACCCGTTCTCAAGAAAGCCTTCGATACCCCCGGCCCTGTCCTCATCGGTGTTCATGTGGACTATCGCGACAATCACAAGCTATTCGAACTGGTGAATGAAAGGAGCATTCATTAAGCGCCTCGGAATCCCGCAGCTCGTGCGTATCGAGGATGACGATGACAACCACTTCACATTGCGTAGACGGGAAGCCGAAGGAGATCGTTCCATTCAGCAATCGACATGAAGGATGGTGTCTTCCGTAGAAGAGTCTGGTCAGTCTATTGCTCCGCCGTGCTGCTTTGCAGCGCGAGCATGATCGTGTGTGGACAAAATGTCTCGTCATGGCCATCCCAGCCGTGGAAGAACGATGAGAGGCAGGCCCAATTTGATCGGGCTCTCAAAGTATTCCCGGAGTGGTCGTTTTCGGTCAATCCAAAGCGGATTTACACCCTGGCGGAGTTGATCGACTTAGCGGAAGGCCATAACCCGGAGACCCGCCTTTCCTGGCAGAACGCCAACGCGAAACTGGCCGATGTCGGCATCGCTGAATCGGCGTTGTATCCGACTATGGCCGCTGTTGCCACGGCGGCCAATTGGCGTAACGGACCTTTGATCGGTTTGAATTTCCACCGCCAGACAATAGGGCTTTTCCAGCCCACTCTCAAACTCAATTACCTGATTTTCGATTTCGGAAAGCGCGCCGGCGCGATTGCAGAGGCAAAGGACGATCTTTATTTTGCGGACTTTGCCTTCAACGCTACGCGTTCGAAAGAAGGAGCATGGCAGGTCGCTCTTGGGCCGAACGCACGACGGGTTCCCAAAGCGGGTGAAGAATCCCCACCTTGCCGCAGCGCGCATGCAGTATGTGCTTGAAATAGAGCGGTCGGCCTTAGTCCAGTATCGCTCGCATAGCATTGCAGCTCTGGCTGCGCAGTCTGCTCCGAGAAACGAATCACGCTCTTCTACCGCAGCAGCAATTTCGGCTGTGTGACGTGTTCCTGGAGTGCTGCGGGACTGCTATGTAATCACAGCGCATCGGGCAAGCGGGCGTTGCGCTGGAACGAATCGATAACTTCATGCACGCGATTGCGATCGATGGCTGGAGCGGGTGAAACCGAACGGCTCTCTTTGATCTGTTGCGACTTTTGACGCAAGTGAGATGGAGATGCACAAAGCGATACGAACGTTAATAGCGTCCGGAACAATGGGCCAGAGATGCTGGATGAAGTTGACTTAATAGCCCAGCCCGGAGAACTCCCGCTCCATGTCACCTCGACGCATGGCGGCAGGGGGCTTGCTCACACCCTCGCGTTAGACCTTCTTGATTTGCTTTTTCTGTGCAGCCCATCGTTTCCTCTGTGCTTCGGCGATCTTCTGCCGGGCGGCAGCGGACAGAGTCCGCCTCTTGGTCGGTTTCCCTCCGGCCATAGGCGGCCGTCCGCGACGTTTGGCTTCTCTCGATCCGGCGAGAAGATTCCGGCGCTTTGAAGACGCGCAATTTCCTGATCAATATGTGCGACGAGCTCTTGTGTATTCACGGGAAAAGCTTAACAAGCTACTGAATTAGTTACAACACCCCACAATCGCCTCTACCCCTTCGATCACGACCAACAGTCTTTCCTCATAACTTCAACTTTGAAGGAGTCCCATGAAACCCTCTGCACTCTTCGAGGCGCTCCATCCGCTGATCGGCCAACGTGTGCCCCTGCATATCTGGGGCGCTTGTGGCGTCGGTAAGTCACAGATCGTCGCACAGGTGGCGAACGATCTGAACTGGCAGTTTCT
>DASXLY010000305.1:0-50906 GCA_036495975.1 Occallatibacter sp. | reverse complement strand
TTCGGCCAACGCGTCAGAATCAGATGCTCAAGGGCATGCTTCTCGGTAGGAAACTTTCGCGCAAGGGAATACAGATTGATCGCTGACCTCATGCCACTTAGATTGTGCTAAAAGCATACATGCGTCAAGGGGATAATCATTCTAATCAGGAAACAGCCTGGAGCGCCTGTCCGCTGGAGCTTGGAAACTCGGCCAAGTTCTATGTCAAATAGGAACTGCCATAGTTGAGTGTGAAGAGATCCTGTTCATTTTTCAGCGCCATGAATAGGCAAAGAGCCGCCACGTTCCGAGTCTTTTGACAAATCGGCTCACCTCTTCGGTGAGCCGATTCAACTGACCACTGACAGCAATTTGTTACTGCTTTCCAAACCGATACACGAACCCGTAGGAGAATCCCAGGTCGTTTTGCAAATTCGATCCGAATCCGTTGGCCATGTACTCAGGAGCCAACCGCAGCGAAAGACCCGGTGAGAGGTTCCACTCGCCGATCAGACTTGCACGGAACGCGTAGGTCGTCCCGTCCGGATACAGTCCATTGATAGCTGTCCCAAATCCACCCGTGTCTCCGGAGAAGTTGCCCAGCGCCACACCGCCTTCAACACGCCCTGCCAGCGAGTACCGCGGCCTGAGCCGGAAGCGATAGGTGGGCCCAATCAGCACGTCATAGTGGCTGATCGCCGGCCGTGTCACATTGCCGTTGTCTTGTCGCAGATACACAAACGCGGTTCCATAGTTACCGCGGCCGTCCAACGTGATTCCCAGGTGCTCAGAGTAGTAGCGGGTCAGTGCTGCATCCCAGGAGTACATGGTGTTCCGTTGCAGAGTCGGGCCCGGTGTAAACCGCTGATATCCGCCGCCGACGAAAACCTCGTAGAGCTGCGAATAGGTGTCGTGGATTGCCTGTGCGCGACGTGTCTCGCGCCGCGCCCGGATGCGCGCCTGCACGGTTGCCTGCCCCTGGGGGGTTGGTGCGGCCTGGGGCTGTTGCGCCTGGCCCTCCGCCGGTGGATTGCTGGTGGAACCGGTGCTCTGTCCGAGAGCGCCAAAAGAAACAAGCGAAATAACCGCCATAACTGCTACAGAACGGCGAAAAGAAAACATCGTTCTTGACTTACCTCCAACCCAGGTTCCCCTCGGATTGGTCTTTGTCCGCGGGGGGTGGAAACGAGTATCCATGGACAAGTCTTCGTCCGTGGGGTGGTACATATTCGGAGCCGAGCGCACCCCTTTCGTTATTATCGCAAACCGAACACCGGGATCGTCTTCTCGATCGCGGTTCTGCCTCAGAAGAGAGGCGCGCGCGACGCAATTTCAAACGATACCGGACGGGGACCGACTCGCTCTCTGTTATTTGCCTTAACAACCATTGGACGCTTGGAGCGGGATTTTGCCTCAAATCCAGCTCGAATACTCTACGATGAAAATCGGCGGAGGCGCACGTCATGCTTCGATTCCTGCTTGGGCTGATCATCGGCGTTGTCCTTGTTCCCCTGGCGGCCCTGGCCTACCTCTCCTACGGCAAAGTTCCTGTTAGCGTGGATGACCCCGCTTTTCCATACGAGCGGCGGATTGTGCATATGCCCCTCGATGCCCGAATTGAGAGAGAAATGGTGGGCACGCACCTGCAGCCCGATCCCACGAATCTGACCGCCGGCGCGCGCGTCTACATTGAACGGTGCGCGGTGTGCCATGGCCTTCACAGCCGGCCTGCATCCATCGGCCAGCACATGTATCCCGATGCGCCCGCCCTGCTTGAACCGCATCCCAACAACCCCGAAATCGTCGGCGTGAGCGACGACCCCCTCGGCGAGACCTACTGGAAAGTCGAAAATGGCATCCGCCTGACCGGCATGCCCACCTTCAAAACCCAGCTCAGCGACACCGAGATGTGGCAGGTCAGCATCTTCCTGGCCAACGCCAACAAACCCATGCCACCGGCGGTGATCGACCTTCTGAACCACGCGCCGACTCCGCCGGCGGACGCCCCGGTTCACCCGCCCAGCAACGAATCCCCAAAAAGCGATCAGGAAGACCAGCCACAGTAGCGCACTGTCATTCCGACCGAGCGGAGCAAGTGGAGAGCCTACCCTGAGCGGACGTGGCCTGCAGTGGTCTTTTTGGGCGCGGCCGATTGTTCCCGGTGCGCGATCGAGGCGGCCGCGTTATCTTCTAAAGAAGACCATGAGCCTCCTCGATTCCCTCCGCAAAGGCTTCCGTTTCTTTCTGATGAGCTTTGGTGTCTCCAGCCCCCCGAAGAAGCCGGCCGCGCCGGGAAATCAGGCCAAACCGCCGGGGCGATAAACTGGGTGCGGCGCAAAGATGGAGCTTCTTGAACTCTTCGGAGGTATTTTGTACGTATTTGGGGAGATCCGCATCGATTTCGTCGACGGCGCTGGGAACAGGAACGCCCGCGGGAAGGGCAAGGTCCCGTGGGAGAAATATGTAACCCGCTGACCTGTTTTTTGCGCTGGGAATTCCGCACCTTGCCCCACCCTTTTGAATCAAACGAGCTAAGCAGGTTCGAATCTCGATGAGCGATAGCAAAAGCCTCTGGCGTGCATTCTGGGATTGGTTTGTGCTGTTTAGCGGAGTTTCCACGGCTTCGAATCTCTCACGAACGCGCCGCGAGCCCGTACGCCGCCGAGGAGTTTTCCTGTTTCGGACCCGCAAGGTCAAGGAACCTCGCTAGCTCCACAAATGGTGCAGTTTTCTGCGATATTTTACCGCGCCGCTCGCTTTTTTGTTGCCTCTACCCGCTCATGCAATAGTCCCTTGAGTTCACGCCGCCGTGCAGCCGGTAAGTTCTTTCCTGCCCGGTTGATGTAGAACGTGAGCATGCGCATTCCCGATCCTGGGCCCTTGGGGGAAACCTTTTTCGATGCCAGCTGACGAGCGATTGTCTCCGCATCCTGGTTGAAAAGCCCCTCCTGCGGATAGGTCGAATCTGTAGTGACCCCTGCCGACCACTTACGCCTCCCATGGGAATTTGTATGAGAACCCTTTTTCGCAGCCCTGGCAGCCATTGGCAGACCCTCCACATCCACTCCGATGCAAGTCTTTTGCAAGACGTGCGCTGATGGATCCTGCTCTGCCTAGTCGCTGATCCCTGTAAAATTGAAGTATGTCGCTGACCCGCCAGCAAGCGCTCGATTACTTCGCTTCGCCTGACCTCATTGGGCTGGGCTTTGAGGCCGATGCCGTGCGTCGCCGGCTGCATCCCGAAGGCGTGGTCTCGTACATCATCGATCGCAATATCAACTACACCAACTTCTGCACTGAGTACTGCACCTTCTGCGCCTTCTACCGTCCGCTCCCGAGAAACGGGAAGAAGGACCCGCGCAGCGACGAAGGCTACATCCTCGAATTCGAGAAGATTTACGAAAAGATCGCCGAGACCCTGGAGATCGGCGGCACCGGGGTGCTGATGCAAGGAGGCATTCATCCCGATCTCAAGATCGACTGGTTCGAAAGCCTTTTCACCGGGATCAAGCAGCGCTTCCCGAAGATCTGGCTGCACTGCCTGAGCGCCTCGGAGGTTCTGGCCATCGCCGAGTATTCCAACCTTGACCTGCGCACCACCATCGCGCGCCTTCGGGATGCCGGTCTCGACTCCATCCCCGGCGGCGGGGCAGAGATCCTTGATGACGACGTAAGAAAACGAATAGCCCGCCTCAAGTGCCGCACCGAAGATTGGGTCAGCGTGCATCGCACTGCCCATCAGCTCGGCATGCGCACGACAGCGACCATGATGTTCGGCGTGGGCGAGACGATGGACCAGCGCGTCAACCACTTCGAAGTGGTGCGGCGGCTACAGGAAGAAACCGGCGGATTTACCGCCTTCATCCCCTGGAGCTTCCAGCCCAAGCACACCGCTCTCGGCGGACGCGGGTGGGACGAGGCCACGTCGGTCGAATACCTGAAGGTCCTCGCCATCTCGCGCCTCCACCTCGACAACATTGAGAATGTGCAGGCCAGCTGGGTCACGCAGGGCCTCAAGGTCCTCGAACTCGGCCTCCATTTCGGCGGTAACGATGTGGGGTCCGTTATGCTCGAAGAGAACGTGGTGAAAGCTGCCGGCACCAGCAACTGCACCACCGAAGAGGAACTTCGCCGCATCATCCGCGACGCCGGGTTCAAGCCCGTCCAGCGCGATACGCTCTATCGGACGATGTTCCTGAACTAATTACTTTCCTCCTGAATTGCTGATGGGCCCGAGCGCTCCATCGGCACCCAACGTCTCTCCATCCAGAGAACAAACCGCATGACATTCAGAGGCGCTTTGCTGTGTCTGGTGATTGCAAGAGTAGCGCTCGCTTTCTCCTTGCCAATCGCCTCGGCGCAAACGACCTGCTCACCCGCTGGCCCAGCCTTTGAAGTCGCTAGCGTCAGGCTGAATACAAATCTCAATCCCGCGTGGAAAATGGAGTTCACGCCGGACGGGGTTACCGCGCGCGGCGTGACTCTCGAATACGCCCTGCACGATGCTTTCGGAGTTCATGATGACCGCCTCTGGTCAGGCGGCCCCGCTTGGATCAGCCAGAAGCAATTCGACATCGAGGCAAAGTTCGACATCGCCCAATATCCGCACCCCAGTCTGGATCAGCGTCGCGCGATGCTCCAGCACTTACTCTCCGACCGATTCAAACTCCGCGTACACCATCAGAGCCGGCAGTTCCCGCTTTATGCCCTGGTCATCACCAATCACGGGCCGAAGTTGACGGAGACCAAACCGGAGAATCTCCTCCACAGCCCAGCCTATGGCGTAATGTGCCATTATTTGCGCTCCCGGAAGGGAGTGATGGAGATCAGCGGCTGCACAATGGCTGACCTTGCCAGTTCTCTGTCCGGCCTGGACCTCGGCCGCAAGGTAGTGGACCAGACCGCGCTCAAGGGACACTACGATCTATTGCTGCACTGGTCCCCGGTTGAGACCGACAGCCCATCGGCAGGCTCGACGAGCGCGATTGACCTTGGCGGACCTTCGATTTTCACTGCAGTGAAGGAGCAACTCGGGCTCGAACTCAAGCCGATCACCGGCCCCCTCGACACCATCGTGATCGATCACATCGAAATGCCATCCGAGAACTGAACCCGTCACTGGGTCATGGTCCCTCGAACCCGTCTGATCTGGTCTGCGCCGATTTGAGAAGCGGGTTCACCGCCGGCAACGTCCTTACGCTTTCCTTATAACTTTCTTCCATTGCGCGCAGCGGCCCGGCACGCGCGGCTCCGGCAGCCGGCATCAAAGCCATACAAATGGATCGCCCCATGGTTGTGGAACAGGCTCAGACGCAGATTGAAGTGATGAAAAAGACCCTGAATGAGGCCAAAAGCTATTCGGGCCTTGGCCCGGACGATCCGGCCGTCATCGAACTGGAACGGATCATCCAGAACAAAATCGCGGAGCTCGCGGCTTCGTCAGCCAAAACATCCGCGGACAATTCCGCTTCAGAAGCGGCAAGCGATCCGCACGTCGCTACTTCTGCAACGAATAGACCACGCTGATCGTCGTCTGCACTTCAATGGGATCGCCATTGAGCAGAAACGGCTTGTAGACCCACTGCCGAACGGCATCGATCGAGGACTGCTGCAACTCGTTTGGCCCGGACTTAACCTTCAGGTTCTCCACGTGCCCGGTTTTGCCGATGGTCGCATTCAATTCCACTGTACCCTGGATGCGCGCCTTCTTGGCTTCGGGCGGATATACAGGCGTCACCTTTTTGACGATCATCGTCTGCATCTGCTCAGGCGGGACTGAAATCACCTTCTTGTGCGATGCCGGACTGTTCCCGGTTGCATCAACGGCCAGTCGAAGAGCCAGCGCCGAACCAGCTGTGGCAACGCCTAACACAACGCACGCACATGCCAATATCACTCGCCGTGTACGACCAATTTTCTTCTTCGTCTCTGTAAGCTTCATAAGTCTCCTCTCCAAGGTGTTCGAATCAAAAACTCCAATTGCATGGGGAACCCTGACCGGCTTCCCATCGAGCAGGAGCGAAGCCAGCCGCAGCAGGGACTGCGCATACGCGTGATTCCCGGCGTCTCCAGCGGCCATCTCGTCGCAAACCATCTCACGGGTCTCCGTGAGCTGCTGGCAGGTGAACCACGCTCCCGGGTGGTAACTCATCGGCAGCGAAGCAATTTCGTAGAGCAGATTTTTCAGGAAGTCATTCCGCCGGATGTGCGCCAGTTCATGGGCAATCGCTGTGTCCAGATCGCACTGGGACAGGCGGTGAATCAACCCCTCGGGCAGCAGCACACGCCTGGTGAGGATCCCCATCGTAACCGGGGCAAAGACCTCTTTCGACGACGCAAGCGCAACTCGTCCAGCTTCAAAGGGCTGCTTCCATCGCTCCCACCTGAACGCGGGATCGCCACCCGGAACCGGATCCACGGAGCGGCTCAGCACCGAGAGCCGAATCCAATGCCATACAAAGCGAGCCAGGCAATACGCCGTCACCGTCAAGTAAGCAATCATCAGCACGACCGCGATGGCGTCGGGAAGTCGCAGCGCCGCAAACGCCGTGCCTGCACCCATTGCAACCGAGACAGTCCCGTCAACAGCCTGCGCAGCATGCGCCTGCCATGGCCAGGCGAGATGCAACCGGTGCCAGTCTGCCAGCGATAGTGCAGGCATTGCAACTTCAAGCACCAGCGCAGTGACCCACGCGCGATGTTCGGCCGCCGGTCCCATGGGCCGCAGCACCCGCGCCGCGATCCAGGCCACAAGCACGATCAAAGGAATCTGCCAGAGGGAGTTCACCAGGTAGGAAAGCAGCAGGGGAGCGAGGCCGTTCATTGCGCATCTCCCTTCTCCTTGCTGAATCGCTCGGTAAGCTTTGCGAGCTTCTTGGCGTCGATCTGCCGGCTCTTGAGCAGGCTCATCACCAACTCTTCGCTCGATCCGCCAAACATGCGTTCGATCATGTCGCGAAGACTCTGCCCAACCGCTTTCTCTTCGGAGACTCGCGCCGAATATACGAATGCCCGACCTTCGAGTTCGCGCTTCAGCTTCCCCTTGCGTTCCAGGATGTTCATAACCGTCTGAACCGTGGTGTAGGCCAGGGGCGGTTGAAGCTCATCCTGCACCGCAGCCACAGTGCTGTTTCCGAGCCTCCAGATCACCTGCATGATCTTCAGCTCCAGCTTGGTCAGACCGTCTTTTTGAGAACGTTCGCCCACGCTCCCTCCTAATATCTTAGGAGTATGGACCCGGTCTGCTCTGTTTGTCAACTAAGGTCTTAGGACTTGCGGTGGATGATGGTCTCGGGTTGGAGGTTAGGGCAGCGGGATTTGACCCGCCCGCGCCGCGAATATTAGAGTCACCTCACCCTGCCGAATTCCCCCGGCTTGTAACCAAATAGCACCATCAGAGCAACCCCCGTTTCCGGAGGCATCCTTCGCATGCGCAAACTGTTCGCTTGTTTCCTGATCGTCTCTTTGAATTCCTACTCCGCCGAGCCATCGCATCCTGAATCTCTGCGCGGATACACTGCTGCGCACTCTGCGACTGAAGTGCAGTGGGAACAGAAGTTTCGCACCTTGCCCGAGACTGACCGCCTTCGCGAAAACATGCGGCGTCTGTCCGCGCGCCCGCACCACGTGGGCTCGCCCTACGACAAAGACAATGCCGAGTGGTTGCTGGCCCAGCTCAAGTCTTACGGACTGAATGCGAAGATCGAGCAGTTTGAAGCTCTTTTTCCCACGCCGAAGTTCCGCAAGCTCGAGTTGCTCGGCCCCAGTAAATTTACGGCGAAACTCGAGGAGCCCACGATCGCAATTGACCCAACCTCGGGTCAGAAAGACGAGCAGCTGCCGACGTACAACGCCTACTCGAAAGATGGCGACGTCACCGCACCGCTCGTCTACGTCAACTACGGCGCACCATCGGACTATGAGCAACTCGATGCCATGGGAGTCTCGGTGAAAGGCGCCATCGTGATCGCCCGCTACGGCCAGACCTGGCGCGGCATCAAGCCCAAGCTCGCCGCCCAGCACGGAGCGGTGGGCTGCATCATCTACTCCGACCCGAAGGATGACGGCTACTACCGCGGCGAGCAATTCCCTGAAGGCCCGATGCGTCCTCCGGATGGGGCGCAGCGAGGCAGCGTGATGGATATGCCCGTCTATCCAGGTGATCCGCAAACTCCGGGCGTCGGCGCCGTTCCCGGAGTGAAGCTCATCCCGCTTGACCAGGTTCAGACCATCACGAAGATTCCCGTGCTGCCTATCTCTTACAACGACGCCAAGCCGTTCCTGGAGTCGCTGCAAGGTGAGACTGTTCCAGATAACTGGCGAGGCGACCTTCCGTTCACCTACAAGACTGGCCCCAGCAAGGCGATGGCACACCTTGCTGTGGCATTCAACTGGGATCGCAAGCCTCTATATGACGTGGTTGCGACCATCCCTGGCGCGACATTCCCGGATCAGTGGGTCATCCGCGGCAATCATCACGACGCATGGGTCAACGGCGCGGAAGATCCCATCAGCGGGGCAAGCCCGGAACTGGAAGAGGCACGCGCGTTGGGAGAACTGCTCAAAGAGGGCTGGAAGCCTGCGCGCACCATCATTTACTGCTTCTGGGACGGAGAGGAGCCTGCCTTGCTGGGCTCAACCGAGTGGGCGGAGTATCACGCCGACGACTTGAAGCAGCATGCGGTCGCTTACTTCAATTCGGATGGGAACGGTCGCGGCTTCTTCCACGCCGGCGGATCGCACTCGCTCGAGAACTTCATCAACGGCGTTGCCAAGGACATCGACGATCCGGAAACAAAGATGTCGGTGTGGAAGCGCGAACGTCTTGCGGCGAGGCTGCGCGGCACTCCCGAGTCTCGCACCGAAGCCAAATCCCGGCCCGACACGCGCATCTCTGCGCTCGGTTCGGGTTCGGACTATACGGTCTTCATCGACCACCTGGGCGTGCCCAGCGTCAACCTGGGCTACGGCGGCGAAGATGAGGGCGGCGGGCAGTATCACTCCGTCTACGACGACTTCTACTACTACACGCACTTTCAGGACACGCAATTCGTCTATGAACGTGCGCTTGCGCAAACCGCTGGAACCATGATGATGCGCATGGCCGATGCTGATGTGCTCCCGTACCAATTCGCCGACCAGGCCGACACCATCCACACCTACGTTACCGAGGTGAAGAAACTGGCCGACACCATGCGCTCGCAAATCAAGGATCGCAATGCCGACCTTGCCGATGGTGTCTACAAAGCTGCCGCCGATCCGAAGAAGACCAGCGTCCCGCCGCCGGTCGAGGTGGTGCCACCCTATTTCAATTTCGCTCCGCTCGACCAGGCGTCAGACGATTTGACGGCTGCAGCCGCGGACTATGAGAAGGCGTTCTCAGCGCACGCAGAAAATGCTGACCCCAAGGTGAACGCACTTTTGCTGGCTACGGAGCATGCGTTGACGGATCCCGAAGGACTGCCGAATCGTTCCTGGTTCCAACACATGATTTATGCGCCGGGATTCTTCACGGGCTACGGCGTAAAGACGCTGCCTGCGGTCCGCGAGGCGATCGAGCAGAAGCAGTGGTCCGCGGTCGACCCCCAGGTTACCCGCACGGCAGCCGCCATTGAGCGGGAAGTGGATGGCCTCAAAGCCGCAACCAAGGCCCTTAATGGCGAATGATTGCCAGGGCCTTGCACGCCATTTCTTGAAACGGCACGGCTTTTGAGGCTGCTGAAAAAGTCCCACTTAAACAGGCTGCGGAAAAACGGAGAATGTCGGGCGAATTACGAAGAGGAACATCCCGCAGGGGCTAAAGCCCTGTTGTTTTTAATGCGTTTGGCGGCACGACTGAAGTCGTGCCCTTTCAAAACGGCCGACTGAGTCCGCTAACCATGCGCAGCGCAGCTAACCCCGCTGCGCTTCCGCACCAAACGGCCATTGGCGGAGCCTTTTGGCGCGAACAAGATAAATCAGCGTCCCGCTGAGGGCGATGCCGCCTGCGACTGCGAGGCCGCCCAGCGCGTTGCTACGGTTTACCAGGATGAACACGAACCCCGCCATCGCCAGAAGGGGCGGCAACGGATACAGCGGAATGCGGAAAGGCCGCGCCAGATCGGGCCTCTGCACGCGCAGCAGTATTACCCCCACATGCTGCAAGAAAAACTGCAGAACTATTCGCGTCACCACCAGCATGGTGATCACCTGCTGCAGGCTGAAAAAGCAGAACACCGAAGCCACCAGGCCCAGTGCTACCAACGACCGGTGCGGAATGCCGTGCTTGGGATGTACCGCGGCCATGAAGCGAAAATAATTCCCGCTCTGCGCCGCGGCAAACGGCACGCGGCTATACCCCAGCAGCAACGAGAATACCGACGCGAACGCAGTCCACATCACCAGGGCCGCGATCGTGCGCCCCGCCCATTGTCCTAAGGCCGACCGGGCAATGTCTGCGACCAGTTGGACGCGAACCATGGCACTCTCTTTTACATGCACCGCCGCGTCGCGCATCGAAGGCAATGCGGCAAGGTTCATCAGCACGTAGAACGATGCCACGAACAGTACGGAGAGCAGGATTGCTCGCGGAATCGTCTTCTCCGGTTGTTTGACCTCGCTGCCAAGAAACGTGATGTTGTAGTAGCCCCAGTAGTCGTACGTGGCGATCAGCATGGCCTGCGACAGGCCACCCAGCGCCACCGCGACCGATTGCGCAGGCGCCGGCGGCATCTGCCAACCGCCCATCGCCGCGGCATGTGCGAATCCCGAGATAATCACCCCAACCAGCGCCGCCATCACACCCGCAAACAACACCCACGCCAGCCGCGTCACCGCGCCAAGGTTGCGATAGAGCAATGCCATGACCAGCAAACAAGCCACAGCTGCTGCGAGGTTCGAATAGTGCAGAATGGGCAGGGCCGCAATCGGAGCTGTTTCCAATCCCGGCCAGAACCACGCCAGGAAACTCGATAAACCAATGCAGCCCGATGCAATCGAAAGCGGCGCGGAAAAACTTAGTTGCCAGACGTACAGAAAGCTCAGCCAATTGCCGGCGCGTTGGGGGCCGTAGATCTCGCGGAGAAATGCGTAGGACCCGCCGGCCCGCGGAAACGCCGCTCCCAACTCTGCCCACACCAGCCCGTCAGCAACCGCGAGCGCAGCGCCCAGCACCCACGCCCACACCGAAAGCCGGTAACCCGCCGCGGCGATCACCAGTGGCAGCGTGATGAACGGCCCCACGCCGATCATCTCCAGCATGTTGAACAGCACTGCCGACCGCAGCCCAATGCGCCGCTCGAGATGGCCCGAAGGAGAACCAGTCTGGATGTTCAACGTGTGCCGGTCCTCGCTCGGACGGGCGTTAGACCGTGAGGAAAATACTCGCTCATTTCAGGCTTTCGATGGCGGCGTTTGCCTAATTTCCGCTCACCGGATTGTACACTGACCACAACATGTTCTTATCTCGGGGAATGTCTCGCACGCAGTTGAACCTTGCCCTCGCCGCCTTCCTTCCGGCGGCCTTGATCGCGCTTTCACCGGCGCGGGAACTGCGCGCCCAGCAGCCAGCGCCAACCACGCAGTTGCCTGCTTCTGAACCACACCTCGTCGCGCTGCCGCTCCCCGAAGATCGCGGCGAGGCCAAGCTCGAGCAAACTCTAAAGCAACTCGGCACCACCGCCAGTATCATGTGCATCGTCGCGCACCCTGACGACGAAGACGGCTCGCTGCTTACCTACCTCTCCCGCGGCATGGGCGCTCGCGCCATTCTCTACACGCTGACGCGCGGCGAAGGCGGCCAGAATGAGATGTCTGGCGAACTCTATGACGCGCTCGGCATCATCCGCACCAACGAACTCCTGAAAGCCGGCGAATACTACGGCGTGAAGCAGCTTTGGGGCACCGAAATCGACTTCGGCTTCTCCAAGACGCAGGAGGAAGCCTTCCAGAAGTGGGGCCACGACCGCGTTCTCTATGACGCCGTGCTCGCTGTGCGCCGCGAGCGTCCGCAAATCGTCATCTCCACCTTTGTTGGCGGCATCACCGATGGTCATGGCCAGCACCAGGTCTCCGGCGAGATTGCACAGGAAGTGTTCAAGGCTGCTGCCGATCCGAACATTTTCCCCGATCAGCTCAAGCCGGTCTCGGAAGGCGGATTGGGCCTCGAGCCCTGGCAACCATTCGCCGTCTACTCCATGACGCCGTTCGCGCCGGTGAACAACGGCCAGATGTTTGATTACGCTACCGGCAAGTCTGCTCCAGCTCGCTTCAAAAACTATGTCACCGGCCAATGGATCGAGGGCGTTGTTCCATCTACGGACATTCGCGTTCCTGTGGGCACCCTCGATCTGACCCTGGGCCGCAGCTACACGCAGATCGCGCGCCAAGGATGGGGCGAGCAGAAGTCGCAGAATGGTGGAGCCAACCCCACGCTGAGCGGCCCCGGAACGGCGAGTTATCACCTGTGGGGCGTGACGCCCGCCGCCGAGCCTGCAAAAGACCAGAACATCACCACCAACGACAGCCTCTTCCTCAACTCCAAGGTTCAGGTCGACACATCGATCGCCGGCCTTGCCCGACTTGTGAAATCGCCCGCTCCAGAGTGGCTCTCATCGGGACTGAAGGCGATCGACCGCGATATTCACGAATTCGAATCGAAGTGCCCTTGCAGCGATGGCCTCCCTGTCGCCCGCGAACTCGCCCCGATTTACCGCCAGACGATCACTCTTCGTGACAAGCTCGCATCCAGTTCACTCGACGTTGAGGGCAAATCCAGCGTGCTGTTTGAGCTCGACAAAAAGATCAACGAGTTTCAGTCTGCCCTTGCGACCGCCCTGGGCCTTGATGTGATCGCCTTCCGCACCAATGAAGCGCATGCCCAGTCGGGTGGTTTCCGGGGTTCAGGCGCTGATGAGGCACCGACCAGCGTTTCACCCGGCGAAGAGTTTCGCGTCCGCGTGCATGCCTCGCAGGCTACCAAAGATACGCGTCTCGAAAAAATCTGGCTCACCAGCCACTCCGGAGATGACTGGAAGAACTCCATCACCAGCGGCGCCATCAACAACTCTGCGCCCGTTGCCGACCCGACCTTCACCGTGCACGCGGCCGAGAACGCCGCTCCCACGGCACCGTTCTTCACTCGGCCGAACACCGAACAGCCCTACTACGACATCTCGAACCCGCAATGGCGCGAGCGCTCGTTTGCTCCCTATCCTCTCGATGCCTGGGCGGAATTCTCCTTCGACGGGCTTCCTATCCGGATTGGCGAGGTGGTGCAGACCCTGCAGCGCATATCGGGCCCAGGCGGCTTCTACGAGCCGCTCGTGGTGACTCCCGCCATCGGTGTCAGCGTCGATCCGCACGCTCGCATCCTGCCTCTCGATGGCAGCGCGCTTCCCGTCCGGGTCACGGTGCATGCACAGGCTGCTGCGGAAGGAACCGTTTCGCTCAAACTCCCTGAGGGCTGGAGATCAGAGCCGACGGAGGCCAGATTCCAACGCAAAATGGCGGGCGATAGCGACCCCATTCTCTTTTCTGTAACTCCCGCCGGAGCGCAGACCGGCGCTTACTCCATCAAGGCGGTCGCCCATTCTGCCGGACACGATTATGAATCTGGCTGGCACAGCGTCGGATACGCAGGGCTGCGTCCTTATAACCAGTACGCTCCCGCAGAATTGAAGACACGGAAGATCGACGTCAAGGTCGCGCCCGGCCTCCATATCGGATATGTGATGGGGCCCGGCGATCTGGTTCCTGAAGCCATGGAGGGCATGGGACTGACGCCTCAACTGCTCACCGGTTCCGATCTCGTTTCCGGCGATCTGAGCGGCTATAACGTGATTGTGATCGGCATTCGCGCCTATTCGGTCCGGCCGGAACTCGCCAAGGTCCAGCCACGGCTGGAGGATTTTGTTCGCAGCGGCGGTACGCTGATTGTCCAGTACCAGAGCAATAACTTTCCGGCTCCGCTGCCCATCTCGCTCGGCGGTCGTCTTCCTGAGCGCGTCGTGGATGAACAGGCGCCGGTGAAGCTTCTCGATTCTGCCAATCCTCTTCTGAGCTTCCCCAACAAGATTACCAGCGCCGATTTTGATGGATGGGTTGAAGAGCGCGGCCATTCGTTCCTGGATACCTGGGACCCCGGTTATACCGCACTTACTGAAACTGCAGATCCCGGCCAGGACCCACAGCGCGGCGGACTGCTGGTTACTCATCCAGGCAAGGGAACCTATATCTATGTCGCCTACGCACTCTATCGCCAATTGCCCGAATTGGTCCCCGGCGCATATCGCATTCTCGCCAACTTACTAAGTGCCGGGAGTGCCAATCATCGAGCGCAGTAAGTGCGATTTGCGGGGGTCATTTGCCTTGCTGAGACTCTTGTTTTCTCGCTGGAAATCTGGGGGGAGCCGGGCTGCTACAGGTCGCAGGTGCAGCAACGGGCAAGGCTCTAACTTATTTGTTCGTACCGCCATTTATGAATAGAACGTAAATTTACATTGCTTTAACAAGGAACGTCTTCTTCGTCTTCGCCCCGTTAAAAGTATGTGAATTAGTCAAATATTCATCAAGTTTTGCGAGTGTGAAAGACAGAAGCAAACGAGGAACAGCTGCGCTTCTGTTATCGAACTCTTTACTGAGATGCTCCTCGTGTGCACGCGAATCATTCTTTGAATCCACATGGTTTTTATTTGTTGTGCGGTGATTCCAGCAATGGGCGCCAGGGAGACACAGGCGCCCGCACGATTCAACCCGATTTGAGAGGAAAAAGACGCCCAATGAAATCCCAAATGAAAATGGTTGCCGCAGCAATTCTGGCAGCCAGTCTCGTTGGTTCTAATGCTTACGCCGGTGATCCCCCTGCGCCTGCGAAAAAACATGCCACCAAGAAGCCTCCGAAACCTACGGTCGAAGATCAGATCAACGCGCTTCGCCAGGAGTTCCAGGGCCAGATCGACGGTCTCAAGTCTGATCTCGCAACAAAGGATGCGCAACTGAAGCAAGCACAGCAGACGGCGACGGATGCGCAGGCAGCTGCCCAGAAAGCTGAAGCGGATGCGACCGCCCAACAGCAGGCCGTGACCGATAACAATTCGGCCGTCTCGACACTCAAGAGCACCGTAGACGACATGAAGCAATCCAATGCTTCCATCGTCTCGTCGTTCACGGACGAAACCTCGGCCATCAAAAAGAAGATTGAAAGCCCCAGCGCGATCTACTACAAAGGCATCACGATTTCGCCCGCGGGCAGTTTCCTGGCGGCAGAAACCGTGTGGCGCCAGGGTGGCACGGGCGGCGGCCTCAACACGCAGTTTACCGGGGTCCCGCTGGACAACTCCGAGGCTGCGCAGTTGACCGAGTTCCAAGGGTCCGGTCGCCAGTCCCGTTTAGCCATCAAAGCAGTTGGCAAGCTAGACAAGATGACGATGACCGGATACTACGAGATGGACTGGCTGAGCTCCGGCGTTACCTCAAACAACAACCAGTCGAACAGCTATACCTTGCGCCAGCGGCAGTTGTGGGCTGACGCGAAGCTGACCAACGGCTGGGATTTTTCCGGTGGTCAAGGCTGGTCCCTGGCGACGGAGACCACTCAGGGCCTTACTCGGGGCACTGAGATTCTGCCCGCCAGCATCGACCCCCAGTACATGGCCGGCTTTGTGTGGACGCGGCAGTACAGCTTCCGCGTGAGCAAGGATTTCGGAAAATCGTTCTTCCTGGGTATCGCGGCCGAGAATGCGGAAACGCTCAACCCGGGTGGACAGAACCTGCCGACCAACCTCCTTCTCACCACTGTCGGCAACACTGGCGGCCTCTATGACAACCAGAGCAACTACTCTTATAACCTCACGCCGGACTTTATCGCTAAGATCGCGATCGAGCCGGGCTGGGGCCACTGGGAGTTGTTCGGTATCGGCCGTTCCTTCCGTGACCGCATCTATCCGGCCGTCGGCACGCCGTTTAACAATACCGCCTGGGGCGGCGGCATTGGTGCAGGCTTCCGCGGACCTCTGGCAGGAAAGAAGGTCACCATCGGGCTGAAAGGCCTGTACGGTGATGGCGTCGGCCGCTACGGTTCGTCGACCATCGCCGACATTACCCTCCGTCCGGACGCAACCATCTCGCCGCTGCACGGCTTCTCGGGCATCGGCACGCTGGAGATGAACCCCAGCGCGCGTCTGAACCTCTACTTCAACTACGGCGGCGACTATATCGGACGTGATTACGCCATTGACCCCAACTCGGGCAAGGAAGTCGGTTACGGCACGTATACAGTGAACATGTCAGGCTGCAACACCGAGAATGCATCGAGCTCGGCGAACGCCAGCGCCAACCCCGGCACCCCAACCAACTGCGGAGCCAACACCAAGGACGTGCAGGAGTTCTCGGCTGGTTGGTGGTACAACATCTACTCCGGTCCCAAAGGCCGATTCCGCCAGGGCTTCCAGTACGCCCTGTTCAAGCGCAATCTCTGGTCTGGCGCCGGCGGCACGCTCAACCCGAGCGGTAGCGCCTCCGGAACCGACAACATGTGGTGGACTTCGTTCCGCTATTACCTGCCGTAAATCCGCGGCGTCTCTGCAATCAAAAGGGCAGTCCACCCGGACTGCCCTTCATTTTTCTGCATGAAGATTGGAAGACCCGCCGGGTTCCAGATTCAGTTGCGCTTCGGCTCTCCGGTGGAAAGAAACGCGACACCCTCGATGGGGTCTCCCGAGGCCAGCACGTCGCGCAATCGTTCCGAATTTGCCCCACTCCTCGCTTCCGCGGACCGGATAAGGCGGAGCGCAGATTCAGGAGCAGTTGTTGACGGCAGGCGGAAAATCCATGGCACGTTGGTCGATGTCAGCTTCCGATCCTCGCTCAAAGCGACAACTGGGACGAAGGCTTTCAACGCGAGTTGTTCAGACAGATGCGCCGCATCCCGATCGAGCGCAATGATGGCCAGGGCATGTTCGTCCTCGAGCGCGTGCACAAGCTGCGTTGAGGCTGCACCCCAATTCTGATCGCTCGCGACAGGCAGCAGTTCCCATTCCTGCGCATCGCGGCCGCGAAGCTGCGACAGCATCGAGTTCGAAACTGCAACAGCCTGCGCATGCGGGCCGAACAGAACTACCTTAAGCAGGCCGGTCGGCACATCGGGCCGATGTGGCCCTGCATAGCTCACGCCGTCTTCCCCCACACGTGCATAAGGAACCGGCAGGGCGGAGGGTTTTGCATCTTCCGCCTTCTGCGCCGGAGCAGACGCTTTTTCCATGGTCGCAACGCGATACGAAATGGCTCCGTTGTGCACGGTGCCAAGGTACAAATGGGCTACGTTCTTTTGATTTGGATCGAAGGTCATGTGCCCCGTCACGCCGTCGTAGTCTTCCATGTCGGCCAGCGCATCGTGAATCCTGGCGCGATTCAATCCCGCCTTGCAGATCGATTGCAACAGCGCGTTCATTGCATCGTAAGCGAGGGAGGCAAACTGCTCGGGCTTCTCACTGAAGCGGGCTTCGAAGCGCGTGTTGAAGTCGACCCACTTCGGATCATTGCGAGTCGGATCGTACGGGAACACCGCCTCAAATCTTTCGGCAGCATCGCCCGCTTCAGCCAGCAACTCCGGCCCCAGGGTGCGATACGATCCGAATACCCGCTGCTTCATGCCCAGGGACTTCATCTGTTTCAGAATATTCGCCGCGGGAATCTCGTCAGTCCACAGCACGAGTGCATCCGCGCGCGACGATTGAATGATCTTGAGCTCGCGTGTGTAGTCCGTGTCGCCGGGCATGAATTTCTGTTCGATCACCACTGGGTGCCCAAGCCTGCGAGAAGCATCGCGAAACTTCAGCACACCGAATCGCCCGTAGCGACTGTTCACGCGCAGCAAGGCGACGCGCTTCAATCCAAGCTCGGTGTAGATGCGCCGCGCCAGCGTCAGTCCCTGCACGCGATCATCCTGAAGATCGGTGAAATACCACGGAATGTAGGTTTCAGGGATCGTGGGGTCGGTTGATGCCGAATTCACAATGGGGATCTCCGCTTTCAACGCCACGCGAAGAGCGATATGCGTCGACTCAGAACTGATTGAGCCGAAGATCGCCCAGTCGTGATCGTCATAGACCATCTTCACGGTCTCGTCTGAGGGCGAGCCCCAGATGCTGGGATCGGTCGGCCGGTCGTCGCCATAAACAGTTTTCGCCTGCCAGTTGTCGTAGTCGTTGTGCAACATGAGCTTGAACGGGATGCCACCGTAGCCACCGCGTGCATTCGCTTCGTCAACCGCTAGCTGCGCGCCATGCAGCATGCGCAGACCGAAGGCCTTCTCAGGGCTGTGCTCGATCGGCCCGAAGAACCCGATGCGCACCTCGGCAAGATTCTTCGGGTCGGGAATGTCCCGTCCTGAACCGACATAAAGATTCGGATGAACATAGTTCAGGTCGTACGGCTTGGCAAACTTCTCATAGGGGCTCATATCAGCCGGTTCGCCTGCGTAGGGTGCAACCATCCGGTCGCTTGGCGGTGCAGGCGGATGCTTTCCGCATTCACAGATTCGTCCGCTACCGCCCTGGTTTGGCTGCTGTCCCGCCAGGCCGGCCGTCATACCCGCAGGCAGCAGACAGGCCGCCACTATCAACCAAGCCCTGCCCATGGCGCTGCTCCTTACTTTGCTGCTTTCTGGTTGCGAAACATTGCGATGGCTTCGATTTCAATCAGCAACTCCGGCCGGCAAAGGTGCGCCTGGATGCCAGTCGAAGCCGGCAGCGGATCGAGTCCCTGCTCCTTAAAGAAATTCGTGCGTTCCTCGTTAAACGCATCGTAGTCGCGATCGATGTCGCGGAGGTAGCACGACGTGCGCACGATGTCGTGCCACGTACATCCCTCGCTCTCGAGCAGCCCGGTAATGTTCGCCAGTGTCCGTTGCATCTGGGCGCGAAAATCACCGATGTGCACGCTGACGCCGTTCTCATCAATCGATGCCGTTCCCGAAATCAACAAAATGGTTATCGAGCCGAGATCGATTCGCATGCCGCGTGAGAACGAACTCGGCTTTGGATAGGCATAAGCTTCGTTGAGGACGCCGTAGTTGGTCATGGCGCGTTTTTCGATCGGCGCGTGTGCAATGGTCTCCAGAATCTCTGATAAAGCAATCATGTTTTTATAGCTCCTTATGGCTGATGAATCCCGTGACTTAAACCCTCGGCAGTGGCGACCCAGATGTCGCTGCCTTGAAAATCGATTCCCAAAACATAGTTGTGCGCCGGCGCTGTTTTCACCGCAACCTGCGTTGTGGTTCCGTTCGCATCGCGAACCGTCATCTCTGGCTGGCCGGTAGCGAGAGACGGCCGGTAGACAGCCCAATTGACTCCGTCGTAGTACGCCAGGCCCTTGTCTGTACCAAACCACGCCCGGTTGGCGTCGACACCCTTTACGACATTCGTGAAGTTCGAGGGAAGACCGCTGTCTTTGGTGAGGAAGTTGTGCCAGTAGCGCCCGTCGTACCGGCTGTCGCCGAAGTACGTGGCCACCCACAGAATTTTGTCGACGTAGCTTACTGAGGTCGTGATTTCGTGGATCAAGCCCTGATCCTTGAACAGCACCATCTCTGTTTCGCCGTCTGGATCTTCGTACTTGTCCCAAATCTTCTTCTGCTGGTCGTACTCGAGCACACCGCTGCCCCAAACCGCGTAGTACACCTTTGTCGGAGTTGCCGCGACGCCGTACACCCAGATCTCGATCATCGGCGTATTGCGCTCGTTGAAGAGTGACCATTGTCCGGTGTGCAGGTCGAACCTGCACCCACCGGCGGCCGTTGCGACCCAGACATTCTCACCCTCGACGGATACGCCATATACCACGTCATTACTCAAGCCGGAGTTGAGCTGCGTAAAGGTATCGATGCGACCGCCGGAGATGCGGCTCAATCCGCCCATGGTTCCGGCCCACACGTCACCGGTGCGTTTATCGAGCGCCAGGGAGAGCACCGCACGATGCGCCAGCCCATCTTTTGTCGTGAGCGTCCTCCACCTTCCGTTTTCGTAGAGTCCCAGCCCGTTGTCGGTGCCTGCCCAGATGCGATCGCCATCCACCAGTACGGAATAGACATGGTTGTCTGGCAGGCCATTGGCGGTTGTGAAGTTCTCAAACCGGAATCGCGGCATTGCCGGAGCTTTCAGCGTGGCCCCAACGGCTGCCTTGTGGATCCGGTCATGGGCTACACCCTTCTGGCTTGGCGGCGCGGACCACGCCATCGAAACCGGAATGGCAAACAACGCAATTGTGCGAAGTGCTTTCATCGCGTCCTCAAGTACTCAATCAGGTCGTTGAGTTCGTCTTTGGTGAGGTCGTTGGTTCGACCGTGTTTATCTTCTGGATTGAAAACGGTCCAGATCTGCTCAAGCGATGCCGCCGAACCATCGTGCAGATACGGCGCGGTGATCGCGATGTTCGTCAATTGCGGCGTGTCGAGCAGGCCCGAGTTATCGGTTGCCTTCCTTGTCCCCACATCGAACGATTTCTGATTGGTGCCCTTCGATCCGCTGTGGCAATACACACAGCGGTTTGTCTCGGGAATCGGCTTGCCGAATTTGTCGGCCCCCCGCGTAAACAACTGCCGACCACGTTCCTGTGCCTCGGTGAGCACCCCGCCCGGCTGGCGCCATCGATTCGGCCGCGACGGCAGGCTGCGTACGTAGAGCACAAGATCCGTCAGCGTGAGGTCGTCGTAGTTTTCTGCGCGCCAGAAATACTTTTCGGTGCGAGGACCGCATTCCGTCGGCAGATTCGGATTGCCGCCGTTCCACTTAAACGGCTCCGTGTCCTTCACATCTTCGATGGGCCGGTTGTCGACCACATCGCGTCCGAATCCATCCGGCTCAAGGTCCCACTGCAAGCCGTCAAAGGTCGAATCGATATGGCAGTTCGCACAACCAATCTGTCCCTGGAACGAATAGTGCGCCGTATAGAACGTTCGCTCGCCGTTCCGGAGGATCGAGAGCTTTTTCGGCCCTTCGAGCGGAATCGTCGTTGCCACGCGAGTTGTTTTTGTGTCGATGACGCTAATCGTGTCTTCCAGCCGATTCGCTACGAGGAGTTTTGATCCGTCATTCGTCAGTACGATTCCACGGGGATCGTGGCCCACGGCGATTCGCGCCACGACATAGTTGCCGCTGACGGACAGGTCCTGCGTATATGGACCCGGATGCGTGTGCACAAAGCGCAGGAGCTTGGGCAGGTCGACGACCAGTACTTCTTCGGAACCTCCGCAGGTGACGAAGATGCGCGACTTATCAGGTGTGATCGCAACGCCGAATGGACGCACGGCATAGCGCTCGAGATCGTCAAGCGGCACCTCGACCGGCTTGCCGACATCGGTGCCGAAGAGCGTGAGTGTATCGGCGAATGCTCCGCCATGCTCGAGGTGCGCGAGCGGCACCAGGTTCTTGGGATGGAGCCCAGCAGCTACGCCAAGTCGACCATCTGTCGAAAAAGCTACGTGAAAACCATGGGCGATATACGGTAGAGCGATTCGGTCCGTCACCACCGCCCGCGTCGCATCAATCACCGTGATCTCAGACTCCGGCGCTGTCCGATGTGGGGTCGAGTTTGGATACACGTGCGTGACGTAGAGCTTGCTTCCATCTGGCGATGGGGTTATGTAACTGGCACCGCGGCCCGCCGCGAGCCTTTTCTCTTCAGCCCCGGTCTGTGCATCCAGCACCGCGACGTCGTTGGAGATTCGATTCGCCACAAACAAGTGCTTGCCGGTGCGGTCTTCGACCACGCTGGATGGTTCCGCGCCCACACTCCACGTGGCCGCAACATCCAGCGACTTGGTGTCGATTACGGACACGGTGTCGTCCCAGGAGTTTGTCACGAACAGGCGATCGGCCCTTGGTGAAAGAGAAAAACCACGCGGTGCGTGGCCCACTGCAATTTTCTTAATTTCCGTGTATGTCGTCGCATCGAGTACCCGGACCTGTGCACTCTGCTGGCAAAGCACATAGAGCCTTGCACCGTCCGGCGAAGAGAGCATTTCAATTGGCGATGCATATTCAAGCGGCTCGCCGGTCCGCCCCGTTGCTATCGACGCCTGGGCTGTTCGCCCCGTCCATGTAGACACACCGAATACGGCCGCACAAACTGCTGCGACGGTGCACAGGGCACCGACTCGCAGTTCGATGTGGCGGCGCCTTCTCACTTCGGCTCCTCCACGGTAAGGACGCGGTCGATGTTCTGCTTCTCCAAGGTCTGCTCGCGGCCGCTCGGCCACTTCACGACGATTTTGTCGATCTGCGTTGCCGCACCGAGGCCGAAGTGCAGACGGCTGTCATCCTGCGACAGGTACCCGGATCCGGCGAGGCGCTCTGCCGTCCAGCGCCGATCACCTGCAAACACTTCCACGCGCGCGCCGATTCCATCACGATTGCTTTTTGTTCCGATCAGCTTGATTGCAATCCAGTGCCCGGTGTTGGCTGAAACGTTATGAACCAGTGTTCCCCTGGCGCCAAGGTTTACGAGAAACGCATCGACATTGCCGTCATTGTCGTAATCGGCGAAGCATGCTCCGCGGGCAACGGTGCGTTCGCTCAGGACCGCGCCCGCACTCTCCGAAACATCCGCGAACTTCCCGCTTCCGAGTCCCTGAAACAGCGTGTGCTCCTGGGGGATCAGGTGGATTAGACCGCCGTGGAAGATCAGGATGTCGGGCTGCCCATCGTTGTCGAAGTCGTATACGCCCGTTCCCCAGCTCACATACTGCGCATTGGTCTGCGAGACTCCATTGGATGCGCCGATATCCTCAAATCCCGATGCGCCAGCGTTGCGCAACAATCGGTTGTAGCGAGCATCGGTGACCCAGAGATCGAGAACCCCGCGGCCTTCGAGGTCCGCAAACACCGGGCCCATCGATGAGGTCGATTCGCCGTTCTGTCCAAAGGCCGTGCCGGTATCGTTGGCCACTTCCTCAAACGTTCCGTCGTGCTTGTTCCGGAAGAGGAAATTCTCTGTGCGGTCGTTGGCGACGTAGATGTCGTCCCATCCGTCGTTGTCGAAGTCGGCCGCAGTCACGCCCATGGTGCGGCCAACAGACGCGGCAATTCCCGATTTCTCCGAAACATCCGTGAATGTTCCGTCGCAATTGTTGTGGAAGAGCTTGTTGGTCTCGCCTTCGTAGTCGAGCGGACCGGGATAGTTGTCAGCCGCATAGTAGGCGCGATATTTCGGGTCGAATTTCACATAACGGCCAACAAAGAGATCGACGCATCCGTCCTTGTCGTAATCAAGCCATGTCGAACTGATCGCCCATCCATCCACCTTGATCCCGGCCTTCGCTGTGACATCGGTGAAGTGGCCATTGCCGTCGTTGTGATAGAGGATCGTCTTGCCGTAGCCGGTGACCAGCAGATCGACATATCCATCGTTGTCGTAATCCGCTGCGGTGACCGCGACCGCGTACATATCCGGGTCGAGGCCCGACTGTTCCGTCACATCCGTGAAGTGGCCGTTGCCGTCGTTTCGATACAGGTGATTGTGCGGAGGAGGCAGGGGCTTATCCTTCAGCGGATACGGATGCATGGAGTCATCGAGCGGCCTGCCATTTACAACGTAAAGCGAGGGGCGGCCGGAGTTGTTGTAGTCGAACCAGGTGCACCCAGCGCCGGTGCCTTCGAGTAGCGAGCCGAGTTTGGCCGAGCCAAAGCTGTGCGTGAAATTGATGCCAGCCTTGACGCTGGCGTCTTCAAAACGAATGGATGATTTTGCAGGAGTGTCCTTTTGAACGGCAGTACTGGTGGTCGCGGGAAGAGTGCCCGTCTGCGCCGCTGACAAGGATCCAGCAAACAACCAGAAAAGAAGTGAGCGGCGAAACATTTCAATTGCCTCCCTTTTGCAGTGGCTGCGAGGCGCCAGTCAGATCCACTGGTGTGGTGGTACGCAACAGCACCTGCGGCACTGCATTTTCCGGCGCGTGTTCCGGCCCCGCATGGCAGCCTACGCAGTAGCGCTGCTCGCCTCTGCGAATCCAGAACCATCCATGCTCCTGCCGCAGCACTTTGCCACTTGCATCCAGCAGCGCGAAGCGAATGGCGCGATCCGTTGGAACCTTCACGAAAAACGAACCGTCGGGCTCTACCGGCGCTGTGCCCATCGCCACTGCCTGGCCATCTGCCCTTTGTTCCTCCAGCCTGACCGCCGCGGGAACGCCCTTGAGGGTACCGTCGCGCGAAACTCGCGCATCAAGCGCCATGAGATTCGCATAGTCCCAGTCGTGCAGAGCTGAAGGGTGCCGCCGAGGCCGCTCATGCGCGGCTACCAAGACTGGTTCGACGAGGTTTTCGCCGTTCCGCGCCAGCACCGTTTGCAGTCCGGCAGCGCCCGGCTTCCAAAGCTTCAGAGCGAAATTCGCATGGGCCGAATCGTGTTCACTTACCAGCCACTCACCCGACGCGGTCTCCGCAATCGCACCCGCATAGTCTCCACGGGGCGTAGCTAGCCGCTGCTCATTGGCAGACGCAGAGTTGAATCGCGCCAGCGTTCCGCCGCGGGCAAACACCACGTCACCGGATATGAGCTGCTTACCACCCCAACGTGCGGCCGCCGCGTTCGCCGGATGATCGCAGCGATACGACTCCACCCCGGACCCGTCGGAATAGACGAGAAACAACTCCGACGTCGAACCATTGCCGAGCGGAAATCCCGATTCAAAGAGGATTCGTCCATCGGCAAGGACATCTGCCGGAATCGCGTTCGCGATCATGTAGGTGAGCGGGAGAACTGACCGCGCGTTCGCGCCTTCAATCTCTGCCAGCGCCTTGGAATCGAACAACCGTGCCGATTCGAGCTCGAAGCCATGCGCGGTTTTCTGCGCGTATACGAGGCGCCAACCCGGAAGGTACAACGGCCGGATTGAGTCGTTTTCTGACGTGACCACCTGCCGGACATTGTGATTTGCCAAGGTCAATTCCCAGATCTGCCACTTGTCGCCGGCTGCCCTCTTTCCGGTAAACAGCACGCTCTTGCCATCAAACGAGAGGCTCGCATCCGCACTTGCGGCGAATTCCGGAACCAACGGTTCGGCCTTGCCCTCGTGAATCAGCAAGAGCTTCGCACCCTTTGGGAACCGCTCTCCACCCTTGAGTGCCGCCAGGGGCTCATACACCGGCGCGGCGGTGACGATCACGTCTGCTTCGAGCTTTTGTGATGGATTGGGAGCGAACCCACAAGTCAAGGAAACCAGGGCAACAAAGCCGATCGCGACAAGCACTCTGGAACCAACCGTCATCCAACCGTCTCCAGAGTCTTGCTGATCGTCGCTTCGCGCAGCGCAATGTATGGGTCGAGCATCGCCATCATCTCTACGAACTCGTCGAAATTCAGTGACTGCTCACCATCGCTCCAAGCCTTTTCAGGATCTGGATGCACCTCGACGATGATTCCGTCTGCGCCGGCTGCGACGCCGATCCGCGCCAGCGCCGGAACCAGTTCGCGATGCCCGCAGGCATGGCTTGGATCGGCGATCACCGGCAAGTGAGAAATGTGCTTGAGCAACGCAATCGCGGCGACATCAAACGTGTTGCGCAGCGTTGCATCAAAGGTGCGGATGCCGCGTTCACACAGGATTACGTTGGGATTGCCGTTCTCGAGAACGATCTGCGCAGACTTCAGCAGATCGCCGATGGTAGCCATCATTCCACGCTTGAGCAGGATCGGCTTGCCGGACTTGGCAGCAGCCTCAAGCAGCGAAAAATTCTCCATGCTCCGTGACCCGATCTGCAGGATGTCAGCGTATTCGGCCACCAAGGGCACGTCGTCTTCGCTCATCACCTCGGTGACGATGGCGAGGCCTGTCTCAGCCCGTGCCTGCGCAAGCATTTTCAGTCCGGCGAGACCGTGCCCTTGAAATGCATAGGGAGAGCTGCGCGGCTTGAAAGCGCCGCCACGGAGAATCTGCGCACCGTGCTTGCGAACGTGATGGGCCGTGGAGAGGATCTGGCGCTCGGTCTCTACCGAGCACGGACCCGCCATGGTGATGAAGCCGCTGCCACCAATCTCGAGATCCAACACCCGCACAACTGTCTGCTGGTGCTTTGAGCTCTTCAATACATCACTGGTCTCGGCAAAACGTTCCTGCCAACTTCCGCGCACCCGCTGCGCTCCGATCCGGGGAAGCGTTAGAGTACTGCCGCCTGTTCGCTCCCGCCTCCACCCAAAGATTGAGGTGCAGAATCAGCAACTTACCGCACCTGTCACTCTGGTTCTAGCGCGAGGGATCATCACCTGTCTGTGACGAATAAACTTGACAGCACTGCAATCCGAGTGCGGAATCCTCCATACAATCACAAAACGTCTGTCCCACCGCACTGATCCGGCGAAGGCAAGGATTTCCGCATGGCATGAAATTTTTTCGCAAATGGGGCAAGGGGAAGGCTGACAGCTAGTGGCTGAGAGCTGCTTTTGGCGGCCGATACCCGAACGCCGCATCTACGACTGCGGCTACGCCAAGTGCGACCTCATCTTCGAAAGGCCGTGCTGCAATCTGCACCCCGATGGGCAGCCCCTCAGGCGAGGTCGCAACCGGGACCACCGCAGCGGGAGCGCCCAGCGTATTGAACCACTGCGTGTAACGCACGGCATCGAGGTACTCGACCCTTTGTCCGTCGATGATCCACGAGCGCTGTCCGTGTTTCCAGGCGGGCACGCTCGCGACGGGGCAGAGCAACACAGGAAATTCGTGCATCTCCTCAAGTGTCTTCGACCGCAAGAGGTCCAGTTCGGCCCACGCATTCAGCAATTCGGTTGCTGTTAACGGCGCGCTGCGCTCGGCGATATCCAGAAACTCGCGGAAGACCGGACTCAGCTTCTCACGTCCGCGACTAACCTCTGGCTCGTAGAACAAGGCGCCGCATTGTACGAAAAATATCCACCAGAGTTTGCGCAGCTGTTCCAGGGTTCGCGGACGGAACAGCTCCACACGAAAGCCAGCATCTCGCAATGCGCCGGCTGCGGCTCGCACCGCGACGCGAGTCTCCGGTGTGACCGGGGTCAGGCCATCGTCTTCGAAAACGCCGATGCGATGACTTCTCAATTGATCCAGACTCAGCTTGCGGTGCGTTATCGGAGGACTTGCGGGATCGGCGTCGTCCTGGCCGCCCAGCGTGCGAAACAGCAGCGCGACATCGGCCATGGTTCGCGCCATTGGCCCAATCGCACCGAGAGTTGAGAACGGTCCGACGCACGGGGGCAGATGTCCGCGCCCCGGCAACCTGCCCGGGGTTGGCTTGATGGAGCAGATTCCGGTGAAGTGTGCCGGCACTCGCACCGAACCTCCGCTGTCAGATCCCAGCCCCGCGGCCGACATTCCTGCTGCGATCGCCGCTGATTCGCCGCCGCTCGAGCCGCCCGGCGTACGCTCGAGGTCCCACGGATTTCGCGTCTGACCGTGCAGCAGATTGGCCGTCTCGTATGCCATCAGGAATTCTGGACAGTTGGTTGTGCCCAGGATCAGCGCGCCCGCCGCGCGCAGGCGTGCAACCACGACAGCATCTTCGTTCGGAACATCGCCTTGGTGAAGCAGGCTTCCGATTTCGCATTTATAACCGGCGGTTGCAATGGAGGACTTTACCGTCACCGGCAATCCATGCAACGGCCCGCGCGCATCTACGAGTGTTGCATCCATGACACGCGCCTGCATTCGGACTCGCTCGGCGTCGAAATCGACAAAGGCATTCAGCTCCGGATTCAGCCGTTCGATTTGCCGGATATGCGCCTCGGCCAGCTCTGTCACTGATGTCTCGTGCGCCCGCAGCAACTGCAACTGCTGTACCGCCGGCCGCAGTACCAGCTCACTCATAGGGCGCCCGGGCCGAAGTTGCGGGACATGCGGGACTCGCAACTCCGCACGTCGTATCGTCAGCCGGCGTCGACGGCATCAGCATGTAATCGAAGCGATACGACCGCACCGGTTCACCTGAATCAAATCGATCGTTGTACTGCAGCTGATAGTCGATCGAGGATGGATCATCCGGGAATCTCTCTGTCGCCGGATACGGATACTTGCTCATCTTATGGAACGGCAATTGCGATACCGTGAACGGCATCGCATCCCACCAGTCCATGTCCTTCACGTAGCCGTTGGCGTAGAAGAAGTAGTCGCGCTTCCAGTGGGGAGGCAGTGCGGGCAGCTTCGTTGCGTCAAATTCTGTCGCGATCTCCTCGCCGCTGCCGAAGATGGCATAGCGATCGTCAATGCCCTTCACCAGCGCGGTTACATTGCCGAGGTGGGTGTAGCTGCCGCGCTGATGCTGGAAGGGGCCGGTCAGACTGACGCGATCGTAGTCATAATCCAGATCGCCTGGGCTCTTCCCGTCGATCTGGGTCGGATATCCACGGAACCGTTCTGTCGCCAGCGTCAGCGGAACCTCTGTCGTCCGCGTCTGCGCCTCAGGATTGTTATCGATCAACACCTGGTCCCAGAAGATTTCGAGATTGCTCACCAGCCGAATCTTGCGCGTACCTGGGGGCAACTTGCCGGTCAAGTCGACGACGATCGTCCGCTCCAATCCTGCCGGGAATCCTGCCTCGCCCGGAATTGTCACCCACGTCCCATCCGGCCGCTGCGCCTGAACGTATGGCGAAATGGGCTTGATCCCTGCCTGCCAGGCTGCATACAGCGAGGTCGCACTGAAATAGTTCACGTAGCCGGTCATCAGCAGCTTGACTGGTGCGTTGGTGTTCACCTCACCAAGATCGAGCGTGAGGTAGTGCGTATTCGCAAAGCCGTCATACGGCGTCGCCGTGAATCCACCGGCAAAGCGGTGATCGCGCTTGCTCAGCACATCGAGCGCGTCATGCCCTTCCCCATCCCACGCACCCACGGGCAGACGCGGCCCTCGCGAGGCCACCACGCGTCCCGAAGCAAACGGGGGATCGTCGAGGAACTTCTCGTCGGGATTTACTTCGACGTCTTCAGGATGATCGACAGCGACGAGCCGCAGCTGATCGATGTAGTTGACCTCTTCCATCGGTTCGATGAAGCGCAGGCTCAGTTTGCCTTCCACACTTGCGAGTCGGCCGCCATCCACCTTGATCCACTCGCCGGAGTTCGGAATATTGCGCCGCGTCGGCGTGAACCAGTGCCCCACAACTGCCGCTCCAATCACGTCGGTGACGAGCTTGTATTTATGCCCATCCCACGCAAAGAGAACCGGGCACGAGCTTCCGCGGCGATCCGCCTCCTTCATCGCAATCACCCGCGTATGCGGAAGGTCGATCTCGTCCTGCAGAATCCCGGTCGGCCACAGGATGCGCAGCAGATCGATACGATCAGCTTCGCCAAGGCCGATCAGCAATTGCGGCGGCGCCTGTGTCGCCAGTCCTGACGCACCGGCGAGCTCCCACTTCTGCCACTGCCCGTTGGCGAAGATTTCTACCTTCGAACCGAGCGCGGTCTTGTTGTCGGCATAGCCACCCAGATCGAGCCGCACAAAATGATTCTTGTTTGCACCCACATTGCGCAACAGAACCGGCGGGGCATTCTCCTGCGTCACGATCAGATCGGCCGCACCATCGCCTTCCACATCCGCCGCAATTAATCCCCGGGGAACCTTCAACTCCACGCTGTCGAGCCCGAGCGCATGGCTCACATCTTCGAAACTTCCGTCGCCCTTGTTGCGGAAAACCTTTACGCGCGGGCCTGCGCTGGTCTCCACAATCGCAGCCAGATCAATCCAGCCATCGTTGTCGATATCGACTGCGGTCACGCCCCACCCGCGGGTCGCTCCATCCAGCGGCAGCGGCACGCGCTCAAAGCGCCGCCCGGCGTTCTGCTGGCCGGCCACGTTCCGCCACAGGGTCAACCCTGGGGCTCCGGTATGCGTTACGGCGATATCCATCCATCCGTCTTTGTTGTAGTCAAGGACCGCAATTCCCTGTGTGGGCGGCAACTTTTCGTCGTAGAGCGGCTGCTGGGGATATTTGCCTTCGCGCGGATTCACAAAGAGCACCGGCGCGGACCCGTCGCCCGTCACTGCGATATCGACGGCGCGATCGTTGTTGAAGTCGGTGAGGATCGCGCTTGCCGTTTTGCCATTGCCACCTAACCCCGTCGGTTCGGTCCACTCTGTAAATGTCTTGTTCCCGTTGTTCCGCCACAACACGTTTGGTACATCTCCATCCTTGAGCGGCGCACCGGTTAGAAACAGATCCAGGTCCCCGTCGTGGTCGTAATCCACAAACGTGATTCCGGTCGGATGATTTCGTGGCGCGAGGCCCGCCTCGGCGGTCACGTCCTGAAACTTGCCCTTGCCGAGATTCCGAAACAGGCGCACACCATCGTCGAGGGCAACCGCCAGATCGTTCAGACTATCCGCGTCGTAGTCGCCGACAGCACAGGCGACGGCCCGGCCGGAGACCTTGAGCCCCATCGCCGCCGCATCTAGATCTTCGAACTTCCCGGAGGCTCGATGAAGAATGCGGATCGCCTGCGGGCCCGACTCCATCAGCACCAGATCCATCTGACCAGATCCAGTTGCGTCGAGCATGCAAGCGCCGCCGCCTGTCTCTGCAACTTTCACTTTCTGCGCGAGCATTGTCTCTGCGACCAGCTTCACCGGAATCATCGCCCGCTGCCGCGCCTGCGGTTCCTCCACCGGTGTCACCGTTGAGTAGTGCCCCTGCTCGCCATACGCCAGCCCAATTGCCGCTGAGATCTTGGTACTGGTCATGTGCTGGAACGTCTTGAAATGTTCCTTTGCGGCATCCTTATCGCCGGTAGCCTGCAAGGCGCGCGCCAGGGCGAACTCTGCCGAAGCATGCAGCGGCTGAATGGCCAACGCCTGTTTCAGCACTTCGATCGCCTTGTCGAACTGCTTCATTTCGCGATAGCAAACGCCCTCGAAGTAGTACGAATCCACGTCGCCCGGGTCTAGCTTCACAGCCTGCTGAAAGCTCTTCAGCGCATCTTCCAGTTCGTTGTTGGCATGCTGCGCCAATCCAAGGTTGTACCACGCCTGGGCACTATTCGGGTCGAGAACCAGCGCCGCTTGCAGCGCCTTCTTGGCTTCATCGATCTTCTGGAGAGTCAGTAGCGCGATTCCATCGTTGATGGCCGCCTGGGCCAGCTTCGGGTCCCGCTTGAGAGCCTCAGCAAAGCTCTGCTCGGCCTTCTCGGTGAACTGCTGCCCCATCAAGGCTACGCCGCGATTATTCAGTCGAATCGCTTCCGCACTAAAACGCGCCGGTGCCCCGGCAGTAACCGCGGCCGACACGAAAACAATGGCCAGCAGGCCGACAACTCTCATAAACTCTCTTCCCAAGACCATCTCCAGATCGATGTGCATCGGAACACTTCAGTGTATGCGAGCCGGACACCAGGTTAGAACCCTCGTGATGCGCTCGTTCGCCCCGACAGACGCCGCAACCGCCATTTTGACGTGACACTTAACGCCGTTCAGAGCTACTGATGAACACCACGCAACAAATCGCAAGCGCTCGCCACGAGTACCAGCTGAAAGGCTGGTACCGGTCCTTTCTTCTCATCATGGGCGCGCCCGCCATATCGGGCGGCATCGTTTTCGCGTTTCTGACATCGAAGGGCTCAAACACAGCGCTCCCTGTTCTTATGACCGGCCTATTTCTCTTCTCCGGGATTTACCTGATCGCGCTTGCCATCCGCTCCCGTGTGGTCATTGAAGGCAACCGGCTGGAGATTCGCGGTGCTTTCACCGACCGCTCCGCCGAGCTGAGCGAACTAAGGGGATATCGTACGATCAGTTCCCGCAATGGCAAGCACACGCAGATCTATCTGAATAACGGCCGCAAAAGTCTGACCCTTTCAAACCTCTTTGATCGCGACAGCACCTTCGACACCTGGCTTCGAAGAGTTCCTGATCTCGACCACCAAGATCGTGAGGCGATTCTCGAGAAGATATCCCAGGACCCGACTCTCGGCGCCACGCCACAGGACCGCCTGGCTGCTCTTTCCCAAGCGAAGACCAACAGCATGTTTGCGCTTGCAATCGCGGTGGTCTCCGCCATCGCTGCAAACTGGGGGATTCCTGCCCTATATCTCGCCTTCTCCGTCGTCCTCGCTCTCGTGCCGATAGTTCTCGCGGTGATGCTTCATCGTGCTCCGTTGCTCTACGCTGTATTCCGGCGGAAAGGCGATCCGCGAGCTGAACTGCTTTACGCCCTCATTGTGTGCAGCTTTGGGCTACTCATCCGTGCTCGCGGCGTCCGCTTCGTCACGCTTCATTCCGTCGGCCTGGTCATTGGTCTGCTGATCCTCGCCTACATGGGCGCGTTCTATCAGTCTTTCTTCGAAAGCACCTCACCCAGCCGCACCTTCTTCGCGCTTCTGCTTTTCAGCATGCTCTACGGCTACGGCCTGGTAGCAACGGCAGACGCTGTGGATGACGAATCAACATCTACGCACTATGTGGTTCATGTGCTGGGTAAGCACTACACCACCGGCCGTTCGCGGGCCTTCTACCTGGAGCTGGAGCCGTGGGGACCGCTTCAGAGCCCCAACAACCTGGGCGTCTCCCAGACCGTGTACGAGAAGGCCCAAGCCGGTGACGAGATCTGCATAGACCTTCGCCCTGGGCGCCTCAACGTGCCGTGGTACACCCAGGTCTCCTGTTCTGCCGTGCCGCTGGACTCGCAACCGTAGACGGGCATTCCATAACGCCTCGCATTTATACTTCGACGTGTGATCCCGGCACTCGAAAACATCGATTGGCATGGCTTCCTGGGCCGTCCGCAGTTCCAATCGCCGGCGCCAGCCGTTCTGGCGTCCCTCGCGCGCGAACCCATCCTCATCACCGGTGCGGGGGGATCCATAGGCTCGGCGCTGGCGCTAAAACTTGGTGCATCTGGGGCTCAACTCATCCTGCTTGAGTCCTCCGAGAACAATCTTTTCGACCTCGAGTCGGATTTTTCCAGTTCCGGCCGCACGGCGGAGTTCTATCTCGGCAGCGCCGGCGACAGAAGTCTACTTGATGAGATTTTTGCCGACTATCGACCGCGAATCGTTTTTCATGCCGCGGCGTTCAAGCATGTTCCTCTACTGGAGGAACAGCCTTTTGCCGCAATCGCCAACAACATCTTTGGCACGCAGACGCTTGTTGCGGCCGCATCGACTTACAACGCGCGGGTCATTCTGCTTTCCACCGACAAGGCCGTTGCACCCGCATCTGTGATGGGCGCTACCAAGCGTGTAGGCGAGCAGATCGTCCTCACGTCTGGAGGGACCGTTCTCCGCCTCGGGAACATCCTTGGCTCTTGCGGCAGTGTGGCAGAGGTTTTCGCCCGGCAAATCGCAGCCGGCGCCCCGCTCACCGTGACGGATCCCGCGGCTCGCAGGTATTTTCTCACTATTCCTGAAGCCGTTGATCTCCTGGTTGGAGCAGCCGGCGAGGCCAATCCTTCGGGACTGTTCATCCCTGACCTTCGCTCATCGCATTACATCGCTGATCTCGCCCGCTTCATGGCGCACTCGCTCGCACCGGGTCGCAATATCCCCATTGAGTTCACGCGTCTTCGTGCCGGCGATAAGGAAACCGAAGCGCTGTCTTCTGCGCAGGAAACGCTGCACGCCGCCGACACCAACGGCCTCATTCGAGTCGATACGCCGGGCTTGATCGCAAATCAGCTTCACGATTTGCTCAAGGAATTGAGTGGCAGCTGCGAATTGCGAGAGCTGACGCCCGCGCTCTTCATCGTTCGCCGCCTGGTTCCTGACTACACACCCAGCCGGACTGTCGAGTCTATGCTGTCCACGCCCGAGTCACGTGTCCACAATGCCTAAGACGGGAAACACGCGAAGAAGGATTGGCGTGGTGACCACCTCGCGTGCCGACTACGGCCATCTCTACTGGCCGCTCCGCGAACTGGCCTCGCACCCCGCAATCGAACTTGGCGTTTTTGCGCTTGGACCACATCTCTCGCCGCAGTACGGGAACACCATCGCCGAAATCGAGCGCGATGGCTTCCCCATCGAGGCCCGCATCGAGTGCCTGCTGAATTCCGATACGGATACCGGCATGGCCAAAACGATTGGTGTCGCCATTCTGTCGCTTGCCGATGCCCTCACCGCATGGCGTCCTGACATCCTGCTGCTGATCGCCGACCGCTACGAGATGCTCGCCCCGGCAAGCGTCGCCCTGGCTCTGCGCATCCCGATCGCTCACATTGAAGGTGGCGAAATCAGCCAGGGCGCGATCGATGACCAGGTGCGCAATGCGATGACCAAGCTCGCCCACATCCACTTCACATCAACCGAAACGGCTCGACGCCGGGTTATCGCAATGGGCGAAGAGTCCGGGCGCGTTCACCACGCCGGAGCACCTTCGCTCGACCATCTGCGCAGATCGAAACTCCTTACGCGCGCCGCGGTTGAGCACAAGCTCCATCTAAAACTCGCGCCGCCCACTGTTCTCTGTGCGTGGCACCCCGTCACCATCCTGCGCGACACCAACGCGGAAGCCGATGCGCTGTTTACTGCGCTCGCTGAAGCGCCCGGTCAGCTCGTCTTTGTCTACCCCAACACCGACGCGGGAAGCCACGCGCTGATCCAACGCACACAAGCTCTTGCTTCAACACGGGACTACACTCAGATGTTCGTCAATCTCGATGCGGTCACCTACTGGAGCCTGCTCGGCCAGGTCGACGTCATGATCGGCAACTCCTCCAGTGGCATCATGGAAGCGGCGTCGTTCGCGCTACCGGTCGTCAACGTGGGCATCCGCCAGCAGGGCCGCGAACGCGCGCGCAACATTATTGATGTGCCTGCCGACTCGGCGGCGATCTGGCGCGCACTCCAACGCGCACTCAAGCCATCGTTCCGCAACAAGCTTCGCGGCATGGCCAACCCTTACGGAAACGGCACCGCTGCTAAAACCATAGCCCGCATCCTCGCGACGGTCCCACTCGACAGTCTGTTCATGAAGCAACCAGCGCCGCTACCGAACCGTCGGCGACGAGTTAAATGATCAACGTGAATCCGACGATTCCACTCAGTGCTCCCGATATCACCGAAGCCGAAATTGCGGCGATAACGGCGGTGCTGCGCACGCCGCATCTGAGCTTCGGTCCCGAACTCGCCGCCTTTGAATCTGCGCTTGCCGACTTTCACTCGGTACCGCACGCTGTGGCGGTGAGCAGCGGGACGGCGGGGCTTCAGATGGCGCTGCTTACCCTCGGCATAGGCGCGGGGGATGAAGTTATCATCCCGTCGTTTACTTTTATCGCTGTCGCCAATGCGGTAGTGCTCGTCGGTGCGACTCCAGTCTTTGCGGATGTCGATCCGATCTCGCTCAATCTCACCCCTGCGTCGGTGGAGAGGGCCCTAACGTCGCGCACGCGCGCCATTCTTGCGGTTCACACCTTCGGCATCCCCGCGGACATGATCGGACTTCGCCGCGTGGCCACTGACCACAATCTCGCGTTGATTGAGGATGCCAGCGAAGCCATTGGCGCAGAGTTGGGTGGCCGGCGCGTCGGCAGCTTCGGCGATCTCGCCGTGTTCGGCTTCTATCCCAACAAGCAGATCACTACAGGTGAAGGTGGCGCTGTGCTGGCTCACACCCAGCCGCATGCAGATCGTCTCTATGCACTCCGGAATCAAGGCCGGGGTCCGTCAATGAGAACGAAGACCGCGAAGCCGCCGGCCGTGGCTCACAGTGCCTCTTCAGGGAAGGACTGGCTCCATCACCCGGACATTGGCTTCAACTACCGGCTCTCCGACATTGCATGCGCTCTTGGCCGGGTCCAGCTCAGCCGGATCGACGAAATTCTATCGCTGCGCCGTGCGGCCGCCGAGCTATACCATTCCCTTCTCGACGGCGTTCCTTGCCTGGAACTGCCCCCGATCGCCTTGCCGGGCTGCACTGTCAGCTGGTTTGTCTATGTTGTGAGGCTTTCTGAATTCATTAACCGCCCTCGGGTTCAAGCCTCTCTGGCCGAGCTTGGCATCGCTTCGGCAACCTACTTCAGCCCGATCCACCAGCAACCCGCCTGGCGCGATCTGGTTCCTGATCTCGCCAACCTCGCCACAACTGAGTTCATCGGCTCACGAACGCTGGCGCTTCCCTTCTTTACCCGAATCACTTCAGGACAGCAACAACAGGTCGCTTCGGCTCTCCGCGGCGCTCTCACCGCCCAGTAAGCGCTTTCTTTTGCTTGCCCCTGCGCCTCAGCGCAATTTCTGAATTATTTTCTTCTTCTGTACACCACCCAATCATCGCGGGTGCATATCCTTGATCGATGCAGGGGTGTGCAGCCTGCCGTGGCATTCAGTCCAGCACGTCAAAACATTCACAGTTGATTCAAACGGGTGGGAGTCACCAGGCAGGGCTTGCGACCGGTCATGCCCGAAGCGGTATTTCGAAAGAACATTTATTCCCATCGCGGGAACTTCGCGACCAGGTTCGAACGGGATTGGCCGGTATGCCGCTCTAGTCGATGCACTCTCAGCCGATTTTGAAGAGCAGGTACCCCTATGTTGGTGAGGACGCAGAACAAAGGCCATGGTGTGACGGGATTGCATGTCGGCACGGACAATGTCCGCCGGTACTTTCCCAAGGGAACGCAAAACATCGAATTACAACTCGGTCATCTCCGCATTCAATGCGGACTCAAGCCCGACTTCTGGCATGGCCAACCGGAAATCTATGATCCCAGACTATGCGCCTGGCTGGAATCAAAGAACCTCCACGGGACGGCTAATCGCCCGCCGGTGGCGTTGTCAATGATTCCTGCCGGAGACAACTCGTTCCAGTTGCAGCCAATGTCTTTGACACATCGGATCCATACCAAAAAGCCATCCATCTCCGCTGCATCGAGCGCGTCCGGTTCCTCTGCAACGAACTCCGCTGCATAACGCAAAACCTGTTGCTTATCCCTCGCAAACGGCGCCAACCACCATTCGGCGCCGTTCTTGTTTCCCTTGGATACACTTGCTGGTTGTAACCCGGTAGAGTGCTTCACTCCTCGTCTGCTTCCTGACACAAGCGTTCGCTTGCCGGCAACCATTTTCATCAGACTGGCATCTTTTGCTGGCTAGTCGTCATCGTAATGTTCGATACCGTACATTCGGGCGGACAGCATGACTCGTTCGAGTGGATGCGGCGAAGACCTACAACTGGCCCGAGGAGGATCGATCTTCCCTCCACGCACGCGATGCCAATCGGCATTCTCTCCAGCTGCTTTTGAGGTGCGCTTTGGATCAGCCAGTCTCTGCGGAAAACAGATTGCAGCAGTTGGAAGAAGCGTTATACGAGAGCCGTGCGCTTGCCGAGGCAGGGCAATTTGCCGCGGCGATGATGCATGCGATCAACGACCCACTGGAAGCAATTTCAAACCTGAATTATCTTGTCCAAACCAGTTCAGTAGACGAGCTACAGGTGCTCTATTACTCTGACTTGCTCGAGGGGCAACTGCGAGTTCTAGCCAGGATCTCGCGACAGACGCGCGACTTCTACCTATCAATGGCAGGGAGTGGCGCTCTACATCCACCGGCACAAGATCGGCCGCGGCCAAAATAAAGCTCCCGCTTATGTCGGATAAGGAACATACTGGGGTAGTACGTGGTCCCTATAGTGATCTCGGCCCTGCGGGGCCTTGAACATGTCAGACCAACGCAATTGATCTCGCCAAACGGCGGCCCTACCTTGCGCCCTGATGCCAAAGGATGGCTGCCACTGCCTCGCACATCTTCGAATTCCATTCTCGACCACCTTCCCGCAGGTCAACGTAAAGGATTATTGTCTCGATTGGAGACCGTTCCCCTGCCCGTGGGGAAAGTACTGGTAAGGCCTGGTGAGCAACCTGAATTTGCCCACTTTATGACCTCTGGGATCGCGTCTGTCGTCACCTACATGAAAGATGGAGGCGCCGCGGAGGTAGGGTTGATCGGCAAAGAGGGCGTAGTGGAAGCTATGCACCTGCTCGGTTCGGCGGGTTCCCCCACGACCGTGTTCATGCAGGTTGCGGGAAACGGCTTACGAATGCCCTTCGCAGAATTTGAGAAGGAGGCGTTCCGATCAGAGTCGCTGCTTCGCCTGATTCTCCAATTCGTGCAGCGCCATAACTTCGCTCTCACTCAGCTTGCGGCATGCAACGGACTGCATGAAATTGAGGAAAGGCTGGCCCGCTGGCTGCTGATGGTGCAGGACCGGGTTGAAAGCCCGAAGTTCGAGCTGACCCAGGAATTTCTGGCCGGCATGCTGGGCACCCGCCGTACCAGTGTGACCCTGGCCGCGGGTAGCTTGCAGCGCAGCGGGTTGATCGAATACCGCCGGGGACATATCCATATCCTGGACAGGGCGAGGCTGCAGAGCGCCGCCTGCGAGTGTTATCCCGTGGTTCGAGACTTGATTGACGACCGGGCGCGACGAATTTAAAAAACAGATTGTGGCGGGTATGGCACAAAAACCGGCGAACAAGGTCCCAGCCTTTAGCATGAATCCATGGATTCCGCCAAACTAGAACAGAAGATTGAGCGCCACTTCGGCGCCGGCGCTGATGCCGCAAATGATCCCGCTGCACTCGAATCTTTCCACGCTCTTCGCGCCGCACTCGAACGCGGCGAAGTTCGTTCCGCCTCTCCGGACGAAACCTCTCCCACTGGCTGGCGCGTTAACGCCTGGGTCAAGCGCGGCATCCTGCTCGGCTTCCGTCTCGGCGTTCTCGAAGTTCACCAGGGCTCGGGCTTCTCGTTTGTCGACAAACACACCTACCCGGTCCGCCATTTCACCGCTTCTGACGGAGTCCGCGTCGTCCCCGGCGGCACTTCCATACGTGCGGGAGCCTACGTCGCACGCGGAGTAGTGTGCATGCCGCCCGCGTATATCAACACCGGCGCCTGGGTGGATGAAGGCACCATGGTCGATTCTCATGCCCTGGTCGGCTCGTGCGCGCAGATTGGCAAGCGCGTTCATCTTAGTGCTGCAGCACAGATAGGCGGAGTGCTGGAGCCCATCAACGCCAGTCCCGTGATTATCGAGGATGATGTTCTTGTCGGGGGAAATTGCGGTGTTTATGAAGGCGCCATCGTTCGCGCGGGGGCGGTCCTGGCGCCAGGAACAATCCTCACTCGCGGAACGCCGGTCTTTGATCTCGTCAACGGCACTACGATCCGGGCCACGGACGAAATGCCGCTGATCATTCCTGCCAACGCCGTCGTGGTTCCTGGATCGCGGCCCGTAAGCAAAGACAAAGGGCATTCGCACGCCGCAGGCTGGGGCCTATCTCTGTACGCCCCGGTTATCGTGAAGTACCGTGACGAAAAGACGGACCTGAGCACCACCCTTGAGGAATTGCTGCGGTGAGTGATCTGGTGGCAGACGGTCGTCAACATATCCGAATTGGCGTGATCGGCCCCGGGCGGGCAGCATCCCGTTTTGCGCAGGGATTAGAGGCCGTGGAGCAAGCGACTCTCGCCGCTGTGTGGGGACGAAATGCTGAACGCGCTCTCGCCTACGCCGAGAGTTTTGCAGTTCCTCGTGTGTGTGCCAGTCTCGAAGACTTGCTTGCGGCGGACATCGATGCTGTTTTCATCGCTACGCACCCCGACAGTCACGCGGATTTGTGCCTCCGGGCTCTTGCCGCCGCGAAGCACGTGCTCTGCGAGAAGCCTGCGACCCTCAGCGTCCGCCAGCTGGAACGTGTGCTCGCCAGCGCACAAGAACACGATCGGCTTTTTATGGAAGCGATGAAGCCGCCGTTCTTCCCGCTGTACCGAAAATTGCGCGTGCATCTCGAGTCAGACCCGATCGGCCCAATTGGATTTGTCCGCGCAGGTCATTGCGATTCGTCTATCGGGCCGGATTATCCTTTGCATTTTCTGGAACTGGGCGGCGGAGGAATTCTCGGTATCGGTCCGTATGAGGCTTTCCTGGCGCTTGACTGGCTCGGGCAACTGCAGCGCGTGCAGGCAATGGGCCGGCTCAGCCCTGCTGGCGTCGACAACTTCGCCATCTTCCAGACCGAGCACGAGGGTGGAATGGCTCAGCTGCATGCCGGGCTCGATCTGCTCAGCCAAGGTGACGCCATGTTGTGTGGATCACACGGATACGTAATTCTGCGCGCCAACTGGTGGAATCCCGAACGTGCCACCGTTCACTATGTTGATGGCCGAGTTGTGGAACTCCATGAACCGTATATCGCAGGCGGATTCAATTATGAAACCGCGCATTTCTGTGAACTCATCCGCCGTGGTGTACGAGAAAGCCCCGTCATTACGCACGCGCTCTCGCGCGGCATGGCGAGGCTGCTTGAAGAGGCGCGGCTTGCGGTTGGGGTTCGGTTTCCGGGTGAAGACTCCTGAAGCTATCGCTGATGGTCCCGAGATGATTGCTTTCCCACCCAAGACACGATGAAACTGTACCTTGGACGGGGCACCCGTGGTTCATTCTCCTAATAAGCTTCCCCTCCGAAGACACCGACTAGTCAGTCGACGCGACAAAGGTGGAGAAAGGTTCGAGGATAAGTGTGTCTGGCTTCGCCATGCCCCCTTTGCCGCTGGAAAAAAGTGGCGTGAAATTAGGGCGTTGGATTCCGTATTCATTCGGGAGGGATAAACTGCGCTGTTTATTGCTCATGTTGAGCACGACAAGGACGGTGTGTCCCGGTACGACACGAACGTACATGAAAACGTCGGGGTCGTTGCCAATACTGATCTGCGCTCCATCGCGGAGAGCTGGATCGGTTTTGCGAAGGGCCAGGAGTTTCCTGTAGCAATTGAGGATCGAGTTGGGGTCTTTGCTTTCGGTTTCGACGTTGTACTTCGCAGAGGTTGGCGGAATCGGCAGCCATGGCTTTGTGACGGTCGTGAACCCAGCCTGCGATGAGGCGTCCCATTGCATGGGCGTGCGCTCGCCGTCGCGGCCTTTCTCCTTGGGCCAGCCGAGTTTGCCAATGGGGTCGTGGACGTCTTCGACGCGCGCTGGCTCCGTGGTGCGCATTCCGAGTTCTTCGCCGTAGTACATTTGCGGGGTGCCGCGCGTGGTGAGTTCGAGAACAGCCATCAGCCTGGCTATTTCGTCATTGTGGACACCGTCACCATAGCGGTCCCACTGGCGCGGCTGATCATGATTCGAGAAGAAGTACTCGGGCTGGCCATGCGCGGAGTTGTTTTCGATTTGGTTGAAGAGCTCGCGGAAACGCGGGGCGGAGAGCTGGTTGACGTCGGCGATCTGGAAGTCCATGGGTAGCTGTACTTCGTCGGCATTGCCGTACATCCTGGCGAGCGCTTCGACGTTCGGCTCGTCGGCCTCGGTGACAAGGACGGGATCGCCGGGATACTTGTTGACGACGTTACGAACTTCCTTGAGCACGCCGTGCACCTCGGGCAGATCATCTGTGTACTTGTGCTGGATGTTGCGATCGCCATAAGCGTTGTGGCCGGGCAGGTAGGGATCATCGTGCAGGTTTGGATCTTCGTAGAGGCGGGAAACGGCGTCGATGCGGAAGCCGGCCACACCGCGCTTCATCCAGAAATCGAGCACTCCGTCCATGGCCTTGTGAACCTCGGGATTGCGCCAGTTGAGATCGGGCTGCTCTGTGTAGAAGTAGTGGTAGTAGTACTGGCGCGTCTTCTCGTCCCACTTCCAGGCGGAGTGACCGAACCATGATTGCCAGTTGTTGGGAGGGTCACCAGGGCTGGTTGCAGTCTCGCCCTTACCATCGCGCCAGATATACCAGTCGCGCTTGGGATTGTCGCGTGAGGAGCGGGACTCGAGGAACCACTTGTTCTGGTCGGAGGTGTGGTTGATGACGTAGTCCATGATGACGCGGATATTGCGCTTCTTCGCCTCAGCGACGAGGTTGTCGAAATCCTCCATGGAGCCGTAGAGAGGATCGATGGCGGTGTAGTCGGAGATGTCGTAGCCGTAGTCGATGCCGGGCGAGGGATACATCGGCGTGATCCAGATGGCATCGATGCCGAGATCGTGGAGGTAGTCAAGACGCGACGTGATGCCCTTGATGTCGCCGACACCATCGCCGTTGGAGTCCTGGAAACTGCGCGGGTAGATCTCGTAGATGACGGCGTGGCGCCACCACTCGGAACCGGTGGGTTGGTCCTTTTCGGCCTGGGTTAGCGTGGTTGTGGCAGGTGACTGTGCTGGTGCGGTGTGTGCGAGCGCTCCGATGAACACACTGAGAGCGCAGAGTGCGATTGGCTTGGTCCAGGTCATTGCGGTCCCTCGTTCTGGTTCCGCTACTCGTAAGAGCGGGAGCGGTGTGAACAGGCAAAAGTATCACAGAGGGGGCTAACGATGGGCGAGAGATTTTGGCGTTGAACTGGCCAATAGTGAGCTGGTCGGCTCGACAAAATTCAGACTCTGGGACGCTCACTAAAGCTGCTTCCGGCACGTCTGAACCAGTAACACAGAGCAGTCAAATGCTTCACCTTTCCGTTCTTTCTCTGATATGACGCTTTGACCGATTCGGCGGCCGTGGCGCTGCATTCGTTTGTGCCAGACGGCAGAGATAAACCTACGCAACAGTCACCGGAACTCTGGTTCTATTGTCACATTCCACTCACGTCACCTGGACGGGTGATCAAGAAAGGAAACGGGAGTGCGCACATTGATCTATGGAAGGGCGTACGTGATGTGCGTATGCCTATTGGCGAGTGCCGCAGGTTGGGCCCAACAAAGCCAGAAGGCGGTTCAGCCGGAAAGAGTTTCAATCGATGTGGCAGTTGTGTCTGCGTCTGAGCTGTCAAGGCCTGATCCGAGCCTGGGCAGCTTCTGGTTCAGAGGCGGCGGAGTGGACGCGGCAGCAACTTTCTGGAAGGGCTTCGGCATTGCCGCCACACTGACCGGTGATCATGCCTCGAATGTTTTTACGGGCGTAGACGAGAACAAGATTTCTTTTTTGGCTGGCCCACGCTACACCTTCACTGCCTACAAATGGCATGCCGGTGCTGAGGACCCGAGGCGGCTGCAGCTCTACGGGCAGGGCCTGGTCGGCGTCGCGCATGGTTTCGACTTCGCCTTCAGCAATGGTTCAACAAGCGCCAACGAACTGGCCATTCAAACTGGTGGGGGCCTCAATCTTTATCTCACGAGGAATTTTGGGGTTCGTCCGGTTGAGCTCGAATTTGTGCGGACCCAGATTGGCGCCACCGGCTTCAGCACACAGAACGATTTTCGCGTAGCAACCGGCGTGACTTACCGCTTTGGGGGTGTGCGTCTACACCGCTGAAGTTGGCTTCAGGCGCTTAAAACAACGTTCTCCCCAAGATCCGCCGCCGTCCAAGTGGTGGAAGATCCTCGGGTGGTGTCGGAGCCTGCGCTGCCGGTTTCGACTCTGTTCTCACCGTGTATTCAGGGTTGCATTCTGCGCGACGAGCATCGACTCCAGAATCTGGTCGGAGACTTCTTTGACTGCGGCGGGCGAGTGGGCAAGAAACAGCGTGTTGGTCTTGTCGCTCTCGCCGATGCTCTTCAAGGTGTCGAAGTATTGAGTGACGAGCACGAGTTGCATCACGTCCCTTGAAGATGCACCTTCAACCGCTTTCTGGAATTGCTCGACCGATATCTGCAGGCCTTCGATGATGGCCTTGCGCTGGTTGGCGATGCCCTGCCCCTGGAGGGCCTTGCTCTCGGCTTCCGCCTCGGCTTTCTTGACGACAAGGATCTTGTCGGCTTCGCCGCGCGCCGTGGCTGCGACCTGTTCACGCTGGGCGGCGTTGATGTCGTTCATCGCCGACTTGACCTTTGCATCTGGAACAATATCGGTCACGAGCACATTAACAATCTCGTAGCCGAATGCGGCCATATCGGCATCCAACTCCTGCTTTACCGCCGACGCGATGCTGGACTGCGAGGCAAAGACTTCATCGAGGGTCATGCTGGGAACGTGCCCGAGGATTACTTGCTCCACGTAAGACTTGATCTGCGCTACGGGATCGGAGAGTTTATAGAACGCGTCGTACACGCGCTCTGGACGGACGCGATTTTGGACGGAAATGGGAATGGTGACGAAGACATTGTCTTTGGTCTTGGTTTCCATGGTGAGCGCGATCTGGTTGACGCGCAGGCTCACGATGCCGGCGACCGCGTCGATGTAAGGGGCCTTCCAGTTCAAACCGGCTTCAGCGGTGCGCAAGAACTTGCCGAAACGTGTGAGGATGGCAACCTCGGCAGTGCTGACCGTGAAAAAGCTGCCCAAAATGGTCACCAGGATGATGATGCCCAGAATGAGCAGTGGGATCAAAACGATCAGTTCCATAGATGCCTCCGCAGCTGCGCACAGCGCAGGTAGCGTTGAATGTGGATTCTGCGGAGAATTATACCCAGCAATGATGAAGCTTGGGTGTGCGCCGGCATGAATTCGCCAGCGACGGGCCTGCAACCTACAGGCTATTGCGAATCGGGGCGCTGAGGGTGGGTATTGCCGGCGTGGGCGGAATTGTAGCCGAATTGGGGATGATCGCGAGTACCCGCGATATAGATGGGGACTTCAGTGCCCGCACCATCCTTTTTGAAAAAACGATCGGCGGGCTTCAGCAGGATGCCCTTCCAGCCGCCAACTATCTTGGAGACCGTGGCCTGCATTTTCGCGACGCCGGTGAAGTCAAGCGTCTCTCCATTGGTTCGATAGGTGCCATGCAACTGGATGTCGGCGCCCGGCACTGTGTAGGTAGCTGTGGGAATCGTCAGCACGCCGCCGTCCAGTGCGAAATCGCCTTCTGCGTGCGACTTGATCTTCTCATCTTCGGCTGACTTCAGCTCAGAGGTCTTTCCCTGCCCGCGCAGGCTCAGTTCGCGGATTCGCTTCTCGACGGAAAGGCTGGTGAACTCGGCCTGATCGAGAACGAAATGTCCTTTGATGGCGATGCGCTCATGAACGGGAGCGGAGCCCGGCGCGATATGAATCTGCGCCTGCACTGCAACCCCTCCGTTCATCATGGGTACGGGGGAATCGGTGGCGAGCCGGAGGAAGTCCTCGATTCTTGCCGGAGCCACATCCGTCGTAAGGGCGATGTCGTGCCCGGCACTGTGCAAGCGGCCATCTGTACCGGTCTTGAGGACTCGCACGATTTGTCCCTTGGCAGTGAAGTGCGAACCGTTCAAGGTGGCATTCACCGCGTTCAGCCAGGTGTCGCCGTTGGTGCCATCGACCCGTGCGTCGAAATCGGTATGCAGGATCATGGTGTGTCCGAAGCGGGCGAGCTGAAAATTCGGCGTGTCAGTTTCTCCATCGACCGCCAGATCGCGCAGAGTTCCCAGGTAATGGCCAGTTGAATCGAGTGTTCCGGCAATGCCCTTGAACACCGAGAGATCGGCATGTTTGAAGCTGTAGTCGCCGCGCACCGGACTACTGCCGGGATCGGCGGTCACCCATGGTCCAAAGGCGCCGGTGGAATGAATAAGGCCGGGGGGCTTGGGATTCTGGACTTCGGCATCAAAGATCATTGGCGCGCCGGACCGTACGCCCTTCAGACGGAAGTGATTGATCACAAACTGAAGAGCGAGTTTGTTGGGTTTGTCGGTTTCGAGGGTGAACTGTGCCGATGTGCAATCGACCGCATCGATGATGAAGGCCGGCGCCTGCGAAGTCGGCTGCTGGGGGGTAACATTGCCGGTCCGCGCTTGCGACAGGCGCAGCATGTGCGAACGTGGTGGGAATCGGATGTCGAGCCCTTTGAGGCGAATCTGCGTGATGTGAATCGGCTTTCCGGATTCGTAACGCAGCGGCGCGTGAAAGTGGAACTCGTCGAGCCGGACCAACGGCTGAATGGGGGGATTGGGCTGCGGAACATGGACACCTTCGACGTCGGCTGGAGGCCAGATCCGAAGTCCTTTGCCCTCGCCCCAGACTCCCCACTCGCCGCGCAGTGTGTTTCCGATTGACAGGTGGAAGCTATCCAGTTCGACGCGGGCGTGAAAACGCTCAGAGAGCGCCTGGACGAGTTGCTCACGGACAAAAGGCTCGGCGCGGTGGGCAACGATGTCAACGGTGATGGCTACGATTAGCAGAAACGCAGCAAAGCCCCCGCCCACCCACCATGGCCAGCGGGCTCTGCGTCGAGGCGAGGTCCCATTCTCCGTTTGTTCCATCTTCGACATTGGATGCCGGGCGGCTGTCATCTGCCCTCTATTTTCTGATTAGACGGCCAATGCAATAAACTACTTCCACCCCAACGACAGAACAGATGTCGTTGTGAACCTCGGACACGGAGCGAATGCAAGCGCAGATTGAAAACCTGGTGAAGCTGCAAACGGTGGAAGTGGAACGGGCGAAGCTCGCCCAGGCAGCCAAGGAGCTGCCGCTGCACATCGCGCAGGCGGAGGCCGCTCTGGCGGCAATGCAGGCAAGATCGGCTGCCGCTTCGGACGCGCTGAATCGGGAGGAGTCGCTCCGCAACCGGCTGGAGCGGGAGACCGCCGGACACCGCGAGAAGACGGCCCGCTACAAGGCGCAGCAGGATTCGATAACGACTACGGCGCAGGCTGCGGCCATTGACCACGAGGTGCAATTTGCCGAAGGTGAGATCGAGCGGCTGGAGAATGAGGAGTTTGCAAGCCTGGAGCGCTCCGAGACCGAGGAAGGCGCCCTGGCCGCTGCGCGAGCACAGGTGGAAGAACTTGCGGCGGAGCTGGAAAAGACTCGCGAACTCGTTGCTGTCAAGAGAAGCGACATTGACAAGCAGCAGACAGTGCTCGCGGGTAATCGCGAAACGTTGCGAAAAGAGATCGAGCCGGAACTGCTGACCCGGTTCGACCGAATTGCGGCTACCCGAGGCACAGGCATTGCGCGAGTTGAGAACCAGCAATGCATGGGATGCCGCATGGGCGTGCGTCCGCAGATGTGGAACCAGCTGCGCGAGGGGGAACTGCTGACCTGCGACAGCTGCGGGCGCCTGCTGTATTGGGATCCAGCACTCGCACCTGCCCCCAAGACACCCCAGCCGGATCCGGCGACTGCTGAAGCGGGTCGGGCCATCCGGAAGCCGCGCCAGGCGGGAGCCTAGCAGAGCCGCGACTGCCGAAAGGGCTCCGGCCGTTAGGGCTCAAAGCCGACTCTCAAACAATTGGAGCGAATGTTGAAGCGCATCTGCGTGGATATGGACGAGGTGATGGCCGATACCCTCGGCGAGCATCTCCGCCGGTACAACCAGGCTTTTGAGGAGCAGGTGACGGTTAAAGACCTGTCCGGCAAGGGGCTCTGGGAGGTTACTCCTCTGGATCGCCAGAAAGAGCTGCGCGCTTTCCTGGATGCGGAAGACTTCTTTGAGGATCTGCCGCTGATGCCGGGAGCGCAGGATGTGCTGAAGCAGCTTTCCTCCAGATTCGACATCTTCATCGCGACGCAGGCCATGGCGGTTCCCAATTCGCTGGGCCCAAAGTATCGATGGCTGCAGCGGCACTTTTCGTTCATTCCGCCCAACCACTACGTGTTCTGCGGTGACAAGTCCATTCTTCGCGCCGATTACCTGATCGACGACCTACCGCGCAACCTACTGCGGTTTGAAGGTCAGGGATTGCTCTATACCGCGCCGCACAATCATGGCGCCAGCGGGTTTATTCGCGTGAACGACTGGCAGGAAGTGGCCGCGTACTTTGCCGTGGTTGAGGCATAGGCGATGCCTACTGGTGCGCGCCTTAACGCCATGTCGGGCCGATCAGGTTGATGGACAGAACCGCGCCGCCTTCAAAGATCGGTCCAGTTTCGCGCAGGAACGCCGGAACCTCACCGCTCTCGATCCACATGGAAATGTTAGGTGGCTGTTTGCCGATTACCGGCGCGATCACGCCGGCGATGCCACCGAGCTCGATCTTGATTTCGTAGACAAGGGCTTTGCGCGAAGAGCCGGCAAGCTCGAATTTCCCAGGCACCTGCGGATTGATCGCCAGAGTAATGAGGCGCGGCTTGGGGGTTGGGACGATCATGGAGACCTTGGTCTCAGGCGCATCAGGATTCAAGTTCTTGATCACCGGGGTAACGAGCCCGTTATAGAGATCAGCGGGCATTTTCATGTGGTCAGTCGCGACTTCGTCTTTGCCGTCCTTTCCTGTTGTGCGCGTGACGACGAGCCCTTTCTGGACATCGATGGTCATATCGAGGGGGTGCGGGAAGTAGGGTCCGCGTTGAATGTGGTGATCGGAAATGAGACGAAAGACCCCACGCTGCATGAACACGGTTGTCTCTTCGTCAATGGAGCCGTCTTTAAAGTGGAAGGTAAGATGCGCTGTGACACGGTCGCCACGCACGATGTTGATGAGATCGCCCTGGGCGAGGACCTGGCCCTCCTCAGTGGTGATGGAAAGGAAGCCGTGGAGCGTTCCCTCAGGGTGCTTTACGCGGATCGGCTCCGCGGAACTCGACCCGGCGAAGCAGGCCAAGACCAAGAGCAAACAACTGGACCCGAGGCAGTATCTGACGTAAGCCGGTCGCGGAATAGACACTCCGCTTGTAGATGATGGGAATGTGCCGCTCCGTTGCCCAACAACCATCATTGAACCGGATCCGGGGGACCTTTGATTGAGGTGCAACTTGTTCGACCAGCGGTCGATTGGCGATACTGTAGCGATGCCGGTGCGCGGCCGGCAAACCTACCTTGATTGGACAGCGTCTCCTCTGAAGACCCGCGCACGTGCGCTGTTCGTCAGGAAGGCAAATTCCCCATGAGAATGCTCAAAAACGTCTTCGTCACAACTGTATTGATTGCGCCCTTCTGCTTCTGCGGCGCGCAAACCGCTCCGGGTTCCGCCAGTGCTACGCCGCCAGCCGCAAGCCCTCCGGCAGCTTCCGCGAGCTTTAACCCTGCTGCGCCCTCCGATATTCTCAATCGCTCGCTCGACGAGGTGAAGCAGACTGTCAGCGCGGTTCACGTGGATAAATGGAAACGGGGCTCGATTCGCGACGAAGCGGGCAATAATGTCGATGCGATTCAGCGCGACATGAAGGGCACGTTACCCTCGCTCCTGAAGGATGCAGATGGCGCGCCGACCGCACTGAGCAAGGTGCTGCCGTTGTCGCGCAACGTGGATGCACTTTATGACGTGCTAGTTCACCTGGTGGAACAGGCTCGGGTTTCGGGAACCGGCGAAGAAGCGGGCCAGTTGCAGCAAGCCCTGAGCAACCTGGAGAAGGCTCGCGTCACGCTGGACACCCAGATTCTGCAAACCGCGACGTTACAGGAAAAGCAGATCGTGGACCTGAGGACCACGGTGCAGAAGCAGGAGGTTTCGTTACGGGCTGCGGCGACGCCACCGCCGGCACCCAAGTGTCCCGCTCCGACTCCGCCGAAGAAGAAGAGGACGACGAAGCCCAGCACGACGGCGAAGCCGGGTACGAGTTCGAGTGGCGCGGCGACGACTCCGCCGAAGCCGCAATAGCAAGATCCTGCGTCGAAGATGCATGGCCTCAAGGGCCGAAAAGACATGCGTCCCTGTGCTGGAATTTGCGGCACGGCTAAAGAAACTGCGCTAGAAACGGAGAACGTCGCTGAATTACGAAGAGGAACATCCCTCAGGGGCTAAAGCCCCATGATTTTGCACGGCTTTTGCGGCATGACTGAAGTCATGCCCTTTCAAAACAGCGGTAGCACTCAGTTCCGCAGCCTTTGAAGTCATGCCCTTTCAAAACAGCGGTAGCGGTCAGTTCCGCAGCCTTCGAAGTCGTGCTCTTTCGAACCAGCGGTAGCGGTCAGTTCGCAGCCTTCGAAGTCGTGCTCTTTCGAAACAGCGGCCGACCGAGAGCCACTAACTGCCGCCGGGCTCCCGCTGTCCGAGAACTCCACGGCCTGCGACGGCGCGCTGTACGAGCGTTGCGCCGCTGCCGGAGCGCAGCAGGGTGACCGGTTGGACCGCTGGGGGCTGGTGCATGGTGACGATTAGAGCGTCGGCCGGCTTTTTCCCGGCACACACATAGGAGTGTGGCGTGCTGGAGTCGAAGTAGACGGCGTCACCAGGCGTGAGCGTGCAGTGATGCTCACCATGATGCAATTCGAGTTCGCCATCGAGCATGTAGAGGAATTCATAGCCCGGATGCATGTGGGCACGCGGATCTCTGCTCTTATCGAGCGGGATGAACTGGGCGAAATACGGATCCATGTGGCGGTCGGGCACCATATAGCCCAGGCTCTCGAAGAAGTAGGTTGGATCGTCTACTCCTGTCTGCGGCAAGCGCACACGTTCCTTGCGGCGATGAACCCGGAACATCGATTGCGGCTCCGATTCGAAAAAATAGGAGAGATCTTTCGAGAAGACCATCGCGATCCGGGCCAGATTACGGAGCGTTGGTACGACCCGGCCGGTTTCAAGCTGGGAAAGGAAACTCGCGGAGAGACCGGTATGTTTGCCCAGTTCAACCAGGCCCATCGATTTCTTCAATCGCAGACGCTTGATGCGCTCGCCGATGTGTTTCTCCGCGATGAACTTTTCGGTTGTTTCGGTGTCCACCTGTGATTTTTGGGTTTCTTCATTTCGAGCAGCCGACTCAGTCATCCGCCCCTCCCAGGGTGCGTTCGGGGCTGTTTTGCCCCGATCAAAACCTATTCCCATGCTACTAAACGAGTGTGTTGTGGAGCAAACGTCTCAAGAGAGGGGTGCGCTGGAGGACAGCTTGTGCCGTAAACGGGCATGGAACCGATGTTTCGGAGGCGCTGAACATGCGCGTGAAGAGACTGGATGACACCTGGTTTCTTGAGGTTGCAGACGGGGTGGGCGGTAAATATTCTAAAAAACGTGGGTTCCCTGAATCGTGCCCTTGGATACAAACCCTTGGCAATGGAATGAGCCATTTAGGGCGGGGCATGGGTTCAGAGGGCTTGACACGGCAGGAATGGGGACCCGCTCATCGCGATACGACTGTCAAGTTCCATGAGATGGTTTACAGCTTGTTATCAGGAGTTCCTTTACAGGCAAGAGTTCAGTGCTGAGCGTTCCACTGCAGTGGAACGCTCAGCACTGAGGTCGATCTGCTGCACGAGGGTTCGGCAGAAGTAGACC
>DASXLY010000304.1:0-34989 GCA_036495975.1 Occallatibacter sp. | reverse complement strand
TTCGGCCAACGCGTCAGAATCAGATGCTCAAGGGCATGCTTCTCGGTAGGAAACTTTCGCGCAAGGGAATACAGATTGATCGCTGACCTCATGCCACTTAGATTGTGCTAAAAGCATACATGCGTCAAGGGGATAATCATTTACTTTAGTAATCATCTGAATGTGACTCGGGTCACAGATTCTTCTGTAGACTGGCTTCAAGATCAAATAAAAAGATCCACCAGACCTAGAGACCAACACCTGTAGCCAGGTGTTGTTTGTATGTTTTCCCGTTGCGACCGGGCACAGGATTCGTTTGCCCATTGCGACTGCCCTGGTTTCTAGCTGCGCCAGAAGGTGACGTGCAACTATGCGCCCGTCTGTTGTGCCAGCTGTGAGGTCAACTTCACTGATTGCAACGACCGGAAAGTTGGCCACGTTATTTTGGCGCTATTTGCAAGTTTACTTAGAGGTTCGTAATGAAACTGGCGAAAGTCTGCACTGTATTTTCCATTGTTGCCGTAGCAATCGCTGGGCCCTATGCTCGCTCCCAGGCGAATGTCGTTGAGAACCAGACCACGATGCTGTACGTGGATGCCGCGAAAGGTTCCGACTCAAACTCCGGTGCTAGTTCGTCACCGCTGAAGACCATCCAGGCTGCGGTAAACAAGGCGAACACCAACAACCAGAAAAAAATTGGCACCAAGGTCATTGTGAATGCGGGGACCTACCGCGAGACCGTGAGCATCAACCCGGTTTCGAATCAAACCACGGTTCCGCTGACCATTCAGTCCGCAGTGACCGGGACGGCGATCATCTCCGGCGCGAACACGCTTGGCAACTGGTCAACTGATTCCACCTATTCGTTGGCTTACGAAACATCTTGGTCGCCCACTGTGGGTACCTGCGCGGTGCCGAGCGGTTGGCCTGCCGGGTTTTCGTCTATCGCGCTGCACACCGAAATGATCTTCGTAAACGGAACAGCGTTGACGCAGGTCCTCTCTTACTCTCAGCTGCGCGCTGGTACGTTCTACATCAATGAAAGCGCCGGCCAGTTGCACATCTGGCCAGCGGCGGGAACCAACATGCAAACTGCGGTGGTTGAAACTGCCACGCGTCCAAAAACAGTGAGCGTGGTGGGCAGGACAAACGTGGTGCTCCGCGGGTTGGCTTTTATCAAAGCGGCGAATTGCATCAACACGAGCGGTGCAACAATTACTTCGAGTTCAAATGTGTTGATCGATTCAGTTCAAGCGAACTGGAATAACTGGGGTGGCCTCGGCATCTTTTCCAGCAGCAGTGTAACCGTGCAGAATTCGCTGGCGAATTACAACGGCGGAGTTGGTTTCCAGGGCTGCAAGGATCAGAACGCACTCTACAGTTTTAACGAGAGTGATTACAACAACTGGCGCGGTGCGCAGGCCGCATTTTACGAGTGGGGCATGGGAGGCACAAAGTTCTTCCAGATGCGTTCCACCACTGTGCAGAATCATTTCTCTTACAACAACCAGGCCGAGGGTCTCTGGTTCGATACCGACAACAAGAACGTCACGATCAACAACGCGACCCTGGTTGGAAATCTAACCGCTGCTTTGCAGATCGAGCGCAACGAGGGCCCAGTGACGCTGGAGAACAGCCACATCTGCACCAACGGTGTAGGTGTCAATCTGTTGACCAGCGAACAAGTCAAGATCGAGAACAACACGTTCTACAACAATGGTGCGACGAACAAGTATCAGGCGCAGATTTACCTCGCTGGTCAGCCAGGCGGAATTATGGTTACCGACTGGCAGACGGGTCAGAGTTATGATCTCGTGACGAAAGCGCTCGTCCTTAGCGACAACATTCTCGTCGATGGTGCAACCGGACAGAATGTCTTTGGAACCTATGTCAGCGGAAACGACTGGACGGACTTTGCCAATTCGCTCCAGGCAACCAACAACATCTGGTACGACCCGTACACGACGTCTGCGTTCAAAATCGTCAACGGCCACCTGGTGAGCCTCGCCGGCTGGCAGAGCACGGTTGGAACCGACTTCACATCCAAGTGGGGCGCCCCGGCAACTTCACCTTCTGGCGCTTGCGCAGTCCCAGCGTCAAAGTATACGGACTTCCACGTGTCGGTGAACGCCGGCACCTACACCATGTCCGCTGGTAAGGTGGCTGCGACAGCTCGCGTAAACTCCTTTGGGTTCGGCGCCGCAAACCTGAACATCACGGGCCTGCCTGCGGGAGTAACCGCAACCATCACCAATGGCTCGCTGGTGAGTGGGGCCGCGACCATCACGCTTTCGGCAAACTCATCTGCCGCCAACCAGACTGTTCCTGTCACTCTTTGGGCCATCAGCGGAAGCCGGGTCCACAGCGTGACCTTCAATCTGCATGTTGTGCCGGCGTAGGGTAATCTGATTGTTCGGACAGGCCTCGGGAGTCGTCCCGGGGCCTTTTCTTCTTGTTCATACGGATCGAATCTGCATCCAAATAAATACGTTGTCCGGCACATCCGATGGAAGATAGCCAAGGCTTGCGTTGCGCAGAACGGGAGAAGTTGCGGGAACGAACCGGCATGAAGATTCTCTTATCGGCGTATGCCTGCGAACCCAACAAGGGCTCGGAGCCCGGGGTTGGTTGGAACTGGGCTCTGGCCCTGGCCCGGCGTGGCTACGAGGTTCACGTTCTAACCCGGACCAACAACCGCGAAGCAATCGAGAATGAGCGTGGGAAACTGCCAACCTCGCTGCATTTTCACTTCTTCGACTATCCGGCACGGGCGAGATTCTGGAAATATTGGCCCGGCGGAATCTATCTCTATTACCTGCTCTGGCAAATCGGAGCCTCTCGTGTGGCGGCGACACTTCACCAGCAAGAGCGCTTTGACCTGGTGCAGCACATCACCTTCGTCTCGTTTCGGCAGCCGTCGTTCATGGGTCGCCTGGGGATTCCGTTTATCTTCGGTCCGGTAGGTGGCGGTGAGTCGATGCCGCCGCAATTGCGCAAAGGGCTTCCGTTGCCAGCGCGTCTCGCTGAAGCGCTACGGAACGCTGGCAATCGATTCGTCTCCCTTGATCCGTTTATGCGGCGAACCTACACAGATGCCCACGTTATCCCGTGCGCGACAGAGGAGACACTGATGGCAATTCCACAGCGTTTTCGGAGCAAGTGCATCGTGCAGCGAGCGATCGGAATCGATCGATTTGCAATCGAGTCCGGATCATCTCTCGAGCCCTCGATCGAGCAGATGTCAAAAACGCTACCCACAAACCAGTTCCTTTTCGTTGGACGGCTGCTTTATTGGAAGGGACTTCATCTCGCCCTCCGCGCACTCGCAACGGTCAAAGACGACATTCCCAACGCCGTGTTGCGCGTTATCGGCGAAGGCGGTGACGCTGCCTGGCTCCGGAGGGTTGCCGGATGTGCGGGCGTTGCTGATCGCGTTGAATGGGTTCCGCGGGTCGCTCACAGCGCAATGCGAGATGAATACGGAAAGAGTGTTTGCCTCATCTTTCCCAGTCTGCATGATTCGGGCGGAATGGTCGTCCCCGAGGCAATGGCCGCGAGTGTTCCGGTGATCTGCCTCGACCGCGGCGGCCCGGGATCGATCGTGGATTCGACGTGCGGATTCATCGTCTGCACCAAGGGGCAGAGCGAAGAGCAAATCATTAACCTGCTCGCCACCGCAATGATCCGATTATCGGTAGAATGCGACCTGCGGGCCCGTCTTGCCGCTGGCGCCAGACATCGGGCTCGTGAACTACGCTGGGATGATGCCGCCGAAGGAGTTTATGGCTGCGCGTCTCTCCTGAATGTTCTAGACCATGGAATGAACGTATCTAATTGAAAATAAGAGCGTAATTCCATCTCTCGATATGGCGAGCAAGTCTTTCGTGTCTGTTCCGATTGCACTAAGAACGGTGCAGCGCTTGGAAATGAAGGGATTCCGTGAAAAGATGGGGGCAGCAGGAACCTCAAGGGGTTTTGCGCGGTCAAACCAGTGAAGCCGGAAAACAACCGGGATAATATGCTTATAGCCAAGGACACCAAACTCGCACCGTAGTGATTGTTCGTTCCAAATCGCACCCGACCTCATTTCGGCTCTCCATGCTGCTGCTTTTGCTGGGGATGTGCGTATTTGTTTGGGGACTCGGTTACAAGTTGTCTTTGTACGAGACGCCAACTTCGAGCATTCACCGGATTCCTGAAGCAAAACTCCTCTCCCGGAACGAAGATCGAAGCGCAGCCGACAGTTTGCGGTTCTGTCTGGCAAAGGCTGCATCGCTCCAGCAGGTTTATGCTTACACGTTCATCCTTGCCATCGCGCTCTTGAGTTTCATCGGAGCCTCCGCAAACGCTGGACGCCGCTACATTGATCTTCCTGCGCCATGGGGTCCGCAATGGGATGCCCTTCAAAGCATCTTCTTTCTACGACCCCCTCCTGTTTTCTTTTCTTTTTAATCTTGTCCGCAAAAAGCTGAAGGTAGAACTTGGTAGTCCGGGCAGGTGGTTGCCTGGAATTTCACCGCTTTTATCCCCTGGCGATTGCGAAAAGTTTCATCGCTTGTGCCAAACAGGACGTCAAGAAAAGGTGTCAATTGCGTATGCGAAAGCAGCTCTGTTTCATTTTTCTGATAGGACTCGTGCCGACATGCTCGCTCTGTGTTGCGGGTTGCAGGTCTGATGGTAAGGCGGACGCGAACGCCGCCGAAACCCCGTCAGCCACCGTTGTTGCCGTTACGCGCGGATCGATTGTGCACAGGCTGAACCTGGCGGGCCAGTTTCAGCCTTACCAGGTAATTGATGTGCATGCAAAGGTCTCCGGTTACATTCGGCATATCTATGTCGATATTGGCGACAAAGTACATCAGGGTCAAGCACTGGCCGTGCTGGAAGTGCCCGAACTCGACGCCCAATTGAGAGGCACGGTATCCGAGTTGGCAAGAAGCAAGGACGAGATTACGCGGGCGCAGCATGAAGTGTTGCGCGCGCAATCCGTACACGCTTCGCTTCATAGTGACTTTAAGCGGCTAAAGCAGGCGTCGACTGCGCAGCCCGGCTTGATCGCGGAACAGGAACTGGATGATGCCCAATCGAAGGACCTGGCCTCTGAAGCGCAGGTAGATGCAGCCAAAGCCGCCCTTGCAGCAGCAATGCAGCAGTCTGAAAGCGCAAAGGCCGATAATGAGCGCGTCGGTGATCTAAACGACTATACGAAGGTCACTGCTCCTTTTGACGGTGTAGTTATCTGGCGCTCTGCAGATACCGGCGCGCTGATCCAGGCGGGCACATCGTCTGATACGCAATCGCTCCCGGTCGTGAAATTGTCGCAGAGCAACCTTCTCCGCCTCCGGCTGCCGGTACCTGAGGATGCCGTGGAGTTCATTCACGAAGGCGCAGTCGTTACGGTGAATGTCGACGCTGTCCACCGGTCATTCCAAGGCAAGGTCGTTCGCTTCACAAGGAATCTGGACCTCGCAACCAGGACCATGGAGACGGAGATCGACGTCGAGAATAAGAATCTCTCGCTCACCCCCGGCATGTACGCCAATACCACCATCGAACTTGAGCGCCACGACAACGTTCTCACCATTCCCGTCCAAGCATTGATCCGCAATGGAAACCAGGCCTCGGTCCTCGTGATCGATCCGTCCCACCACATTCAAACGCGCAATATTCAAACTGCTCTGCAGGGCTCGAACCTGGTCGAGATCAAGTCGGGACTGGCTGAGGGCGATCTGGTTGTGACTGGAAACCAGGCGAACTATCAACCTGGTGAGACGGTGACGACCAATATACAACAGACCACAACAAGTGACGCGAGTGAAGAGCAGTCGGGAGGGGAAAAGTAAATGCCGAAGTTCGCATTGAAGTACCCCTTCTTCGTCATCATGGTGTGCCTCGTCATCGTCGTGCTGGGTGTGGTCAGTATTGCGTCCATGCCCGTGGACTTGTTTCCGAATATTGACATGCCGGTCGTCGTGGTTGCGACGTTCTACTCCGGGATGCCTCCAGAGCAGATTGAAGCCGACATTACTGACACCTTTGAGAGATTCTTCACCCTCGGCAACAACATCGATCACATCGAATCGCGTTCCCTCACCGGCGTCAGTCTGATCAAGATTTACTTCCAGCCAGGTACTGACCCGAACTCCGCATTAAGCAACATCTCTAACCTGGCTATGGCCGATTTGCGACGATTGCCACCTGGCACATTGCCGCCGGTCGTGCTGGGAATGGATGCATCGAGCCAACCTGTATGTCTGGTGACACTAAAGGGCAAGGGCCTGAATGAAACGGATCTGAAGGATCTGGCGCAGTTCGCGGTCCGAAATCAGATTGCGAGTGTTCCTGGAGCGTCCGTTCCCCAGCCTTTCGGCGGACGTTACCGGCAGATCATGGTCTACGTCGACCCGCAGAAGCTGGAAGCGCACAACCTGAGCCTGATGGACGTGGTGCATGGGGTAAATGATTCGAACCTCATTCTCCCTGCAGGCGACGTTCGCATAGGACCGAAGGACTACAACATCTATGCGAACAGCCAGGTTCCGACCCCTGAGATGCTGAACGACGTCCCACTGAAATCAGTTGGAAACGCTTCGGTGATGGTCGGAGATGTAGGCAAAGCCCAGGACTCGGGTACCCTTCAGACCAATATCGTTCGCATTGATGGCCAACGATCCGTGTACGTGCCTGTTCTGAAACAGGGCGGTGACAGCAACACCATTAGCATCGTTAACGGTATGAGGGCAGCGATCAAGAACCTGGTCGACATTCCCTCCAATCTCAAGACGGATGTGGTCTTCGATCAGTCGGTGTTTGTGAAGACCGCCCTCAAGAACCTCGGCAACGAAGGCGGGATCGGACTGGTTTTGACGGCCTTGATGATTCTGCTCTTCCTGGGAAGCATCCGGGCAACATTTGCCGTGTTGCTGTCGATTCCGCTTTCGGCATTGGCTGCATTCATCTGCATAAAGGCCACCAGTGGAACCGTGAACACGATGGTCTTGGCAGGATTGGCGCTGGCATTCTCACGTCTCATCGATAACTCCGTCGTCGTTCTGGAGAACATCTTCAGACACCTCGAGATGGGATCGTCTCCCGAGGTAGCGGCCGAGGTGGGTGGAAGAGAAGTGCAATTGCCGGTCCTGGCGGCGACGTTCACCACGGCCATCGTCTTCTTCCCAGTGGTTATGCTGTACGGCGTCAGCAGGTATCTGTTCACTGCTCTTGCTCTCGCCGTGGTCTTCTCACTATTTGCGTCGTACCTGGTTGCAATGACAGTGGTGCCGCTCTACTGCGCCAAATTTATCAAGGCGTCAGAAGCGCATGAGTCAGAAGGGCAGGAGATTGAGGCAGAAGGCTATCCCGATGGACGAAGTCTGGGCGTAGGGCAGGGTTTGTTTCATAGGATCGTTCGTGGGTTCAATCGAAAATTCCAGCAGATGCTGGAGAAGTATGTCGTCCTTGTCAATCGGACCATCTTGCGCCCAGTTGCGAGTACTGTCGGAATCCTCGGCGCCATCGTGCTGACTTTTGTACTCTATCCCTTGCTTGGAAAGGCGTACTTTCCGCGTACCGACCCGGGGCAGTTCGTCATCAACGTCAAATGCCCCAGCGGGACGCGTATCGAGCTGAGCAATCAATACGTCGCGCAAGTTGAAAACGAGATTCGCCAGGTTATTCCGGCGCATGATCTTGGAATGATCGTCTCAAATATTGGCATTACGCCGGATCTTTCGTCGATCTATACGAGCAACTCGTCAATGGATACAGCCTTCGTGCAGGTAAGCCTGAAAGAAGGGCACAGTGTGGGCAGCTATTCCTACATGTCGCGCGTTCGCAAGAAGCTGGCGAGAGACATGCCATTCCTGTCCACGTATTTTCAGTCGGGCGGACTCGTGGACTCGGTGATCAATCAAGGACTACCGGCGCCCATCGACATCCAGGTGAGCGGCAACAATATGGACCAGTCGTACGACATAGCCACGCAGATAGCCGCAAAGGTGCGCGGTCTCAGAAATGTAAGCGACGTACTCGTTCCGCAGAACCTCCGTTATCCAGGGCTCGAACTCTCAATCGATCGGGAACGGGCCAGCCTGATTGGCCTTTCGCCCAAAGAGATCGTCGACAACGTGATCACGGCGCTCACTTCCAATGGAATGATTGCGCCCAGTTACTGGATCGATCCAAAGACCGGAAACAACTACATGCTTACCGTGCAGTACTCCGACAACAAAATTGGACACATGTCGATGGATGATTTCAAGCAGATCCCATTGCGTGCTCCGAACGTGTCGGACTACACACCACTGCGATCGGTTGCGGATATCAAGGAGATCAACACGCCGACCGAGGTAGATCACTACAAGATTCGGCGCGTGATCGATGTCTACGTGATGCCCTCAACCGAGTCGTTGCAGACAGTGAACCAGGAAGTCCACGACGTAGTCAACAACACGAAAGTCCCGGGCAATATTCGACTCACGGTGCGAGGAAGCGTCGTAAGCATGAATGAGTCGTTTAGCCGCTTCGGGATCGGTTTGCTGCTCTCGATTCTGCTGGTCTACCTGATCCTGATGGCGCAGTTCGCCTCCTTCACAGACCCGTTCATCATTCTCATGGCTATCCCGCCAGGGTTATCGGGTGTTCTCATCTTCCTTCTCATGACGGGGAGCACCCTCAACATCATGTCGCTGATGGGCGTGATCATGATGGCGGGTATCGTGGTGTCAAATAGCATTCTGATCGTCGAGTTTGCTGGACATCTCCATGAAGAGGGCCGCACCCTCGGCGAGGCAGTTGTCGAGTCATGCAGAATTCGGTTGCGACCAATTCTGATGACTTCGCTGGCAACGCTGCTCGGAATGATTCCGATGGCGCTCGGCCTGGAGGCGGGAAGCGAACAGTATGCCCCCCTGGCTCGCGCCATCATTGGAGGCCTGGGCGTATCCGTGGTCCTCACCGTATTCCTTGTGCCTGCGGTGTACCTGATTATTCATGGCCGCAAAGAGCAACGGCTTGCCGCAGAGGGAGAGGTTTAGAGAAACATGACAGTTTATAGAAGCATCATCAGCACTGGTGCGCTGATCGTCCTCTTATTCTTAGGCGGCACTGCTGGCGCCCAGCAGGAATCGAAATCAGCGACGCTGCCCAATGCTCCGGCGCCGCACCTCATCGCGCAACTGGCGCAGTCGCCGATCTCCCCAACGGAGACGGCTGCATCACCGCAAGTGCCAACGCAGCCAGGTTTCAGTGCGCAAACGGCTCCTGCGGGAACAACGCAGCAGGGCACCGTAGAGGCAGGCCCGAAGACAAAGCTGACACATTCACAAGCCGAGCAGATGGCGATCAAGAACAATCCGCAGGTGACTGTTGCGCGACTGCTCGCCCTCGCTCAGCACCAGGTCTCTCGAGAAACACGATCCGCAGAATTACCCACTGGTAATGCGGCACTCACCGCGGTTGAAGCCGAGGAGGGGAGCCGCATTTCCGCAGGCTCGCTGACGGCATCGCGTCTGTTCGAGCATGCCGGCGTGGGGGGAGGGTTCTCGCAGCTTCTCACCGATTTCGGCCGAACCAGAAACCTGGTAGCGTCTTCCGTGTTACTAGAGAAAGCACAAAAAGCCAACGCGATTGCAACGCAATACGATATTCAATTGGCAACCGACCAAGCGTTCTACAACGCTCTGCAGGCACTGCAGACGCTCAAAGTTGCCCAACAGAATGTTGTTACGCGTCAGACACTGCAATCGCAGGTGAACCAGATGACGATCAACAAGCTGAAGTCAACGCTTGACCTCAGCTTTGCGGATGTGAACCTCTCCCAGGCAAAGCTATTGTCTTTGGATGCGCAGAACAATGCTGACTCGACAATGGCAGCTCTCGATGCCGTGCTGGGGATCGACCATCAGGTAAATTTCGACCTGATCGACGAGGGCTCCGGTATTCCGCAACCTCCACCCGATGTGGATCAGCTCGTGGAGCAGAGTCTAAAGCAACGACCCGACCTTCAGGCGACAATGTACAGCCAGCAGGCGGCAGTGAAGTTCAGCCATGCGCAACGCGATCAATTGCTGCCTAGCATCGCCGCATCTGGGACTGTCGGCTCGGTACCAATCCGCCCTGGACAGTTCTACCTGACAAACTGGTGGGGAGGCATTGGGGTCAACATCAATATTCCGGTCTTCAATGGGTTTCTTTACACAGCCCAGGCAAAGGAGGCGTCGATTCGTGCGCAGGCGGCCTCCGAACGAACCCGCGATCTGCGCGACAGAATCGCGCGCGATGTGCGGACGGCATGGCTGGCGGCGAACACGTCGTATCAGAAGGTCAGCGTGACGGCTGAACTGCTGAAAGAAGCGGACCTGGGCCTGACGCTGGCGAAGACACGTTACCAGATGGGGCTCAGTTCAATTGTGGAGCTGAGCCAGGCAGAGTATCAGCAGACCGACGCAGCCATCGGAAACGCAAATGCGCAGTATCAATATCGGCTTGCGCTGGCGACGTTGAATTACCAGATAGGTTCTGAGCCGTGAGGACGAACGCATCAATGGAAATCGTGCGAATGCACACGAGCGCTAGAAATATCAATCGGAAGGATTCGATAAGCTTTCACGTGAATGACCCCCTCCTGGATCTGCAGTCGTCCTTGAATATCGAGAAAGCGGTTGCGAGTGACAACAATGCGCTCCCGCTCGAAGTAATCAGGTGTGATGATGATGTTTGCGATTCCCGTTTCATCTTCCAGTGATAGAAAAACAAATCCCTTTGCCGTACCGGGTCTCTGCCGTGCAATCACGCACCCTGTGATACGCACAAAGCAGTTGTTCTCCGACTGCGCGAGTTCAACAGCAGTAAGAAAACCGCTCTCTCGCAATGCGGGTCTGTGATATGACATCGGATGCGGACCACAGGTGACGCCAGTGCCGGCAAAGTCAGCCGCTAGCCGTTCGTCGACTGCCATCCTCCGAAGCGGAGTTGATTCACGATCAGGCTGAGTGGAAGTTCGCAGTAGCGGACCGACCGGCCGTCCTGCCAGCTCTACCTGCCAAAGTGCATCGCGTCGATGTTGAACTTGATCAATGGAATTCAGCGCGCCGATTTCCGCCAGCACCGATAGCTCTTTCCGGTTCAGTCCGGGCACGCGCATCACCAGTTCATCCACAGAACGAAACATGCCGTCTGCTTTTCGCGTCATCAGCAAAGCATCCGCAGAGATTTTACGCAGGCCCCTGGCATAATTCAGACCAATGCGAAGCGACAGGCTCCTATCCGATTCATGCTCAATGGAACACTGTCCAGAAGATCGCTGAATGCAGATGGGATGAACCCGCAACCCATGCCGTTGCGCGTCCTTGATAAGCACTGCAGGTGTGTAAAAGCCCATCGGTTGATTGTTGAGCAGCCCGCAGGTGAATGCAGCTAGATAGTGAATCTTCAGATAGGCAGATGCGTAAGCGATCAGAGCAAAACTGGCAGCATGCGATTCAGGAAACCCATACATGGCGAAGGATGAGATTCCTTGAACAATGCTGTCCTGCGCCTCGGATGCAATCCCATTGCGCATCATGCCCTCGCGAAGTCGACTTTCCAGATCGCGCATGCGCTGCATCGATCGACGCATGCCCACAGCGCGCCGCAGTTCCTCAGCTTCAGCGCCGGTAAAACTTGCAACCACCATGGCCATGCGCAGCAGCTGCTCCTGGAAAAGCGGGACACCTAGGGTGCGCTTCAATACAGGCTCTAGCAGCGGATGCGGATAAATAACCTCTTCCTTCCCTTGTCGGCGACGCATATAGGGATGCATCATTTTCCCCACAATCGGGCCGGGGCGAACAATGGCAACCTGCACAACTACATCGTAGAAACATCGTGGGGCGTTATGGGGAAGGGAAGCCATCTGTGCGCGGCTCTCCACCTGGAACATTCCAACCGTATCCGCCTTGCAAAGCGTGTCGTAAACCTGCGAATCATCATGGGGTAAAGCCGCCAGATCAACCTGCGTACCGTAGTGCTCCGGAATCAGATCAAGAGAATCCTTTACTGCTGTCAACATCCCGAGACCCAGCAGATCAATCTTGATGAGTCCGAGGTCGGCACAATCTTCCTTGTCCCATTGCATAACTGTGCGACCAGGCATGGATGCTCGTTCGATAGGAACGATGTGATTCAACATCCCAGCGCAGATAACCATTCCCCCAGAGTGCTGCCCAAGATGACGAGGCAGATCGTACATGCGAGTACACAGGTCGAGATATTTGGCAACCGTGGGGTGACGCACATCGAAGCCAGCCTGGTCAAAGTGCTTGTCCATGGTGTCGTTGTCCCCACGCCATTCCCAGTGACCGACAAGCCCCGCCAGCCGTGCAAGCTGCTGTTCCTCGAATCCAAGCGCCTTTCCCACGTCACGTGCGGCAGATCGGCCGCGATACGTGATGACATTCGCAGTCATCGCCGCGCCTAATGATCCGTATTGTTCGTAAATGTGCTGGATGACGCTCTCTCGCTGATCTCCGGAAGGCAAATCGAGATCGATATCTGGCCACTCGCCGCGGCTTTCGCTCAGGAATCGTTCAAAAAGCAGCTCCATTCCAATGGGATCAACCGCGGTGATTTCAAGCGCGTAACAGACCACGGAATTGGCTGCAGATCCACGGCCTTGAACGAGAAATCCACTCTTCTGACAGAACCGAATAATATCCCACACGATGAGGAAGTACCCGGCAAAGCCTAGTTTTGCAATCAGGTCAAGCTCATGCTGCGCCTGTTTTTGTGCTCGTTCGAGCAAATGACGTTTAAGTAAAGGCGCGTATCGCTTACGAATTCCTTCATCCACCCGCTTGGCAAGAAAGCTATCCATGGTTTCGCCATCATGAATCGGATAGCGCGGGAATTTATATCCCAGGTTGTTTAATGTGAATTCAAGCCTCTGGCTCACGATCCTGGTATTGGCAATCGCTTCCGGGATATCACAGAAAAGATCTGTCATCTCGCGGGCCGAACGAAGATGGCGAAAAGAGTTCCTGCACAATAGCCGCCCAGCATCGTGAAGCGTGGTGTGATGGCGAATTGCGGTAAAGACATCGAGCAGTTCGCGATCGCTCTGCATGGCACAACGAACCCCATTGGTTGCGATCGCCGGCAGACTTAGGCGAGATGCAATATCGATTAGCGATGCATTGCGGCACTCTTCCTCGCGTTCGTAATGACGCTGAAGTTCTACGTAGATGTTTTGCCTTCCATATATAGACACGAGCCGGTCGAGAACTGCCCCTGCACCCTCATCACCTCGCTCATTGAGTGCTGCGGCAAGCGGTCCTTCATCTCCGCCAGTAAGGCAGATAAGACCGGATGAAAATTCTTCAAGATCCTCGAATGTTGCCGCACCCTCTGCTTTAGTCGATTCGCGCATTTTGAATCGGGTAATCAACTGGCAGAGGTTCTGGTAGCCCGCCTGGGACGTACAAAGCAGTACGATGCGCGGCGGTTCGTCAGGACACTGATGAGGAAGCCATGCCGCGGGAACAAGTCTGGTACCGAAAGATGAGACGGCAATTTCAGAGCCGATGTGCGCTTTCATGCCATTGAGCGTCGCCGAAGTGTGGAAACGCGCGGATCCATATATGCCATTTCTATCCGCCAGTACCATCGATGGCATTTCTAATTCAATTGCGCGCTCTACAAATGACTCAGGATGCGAGGAGCCCTCAAGAAAACTGAATGCACTGGATGCATGCAGTTCGACGTATTCTTCCGATACGGCGGGACGGGTATGCGCGATGGTGTCATCAGTCATACATCGCATCCAGAAGCCACCTATGGTTCAGGTGATCGTGCACTAGCAGGCAGCCGAGAGATTCGCCATATTGATTGGTTGCCATCACGTCCCACTCTTCCAGATCCCATTGATTAACCGACCACCAGCATCCGCTGGAGTGCCATGGACCATAGGCGACATGCACCTCATAAACATCACTTCCATCGCGAAAGGACGTCGGCATTTGCGATTGAAACTGCATGCGTAGCGGATGAGGTGGACGCATGCGACGAAGCGAGATGCGCGGGTTTGTTCCGTAGTGGGTCGCAGACTGATCGTGTATGGCGAAATCGACGAGATTGAAGCTTCCTCTGCGGTTAGTGTCCACAAGAACCGGAGAACCAACACGATCAGCTCCGACCAGTGCCTGGACACGAGCCAGAGTGACATCCAGCCGCGACGGTTCCGGCGCCTGCGGCGTAAACAGACCGAGTTGCACCTTCGACTGCTGTCCGGCTTCTGCAATCAACGTGAGCGAGACAACAGCTGCCTGTGGCGGATGCGCTCCGATCTCAAGCTGCAGCAATTTAAGTAGGAACCTGCGATCGTTGGAAGGAATTGCCGGACGAATGAGGCGTTTGTAAGTGATCGATCCTTCGAGTGTCATCACGATGGTAAGAGACGCCAGGCATAGAGCTCTTCCATCTGCGCGTGCAACCAGGTTGTTGATCATTCCAGCGCCGATGAAGAGAAGGGAATCGAGCTGCTCAACATGATCTTCAAACTCGATGTGCTCTTTCAATTCGAACGTTGCTTCGTGTGGCTGAAAGGTATGATCTGCAGTACCGCGCGATAACTTGAGCCATCCAGCAGATGGCTGTCCTAGTCGTGTGACCAGATCCTCTTCGCGCAGTTCAGCAAGTTCGCCTAATGTGCGAATCCCCCACAGCGTTAAGGTTTCATTGTGTTCGTCATCGAGCCGCAAGCTGGATATGGAAATGTCGGCAATTGACGCCGCTTCTTTTCCCGAAGGAATGACAGTAATTCCGCGGGCAGATTCAGCCTTCATTCGAGCCGTATCGAAGTTCGAACTGGTGCAAACCGACGCACGAAATCCCGCGGCAGCAATGTTTGCGTCCAGACTCTTGGCCAATTGCATCGCAGGCCCGAACAAACGCTCGGTTCCCGAGATGTCCAACACAAAAGCACAGGCCTTAATGGCAAATGATTCTTCGATGCGCGGCGAAAACTTAGAAGCACATTCCAGAAGAACGGTCCGCGCTGCATGCTCGGTTGTCAAGGAACGGCACAGAATTTGAATTCCACCTACTTCTTCCACCTCCAGTCGTGTCATCCCCGCCGCGATACCTCGTTTTCTCGCGTGCATATTGAGCGAACAGACGGATTCTTTTGATGCAGTGAATTCAAGGACAGCGACCGGTTTGGATTGAAAGTCTGGGCGAAGACGGAGGATTGCCTGAGCCGGAAATTCCGCAGCGTGAATCGCTGCAAAAAGCGGATAGGATGTGCCGGTCATGCGCGCTTCTCCAGATCCGGCTTCTTCAGATCCCAGCCTGCGTGAGACGACCATTCCGCGGAAACAGGAGGTTTGCATGTGAGCGGGGTAACCCGTGTAAAGCGTTCTCGGCCACGCTGTGCACCGTAGCTAAAACCACGAATGACTTTCGGAGAAAGCGGCTCTACAACATCGGTGCGGCATTCGACTACAAGCGCAGCGCTCGACTGCGCATACGATGCCTTTCCTAACACGATTAGGCTACATCGTATGCGACCTGCTGCCTGGCGGAAACGAAACCACGTCGCGAGTGGAATACGGCGTCCATGCGCGATGGCCTCGTCAGCTAAGTCGAGCACAATGGAAGCAAAGCCGCCGGCTTGAAGCAGCAGATCCGTTGCGCGTATTGCCTGGTCGAGACGAATCCATGGCTGCGATTTGTTTCGTAACGTGTTCGTTGAAGAGGGTTCTTGCTTATAAGGTGCCTCCCTGCATCGCACCCAAAGCAGATGCTTGAGACCGATTCCATTGGCAGCAGCCGATTCGGGATCGAAGGCATCCCTCGCATCCACCCATGCGCAAACACTTCCGTCCTTTGTGCGACTGGCCAGGAACGCGAGCGCAATATTGGTTCTGCCAGAAGAGGTTGGCCCTGTAAGCTCGGAAATTGCTCCCACTGGAAGACCGCCATCAAGCAGTTCATCAAGCGAGGAGATTCCTGTCGTAGCAACTTCACGGACCGCGCGCGGGGCAGGCGTAAGTGCCGCCGGATAGCGATGCTGGAGATCGCTCTCGATCTTGAGTCGGAGTGTGGTAGAGGAAGGCATGGTTAGGCAGGTATTCGCCTTTTATTCGCTTCTTAGATTCTTACATTCTTTAGGTCGTTGTCAACGTCAGGGCTGTGGGAAACAGCCCAATCAAAACGACCGGAATAAACCGATATCTACCTAACTAACTTTAACTTGCATCGATTTTATAGTTGAATGCATTAATCTTTCACGATTTCAAGGTGCGCGGTAAAGTGTCGCAAAAACGGCGCTTCATGGGTCAGGCGCATCCCTCTTATCCGCTCCCGGTTCTTGAATACCTCAATGATCACTTCCACCAGGTAGTCTACGTGGCTCTGCGTATAGACGCGCCGCGGAATTGCCAGCCGCACCAGGTCCATTTGAGCCGCGCCGGCGAACATAAGTGTGCCGATCTCAACCGAACGGATACCGCCCTCGAGGTACAACTCACCCCCCAAGGCAACACCGGGAAACTGATGCGCAGGTATGTGCGGCAGGAATGCACGTGCATCGATATAGATGGCGTGTCCGCCGGGAGGCTGAACGATAGGAACTCCGGCTGCCGAAATGTGATTGCCGAGATAAGCTGTCGAAGCAATGCGATACCGTAGATAATCCTCTTGCAGCGCCTCCTGGATTCCTACCGCAATTGCCTCCAGGTCGCGTCCGGCCAAACCCCCATACGTCGGATAACCCTCGGTAAGAATTAGCAGGTCTTTCTGCTGCTGCGCGAGCAGGTCGTTGCTGGTGCATAAGAAGCCGCCGATGTTTGCCATGCCATCTTTCTTTGCCGACATGGTGCAGCCATCTCCATAGCGGAACATCTCCTGCGCAATCTGCTTCGGAGTCCTGTCGGCAAATTCCGGTTCGCGCATCTTGATGAACCATGCGTTCTCGGCGAACCGGCAAGCGTCGAAGTAGAGCGGGATGCCATGCTTTCTGCAAACCGCGCTCACCTGGCGCACGTTCTTCATCGAAACAGGCTGCCCACCTCCCGAATTGTTAGTCACTGTGAGCATTACCAGGGGCACGCGCTCCCGGCCAACCCGTTCGATGAGGGCTTCGAGGGCGGCAACATCCATGTTTCCTTTGAATGGATAGGACACGGAAGGCTGACGTCCTTCGGGAATTAGCAAATCGACAGCTTCGGCACCCACAAACTCCACGTTGGCTCGCGTTGTGTCGAAGTGCGTGTTATTGGGAACAACATCACCCTTTTTGCATGAGACGCCGAAGAGAATCCGCTCCGCGGCTCGGCCCTGGTGCGTAGGGATCACGTGTTTGTAGCCGACGATGTCTTGGATCGAGTTGCGAAACCGATCAAAGCTGCGGCTACCCGCATAGCTCTCGTCGCCCTCCATCACCGCTGCCCACTGGTGCGTCGACATTGCTCCGGTACCGGAATCCGTGAGCAAATCGATCAGCACGTCATCGGCGTGCAACAGGAACAGGTTGTAGTACGCAGCTTTCAACAACTCCTCGCGCTGCTCACGCGTTGTCCAGCGAATCGGCTCGACGCTCTTGATCCGAAACGGCTCAATGATGGTCCTTACTGGCATGATTTAGTCCTGTCTCTATTATCCGATGTGCGATTCACGCAACCACGACTGCGCACTGGTATTCCTACTTCTCACTGCTCTACGGCAAGTCTGTGGAGACGATCTCTAACATTCCAGAACGCGCGGCCATCGTGATAAGCAGCCTTCCAGATCGAGCCTTTCTCGTCCATTACCGGCCTGCCATCCGCTGTCGTCAAATTGAAATCGCCATGAAACTGTGAGTCGATCGTGTGTTTGCGGATGAAGTTCCACTGCTGAAGGAATCGCTGGAAGTAAACGCGATCCTGTTTGCCGTAGCGCTCGTGCATCAGTAGCAGGGCGTTGAGGCCCTCCATCTGCACCCACCATTCCTTCATCGTGTCTTCCGGCTTTCCGAACGTAGTCCCCTCACGGAAGAAACCGCCATTCTCCTGGTCCCATCCGTAGGCCAGCGCGTGATCCACAAGCATTCGCGCCATGTATTCAGTCTCTTCTGAGGCTTTGTGCTGGAGCACTTCATCGGCTTCGAGCATCAGGTATGCGGTTTCCACGTCATGCCCATAGGAATCGTGGCCGGGAATCGGTTGCCACGAATTTGTGAAATAGAGATTCATGGCTCCCGGCTCAACGCAGATTTTGTCCCGAACAATCGAGAGCAACTCCTCAAGTCGAGCACGCAATGTGGGATCTGGCCAGACCTCATAGAGCTGGGTAAATGCCTCGAGCAGGTGGATGTGGGTATTCATCGATTTGTAGATGATGGGTCCGATGGGATTCGTGGCTACGGTGCCATCCGGTACATGTGGAACAATCGGCGTGCCATCGCGTGCCAGCCATTCGAAGTACCCCCCGTGCACAGCATCATGGGCGTGTTTGTCTGCCCAGAGAAATCCAGTGCGGGCGAGCTCGAGAGCTTTGGGATCATGAGTCGCCTCATATGCGGCAGCGGCTCCATAGATGCAGAAGCCGATTCCGTACATTTCCTTCTCGTCGCCGAACGCCGGGGTGATTTTTCCGTTATCGTCCAGACCCCAAAAGAAACCGCCGTCGCGTTTGTCCCACATCACGTCGGCCAGGAAATCGACCCCGTGACGAACGATTGGGGTATAGGTAACTTTCATCGCGGGCTGGCGTAGCACAACCTGCGCTGCGACGCATGTCATGCGCCCCTGAAAAACTGAAAACTTACCGTCAGCGTGCAGAGGCTTCCAATCGCGTGCAAAATGTGAGTGAAAGCCGCCGTGCTCATCATCGACTGCACGGGGGAACCAGGCGTGGAGAACATCGACATGCAATGCGTTATCGAGTTCTGAGGCCAGTTGTAGGTAAACCTCGCGGGTGGGTTGAACCGCACCAGAATTCAATGGTTTTGATGGTTGTTGCGCAAAGGATGCCAGTGCATAAAGAAAAGTTAGCAGCAGTGCGGCTGGAGTGGCTGACTTGCATGGATTCATGGCGTCGAGAATCCTACCACAATCCGGATTGCCGGATTTCATGCCCCCTTTAGATGATACGGACTGCTTAAAGATCCCTCAGCACCGCCATCGCAGCGTTCCGCCCATTAACGCCGATCACGCTTCCGCCCGGATGCGTGCATGCTCCGCACAGGTACATCCCCTTCATCGGTGTCCGCGCGCTCAGTCGCTTGTTCCACATATACGCCGGCAGACACTCGCCCTGGAAAATGTGCCCGCCCGTCAGTCCCACCTTCTGCTCAATATCCGGAGGCCCCAGAACCTGCGCATCGATTACCGCCGAGTCGAGTCCGCTGTTCCCAATGTTACTGCAGAACCGCGCCAGCGATCTAATAGCCAATTGCCGTACCTCATCGCGCCTCTCATCCCAGCTTCCACGGGCGAACTTATATGGCACATATTGCGCAAACACGCTCATGGTGTGCTCGCCATGCGGTACCACCGACGCGTCATGCACACTCTGGAAGTAGAGTTCGCACCACAGATACTCTGGCAGTTCGCCACGTTTCGCTGCGGCAAACCCGGCCTTCCACTCTTCCTTGGTTAGCGGGGCGTTGATCTGCCCGTAGTGGTGTGCCTCATTTGTTCCCGGCCGCGCTGTGAAGTTCGGCAGTTCGCGCAGATGCACATTCAACTTCACCGTGCATCCCTCGATAGGCACATCCTCCACGCGTCTCCTCCAGGTTGCATCCGCCGCGGCTCCCAGCATCGCCACCGTCCGCCGCGGATCGGCATTCGACACCACCACGCGCGATGCAATCCGTTCGCCACCCTCGAGCACCACGCCTTCTCCAGGTAGAATCTGCGCCACTGGCACACCCGATACCACCGCCGCTCCCGCTTCGCGCGCCGCGTCACAGAAGAAGAACGATACCATCCCCATGCCGCCCTTCACGTAACCCCACATGCCCGGCATGCCGCCCAGACGACCTGACGCGTGATGAAACCGGATCGAGGCCGTACCGGTATCGAACGGGCTGGCATTGGTCCCGATCACGCCCTGTCCCATCATTGCGACCTGTAGGCGCTCGTCGCGGAGATAATGCTCCAACATCTCTGCCATCGACCAGTCGAACAGCGTTGCCCGAGCCTCTTCATCATCCCCGATGCGCTCCTCGATCTCCTCGCGCGTGGGCGCGTCGCCGATCCAGAAATCCCGGGTCGGCGCATTCATCCGGTCTTTACCTTTTTCCGGTGCCGGGCGTAGAGCGTCGCGCAACCTGCGAATAACTGCGCACATCGCGTTCCAGCCGTTTACATCTGAAGGTGAAAGCTTCCGCACCTCCTCAACGCAGCGCTCGTCATCATCCCATAGCTGCACACTCGACCCGTCGAGGAAGGGAACAAACAGTCCATTTACGGCCGGTGTCCACTCGAAGCCGCGACGCGGCAGTTCCAGTTCTTCCACCACAAGCGGATGCAGCAAACCTGCGAGATACGCGCAGGGTGACATCCGCACGCCTGGAAACGGCTCTTCAATCGTGCACGCGCCACCCACGCGCAACCGGCTCTCAATGACGAGCACACGCTTTCCGGCCTTTGCCAGGTAGGCTGCGCAGGCCAGTCCATTGTGGCCCGCGCCGACAATAATCACATCCCAGGTTTTCGCTGCCAGTTCGCGGATCGGTGCAGGTTGACCGATCTCTCCCAGGACTGCAGCAGTAGGTGAGCTCATAGCAACATACGGTAACATCCCGGCCTTCCGCGTCGCCGTCAGTTACTTCACACTGATGTCGCCATCCACGTCCACGACCAGCGCATCGCCTTCGATCTGCATCGAATGCACCTTGAGCTTCTCCAGCGTGACCTTGTAGCCCGAAGTAGCAGTCGAATCTTCCAGCGATTTGCGAAGCAAGTCCGCGGCATTCACCTTCATGCTCGAAGGCACCTGCCTGCTTAAGAACGGCGTCAGCAGAAAATTCAGTTCGCGCCGATCGCTGACCTTAAGCAGTTGCGCATCCCTGAATCCGATCGTTTCTCCTTCGCCGTAGGGAGCCATGGAAACTTCTGCCGTTGGCGACAGTGAAATCCCGAGACAAGCCCCACCCATCGACTTGCCCATTCGGGCCTTGGTCTTTACCTTCACCACAATCCTGTCCCGCACAAAAATCACTGACGCGGCGTCGGCATACACCGAGCACGCGGTGCTGGCCGTCCCTTTCAGATAAAACCTGCCATCCGGACTGCTGAAAAGCTGCTGTTTTAGGGTGCGCTCCAGGGCCTCACGGCTCACGCGCAGCTCCACGGCCCGGCAGTATCTGCCAATCAGAATCCTGTAAGTAGTTGAATTTAATCTAACTGTAACCCAGTGCCCGAAAAGGTATCCTGCTTGGAAAATGATCATTTTGAAAGCGTTTGCTATTGATTTCTATAGAAAATATCCCTAAAATAGAACCATATCGAGTTGCCTCAGGGCCGCAAGGACCCCCAGCCAGTAGCCCGAGGCTTTTGGAACGAATCCCATCCTTTCTGAGGACAACAAAACCAAATGGCAAAGCGTAGAGGAAATCCGAATTGGGGCAAGCCGGAGCCCATCGGCCCCGTTGTACCCACCGTGACCTCCTTCGAACAGATCGTTAAGGAGTTCAAGCTGACCCCGGATCAGTACATCCGGTCCACCCGTCTCCGTGAGTGGGCCCGTCGGAACAAAAATTCCAAGTACATACCTGAAGCGCTCCTTGAAGCCTGGGGCTTTGAGATCGAGTCTACGTTGTAGATTTTTGCTCCTGGGACTGTCAACAGAAACGCCGCCTTCGGGCGGCGTTTCTGCTTTCCAAAAGTAACGTTCGTTGCCCAACAGCCCGCAATCGGAGAGAATGAAGTTGATTCCGATGCCCGAAAGTTCCCGCACCCCCGGCCCCCCCTTCACTGACGTTCCCGGCGCCATTGCCGACATCCGAGCGGGCCGCATGGTCGTGGTCGTCGATGACGAAGATCGGGAGAACGAGGGCGACCTGACCCTCGCCGCAGAGTTTGTTACCCCCGAGGCCATTAACTTCATGGCCCGCTACGGCCGCGGCCTTATTTGCCTCAGCCTCACCGACGAGCGCGCGGACTACCTGCGCCTCTTCCCAATGACGCAGCAGAACTCCTCCCGCTTCGGAACCGCGTTCACTGAAACCATCGAAGCTCGCGAGGGAGTCACGACCGGCATTTCAGCGGCCGATCGCGCCCATACCGTACGCACAGCCCTTGACCCGAAGACCACTTACAGGGATCTCGTTCGTCCCGGTCATATCTTTCCCCTCCGCGCCCGTCGCGGCGGTGTCCTGGTCCGTGCCGGCCAAACCGAGGCGTCGGTCGACCTTGCCCGGCTTGCCGGTTTGCAGCCTGCCGGAGTTATCTGTGAAATCATGCGCGACGACGGCGAGATGGCCCGCATACCCGATTTGATTCCGTTCTGCGCCGAGCACAACCTGCGCATCCTTACCGTAGCCGAACTCATCCGCTACCGATTGCGCCACGAGCGTTATATCGTGCGTGCCGGAGAGGCTCGGATCCAGACTAAATACGGGGAATTCCGGATGATCGCTTACGAGAGCGAGGTAAATGGCGGCGAGAGCCATGTCGCGCTGGTCCGCGGCGACCTGTGCCCCGGCTGCCCCCCCATGATGGAGGGTTCGGCCAACGTTCCCGGCGATCCGGCGACAACCAGGACCCCGTGCTCGCACGCCGTTCTCGTCCGCGTCCACACCCGCTGCACTGCGGGCGACGTCTTCGCAGCCGATTGCCACTGCCGCGAGATTCTCGATCAGTCGATGCGGATGATCGCCGAGGAAGGTTGCGGAGCCTTAATTTATCTCCACAACACGTCACGCGGTTTTGAGATCGACAATTCGATTGCAGGCCCTTCATCGTTCGAGTCCGAGGGACGGGCCGTTCCCGCCGGAGTCCATCCCGAGCCTGCCAACCGCCTCATCCTGCACCAGCAGTCGCGCGTGCGGGAGGGTTCGCAAGCTCGCAACGGTCGCATCCTTCGCGCCATCGGGCTCGGCGGACAGATCCTCTCCGACCTGGGAATTCAGCGCATCCGCCTGCTTTCGAACACGCCCATGCACATCCCCGCTCTCGAGGGCTTCGGCCTCGAAATCGTCGAGCAGGTCCCCATCCCCGTCGAAGAGTGCACCCGAGTCTAGACAGGACCTGCGGGGTGGGAAACCCAGATTAACGCTTCATTCATATCGCAGAGCCACGATCGGATTCACCTTCGTAGCCCGACGCGCGGGAACAAAGATCGCCATCGCGGCCGCCGCAACCAGCAGGAGCGCCGCACCACCCAGTGCCAACGGATCCCATGCCTTCACGCTGAACAACATCCCGCTCATCAAGCGTGTGAGGAACAGGGCCAGAATCGTTCCCAATCCAAGCCCGATGACAATCGTGGTTAGTCCGTTTCGCATCAGCATGCCCAACACGTGTCCGCGATCGGCGCCCAGCGCCATGCGCACGCCGATTTCCACCTGTCGTTGCGCTACCGCATACGATGTGACTCCATAGATGCCGATCGCAGCCAACAGCAAGGCAAGAGCCGCGAAGAGTGCAAGCAGAATCAGAGCCAGCCTCCTCCGTTCCAGCGAATCACCCATCACCTCGGTCATCGTGCGAACCCGATACACGGGAAGATCAGGATCGATCGAACTGATTTCCCGCTGGATTGTCGGCACCAGATTCATCGGGTTCCCTGGAGAATGAATCGCGAGAGTCATCCCGGTCACCGGTAGCTGGTTCTCCGGCCAGTAAACCTCCACCCGCGACCGCGCCTCCAGAGTGCGATTCCGCACGTGCCGAACCTCGCCCACTACCGTTGCCCAGGACGCTTTTGTGTTCCCGCGGCCGCCCACGTGCAGTCTTTTCCCAATTGGGTCCTGGTTTGGCCAGTAGGTTTGTGCAAGGCTCTCGTCAACAATCGCTACCGGCGGGGCGCCATCCGTATCCCGCGCCTCGAAATAACGTCCTCGTAACAACGAGATTCCCATCGCCTTGAAGTAGCCCGGCGTTGTCACGCGCTGGTCGGCTTCCGGCGTCGTGTTCTCCATCGGCACAGACTGGGTGTCAATCGTGATTGTTCCGGAGCCGCCCTGACCGCTCAGCGGTAAACCGGAGACGGCTCCGCCGGAAACGACACCTGGTAATCGCTGCACCCGGTCCAGCAGACTGGCATAGAACGCCCGGACCTGTTCAGGCTTGCTGTAAATCGCATCCGGCAGCGCAACCCGCATGGTGAGCACGCCATCTGGTCTGAAGCCAGGATCTACCTTCAAAACCTGCGCAAAGCTTCGCAGCAGCAATCCCGCACCTGCAACCAGCAGCAGTGAAAAAGCCGTTTCGCAGATCACCAGTGCATTGCGCAGCCGCCTGGGCTTCCTGCCCTCGGTGCTCCGCGCCCCCTTCAGCCGGTCGAATTGTCGCTTGCGTGCTGCCTGTAGCGCTGGCGCCAGCCCAAACAGAATTCCAATGCCCAGCGAAACAACCGCTGTGAGCGCCAGCGCCCGCAAATCGATCGAGGTATTCACGGCGCGGGGCAATGATTTGGCTGCGAGTTGTACCAACTCGTGCAAAATCCATGGCGTAATGGCCAGCCCGACCGCGCCCCCAACGAAGGCCAGCACCACACTCTCCGTGATCAACTGCCTCGCCAGTCGCGCGCCGCTCGCGCCCAACGCCATGCGCGTCTCCATCTCCTGCTGCCTCTCGGTCGACCGTGCCAACAGAAGGTTGGCAATGTTGGCGCACGCGATCAGCAACACCAGCCCCACCGCCGCCATCAGCACCAGCAGAGAAGGCTTCACGTCGCCCACCGTCTCTTCCAGCAGTGGATGCATGATGATCCCGAAATCGAATTTTTTGTAAGGATACGAGCCGTGCTGCTCGATGATCGTCTTCGACATGCGATCAAGGTCCGATTGCACCTGGGCCGTCGAAAGCCCCGGCTTGATTCGCCCCAGCACCTCCAATCCGTGATTTCCGCGGCTGTTCTCGCTCAGGTCGTCAGGCGAGAACGATAGTGGTCCCCAGATCTCCGATTCCTCGGGGTACGCGAATCGAGGCGGCATCACTCCCACCACAGACATCGGCACGCCGTCGATATCGACAGTCGTTCCAGCGATGTTTCTGTTTCCCCCGAACACCCGCTGCCACAGGCCGTAGCTGAGAATCACCTCGTGATCTTTTCCCGGCTGTCCTTCCTCGTTCAGGAAGTTTCGTCCCAGCATCGGCTGGGCGCCGAGCATGGGGAACAATCCGGGGGAGACCGACGCTCCAACGACGCGCTGTGGGCTGCCTTTGACGCCTAGGTTCACCGAACCCGAAGCAATCGCCGCAAGATCGCTGAAGCTATGGTTCAGTTGCTGGAAATCCCGAAACTCTGGCGCGGAAACCCAGTTCTGGTCATTGGGCATGCCGATTCCGGTAAATCGCGACCAGAGCTTCACGAGTCCCTCAGGATGGCTGTAGGGAAGCGGTCTCAACAGCACCGCATCCAGCACGCTGAAAATAGCGGCGTTCGCGCCGATGCCCAGGGCCATAGTCAGAACAACCACGGCCGTGAAGCCCGGCCGCTTGCCCATCTGCCGCAGAGCAAACCGCAAATCCTGAATCAGAGTCCGCATTGCTGACCTCCAGGGATAACAGGGAATTAGGGGCGTCTTCAAAAAAGCGAGACCCCAGCTTGAAAAAGAACAGTAGTCCCGTCACGGTTCAAGCAATTGGCCAGCCAAATCAGGTGCCGCTGAACCATTGAAATTACAAGTCAAACTCCACAAGAACAGACGTTTCCGCGTTCAATTCCCTGATACGTTGATCAAAAACGAACAGTTCCCACGCGATCCCATGTCGCGAGAAGCTTCGATTCAAGCAGCTCTTTCTAGCAATCTCGCTCCCTCTTCCGAGCACAAAAAAGGGCCGGATTGACTCCGGCCCTGCTGACTGAGAGCTGAAAAGGTGTCTTTTTACCACTCCAGAACGTAAGCAAACATCAGCGGCGCCACGATCGACGCATCGCTCTCGACGATAAACTTTGGCGTCTTCTCTCCCAGCTTACCCCACGTGATTTTCTCGTTCGGTACGGCGCCCGAATAGGATCCGTAGCTCGTGGTCGAGTCCGAAATCTGACAAAAATACGCCCATAGCGGAACGTCTTCGCGCTGCAGGTCCTGGTGAAGCATCGGTACCACGCAGATCGGGAAATCACCCGCAATCCCGCCCCCGATTTGGAAGAATCCCAGCGGTGTCTTTTTTGTGGTTTCCGTATACCACTCGGCCAACTCCATCATGTACTCGATGCCGGTGCGCACCGTGTGTACCTTCTTTACGTCGCCTGAGATGCAGTGCCCGGCATACATATTGCCCAGCGTTGCGTCCTCCCAGCCGGGGACAAACATCGGCAGATTCTTCTCCGCTGCCGCGAGAAGCCAGCTGTCCTTGGGTTCGATCTGATACGACTTCTTCAGATCGCCCGAAAGCAGAATCTTGTACATGAATTGGTGTGGAAACAAGCGCTCGCCGGCCTGGTCGGCACGAATCCATTCTTTCAGAACCTCGTTTTCGATCCTCCGCATGGCTTCCATTTCAGGAATGCACGTGTCGGTCACCCGGTTCATGTGGCGACCGAGCAGCGCGGCCTCATCGGCCGGAGTCAGATCACGATAATGCGGCACGCGCTCGTAGTAGTTGTGTGCTACAAGATTGAAGACATCTTCTTCGAGGTTCGCGCCCGTGCAGCAAATCCCATGGACCTTGTCTTGCCGGATCATCTCGGCTAGTGACAGACCCAATTCCGCCGTACTCATCGCCCCGGCGATGGTCATAAACATCTTGCCGCCCGACGCGAGATGAGCCTTGTAGGCTTCAGCTGCATCGATAAGAGCGGCTGCATTGAAGTGACGATAGTGGTGCTTGAGAAACGACGTAATCCCTGACATTTTGTGTGTTATTGCTCCCGTTCCCTACGCTAACACAGCAGAATCAGAAGAAGATGAACGCGCCGAAACTGCAGAAAGCGGAACCTCTTGGGCCGCGTTTGAACGTCAGGATGTGCAAGGAATCGCCCATCGGGCTTGTTCAGGAGTGCTTGACGAGATCGGTACATTGGCAGGCGACTCTGAGAAGTCCTGTGGCGCGAAGTTCGAACTTGCAGGTTCAAACTTCGCGCCGCAATCCACCCAACCCCAATTCGGAATCGGGCACCGGTTCATGAAGTACCGGACTACAAAATGAGTCGGGGCCCAGTTAGACGTTGGCTGTGAGGGTTGTCGCGATTCCGGAGAAGGCGTTGTTGATGCCCTGGGCCAAGAAGCCCATACCAGCAATTGCGCCGAATGCGATTAGTGCCACGACCAAGGCATATTCGACCAGGTCCTGGCCTTCTTCGCGCGAGAGAAGGTTGCGAACAAACAGGTAGAGATTGTTGCTTAGCATCTGCATCTATTCCTCCGAAGGGAATGAGTGGTGTTGGTGTCGTCATTCTCCCCGTTTTCTCCTCCGCCTGCAAGAAAATACGCCGAAAGTCGATTGCCCCTTAGTAATACACCGTTACCCGAAAGTCCCTGCTGGGGTACCTCGTTTGTGGGTACCAAAATCGTGTGGGACGGCCATTTAGTTGAAGTTTGGAAGGTCAGCGCTCTAGCGCAGATTTCATTGGTTTTCCGCCGATTGCCCGGGATTTTCGAGCCTCATTTGAGGGGCCTCTAATGGATAGATTCCGGCAGCAATTTCGCGGCCGGCTTCCGCGATGTGCCGCGGCTTACCCAGGTCGCGCCAATAGTACCCATCCGAAGGAAACCCGAAAATGCGTTCTCTCCCCGCTGCGAGTTCCAGATACGACGGGATGATCGAGAAGACACCTTCATCTTTTATGGCGGAAAAAATGCGCGGCGAGAACACGTGAACACCGCAAAACGCTCGCGCCTCGTAGTCCTCGCAGGGGCATACGAACTCGGGAATGCCGGTAAGTCCGGCTCGACGTCCGCAGAGCTGCCTGTTGCGATCAAACAGAAGATAACGGGATGTCGGGCGGTCCTGGATCGCCAGGGTAGCCAGTGCACTCTTCTCCAGATGAAAACGAAGCATGCTCCCAAAGTCGATCATGCTGAGTACATCAACGTTGTGTACCAGAAATGGCTCATCTGATCCGGCGAAGAAGTGCTGCGCGCGTTTGAGACCGCCGCCGGTGTCGAGAAGTACGTCTTCATGCGAGACTTCGATGTGCATGCCAAAGTTCTTATGGGCCGCAAGGTACTCTTCAACCATCTCGGCGAAGTGATGCGTATTGATGATCACATCTGAGATCCCGAAACAGCGGAGTCGAGCCAGCGTTAATTCGAGAAGCGTACGACCGGCAACCTCGACAAGTGCCTTCGGACGATCATTTGTGAGCGGGCGAAGGCGCGTGCCCAGGCCCGCCGCTAGGATCATCGCCCTCACGATGCCATCTTCTCCAGCTCGATGTGCCGCAGGACGACCTGGACTCCGCCCCGGGTGCGAAGGTGACGGGCAAGCTGCTCGGCCAGAAATACAGAGCGGTGCTGGCCTCCGGTGCAACCAAATGAAACCATCAGACTGGTGAAGCCGCGCCGCTGATAGGCTGATACGCTCGCATCCACCAGCGATTGCACGTGCGAAAAGAACTGGTGAACGTTCTCCTGCTGATTCAGATATTCGATTACCGCCGCATCCTTCCCGGTGAGTTGCTTGAAGCGCTCCTCGCGGCCCGGATTCGGCAGGTTCCGCGCATCGAAAAGATAACCACCCCCATTGCCCGATTCATCTGTCGGAATCTGGTGGTGAAACGAAAAGCTGAAGATTCGCACCGTAAGTTTGTCGGGTCCCGGGGCAAGATGCTGCAGTTTCTCTGACGACAGCATGCCCTGAAACGCATCCATCAGCGCGGGCAGGGCCACAGGCAGTTTGACATTATGGGCGAGCCAGCGCAGATTCTTCAGCGCGTACGGCACGCTCTGCAGAAAATGGGCCTTGCGCTCGTAGAACCCGCGGAAGCCGTAAGCGCCGAGGGCCTGCATAATGCGCACGTAGACGTATGCGTAGTAGTGCTCCATGAAAGCATCGCGATCCACGGGAATGAATTCTGCAAGGCAGTCGAGGTAGTAGTTGAGCAGCTCCTGCCGAACCGGCGCCGGCAGGTCGGCCTTTCCATCGTAGAGCAGCGACGCAATGTCATACTGCAGCGCGCCCTTGCGTCCGCCCTGGTAGTCGAGGAAATACGGCTGACCGCCGGGAAGCATCACGTTTCTTGATTGGAAGTCTCGATAGAGAAAGTAGTCATGCGGAGCCGACAGGAGGAGCTTGGTGAGCCGCGAGAAATCATTCTCCAGCGCCTGCTCGCTGAAAGGAATTCCGGCCAGCCGAAGGAAGTAGTACTTGAAGTAGTTCAGATCCCAGTTGATCGACTGCCGGTCGAAGCTCGATCGCGGATAACAGACCTTGTAATTCAAATCCCGGCCTGCCTCGATCTGGAATCGGGGAAGAATTGCGACCACCTTCCGATAAGCCTCGATGGCCTCGGCGTCGAGGATGTCTCCATTGCGGTGTACGTTTAGAAATTCGAACAGCGTGGTGTCGCCGAGATCCTCTTCAAGGTAGGCACCATTGGCAAGATCTTCTGCATAGATCTCGGGAACGGGAAGCCCATGGCGGCGGAATTGGCGAGAGAACTCGAGAAATGCGACATTCTCTTCGCGAACGGAATAGACAATTCCTACGGCAGTATGTCCCGAGCCGCTCAGACGGAGGATCGCGCGCCCGGAGCCGCCCAGCTGCCCCTGCAATTGCGAGACGCTCTCGGCGGGCGAATGAAAGTGCTTTTCGAACAGATGTTTGAGAACGTCCATGGACCTCGTTTACGCGCAGCGGGGGCCGCTATCTAAAGATAAACCAGCGCAATGGCGAAGACCGCAGGACCTAATTTGTTTTTTCTACGTTGTCATCCTGGATGAACCGCCAGCGCAATGAAGGACCTGCTTTTCTGACTTTCTCCTTGACAGCTTAGGAGAGTCGGGCTACTCTCCTAATCACGTTAGGAGGGAGCATGCCCGACCAGGCACAATTGCTTCCCGGCACACTCGACCTGCTGATTCTGAAGGCAGTCTCACTCGGTCCTCTTCATGGCTACGGCGTGTTATTGCGAATCTCGCAAATCACGGGCCAGGCGCTGCTGGTGGAACAGGGCGCACTCTATCCTGCCCTCTTCCGCCTGGTTCGACAGGGCTTGCTCAAGGCAAGTTGGGGAGTCTCTGAGAACAATCGCCGCGCCAAGTTCTACGACCTCACCGCTGCCGGTCGCAAGCGCTTCCGGGAAGAAACAGAGAGCTGGAACCGGCTGGCCATGGCAATGACCGCAGCGTTGGCATCACGGGCGGAGGAAGTATGAGAATCCTGGCCTATGTGCGATCTCTCCTCACAAAACTTTTCCATCACTCGGAACTTGCCGCGGACGTGGAGGACGAACTGCGTTCCCACATCGCGCACTACGCCGACGACCTTGAACGTTCGGGCCTGAGCCGCGCCGAGGCCGAGCGTCGTGCGCGCATCGAATTTGGTACGCGTGAACGTTACAAAGAAGAGAGCTATGACGCACTCGGTGGAACCTGGTTCCAGGGCTGCGCTCAGGATTTTCGCCTCTCTCTGCGCACGCTACGCAAATCGCCCGGTTTTCTCTTCGCTTCCGTGCTCACGCTCGCTTTGGCCATCGGCGCCAATGCGGTGGTCTTCAGCGTGCTCAACGCATTCATCCTGCGTCCGCTGAATGTGCCCAATCCGCAGACGCTCTACGGAATCTGGCGCTCAGCCGACGCCACCATGTACGAGTCGTATCCCGACTATCTCGACCTGCGAGATCGCAACCGCACGTTCAGCGATCTTGTGGCATACACGGTCTCTGAGGTGGGTCTCGATACAGGCGACAATCCATCGCGCATCTGGATCGAGGAAGCCACGGGCAACTATTTCGATGCTCTTGGCCTGCAGCCCTACCTGGGACGCTATTTTCATGGCTCCGACGAACACGGCCCCGACAGCGCGCCCTACATCGTGCTCACCTATGCATTCTGGCAGACCCACTTCCAGAGCGACCGGAACATTGTGGGCAAGGCGGTGCGCCTTAACAAGCATCCGTACACCATCATCGGTGTCGGGCAGCCCGAATTTCACGGCACTCTGCTTTTCTTCAATCCTGATGTCTTTGTACCCATCGTGAATCACGCGCAATTTGGCGAGAACGACCTGAATGATCGCGGCGACCGCTGGATCTTCATGTCCATGGGACACCTGAAGCCAGGAGTGACAACCGCTCAGGCCGGAGCCGACCTCAATCGCGTTGGCTCAGACCTTGCCCGTGCCTATCCCAAAACCGACGAGAGGCTGAAGGCGTTTACGCTGGCCCGTCCCAGCCTCTATGGCGATTACATGGGGCGTCCAATGCGTGAATTTCTCGGTGGCCTGATGTTGCTGGCCGGACTGATTCTTCTAGCCGCATGCGCCAACCTGGGAAGCCTCTTCGCCGCGCGTGCCGCCGATCGCTCTCGCGAGATCGCCTTGCGCCTCGCTCTGGGTTCCAGTCGCAAACGCATCCTGCGCAGCCTCTTCACCGAAGCGTTCTTGATCTCCCTCGCCGGCGGGGCAGTCGGACTATCTCTGAGCGTGGTCCTGCTCCACGGTCTCAGCGCATGGCAGCCCATCGCGAGATGGCCGCTGCATTTGTCAGTCAATCCTGACGGCAACGTCTATCTCCTCGCCCTGGGGCTGGCTCTTTTGAGCGGTTTTCTCTTTGGCGCGGTGCCGGTGAAACAGGTGCTCCGGGCCAATCCATACGGGATCGTCAAAGCCGGGTCGAGCAGCAAGGCTGGCCGTTGGTTCAGTGCCCGGGAGGTGCTGCTGGTTGTGCAGATCGCCATTTGCGCGCTGCTGGTCACTTCATCGATGGTTTCGGTCCGCGGCCTTGCGCGCACCTTGCACAATGATTTTGGCTTCGACGTCGACCACACCCTGCTGGTCGAGACCGACCTCGGCATGGCCGATTATCGCGGCGATGCAATTGCCCCCATGCAGAAGCGCATGATCGAGGCAGTCGAAACAATTCCCGGCGTGCAGGCCGTAGGATTGGCCGATAGCGTTCCAGTCGGTGTCGGCTCATATGGCTCCAATGTCTTCACTGACAACACCTCCGACCTGAAGCCCTCCAACGCGGCAACCAACGCCCACATGTTCAAGGTTTCGCCCGAATACTTCCGCGCAGCGGGCACTGTCCTGTTGGCGGGAAGAACCTTCACGTGGAGCGAGGATAAAACCCAGCCTGCCGCTGCGATCGTCAATCGTGAATTTGCGCGCCGAATCTTCGGATCGGTCGACAAGGCACTCGGTGGCCATTTCAAGCTTCCCGATGGCACGCGCCCTCAGGTGGTCGGGGTTGCAGAAGACGGCAAATACTACACGCTGACCGAAGATCCTCAGACCGCAATGTTCCTTCCCATTCTGCAGAATCCATCGAAGGCCACGTACCTGGTCGTCAGTTCGCGCAGAGATCCACAGCAATTGGCAACCGCCATCCGGGCCACGATTCGCCGCCTGGATGCTGGTCTTCCGGTATATATCGAAAGCCGATACAAGGCGCTCGATGTCATGCTGTTCGCTCCGCGCATGGCGACCATCTCCCTTGGCATCCTGGGTGTGCTTGGCGCGATTCTCTCCATCACCGGCATCTTTGGAATGGCTGCATATTCCGTCAGCAGAAGACTTCGCGAACTCGGAATCCGCGTGGCGCTGGGAGCAAAGCGCAGAGAGGTTTTGCGGGCAGCGATGGGAGGAGCCGTGAAACTGCTCGGTTTGGGCTCGGCAGCAGGATTGCTTCTCGGCCTCCTCGCCAGTCCTGTGCTTGCCTACATCGTCTACCAGGCCACGCCCCGCGATCCGTTCGTTCTTACTGGTGTTGTTCTGGCCATGGCCCTGCTCGGCCTGGTCGCCACCTGGATTCCGGCGCGTCGCGCCCTGATGGTCGATCCAATGATCTTGTTGCGAGAGGAATAAGCATGAGCTTCCCCGGATTTTTCCGCTCCCTATCAACCGCGATCTTTCGTCGCTCCCAAGTCTCGATCGAGATGGAGGAAGAACTTCGCTCGCACATTGCCCATCGTGCCGACGACCTCGAGCGCGCAGGATCAAGTCGAGCCGAAGCCGAGCGCCGCGCGCGCATCGAGCTAGGTGCCCGCGAACGCTACAAGGAAGAGAGCGTCAAAGCTCTCGGCGGCAATTGGCTCGGGATCATTCAGCAGGACGTTCGCATTGCGTGGCGCATGCTGCGCAAGTCCCCTGGCTTCACGTTGATCTCCGTGGTCACACTAGCGCTCGCCATTGGCGCCAATGCGGTGGTGTTCAGCATTCTTAATGCGCTGGTGCTGCGCCCAGTCAATGTTCCCGACGGCGCAACGGTCTACCAGATCGAACAGGCGCAAGACCACATCCCCTCGCAGTCTTATCCGGATTACGTTGATCTGCGCGACCGCAATAAGTCCTTCGATGGGCTGGCGCTATACGGCATCGAAAGGGCGGGGCTGGATGCGAATGGAACCCCGGTGCCTGCCTGGATTTACGAGGCAAGCTCGAACTACTTCGACGTGCTCAGGGTGCAGCCCTTTCTGGGAAGGTTCTTCCATGCTTCCGACGAACGCGGTCTCAACAGCATCCCTTACCTGGTCCTGAGCTATGCCTACTGGCAGACCCATTTTCATAGCGATCCAGGCATTGTGGGTCGCGTGGTACGAGTGAACAACACCACTTGCACCATTCTCGGAGTAGCGCCGAAGAGTTTTCGTGGAACGGAAGTGTTTTACGCTCCAGATTTCTGGTCGCCGATTGTAGACGCTGAATCGGCTGACACCCTCAAAGGCCGGGGGAGTCGCGGATTCTGGGTGATCGGACACCTGAAACCGGGGGTGACACCCGCGCAGGCGACCGATGATCTGAATGCCATTGCCGGGCAACTGAAAAAGACCTATCCCGCAGATGATGATGGGTTGAGCTTCGGTCTGGCGCGTCCTGGCCTGCTCGGCAACATGCTCGGCGGTCCGGTTCATGCATTTGTCATGGGGTTGACGTTGCTGGCAGGCTTGATTCTGCTGGCGGCATGCGCCAATCTCGGCAGCCTATTCTCCGCACGGGCGGCCGACCGCTGGCGCGAGGTGTCCCTGCGCCTTGCTCTGGGCTCAAGCCGTGGCAGGATACTTCGCCAGTTGTTGACCGAAGCACTCCTGGTTTCGCTCGGTGGAGCCGCCGCGGGTATTGCCGGCTCCATCATGCTCCTTCGCGCATTGAGTACATGGCAGCCGATTCCCGATATTCCTATCAACGTCCCTGTAAACCCAGACAGCAGTACCTATGTCATGGCTCTGCTCCTTGCGCTTTTCAGCGGACTGCTCTTTGGCCTGGTCCCGGTCCGGCAGATCATGAAAGCCGATCCATACCAGGGCATCAAGGCGGCAGTTGGCGCCACGCAAGGCATGCGTCGTTTCACACTTCGTGACCTGCTCCTCGCAGTACAAATTGCCCTGTGCGCGGTTCTCGTAACATCGTCACTGGTCGCGGTGCGAGGCATGCTCCGCTCAATTCACAGCAGTTTCGGTTTCGATCCGCGCAATGCGATGCAAGTGGATACCGATCTGGGCATGAGCGGATACAAAGGCGACCAGGTTCCGGTTCTGCAGAAAAAACTTCTCGATGCAATCGAAGGCATTCCGGGAGTGAAAGCTGCTGGCTTCGCAAATCGAATTCCTCTCAATATAGGCTGGAGCGATTCGGACGTTTGCACTAAGCCGCTGCGCGGCGGACGCTGCGGCGTGGGCCTCCGATTGGATCGGCGGCTGGGATAGGTTGTGGTCACGAGGAGGCACACGTGACCCGACTTCGCCAGATGATGCTGGATGAACTCCAGCGCCGCAAC
>DASXLY010000303.1:0-12528 GCA_036495975.1 Occallatibacter sp. | reverse complement strand
GGGAGCGGGAATCCGGCCGGTTGGATCATCTTTCGAACACATGAACCCCAGGATTTTTCCGCTAGTTGCTTCTGATCCGTGCGGTTGGTGGGCGAACATCCACAGTAATCACTCTGGATTTCCAAGCTTCAACCCTCATCGAATGAATCGCAATTGGACGATTAATTCTCTCTGTTTAAGTGCTATGTAACGACTGGAACCTCAACGTGGCAGGCTGCTCTGGAGCGTATAGATCCGGTTCGACAGCTCACAAGCCACCATGAGCACCGTTTTGGCATCGCTAGTAGCAGCGGTTCTTATCGGGAGCCCCAAGAGCTCTGCCCGAACCCGCTCCGTGGTCTTTGTGTTGAATTTGTCGGCCGATCGGGAAGTGAGAGGTGGATCATGGCTTACGTCATCGCTGAGCCGTGCATCGGTGTCAAAGATGCCTCCTGTGTGGATGCTTGCCCGGTAGACTGCATCCACCCGAAGAAGGACACCAGCTACGAGGATGGCCGCCCAGGCTTCGTTGATGTCCAGCAACTTTACATTGATCCGGTCGAGTGCATCGATTGCGGTGCCTGTGTTCCCGTGTGCCCTGTATCAGCCATTTTCCCGATCGATGATCTGCCCGAAAAATGGAAGCACTACGCAGAACTGAACGCCAGCTACGTGCAAGGCGGGAAATTCATGAAAGAAACATATGCACAGCACCGGGCGAAGTAAAGCGAAGACGCCCAATTTCCAATTAAGGATAGGCCTCGCGGAGCCCGAATTGCTCAAGCCGCTCGATAGCGATTGAAGCTACGGGCTTCAAAGTCCTGCGAGCGGCATTTCCGAACGTCTCCACTTCCACCAATCCAATGTCACCGGCGTCTTCAATGGCATTCTCTTTGCTCTCATGCCATTTCCGCCATACTCGCACTGAATCGAGAGTTCGTACACGGAGCATAAATCCGCCGCCGTCTGGCTCGATTGTCGGGATAACAGATACTAAAGCCATTGCTCGATTTTAGCGCGTGTCGTTCCCCCTTCGCGTTCGTCGTCGAGTGAACGCGACTCGAGCGTGGGAGGGCTAGGGAACCTCTGAAGAACTCCCCGATCCACATCCTTCGCGGTTAATGTGGAGGGAGGGAGAAGATCACGCATGCGGCAGATGACGTTGGCCCATCAGGCAGAGTTCCAACGCTACTCGAAGAAGACTCGTCGGGAGCAGTTTCTGGCGGAGATGGATGCGGTGATGCCGTGGGCCGAGTTACTGTCGCTGGCTCGGCCGCAGTACGCGAAGGGCGAGGTGGGACGCAGGCCGGTAGGTCTCGACGTCATGCTACGGGTTTACTTTCTGCAACAGTGGTTCGCGCTGTCAGATCCCGGCGTGGAAGAAGCGCTCTACGAATCGCCTGTGCTGCGTCGCTTTGCCGGCATCGATCTGGGCCGCGGCCCGGCGCCGGACGAGACCACAATCTTGAACTTCCGTCATCTGCTGGAGGAGCACGAACTGTGCGGCCAGATGCTGGACACGGTGAACTTGTATCTACGCCCCCGCATTAAGACAAGTGCCTACCGCTACTATCCCTTCCTTTCCGTGTCCTCAAATCCCCAAAAACGCTGCTGTGACAGGACAAAAGAAAGTCGTAACTAATTGAAACTAGGCGTCACGGATGGCTTCTTTTGGCGCTCTGAGGCACGGGTGGTAACCCGTATTGGGCCCACGTCCTCAGCCCTAACGACCTCTGCCCGATCCCATAAAACTTTTGCTCAACCCGGTCTCAAACACTCGGCGAGAGTGGTAGGAAATTAGCATCTCACACCACAAGGCATCCTCTGAGGCCAGGCAATATAGGTTCGTCGACTTCGATGGCTCCCGAATGCGCGAATAGAACATCGTATTTTTCCTGTCTCAAGTCCTCAATCACCATCTGATAGAGTCCAACTTCGCGGAGAACGGTTGCAGGCGGCCGCCGCGCAGGGGGAACCATCTCGGGGAAGAATGGCATAGACTGCGAGGCCTCCTCCCGGCACTTTGTCTCTTATCACCTCAAAGCAAAATTGCTGTAGCTCTGTACGACTGTATGCTTTGCCGGGAGTCCCGGACCACAGGTCGTGGACTTCAAAACTCTCGCAATGCTCTAGCATACTGGCGGGAAAGCGAACTGTGATTTTTGCATCGCGATCCGTATTGCGATTCCCGGCGATAAGGATCACTTTGCTGTCATTCCATCGTATGTAAGGCACGGGCACATCGATTTCGGCATAGTACTCGACTGCGAGCAAGTTTGGCTCGCGACCTCCGGGTGACATGCCGAGGATGTCTGCATGTTGGCGCCGAATCGCAATCATCCTCTTCACGTCTCGGAACATCTCTATATGTGCGGGCCGCTCCAGTTCGTTCCAGTCGAGTTGCGCACCATAGAGCCAGTGCCCCATACCAACGTCACTCCCGCCATACAAATCCGGAGAGAGATGCGGTAAGGCGCGGAAAGTTGCGTTGAATTCTTCGCCCGCGAAGAAAATGGGAATCATTGGCGAAAACAGAAACGAGTACCCGAACAGAGAGCGGCTTCCTTGTGCTACATAGGGATTTTTGTCGACCGGAAATCCGGTCCAGCCGTTATCGTGACAGCTAAGCTGGATGGACGATCCCCAAGCAAGTGTCCCGATTTGGATCTCCACCACTGGCCCGAAAGTTCCTGCGGCTTCGACGTAGATGGGTCGGCTTCCTTCCGATCGTAGTTGCCACTCTTCGCTCATCTCATTGCGGACCACAATATTCGAAATGGGCTTGCGCTCGATTCCGAAGACTGTCAGCTTCACATCAAGCAGACCGTCAGGTTTGGCACCATCGGAACCAAATCGCCGCCCCACTTTGTCTGGCCCGAGACCTGCCAATCGAATCTTCAGCTCTCCTTTGCCGTCGGTATCACCCTCAACTTTGCCGCAATCCTGATACTGAATCTCTATGTGATAGTAGCCCGCGCGTCCGAACTTCCTGTCATAGAAACCCGGCATATCGTGTTCCAGCACCGGGTTGAGCTTATCGCTATCTGTCGTGCAGATAATATTCTCGCGCTGACTGAAGTCTGTAACTCCGGGAATGACAGCGTTCATCTCCTCCCAGATCACGATAGGACGGCCGGATGTCGCCGCATTCTGGCGAATGCGCTCCCACAGATCCGGGCGATAGATGCTGACGTCGAGCCGATAGCCATCAATGTGATAGCGAGTGACGAAGTTGGTATAGACTTTCACCCACCAGTCGTCCAGCTCGCTATGACCTCCGGTCCAGTCAAAATCGGTCATCCCCCAGGTTCCACCGCGAAACCACGCAGGGTGTTCTTTGACGATGGGAGAGCCGTTCATAAGGCCGTGAGTGATGACATCGAGACACACCTTGATGCCACGACTGTGCGCGTCGTCAATAAGCGCCTCAAACTCCTCGCCCGTCCCGAGCGTTGGATCGAATTTTTCCGGATCGATGACCGCGTATTGCGTCCAGATGTTATAGAAGTGGCGAGGATCGCAAAGCGAATATCCAGCGAGCCAGATACCAGTAATACCCAAGTCCTGGAGGTAAGGCAACTTCGCCTTCAGACTTGCGAAGGTGCCGCTCTCTGGTCCCCGTGGAGAAGTGAACCCCTTCGTTGCGATTTCGTAGATGATGAGGCCCTTCATCCAGTCGGGGGCGGTAGGCTGACCTGCCGACGTGAGCCGCGCTAGAGAGGCCTCGTCCTGGGCTGGCGCAATGACCTCGGACCAAAGAGGGAAGAAGGCGCTGGGTACGGCGGCAAGCAATGCACTCTTTTTCAGAAGGTCTCTTCGGGTGATCGCTCGCTGGCAATCCTCTCTGTAATTCATTTGATTCCTTGTACTGCCCATACATCGTTTTCCGGGCGGAATTTATGACGCGTTGGCAGTGAGAGGCGGCTGCGCGATCTCAGACTGAGAGGAGTTGGCCAATCTCATCAGCGGCCTGATGGCGGTCCTCGTCACCTTCGTTTGCAATGGCATGTACAACCTCCACGCGGAGTTCGGAGGCCTCCGTTTTGTTTTCTACATGACTGCCGGGTACGACGGGGCAGGGAATGATCATTTTTGATCGGGGGCTCAGCGGTTCCGGTAAACGACTCAAATTGCTGATCATGGACGCAGAACAATGTAATCCAGTCAAAGAGGACTTGTCAATAGATCAACGATCATCGTTGATCTATTGACTAGAGCATAGCATCGTGAATACACTGAGTCACATCTGCGCCGCGGTTGAGATCAATCGAATCAGAAGCAGAGGTGAAGCGATGATGAGCGCGGGGAAAAAAGCAGCAGTCGTGGGTGATGAAGAAAATGAGCCCGTCACGGGTGGTATTGAAGATTTGGCCAGCGCTATCAGAAAAGCCGTCTCTCTGCCCGATCAGATAGCCGATTATCTGCGCGGCATGATCGTTTCCGGCAAGTGGCGTCCCGGCCGGCGCATTGTCGAAACCCGGATCGCCCGCGAACTGGGTCTCGGGCAGCCCACCGTCCGCGAAGCTTTAGGCAAGCTCGAGGAAGCGGGGCTGGTTGTTCGGGCCCAAAACAGCGGCTGCAGAGTGACGCAGCTGACTGCAAAAGAGTACAGCGAGATCTTCCGCGTCCGCACAGCGATGGAGTGTCTGGTTGTCGAACTTCTGATTGAAAACCGCAGCAGCACGCAGACCGCGGAACTGAAGGCCTCGCTCCGCGCGCTCAAAAGGGCGGCGGCCAGCCGTTCGGTAGAAGATTTCTATCGCGCAGATTTAGAGCTTCACCGCACGATGTGGAGGCTCACAGGGAATAAATTTCTTGAGAAAGCTCTCTCGCAGCTGGTCATTCCGCTGTTTGCTTTTGCCATGATCGAAATCGTCGCGCAGCCAGGCTTCGACCTAGGGCTCAATGCGCGTAAACATGATGAACTGATTGAGGCGATTCTTTCTACGAACAAAGCGGACGCCCGGCACCGCGCCGAACAGATTTTGAAAGAGTTTTGGGACGAAGGGCTCTCTCTCATTGGACAACGACAGGCCTCAGCGGATGCGCCAAAGTCGGGCCGCGCACCACGAGAGAAGCGTCGCTGAGCATTGGAATCACAGATTCATGAACCGCAAAGACAGCAGCCTGGAAGGAAAGCGCATTCTGATCACCGGTGCCGACCGTGGAATCGGAGCCGCGCTCGCAATTCGTTTCGCAGAGATGGGAGCGCACCTTTGCGTGAATTTGTTTTCATCGGTCGAGACGTCTGAGCCTCTACTTGGGCAACTGAGCCGCGCGAGCGGACAGAGAGTCTTGGCCGTCCAGGCTGATGTTCGGGATCCGACGCAGATCGACGTGATGTTCGAATCGGCCGCTGAAAAACTCGAGGGTCTGGACGCTCTTGTCAATAACGCGGGGGTTGAGTCTATTCATTCTGCTCTGGAGCTTTCGGTTGAGGAATGGGACCGGGTCCTCGACACCAACCTACGCGGCTCCTTTCTTTGCGCACAAAGAGCAGCGCGTATCATGCGGGACCAAAGCGGCGGTGTGATCCTGAATATCTCTTCGATCCATGATTCTCAGCCTCGTTTGGGAACTGCTCATTATTGTGCGTCGAAGGCAGGACTCACGATGCTGACGCGCGCCCTGGCCCAGGAATGGGCGGAGCACAGGATTCGAGTGGTGGGCATTGCGCCGGGCGCTGTCGAAACCGCGATCAACGAAGCTGCCATCGCGAAGATTGGGCGATCCCGCTTCGAGGAATGGATTCCTTTGAGCCGACTGGGGAATACCGATGATATCTGCGATGCCGCGACCTATCTGATTTCGGACCAGGCCAGCTATATCTCGGGAGCAACTCTGGTTGTGGACGGAGCTTATTCACTCAATGGCATTCAATACGATTCACGAGGCGACATTGCCTGGGAGTAATACGGAGCTATGAAAATAACGGGACTCAAGACCGCTGTGGTTGAAGGCAACTTTGACTGGACTTATGTTCGCATCGACACCGATGAAGGAATCAGCGGCCTTGGCGAATGCTTTTTTGCTCCAGGGCTTACACATACGCTGCAGGAACTCTCGGGCGTGATTCTGGGGCAGGACCCGACGAACATTCGTTATCTTTTTAGAAGATTGCAGTGGGCGACCTCCGGAGCCGGCTCGGTGGCAGGCACGATCTACAACGCCATTACAGGCATTGAAATGGCTTTGTGGGATTTGACTGGCAAGGCTTTAGGCATTCCGATTTATCGGTTGCTGGGGGGTAAGTTTCGCGATAAGGTACGCATTTACGCCGACTGCCACGCCGGGGAGAGCCTGGAGAGCTTGGATGCTGTCCTCCACACCCGGCCTGCATCATGGGCTGAGCGCAATGGAGATCCCGAGCCAAAGAACTTTTTCGACACCAAAACGGATCACCTGATGTTCACCCCGGAAATGTATGGGGCCCGCGCAAAGCAGGTAGCCTCGCAGGGATTCACTGCGCTCAAATTTGACCTGGATGTCCCGAATCCCTACGTGGTCGATGCCCACAATCGTTGTCTCAGCAACCCCGAGATCGATTACATGCTCAGCCTTGTGGCGGGAGTGCGCGAGGCAGTAGGAGGAGAACTCGATATCGCCGTGGACTGCCACTGGCGCCTGAACCTGAACGACGCCCGCAAACTCTCGGCAGGTCTTGAAGAATTCCGGCTGATGTGGATGGAAGATCCCCTCCCGCCGTGGAGCACGGAAGAGTTTCGTGAGCTGAAAATGACAACGCGAACGCCGATTGCAACGGGGGAAAACCTGTATGTCTTCGAGGGGTTTCGCCCGCTGTTGGAGCGGCAGGCGCTCAGCGTTGTTTGCCCGGATTTGCAAAAGGCAGGAGGCCTGGGGGAAGCACGTCGTATTGCGGAATTCGCCGACAGCTATAACATTCCTGTGGCTCCGCATAACATCAGCAGCCCGATTGGCACTATTGCTTCAGTTCACTTCTGCGCCGCGACACCCAATTTTCTGGCCCTCGAATATCACGCCGGTGATGTGCCCTTTTGGGACGATCTGCTGGCGGGAACCGAAAAGCCTCTGATCCGAGAGGGATACATTATGGTGCCGGAGGGACCGGGGCTAGGCGTCACTCTGAATGAGGAAGTAGCTCGGAAATATGCTCGTCCAGGCGAACCGTTCTTTGAATAGACATGGAAGAGGGCGCGATGGAAAACGGCGATTCGGTCGCCGGCGGAGAACCCAATGAGCTTGTGGAGATCGGACGACGAACTGTTTCTGCTCACGCAGCAAGAACTATTCACGTGTGTGGTGGGAGACGTAATGGATAAGATGGGGCTGACACATCAGTTTCTGCCGCCCGCCATCCGGCCTCTGCATCAGGACATGGTTGTCGTGGGGCGCGCTATGCCGGTCCTCTCCGGGGATGTTTTCGCCGAGAAGATCGAGGACAGCGCCAATCCCCTGAGTGCACGGTCGTTTGGTTTGATGCTCCAGGCACTCGACGACCTGCGTCCAGGGGAGATCTACCTGAATACCGGCTCCTCTCCGCGCAATGCGATGTGGGGCGAGATGATGAGCACTCGCGCACGGGTGCTGGGTGCGCGGGGTGCGATCGTGAACGGCTATTTTCGCGATACTCAAGCGATTCTGGCCATGAATTTCCCCACCTTCGGATTTGGATCTTACGGTCAGGATTCGGCGCCGCGATATAAAGTCTATGACTTTCGTGTTCCGGTCGAGATAGGTGCGGTGACGATTGATCCCGGCGATATTCTTTTTGGAGATATCGATGGAGTTCTGGCCGTTCCCGCCGATGCTGCATCAGAAGTGTTCCATCGTGCACTCGAGAAGGCACGCGGGGAGAAGACCGTCAAGCGCGACCTTGAAAATGGCCTCAGCGCCACAGAAGCCTTCGCCCGCCACGGGATCATGTAACGTGAAGGCCGGAGATGTTCTTCAAGATGACGCTGCGCGAAAGCACGCTCGGAAACTTCTGACGAAATATCCCCACACTGGGCGCGGGCGGCTGACCATCGCAGCGATGGTGGCGGCCCTCGGCGGATTCTTGTTCGGCTATGACAATATCGTTATCAGTGGAGCGATTCAGTATCTAATTCTCCGGTTTCATCTCGACGCCACGGGCACCGGTTGGGCTGCTGGTTGCGCGCTGGTGGGTTGCATCGCGGGTTCGGCCTTGGCCGGTAGTGCAGCAGACTTCATGGGGCACCGGAAGTCGCTCGCTGGCTGTGCGCTTTGTTTTGCGCTTTCGTCGGTTGGATTGTGGTTTAGTGGCGATCTGACAAATTTCGTGGCCTGGCGACTGATCGCAGGCTTTGCTATCGGCGCTGCATCGATCATTTGCCCGATGTACATTGCCGAAGTTGCTCCAACTAGGTTGCGCGGCCGCCTCGTCACTCTTTATCAGCTTGGTATTGTTCTAGGGATCCTCGCCGCAGTCTTTTCGAACATGTGCATTCAGCGCATGGGAAATGAGGCATGGAACGAGACCACGGGATGGAGATGGATGTTCCTGGTCGGGGTAGTTCCAGCCGTTATTTTCGGAATGCTGATTATTGCCTCGGTGGAAAGCCCTCGCTGGCTCCTGAAAATGGGGCGGACACGGCCCGCGCTTGAAGTGCTGAACTCTCTGGGCGAAGACGCGACTTCCCAAATGCGCCAGATCGAACAGGCGCTTAAAGAGGAACAAGGACGGTTCTCTGAGTTGTTCACAGTATATCGGCGACCTCTCCTGCTGGGTATCATGCTCGCCGCCTTTCAGCAAATCAGCGGCGTTACACCTATCTTCGCGTTCCTTCCTGTGATTTTTAGCATAGCGGGAACGGCCACCAGGGATGCGTTTTCGCAGTCAGTGCTGGTCAGCCTGATCAACCTCGTCTTTACTTTGTTCGCGCTGTGGCTGGTCGATACGGCTGGGCGCAAGACGCTTATTCTTGTCGGTACAAGTGTTCAGCTTATTGCGCTTGCCTGGATCGGTTGGATCTATTGCGCGCACGGCCCGAGTATCGCGATCGTGATTGCGATCATGGGCTTCGTCGCCGGCCACGCCTTCGGTAACGGTGTAGCATGTTGGGTCATCATCTCCGAAATCTACCCGACCAAAGTGCGGGGACGTGCAATGTCGATCGCGACAACGACGCTGTGGCTTATCGGATACCTGGGTAATCAGTTTTTTCCGATCATGATGGCGCGATTGGGAGCGGCAGCAACCTTCTGGACGTTCGGCGGAGGTGCGCTGCTCACGATTGTCTGTGTTTATCTTCTGGTGCCTGAGACGCGAGGCAAGTCACTCGAGGAGATCACACTTTTCTGGAGTTCGCACGAAGCTGGGGTAAGACGGTGATGGCGCGCGAAAGCGACATTCTCGCTCTGTGACAATCCGTCAGTCTGAAACATCCGAGTCTGAAACATACATTGGCCTGAGCGGTACATCCTGAAACTCGTTTCCTGGTGAAACACAATGCAACTTCAACCGAAAGGGTGGGGAACTGTCTTTGAATGATTTTCTGAAGAAATACAAAACACGCCGCAACTTCCTTGCGATGTCAGGGACGGCTCTTCTTTCTTCCGTTCTGCCTTTTAGAACGGCCTACACCGCGATAACGCGTGGCGCTGACACCTCTGACGTCACTGCCTTGAGGAATGCGGCAGAACGGCTGCTCGGTCCACTGGCTAAACAGATTCAGCTTCGCTGCATACCTCAAATTTCACCCGAGGGGTTTTCCATTTCAGGCGCGCCCGGGCGAATTCTCATTCAGGGATCCTCACTGTCTGCTCTGATGATGGGCATGAACTGGTACTTAAAATACGTTGCCGGAGTCAGCATCGGCTGGAACGGAGATTGCCTCGACCACCTGCCGGCTAAGCTTCCCGCCCCGGCGTCTCCCATTGAGCGGCAGGCGAACGTGCAACATCGTTTTGCGCTCAACGACACCAATGACGGCTACACCGGGCCATACTGGTCATGGGAGAAATGGGAACACCTGATCGACGTCCTCGCGCTCCACGGGATCAATGAGGTGCTTGTTTACATGGGAGCCGAGGCAGTTTATCAGCAAGCTTTTCGCAAGTTTCGCTTCACTGATAAGGAGCTGCGCCGTTGGTTCCCAACGCCTTCGCACCAGCCCTGGTGGCTGCTTGAGAATATGTCTGGGTGGGTCGGGCCTTCAGTGTCTCAACAATTAATCGATTCGCGCGTTGCACTTGCCGCTAAAATCACGCGCCGTCTGCGCGAGCTAGGCATGAAACCGGTGCTGCCAGGCTATTACGGTATGGTGCCTGACGGCTTCTCGGAGAAAAATCCAGGCGCGCACGTGGTTCCGCAAGGCACATGGCTGGGCATGAAGCGTCCGGACTGGCTCGACCCTGCCTGCGATTTATTTCCGGCCGTGACTCAGGAGTTTTACCGTGTCCAGCAGCGACTGCTCGGGCCGGCCACGATGTTCAAAATGGACCCGCTCCACGAAGGCGGCAGAGCTGGCGATGTAAATATTGAAGATGCCGCAGCAAGTATTGACGAACAACTGCAAGCCGCTCATCCTGGCGCAATCTGGGCGGTCCTAGGCTGGCAGGAAAATCCGAGCCGTAAATTGCTTGCCGGTATCAGGGACAAAAGTCATGTTCTGATCCTCGACGGGCTCTCAGATCGCTATGAGTATAAAGACCGCGAGGAGCAGTGGGACAACACTCCCTACGCCTTTGGGACAATCTGGAATTTCGGCGGGCACACTACGATCGGCGCAAACGTGGGTGTGTGGAATGAGCGCTATTTCGATCAATTGACGAAGCCGCAGAGCAGGATGAACGGCATTGCAGTTATGCCCGAAGCCAGTTGCAACAATCCCGCGGCGTTTGCCTTTTTCACCGAACTGCCATGGCGCAGCGAGCGCCCTGATTTAACGCGCTGGTTCGCACAATGGGCGGCATATCGCTATGGCGGCAACGACAGACATGCAATCGACGCCTGGGATGTTCTGCGCCGCACTGCCTATGACGAAAAGAGCGGAAAATGGAGCGAATCGCATGACAACCTGTTTTCGGCTCAACCCAGCCTGGCTACAAGATCCGCCTGTTCGTGGAGTCCGCAAGAGCCGCGATACGATCTTGCGGTCTTTCAAGGCGCCGTCGGATATTTTCTGCAGGTGCACCCCTCTCTGCGCACGAGTACTGCTTATTGCTATGACCTCGTGGACATCGCAAGGCAAACCATCGCGAATCAGAGCCGTGACTTATTGCCGTTGATCAATGCCGCTTATATCGCGCAAGATGCGCAAGAATTCCGTCACCTTACGCAACAATGGCTGGAGCACATCACGCTGCTCAATCGTGCCGTGGGCGCCGAGGCCTCGTTTCTGCTGGGGCCCTGGTTGGCCGCGGCAAGATCTGCAGGAAAGAGTCCCGCGGAACAAGATCAACTGGAGTTTGACGCCCGCAGTCTACTTCTTGAATGGGGGGCCGAGTCTTCGCGCGGCTCTGGCGTACATGACTATGCGAATCGTGAGTGGAACGGGTTGCTGGAATTTTACCGTGAACGTTGGTCACTCTATTTCTCCGCGCTTGAGACGGCGCTTCTAACGCACGAGCCTGTAAGAGAAATTGACTGGTTTGCCTTTGATCAAAACTGGGCGAAACAAACCAACAGTTATGCAGTTCATCCAACGGACAATGCTTACGAAACAATTAATGAAATTAAGAACTTGATGCACAGCTGAAGAATGCGCCCGTAATCTTGCTCGTCGACACCGGAGCAGGAGTCTCCCACCTGCGGCGCGCCCACGAAAATCCTTCAGTTGTGCACGTGGAACCTCGCCCATTTCGATCCGGCAAGATGCCAGACGATCTTCATCGTGCTCCCATCGCTCGTTCTGTGATGAACAGCAGATCCTAATCGCTGCTGCCGACGAACAACGTATCGGCATAGATGATGCTGCCGGTGGCCATTTGGCCCGATAGAAAAACAATCACTGACGCTGTGCCTTGGGGCGCTGCCACTTTGGCAGAAGCCTGGGTCCAGGCAGAAGTGAGCGTGCCTGGAACGGCGACACTGTTCGTCGCGAGTATATTACCGTTGCTGTCGAGCCACTCGACCGTCAACGTAGTCCCGGTGCTGCTGCTCCCGGGACCGGCGCTGGCCCAAAAGCTGATCGTGGCTTCGCCGGATGAGGCGGCAAAACCCGGATAATTGGCCAGTTGAACGCCCCAGTAATCGCCTGGGCCAGTAGTGGTGATGCTCAGACCATAGGTCCCGTCGTGTTCGGCCACGGTGGATTGGGAAAGGGGAGAGGTGCTGGCGAGACCATACCAAGTCTCCCATTGCCCGATTGAGCCAGCAATATCCAGCGTGGCGGTAGCCGCATCGAGATAGTTCGTGAGTGTAACCGTAAAGCTGACGCCATTGCTGACGCTCGCACCCTCGGCGACCACAACGTTCCCGGAGGTTGCTCCGGCGGGCACCGGCACCGCGATGCTGGTGTCGCTCCAACTCGTCGGCGTCGCAGCTGTTCCGTTGAACACGACCGTGCTGCTGCCTTGAGCTGCGCCAAAGCCTGTGCCACTGAT
>DASXLY010000302.1:0-5254 GCA_036495975.1 Occallatibacter sp. | reverse complement strand
GACCCTGATGTCCGCGCCCTCGCTTTTACACTCACAGTGGGTGAGTTGTCGCCAATCCTTCAGTAACTGAAAGTGATGCCAGAGCAAGCAGTGATACGACCGCAATACCTGCTGAGCCTTCGTGGCCAGCTGGGCTAATGGTTTTGTGGTCGTATCCGTTTTGACCTTGAACCTGATTCGAGTGGCACCAGGCACTATCAGGGGAACGGGATCGGCTTAGTCTCTCCGCATTGATCCGGCTTAAAGATGGTCGCGGTCTGGCCGTCAGTCGTCCACCATCGGATCCACTTCGAATATGCACTCGGAGGAGGCGCGTTGATACCATCCATCCTCGCCACGCGCAGGTGTGTGAGCGCCTCAGCGCCTCCAGTCCGTACTCGGCAGATGAGCTTTATACGCCCTTCTGGCGACGCAACAATCGGATCAGCACTGGTACAGCAGCTCGCTAGCCCGGCACCGCCAGCCTCCCCTGCGGATTCGATGGCCAATTTGCGAATGTAGGTATCGGGAACGTTGGCGTGCGCAGCCTCGAGCAGGACAGAAACATTTCCACTGTCACCAATTCCCTCAGATCGCGATCACGCCAAACAAATCAGAAATGAATTGAAAATCCATATAGAAATGCCTCCCAAATCCGGCTGAGCAGCAGAGAGTTTGTCTTGACATGAGAACTCAGTGACGATTAGGTTTGACGGCGCACAAGTAGCGGGCAGGCTATGTGTTTCAAATTGGCTGCGTCGTATCATTGCCCATCCGCCCACAAGTTAATGGTTAATGAGAGGGCCACCATGACATCCAGAATCGAAGCCTGCAGGGGTCAGATGAAGCCTGCGCTCAGTTTTCTATTCCTTGTCATACTGTCTTTTCTGGCATCGCCCGCGCGGGCGGCAAGTGACCCTCCAATCCCGGCAGGCTCAGTTCGCATTCACTATTTTCGCCCCGATGGAAACTACATGGGGTGGGCTCTCTATACATGGAACGCGTCAACGGAAAATGCCTCTTGGTGTCAGAGCGAGGTGCAGATCACTGGAACTGACAGTTATGGCGTCTATTTTGACGTTACGGTGAATCCCAATCAGGGCACTCCCACAGGCGACCTTGGATTCATCATCAACAACTGCGCGCAGGGGCAGATCAAAGACCCCGGACCTGACCAGCATTTACAAATCACGCTGTACCAAGAAGCGTGGGTGATCCACGGTAACGCGACCGTCTTTACAACGCAGCCGACGCAGCAGCAAATCTCGAACAGCATCCTGGGCATCGAGCAGGCATACTGGCTGGATCGTACACGCCTGGCGATCCAGCCGCAATACCTTCAAAGCGGAGCCACATATGAGCTCAGTATTAGCCTGACCGGCGGCTTGAATCTAACCAGCACCGGCATTAGCGGTGGAACCCAGATTCCGCTAACTGCCGGCGGAAGCCTCACACAGGCTGAGTTGGCGCGATACCCGCAATTGGCTGGCTACACCGTGCTGCAGGTGCCACCGAGCGTGACGCTTGCAACCGTGGAGCAAGCCCTCAAAGGCGAACTTGCGCTCTCTGTCATAGGGCAGGATGGGACGTTGCAGTATGCCACTGGCATTCAGGATGCAGGTGCGCTCGATGACATTTACTATTATCCGGGCAAGCTGGGCGTCGTGTTCCATGATGCAAATGATTCCTCCACAGTGACGATTAAGCTGTGGGCGCCTACCGCGCAATCTGTGTCGCTGTTGCTCTTCGATCAGGAAAGCGACACCACGCCATCGGCAACCGTTCCCATGTATGAACACAACGGTGTGTGGGGGGCGGATGGCAAGAGCGACTGGAAAGGCAAGTACTACCTGTACAGCGTGAACGTGTGGGTGCCGATCAACGGATCCCTCGAGACGAATGTCACCACCGATCCCTACTCCAACGACATTGCATTGAATGGAACCAAGAGCCGGATCACCGACCTCGATTCGGATGAGACGAAACCTCATGGATGGGACAATGTGAATTCACCCGCGCTGCAAAGCTTGAGCGATATGAGCTTGTATGAGCTGCACATTCGTGACTTCAGCGTGAATGACCTGACGGTGCCACAGGCGCACCGCGGCATGTACGAAGCCTTCAATGATCAGAATGCGGATGGCATGCGGCATCTGCGCGCGCTCGCGCAAAGCGGGCTGAAGGCCGTGCATCTTCTTCCATCGTTTCACTTCGCGAGTGTGAACGAGGACAAGTCGACGTGGACAACCACCGGCGATCTGTCGCACTATCCGCCGGATGGCGAGCAGCAGCAGGCCGCTGTCGCCGCCATCCAGAGCAGCGATGGTTATAACTGGGGCTACGACCCCGTGCACTATATGACGCCGGAGGGCAGCTATGCGATCGATCCCGACAACCGCGTACTCGAATACCGCACCATGGTAGAGGGACTGCATAGGGCTGGGCTGCGCGTCGTGCAGGATGTGGTTTTCAATCACACGAATGCCAGCGGTGAAGGGCCGAACTCGAATCTCGACGAGGTGGTGCCTGGCTACTACCATCGCCTGGATGCGAATGGGAATCTCGAGACTGGCTCATGCTGCCCAGATACGGCAAGCGAACACCTCATGATGGAGAAGCTAATGATAGATACGCTCGTGTTGAATGCGCGCGAGTACAAGATCGATGGCTTCCGCTTCGACATCATGAGCTTCCACTTCACCTACAATATGCAGGATATCCAAGCGGCTCTTCGCGCGCTCACGCCGAAGAAGGACGGCGTCGACGGCTCGAAAATTTACATCTATGGGGAAGGTTTCAACTTCGGCGACACGGTGAATAACCAGATAGGCCCCAATGCGGACCAGGTTAACCTTTACGGCTTTGGCATTGGTACATTCAACGACCGGATTCGCGACGGTATTCGTGGCGGCAGCCCGTTTACCGACGAGCGCGTGCAGGGCTTTGCCACCGGGCTGTTTACTGATCCGAGCGATTACACCAACTCCAATACCTCGCAACCGGATCAGCAGACTCAACTGCTGCAGTATGCCGACTGGATTCGAGTTGGCCTTGCCGGCAACCTGCGCGATTATAGCTTTACCAACAGTGCGGGTGTTACTGTCACCGGGGCCCAGGTGAACTACAACGGACAGCCAACCGGCTACACGGCAACACCAATTGAAGCCGTGAACTATTGCTCCGTGCACGACAATCAAGATCTGTTCGACGCCGTGCAACTGAAGTCCAGCTTCAATGACAGCATCGCTACACGCGCACGCCGGCAGGTGATGGGCATGAGCCTTGTCACGCTTGGGCAGGGCATTCCTTTCTTGCAGGCTGGCGACGATCTACTGCGGTCCAAAGATATGGACCAGAACAGTTTCGATTCAGGCGACTGGTTCAACAAGGTCGATTGGACGGGGAAGACAGCGAACTGGGGCATAGGACTGCCGCTGGCGAGTCAGAATAGCGGCCAATGGCCCATTATGGTGCCTCTGCTCAGCAACCCTGCATATACTCCCCAGCCGGAGAACATTGACTACAGCGACTCGGCATTCCGTGAACTGATGAACATTCGCTACAGCTCCGATCTCTTCCGCATGCCAACCTTCGAACAGGTGCAGCAGAACCTCACCTTCTTGAACACTGGGCAACGCCAGACACCAGGATTAATCGTCATGAAGCTCGATGCCAATGGCCGGAACTATGGTCGCTACAAGCACATCCTCGTAGTCTTCAACGCCACGAACCAGCAGGTAGCGTTTTCAAGCAGCAGGCTGCAGGGGATTCAACTGCATCTCCACCCGATACAGAAAGTTTCCAATGATCCGCTAACCCGCCGATCTTCGTTTGACCCAAAAGCAGGAACTGCCACAGTAGCAGCGCTGACTACCGCAGTCTTCGTGAGCGAAGTCGAGTAGGAAGATGATGTGCCGGGTCGAACCATCGGCCGATAATGCACATCTGCCGCTTGGCCTCGGGATATCGTCGTACCCACAGTGCACCATCACACTCAGCGCCGGCACCCGGCTACTGCTTTACACCGATGGCATCACGGGAGCCGTGAACAGCAAAGAGGAAGAATATGGTCCGGCTCGCCTCGTCGAACACTTTCAGCAGCCTGGAGCTTGCGTCAACGGTCTCATCGCGGAAGTCCAGCGCTTCGGCGCGGGATCGGATCGAACAGACGATGCAACAGCAGTCCTCACCCGCAGTCGCTAAATACGACAGAGTCGTAGCAACGCCCAATGGTTAAAACTTTGCGGAGAAGTTTGGCGGTTCTATCGTTGAGAGACGCAGGGCATAATAGATCCCGGGTTCGTCGCCAATCCGTCCGTTTATCGATCAGTACTGTCCGATTGGCCGGTTATTCGCTCTAGATTCGAGATTGTTTGTTCTCTTACATACGGCGCATAGCGGCGCGTCCAAATTGGCGGAATCGGAAACTTCGGGAGGTTTGTGACTCTGTATGTGTAGCCCCCGACCCTGATCCATCCCTTCAACGAGAACCAGCCGCGCTTCTCCCCGCACTTGCCTTCGATAATGGCGCGAGACATCTCCTCGATCGCCCATGACGTCCTTCTCACCCTTTCGGTATCGTCGCTCGAATGGAAATTCCCACTGTGACTGCAGCCCAAAACCGAAGCTGTATACATCAGAATCGTCGCAGTGAACCCAAAAACTGGCGGCCGTCCCGTTAGTGGGCTTCAACTCGATCACTCATCCTTTGTTATTGGGAACTTCATCGATATTGAAGACGGCAGTGCCGGATGGCAGTGCTCGTGCCAAGTGCTCAAAGAGCTCTGTCAATCTTAACGCATACGCTTTACAAGAGTAGCTGACCTCCCGATCCAAGATTGTTCATCGAGTCGGGTTGTCGCCTAGCCGGCAGTTATCTTTCAGTAATGTCCGATTGGCCGGTCATTCGCTCTAGATTCGATATGTTTGTTTTCTTACATACGGCGCATAGCGGCGCGTCCAAATTGGCGGAATCGGAAACTTCGGGAGGTTTGTGCCTCTGTATGTGTAGTCCCCGACGCTGATCCATCCCTTCAACGAGAATGAGCCGCGCTTCTCCCCGCACTTGCCTTCGATAATGGCGCGAGACATCTCCTCGATCTCGCCGATGACGTCCTTCTCACCCTTTCGGTATCGTCGCTCGAATGGAAATTCCCACTGTGACTGCAGCCCAGAACCGAAGCTGTATACATCAGAATCGTCGCAGTGAACCCAAAAACTGGCGGCCGTCCCGTTAGTGGGCTTCAACTCGATCACTGATCCTTTGTTATTGGGA
>DASXLY010000301.1:0-28384 GCA_036495975.1 Occallatibacter sp. | reverse complement strand
CTGTTCCTGTTTCGCTTTTTCCAAGACATTACCCATGCCAACAGAGGCTAATTTCCCCCGTCGAAGCTAATGTCTTAGGCCGTTTCTCTATGGCCGGTTTTGAAGTGATAATCCATGGCCGCTTTTGAGTGATTACCGAGGCTGGACGGATTCACCGGTGCCGGCCTCTTTCGCAAACTGGACATTCCGGGTGCGCCTACGCAACTGTTCGATACTCGGTCGGTCGAGGAAGTCGTGGTCAGCGGCGAATTCGAGGAGTATATCCACGAAGCTGAGCGCGCATCAGGCAAGAGCTTCGGCGCTAAATGGGTTGATCAGTGTTTGAGTCTGTGCCGCACATATTACGTAACCGAGCCACCACTTTTGGAAATGTGACGATTTCTGGGATCGTCTCTGGTGCCGGTTCTGGTGCCGGTTGGATTTGCAAAACGCTGTATGAGGGTGCGAAACAGCGCAATGTCGAAACGTAACACAACACATTGAATCCACAGTGCTTTTGCGCGTCATTGCGTGTTGGTGCAGATGCCTGCTAAGTTACGCTAAATCAGTTATTTACGATTATGAGTCCCCTGCTCTAACCGTTGAGCTACAGGCCCGGTCGACTTATCCGCTCTTTCAAGTGTTACATAGAGGCCGTTTGGAGTCATCTTGACCACAGGCCAGACAGGCTGCCCTCGACGTCAGGATGGATTAGTTCTGGCGGGCTGCTGGAACAATCTCTCCCGCGCATTCTCCGAACCCGATCCGGGGATGGCCCGGCCGCTGGCAATGGCCGCGAAACGTGATCCGGTCTCCGTCCGCAAGAAAAGTGCGCGTCTCCCCAGTCGGCAGGCAGACCGGCTCAGTTCGGTGCTTCATTTCAAGCAGGCATCCTTCGCTGCCCTCCGCCGGCCCTGATATCGTCCCGGTCGCGAGCAGGTCGCCTGCGCGTAGATTGCAGCCGTTGCTGGTGTGGTGTGTGACCAGCTGCGCCACAGTCCAATAAAGATCGCGCAGATTTCCTTCACTCAATTGGATCGGAGCAATCCCGGCCTCGCGCATTCGACTCGATTCAAGAGAAACCTCGAGCTTGACGTCGATTGCTGTCCGGTTGGAGTCTGCCTGGGCAAGGTAATCGAGAGGCGCCGGATCGCCCTGTGGACGCACCATCATCGGGACCCGATACGGCTCCAATGCCTCCATGCTCACGATCCAGGGCGAAATTGTCGTTGCGAAGCTCTTCGCCAGGAATGGACCCAGCGGCTGATACTCCCACGACTGAATGTCGCGAGCCGACCAGTCATTCACCAGGCAAAGCCCGAAGATATGTTGTTCTGCTTCTGCAATAGGAATCGGCTGCCGAAGCACGTTGCCCTTGCCAACAAAGATGCCAACTTCGAGTTCGTAGTCCAATGATCGCGATGGCCCAAAGACCGGCACTTCAGACGACGGCGGCTTGGTCTGCCCGCATGGCCGTTGTATCTCCGTTCCGCTAACCACGATGGAAGATGCGCGCCCGTGATATCCGATCGGGATGTACTTGTAATTGTGCAGCAAAGGATTATCCGGTCGAAAGAGCTTGCCCACCCGCGTTGCATGGTGGATCGACGCGTAGAAGTCGGTGTAGTCGCCGATCTGCGCCGGCAACCTTATCTGCACAGCCTTCACAGGGAGCAGCAGCGGCTTAACACGATCCTGCGTTTGCCGGGAAGCGCTCTCTTCCAGCAGTTCGATCAGGCGAACCCGCAGCGCAGTCCAGGTACGCGGCCCAAGCTCCATCAGCCCATTCAGGGATTCCGCACCGCAAGCGCTGGCCGTACCCGGAGGCAAGGAATCGAACAATCCCTGCACGGCACATCCGCGCAGATCCAGCACCTGGTCCCCGACAGCGACCCCAATCCGGGTTTGCGACCCATGCTGAAATACGCCATAGGGCAGATTCACAACAGGAAAATCCGTACCCGGCAGATTCGCACTCTTAACCCAGCTCTTCATAGCCATCCCAGCGACTCCAGATCACGAATCGGCTCCTCGAACGAGCAGGTTCCAATACTTAGAAGAAAGCGGCTGCGCATCTTGGAGATCTGATCCGCCGTCCAACTCTGATCCTGCCAGTGAATTGCGTCCGATGTTATGCGCCACGCAGATGGATCCTGCTCCTCCAGCAGCGCCTCAGCTTCCCGGCGATCACCGCCACCGTAGATCAGCGCCGATGCGCAACAGAGATTCACAAATCCATGCATCATTCCCTGGGGACTCTGTGGCTGATAAGTAAATGGCCGCCGGGAGCGCACGGGATGATGCAGCCCCGCCGTGGCCTTGAACGGCAGCCGAAGCTCGGCCAGACTCTCCAGCATCTGCACGACATCCGACGTTGCCGGAAACGCATCCGCAACCACACCGCCCATCCTGATCTTCGCTCGTGCACCTGCGGCCACAACAGCCTTGAGAACAGCGCGTCCAGCAGCATCCAGGCCAACTTCGAAATACGTCGTTAGTGGGCGCGGAATCTTCGACGCAGCTCGTTCCACATCCGAGATACTGCCGCACTTCATCTCCAGCGCGTCAATGGGAGCACCATCGCTTATCTTTGCCGTTAGGCCATTCCAGTCTGTGTTCTCTGTCGCGATGACACTCAGCCTCAACCGGCTGAACGAATCGCCTGCAACCGACCGAAGTTCTTCCATGCGATCGAGATTGACAATGAATCGCCCCAGGGCCGAGGCATGCTTGCTGCTGCCATACTCAACGTAATTGTTGGCTGCCGAGCGCATGCTCAGGCCCGCGGGCGGATACAGGCCAGCATAGTCAAATAACCCCGCGAGCAGGGAGTCTATAGCGCTCATTTCTTTTTCGGCTTGGTCGACGCGCCCCGCTTGAAATGTTTCTTCAATCCTTGCCAGCATTCAAAATATTCGTGCTGCAGGATCCGCGTTTTCATGGCGAACTCGGTTGGCCGCACCACAAGCTGCGTTTCAAACATGAACGCCAGCGTGTTGCCCAGATACTGCGGTTTCAATTCCGAGTTGGAGGCACGCTCGAAGGTCTCGGCGTCTGGCCCATGACCCGCCATGCAGTTGTGCAAACTGGCGCCGCCGGGCACAAATCCTTCTGCCTTCGCATCGTAGGCTCCGAACACCAGCCCCATAAATTCGTTCATCAGGTTGCGATGGAACCATGGCGGCCGGAACGTATGCTCCGCCACCATCCAGCGCGGAGGAAAGATCGCAAAGTCGCAATTGGCCGTGCCGGGCGTATTCGAAGGCGCGCTCAGCACCGTGTAGATCGAGGGATCCGGGTGATCGAACGAAACGGTGTTGATGCAGTTGAACAACGCAAGGTCGTACTTGCAGGGCGCGTAATTGCCGTGCCAGGCCACCACGTCGAGGGGCGAGTGATCAATCACCGCCGACCATAGCCGCCCCAGGAACTTCGAAGTGATATGGAACTCGCCTTCCCGATCTTCAAACGCCGCCACCGGTGCCTTGAAGTCCCGCGCATTTGCCAACCCGTTGGCGCCTATCGCGCCAAGCTCCGGCAGGCGGAACGGCAGGCTGTAGTTTTCGCAAATGTATCCGCGAGCCTGCTTCTCTTCGAGGACAACCCGGAACTTGACGCCGCGTGGAATCACGCATATCTCGCCGGGCTTCACTTCGAGAATTCCCAGCTCGGTATGAAAATGCAGTGCACCCAGTTGCGGAACAATCAGCATCTCGCCATCGGCTGTATAGAAGAAGCGATCCTGCATCGAGGCATTGCACGCATAGATATGAATCGCAAGACCCACCTGCATTGCCGGGTCGCCGTTGCCGCCAATCGTCACGATGCCGTCAACAAAGTCTGCTTTCTCCTTCGGAATGGGCAACGGATCCCACCGCAGTTGATTTGGCGATGTAGGGATCTCCAGAAACGGTCCGCTCCGAATCATCTTTGTCGGGATCTCTTCATAGGGCCGATGTGTAACCGAAGGGCGAATCCGATAGGTCCAGGTGCGCCGATTGGTGGCGCGGGGCGCGGTGAATGGCGTACCGCTGAATTGCTCCGTATAAAGTCCGAGCGGATGCTTCTGAGGCGCATTTTGTCCCTGCGGCAGCCCACCCGCCAGGGCTTCAGTCGCAAACTCGTTCCCAAAACCGGTCTGGTACCGGATCTCGTCCGCCATGCGTTTCACCCTCTTACAAGCTGTTGTTGAGTACCCGACTCTCTGCTTCGTTCATTGCCTCGTACATCTGATCAAAACTGCTGATGGCGAACAGGGTCTTCTGGAACTCATCCACCTTCACCGGCGTCTCGAGCACCTCGTCCAGCGAAAACTCGTGCACAGCGCAGTGTCCATGGACTACATTCTGGCACTCCCCATGCGAACTGATCAGCCCGCTGCCGTAAACCTTGATTTCGTTTCCTTCGCGAATCAAGCCAAACTCAACGGTGTACCAGAATAACCGGCCCAGCCGCTCCAGTACCTGCTTATCTTCGATTTCCGCGCACACGCGGCCATAGTGCTGCAGAAAATCCGCAAACACCTTGTGCGAGTGCATGGGCACATGGCCAAACACATCGTGAAAAATATCCGGCTCCGGCGTGTATTCAAGCGACTCACGGCTCCGCAGCCAGGTCGTCGTCGGAAAACGCCGTGCGGCCAGCATCTCAAAAAATGCCGGCGCGGGCAGAAATCCGCTCACGGGCGTGGAATTCCACCCCGTTCTTGGCTCCAGCCGTGCGCTGATCGATGCTAGCCGCGGCAACCGATCCCGCTGCAGCCCGATGATCTGAAATCCCTCGAGATACGCGCGAGACGCATGCTTCTCCAACTCTGGCAGCACGCGGTCCACAAGTTCCGCCCAGACAGCATGTTGTTCGTCCGTGTAGGCGGAGTAATCCTGCTCAATCAGGTAGGGCGCTGCGGCGTGAAGAAGCACTTCAGTTTTCATTCGGTTCCTCCGCTACAGGTTGCCGCGTGCCTGCTGCTCGCGTTCGATGGCCTCGAAGAGCGCCTTGAAATTACCTTTGCCGAAGCTCCGGCTGCCCTTGCGCTGGATGATCTCGTAGAACAACGTTGGCCGGTCTTCTACCGGGCGCGTGAAGATCTGCAGCATGTAGCCCTCGGGATCGCGATCCACAAGGATCCCCAGTCTCTCCAGATCTTCGATCGGCTCATCAATCTTTCCCACGCGGCTCTGCAATTCCGTGTAGTAGGTATGCGGAACGTGCAGGAACTCGACACCCTGCTCGCTCAACTTCTGCACGGTGTGCAGAATGTCGTTGGTCGCCAGCGCAATGTGTTGCACACCTGGCCCGCCGTAGAACTCCAGATACTCTTCGATCTGAGATTTCTTCTTGCCCTCGGCCGGTTCATTAATCGGGAACTTCACATATCCATTCCCGTTCGCCATCACCTTCGACATCAACGCCGAATATTCGGTCGAGATGTCCTTGTCGTCAAAGTGCTGATAGAGCGAGAAGCCCATCACCTTTGCGTAAAATTGCACCCACTCGTCCATCTCGTGCCAGCCCACGTTGCCCACCATGTGGTCGATGTGGATCAGCCCGGTCGGCCTCGCGACCACATCGTTGGCCACCGCACGATAGCCGGGCAGGAACGCTCCGGAGTAATCCTTGCGCTCGACGAACGTGTGAACCGTGTCGCCGTAGGTCCGAATGCTGGAAAGCACCACTTGCCCGCGCTCGTCGGCAAGCACATAGGGCTGGGCCACGCTGATCGCGCCGCGTTTTGTTGTCTCTTCCCAGGCACTGCGCGCATCGTCCACCCAAAGTGCGATCACCTTCACACCGTCGCCGTGCCGGCCCACGTGCTCCGCGATCAAATTGCCGCCGCGCAGTGGAGTCGTAAGCACTAACCGGATCTTGCCCTGTTGCACGACGTAGGAAGAACGGTCGCGTTGGCCGGTCTCCGGTCCTGCATAGGCCACCAGCGACATGCCGAAAGCCGCACGATAAAAGTAAGCCGCCTGTCGGGCGTTACCCACATAGAACTCAACGTGGTCTGTTCCTTTCAACGGAAGAAAGTCTTCGCCGCCCGGAGTTGACTTCGTGGTTGGCTGCGAATCCAGATGTGCGGGAGCAGAGTGCACGCTTACGCTCATTTTGGGTTACCTCCTGGGGCCGGGAACAAAAGGGGATTACCAGGGGAATTGCGTTTCCCGACTGACCCATACTTTAGGACGCGCGGAACGGCACTGAGAATGGCCTCCCCTCAAAAAACAGCCTCAAGAACCTAAATAAATTAAGCATAATGATTGTGTAGCCTAAGGATTTTTGGCCAATGAGTCATAAGACCGTTCCCAACCGGATCGACCTGGATTCCCTCGCATGGAAGATCCTCGAAGCCTTGCAACAAAATGCCCGCACCTCGTTTGCCGAGCTCGGGCGCAAGATCGGCCTCTCCACCCCCGCCGTCGCCGAACGCGTTCATCGGCTGGAAGAAGCAGGGGTCATCACCGGCTACCATGCCTCGCTCGACAGCGCTAAACTCGGCGTTCCAATCCGCGTCCTTGTTCGCCTCACCATCCCCGGCGGGGAGTTGCAGATCAGCCGCACCGTCACAGCGCTCAAAGAACTCAGCGAAATCAGCCGCTGTCACCGCATCACCGGCTCCGAGTCGTTCATCATCGAAGCCGACGTGGTCTCTATCCGGCACCTCGAGGCGCTGATCGATCGCTTGTCAGCCCTGGGAGCGACCTCAACATCGACGGTTCTCTCGTCCCCGGTCGAGCGACGCGACTACCAGGCGAAGCATATCGAAGCATTCCAGAAGTTCTTGTAGTGGGCTGTTATGCGTCTCTTCATCGGAATTCCGCTCGCCACCGAGGTTGTCGATGCTCTTGAGCGAATTACGAACAGGCTGCGGACGACTGGCGATAATCTCCGCTGGGCATCGCCCGAAACATGGCACATCACGCTCCAGTTTCTCGGCGAGACTTCGCCCGAGCAATACGACTGCACACTGGCGAGCCTCCGCCGGATCCGCTCGACCCAGGTTCCTGTCTGGCTCGAAGGCACCGGGGTCTTCGATCGCGCCGGAGTCTTCTTTGCCGGCGTAAACGTGTCTCCTGAGTTGCGGCTAGTCCAAAAACTGGTCACTGCCGCGACAGCAAAGTGCGGCTTTTCCGCGGAGGACCGGCCGTACCACCCGCATGTCACGCTGGCTCGCGCGAAGGGAGATAAACGGCATGTTCTTCGCAAGCTGAAGGACAGGGCCGACCTAAAAGCCACATTCCCCCGATTTACCGCGAATGCGTTCCTGCTCTACGAGGCATTCCTCGGACCAGGAGGGTCCCGCTACGAGGTGCGGGAGCGGTTTCCACTCGGCAAGCCTTAGCCCTGTCACTCGGCATTGTGTGCCGGGGCAAACCGCAACTATGATGTTCGCTTATGCAAGAGTTTGACCGCACCGGGAGCCGGGAGGCTTTATGACCATCTCTGCGCCTCCCTCGCACGAAATCAAGTCGCAGCTGCGCAAGACGATGGGCTTCTGGGATGTGCTGCTGTTCAACATCGCCACGGTGCTCGGACCGCGATGGATTGCAGCCGCCGGTCATAACGGAACCTCCTCGATCAGTCTCTGGGTTATCGCCGCGATCTTCTTCTTCGTCCCCGGCGCGCTGGTCATCAACGAACTCTCCTCGCGCTTCCCCGAAGAAGGCGGCCTTTATGCCTGGTCGAAGGAAGCCTTCGGCGACTTTCACGGCTTCATTGCCGGCTGGACCTACTGGATCTATACCGTCTTCTACTTTCCCGGCCTGCTCCTTGCCAGCGCCTCCATGGCTGCGTACATCGTGGGCGGTCGTGGCGCTGAACTTGCGCAGAACCGGACGTTTCTGCTCTCCGTCTCGCTCGGCCTGCTCCTTGTCGCGGTGGTGCTGAACATCATCGGCCTGAACATCGGCAAATGGCTGCAGAATGCCGGCGGGGTTGGGACGTACGTCCCGCTCGTGATCCTTGCCGCGGTGGCGCTGGTGGTTGTCTTTCGCCATGGTTCCGCAACACACTTCACCCTGCACAACATGATGCCTGTGTGGAACTGGGATACCGTCAATTTCTGGTCTCAGATCGCGTTCGCCTTTACTGGCCTGGAACTGGTCTCCGCAATGAGTGAAGAAGTGCGCGATCCACGCCGCACTTTGCCCCGTGCCGTATTCGGCGCGGGCGCGCTGATCGCGCTGATGTACATCGCGGGCACGTTTGCAATCCTCGCTCTGCTGCCCGCCGCAAACGTCGACCCGCAGAGCGGCGTATTCAGCGCCATCACCGTGGGATCAATCGTTCTGCGCATCGGTTTTCTCGGAATCCTCGCCGCTGTCCTGGTCACGTTTGGCAATGCTGGTGGTGTGGGCAGCACCGTTGCGGGAATCGCGCGCGTGCCCTTCGTCGTCGGCATCGATCGCTATCTGCCGGCCGCATTCGGCAAAATTCATCCCAGGTGGAAGACACCATACATTTCGATACTTGTCCAGGCGTCCCTATCCGGGGCGATCCTCCTCATCAGCCAGATCAATGAGAAAACCATCGGGGCGTACCAGCTCCTCGTAGACGCCGCCATCATCCTCTATTTCATCCCGTTCCTCTATATGTTCGCGGCTGTCATCAAGCTCGCACATCGAAAAGACCGCCGGGAGAATCCGCATGCCGTGCTGGTGCCCGGGGGTGTAGCAGGTACGTGGATCTGTGGCGGCCTCGGATTTGCCGTCGTGCTGCTGGGCATTATCGTTTCGCTCGTTCCACCGGGAGACTCCTCAAACAAGCTTGGATTCGAGGTCAAGCTCATCGTCGGAACAGTTGTCTCGATCCTGCTGGGATTGATCCTCTACTGGCGCGGAGTGCGTTCAAAAGCTGCAAGCTGAATTCATGTCGTGAAGCTTTGTACTGCACCGTGTGGACTTCGGTACCATCCAAGATGCTATAGTCTGCAAGTTTGTGTGAGTCGGAATGACGGAAAGCTCCAAGCTTCAAAATGTGATCGCCTCTAATTTCGATTTCCAGTCCCCGCGCGCCAAGTCCAATCGCTCCGCGCTCCTCGAAGCGCTTGCCGCGATGCGCTCGCAGGAGGAAACCATCCGCCAGGGCGGAGGCGCCAAGGCCGCGGCAGCCCAGCACGCCAAAAAGCGCCTCACCGTGCGCGAACGTCTCGACCTGCTCCTCGACAAGGGCAGCGAGTTCCTCGAACTTGGCTTGTGGGCTGCGTACGACATGTACACCGACTACGGCGGCGCTCCCGGCGCGGGCGTGGTCACCGGCCTTGGCCGAGTCTGCGGCCGGCTGTGCATGATCATCGCCAACGACGCCACTGTGAAAGCCGGCGCCTTTTTCCCGATGACCGCGAAAAAGGTGCTCCGCGCGCAAAATATCGCTCTCGACAATCGCATTCCCACGCTCTACCTCGTCGACTCAGCAGGAGTCTTTCTCCCCTTGCAGGAAGATGTCTTCCCTGATACCGACGACTTCGGCCGCGTCTTCCGCAACAATGCCGTGATGAGTTCGCTTGGCATTCCGCAGATCACCGCCATTATGGGCATGTGCGTTGCCGGTGGAGCGTACCTTCCAGTCATGACCGACACCGTGCTCATGACCGAAGGCTCAGGCCTCTTTCTCGCCGGCCCCTCGCTGGTGCAGGCCGCCATCGGCCAGAAAACCGATCCCGAAGAACTGGGCGGAGCCGCAATGCACGCCGAGATCTCCGGCACCGTCGACTTCAAGGAACCCGACGATCACCATTGCATCGCCCGCATGCGCTCGCTGGTCGACAAATTCGGAACACGCCAGCCCTCAACTTCCCCAGCAGATCGATTTAGCCAAACAGCTTACGATGCAAAACACGACGCGCCGAAGCATCCCATCGAAGAGGTCTACGGCCTGCTCAATCCCGCTCCGGGCACCAGCAACGTGTATGACATGCGCGAGGTCATCTCCCGCATCGTCGACCGCAGCGAGTTCGATGAATACAAGGCCGAATTCGGCCGCACGGTCCTCTGCGGCTACGCCCGCATCGGCGGACATGCGGTGGGCATCGTCGCCAACCAGAAAACGAATCAGAACCAGACAGTCGCGATGGGACCAGCGGCCGGAGCAAAACGGATTGAGGTCGGCGGCGTCATTTATACCGAGGGCGCGCAAAAAGCGGCCCGCTTCATCATGGATTGCAATCAGAACCTTGTGCCGCTGATTTTCCTGCACGACGTCAATGGCTTCATGGTTGGCAAGGATGCGGAATGGTCCGGCATTATCCGCGCCGGCGCGAAGATGGTTTCGGCCGTCAGCACCAGCGTGGTTCCCAAGATCGCGGTAATCATCGGCGGCAGCTTCGGCGCCGGACACTACGCCATGTGCGGCAAAGCCTACGATCCACGCTTCCTCTTCGCATGGCCAACCGCGCGTTACGCGGTGATGAGCGGCGCCTCAGCCGCGGGGACCCTGGCCGAAGTTCGCGCCAGGCAAGTCGAACGCGGAGGCAAAGTTCTCTCGGAAACCGAACGTGCCGCGATCTACGACGAAATCAAATCCACGTACGACGCGCAGGCCGATCCGCGTTACGGCGCTGCCCGTCTCTGGATCGATGCCATCATTGATCCAGCGAAAACGAGAGACGTGTTGATCACAGCGCTCGACGCATGCGCCATGAATCCCGATGTGCCGAAGTTCAACCCCGGAGTGTTGCAAACCTGAGTTGATTGGGCCAATGTTCTGACTTCAGGAACCGGCATCTTAACCGGCAGCAGTGAAGACCGGCATCAACCCCGGAATGAACCCGGACGAACAGGAGCCAACCCGATGAGCGCCGAACTCGAAACGACCGAAAGCCTGTATCCCTTCGTACTCACCGAAGAGCAGGAGCAACTGCGTCGCGAGATTCGCGAGTTCGCCGCACGCGAAATCGCGCCCAACGTAATGAAGTGGGACGAAGCCAGCGAATTCCCGCTCGATGTGGTGAAGAAACTCGGCCGGATGGGCCTGCTGGGAGTGATCTTCCCGCCGGAGTATGGCGGCTCCGGCCTCGGCTACGTCGACTATGTGCTCGCGATCGAAGAGTTGGCTTCCGTCGACGGCTCCATCGGCATTATTGTCGCCGCCCACAACTCGCTTTGCACCAACCACATTTTTCTCGCCGGCAACGAATCGCAACGGAAGAAGTACGTTTCGAAACTCGCGACTGGTGAATGGATCGGCGCATGGGGATTGACCGAGCCGGGCGCAGGCTCTGACGCCAGCAACTCGCGCACCACCGCCGCAAAAAAGGGCGACCGTTACATCCTCAACGGCAGCAAGACCTTCATCACCAACGGGCACTACGCCGACGTCGCCGTGGTGATCGCCGCGACCGACAAAAGCAAGGGGACCCATGGTCTCTCAGCATTCGCCGTGGAAAAGGGCACGAGGGGATTCCGCGCCGGCAAAAAGGAGAACAAGCTCGGCCTGCGCGCCAGCGACACCAGCGAGTTGATCTTTGAAGACTGCGAAATCCCCGAGGAGAATCTGCTCGGCGCTGAAGGCGAAGGTTTCATCGACGCCATGCGCGTTCTCGACGGAGGTCGCATCTCCATCGCCGCCTTGGCCCTCGGCATCGGCCGAGGCGCCCTGGATGCAGCGCTGGGATACGTGAAAGAGCGTCGTCAATTCGGCAAGGCCATCGCCGAGTTCCAGGGAATCCAGTGGAAGCTCGCCGATATGGCCACCGAACTTGATGCCGCACGCCTGCTCACCCAGCGCGCCGCCGTCCTCAAGGACGCGGGCCGCAAAGTGACGCGCGAATCTTCCATGGCCAAACTCTTCTCAAGCGAGGTCGCGGTACGCATCTGTGATGACGCCGTGCAACTCTTCGGCGGCTACGGATTCATCAAGGACTATCCCGCCGAGAAGTATTATCGTGACGTGAAGTTGTGCACCATCGGAGAAGGCACCAGCGAGATTCAGCGCATGGTAATCGCGAGAGAAATCCTCAAAGTCCATCCCTCGCGCGGATAGATCAGACTGCATTTCGACCCGCACGACCGGCATGGTGAAGGAAATGGGTGACACTGTCAAAATCATCGAGTGCCCGCGAGATGCGTGGCAAGGTCTGCCTGGGCAGATCGCAACCGAAGTCAAAGCCGATTATCTGACTAAGCTGATCGATGCAGGATTCCGTCATATTGACGCGGCCAGCTTCGTCTCTCCAAAAGCAATTCCGCAGATGGCCGATTCGGAACAGGTTCTCTCGGAACTCTCGATCCCAGGCGACGTTGAGATCATCGGCATCGTCGTCAACGAAAAAGGCGCACAACGGGCCATTCAAACTCCGGCCGTAAAAACGCTCGGTTTCCCCTATTCCATCTCCCCTGAATTCCTGCGCCGCAACCAGCATCAGAGCCTCGAAGAAGCGCTCGATGTGCTCCAGACCATCCAGGCCATTGCCGAAGACGTGGGCCAAAGCACCGTCGCCTACGTATCCATGGCCTTCGGCAATCCATACGGCGATGCATGGAACATCGACGAAGTCCTGCAAGCCTGCGATCTGATCGCCGACTGCGGGGTGAGCCAGATTTCTCTGGCCGACACCGTTGGACTGGCCGGCCCTGCCCAGATTGAGGAGGTTCTCTTGGCGGCGATTCGCCGATTCGACAGTCTTGAATTGGGGGTGCATCTGCACGCGCGTCCTGCCGACGCTCCGGATCGCATCCGCGCCGCATTCCATGCCGGTTGCAGGCGTTTCGATTCCGCAATAGGCGGACTCGGCGGATGCCCCTTCGCGCAGGATCTTCTGGTCGGCAATATCCCCACTGAAATCCTTCTGGCTGAATTGCGGCGTTGTCATGCCGAACTTCCCGCATTCAAATCCCTCGACCCCTTGATTCAGGCGACGAACGACATCTCGAACCGTTTTGGGCTGACCGTGCAATGATTCCTGCTTTATTGCTGAACGAGGTGCGAGCTTGAGCTACAAAACCATCCTGGTCACAGAAGATCCGCCGATCCGTACCATTACGCTCAATCGTCCCGAGCGTCGCAACGCCATGACGCAGGAGATGCAACTCGAGTTAATCAGTGTCTTCGAAGAGTCTGCCGCAGATCATTGCTGCGCCCTGATCGTTACTGGTGCCGGCGACGCGTTCTGTTCCGGCCTGGACCTCTCCGAATTGCAGGCCATGCGCGAAAAGTCTCCCGCAGAGCATCGCGTCGACGCTGAACGACTAGCCCGGCTGTTTCTCGCTCTGTATGAATTACCCATACCCACGATCGCCGCTGTCAATGGGCCTGCCATCGCCGGAGGCACGGGCCTGGCAACACTCTGCGACTTCACCCTCGCCACTCCCGGGGCGCGCTTCGGCTACACCGAGGTTCGCATCGGCTTTGTTCCCGCTCTGGTCTCCGCATTCTTATCGCTTCAGATTGGCGACAAGCATTGTCGCGATCTTCTTCTGACAGGCCGAATATTTGGATCGCATGAGGCCCTCCAACTTGGGCTGGTCAATGAGATCGTGGAAGCCGCTGACCTGATTCCACGCGCCAATGCGTTCGCAAGATCCCTCCTCGCCAACAGCTCCCAATCCTTAAGCGCAACCAAACAGTTGCTAGCCGCGCAGAACCGTACCCGGCTTGACGCATCCATCGTCGCGGCCATGGAGTCAAATGCGCAATCGCGCGAATCGGCGGATTTCCGCGAGGGTGTCGCGGCATTCCTCGAAAAACGCAAGCCTGTCTGGCACAAAAAGTGCTGAGATTCTAGTGGAAGAACACCTCGGCTCCACTCCGCTCTCGCACCTGTTCGCGCGTCGCTCCATCCGCCAGTTCGAATGCCTCAAACCCGCGTTCGGTCAGGTCAAGCACGCAAAGATCGGTGATGATCCGGTGCACAACCTTGCTGCCGGTCAGCGGCAGCGTGCATTCGCGCAGAAGTTTGTGACCACCGTCAGGCGTTGTGTGCTCCATCAGCACGATCACGCGCCGTACGCCCGAGACCAGGTCCATGGCGCCGCCCATTCCCTTGACGCGCTTTCCGGGAATCATCCAGTTCGCGAGGTCGCCGCGTTCTGAAACCTGCATCGCTCCGAGAATTGCCAGATCGACATGTCCACCGCGGATCATCGCAAACGAGTCGGCGCTAGAAAACGTCGCCGCCCCTGGGACAAAGGTTACGGTTTCCTTGCCCGCATTGATCAGGTCCGCATCAATCTCCGATGCGCGCGGATATGGGCCCATCCCCAACAATCCATTCTCTGATTGCAGCACCACCGTCATGCCTTCGGGAATGAAGTTCGCCACCAGCGTAGGAATGCCGATACCGAGATTGACATAGAAGCCGTCCTGCAATTCCTTCGCGGCACGCGCCGCCATCTGGTTCCGCGTCCATGCCATCGGCTCAGCCCTCTCTCGTGGTTCGCTTCTCAACGCGCTTGATCGGATTCGCAACATGCACCACCCGGTGTACAAAAATGCCGGGCGTGTGGATCGCGTCGGGATCAAGTTCTCCCGGCTGTACCAGTTGTTCGACCTCCGCAACCGTAATCTTTCCGCAGGTAGCGGCATTGGGATTGAAGTTGCGAGCGGTGCGCCGATAAATCAAATTCCCGTGCGTATCGCCCTTCCATGCCTTTACCAGCACCAGGTCAGCCTGGATACCGCGCTCCAGGATGTAGGTCTTGCCGTCGAATTCCTTCTGCTCTTTTCCTTCGGCAATCACGGTTCCTGCGCCTGTGCGCGTGTAGAACCCGGGGATGCCTGCCCCGCCGGCGCGCATGCGCTCGGCCAGCGTTCCTTGAGGACAGAACTCTACTTCGACTTCGCCAGCCAGAAACTGCCGCTCGAATTCGGCATTCTCTCCTACATAGCTGGAAATCATTTTTTTGATCTGACGCGTGGCCAGCAGCAACCCTAGTCCTGCACCGTCCACCCCCGCGTTGTTGCTCGCGATCGTCAGGTTGCGAACTCCGGTATCGCGCAGGGCCAGGATCAGTTCTTCGGGAATACCGCAGAGGCCAAATCCGCCGATAGCCATCAGCATGCCGTCGCGCACAATGCCTTCAAGTGCAGCTTTCGCGTTTGGAAAGAGCTTGTTCATGGGAATTATGCGTTCTTCGGGTTCTCGCTCCGTCGCTTGTTTTACACGAATGCCTGCATGTTCGCCAAGCGAAGATGAATCCCGATGTTGATTGCGAAAGAATGGTTTAAAGTGTCGGCATGCAATCCAATCGGTCGTGTGCAGTGAGAAGGAGTTTCATTTCCTGGTTGGGGCTCCTGGCAATCCTCGGCTTTTGTCTCTGCGCACTCGCCGAATCCCGTCCCGGTTCCCCTGCGCAGCCCACTGAAAAAGCCACTTCGATCCTGATCCTCAAAAAAGACCACGTGATGCAGCTGTTGGCCGGTGGCAAGATCATCCGGACCTACAAGGTCGCTCTCGGCCAGGGAGGGATGGCGCCCAAACAGCGCGAGGGCGACGCCCGCACACCCGAAGGCCGCTACACGCTTGATGCGAAGTACGAGCACAGTGCCTATCACAAGGCGCTCCATGTCTCCTATCCAGACACTGAAGACCGCAAGCGGGCCGCGCGTCTCGGCGTCCCTCCCGGCGGCGCAATCATGATTCACGGTCTTCCCAATGGCAAGGGTTGGGTGGGCGCGCGCCACCGCCTGTTTGACTGGACCCTCGGTTGCATCGCTGTGACCGATGAAGAAATCGACGAAATTTGGAATCTCGTCCCGGTCGGCACCCCCGTCGAAATCAGACCTTAGCAGGCTAAGTACAACGCCGAAGTATGCCCGGGCATCGAACCACAGAAGACTATCTCTTAGAGACCCACAGCTATAGTCTGCGCTATCGAAAGCCCGGAAACATGCATAGATTATTCAGCTTCCGTTCCTCCTCTGGTCATAGTCCGCTGCGTGCCGCAGCACGTGCCATTGCAATTCTCGTGGCGCTTACGATTTGTTGCGGCTCCTCGCACGCATATTCCGTGCTGACGCACGAAGAGATTATTGACCTGCTCTGGAACGATCATCTTCGTCCCATGATCCTCGCGCGCTATCCGGGCTTGACCGACGATCAGCTCCGCGAAGCACATGCCTATGCCTACGGCGGCGCCGTCATCCAGGACATGGGTTACTATCCCTTCGGCAACAAGGAATTCAGCGACCTGGTGCACTACGTGCGAAGCGGCGATTTCGTCCTCGAGCTTCTACGCGAAAGCCAGAACGCCGACGAATACGCCTTCGCGCTTGGCGCTCTCTCGCACTACGCCTCCGATATCGCCGGACATCCCGCTGTGAACCAGGCCGTCGCCATCACCTACCCGAAACTCCGCGCCAAGTTCGGGCCAATCGTTCTCTACGCGCAGGACAAAACGGCGCACATCCGCACCGAGTTTGGATTCGACATGGCGCAGGTTGCCAGGCAGCGCTATGCGCCGCAGCAATACCATGACTTCATCGGCTTCAAAGTGTCGAAGGAGCTGCTGGAACGCGTGTTTCCTGTTGTATACGGCGTGCAATTAAAAGATGTACTGCCTCACGAAGACCTCGCCATCGGTTCCTTCCGTTACTCGGTCAGCACCCTCATTCCTCGGATGACACAGGTGGCCTTACGAACCCACCGGAAGGAAATTACCAGCGAGGTGCCAAATTTCCAGAAGCAGAAATTTCTGTACCGCCTTTCCCGCGCCGATTACGAAAAGGAATGGGGCAGGAACTATCAACGGCCCGGATTCGGTGTGCGCTTCCTCGCGGTGCTCCTGACGGTACTTCCAAAAGTGGGGCCGCTGAAGGCACTCGACTTCAATGTTCCCACCGCAAAGACCGAAAACATGTACTTCGCCAGCATCAACCAGACCGTCGACAAATACGGCACGCTGCTGAACGAGGCCCGCCCTCGGACCCTGAAGCTGCCGGATGACGATCTGGACAGCGGCAAAACCACTGCGGCGGGCGAATACACGCTCGCCGACGATACCTATGCCAAGCTTCTGTCGCATCTCGCCGATAAGAAATTTGAAGTAACAACGGTTGCGCTGCAGAAAAATGTCCTCGACTTTTACTCCAATCCCGGCGCTCCCATCGACACCAAACGAGATCCCGGCAAGTGGCAAAAAGTGCAAACCAACCTGGATGCTCTCAAAGCATTCACACCCAACCCTGCCCAGCAGGAAACATCCCTCAATCCCTCCCCGACCGAAAATCTGCAGTAAGCACTCTTCTGCGAAAATAAGAGGGAAATGCTCTCTCTGCAGAATGCCGGCAAGCGCTTTGGGCCCCGTGTGCTCTTCACGGAGGCCAACTGGCTCATCCGGAGCAACGAAAAAACGGCCCTCGTCGGGGCTAACGGAACCGGCAAGTCCACGCTGATGAAGGTGCTGGCCGGCTTCGAGTCCCTCGACTACGGCACCATGCAGCAGACTCGCGGGATGAGCATTGGCTACCTTCCCCAGGAAGGATTGCGGTTATCCGGCCGCACCGTCTTCGAAGAGTGTCTGAGCGTCTTCGACGAATTGCGCGCCATGGAAGGCGAGATCGAGCGCACCGCTGCGCAGCTTTCAGAGCTCGATCATGCCAGCCCCGAATACGAATCCGCCGCCGAGCGCTTTTCGATGCTGCAAGAGCGCTTCCATGCGCTCGATGGCTACGCGCTCGACGCCCAGGTCGGCACGGTGCTCACCGGCCTCGGTTTCGGCAAGGAAGATTGGTCGCGGCTGGTCGATGAGTTCTCCGGCGGCTGGCAGATGCGCATCGCGCTCGCCAAGCTGTTGCTGGCCAAGCCCAACCTGCTGCTCCTCGACGAGCCCACCAACCATCTCGATCTGGAAACGCGCAACTGGCTCGAAGACTATCTACACAATTACCCCTTCGGCTACATTCTGATTTCGCACGACCGCTATTTCCTCGACGTCACGATCGACCGCACCGTCGAAATCTGGAACAAGCGCCTCACCATCTTCCAGGGCAACTACACCAAATACCTCTCCCAAAAAGATGAGCGGCGCGCGCAGTTGCAGGCTGCCTACAAACATCAGCGCGACCAGATCGAGCACCTTGAAGCCTTCATCAGCCGCTTCCGCTATCAGGCGACCAAGGCCAGGCAGGTGCAGTCGCGCATCAAGGAACTCGAGAAGATCGAGCGCATCGAGGTTCCCGAGGAAGAGGCGGTCATCCATTTCAAGTTCCCGCAGCCTCAACCCTCCGGCCGTATCGTGGTGGACGCCGAGGGCCTCGCCAAGAGCTACGGCCCGAAACACGTCTTCAGTAGTGCGCGTTTCACGATCGAGCGCGGTGATCGGGTCGCATTGGTGGGAGTCAACGGCGCAGGAAAATCCACGTTGATCAAACTGCTGACGGGAATTGAAACCCCAACCGCAGGCTCAGTGCGGTTAGGCCACAACGTCGTTTCAGAATACTTCGCGCAGGATCAGTACAAGGTGCTCGATCCCGATGCGCGGATGCTCGAAGACATCAGCCGCGCCGCACTCAAGGTTCCAGAAAGCGAACTCCGCTCGTTGCTGGGATGCTTCCTCTTCTCCGGCGATGACGTTTTCAAGCCACTCGGCGTTCTCTCCGGAGGTGAGCGAAACCGCTTCGCGCTGGCGCGTATTCTCGTCTCGCCGTCAAACTTTCTGCTCCTCGACGAGCCCACCAACCATCTCGACATGCGCGCCAAAGACGTACTGCTCGATGCCATCGCAGGATTCTCCGGCACCGTGGTCTTCGTATCGCACGACCGCTACTTCATCGACCGCCTCGCAACCCGCGTCATCGAAGTAGAAAGCGGGGTCATCACGACTTACGAGGGCAATTACGAAGACTACCTTCGCAAGAAGGAGCAACTGGCCGCAGCGGAGCAGCCTTCTGCCGCAGACACGTCGGCGGCTTTGTATCAGGGCACGGCTTCAGCCGTGCCGAAAGACGCGGTAAAACGAAGCGGGGCTTCAGCCCCTGCTCCTCTGCCGGGCAACACCATCATCATTGAAGGCGGAATTGATGATCCTCCTGAATCCGCTGCGAACAACAAACCCCGCCGTCTGAACCCGATTAAGCAGAAACAGATGGAAGACCGCTGCGCCTTCCTCGAGGAAGAGATTCCGCGCGTCGAAGCCTCCATCGCCCACACTGAGGAGCAGCTCGCCGTCTACGTCTCGGCAGCGGAAACGCAGCGCCTCACCGACCTCGCAGCCGCGTTGCGTGAACAGCTATCCGCACTGACGGCCGAATGGGAAGAGCTGATGCTGCAGCTGGAAGGCGCTTGAGTAAGCATTCTCCAGCACGCCTCAACAATCTGGGGATCCGCCACACCACCAATGAACTGTCATCCTGAGGAGAGCCGCCGGAGCGATCGGCGAAGAATCTGCGGATGCCGCGAATATGAGCGCCCCGGTGAAATTCCATTGGGGACAATACGGCCAGAAGTCATTGGTTGTCTGCTCCCTTGCAGTAGCTGGGGCTTCCTGCGGCGGCGATTGCCGCCTTGGCGTCCCGGAGCAGTTCATCCGTGGGAACGCTCTCATGGCGATCGAAGTATGGGTGCATGCCGTCTGGAACGGAATCAAGCGACAGATTGAACGCTCTTCCTCCGTTCGCTCGGTAGGCACCGGTCTGTGGAATGAGGGTGAGAAACAGCAAGTAGTCCGAACCAGGCTGAAATTCGGGGAAGTTCTTCTCCTTCCCGGTTACCGTCCGCCCGTTGATCTTGAGTGTTCCGCCCCCTCTGACTACAGCGAGCGTACTGCCCACGGGTGCTTTCGGATTGTCCTGCAGGACTTCCTTGATACTGAATGTCCCAGTCGGAGTAAGTGAACTTTCCGTCCGCAGTCATATGAGAGATACCATGTACGGCGGTCGCGACGACCACAGCGTCGGAAAGGCAAGAGAATTCCACCAATCGGAGGGGAGGGTAAGGAGGCCGAATATCGTGGACCATATCGTTGTCTTGTTCGTCTTCGTTATTGATGACAGTGATGTTGCCAGTGGTCTCCGAAAGTTGTTGCATAATGCCGTAACTGCTAAATGTGTGCCAGAGCTGGCTGTGGAGCCTTGCGTCACGCTGTGCCTTCGATTCTTCAGACGATGGTTGGCTCGCTTGCCCCCATGAAATGTGGGCAACACAGATTACAAACGAGAGCACATAAGTCGCAATTGATGTCATTCTTGTTCCTCCTGCTGCATATGAAGAGCCAGCCATGCAGCAGTAGTCCGAGAAACGCCCTATCACTCGCATTGGTTGCACAACGCTATGGACCCTTGGTCGTCGCGCATGTTGGACGAGGATACTACGTCGGAATTGGCCTCCGCCGATGGGGAAGTTTCGCTAGGAACATCCCCCAGGGGGGAAGCCCGGTTGTTTCGGGTGGCGTTTTGGCCCGGCTGAAGCCGTGCCCTTTTTGCAGAACTCTCGAGGTTGGCGAGTCACTACCGATGGTCCGCCCCCGTTTTTTTCTGCGTTTTTGAGGTAAATTCTTGATTCTGTGCAACTTAGCATTGAAAGGGGGTCCCGTATGTATTTGAGAACAAGGAACTTAAAACCTAAAATCTTCAAAAATAAGGAGTTAGCGATCCTATTCTCGCGGAACGCATTCTTTTGGGACACGGGTGGCTCAAAAATCAACATTTGCCCTCAAAAAAGCGAACGGCCCGAAATGATTTCTCATCCGGGCCGCCCGTGGTCAGTCACAGTTTGCTGCCTGGAACAAGTTTACGGAATCAGGGTGAAATAACTTGCAAAGTTCGGAGAAAAAATATCGAGAATTGTGCACTTGACAAAGCATAATGACTTAGCGATAATCGGTTCATGGGAATTCTTGATCCGCAATACCAGTCCGAAGATGCAGCCCGCGCTTATCTAGAGTCGATTCTCTGGCCGGATGGACCGCAATGTCCGGGGTGCGGAGTAATCAATGAAGCCACCAAACTCCAGCGCGAAGAAGGCACAGATACGCATGGTCGCAAGGGCCTGTATCAGTGCAAGGGTTGCCGTCGGCAGTTCACAATTACGGTCGGCACGATCTTCGAGGACAGTCACATTCCGCTTCATAAATGGCTCATGGCGATTCATCTTATGTGCTCCTCGAAAAAGGGCGTCAGCGCATTGCAGCTTCAGCGGGAACTGTGGGGAGAGCAACCCGCAAAGGGCGGAGAGAAGAAACAGCTCAAGGGTTCCTATCGCACCTCATGGTTCATGTGTCACAGGATTCGTTGGGCAATGACTCAATCCCCAATGGTCGATGCCCTGCGCAAACTTTCAGGCACGGTCGAGGCCGACGAAACATACGTAGGCGGACGCGAGAAGGGCAAGCGCGGAATTCCGGGTGCCGGGTCCAAGAAGACTCCGGTTCTAGCTCTCTTGGAGCGCGGTGGCGATGTACGCTCGTTCCCGATCAAACGGGCGACTCTAGAAAATATCAAACCGATTATCCAGCAGCACGTTGACCCGTCATCGCATTTGGTCACTGATGAAGCGGCCCTGTATTTCTGGACGAAGGATGCTGTTCCACAGCACCATCGCATCAATCATCACAGCGGCGAATACGTGCGGCATGAGGCCGACTTCACGGTAACGACAAACACGGTCGAATCATTCTTCGCAATCCTGAAGCGTTCAAACTATGGTATCTATCACCACATGAGCCGCAAGTATCTGGGTTCCTATTGCGCCGAACGTGACTTCGTTTACAACGGGCGCAAACTGACGGACACACAGAGAACTGACAAAGCAATCAAGGCAACTATCGGACGACGCCTGATGCTCAATCGGCCAAAAGAGGGGTAGTAGAATTGTGGTGCGGGCGACGAGAGTCGAACTCGCAGGGGCGCTTATCCTTTACCGAGGACGCCCCACCAGAACCCAAGTCTGGCGCGTTTACCAATTTTCGCCACGCCCGCATGATACGGGGAGCATGAAAATGCTCCCCGTTGCCCTTTGTGGGGGTATGTGGCGGCCCTCGGATTTGAACACTCGTTCTCATACAGCGAGTGTCGCCGGCTTCCACGGAAGCTATGCAAGTGGAAGAATGTAAAGGACCAAATCGATCCTACCACGGTAGGAAATTGTTTTCTACCGTGGTAGGAAACTGAATCAACTGGTAGGAGTTTTACGAATCGGTTTCTTCTTGGCTTTTAGGAACGCTTCGAACCTCTTTGTAGTCTTTGAGGTATCAGGCAACTTGCCTTTCTTCCAGTCATAGAACTCAGATTTGTGAATGGGCGGCTTTAGAGCATTGTAAATTTGATAGTCATTGACTCTCGTGGTGCGTTGGTATTCGTCGAGCAGAGCAGCACGACGGCCAATGACCGTTCCATCGTCAGGTACAGGTGCGGCTGCGGCCTCTGGTTGTGGGTTTGGAGTTAAATCCCTTCTCGTTCTCGCGTGGTGCTCTTTAACCATTTTCAACAGAGGAGCATCGCCCGGAAGCGGATCGAAGACATCTCTTCTCGCTGGAAATGCTTGGTTAAATTCTGACCATCCGCGTTCACTTGTACTCACAGTCCGCAGGTGCTCCATCACTGTGTTTTCTGCGATGGTCCCCATCTGGCTGACGCCTTGATCGTGGTGATCTCCGTAAACCGTCAGCACGCGCAACACAGCTTCGCGCACGATCTCCGGAAGCCATTCAGCGCGGTATCCAACCTTGGTGCGATAAAAAGTGTGGATGGTATTGAAGATTTCGACGGCATATGCCCGCGCGAGCTTTTCCGCTCTTTCGGCGTCAAAGTCATCTCCGTGCCAGCACTCTTCCAGTCCCCTACCGAGAAGATTCTCCTGATAATCCCGCGCGGCGATCTCTTTCGGTGTCAAAGGAGGTAGAACTATCTCTGGCATTCGCACCCTTGCCTGAGGCACAAGGGAGCGTTACGATGAGGGTATCCAGCCGCTTCATCGAAATGCCCCGGCCTCGCGCCGGGCTTTTCGTTTGTAATGGGGTTAATTCTACGGCATACTGAGGCGATGCCACGCCCCGGCGCTAACGTTCACATCCCCCTAGAAGAACGTGAAGCCCTGCGCCTACTGCTGAAGGTCAAGCCGACGGATGGAATGCCACGACCGGGCAAGAAATCACCCGCCAAGCCAATGCCGAAGAAATCGAAGCGCACGAACTAATCCAGCCCGGTCCCGTCTGCTTTCTCAACAGCATAATTCTCAAAATATCTTGAATGAAATTAGGTAGTTGGGATGAATTTGGGGAGAGCCGGGTATTGACAATGTAGTTGAGTGAGCCCCTTTGGTCAGACCGCTTGAGTTTTAACGGTTCGCCGTTTGCCGACGTAAGCTTTGTCACACACGCCTTTCGTGTCGAGTCATAGAACCGCGAATCAGGCTTTCTACTGGACGTTTTCGGGCACGACTCAATTCGTGCCTTTTCAAGGAACCACTTCTGCAAACAGTTCCAGATTTCTGTCAATGCACGTCCACGGACCGGTCGCCCTCGTACTCCATGATGTGGAAGTAGGCTTCCCACCCCGTCCACGACACCGGAGCCGGCAGCTTTGCCATCGGATCCTTGAGGTGATCGGCATACGCCTGCACCAGTTCACGCGTTCGGGACACGCCAGTCAGCCAGTCGCCGCGATACCAGTTCTTCCACTTGCCGTACTCCGCCGCCGTCATTGACGCCTGCACTGAATCCAGCGCATGCAGCGCCTCGCCGGCTTCGTTCTGCGCCTTTTCCAAATCGCCGGCGGCCTCATCCTCAAGCGCGCGTGCGACCAGCCCCAGCGCCCGGTTGCTTTCGCGATTGAGCGCGATCATGGTCAACACCGCGGCCTGGTAATAATCGCGCCGGTCCTCATCCACCAGCTCCTTCGCGGCCACTGCGTGCTGCCAGACAGCGTTCCAGCGCGGCTGTGCTTCTTCGCACGCTTCGATATCGCGCTTCAGCAGAGCCTTCTGTTGATCCGCGTTCAGCGCCGGCACCAATCGCGGCGGCGTCCACTTCGGCGACTGGCTGGGAATGCTGGCCACCTCTCCCTCGCTCAGCCGGTCCAGGAGAATCCGCCGAATCTCCGTGTGGTAATGCTGGTCTCCGTTCTCGCGAGGAACATTGCTCAATCGCGGCGGCTGCGGCGGCGCATTTCCTGCGCTGGTGAGTCCCGGCAGCGTCTGCGAGTTCCGCATCGAGGGCGCTGCAAAGTACTCTTTGTACACCGCGCCAACCGCATCCGCCGACTTGGCCCCGAACTCCTCGCTTGCCCAGCGGCGGTAGAACGCAGCATCGGCATTCTCCTCCGCAGGCGCTCCACCCCAGGCCGTCTCCATCACTGCCCGCGTGGTCATTGCCACCGGACGAATATCGCTGGTGTTCACCAGCATGTACGCCGTCGCACCCGCCTTCACGTATCGTCCCAGTTCCTCGTGGATCACAGAGACGGGAACCATCTCCGACAGCTGGTTCGCATTGAAGTTCATCATCGCCACGTGGAAGTACATCCCCTGCCCAGCCCCGACCTTCCCGCCATCCTGCATATCGCCGTACCCGGTATCCGCCCACACCAGCGTCACCTCCGGCGGAATGTGCAGATAGCCCTTCTGCATCAGGCGCGCACCCTCCTGCCAAAGATCGGTGACAAACTGCGCTTTGGGATACTTCGCGCGCACAATCTTTATCTGTTCCGCGGTGGCATCGCTGATACGCTTGCCCAGCAGCTCATCGTTGTCGCGGACACTGGGATCGAGCGCTGCGTAGCTCGAGTCAGACAATCCCCGCAGCCCCACGCTCCACAGAATCTCCTCATCCGGCTTGTACATCGCCACCGCGTTGGTCCACGCCCGCTCCAGAATCTCGGGATGCGTGGAGAAGTTGTACGGCACATCCTTTGGCCAGCGCGCCACATTCACGCCCAATGGAATCGCATGATGCTGATTGATGATCAGCCCGCGCCTCGAAGCAGCCTCCACCTGCGCATCGTCAGGAAATATCCATGTGCCCGGCACAATCATGTTGCCCTTCAGTCGCAGCGTCGTTTCGAAGATGTTGTCCCATACCTCCATCGAAATGCCCGAATGCTCAGCCCGGGCCGCCGGACGCCACCCGCTCAGCAGATCTTCGTCATTGATAAAGAACCCACGATAGCGAAACACCGGGCCCGGATACGTCTTCGCAAAATCCGCCGGCAGCGTAATCGCACTTCGTTTCTGTGGCTGGTTGTCGGTCCACAGGTACATCGGATCGACGCCCAGCACAGTTTGCGAGAACTGGTAGATCGCGTAGATCGTCCCGCGCATGTCCGCGCCGGTCAGGCAGATCACGTCGCGCACCTGCTGGTGGCCAGCGAGATGAACTAGAGAGAAAGCGAACGACTCTGTTCCGGTCGGGACGGTGCAGCGGATTCCCGCATACGGTGGGGTCGGACCCGAAATCAGGATTGCGATCTGTCCGGCACCCTCCATGTGATTGGCCAGCGACGGCGTCTGCCCGAACACCCGCGCGAAATCATGCAACAGGTCCTCCGTTGCGCGACGTACCGGCGCCGGCTCGCTTTCACTCTCCACCACCGTGAGCGAACTGTCGATGGAAACGGCGTGCCCACGTGCGGCGTGTGAGGCGGCTGGTTCTCCAAGCGCAAACAAAAGTACGAAAAGGGCAGGAATCCACGAAGGGAACCGACGAAGAACAATGCGCAGCAACATGACCTCTCCCCATACCAGTATCCGCTGGTAATCTCGATCCGTTTGTACGGGCAGGCGAACCAGCCGCCACGGTGCTACATTGGACTGGAATCCACTTTGCGTTCAGGTCTTCGCTTCTTGCGTGCTATTGGTGTGTTCGTCGCGGCTGTGCTTGCGCTTACCGGTGCGGCCAGTGCCGCCCCTCGCGTCCAGCCTGTCCCCGTTCCGCCTGAACTGCGCTCAACCGCATTCACCGTCACCGTAAATGATCAGCCCGTAGACGTTGCGCACGCCGCGGCAAGCTACGACTTCGTGAACTTCGACGTCACAGGCGCGGTTACCGTCGCGGTCACGGCAACTCAACCGGGCTTCTGGGATCAGGGCGTCGATATCGAACCGTGGCGATTGGGCATTCGTCCCGTGCGTGACGGCCAGACCATTCGCTTCAAAATCCAGGGGCCACAAAAGCTTTCCATCTCGCGCCCCGGCGACTTTCTCAATCACGCCACGATGCTCTTCGTCTTTGCGGGAGAGCCGCCTGCCGCCGCGCCCAATTCGGCCAATCCCTCATTTCATTTCTATCCACCGGGCGTGTACCACCAGAGCCTGAACCCCAAAAGCGGCGACACCTACTATCTCGCTCCCGGCTCATACTTCTACGGCAGCCTGAATCTCTGGAAAGTCACCGGCGTCAAGGTCCTGGGCCGCGGCACCATCGTCTACGAAGGCACGCAGGATCCCAACTCCGACCAGGGTTGGATGCAAAAGCCCGACTGGCATTGCATCGGCGCGCTCGAAGCACACGACGTCGAAATCAGCGGGCTCACCTGCATCGTTCGCGCCCGCACCTGGTCGATCCAGATGAAAGACACCACCGGCTTCATCTACAACGACATTCGCGTGATCGGCGGCAATCCAGGAAACGCCAACCAGGATGGCATGGACTGGCTCGGGGGCGGTGACGCGCTGGTTCGCGATGCCTTCCTGCGCGCGTCTGACGATGATTTAGCCATGGAAGGCAACTGGGATGGCTACACCGATGCCGACATGCTGCGACCCGGGCACGACGTCCAGAACATCACCGTCGAGAACAGTGAGCTGTCCACGAGCATCTCCAACATCGTCCGGGTCGCGTGGCCGCGCAAGATCTTCAACTCGCGCAATTTCACATTGCGCGACTCCGACATTCTTCATGGCGGCATCGGCGCCTGCGGCCAGACCTTCGGTGTGCTCGGCCTGTGGGGGGCGAACGGCGCCAAAGGCGATCACTCCAACTACAACTTCGAAAACCTCTGGCTCGATAACTGGTATTCGCTCGTCCAGATCGAGCAGGAGGAACCGTCCGTTCACGGAGTGACCTTCAAAAACATCTGGGCCCTCGATCAGCCGCCCCTCGCAACCTCCACCATCATCGGCAATGTAACTGGCGTGACCTTCGACAACGTGAAGTACGACCAGAACCGCGCCACCAACGAAGCCGAGTTGCAGCTGATTACCTCAGGGGGCGCCGCTCCGCCGAAATTCCCTGCTCCCACCGGACCGGTGGCGCGCTTTACCGTCGATCCGCCGATCTTCGGCCCCGGCGACAACATCACCTTTACCGCCGACTCCTCGCCTCACTCCAGCTACACCTGGCTCTTCGGCGATGGAACCACGGCCCACGGCCGCAGGGTGAAGCACAAGTTCCCTGATGCGCTCGGTACAGCCCTCGACGGTCTCAATGGCGCGGGCCGATTCCGGGTTCTGTTGCGTGCAGAGGACAACCAGTTGCGCGAGGATTGGTCGGCCCAGGGCGTCGTCGCGGTTGCCAAATGGCACGAGTCAACCCGGGTCGCCGGCCCCGTCACGCCTGGCCTCGTGTGGCATGTCTACGCCGGCACCTGGACCGAGTTGCCTGATCTGAGCACGGAATCTCCTGCCGCCGCCGGCAGCTCCCCGAATCTCCGCGCCGATCCCCAGAGCTACACCCGCTACGCCGCCGCATGGGATGGTTTCGTCGACATTCCCGCGGACGGCGGATACACCTTCCACGTCATGTCGCGCGATGGCGCACGCCTGGTCATCGATGGCATCCAGATCGCCAAAACCGGCCCTCCGTTTCCGCAGGTCTGCGGATCTCCCGGATTCGCGGTGCGCTACGACCACGGCTCCATCGGCCTTCGCGCCGGCCCACACACATTGCACGTTGAAGGCCTGCACTCCATCAGTGACGATTCTCTTAGAGTCCTATGGGAAGGCCCCTCCCTCCCCCTCACCGACATCCCCGCCGATGCTTTCAGCCATCTTCGCGTCGATACGGTGAGCGGCAGCGAATAGCTCAGGCTCTCGGCCCGGCTTCATTTTGGGCCGACCTTCCTCGGCAGGGCGGGAAAGTACGGAGCAAAGCACTGGATTGAAGGCGACCTTGAGGAAGCAAAGGGGTGCATGGGAGAAGAGCCACGCGCTGGTTGAGCAGCTGCCGCAGGCTGGCGCCTACGATTTCATCCGCCATTGCCGCACGCTTCTCCGTTGCGAACTCGATCATGCTGCGATGGTGTGATCGGCGGCCCAAAACGTCTGCGGGTGCCGTTCGCGACTTGTCTATGGTCTTTTGGTTGTGAAATTCCTCCCAAGCTAGAATCTCTAATATGAATCGGCAACTAAGCGAGGCGAGATGCGCGGAGTGTGGGAAGGGGCTTCGGCCTAATGATCAGTTCGCGCCATCCGGTGTGCTGAATGTTGACTGCCCTGGCGGTCTTGAGTGCGGCGCGATCTACGGCCCACTGTTTGAGGCGCAGGATGGCTAGGACCTGGTCTGACGGGATTCCGCTCATGCTTGGGTGTCCTCTTCGTTCTCGA
>DASXLY010000300.1:0-23853 GCA_036495975.1 Occallatibacter sp. | reverse complement strand
TTCGAGCAGTTAATCGAGCCCGTGCTCAACCGCACCATTGGACCCTGCAAGCAGGCCATCGCCGATGCCGGCATCACCGCCGAGCAGATCGATGAAGTGGTCCTCGTCGGCGGTTCCACGCGAATCCCCGCCGTCCGCAGGCTCGTTGACGATCTCTTCCATCTCGCCGCGCGCGGCAAGAAGCCCCACATCGAATTGAATCCCGACGAAGTAGTCGCGCTCGGCGCAGCCGTGCAGGCCGACATTCTGGCCGGAGCGTCGAAAACGACCGAAGAGCTGCTGCTGCTTGACGTCACACCGCTTTCGCTGGGCATCGAAGCTCTCGGCGGCACCGTCGCGAAAATCATCCAGCGCAACTCGACCATTCCGGCCTCGGCCACCGAGCACTTCACCACCGGCGTGGACGGCCAGTCAAATGTCGCCATCCACGTCGTGCAGGGCGAGCGCGAACTCGCTGCCGACTGCCGGTCTTTGGCCCGTTTCGATCTCAAAGGCATTCCGCCAATGAGCGCCGGCCTGCCCCGCATCGAGGTCAGGTTCCTCATCGACGCCGACGGCATCCTGCAGGTCTCAGCGCGCGAACAGCGCTCGGGCAAACAGGCGCAGATTGAAGTCAAGCCGACCTATGGCCTGACCGACGAACAAGTGGAAGGCATGATTCTCGACTCCTTCGATCATGCTGAGGAAGACTTCGCCCGGCGTCTCCTGATCGAAGCCCGCAACGAAGCCGAGTCGATCCTCACCAAGGTTGAACGGGCGCGGACCAATTCCGCGTGGGGCCAGTTGCGTGGCGAAGAGATCGCCGCCATTGATGCGGCCCGTGACCGGCTCGCCGCTGCAAATTCCGGCAACGACCTCAACGCAATCCGCGAAGCAACGCTCGCCCTCGACCGCACCACGCATCGCCTCGCCGAGTTGATGATGGATGCGGCCGTAACGTCTGCCATCCGAGGCAAAACCATGGATGCCGCCGGCGAGGAACTGGACGAAAACGTTACTGCTCCGCACCCTATGGCCAGAGCAGAATTCAAGTAGTATAGGCAGTTTCAATTTGCAGTTTGGTTTGTAACAGGGCACGACTTCAGTCGTGCCGAAAGCGGCCTTAAAGTATCGGGCTTTAGCCCCCTGCCCAAAGTCGCCGGATAGCAACTGAAGGAAAAAACAATGACCCACGCGAACACCACCAACATCCCTCCTGACAAACTCGTCCGCATCACTTTCATGCCTGAAGGCAAGACCGTCGAATTTGAATACGGCACCATGCCCTACGACCACCACGGCAAGCCGATGTCGTTCCTCGATGTTGCCGAGAACTTCAACATCTTTCTCGATCACGCCTGTGGTGGCTCCTGCGCCTGTACCACCTGCCACATCTGGGTAAAGGAAGGCGCGCCCGGTATTAGTGAAGCTGACGACGACGAACTCGATCGCCTCGACATGGCTGCCGATCAACAACTCAACTCGCGCCTCGGCTGCCAGGCCGTCATCACCAAACCCGGCAGCTACGTCGTCGAGATTCCCAAATGGAACCGCAATTACGTCTCCGAAGGCAAGCCGCTGGCGCTGGCCGATAACAAGTAGTTGCGCATCACTCAATCAAGTCAATGAACTGGGTGCCCCAGGTCTCGATTCTGAGACCTGGGAGGGATGTCTTCCCCAATTAAATCCGTCGCACTGACAAAAAGAGGAGAAGCAATGCCCCGCGAAATCATGTGGACCGACGCCGAAGAAATAGGCATTCAACTTCAGGAGAAGTATCCCGATATCGATCCGCTCACGGTGCGCTTCACTGACTTGCACCGTTACGTCACGGAACTCGAGAGCTTTGCCGACGATCCATCCAAATCCAACGAGGCAAGGCTCGAAGCCATTCAGATGGCTTGGCACGAAGAATTCGAAGACGCCAAGGGCTGAATGCACTTTTGTCAGTAACTAGGCAAGGCTTTAGCGCAGGCACGAAGTGTCAGGGCACGACTTCAGTCGTGGCGCAAAGCAGCCCCATTTGAGTCTGGGACTTTTAGCCCCTGAGCGATTCCCATCCCTCGTCCCACCCAAATGATCCCTCAAAGTGCTGAAACTCTCTCTCCTGCCCCGGCACCAGGTACACGCTCACCACATCAAATCGAACGGGCGGCGCTGCCTTCTGATTCAGTTGCCGAACATACCGCCGTGCCAGCCTGCGCAGAACGTTGCGCTTGTGGTCGTCGACCGCAGCCTCTGCCGGAGTCATATCGTGCGCGGTGCGCGTCTTCACCTCGATGAAGCACAACATCGATCCCTCCCATGCGATCAGGTCTACATCACCCGGCGCTTCGCCTGAGGACCATCGCCGTGCCACGACGGTATAGCCTTTCCGCATCAGGTAGAAGAAAACAGCATCCTCGCCATCGATCCCGACGGTCAGGTGCGCCGGCATCGCATTTCGTCCGCGTCTGCGCGCGACACGGTTCAAGCTGGCGAGCGTCCGCTCTAGCCAATCGATCCGAATCGTTGTCAGATTCATTGCTAACTATTCTCGGCCCAACGGAGAATAGGCGCAAGTTAGAGGATCTTCCCGAGAACGGACTGGATCAGGCTTCCGGCATCAGGTGCAGGGTTGCCCGTCGGTTGTCCGTCCGTCGTCACATGGCCATTCGCCGTCACATGATTGATCAACATCGGAACAACGGTCGCAAGGCTCGACCTCACTGCATCAGCCGACATCCCGGTCCGTTGTGCAATCCCGTCGATCAATCCAGAACCTGCAAGCGCCTGTTCAATCGCATTTGGAGCCACGCCTTGCGTCTGCCCGCTCGCGAACTGCTGAACAAGACCGCCTGCGCCGTTCTGATGAAAAGTCTGGATCAGCCCAGCTACTCCGCCTGCGCCACCCAGTTCCTGCATCAGTCCGCCCGCAACGGCCGCATGTTCGCTACCGCCGGAAAGACCGCTCGCCATCTCTGTAACAGAATCAAGAATGCCCATGTCGCCCTCCTTGGTTCGCGGTCGAGACCGCCAACCGAGTATAGGAGGCTCCGGCCGCATTGCAAAAGAAAAGTCTGAAAAAAAGGAAAGGGCCAAAGCTTTCGCCTCGGCCCCCTTACCCAAGATCCCAACTGGCTTATGCGCCCACGCGTTCCAGTTCCCGTGTAGATGCAAACTCCTTCTCCACCTGCGTCAGCACCTCTTCCAGGATGTCCAGCGCAACCGTCGCTTCTTCCTCGGTCACGATCAATGCCGGGCACAACCGGATCGATGTCTCGCCGCATCCGAGAATCATCAAGCCCTTCTCAAATGCCAGCATCTCCACGCGATTCCGCAGCTCGGCAGCCGGCTCGCGCGTCTCCTTGTTCTTCACGAGTTCGACGCCGATCATCAATCCGCGCCCACGCACGTCGCCAACCAGCGCGTGCGTCTTCTTCCATCCGTGCAGGCGATCCAGCATCTTTGCGCCAACCTTCGCCGCATTCGTGATCGCCTCGCGCTCCAGAATGTCGACCGTCGCCAGTGATGCTGCAATCGAAACCGGATTCCCCCCGAACGTCGAAGCATGCGAACCGGGAACCCAGTCCATGATCTCGGCCTTGCTCATGCAGACGCCCAGAGGCATGCCGCTCGCAATGCCCTTGGCCATGCAGACGATATCCGGCTCCACTCCCGAGTGCTGAATTGCCCACCACTTGCCCGTTCGTCCCGCGCCCGACTGCACCTCATCCGCAACCAGCAGAATTCCGTACTTGTCGCAAATCGCGCGCAGTTCGCGAAGGAAGTTATCCGGCGCAACCACATATCCGCCCTCGCCCTGGATCGGCTCCACAAATATCGCGGCAACCTCTTCCGGCGGCAGAATCGTCTTGAACAGCTTCTCTTCGATGTATCGCGCGCACCCCAGCGCGAAAGCTTCCTCTTCCTGCGGTCCGCCCGTACATCCGCGATACGCATACGGATAGCGCACGTGCGTCACGCCGGGAACCAGTGGTGCAAATCGCCGCTTCTGTTGCGGCTTCGAAGCAGTCAGCGACAGAGCTCCCATGGTGCGTCCGTGGAACGCCCCGAGAAACGCAATAATGTGTTGCCGCCCCGTGTGATACCGCGCCAGCTTCATCGCGCATTCAATCGCCTCGGCACCCGAGTTCCCATAAAACACGCGATGTGGCCCACGCATCGGTGCAATCGCCGATAGCTTCTTCGCAAGATCTGTCAGCGGCTCGTTATAGAAGTCCGTGCCCGAGATGTGAATCAGTTCGGCAGCCTGCTTCTGGATCGCCGCGACAACCTCAGGATGGCAATGACCGGTCGAAGTCACGGCGATACCGGCTGCGAAATCCAAAAATTCGTTTCCATCCACGTCTTCCACGCGTGTGCCTCGACCACGCTTCGCCACCAGCGGATACGACCGCGTATAGCTGGGCGAAATCAGTCGGCCATCGGCTTCTACCGCCGCTGTCGCTTTCGGTCCGGGCACTGCTCCAATCAGCTTGGGTCCAAACTTGGCGTGCAATTCCTGCTTGTTCATTTCTAGTCTCCTCGTCAGATTCGTTTTGCGCAGCCTCGGATGGGTCGGAGCCGCGCGCCCTTGTGGAAAGGGCGTTTCCGTTCCGCGGAGCCGGGTGGATCCGCATGAGCAGGCGAGGGCCTTCGGCGGTCAGGAACTAATCGCCGCCGAAGAGACTAGGTCGTGTGCGGATGGGCAGAACGCGCAGATAGCGTCGTGGGCAAATGCACCGCGCACGCATCCGGGACCAGCGTTTCGTCGCCGGTATCAGTTGCAATGCGCTGGAGATATGCCGTTCCATGGGAAGCCCTGCTAGCGGCAGGATAGCACGCGCTAACCCGGGCTGGCATCTATTCCCGGTCAGCAGCCTTGCCCCCTGGCTTTTCTCGATCCACTTTGTAGCTCTCGTTCAACTTGAAGAAGGAGCATCCAAGCCAATTGGCTACACTGCAATTGAGGGTATCCGATCTGAATGACTAAGCTGGGTTTAAGCGATTGGCTCCTGGCCGACCTCAAGCTTCCCAAGGGCGTGCACGGCGCCGCGGAGCCTGTCCACCCCTGGTGGAGTGTCATGTGCCTCACCGGCGTCGATTACTTCTCCACCCTCGGATATCAGCCCGGTATCGCCTTCCTTGCCGCCGGCGTCCTCTCTCCGATCGCCACCCTGGTTCTCGTCATGATCACCCTTTTTGCCGCTCTGCCGCTCTATGCCCGTGTGGCCAAGGCCAGCCCCAACGGCCAGGGCAGCATTGCCATGCTCGAGCGCCTCTTCCCCGAGTGGAGCGGCAAAGTCTTCGTTCTTGCCCTGCTCGGTTTTGCCACCACCGACTTCGTCATCACCATGACGCTCTCCGCTGCTGACGCCGCGGCGCACTTCGTTCACAACCCCTTTGCACCACGCTGGCTCGCCAGCCAGATGTTCGTGACCCTGCTGCTCCTCGCTATCCTTGGCATCATCTTCCTCAAGGGATTTCGCGAAGCCATCCAAATTGCCGTCGTTCTGGTCGCTGTTTATCTGCTTCTGAATTCCATCGTGACTGTCCGGGCCATCATCCAACTTGCTCACCATCCTCAATTGATTGATCACTGGAAAGCGGCGGTTTTCACGCAACACCCCAACTGGTTCGGCATCATTGCGATCTGTCTGCTGCTGTTCCCGCGTCTCGCCCTTGGACTCTCCGGCTTCGAAACCGGAGTTGCCGTCATGCCCCTGATCTCCGGCGCCGACCTCCAAGCGCGCATCCGCAACACCCAAAAACTCCTCATCACCGCCGCCGGCATCATGAGCGTCTTTCTCATCGGCACCAGCTTCGTCACCACGGTCCTCATTCCTCCGCAAGCCTTTGCCGACGGAGGAGAAGCCAATGGCCGCGCGATGGCCTATCTCGCCCATCAGTACTTCGGCAGCGCATTTGGATCCGCTTACGACGTCAGCACCATCCTCATCCTCGCGTTTGCAGGAGCATCCGCCATGGCCGGACTGCTCAACCTGATCCCGCGCTACCTGCCCCGATTCGGCATGGCCCCCGAGTGGGCACGCGCCGCGCGTCCGCTGGTCCTTGTCTTCGTCGGCGTAGCCTTCTTCGTCACCATCCGATTCCACGCCAACGTGGACGCGCAAGGCGGAGCCTACGCCACTGGCGTGCTCGTTCTCATCACATCGGCTGCGTGCGCCGTCACCATCAACGAATGGCGCTCGCCGGCAAGATGGCCATTCCTGCTCATTGCCGCAATCTTCATCTACACCACGGCAATGAACATTCGTGAGCGCCCCGAAGGCCTGAAGATCTCCTGCTTCTTCATCGCGACCATCCTGTTTGTCTCCTTCGTCTCCCGGGCCACGCGCTCCACCGAGCTCCGTATCACCGGTATCGATCTCTCTGCCGAAGCTCGATCCTTCATCGTCGATAGCGGCGATCAGCCCCTCCGCATCATCGCTCGCCGGCCCAGGGAAAACACCACCGCTGAAGATCTCGACAGAACCGAAGCCCTCGTCCGCGAGTTCCACGGCCTTCCACCCCATGCGCCTATCGTCTTCCTCGAGGTGGCTCGCACTGACGCCTCCGAGTTCAATCAGCGTCTGCATGTCGAAGCCCAGCGCCTCGGCAACCACTGCATCCTCTATGCCCGAAGTCCCATGGTGTCAAACTCGATTGCGGCGCTGCTCATCCACGCCGAGCACCTCACCGGCCGCGTCCCGCATATCTATTTCAAATGGAAAGAAGGAAACCCGGTCGCGAACATCTTCCGTTTCCTTTTCCTTGGAGAAGGCGATGCCGCTCCGCTCACGCACGAAGTCCTGCGCAAAGCCGTTCCCGACATCGCGCACCGCCCCGTCGTCCACGTCAGCTGATCGCTGTCAGAGCGGCGCACGCTACGATGGAAGACAAGCTCCATGGCTTCTTCCGATGCAAAAGCCGTTCCGCCTGTCAGCCTGCCCGCGAGCCGCTTTTCCATCGTCCTCGCCTTTGCCAGCGTTTATTTCTTCTGGGGATCCACCTACACAGCTATCCGTATCGGCGCTGCCGAGATGCCTGCGCTCCTCCTCACGGGAGTCCGCTTCACCATTGCCGGTGTAATTCTGCTTGGCTGGTGCCGTTGGCGCAAGTTGCGTCTCATCTTCCCCGGGAAGACCATGCTGATGTTGGCGTTCATCGGCCTTCTGCTCCTCGGTTGCGGCAACCTCGGCCTCGTCTACGCGGAGGAAACCCTGCCCAGCGGACTATCCTCCATCATCCTTGCTGTCACGCCTCTCTACGTCGCGCTTATCGAGATGTTCTTGCCGGGCGGCGAACCCATGCCGGTTCGCGGATGGCTTGGCATTGCGATAGGCTTTGCCGGCCTCACGATGCTCCTGTGGCCATCACTGCGCGTGGGTCTTGCCGGCAATCGTGCCGTGCTCCTCGCCATCTTGGCTCTGCTCGCCGGCGCACTGGTTTGGACAATCGGCAGCATCCTCTCGCGCCGCACAAAGCTTCCCGTCAACAGCTTCGTCGCTGCTTCCTGGCAGATGATCTTTGCTGGAGTCTTCAATAGTGCACTCGGATCGTTGCTTGGGCAGTGGCCGAAGTTCCACCTCGATCGCCCCGCTATCGGATCTCTCGCGTGGCTCATCACAGGCGGTTCATTGCTCGGCTATACAGGTTTCATCTACTTGCTCGAGCATGTCCCCGTCGCGAAAGTTGCTTCCTATTCCTATGTCAATCCAATGGTCGCGGTGCTGCTCGGGATACTTGTCCTGCACGAGCGCCCCGAACCGGCTGAGTTCGCCGGCATGGCCGGCGTTGTCATCGCTGTCGTCCTGCTCACCACCGCACAGGTAAAAGCGAAATCACCGGGCCACTAAGGATGGCGCCGCTACGAAGCCGGCTTCTTCGCAAATGCCGTCGCGGGTACCAGTTCCGCAAAGAAATCCCCATCCAGAGTCACGGCATTTCCCTCAAAACCCTTCAGGGTCTGCTCGTCGCCCGCAACCGCCATCCAGCACACTGCTGACTTCTGAAGAAGGCTGCATGCGATCTCCAGCGTGTACGGCATCTCTGGATGACCCTTGGGACTGCCTTTCGCACGCTCCACCCACATGTGATGTTTGCCGAGGTTGTATTCCCCATAGGCTGGATCGCTGAAATCGAAAATCGCCCTCGGGCCCTCTGACGCCCCTTCGGCAAATCCTGCCAGGTCCTTCTCCGTCATGATCTGGCCAAAGCAGTCAAACGGCAGCGCCATTGCCGCCAGGAACGACGGCGGCGCGCCCTTCCGCGCGCTGAGCGGGATCTGAATGCACGCGATCTCTTTCTTCTCCTCGTCGGTCTTCGCGTTCGCCGTCTGCCGCTGTTTTACCTCCGGCAAGGTCGACTGCGCATCAATCGCCTCCCATCCCATGGGAAATCGGTACGAAAAGCCAAACGATTCGGGAGTCGGCGCAGCTGGAGCAGCCTGTTCCTGCCCCACCAGCGACACACAGTAAACAGCAACAACCAGGAAGATAAGATTGCGGAGTTTCATTTCGCGCCAAGTCTACCACGCGTTGTTCAACGCGGATTCTGCCACTACTTCAGCAGCAACACCGACAGCGCGGAAAGAATGCCGCCGATTGAGAAGAGGATGCCGAGATACCAGTAGATGCGGCTTCGGGTCAGCAGCGTAACCGACGTGATCACCAACCCAATCTCCAGGAGAGCCTCAGAGAGATCAAAGCGAGACGCGCGTGCCTCCGCGCTCTCCACATTCTCTTCCAATGTCTTTGCCTTCTCCTGGTCTTCCTTCAGATCGTCGTTCCACTTCGCCTGGTGGTCAGCCCAGGCCTTTGCGATCTTTTCCGCCTTGTCCTTATCGGCGATCGTGACCGTGCTCAACAGATCCCCGGCGAGGCTGGTGTTATAGGAACGAATCTTCTTCGCCTGGTATTCATTCCACTGGTCTGTCGCGCGATTTTGCTGCAACACCGCCTCAGTATGCGTGCGATGCCCCAGCACTGTCGTCACCGCCACCAGCACCGCCACCAGGCTCATGGTGAACGCGACAGGCCGCAGCTCCGACTCCTGCCCGTGCTCGGCGTGCTCCTTCAACTCCTGTACTTCATTCGCTTCCATGGGGGCATGACCTCCGGGATGACGTAGATCTCTAGGCAGCGTCATTTCCGCTTCCAGCGTACTCCGTCTTTCGAATCCTCAATAATGATGCCTTTATCCGTCAGCTCTTTTCTGATCTGATCGGCGCGTGCGAAATCCCGCCGTTTCTTCGCCTGGTCACGCTCCGCCAGCAGGGTATTGATCGCCTCGTCCGTCAGCGAAACCTGGGCCAGCAACTCCGGCGCTATATCAGCCTCGCGCCCTTCCTGTTTCGCCCATTCCACTGCGCTCTGCGTCGGACCCGTGTCGCGATCCTCGATCACCGCAAACACCGCATCAAAATCCGCCAGTACAGCCTTCACTGCTTCCCGATCGTCCTGGTGGAACTTGCCTTGGTCCATGGCCGTATTTGACAGACGTACCAGTTCAAAGATCGGTGCCCTCGCCTCGGCGGTGTTCAGATCGTTGGCCAGCGCCGCGAAGTAATCTTCACGGGCCTTCTTAGCCGCCGCCTGCACTTCAGCGTTCTCTCCCGCGGGAAACGCACCCTTTGCCAGCCGGTCATTGAAGGTCCGCAGCCGGTCGATTGCCGCCGTCGCATCCACAAGCCCATCAAACGTGAAGTTCAGTTGATGCCGATAAGGAACCGAGATCAATGCCAGCCGGATCGCCGAAGCCTTGTACCCCTTCAGCAGCAGGTCGCGCAGCGTAAAGAAGTTCCCCTCGCTCTTCGACATCTTCTTGCCGTCCACCAGCAGAAATCGCACATGCATCCAGTGCCGCGCCAGCGGCTGATGAGTTACGCTCTCGCTCTGTGCAATCTCATTCTCGTGGTGCGGAAACATCAGGTCTTCGCCCCCGGCATGCAGATCGAAGCTGTCGCCCAGGAACTTCATCGACATTGCCGAGCACTCGATATGCCATCCCGGCCGGCCTCGCCCAATCGGAGTCTCCCACGACGTCTCGCCCGGTTTGGCCGCTTTCCAAAGTGCAAAGTCCCGTGCCGAGTCCTTCTCATACTCGTCCACGTCCACCCGAGCGCCGTCTTCCATGCCGCTCAGGTCCTTCTTGCTCAACTTCCCGTACTCCGGAAACGACTTGATCCGGAAATACCACGACCCGTCTTCCGTCCGGTAGGCGGCGCCCGTCTCCGCCAGCTTCTGGATCAGCTCGACCATCCGCTCGATGTTCTCGGTCGCCCGGGCAATCACCTCCGGCCGCTCCACTCTCAGCGCATCCAGGTCCTCGAAAAACGCATTCACATATTTGGGCGTGTACTCGCCGATCGGAATCCCGGCCGCCGCCGAGTTGCGAATAATCTTGTCATCCACATCCGTGATGTTCATGACGTGGCGTAACGGTTTCCCCGTCAGCTTTAGAAACCGTCGCAGCACGTCAATCTCAAGAAATGTGCGAAAGTTGCCGATATGCCCGTAGTCGTAAACCGTCGGCCCACAGGCGTACATGCGCAGCTCCTTCCCATCGGAAGGAATCAGGTCATCTACTTCTCCTGAGAGGGTGTTGAATAGGCGCATGGTCGTTGTTGCGGGAGGGAGGCTCATTTTTCCGGTCAAAACTGAGGCCATTTTGTCTTTTCGATTGTAGCAGTGGGGATTACGAGCGGGATTCCGGGTTACCTTTATGGCCGGAATGGTGACTTGATCTTCGTCGTATCCTTGCTGCAAGGCGGCGTGTGGGCGACACCCATTGAAATGGAAGATTGCGTCTTATCTTTACTTTGCGACCCTGATACTCGCTATGACCTCGAAATGGCCGGCAGCAACTTGCGCAATACCGCAACCGGCCGAATCTATCCCATCCGCGACGGAATTCCTTTGTTCGTGAGCACGGTCTCCGGTCCCAATCTCAAGTATCAGACCCTCTATGACCGCATCGCTCCCGGATACGACATCGCCGAGCGCCTCTATCACTGGTTTACCCGCAAGCCAAGTTACCGCCTCGAGTTCGTCAACGAACTCGAATTGAACCCTGATGCCCGCGTGCTCGAGGTATCGGTCGGCACCGGTGCCAACCTGCGCCTCTTGCCCGCCGACGTCGACTTCTACGGCATCGACATCTCCTGGGGAATGCTCCGCAAATGCGAGCGGAACCTGCTCCAATGGCGCCGCAAAGCCCACCTCTTCCAGGCCGAAGCCGAGCGGCTGCCCTTTAAGGTTGAGGCCTTCGACTGCGTCTTTCATGTCGGGGGAATTAATTTCTTCACTGATAAGGTCCGCGCCATCAAGGAAATGATCTGGGTGGCAAAGCCGGGTACCAAGATCGTCATCGTTGACGAAACCGAGCGCACCATTCGCGAAAACTATCAACGCACACCCGTCGTAAAAAACAGCTACGAGCCCGGCACCGAGAAGGTTCAATGCCCAATTGATCTGGTTCCTTCAGAGATGAAAGACATCGCCGCCCGCGAAATCTGCGGCGGCAAGCTCTACTGCCTCACCTTTCGCAAACCCTAGCGCCTGACCTGCACGCCCCACCCCACATCCTCTGCTCCTGTCGAGACGATCCTGGATCACACTTCGTTGAAGGCACATCGTGCGAATTCCCGGAGACTTGTGGCGTGGACATGGGATCTCTCATGGCCGCAGCCAGGAACAGTTGTTGGTGATGAGAGTTAGCCTTCTCCAAAGAATATTGATACGTCCCTTGTGCTCCCGATGTGTGAATCAAATCCTGAATATCCATTGGTAATTGGAGATCCGGTTCTCTACATGAAACAAGTACTCTCATTTTTATTGCCTGATGGTAATATCTGAGCATTATCCCCCACTCAAACTCGATTTACCTCATCAATCCCCGTTCGCATATGCCGGGATACTTCGGTGCTGAGGTCTTTGAACATCACGGGCTCCCTGCAGCGCAGGGCATGGCTGATCTGGCGACCGTAACTGTTGCCGCCATTGCACCTCCATACTGGGATGTTTCCGTTTGCGACGAATTCATATCGCAGATCGATTTCGATCACCCGGCAGCCTATATAGGAATCACCGGTAAGATCACCCAGGCGCCGCGAATGCTCGAGATCGCCGCACAATTTCGCCGCAGGGGCAAGACCGTGATCATCGGCGGACCCTATGCTTCGCTTGATCCGGGCGTGTTCCGGGGACATTGCGACATTCTGCTCCAGGGGGAATTGGAAGAGATCGGCGCTGGGTTCTTCCGCGATCTGGAACAGGGGATCTGGAAAGAAGAATACTTCGGCGAAAAGGCCGACCTCAGCTTGTCGCCGCTTCCACGCTGGGACTTGTATCCGACTGATCGCGCCTTGTCCGGTACAGTTCAAACATCGCGGGGATGCCCATTTGAATGCGAGTTTTGCGACGTCATCCAATATCTCGGTCGCAAGCAGCGTGGCAAGCCGACACCGCAAGTCACTTCGGAACTCGACATGCTGTACGACCGTGGATTCCGGACGGTTTTCCTTGCCGACGACAACTTTACGGCCAATCGAGCCCGCGCCAGGCAGCTCCTGAGTGCTCTCAGAGATTGGAACCGCGCCCGTCCAGCCGGCCAGGTCGCCTTCAACACCCAGCTCTCGATCGACGCCGCTCGCGATCCTGAATTGCTCCGCTTGCTGGCTGAAGCGGGAATGCGCAACGTCTTCGTCGGCATTGAGAGTCCCAATCAGGAGAGCCTGAAAGAGTGCAAGAAAAACCAGAATGTCGGGGTTGATCTCGTCGCGCAGGCTCGAGCCTTTGTGAATCACGGCATATCAGTCACCGGCGGCATGATCCTCGGCTTCGACCATGACGGCCCCGATATCTTTGAGCGCCAGTTTCAGTTCGCCATGGCCTCACCGATCCCCATCTTTAGCGTAGGCGCGTTGGTTGCCCCGGCCGCTACTCCTCTCCTTACCAGAATCTCGGCCGCCGGAAGACTGGTCAGTGGAGGACCCGAGGTTGCCGGTTCACCGTGGGATACCAATATCATCCCCAAACTAATGACCCGCTCCGAACTCCTGACCGGGATCAGAAAACTCTGTTACGACCTCTATCATCCCGAGAACTTCGCCAGGCGGGTGCTGAACATGATTGAGGCGTGGCCCGAGGAACCTTCCGCCGCGGACTCCCGGTTTGCCCCGAGGCGGATCGATTTGGAGTCGATGTCGGTTGTTCGCAAAGTCATGCAGCATGGCAAAGAAGAGAAAGAAGTCATGGGCGACTTGTTGCACGCCGTGGAGAAGAAGCCTTCGGCCAGAAGACCCGTCCAGCGAACGCTCTTTCGGTATGCCCAGGTCCGCTGCATGTACGAATTTCAAGAAGCAGCTCGTCTCGCATCATGAAGTTACATCGACACATTGCGACGACGGGTACTATCGGTACTTCCATCGATGTGAAGCATCACGACATTCACTTCACAACTCCGGTGAAGCATGCTAACGTAAGGCGCATTTCATCCAATATCAACCGGGGTCGTTGATGGCTGTGGCTCAGGTATTTCCCGATAAGCGGCTTACCGCGGTGCAACTCGACCTTCCCTATCGAAGCGAGAGAAACTACATCCATTCTGCCGATATCTTTCAGGCCTTAACCAGGTTGGCAAAGGGTCGATTTGCTTCGGATGCGTATGTGAAGTCGTTGATGTTGCGTACCACGTCCACTCGGCAGGTCTACGCATCGTTTGAGCCAGTAGAGAACGCCTTTGGTAAGTTCTCGCTCGGTCTGGGAAGCAACGAGGTTCATGGCTCTCTGGTGGAGTCTGACGAGAATGTTCTCAGGCGCGTTCCATATGATGAGAGCGTCTTGGAGAAGGCTGTGATCGGAGTCGCTCCATCCGCAAGGTTTGCCGCTCCAGTAGATGGGTACACGGCTTTTGAGCACCTTCTGGTGCTGATGAAGGTGACCAGTTCTCTCGGCACGCGGGAGGCCTGGTTCTGTCAGGTCAACTTACGCGAACCCCTTCTTGACTCGATCTCGATTGCAGTAACCTTTCAGTACATCATCCACGGATTCGCCGCATTCCTTGTTGCTCAAAACGAAAGAATGATCGGCTCCGCGTGTGCCACGCTCCGATAACCGAATGGAGGCAGGAACATGATTCAAGAATCCGAAGCCGCGAAGTCAACGTTCGTTCGTCCCGTTACACCGGCGCAGATTCGCGCTTTTCTCGTCAGCATTGACTCGCTGCTGGATATGGAGAAGCTTCGGGATACCACTCCATTCACCGAAGCCGGGGCCGACTCGCTCGATCTATTCAACATCGTGATGCACATTCAGCAGGCTACGGGCCTCGAAATCAACGATGAGGACATTGAAAAGGTCAATACCGTCCAGAATCTGGCGACCTATCTAAATGCGAGAATGGCGTAAATGTCCGAATTTCGTACCCGGCGCCTTGACCGTGCCGGTGAAAACGATCTGAATGAATGCTGGTTGCAGTTCCGAAGACGCAAAGAACCGCACTTCAAGCGATCTTTGGAGTTGATGCGTTGGTTGTGGCATGAGGGCCCGGGCGGGCCAGTCGAGAGCTGGATCATCGAAGCTCGAGAAGCCGGCGGGGACTGGAAGATTGTCGGCCACCACGGCCTGTGTCCGGTCAGGTTCACATTCGGATCGCGGGATCTGCTCGTCGCCAAAACGATGAACACATTCCTTTTGCCTGAGTATCGTTCCAAGTTCCTTTATCTTCGCTTCGAACAAAACTGCCTCCAACAATACCATTCGCGGTACGATGCCGTCTGCTCCCTCGGTGGTCGTGGAATACATCGTCTTCGTCAGGGCTTTGGCTACACCGGCCCCAGTAACTGGATCGAGTTTGAACGCGGATCGCAGCACCTCGATGCGGTAACCCGGGTCATCGCTCGCGGAGCGCTTCGCATCCCGGAGGCGGCTGCCGAGCGCCTCGCTCGTCAATGGTTGCCCATGGTGTCCTCGCGAATCAAGCCCGCCTTTGAATGGACCGAATTCAACTCTGTGGAAGCTCGGCAGTCTGACTTCTTCCAAGATTTCTGGAATCAGGCACGAAGCTGTGCGGGCATGGCGCCAAGAAGAGAAGTCGCCGACCTGACATGGCGATATTGGAACCGCCCCGACGGAAATGTCGCTACCCTCGTCCATTCCTGGTCAAGCGGAGCCAAAGCATACTGCGCAATCGAGCGTCTCAATCCTTTTCTATATCTCCTCTCAGACATCTACGTCACTCCGCCGAATCCAGCGCTTCTATCGGAGGTTCTTGAATCCTTGTTTCATTGGTGTGCTCGGCGTGGCGTATTACGCCTGGCCTTCTTTACCACTACTGAAGGCCAACCACGGGAACTGCTCGAGGTGTTCTTCGCGCATATGCGATTGAACCCGTTTCAGACCTTCCGGATGAGAATGGAGTTTTGTTGCCGCGTTCCACCCGAAACTCGCGCCTTCGGGGTCCCGGACCATCATTGGAACTTCACCAGTGCGCTGACCCCGGTTTAGCCTCTTCCTGTTCAGCCGAACTTGGGTTGACCATCTGCCCTGAAAATCGCTGAGAAATATCTGCGGCTAAGTCCAATGACAGGAAATATTTGATGGCATCGAGGGGTAGCCCCCGAAATGGCCAAATTGGATCTGTTGCTTATTCCCTCCTCGGTTCGTCCCTGGGCCGAAGTCGAGAGACCTTAGACTTAGACCATGGGTTCCGGTCTCATCCTCGGTATTGAATCCTCCTGCGACGAGACCGCCGCGGCCGTGGTGGAACGCGGTGCGCGCACGCTCTCGTCGGTGGTGGCATCGCAGATCGCAACACATCTTCGATATGGCGGCGTGGTCCCTGAGCTAGCCAGTCGCGAGCATCTCCGTGCCATCGTTCCAGTGGTGCGAACGGCCCTAGCGGAGGCAAACATCTCGCTCGCCGATCTGGACGCTATCGCCGTGACATCCGGCCCCGGCCTTGCGGGCGCACTGCTGGTTGGCATCACCTATGCCAAGGCCCTGGCATTTGCGCAGGGCTTACCGTTGATTGCGGTGAATCACCTGGAAGGCCACATCCACGCGGTGCTCCTGCAGCAAAGGCAGTCGGCAGCCGAAGATCAGTCACTTGATCCGCCGGACGCGCAATCCCTCGCGCTGGTTGTTTCGGGAGGGCATACGCATTTGTACCTGGCGCAGCCAGCCAATGGGACCTGGCATTATTCGCTCATCGGGCGCACCCTCGACGATGCCGCAGGCGAGGCCTTCGATAAGGTGGCAAAGCTGCTTGGACTCGGCTATCCGGGCGGCCCCTGGATCGACGCGCTGGCGCGGTTCGGCGATCCGCACGCTGTTCCGTTTTCGTTCGCCCAGATCAAGACCAAGGCACACCTGGGTGGCAGGCCTCCGCGAACCAAGGCAGCCAGGTCAGCGCCAATCGCCGAGCTCGATCCGCATTTTTTGTTTTCATTCTCGGGCATCAAGACGGCGGTCCTGCGCTATGTGGAACTGCACGGGCTGCGGGCCGAAGCCGAAGCGCGCGTGCCGCGGATGCTGGCTGCGGGAAGCGCACCAAAGGCGAAGGACGAAGCGCTGGCGCTGTGTCCCCAGGAAACGCTGGACCTGATCGCGAGCTTTCAACATGCGGTGGTTGGCGATTTGATGAAGAAGACCTTCGCCGCCGCAGAAGCGATGGACGCCGACCGCATCCTGGTGACCGGAGGGGTGGCAGCAAACCGGGAACTGCGTGAGCGGCTCACTGCGGAGGCGCAACGCCGAGGGATACAGATCGCGTTTCCGACGCTGGCTCTGTCGACAGATAATGCCGCTATGATTGCGGCAGCGGCGTGGCCGCGGTTCGTCGCCGGCGAATTTGCGCAACCTGAGTTAACGGCGGAACCGGCCCTGGCGCTCGGAACACGGGAAGGAACGGGTAGGCCTCAGGACGTCTGCAACGAATCATCCTCTCACTGATCAATGCCTACGCCGACACCCCAATACGAAGCCGCGCTAAACGTCATCATGACCCTGCGTTCCGCAGGCTACGAAGCGTATCTCGCCGGCGGCTGCGTGCGCGATCTGCTGCTCGGTCGCGAGCCGCAAGACTACGATGTTGCAACTTCGGCAACTCCCGATATCGTTCTCGGCATGTTCTCGCGTACGTTCGCCGTCGGCGCTCACTTCGGCGTGGTGCTTGTCGCATCAGAGATCGACGCCGAATGCAAAGAAGGAGCTGTGGAGGAACGATGCGTTACGGAGGTTGCCACCTTCCGCAACGACGGCGTCTACTCCGACGGCCGCCATCCCAACGAGGTCCGTTACACCAAAACCGCAGCCGAAGACGTGCAACGGCGTGACTTCACCATCAACGGTCTGCTTTTGGATCCGCTGCGCGGCGGTGAACCTTCCGACGACCTTCTCACCGATTCCGGAAATCTTCGCGCCGCCGTGCTTGATTACGTCGGCGGGCTCGATGACCTGGATGCTCACATCATCCGCGCCATAGGTTTCCCCGAAAAGCGCTTTGAAGAGGATCAGCTTCGCCTTCTTCGTGCCGTGCGGTTCGCAGCGCGCTTCGACTTCGAAGTCGAACCAGTTACTTTCGCTGCCATGCGCAAACTCGCTGCGCGCATCCATGCAGTCAGCCGCGAGCGCATCCGTGATGAACTCACCAGGATGCTCACAGGAGGCCACGCGCGCCCTGCGTTGGAGTTGCTCGACCAATCCGACCTGCTCGTGCAGGTGTTGCCAGAAGTCTCGAAGATGAAGGGCGTCGAGCAGCCGCCGCAATATCATCCCGAAGGGGATGTCTGGATTCACACCCTCATGCTGCTCGCGCAACTCGAGTCTGGTTGTCCTGCGACTTTGGCCTGGGGTGCGCTTCTGCACGACGTTGGCAAGCCGCCAACATTTCGCATTGCCCCCGATCGCATCCGCTTCGATGGTCATGTCGAAGTAGGCGTCGCGATCGGAGCCGAGATTTGCCACCGCTTTCGTTTCTCCAACGACGAAACCCACCAGATTCTCGCCCTGATCGAAAACCACATGCGCTTCGCCGACGCACCGCGGATGAAAGCCTCAACGCTCAAGCGCTTTTTCCGCCTTGAGAATTTCCCCGAGCACCTCGCCCTGCATCGCATGGATTGCCTGGCCGCGCATCGCAACCTCGAAATCTACGACTTTGTACGCGATCGTTACGAAACCCTGCCCCAGGAAGAAGTCCACCCTCATCCCCTTCTCACCGGCCGCGAGCTGATCGCCGCCGGCTACAAGCCCGGACCAGCGTTCAAGGAAATGCTGCAAACGGTAGAAGACGCGCAACTGGAAGGCGCAATCTCAAGCACTGACACCGCCATGGCTCTTGTACGTGACAAATTTGGTTCGCCGTGAACCAGTCAGCGCATGCGCTTCAGGGTGCGGCTCCAGCGGGTATCGCTGAAAAAGTGCACAGCGACATGTCCGAACCACGCCAGCTTGTTGCCGATGCCCTTCTGTTCCAGCTGGCCTTGTGAAGACTTGAACGACCAGTAGTTGAACAGTGGCCGTCCCATGATGTTTTCGCGTGGCACGAATCCCCAGAACCGGGAATCCAGGCTGGCATGGCGATGATCGCCCATCATGAAGTATTTGCCCGGGGGCACAACAATGTCGCCATCCACAATGTGATTGGGTATATCCACAACCCACGTCGTCACGGCGCCATGCGAATCTTCGGGTGTCGGCAGCACTGCCGGAAACTCATCGACGTATGGCTGATCCGAGGGAGGTAGTGGCGTGTCCATGCCCTCTTTCGGCATCGGCTGAGCCACACCATTGATGAACACCGTTCCGCCGTGCAGATGAATATGGTCTCCCGGCATTCCAATCAGCCGTTTCACCAGGGTCAGGTAGACAGGGTTGCCATTCTCATCGGGCTCCGGCTCCGGAGCGGGCCGAATGAACACCACAATATCTCCGTGCTGCGGATCGCGATGATGCACCAATGGCATCCAGCGCGTAGCCGGACAGAACGTAATGTGATCGACCAGCAAATGATCGCCGATCAGCAATGTGTTCGCCATCGAGCCGGAAGGGATGACGAAGTTCTGGCCAAGGAAGGTCAGTACAAACAACCCCACGACAAGTACGTAGCAGATGCCTGCGAAGGATTCGAGAGGCGTCTCGCCTTCTCTCGCCTTCGTACCAGGCGGCTGCAGGTTCGACTCGCGATTGCGTGACTTTACCATCTGTTATGCGCGCATGTTTGCGAAAGAGCGACTGCATTTACTTTATAGCAGGCGGCTGCGAAGCCACTCCGTGGTCGATTGCGAATCACAACCGAGTGCAAAGGCAATAGTCAACGGGAGATTAGTGAGAAAGTACCGCGGCAACTGCGTGTTTCTGCTCGCATTCACGTTTCGCTGCGTATCGGAGCCATTCCTCCGGGCAGGGAAGATCGGGTAGATCGGCATCCGACGCAAGGAATGAATCGAAGAGCACTTTGTAGAGGCCGCGTCTGCCGGCGAGACGTTTGTGGCGGTCGCGCTGAAATGCAAACCTGAACGGCGACGAGCGTTCCAATTCGTCCAGAAAAACCGGCGAAAAGAAGCGATGCGACCTTGCCACGGCCATCAGGATCAGGGACCGCCAACTCCCGCGCAGCAGTCGTTTCAGTACCGGATCGCCGTCAGGTAGTTGATCGACCTGGTCGGCAACGCGATCGCTGAATGCAAGAAGCTGCCGAACCAGGCTGTCGAGCGGGATTCGATGCTGAACTGCTTGCGAGAACAGAGTGGCGGAGCCGCTCTTCATGTCCTCGTGAACATCCTGCAGGTCATCGCCAAGCTGCAGCAACACACCCCAGTGAAATGCAAACCGGGACTGCGCATCATTTAGACAGCCATGCGAAAGGCAAGCATCAGCAAGAACGGATGTTCCGCCTTTGGCAAAGCTCAGGCGCACCAGGTCAGGGGCCCTCGACCGGCTCCTCCTGAGTTGTGCAAGGCTGTCTTCCTGCGCCTGGTGAATGGCAAGGAGGCATTCATACACCTGGGGATACGTTCGTCGCGGAAACTGCTCTTCGATCAGACGCACCATGGCCCACACCGCCGCTTCCTGCCGGTTGCCGGGCTCAAGGCGCAAGCCGCAGAGCCGGTCGCGGAAGCGCATGCTGAAGTCGAGCTTCCGCGCTGGTGCAATTCGTTCGTCGTCGAGATAGTTGTCTGTGTAGGGGTAGAGCAGGCTGTAGCCGACAACTGCCGGAGTCAGCCGCATCCGGTCGCCGACCAGCGGTTGAATCCCGCACATGGTCCATGCATTCCTGCAGGCCTGAATCGTATCGGCCATCGCCAGGTCGGGATCGAATCGCTTTGCCCACTGGGCAAACTGCGTGCCGATCGGCAAGAAACCGTCGGTGAGCATGTGTGTGGCGTCTTCTTCCAGTCCCAGAGCGACCTTCGCAAACCGTGGAAACGCGGCGACGATCCGTCGTTGCGCGTCAATGCGCTCTTCCGGTCTCCGGCGCAGTCGCTTTGCCTCATCCTCAACCAGGCGCAGCGCGCGGTCATACTCATCTTCCCGCACCTTCTGCTCGGCTTCGCTGAATCGCGGCGGATGTAATGGATCGAGTGTGGCACACAAATTCCACTCGGCGATTGCTGCGGAAACCTGCGACTCAACCCACGACCAACTGAACCGATGCTCCATGCAACCAGCAGTACGAATCGTTGATCAAGACGGTTCCATTGCCCCGGCTCGGATGCCGGTTTCTCGGAATTTTTGCCATTCTTTGCGCCGAGTCGTGCCATAGTTTTTAGCATGCACGTGGCCCGCAAGACCAACCAGGAACTGGTAGTTGTTGACAGTCTCGTCTGGCTTTCGGTCGTCCTTCTGGGCCTGGCCGCTGTGCTCGCTTATCGGCTAATGACTCTCCAGGAACGGGGTCCGTTTATTGCTTTGTGTTTCCTTCTCCTCTGCGTTCTGATCTGCTGGCGCAGAGAGGTCGTCACCTTCGACGCAGTGCGGCAGGAGGTGCGGTGGCATCGCCGGCGGGCCTTCAAGGCGGCGGATGGAACGGTGCCATTCGCCGAAATCAAGGGCATCACTATCGATTCGCAATCAAGCGATAGTCGCGGAAATCTCACCTATCGATTGACGATCCTCACCACGGGATCACCGGTCCCGATGTCCGATGTCTACGCTGGAAATTGGTCTCGATACGATGCGTTGCGATCGCAGATTTTCGACTTCCTTCACATCGATGTGAGCGAGCAGTCTTCGCCCGGACTGGCTGACGAAACTGCAATCCGCGCCCTTCTCATGCAGGGTCGGAAGGTCGACGCCATCCAGCGCCTGCGGAGTTGTCAGCAGATCAGTCTGGTCGAAGCCACTGACCGTGTAAATGCGATCGGCGAAAAGATGAAGACGCCACGGTAACCACTCCGGCGACAATGGATGAAGTGCCAGCCGATGTTCGTGAGTTCGATGCAATTGTCCTGGGCGGCGGTGCGGCCGGACTGATGTGCGCCGCCGTGGCCTCGCAGCGCAATCGCCGCGTTCTGCTGCTGGAGCACAACTCGCAACCGGGCCGCAAGATACTCATCTCCGGCGGCGGACGATGCAACTTCACCAACATCCATTGCACGCCTGCCAACTTTCTCTCTGAGAACCCGCACTTCTGCAAGTCGGCGCTGGCGCGCTACCAGCCGCGTCATTTCCTCGAGCTGGTTGAGCGCTACGGAATCAAGTGGCATGAAAAGACGCTGGGCCAGCTATTCTGCGATCACGCCTCTCGCCAGATCTTGGACATGCTGCTGGCGGAGTGCGAGCGCGGCCGTGTTGACCTGCGCACCAATGCGCGCAACATCTCCGTCGAGGGCGCGTCCGGCGAATTCCGTGTCGCCGGTTCGGCCGGCGATTTCAAAACCGGCGCGCTGGTGATCGCAACCGGAGGCCTTTCCATACCCAAAATGGGAGCGACTGGATTGGCCTACGAGGTCGCGCGGCAATTCGGATTGCGCATCGTCGAGCCTCGTCCCGCGCTGGTGCCCCTGGTTCTCGCCGGCGCCGAGAAGAACTGGACGGAGTTGACGGGAATCTCCGCCGATGTGACGGCAAAGGCAGCCCGCGGTCCTGTGTTTCGCGAAAAGATGCTGGTAACGCACCGCGGCCTCAGCGGGCCGGCCATCCTGCAGGCATCCTCATACTGGCGTCCCGGCGAAGCCATCACCGTGGACATGGTTCCTGCGCTGACCCCTGGCACGAACTTGCTGCAGCCTCTCTTCGCGACCGGCGCACGCCGCGATCTTCAGGGATTCAGGAATGCGTTGCGGGTGGTGCTGCCGCAGCGGCTCGCCACGCACCTCGGCGAGATCGCGGCTCCGTCCGGCTGGTCGAACGCAAGCCTCGAGGCAGTGGAACACCAGCTGCGGCATTGGCAGTTCCATCCGGCGGGCACCGAGGGCTTCGAAAAAGCAGAGGTGACCGCGGGGGGCGTCGACACCCGCGCATTGAATTCGCAGACCATGGAGGCTCGCGCTGTGCCGGGCTTGTTCTTCATCGGCGAAGGAGTCGACGTCACCGGGCATCTTGGCGGGTTCAACTTCCAGTGGGCCTGGGCCTCCGCACATGCCGCCGGAATTGCGGTCTGACACGGCGACGAAGCGCCCGGGATTACTGTGTCGGAGCGCTCGGTGCGGTGGCCGGCGCAGTGGAAGGTCCGGTGGGAGCCGGTGGCGGCGCGCCCGGTTTCGCGGGTGGCTTCAGCACGAACCCATCGCGCACCAGTGCAAATCCCTCTTGCGGCAGTTCGGCCTGCAAAAGCTGATTGTCGGGCCCGGAGAACAGGTCGGTCTGCAAGCCTTGGATGGTCGCGACCAGGTGATGAACGGGGATCGGTTTCCCGTTGAGCGTGCCCTGCTCATCCGCATACGTCGCCAGCTGCACGGGTTCAATGGAGCCCGCCTGCTTGGGAATGATCACCCACAGATCGCCGTTGTTGTGCTTCGCCGCCAGCGCAAGCAGGTTCTCCAGCGCGCCGGGATCGAAGTCGGGCAGAAATACCGCCCGGTCGTGTCCCTCGAGGCGAGTGGTGTTGCTATGGCCGTTGGCGGAGATGTTGATGAGGAACTGCGCTCCATCGGGCTTCGCCGCGACATTCACCGCTGCGTTGTTGACGGTGCCGCTCAACTGGAGATGAAGCAGCGACCTCGACGGGGAAAGCTCCTCCGTCTTCGAAAGAGCGTATGCCAGCCCCTGCATGTTTACGCGTACCAGGCTTGAGGATTGATAGCCGGATCCGCTCGCAGCGATGTTGAAGCTCGCGGTACCGACACTGGTGCCATGCTGGCTGACGGTGAACGCTACCGACTGTGCCGAAGAGGCGGTCGACGCCCCGGGCAGTATCAAGGCAAAAAGTCCCACGCAGGGGATGAGGGTGCAAAGACGAGTCTTCATCGAACTGCTTATTTAGACACGAATCCCGGTTGCAGGTTGTGCTCAGCGGACCTCCGTTTTCAAAGTCCGCTGTTTCAAAATTGCTCCAAATCCCAAGCCGTTTACCGCGGGAATCCCCCATATTCCGGTCTCTGCAGCCAAATATCCTGCTTTGTTCAGCTTGTAGGCGGGGGTCCGCGCCAAATATCTGCCGGCATTTTGACTTGGCGCCCCCGGGCGCGGCCCAGGTCTGCGCCCGCGTCCAAATCGCCCTGGCCCAACAACGCCGCGAAGACACTCGGGGCCCCCACGGACAGGTCCAAGTCCGTGGGGTGGTTCCGCGCGACCGCACCAGCCGCGCCGCCCGCGCCGCCGCCCACTGTCAGGACGAATGGCACCACGCCTACCAACTCGCCAAAGACAAAGGCCTTCCCCCGTCCAAGGCCCTGCGCATGGCCGCCGTCGCCTACAAACTCGCCATGCCCCGCATGGATAGTTT
>DASXLY010000299.1:0-3914 GCA_036495975.1 Occallatibacter sp. | reverse complement strand
TTTCCTGGCTACATACGCAAGGTCTTTGCGAATGCGACTTATCAGTATGTGCGGAAAGGGGAGCCGCTTTTCACCGTCTACAGTCCCGATCTGCTGGCAACGCAGCAGGAGTACCTTCTCGCACAGCAGAACCAGAAGACTTTGCAATCGAGCAGAGTCGATGGAGTAGCTGCGGGAGCCGACTCGCTGTCGAGCGCCGCCGAGCAGCGCCTGGCGCAATGGGATGTTCCGGCTGGCGAGATCGCCAAGCTGAAGGAAACGGGTAAGCCGGTCACCGATCTCACCATCTACTCGCCGGTTTCGGGATACATCACAGAGCGAAATGCTTTGCCGAATCTGTACGTCGAGCCATCAACGCGGCTGTACACAGTTGCCGATCTATCGCGCGTATGGGTGAATGCGCAAATTTTTCAGGATGACATTGGACGGCTCAAGCCGAGCGATCCAGTTTCTATCACAGTGGACTCCTATCCGGGGCGCACATTCATCGGGCAGATCGAAGAGATTCTGCCGCAGGTAGACATGGCGACGCGCACCGTGCGCGTGCGTCTCGCAATCGCCAATCCTGGTCTCAAGTTAAAGCCGGGCATGTTCGTCAATGTCGTTGTGAAGAGCAATCTGGGCCGCCAGCTTGTCGTGCCTGCATCCGCAGTCTTTCAGTCCGGCACACGACAACTGGTATTTCTCAATCGCGGCAACGGAAGTCTGGAACCGAAGGAAATCACTGTCGGTCCCCGTGTTGGGGACGACTTCGTCGTCCTTAAAGCGCTGAAACCGCATCTGTCAGTTGTCACGTCGGCCAACTTTTTGATCGACTCCGAGAGCCAGTTGCAGGCAGCAGCCGGTTCTTTTGTACCGCCTCCCCCCGGAGCGAGGAGCGATGCTCCTGCCGCTGCGCGAGTGAACGTTGATTTCACGACCGATCCCAATCCACCCAACAGAGGCAGCAATGTCTTTCGCGTGCGTCTAACCGGGCCGGGAAATGCACCGGTCACTGATGCGTCCGTTACGGTCACGTTCTATATGGCAGCGATGCCGGCTATGGGCATGGCCGCGATGAACACGACGGCAACGCTGATGGACAAGGGCAACGGTCTCTATGAAGGCAGCGGTTCACTCGGTTCGGGCGGTACATGGCAGGTAACCGTTACTGCCCAGAAGGGCGGACAGGTCATCGCCTCGAAACAGCTGCGCTTAAACACAACAGGAGGCATGTGATGCTGTCGCAAATCATCGAAGTCTGCGCGCGCAATCGCTTTCTTGTCTTCGCTGTCGTTTTGATGTTGACGCTTGCTGGCATCTGGTCCCTTCAGCATGTGCCTCTGGACGCACTGCCGGACATTTCCGACGTTCAGGTCATTGTCCACACGAACTGGATGGGGCAGCCCCCCGATGTCATTGAAGATCAGGTGACATACCCCATCGTGACAAGCCTGCTGGCTGCGCCGCATGTCAAAGCAGTGCGCGCGCAGACCATGTTCGGAGACTCCTATGTGTATGTCGTCTTTCAGGATGGGACGGACCTTTATTGGGCACGCTCCCGCGTCACCGAATACTTGCAACAGATTAGCGGACGCCTCCCTGCGAATGTCCATCCCTCGATTGGTCCCGACGCAACAGGTGCAGGCTGGGTCTACGAATATGCAATCGTGGACAGGAGCGGCAGGCATAGCCTCGCTGATCTACGCACACTTCAGGACTGGCATCTGCGCTATGCACTAGAGACTGTACCCGGAGTTGCCGAGGTTGCGAGCATCGGCGGCTACGTCCGCCAATATCAGGTGCAACTCAACCCCAATAAGCTGCTGGCTTACGGCGTTCCGCTTTCAACAATTATTGATCGGGTGGAGGCCAGCACGAACGAAGTTGGCGGACGAGTGCTCGATTTGAGTGGGGCGGAGTACATGATTCGCGGCCTCGGCTATCTGCGTTCGCTTGATGACCTCGCCACAGTTGCAGTCGGCAGCAAAAACGGAACGCCGGTGTTGTTGCGTGATCTCGGAACCGTAAGCTTCGGTCCCGACATCCGCGAGGGAGTTGCCGAGTGGAATGGCGATGGTGAGACAGTTGGCGGCATCATCGTCATGCGTCAAGGCATGAATGCGCTAAATGTCATCAATGGCGTCAAACAAAAACTCCACGAGATTGCGCCATCGCTTCCTGCGGGGGTCGAAATCATGCCGGGTTACGATCGTTCCGGACTGATTGATGCCTCAACCAAAACGCTGCAACGCGACCTACTGGAAGAGGCGATCATCGTCAGCGCCGTTATCATTTTCTTTCTCTTCCACTTCCGGTCTGCACTGATCGCCATCCTCGCCCTGCCTATCGCTGTGATCGTGTCCTTCATTCCGATGTACTGGCTTGGAGTGACCTCGAACATTATGTCGTTAGGCGGTATCGCACTGGCGATTGGTGTGCTCGTCGATGCCTCGATTGTGATGGTGGAGAACGGGTACCGTCATCTCTCCGAGCGCCAGGAGAACAGCTCAGAGCCAGTATCTGAACCGGAACGGAAGATCATCCTCATCAACGCGGCCAAGCAGGTCGGACCTGCGTTGTTCTTCTCTCTGTTGATTATCGTCGTGTCATTCCTGCCGGTCTTCCTGCTCGAAGCCCAGGAAGGGCGGATGTTCCGTCCGCTGGCCTGGACGAAGACTTTGGCGGTCGGCTCCTCATCGATCCTCGCAATCACCCTGGTTCCGGTCTTGATGGTGATGCTGATTCGTGGAAAACTGCGCCCGGAACGGGCAAACCCTATCTCTCGTATCACGCAGGCGATTTATCTACCGATCCTTCGCTGGTGCCTACGCCATCGCTGGCTCACCATTGCCGTCAACTTGATCTTCTTGATTGCAACTCTTCCGTTGGCAACGACGCTCGGCAGCCAATTCATGCCGCCGCTCTTTGAAGGTTCGACTTTGTATATGCCTACCGCACTTCCGGGTATTTCGATTGAGCAGGCGAAGGTTCTTCTCCGGCAGCAGGACCGGATTCTGCACAGCTTCCCCGAGGTAGCTAGCGTCTTTGGAGTGGTTGGCCGTTCCGACAGCGCAACGGACAACGCGCCACTCGATATGTACGACACAACGGTCATGCTCAAGCCGCGCGAGCAGTGGCCGTCAGGGATGACCTACGAACAGCTCATTCAGAAGATGGACGACAAACTGCAATTTCCTGGCCTCTCGAATACCTGGACAATGCCAGTCGAGAACCGCCTAGACATGGAGCTGACGGGCATCAAGACACCTCTGGGTCTCAAGGTGCAGGGGTCTGACGTGAATGGTATCCAGCAGCTTGCGTCGCAAATCCAGAGCATTCTCTCCGGGCTCCCAGAAATGCGGTCGGTCTTCGCGGAGAAGGTCGGGCAGGGGTTCTATGTCAACGTCAATGTCAACCGGTCAGAGGCCGCACGCTATGGTCTGTCTGTGGCGGACATTCAGACCGCAGTTTCCTCCGGCATCGGTGGCGAGAACATCGCGGAGAATATTGAAGGCCGCGAGCGCTATCCCATCAACGTTCGTTACCAGCGCGACTTCCGCGACAACATCGAGAAGATGCAGGGAGTCCTGATCGGCACTCCGTCAGGCGCGCAGATCCCTCTCGGACAGGTGGCGCGCATTTTCTTCAGCCGTGGACCGGCAATGATACGGGACGAAGACGGCGCGCTCACCGGCTACATCTATATCGACCTCAAGGACACTGACTATGGTGGTTTCGTCGCCAAGGCGAAGAAACTACTGCACGACAAGCTCACTCTGCCTGCAGGCTATTCTTTTCAGTGGTCGGGCGAGTATGAATTGGAGCAACGCGCGCGCAAGCGCCTTGAGTTCATCTTGCCTGTGGTGTTCTTCGTCATCTTCCTGCTGCTTTTTCTAGTATTCCACTCGGTTGCTGAGGCGTTGGTCCTCATC
>DASXLY010000298.1:0-4208 GCA_036495975.1 Occallatibacter sp. | reverse complement strand
CACCTTCCAATGCATCTCCGTCACTGCAAGGCAAAGGTGTTTGTGAAGAATTCTCATGAGCTGCAATTGAAAAGCTGAAAGGGCTGAGAAGACCTGCCGCCCGTCGATGGGAAATACCCCACTTTCTAATTATCTATTTCGCCGTTGATGAGTGCATTGGCGATTTGCACTAACCCGCTAGCGCGGGAGGTTATGCTTTTGTGGCCTTTGGATAGAGTGTTGGACACCCAAGGAGGTGTCCATGACTCGTCTACGTCAGCGCATGCAGGAAGATCTCCGGCTGCGCAACTTTTCCGAACGCACGATTCGCCATTACACGCATACTGTTGCTGAGTTCGCGAAGTACTTTCACAGATCACCTGATCAGTTAGGCCCAGAGCACGTCCGCACGTTCCTGCTGTACCTGCTGAACGAACGGAAGCTGGCCTGGGGAACGATTCAGGGCGCGAGATCGGCGCTGAAGTTCCTCTACACGCGGACCCTGAAGCAGACGTGGTTCGATCAAGAGATCATCAAGCCCAAGGTGCGCCGCAAGCTGCCCACGGTCTGGAGCCAGGAAGAAGTCTGCGCCTTGCTTGATGCAACGGCGAACATCAAGCACCGTGCACTGCTCGCCCTGTACTACGGCGCCGGGCTGCGCTGTCAGGAAGCACTGGACCTGAAGATCACCGATATCGACAGCAAGCGGATGATCATCCACATCCGCGAGGGCAAGGGCAAGTTCCCGCGCCAGGTCATGTTGTCGCCCACGCTGCTTGAACTGCTGCGCCTCTATTGGCGAGGACGCAAGCCCAAGGAGTGGCTCTTTCCCGGAGAGCGGCCGGACGGGCCCTTGTTTCAAAACGCGGTGCGGGTCGCCTGTCAGAAGCTGCGCAAGAAGCTGGGGATCTCCAAGCCTCTGAGCCCGCACGTGCTGCGCCACTCCTTCGCCACCCATCTGCTGGATGCCGGCACCGATCTGCGCAGCATTCAGCTGCTGCTGGGCCATCGCGACCTCGAGACTACGTCCCGCTACCTGCATGTTTCCGAAGCCAGACTGCACGCCACGGCGAGTCCGCTCGATGATCTTCCCATCCGCATCCACCGAACTACTCAGGGAGGCAACAGAACCGTATGAGAGGACATCGGCTCGAAGTGGCCGATGTCTTCCACGCTCATCAAGAAGAGTTCCTTCAACGCTGGGGCCGTGTACTGTCGGACCAGCAACGGAAGGTGCTGCGCGATATCGGCCTGTGCCGCACAGCCGCACTGGGCACACATCTCGAGCGATGCGACCGCTGCAGCTATGAGACGGTCGCTTACGACTCGTGCCGCAACCGGCACTGTCCCAAGTGTCAGTCCTCGGCACGCGATCGCTGGCTCTTGAAGCAGGCTCGAAGCCTCTTGCCGGTGCCCTATGCCCATGTGGTCTTTACCGTACCTGAGCAATTGGCGTTACTGGCACTCAGGAACCAGCGGCTCTTCTACACGCTGCTGTTTCGCGCAGTTTCTGAGACCCTGATCGAGATCGCCGCCGATACACGCCATCTCGGTGCACGCATCGGTGTGCTCGCTGTCCTCCACACCTGGAGTCAGAACCTGCAGCAACACCCTCACTCATGATGCCCGGCATTATCATCTCCTTCGTTTTCAGTGAATAGGGCTGTCTGATTTTCCATGCATCCCCCTCGTAGAACCAGCTTGCCTGTGTGCCGCAGTCGGTCGATGATGCTCCGCACTGGTTCTCTGTCCAAATCAGCACGACGAATCTGCCATGGAGCACGTGGAGTAGACTGCTCGCGTTGCAGTAACCCTTCCTCAACAAGTCGTTCGAGAGTACGGTGGCTTACTCGACAGATTCGAGCGGCCTCATTCAGGCTGACGCTATCGGGATCAGGGAGTGCTCGCCTTTGTCCGGCAATCGAGTAGTTTCGTCGCGCAGTGGCCACACGAAGTTGATTCCAGCGCTTTGCCTTGCCAGTGGAGTATCCAAGACGATTCAGGACGGAAGCGGTCTGGTCATCGCCGTGGCGCCCGGCCATCCGGCGGATGATATCCAGGGCTTCCATCGGGGTAGCACAATCGGTGGCTGGACGTGGCCGCTGCATTTCGAGCTGAGTGTGCACTCCGCCTTTCCAGTGGACGGTAAGGTGAAGAGTTGTTTTCGCCGTATCAGTGCTTACGATGATCTCTTCAAGTACCGTTCGAAAGATCATCTTCCTAAGTTCAGGGGGACACTGATCGCTTTCCCATACAGCGGAAAAGTTCTCTCCCATTGCTCGAATGCGGGCTTCTTCCTCACTGGATAAGGCATATCGCATTGCATTGAGCTCGGAGAGCTTGTGTTTCGTCCTCGCGATTTCTTCCAGCTTCTCGTTCCAGCGACGTTCCAACTCGCTGGCAACCAGGCGATTTCTCGCATCGACAGAGTCGTATTGTTCGAAGGCCTTCCTGGCTTCGTACTCCAACTGTTCGAGCTTACTCGATAGAGCTATGCGCTGCGCTGCATCGCCGATGTTCAACTCCTCGAGAGCGCGCAGACTGGCATCTAGCCCCAGCGGAGATATCAGCTGAAGCAGTTCTTTGCTCAGGCGACGATCTACGGATGCCCCGCCGAATCCTATGCAATAGGTTCCACCGTCGTCGAATTCACCCCTGCACAAGTAGCGCGCGTGTGTGCCGCGAGCTCCCCAGTATCGAACATGGAGTTTGCGACCACAGTGGCCACAGCGAAGAAGCCCAACCAGCAGACCCTGCCCGGCTCGAATCGCGGCCATGGATTCATCCCCCTGCCAGTTTACGGAATTGCGCCGCGTTATTCGTTGGTTCTCTTCATAGGTGGCCCAGTCTATGTAACCTTCATGATGATCGCGGATAAAGACACGGCAGTCTGCGGCCCGACGCAAGGCACTCTGGCGCTTCTTCAGGTGGCCATCAACCAATATGGTCTCGACCGGACGCCTGCCCCATACATACGCGCCTGCATAGAAGGGGTTGACCAGGATGTCGCGGACTAAGGCCTGGGTCGGAACCTTCCAGACCAGTCGAGTCCCCCGAATCGGATTCGCCGGCAGTTCTATGTCATGATCACGAAACCACTGGAACGTCTGCCGTATGCTCCACCGTTCACGGAACTTAAGGAACACCAGCCGAATGGCTTCGCAGATCCGCTGATCGGGGTGTAAGACCACCTTGTCCATCGGATCGAGGACATATCCAACCGGCAGGCGCTTAAACATCTCTCCGCGCCGTGCTTTCGACTCCTGGCCGGCGTGCATCCGTTGCCGCAGAACCTTCAGTTCAACCACGCTGAGCGTCCCCTTGATGCCCAGGACAAGTTGGTCGTCAAGATAGCTCAGGTCATAGATCTGTTGTTCGTCTGCGATCAGCGTCCCGAAGATCTGGCAGACTTCCAACAACCGGCACCAGTCTTTGTCTGTGCGGGACAGGCGGGAAGCATCGCGGCTGCCAACGATACCAACTTCTCCCAGGGCCACCGAACTGAGCACACGTTCAAATCCCTCCCTTCGCGCAGAAGCCATCCCGGCACTGGAGCCAAGATCACTGTCGATGATCTCCACCTGCCTCCATCCCAGACTTCGGATCCTTTCGGCCACCTCATACTGGAGTCGTTGACTCTCCAGGTTCTGTCGCACTTGTTTGTCGCTCGATTGCCGCAAGTAGACAATCGCCTTGCGAGCCAAGTGCTCGGGCTTGATCTTGGGACTGCAAAGAAGTTCTGTCATCAAGTCTTCCTCCTTCGGCTTGGAATACGGCTAGCAGACAACGTGCCATCAGATCGACCAGATCGGCCCGAATCATCGCGTTTACGGGTACCGCTGGGGCTTCTCGGATCATCAGGCCCATCAGTTCGAGTTGCACCACGATGACCTCCCTCGCATATATCAACTGCGATTGGCTGAAGGTTATCGTGACCAGGTTGTGTCTGAATTTCGAGAATGGAGGAAAGTGATAGAAGCGCTTCTTTGCTCAAAACAGCCCGCTCACGGATCCCGATTTCTGCGCTGCTCGGCGACAGCATCCACATCGGGATCTTTAGTCGCTTGCCCGCCCGATCCGCTACCGACGCGGCGCCATCGCCCCGCTTCGGTCGGCGTTGGATCTGTAGCGTGGAACCGTGCAGAGGATGGAAGGGATAGAAAACTTTGAATTCGGTCGCTTCCGCACTCAGGGTATTGTGGGCGTGGGTGTTTTCATCCCCATCTGCA
>DASXLY010000297.1:0-71623 GCA_036495975.1 Occallatibacter sp. | reverse complement strand
GGACAGATCCTGGCTCTCGCTATCCGGCCCACGTTCAACCCCAACCAGTTCCGCCACACTACGCCAGCGCTGCTGAAGGATCATGCGGTGAGCGATGTCTACGAGCCCGGATCGACTTTCAAGCTGGTCACTTACTCGGCCGCACTCGATCGGCAGGTGACGCATCCCGACGACCTGATCGACTGCCAGGGCGGAGCTATCACATTCAACGGCCGTACCATCCACGATGACAAGGCCGACCACTATCACGTGATCCCCGTGCACAAGGCGCTGGAGGTCTCGAGCGACGTCGCCGCGGTAAAGCTCGCCCTGAAGATGGGGCCGGACAACTTCTACAAGTACATTCGCGACTTCGGCTTTGGCAGCCGCAGCGGAACGGAACTCCCCGGCGAGACGCGCGGCCTGCTGCGACCAGTAAAGCGGTGGGGATCGACGTCGATCGGCTCATTGGCTATAGGGCAGGAGATTGGGGTGACACCCATCCAGCTTGTGTCGATGGTGTCTACGATCGCCAACGGGGGCGTTTATCTGCCTCCCCACGTGCTGATGCCCAGTCCACTTGATGCCAATGGCCAAAGGTCGGCTACATCGCAGGTTGCCCATCCGTTTCGTGCTGATGAGGAATTGGCCGATCCGCTTCCTCCGGGGGCGCACCGCGTTATTTCAACCATGACCGCTGCCGAGATGCGCAAGATGATGGAGGGCGTGGTACTGTTCGGCACCGGCAAGCCGGCGCAGCTTAACGGCTACTCCTCCGGCGGCAAGACGGGTACCGCGCAAAAGGTCGACCCGGTGACGCATCTCTATTCGAAGACGATGCATATTGCCTCCTTTGCGGGCATCGCGCCCATCAACAATCCGGTAATCGCGATCGCGGTGGTGATGGACAACCCCAAGGGGATCTCCTACTACGGCACCACGGTTTCCGCTCCCGTGTTCGCAGAGGTCGCGCAGCAGGTGCTCGAATATCTCAGTGTCCCGCACGACGTCGATGTGCGGCCGGCCAAGAACCCGCTGAAGGAAGCGAAGGTCGAAAAGCCGGTGAGCGAGGACGACTCCGATGCGGACCAGACCGACGTGAACGCGCTGTTTGCAGCGGTCAACGATCTGCCCTCCGACGATCCGTTGCGTCAGCCGGCCTCTTCGTCGCAGCAACCCGCTATGCAGCAGGCGCCCGCGCAGCCTGTGCTGTCGGGTCCGGATTCCAGCTCAGCGGCGAAATCCGGAGATGAGCAGCCGACCGCGTCTGCGCAGGTTGACTCTGCCGCGCCCGCTCCGCCTCCGCCGAAGCCGACCTACGTTGCTATCAATGATGGCAAACAGCTTAAGGTGCCTTCGCTGGTGGGACTGCCGATCCGCAGCGTGATCGAGATGACCGCGGCCGCGGGTCTGCAGGTCCAGATCACCGGCAGCGGGACGGTGCGCGAGCAAGCCCCGGCGCCGGGAACGCAGGTTCCGAGCGGAACAAAGATTATTGTGCGCTGCGGGCGGTGATAGATTCGATCAGGATGTGCCGAGCAGATGGGAGCCGCTTTTCTTTGCGCTATCACTGATATCGCCAACGAGCACACCGACCGCAACACCACCGCATACATCCAGAACTGGATTGAAAAGCTGGAAGAGGATAACCGCCTTATCGTTCATACCGCCGCCAACGCGCAGAGAGCCGTGGATTGCATCCTTGGCAGCACCTTTGAGGAAGAGAGCGAGACAGCGGAAGAGGCAACAATGCCGCTTTTAACGGCTTGCTGAGACCGCAGCATTCAGTTGGCCGCGGCCTGCGCAGCAGTCGTGGAGGTATTTATAACTTGCTGTTCAATGGGAGGAAGCCATTTTAATGGGCGGGCACCGGCAGTCTCGCTGACACAGACCTGGGAAGTCACAAACTGCCAGTGCCCTTGGACGATCCTCTATCGGAATCGCCCATCTTGGAGGCCCTCCTTTTTTCGTTGTTTATGAGCCAAGGGGGCGGACCTACGCTTGCTTCCGTCATTTCATCCACGCGTTTGTAGAACTGATGGACCTCCATGACTCCGAAACCCAAAGCCTGAACCATTTGCATTTGAAGGCGCATGGAATAGTTCGTTGTTAGCTTGTTTTCCTCGAACTTCCGAAGCCAGCGAACGGAAATTCCTGCTTCCCTTGAAAAGTCCTCAATGCTCCATCCCTTTTCTGTGCGAAGCTGACGAACCAGAGCGCCGCAACAACGGTGGTATTCCTCCGTGTAGCGTTGCATCGCGGGATCGTTCCGTGGCTTCATTTCCTAGACCTCTTCCGAGGGTTTCGCTGTTTCGTCGGTTGCTGAATCTCCTCATATTGGGGATGGGAGGCTGGGTGATCCGGTAAGAACATCTGCCCGCTTTCGGCGATGGGGTCCTCTTCGATGGAGATAAAGTGCGAAACCCTTGCTGTAGGAAGGGAAAAAGGTTCGATGGAGATGGACCACTCAGTACGATCAGCAAACACCACGGTTACATAAACTACGCTGCGCTCCGCTTGAGAGAACCTTATGTGATCGACCTTCTTTCCCTTCACGCTGTAATCGAAGAGAGCGCCGTGCCTATGCTCTAGGCGAATCGTCTTCACCTGTACTCTGCTCATGGCTACTCTCCCTCTTCGTCGGCTTCGTTCTCCAAAAGCACGTCATCAGGGAAATTTGATAGCTCCTCCGCCCGGTGCGCGAATTCCGTAAAAGGGAGATTGAAACCGGCGCTTAGGCAGTAGAGAAAATAGAAATCGGGGTTAGGGCCCTTCCCCGCTTCGAGATCGCACACGAATTCAAACGGTACTTGGCTACGCTTTGCCAACTCTTCCCGCGTTAGACCCTGCTCGTTCCGCAAAATGATAGAAAGAGCGGCATAAGCAGCTACGGCGCGTGTGCCCCGCTCTTGCCTGTCGATTTCGGGAATGCTGTTGATATCCTCCGCCACCTCTGCCTGCGATAGACCACGTTCTAAGCGCAAAGCAGTGAGAGCTGCTCCTATAGCCCGGTTGAACTCCTCACGGCTCCTCATATTGCCTCGTTTCCAGTTCGGTGAACTGTCGTTCCGCACAAAATCTCAATCCTGCGTAGAGGTTCTTCACCAGCTTGGCGTCATTCTTGAAAGGCACCGACCTGTCGCCAATCAGGTCGATACCTGCTTTCCTGGCCCATGTGTAGGCTGCCGACACCATCAACTGCCTCGTGCGCTCTCCACTGACGCCGTGCATGGCTCCGATGGTTCTTTGCGATTCGCCGTCATAAACGAACTGCACAAGCATCCTGTATGCCCGCGCGAATTGCTGCCTTCCCTTAGGCGTAGATTTCGGCGTGTCATGGGAACCGAAACTGAGGCGCGGTGTCTTGTGAGGAAGTATGTCTGCATACTTCTCCCGGATTATGGTCATAGGAGAGGGGTCAGGGGGAACTCGATTGGCTGGCAGGCGCGCAATCCGAGAATGTTGCCGCCAGTGGCAGTAGGCGCGATGCCTGATCCACTCCACCGCCTCTTTGTCAGACAGGCGTAACGGCACTCGCAGACCACACGCAGCAGCCCATTGTTCGGCCAGAACTCGTGGGCAAATGCTTAGGGCTCTGGCAAGCTGATAGAAGTCGCGTTCCAGCAAATGAACCTTGCCAGCAACATATCGAGCAAGGTAGCGTTCCGTCACGTCCCCAAGCCTCTTGCTTAGCTGTTCGTGAGAGATATCGCCACGCAAGATTTCAATCTGCGTGAGCAGATGAACGCTGAAATCGCCTCGGAGGCGCGGAGAATGTTGAGAGCTTCGCATGGCCAGAATAATCGCATAGTTGATTATTATAATCAACTATTTGTATATAGTATTCATATATTTGGGCTTATGCCGTTGCGCATGTTAGCTTTCCCTTGTTTTGATTATCACGGGAAGACAATTACGGGCTGCACGCGCTCTGCTTGGCATGGAGCAGATTGAGCTGGCAAAGCGCTCGCGTGTGGCGGTAGGAACTATCCGAAGGATGGAGTCCTTTGATGAAGAAGTTGGCGCGCGCACCTCAACACTCTCTCAGGTTCAGAAGGCCCTAGAGAAGGCTGGCGTCGAATTCCTGAATGATGGACAACCGGGCGTCCGGTTGAAAAAGCAGCCGCACTAAAGTTTGCGCCGCAGCCCTCACTTCTTACATTGAAAAGCCTCCGTAAAAAGCAAAGGCTCACCGCACTTGTCGGTGGCGATGAGCGCGTAAGAGAGGCGCATCGGGAGAGCGTGCGTGTCGCTCTGGGAGAGCTGGAGCGGTACACCCAGGCGCGGATCGGCAACGTCCACGCGCCGGAGACGACAGGCAAGTTCGTTGCGGCTACTTTCGAGCACGATACCGCCCGCCCTGTGGACGGCTACGCCGCACTGCAGCTCCACACCCATGCTGTGATCTTCAACGTCACTGAGCGCGACAACGGACAAACGCGTGCCTTGCAGCCGCCGGAACTATTCGCGTCGCAGCGCGTCACCACCAGCGTTTACCGTTCCGAGCTGGCGATGCGGTTACAGGGCTTGGGCTACGAGCTGGAGCGCGGCAAGCACGGACAGCCGGAGATTAAGGGCTATACGAAAGAGTATCTGGAGGCCAGCAGCCCACGCCGCGAGCAGATCAAAGACCATCTGCGCGAGATGGGGATAGACGGAGCGGGAGCCGCGCAGGTTGCCGCGCACAGGACGCGGGACAGCAAAGAACTGCTATCACCGGAAGAGGTGTTAGCGCGGCATCGCGAACTGGCCGCACAATATGGACACCAGGCCGACCGCGTTGTTGCCGAAGCGCGCGAGCGTGGACAGCGCCACGTTTACGAACCCGACCGAATCGCGCAGCAGGCCGTCACCTATGCCCGCGACCATCTCTTTGAGCGTTCCGCTGTGCTGGACCGGCGCGACATTCTGGAAGCGGCGCTCAACCGTGGCATGGGTGAAACAACGTATGCCCACGTCCGGCAAGAGTTCGCGCAACGGGCCGCGCGTGGCGAATTCCGAACGGTCGATCATGCAGGCGCAGGGCAGCAGTACACCACCGCTGCGATGGTCAGCATGGAACGCGAGATCGTTGAACGGATGCAGGAGGGGAACCGACGCGGAGTCAATGACCCTATGCTTGTCTCGCCCCAGGTGTGGATTGCGATGCAGGACCGCCACCCGGAACTGAATGCCTCGCAGCACCAGGCAGTTGAACAAGTGTTTATCTCCCGCGAAAAGCTGGTGGGTTTGGATGGCATCGCCGGTGCGGGAAAGACCACGACGCTGGCAGTCATCCGTGAAGGCGCGGAGGAGCAGGGGTACAAAGTGGAAGGCTTTGCGCCCACGTCCCGCGCGGCGCAAAAGCTGGCCGATGCCGGTATGGAAACATCCACGCTGCAAAAGCATCTTGCACGCGGGCAGCAGCCAGACACCGGAGAGCGCCGCCTGTATGTGCTCGATGAATCCTCGCTCGCGTCCACCAAGCAGATGCACGAGTTTGTGAATCGCCTGCATCCCAATGATCGCGTGTTGTTGGTAGGTGATCGTCGGCAACATGAGGCAGTCGAGGCCGGGCGTCCCTTCGCGCAGCTCCAGGATGCGGGCATGAAGACGGTCAAGCCGAAGAGATCATCCGACAGAAAGACCCGGAGTTGAAACAGGTGGTCGAGCAGCTTGCGCGTGGCGAGGTGCGCGAGGCCGTGCGGGGTCTGGAGCGGCAGGGCCGCGTCCATGAGATTGCAGGCCACGAGGAACGCATCGCCGCAATAGCGAAGGAATACGCGAAGTCGCCGGAGGGTACGTTGGTTGTCTCTCCCGATAATCGCTCCCACGTAGAGATCAACTTGGCGATTCGTGCAGAGATGCAGGAGCGCGGTTTAGTCAGCAAAGACGAGCATCGCATCGAGGCGCTTGTGCCGCGCCAAGACCTCACCGGGCCGGAGCGCACATGGGGCGCGCGGTACGAGTTCAATGATGTCGTGCGCTACGCGCGCGCGTCGAAAGAGACCGGCATCGAGCGCGGCGAATACGCGCGGGTCAAGAGCGTTGACGCCGAGAAAAACCTGTTGACGGTGGTACGGGCCGATGGCTCGGAACTGACCTATGATCCTCGACGGCAGCAGGGCGTGTCGGTGTATCGGGAAGAGCCGCGCAGCTTTGCCGTGGGCGACCGCATCCAGTTCACCACGCCAGCCAACGATTTGAAGGTTGCCAATCGCGAATTAGGAACGGTCGAGGCCATCGGCGAGGACGGGCAGATGCGCTTGAAGATGGACGGAGGCCGAGATGTGCAGCTCGATCCATACCAACATCCTCATCTCGATCACGGCTATGCGGTGACTAGTCATTCCAGTCAGGGACAGACCGCCGAGCGCGTCTTGATTCACGTCGATACGGAACTGGCCGTAAAAGACCTGCTTAACAGCCGCATGGCTTACGGCGCCGTATCGCGCGGCGCGGAAGACGCGCAGGTATACACCAACGACCGCGCCAAGCTACCTGAAGCGTTAGGGCATGACGTGTCCCACGAGAGCGCCCACATGCCAGCGATAAAGCTGGAGCAATCCATCACGCCGCCGCAGCCGGAGATCGCGCCGGTCATCGAACACGGCATGGGCTTAGGGCACAGCCTCTAACCTATGAATCGTGCCTGTAGAATGGAGTCTCGCGTTCAAGAAATGCACAGAAATCGAGAAATAGCCTACACAATTCCTACACAGCCAAAAATAGGCTATCTATCTATCTATCTATAAATCAGCAATTTCCAAAAATCCACTCACCTGCTCAGGATGACACCCACTTGGGTGTTTGAGAGAATCTCGTTGCTCTGGATGACGGCGTCCCAGATTGCAGCTCACAGCCAATTCCGCCTGCACAATCTAAAATCAACCACACATGCTTTGGCAGGAACTGATCACCGAAATCACCGCGGTCGGGTCGTCGGGTTCGTCGTCGCAGCCAATCACGGGCATCGAGTATGATTCGCGCCGCGTCCGCCCGGGCTCAGTCTTTGTCGCGATGAAGGGCGGCACGACCGACGGCAATCGCTACGTCGACAAAGCCCTCGCTGGCGGTGCCGTCGGAATCATCACTGACTCGTCGCCGACCTTCGATCATCTCGTGGTCTACAAATCCGAAATTCCCATTCTCGAAGTCGAGCATGGCCGGCGCGCTCTTGCCGAAGCTTCAGCAGCATTTTTTGGTCACCCCGAGCGCAAGCTGGCCGCCACCGGCATCACGGGGACCAACGGGAAGACCACGACTGCCTTCCTCACCGAAGCCCTGCTGAATGCCGCCGCACGTAAGACCGTGCTCATCGGCACCATCGAGTACCATGTTGCCGGGGAAGCGCGCACGTCCGTGCACACCACGCCCGAATCGCGCGACCTTTTCGAACTGATGGCCGAAGGTGCGAGCCGGGGAGCCACCGAGTTGGTCACCGAAGTCTCGAGCCACGGTCTCGACCAGGGCCGCGCCGCTGGGATTCCATTCGATGTCGCTATCTTCACCAACCTCACCCGTGATCATCTCGATTACCACCAGACCATGGAGATGTACTTCGCGGCCAAGCGCCTGCTCTTCGACGGCACTGTCTATCCCGCGCCGCGGGTTGCCGTGTTGAATGCGCATGACGAACGCACGCCGGACCTGGCCAAAGCCGCGCTCGCTGCGGGTGCCGATGTCCGCACCTACGGTATTGTGATCGGCGACTTTCGCGCTGCGTCGCACACGCTCACGCCCGGCGGCGCCAGCATCCAGTTGGAGACGCCTGCCGGATCGGCGCAGGTCACGTCGCACCTTGCGGGGGATGTGAACGTGCTCAACTTGCTCGCCGCATTCACGGCAGCGCACGCCCGCGGCGTTTCATTCGATCAACTGGTTTCCGCAGTGCCCAATCTGCGGCCTGTGCCCGGCCGTTTCCAGCCCGTCGATGCTGGCCAGCCGTTCACCGTCATCGTGGACTATGCGCACACCGACGATGCGCTGCGCAACCTGACCGCCCTCGCGCGACAGCTTGTCGAAAAATCCAACGGCCGCATTATCACTGTCTTCGGCTGCGGCGGCGATCGAGACCGCACCAAGCGTCCCAAGATGGGCTACGCCGCAGGTGAGGGAAGCGACATGGTCGTCGCCACCAGCGACAACCCGCGTTCGGAGGATCCGCGCGCCATCCTGGCCGAAATCGAGCCCGCACTGAAGGCCACCGGAGTCCACTATTCCATCGAGCCCGATCGCGCGATGGCCATTCACTGCGCGCTCAGCTCAGCCAAGCCTCAGGATGTTGTCCTCATTGCCGGCAAAGGCCATGAGAAAGAACAGATTATCGGCGGCCGCGCGATTCCTTTCGACGACTCTGAAGTAGCACTCGCCGCACTGAATAATTTGGGTTACGGTAAGGTGTCATGAAATTAACGCTCGCAGAAGCGGCCATTGGCGCAGGCGCCATGCTGGAGGCTCCCGCAAGCATCTCCGGCGCAGGTGCGCTGGTCGTGACCGGCTACTCCATCGATTCGCGAACCATAGGCGCGGGCGATTTATTCTTCGCCGTCAAAGGGGAGCGTTTTGATGGGCACGATTTCATAGCTGCCGCGGTTGAGCGCGGAGCGGTGGGCGCTGTGGTTTCGCGCGCCAAGCTGCCCGCATTGTCCGATGCCGCACTCGCCGTTCCGCTGCTCATTGCCGAGGATTCCCTCGCGGCGATGCAGGCGCTGGCTTCGCATGTGCGCCGCCAGTGGGGCAAGCGCGTGGTTGCCATTACGGGCTCGGCGGGAAAGACCACGACCAAGGAAGCTGTCGCGGCAGCGCTTTCCTCAAAATTCAACGTCCTCAAGTCGCAGGGGAATCTCAACAATGCTTACGGGCTTCCGCTGCAGTTGCTGCGTCTTGAACCGGAGCACGAGTTCGCCGTTGTCGAGATGGGAATGAACCACCTGGGCGAGATCGCCGCACTGTGCCGCATTGCCACGCCCGACTGGGGAGTCGTGACCAATGTGGGTACCGCTCATATCGAAAGTTTCACCGAGGGGCAGGCAGGCATCGCGCGCGCCAAGTATGAGCTGATCGCCTCGCTCCCGGCGAACGGAGTGGCGTTTCTCAATTGCTCTGACCCGTATGTTTCGCAGTTTGGGCGCGACTTTCACGGGAAGGCCGTCTACTTCGGTATCGGTCCGTGCGGTGATCCCGCGATTCTCGATGTGAAAGAAGACCCATCGGGTCTGCACGTGCACTATCGCGCCGGCGAGCATGACGGCCACTTCAGTTTGCACCTGCTCGGGGCGCACAACGCGCAGAATGCTGTCGCGGGCCTCGCGGTCGCGCGTGAAGCCGGGATTGGAATCAACGACGCGATTGCCGCGCTCGAATCTCTCAGGCCAGGGAGCAAGCGCGGAGAAGTGCTGAAGATTGCGGGCGCCACCATCCTCAATGACAGCTACAATTCGAACCCCGAGGCGCTGCGATCCATGATTCATACGCTGGCTGCGCTGCCGGCCCAGCGCCGCGTCCTGGTCGCGGGAGAGATGCTGGAGTTGGGCGAGCACGCCTCGATGCTGCATGCAGCCTGCGGCAAAGAGGCTGCGGAGGCCGGGATCGATCTCGTCGTCGGGGTGCGCGGCAATGCGCAACACCTTGCCGCCGCTGCCTGCCTGTGCGGAGCGGCTTCGATCTTTCTGTCGGATGCGTCGACAGCCGGGGAGTGGCTGGCGAAAAACATCCAGCCCGGCGATGTCGTTCTGGTCAAGGGTTCCCGTGGAGTTCAGCTCGAACGCGCCATCGAAGTGCTCAAAAACCAGATTGCAGATTCCTCATCGGAGACCCAGTGATCCACCGCAACCTTCCTCGTCTTGCCGTTGCTCTCGTCGCTTTCCTCCCCGCTCTTCCGCTCACTGCGCAAATTCCGGCCAGCTGGACGACGCCATTTCCGCCGTTCCAGATCGTCGGGAATCTGTACTACGTGGGCAGCGAGGATCTTGCCGCCTATCTCATCGTCACGCCGAGGGGCAACATCCTTATTAACTCGAATCTGGAATCGTCATCCGCGCAGATTAAAAAAGCTATCGAGTCCCTCGGATTCAAATACAGCGATACGAAGATCCTGCTGATCAGCCACGCCCACTACGACCACTGCGCGGGAAGTGCCGAGATCAAGCGCGAGACCGGCGCGAAATACGAGGTGATGGCGCAGGATGTGCCGGTCGTTCAAGCCGGTGGACGCAACGACTTCCACTACGCCACCGACAAATCAATGTGGTTCCCGCCGGCAAAGGTCGACCGCGTCCTGCACGATGGCGACACCGTTTCGCTGGGTGGCGTAACGCTCACCGCGGACCTGACGGCCGGGCACACCAGGGGCACGACGACGTGGACGCTCGATGAGCAGGAGAAGGGCCGAACCCTGCACGTCGTCATCGTGGGCAGCCCCAACGTGAATCCCGGCTACAAGTTGGTGAATAACAAGACCTATCCGCAGATCGCTGCTGATTACCGGCACGAATTCGATGTCCTGAAGAAGTTGCCGTGCGACATTTTCCTTGGTGCGCACGGGGGCTACTTCGACTTGCACGAGAAATACGAGCGCTTCAAAAGCGGCGATAAGAACGCCTTCCTTGACCCGGCTGGCTACAGAGCCTACGTGGCAGACCGGGAGCAAGCGTTCGAGGCGGAGCTGAAGAAGCAGTCAGAGTCGAAGCACTGACCGTTCGGTCCCCTATCGAACGGGGAGCCAGCGCGCCTCTTCCTGGGCAGACAAGGTCAGTGTGGACCGGATGCCTACGAGTTCGATCTTCGAATTGCGTGTTAGTTGGAAATGAGTTGCAGCAAATCCGAGCGAAGACAGATCCACTGCGTACCGGCGTGGCCGGTCAGAAAGATTCTTCAGTGTAAATCCGTCGCGGCTGTAGCGATAACGCAAAGCGTACGCGGGTATTCCGAACTCCACGCTGCCGTATGTCGTCAGATGCGGCGCAACGGACACATCCGCATCTGCAGGAATAGCGAGGCCCAGCATCTTTTCGATCAGCACGGCCGCGAAGACATTGGGATATTCGTAGTACTTCTCTGCGCCATGCGCATTCTTGCCGTCGACGTAGTACACATGGTCCATGTCGTACCGTTCGCTCATGAAGTAGCTGTTTTTTGCGCCCTCTGCCGCTACCGTATTCAACTGAGTCAGCAGGATTCCGTCCTGCTTCTGTGACTCGCGAAAGGCTGCATCCCAGTACCAGTACCTGCCCGCCGCGCAAAGGTCATACGGGCCGCCAGAACCAATCTCGCTTTTGTCGTATTCGCCGATCTTTGCAGCAACGAAGCTGGGGAAGCGCTCGAACTCTTCCGCATTCATCTCGATCAAACGACGCACCTGGGCAGCCTGCTCCGCGGTTGCGTATCCGAAGGTCACCGGCAACTCATTGGCGAGAAGATGTATGTGATCGTGTGCCTTTCCGTCGCGGTCAACCCAATCAATGAATCTGCCCTTCTGAGCGTCCCAATACCCCTGGGGAACAGGTGCAACCAGTGCGTCAGCCATCTTCTTTGAAAGTCCATTGAACCGCGCCGCCTCATCGCGTCGGCCGAGCAAAGTCTCCATGCCGGCCAACAGTGCAAACGCGCGTGCAGCAAATGCCTGGGCCTGTGTCGCGCGTCCATCCTTAATTACCTGATCTTCGTAATAAACATCCGACCACACTCGTCCGTATTGATCCGTGTTCGCCAGGATCCATCCGGCCGCATGTTCGAGGTTCCCAATGTTGGTTCGGAGCCACGCGGCATCTTTTCTGGCTTCGAAGTAGCGCCAGCTCTCTTCGATCACTTCGATGTCTCCGGTGAGAGGAAACATGGCCGCATTCTGGTGGTTGTCCAGGCTATTCCTGCGCACGTGATATTCGCGTCTTCCATCGGGCTGCACTGAGGTGGGGGCGCGATAAAGGCGTTCCGGATCGTCGTTCATCAGCTTGAACTGGAGCTCAATCATCCGTCGCACGACATCCAGGTCGATCTCAGAGCCGATCGCCAGCCGTCCCTTGGAATTCATGATCGACGGCCGGATAAGAGCCTGCGTACGAAGTCACATTCAGCGTGCTTAGAACATAGCCGTTGTGGTATGGGAAATCCGCCGCCATGGTCTTCTCTACAACCGATGGCAGAATCGTGCCCCAGTAGAACGCAGCGAGCGCTTGTTCCAACTCGGCGCCGCCGGGAAAATCGAGAGAGAATCGATGACCGAAGGGGTCGCTGTGCGGCCGAGCCTCCGCCTTGGAGAGAGTCACAGTTTGCGCGTGCAGAGTAACGGTCAATCCGGCTTCTGTCTTCTTCGCGTTCAAGTCACCGCCCCGCAGTTCGAGACGCCATGCATGATCCTTCGACATCGGATCGAGCGGCAGGACCCACAGCGCCCGGTTCGCATTTACCTGCGCGCCCGTTGTACTGATAGGAAGAACCCACCACTGATTTTCTTCGTAGTGAACGCCGAGCCCTTGGCATGGGCTAAATACGATCTGAATCGGAGTGCGGGAGTCCCTCCGCGTAACCAGAAGGTCTTCCCCGAGGTGAGTTACGCTGGCGTTTTCGATTGACTGCAGAATTCCCTCGACACTCCCGAGCCCGGTTCCATTCGGGACTGCTGCGGCCTGCAGCGCAAGCACCTGTGTTGATAGTCCGAGGAACAACAGGATCGCGATCAGTATTTTCATGGGGATCTCGAATCAGGTTCTGCGCATCACGTCGGGGTGGATTCTAGCAGAACCCATAGGCAGCAATGGCTCGAACGTCGGCCGAGACGATGGGTTCTCCGCCAGAGCAAAAGCTGGGGAAGTGCTAGAATCCTGCTACTTCCAAAATCCACTCCCGGAGTCACGTCTAATGAGAACTCCTCCTGTGCTTGACGACGGTTACACTGGCAGCAGACTGATCAATCAGAAGAATTCGGCGATCATCGTGGCGGCCGCGGTGACGGCTGTGCTTGCGTCGGCGCTGGTGGGATGTAAATCGGTTGCGCCCGATGCCGGGCACGAGGTCGTTCTCGTCGAGAAACCGATGTTCATCGGACATGGCGGAATCGATGCGGAGCCAGTTCGCGCCGGCCGGACCTTCGTTGCTGCTACGACAGATGGAATCGACGTGAATATGCAGCCGGTCGCGTATCAACAGGACCTTCCGGATACCATGACATCGGATGGAGTGCCGGTCAGCTTTCACGCCATCATGAATATCCGCGTCACTGATTCCGTGAAACTGATCAGCCAGTTTGGTCAGAATTGGTATGCCAACAACCTCGATGCACCTTTCATGAGCCTGGTCCGTCAACAGGTCCGCCAGCATGGGATGAATGAGGTTGCGATCAGTGCAAGCGCAATTGACACGATTGACGCGGAGATTGCCAAGGGTCTTAACGCATTTATCACATCGAAGAAACTGCCGGTTGAACTGATTACCTTGACGGTTGGAAGGGCGATTCCACCAGATGCCGTCAAAAACCAGCGCATCGAGACAGCCACCCAGGAGCAGCGCATCCAGACCGAGCAGCAGATGAAGCTCGCCGAGGATGCACGCGCTAAATCGGAGCAAAGTCGTGCAAACGCCGACAATGCGTATCGCCAGGCGATGCAGCTCTCGCCCGAGCAGTTCATTCAGCTCGAAAACATCAAAATGATGGAGCGGGCGTGCGGCAATGGGAACTGCACCTTCGTTCCAGCGGGGACTTCAGTGATCGTGGGGAAGCACTAAAGGCGTTTTGCGGTTGGATCTTGCCGTTCACTCCGGAGATTCAGTACACATTCATGCGTGCGCCTGATCGTGCCCACCCCTAGTAGAATCAACCTGAATCCATCCGATCCGGTATTGGAGTCTGCTTGCTTTACTGGCTGCTTTACGAAAAGCTGTTTCCGTTCTTTCACCCCTTCCGGATCTTCCGCTATCTCACGTTCCGCACCGTCTTTGCTTCGCTCACCGCGCTGCTGATCGCCATGTTTATCGGGCCGTATGTGATCCAAAAGCTGCGGGAATTCCAGATTGGCCAGTACATCCGCGAAGAGGGCCCCAAGTCGCACCAGAAAAAGTCAGGCACGCCGACGATGGGCGGCGTCCTCATCGTGATTGCCATCCTGCTGCCCACTGTGTTGTGGTCTGACCCGAGCAATCCCTTCGTCTGGATCGCGGTCTGCTCTACGCTGGCCTTTGGCGCCATCGGCTTCGCCGACGATTACACCAAGGTCGTGAATCGCCGAAACCTGGGTCTCACCGCGCGCGCCAAGCTCTTCTGGCAGGGACTTGCCGGGGCTGGTGTTGCCGCGGCGCTCGTCTTTCTTGCCCAGTTCAAGCTCTTCTCCACGCAACTGAGCGTGCCGTTTATCAAGTTCATCCATCCTGACTTGCAATGGCATCACTGGCCCGCAACCCTGCCGCATCTCGGCCTGCTGGCGTTTCTGCCATTCGTGGCTTTCGTCATCTTTGTGCTGATGGGCACCTCTAACGCCGTCAACCTCACCGACGGGCTTGACGGCCTCGCCATCGGCTGTACCATCATCGCCGCAGGCGCGCTCACCGTGCTTACTTACGTGAGCGGACACGTGGTCTTCGCAGACTACCTCGAGCTGCAGCGCATGCCGCTGGTTGCCGAACTCACCGTGTTCTGTGGATCGATGGTTGGCGCTTCCATTGGGTTCCTCTGGTACAACGCACACCCGGCGGAAGTCTTTATGGGCGATGTTGGCTCGCTGGCACTGGGCGGAGCCATCGGTACCGTCGCCGTAATTATCCGGCAGGAGTTCCTGCTGCCTTTCATCGGGGGCATCTTTGTGCTCGAAGCCGTTTCCGTGGTGCTGCAGGTGGGCAGCTACAAGCTCCGCAAGAAGCGCATCTTCAAGATGGCTCCGCTGCACCACCACTTTGAGCAGCTTGGCTGGAGCGAGTCGAAGGTTATCGCGCGGTTCTGGATCCTGGCTCTTGTGTTTGCGCTGTTTGCATTGACGACATTGAAGCTGCGCTAGTCTCGCCCTCTGCGAAGCTCCACGAGCCCACCTACGGTCCCATGAATTATGCTTGGACTGGTCGTCATCATGGAGCTTAAAGGTAAAAAAGTTCTGGTCGTCGGACTGGGCAAATCGGGCCTCGCCGCGGCGCTCTTCCTGCGCCGTCGCGGAGCGCAGGTCACCGTTTCCGACATCCGCAGCGCCGAGGCTCTTGCCAAGGACATTCCCGCGCTGCTCGAACAAGGCATTAACGTTGAGGCCGGCGGTCACGGCCTGCTCACCTTCCGCCGCCAGGACCTCATCGTGGTCAGCCCTGGCGTTCCGCTCGACACACCGGAACTGGTGCAGACGCGCAACTTCGGACGACCCATCATTGGCGAACTCGAACTGGCCGCCCGCTTCCTGCGCGGCAAGATCCTGGCCGTCACCGGCTCCAACGGTAAAACAACGACGACATCGCTGCTCGGTGAGATTCTCGAAAAAGCCGGATTGCCCACGCAGGTCGGCGGCAACATCGGCGTTCCCGTGGTTGCCCTTATCGAAGACAGCAGCGACGAAACCTGGAACGTGCTTGAAGTTTCCAGTTTCCAGCTCGAATCAACCGAGCAGTTCCACCCCAACATCGCCGTCATCCTTAACATCACTCCCGACCACCTCGACCGCCACGGCTCCTTCGAGAATTACGCTCTCGCCAAGGAGCGCATCTTCGCCGAGCAGGACCAGAACGACTATTGCGTGCTGAATGCCGACAATGTGCGCGCCGCCTCCTCCGCCAAACGATCCAAGGCTCGCGTGTACTGGTTCTCGCTCGAACACATGGTCAACCAGGGTGCGTGGGTCGAGGGGGGATCGATCCTTTTCCGCAGTTCTCCCGACGCCGCGATCGAAACCGTGATGCCTCTCAGCAGTATTCCGCTTAAGGGCGAGCACAACGTTGAAAACGTGATGGCCGCGGTATGCGCCGCGCGCCTTGCCGGGGCTTCCACCGAATTGGTCCGCAAAGCCGTACAGGAGTTCAAAGCCGTCGAGCATCGGCTAGAATACGTCTCCACCATCAATGGCGTCGAAGTCTACAACGACTCGAAGGCCACGAATGTCGACGCCACCGCCAAGGCCGTCGCTGCCTTTCCCGGCAACATCCACCTCATCCTCGGCGGCAAAGACAAGAACTCCGACTACGCCACGCTCTCTGATCTGCTGCGCTCACGGGTCAAAGCGATATATACCATCGGGTCGGCAGCCGCCAAGATCGAGTCGCAACTCCGCGGCGTGGTCGCAATCCACTCCTGCGAAACCATGGACAAGGCGATCGCCGCGATCTCCGCAGCGGCTCATCCCGGCGATATCGTCCTGCTCGCTCCCGCCTGCTCGAGCTTTGACCAGTTCGAGAGCTACGAACACCGTGGCCGTATCTTCAAGGAACTGGTGAACGAGTGGCGCGGGCTGCGGGGATTGCCAGCAGTGCTCGAACGGAGCCACTAGTCCCGCCGCAGTGTTTTGGTTGAATTGTCAGCCTGCAACTCGATCTATCGAAAACGTGGTGGGGTTCGAACGCTCCTCTGGGGCTTGAGACTTCTTTTCCTGCGCTTCCCAGGGTTCCGTCCGGCAAGGGCGGACTTCACCCTGGGCTATTCTCGGTGCTCTCTCCGAGAGCATCGCGCCGTGGACCGTCTTCATCATCTTCCGTGGGCTGATTGGCCCCCAAGATGCTCGACATGAAGCAAAACCTGAAAACTTGACCACTTTGATCCCCACCCCACGCTGACTTTGAATCTCCACAGCCGATACGTGAAAACATTGATTCAATGGCCAAACGCGTCGGCGTCGACAAGTGGATCTTCTTTACCACCCTCCTCCTGGTGGTCGCCGGGCTGGTCATGGTCTTTTCCGCCTCGGCGATCGTCGCCGAAGAGCGCTACCACTCGCCCTACGCAACCCTAATTCGCCAAGCCCTGTGGGCGGTGGCCGGCATCGTCGCCATGTTCGTCCTCTCGCGCATCGACTACACCCGTTACAACACCCCCAAATTCATCTATCCCGCGCTGGCCGTCACCACCATTTTGCTCGTCGTGGTGCTCTTCTTCCGCGACTCGCACCACACCCATCGCTGGATCCGTTTCAGCAGCTTCTCGTTCCAGCCCTCTGAGATCGCCAAGCCCGTCATCATTCTCTTTCTCGCCTGGTTCCTTTCCACGCGGCTCGACCAGATGCGCGACTGGCGCAACACGCTGCTCAAGGCGGCGCTGATGCCGGTGGTCTTCATGCTGTTGATTGTTAAGCAGCCCGACCTCGGCACCGCGCTGGTGGTCGGCGGAGTCACCGCCTTCCTGCTCATCCTTGCCGGGATGGAGTGGAAGTATCTTGTCCTCGCTGTTGCCGCCGCGGCCCCCGGCCTGGCCGCGCTGCTCTTCTGGGTCCCCTGGCGCCGCGCGCGCATGCTCGCCTTCGCCCACCCCGACTTGGACCCCATGGGCGCCGGTTTCCACATCAACCAGTCCCTCATCGCCGTCGGCACTGGAGGCCTGATGGGCCGCGGCTACATGGAGGGCATGCAGAAGCTCTTCTACCTGCCCGAGTCGTCGACGGACTTCATCTTCGCCAACATCGCCGAGGAGTTGGGCTTCCTGGGCGCCATGGTTATCGTCACTCTCTTTGTCGTGCTCGGATACAGAGGCCTCCGCACGGCCTTCCGGTCTACAGATCCATTTGCCCGCCTTACCGCCTTCGGGCTCACCACCGCCATCTTGCTGCAGGCCTTCTTCAACATCAGCGTGGTGCTCTCGCTGCTGCCCACCAAGGGAATCCCATTGCCATTCATCTCTTCCGGGGGGACAAGCCTGTTTTTCACGCTGGCGGGAATTGGGATATTGCTGAACATTTCTAAGAAAGTGGACTGACCCACTCTCTCTCCACCTCCCACAGGCCTCTGATTCTGGTCTAAGATACTTCTCTCCCCAAAAGTGAAGTACTCGCTCGCGTAGGATTGCGAATTCAAATCTCAAATCGCGGAGGGTCAGTATGCCTGAAGGAAACTCGGACGATATATATGCAGGATTGAGCAAACGTGGCACCACCTGGAAGTCCCCCTTGGGGACTCTCGTAGCAGTAGGAATTTTTCTCTCTCTTGTCTTCTGCGCCTACTTCTTCATCAACCGGTTCTATACATCGAAGACCGAACTTCAGACGATGGTTGCGTTGGTGCAGAAGGACGTCACGGCGATCAACAAATAGAACGGCTGTTGGCTAGTCAATGAAGCCGAGTTTGAGGCCTCGGTGAGTTCGACGGCTACTTCTGAGAACGGCCTCAACGTTGTCGAAAACAAGGTTGGCACGGAGAGTGAGTCGGGACATAAAGTCACACTGACTCTCGTTCCAAACCCGAATAGCCCGGACAAGAGCTGTCCCGCGCCAGTTCCGACCGCGGTCGAGCCACAAGCGGCAGCCCACGCTACAACGACAAAGTGAATGGCCCGCGGGGCCGGTCCTCTGTGAAATTGGTCAAGCACGAAAGCCGGGTGCCCGAGGTCTCGCGAAGAAGGCGTTGTCAAGGACGAGTGGCAAACATTGCAAACGATGGTTGGGAGAGGAACGTTTTGCCGTGGTCGTGAAACGGCGATTCCATTGCTTTCACTATATCTGTGACTCGCATCGCGGGGTAACCGATGAGTTCTCGTCGGGGATCACCTTGAATTCGAGAAGCTAGAGAATCTGTAAAGAGAGTGAGGATCGCCAATGTCAACTGCAACTAGCATCGTCGGCACTTGGGCCGGACATGTCGCATGGGGCTGTTCTGGTCCACCGGTTAGCAATTCTTCCACAGTGTGGACCTTTCACGCCGATGGGAGCTGGACCTACGAATTCGGCGGGGGCCGCTGGATTCAGGTTGAAGGCTTAGTCGCGTGGAATTTCAAAGCAGACAAGAACGAACCTCCCATCGTTGCGGAGGATTTGGTCTACACGGCCAACGTGACTCGCAATGCGTTGGACGGCATCATGGGCTACCCTGTGGCCGGAACAAGTCCTGGCACAGGGTGCTTCTATGCGGTGCGACAGGAAAAGGGTGCAACAGCAGGCGCAGTCGTCTCGTCGAAAGGTCATGACCACAGCAGGCACCCATCTAAGTAAGTCTCGGTACTGAGCAGAACTGCCCCGGGGAACAATCCAGGGCTCGGGGCCCACACAACGCCTTCAAGTCTCAACCCCAACCACAGACTGCGGGTGCCCCATCCTTGAATCGGCTTCATCGATTCAAGGGTGGGAAACCACGGACCCTCGCAGCTCGCGTTTCCGCGCCGTACCCATCGACTCGATTTCAACCGTTTTTTCTCCTTTACTCCGCAGGGATGGGGCACCCGGCACGTTCGTCAACACGCGAACGTGCCTACGCTTAGTGCGGTCGGCGCGGTCCATGCCAACCGAGGTGCGACGTATCGGCCCCCCAACAGTCCGCAGTAAAAAGCCGTGATCCGTTCTGCAACTGAACGAAGAGCCGCCCCTTGATCGTCGCAGGCCGCTTCTTTACGATTGGTCCTCCGCGTCTCTCGCTGGAGCGACCAATGAAAGTCGGCATTTACGCCCTGGGGCTGGCATCGATCGCCGCGGGCATTCTTGACCTTGTCTGGGGTGAGTTTGAGTCGGCGCACCAACCCATCCAGGCCTGGGGCGATCACATTCCCGGCGTCACCTTCTTTGCGTACGTCACTGCCATCTGGCTCATCGCTGGTGGCGCGGCCATCCTCTTTGAGCGCACGGCTCGCATCGGCGCCGTGATGCTGGCCATCGTCTATACCGCCTTTGCCGTGTTCTGGTTGCCGCGCTTTTACACGGCTCCGCATTATCGTGGATATCGCCTCAGCGTTTACATCGGCGTGCTGGGCGGCCCGGGCGGACAGTTGATCGTCACCATCGGCGCGCTCATGGTCTACGCGGTGCGGTCGGGGCGCGTTCTATCGGAGTGGCAAGCGACTGCGGCGCGCTGGGTCTTCGGATTATTTGTGGCCGACTTCGGCGTTGTGCACCTCATCGACATTCCGGAGCCCGCCGCCATGGTTCCCGCGTGGATGCCCGCAGGCGGAGCCTTCTGGGCCTGGGTCAGCGGAATCGCCTTCATCCTCGCAGGGCTCGGAATCGTCTCCGGCGTTCTCGACGTGCTGGCGGCACGGCTGCTTGCCCTGATGTTTCTGCTTTTCAGCATCCTGGTGCTGACGCCTCTGACCATCGCATCTCCGCATGAACACACAAGCTGGGGCGGCAACGCGTACAACCTTGCCGCCTTCGGCGCAACCCTGATCTTCGCCGACTGGCTGGCCACGGAACGGCGAACGCGTAGCCTGCAGGCGGGTGGCCGCCGTTTCGGTATTCCCCTTGCTGCTGCCACCCCGTCTGGGAGAAACTGTCCGCGATGAAAAATCTCTACGAACCCGGTGTGGCTCTGCAGATCGAAGAGCGACTGGCAAAGCTCAATCCCGACAGCCCGCGCCAGTTTGGCAAGATGATGCCGGCGCAGATGGTGGAACATTGCTCGCGCGCGATGGAACTGGCTCTCGGCGACAGCCGTCCGCCGCGGATGTTCGTCGGTCGCATAGTCGGCGCTTTCATCAAGCCGATGCTGCTTGGCAATGACAAGCCGATGCGTCCCGGCGCACCGACCGCAAAGAGCCTGATCGTTGCCGACGAACGCGATCTCGAAGTGGAGCGCCACCGCCTCTCCGTATTGATCGACCGCTTTGTCAGCGGTGGTTCTGCATGCTGCACCACGCACCCCCACACCTTCTTCGGCCACCTCACGCCGGAGCAGTGGTCGATCCTGATGTACAAACACCTCGACCACCACCTCCGCCAGTTCGGTGTATAGGGCAGCAAGGAATGGGAAATATCAGAAATCTGTTCATCGCGGGCTTTGGGCCGATCGTTCCCGACCCAGTGACGAGCCACAAACTCTATAACGACGTTCTCGGCATCTCGTTCAAACAGGAGACCGGCGGCTATCTGCATACTGAGTCTCTCGAAGGCGCGAAGACCTTTGCGTTATGGCCACTCTCGCAGGCGGCACGGTCCTGTTTTGACAAGGATTCCTGGCCCGCCGATATTCCTGTCCCGCAGGCCTGGCTTGAGTTCGATGTAGACGACGTCGAACGGGCAACGGCGGAACTGAAATCGCGTGGGTATCGCATGCTTCTTAAGAACAAGAAGGAGCCATGGGGTCAGACCGTCAGCCGCCTTCTTTCGCCGGAAGGATTATTGATTGGAATCACGCTGACACCATTCCTGCGAAAAGAGAAATAGGCTCAGCGTTTCGCTTCTGATGTCGGCTGTTGTCGCCGAACCCAAACCAAAGGGCTCGCGCGCGAGGGCGTGAGCCCGTCGTTTGCAGGATTTTTTCTTGACAACTTCCTTTGACGCCGTCATTGTTGCATGTGCCTCCATGGTCGTACGTGAACGACGTTCCCCATCAAGACTCACAAATCTGATTTGAGAACGATTGAAGGAGGTCAGCCCATGCGTGCTTCGACACGTGTCGTGGTGCTTTTTGTGTCGTGTTGTGTCTCCATTCCTACCTTCGGGCAGGCTATCGGTCTTCCCGCCGCGGGTGTTCCGTTAGCCAAAGCTGAATATGCGCAGCTTCCACCCATCAACATCTCCACCCTGCCCGCGGGTTACTCCGCCAACGGGCTTACCATCGATGCCGTAACCGGCAAGGTGATCAGCGGCGGTTCCGGGACCGCGACAATTACCGCCAACAGAAATGCAGCCACCGAACCCGGAGGTACCGGCAGCTTCGATGTAGGCGATACGCGCTCCAACCTGCCTACTATTGACGGCCTCAACACACTCGCGACCTTTGATGGCGCGTTCGTGGCGGAAGCCGGCAGCAGCGTCGATCAGGACTTCCGTTTCACCATGATCGGCAACGATCCGAAGCTGGGCGGCACCACGATTTACCCAGCGAACATCGACGAAGTCTCACTGCAACTGCTGAACGCGGACGGCAGCGTGTTCAAAACCGTCTCGTATTCTCCGTTTGAGCAACGGACGCTTGGTTCTCCGAACTTTGTGCCTCTCAACTACCGTTCCGGTCACGGGATTGAATATGCGGATGCTGCGCATCGCGCCGAATTCTTCAACACCATGAAGAACAACTGGCACACGTTGATCATTCCGCAGGTAGTGAACCGGGTCACCATCACGGTTCCATTCTTCGTGAACGTCCAACTGTCGAATGGAAGCATCGTCCAGGCGCGCAGCTACTTCACCGGACCGGCCGCGGACGGCAGCACGTTTGTACTGTTGCTTTCGCCCCTGTTCAATTTCTTTTTCGACAACGAAGTTGTTAACGAGATCAATCTCGGCAACTTCACCACCAACAGCGTCAACATGACGCTGTTCCCCAACACCTTCCTTTTCTCTCTCAACACGAGCAATCCCAACATGCCCGGCAGTTGCTGCACGCTTGGATTCCACACTTATTTTCTCGAAGGCGGAGTATTCCCGCAGCCGCGTTGGGTTACGGAATATGCGAGCTGGATCTCGCCGGGAGTCTTCGGCGGAGGATTCCAGGACGTCACAGCGCTCTCGCACGAGACCGGCGAGTCCGTCGACGATCCTTTTATCGACAATCCGACGCCATCCTGGCAATTCCCGGGTCAGCCTGCGAACTCGACGGATTGCCAGGGAAATCTCGAGGTGGGTGATCCCGTTGAGGTATTAGCAAATGCCACAGCCGCTATCGAGGTGAAGCGGAACGGGACGAGTCAGATCTATCATCCGCAAAACCTGGCGCTCTACCAATGGTTCGAAATGGGGAGCACCTCCAACGCGATCGATGGAGCCTTCAGCTTTCCCGATGAGACTGTTCTTCCAATCTCAGCAATCCCGTGCCCTAAGTAGCAGCGGGGCAATCATTCCACCCTGCAGCTCCAGCTATCCCGGATTCTGAACGGGATGGCTGGATGCTGCATCCTTGACCAGAAGGATGGGAACCCGGCATTGTGACTGTGCCCGTTGATGAAGCGCCCGGCTTTACGACGGTTCTCAGCGACAATAAGGGGGCAGTTGCCGTTCCGGTACTTCGCGGATGACGCCCAGGTCCATGCATGTGCTGCTCTGGTCCGCCATTCTTGCTGCGTACATTGCGCTGGATTCGCCAGCGGCACCGCCGCCAGAACTCGGCGGGGGCATCGGCGGCGTCGCAGGTTGCAGAATCAGCCTGAGCGAAGCAGGGGATGGCTTGTAGCTGGAGAGCACGGCTTCCGCGGTGGCCCGCTCCTGTGCGGCCAGGGCGTCGGGAAGGGTCGCGTTCATCCAGAAAAGCTTGAAGATGCCGTTGGTGTCCATCGGCAATGAGCAGAATCGCGACTCGAACTTTGACGGGCCCTTCGCATTTGTCTGACTGCCGAGGAAGACGCCGCACTGAGCGACCTTGCCGAGCGGAACGGGTGTGGCGGAGATGATGTTGACCTTCAGGGTGGGGTCGCCTGCTTGAGCGGCGGCTGCCTGCCAGATCATGGCGTATTTTTGGGCGAGCGTGGCCTGGTACGGCATCGACATCGAGATCGGGCCGCTCGCCTTGAGATTGGGCTGGAAGGGGCCGTTCTTGACGAAAAGGCCGTTCCCCATGGAAATTGCTTCACCCTGTGGACCGGACATTTGAATGACGCCATTCTCGCCTTTGGTTACCTTCCATCCAGCAGGGACGCCGGCCGATGCACTTTGATCGGGTGCAGTGTAGGGCTGCAACGAAGCGGCCGCTGCAGGAGCCGGAGCACCGGCTGGTTGTGCGGTTGCCATGGTTGCGCCGGCGAAGGCAAAGCAGCCCGCTGTCAGCGCGCAAATTACCGATAACTTCGATTTACAGATTGCTCGCATTTTTGAATCTCTTCCTTTCGTTTTCGAGACTGATTCGCTGTTTGCCGGTCAGAGAGAGTAGGGCTGATTTTTTCGGGGCCATGTGCGCGGCGAAATGCGACAGGTCGAGACGCGCCGGCAAAAGATGCAAGAGTTGGACAGACCTGCGGCGTTGGTTAAGCGGGGAGAAGTGCTTCCGATGTACGCCGGTTTCGGAAGCGTACCATTCATCGTTCGTGAGTGGCTAATTAAAATTGAGCGGAGAGAACATTGTGGCGCGGCGCTTTGCGTCCGCACGTCATGGGATCATGGACCGAGGCCCATCGGATGTTGAGCCGATCCGAAGGATCGTGAGTCATGAACCGACGTTCAGCGGGCTGGGCGCATTTGGCCGCATGGTCAATTTGTTGTCATTTCAGGCACCCTCTATCCTGGATAACCCATTGAGTCCTTTGCGAACGTGTATGAGCCTTGGTAGTCTTCGCCAGGTTTCCCATCCAAGAATCCAGGAGAGACACTATGGGTATGAGGACTCACCCGTTTGTCAGTATGGCTGTCGTGTTGTCTGCCGTGCTGGTTCCAAGCACTTTCGCGCAGAACACCGTGACCGCGACCAGCGGCTCGGCTACCATCAGCTTCTCGTCCAACATGAGCAGCTTCCTTACGCCGCTCGGGCTCAGTGTTGGACAGGTGGATCCCACCTCGATTTCCCACGGCAACGCAACATTAACGCTTGCCACCGGTGTCGTTGATCTCGCCTCAGGCGGCGTGAATATCGTCTACTCCGGCGGCTTTACGATCGAGGGTGCGGGTTCCACCACTATCCGCTTCCAGAACCTGACGATCGATACGACGGGCAATACGCCAGTGATGACTGCGATTGCGGTCGTGAACAACCAGATAAGGGGACGCTATACGCTGTTCGACTTGACCCCAGCAGCAGGCACGACTCTCCCGTTCACGTTACACGGCGTGAACTGGACTCTGAACGGTGTGCAGTTGGCTCTCGATACTTCGACCACCACACTGCTCAATTCGGTTTATGGTGTTTCCCAGTTCACGGGTGGTGTCAATATCGCCACCATGAATCTAGCAACCAAGGTCAGCAGCGGTGACTGGACCTATTAAGAAACCGAGTCAGGGTTCAGGCCCAGATCGCACTGAAATCCAGGGGGGGACGGGAAAGGGTCTCGCCCCCCAAATCAATCTGGGCTCGGCGGTGCTCTTTTGCAGGGGCTTTCGCGGATTTCTCGATAAAACCCGCAAGTAGATCGCGCGCCAGGCGGATCTCAGACCGCCGTCATTTCAAACTCAAAAGCGAGAGTTACAGGACGCATCCTAGTTCCTGGGTTTCAGCGTCTGGTATTTCGCGATTGTGTATCCGAGGGCGGCACCGAGCCAGACGTCGGACGGGAAGTGCGCGCTCTCGGTGATGCGCGAGCAACTGATCGCAGTCGCCAGCGTGTACGACAGCACCGGGATCCAGGGCTTGTGCCGACCCTTGTAGCGTTCCGCCACCACAGTTGCTACCGACCACACGGCCGTCGCGTGGCCCGAGGGGAAGCTGCTGCCCCTGAGCGGCGACTTGCCGCCGTTGAAAAAAGTGTTATCCCAATCGCCGCCCATGACCGCAACGTCTGAAGGGCGCCGCCTGCGGGTGACCGCCTTCATTGCGAGATTGATCACCACGCTGTCACCATAGGCCTCGGCCGCAAGGATCGCGGTGTTCACCTCGCGATCGTCGTGGCGAATGTAACCCGCGGTCAGCAGGCCTGCAGGAAGGGCGATCACCTCGCTGGTGGTGATCATCGGATCGAAGACGTCGTTGAAGTCGTCCCAGTTTGCCTGGTGATTGCGAAAGTAAGGCGCATCGTGCGGGTCGGCGTATATGAGGCCGATGGTGCCTCCAACTACGATTGCTGTCGGCAGCAAAGCATGTCCCTTGGCCAGCCGGATCGGAAAGGTCCACAGGTCCTTCTGATCGTGCAGAAAGTCTCCCGGAAGGCTGCGCCAGGTGGCTTCTCTTTGGGGGACGCCGGTGGTCACATCGACCTTTGGCTTCGGATCCTGCTGGTCTGCCGGAGAAAAGGTCCCGAAGTCGCGCGGCAGGACCGCCGGTGCGGTGTTCTCTGCAAAGATGGCCGGTTTAGGGGCGTCAGGCAGATTGTCCGCGGCTTGCGCGCAGGACCAATTCGGCGTAAGGGTGAGGGAAATACCGCAAATAGATAGGAATAGAGATTTCTCTAAGGCGCTCATCAACAGGGTTGGATGCAGGAATGTTGCAGTCTGTTGAAAGCGGCTTGCATAAACAAATCGTCATCAGGCCGGGGCCGTGGGGCGGAACCATTGCCCGCTAGCTGGACGGAAGAGCGCCCACGCAATGAGGACGCAGAAGATAACATGTGCCGCGAGTTTGCCGATGGGGTCGCTGAAACTGATTGCCACATGGAAGACGATCCAGGCCAGTGCCAGCCAGCGCGCCCAGTTATGCCGCAGGAGCAAGAAGATGCCGCTGACGACGGCCAGCAATTCGGTGGCTTCGATCGCAATGGCATCGGGATGCCGAGCCAGCAATTCGGGGAAGTGGGCGATGAACCCGACCGCTCCGACCAGCAGATAGAGACCGGCGATGACAATGACAGGGATGGGTCGCTTCATAAGGACAATTTGCAATGAGCAGTGTACGGCAGTTTCAGCGGTTGAAGGGATAATCCTGCACCCAGTGGAATCCGCGGCTGTTGAGTGGGAACTTCGTTTCGTCTTCGCGCTTGAGTTGGATCTGCACCTTGTGGCCGCCCCAAGTTCCGTCGAGTTGTAGCTGGTCGGCCGAGGGCCGGGTATAAGTGAGGCTCGCCTTCCAGTTCTTGTCGTCGGGTCTTGTCATGCTGACTGTGCTTTTCTTCTCGTCGATGTCGGCTCCGTAGCCCTTGCGGGAGTCGTCCATTTGTTGGATCTGCGCCTCGCCGGGGAAATCGAATATGATGCGCCTCCAGCGGTCGCTATCGGTCATTAGCGGCGGGCGCACCTGCCCGTCAACGGTGATCTGGTTGAGGTCCCAGATGCCGTAGAGAAGCGGTTTGGGTCTTCCGGGGCCATATTGGTGCCAGGCGTCCCGGTCGCCGTAGATGTTGTTGCCCACGACCCAGAGCCACAGAACAACCTGAGCGATGGCAGCGATGCGAAGTGCTCGGGCTGACGCCAACGGCAAATTTACGGGCGTGGCGGGGGCGGTAGGACGCTCAAGAAGGAAAAAGTTTGCCAGCCGTTGCAGGTTCGGCCCGAGCAGAAAGAGTGACATCAGGATGAGGTGCAGCGAGAGCAGCTTCACCGGAACGTCGTAGGTCATGTTCAGAAGGAAGATTTCGACCAGGTCGGCGAGGGCCACCAGGGCGCCCAACGCGGCGGTCGTGGGAAACATAAGCAGGATTCCGCCGGTGAGTTCTGCGCAACCGGCGAAGATTTCATACGCCTGCGAGGCTCCGATGGAACTCCACAGCACGCCCATCGGCGAGAAGTTGCCGAACGGCTCAGTCAGGGTGAACAGGAATGGCCGGGGCATTTGAAGCGGGACCGCCTTGGCAAATCCGTAGACGATCATCTGTCCTGCGAGGCAAAAGCGGATGAAGAGCCAGAACCAAGCGTAAAGCGTGCCGTAGTTTTGCCTGTTGCGGTCGAGGAGCGACCAGATAACTGTTGCAGCGACGGCCACGACGAAGATGCAAAACATGGTGACCCAGTCGTAGACCTTGTCGCCGCTTCCGCTGCCGGAGTAGACCATTGGCAGCTTTACTCCGAAGATATGCGCACCTACCCAGAAGATGATGGATCGTGCGGGCCAGAGGGTATCCCAGTCAGGCACATCTATTTTCGGGATGACGAGCAGGGTATTGATGATCTGGCTGGAGAGGCAGAATAGCGTGAAGTAAACGAAGCAGAACCGGAAACCGAGGCGCTTGCCAGTGCCCCAGAGCTGGCCCGTTGCGCTGTCGGTGATGGGATCGAGGGTAGCTGCGACATCCATGCTTCACCTTTGGGAATTGAAGGTTGGTGGAGGGGACCGGGGCCTGTTCAGCATAGTATCGAATTCTCAGGCGCCGCGAAGCTCTTTATATTTGTCCCGAGGGTGCTTCCGAATCTTCAGCGCAACTGGGATTTGGGTGTTTGGCGAATGAGGACCAGGTCGACGCTTATGCCGTCCAGGAAGGCGCAGATGACGGCTGGGGCAGGAAGTGGGGGCCCTGACAATCCCCTGATGAACGCAAAAGCGCCTAGAATAGAGGAAGGAGAAATCTCTTGCCTGCGTACGAGTATCTTTGCGAAGAGTGTTCCTGCCACTTTGAGAAGCGGCAGAAGATGAGCGAGGCGGCGATCGAGGAGTGTCCGGAGTGCGGTGGACACGTGCGGCGGCTGATCAGCGGTGGTGCAGGAGCGATCACCAAGGGAGCGGGGCAGGCGAGCGAGCCCACGTCGTGCGGTTCCGGTGGCTGTTGTGGTGGCGGAATGTGCGGCCAAGGGAGCTTCTGCGAGTAACCAGGCCAGGTCGGTTGTCGAGCCTCGGGGCGCGCCAGTCTTTCTTACGGGCAGATCAAGCTACGGCGACGCTTAATGTGTGATCGAACTGCTGATTCGTCCCATAGGATTCCGAACCGCTGAATTCCGAGGGTTCGAGCACCTGCTTCAGAGCGCCGATGACTTCATCGATCTGCTCCATGCGATTCCGAAGCCGCTTGGCTTCTTCGAAGAGACCGTCCAATTCGGCGGTCGCTGCATCCATTGCCGCCCGGTAGGAAACTTCATGGGATTGGTCGTTCATTGCCAGACCTCCATTGCCTGAAGTCTAGCCATGGCGCCTCAAGGGCAACATCGCACGAACAGTGCGCCCCATGGACACTTTCGTGCTAGGGGGCCCGCCCAGCGCATCCCCCAATCTCAGTTCACAAATCGGGTCTTGATTTCGGTCGACGTAAGCAGATAGGGAATTATGGCGCCGGCCCAAATGAGGTAGCGCACAAGGGTGATGTAGCCGCCTGACATGCTTGCGTCCGGGAACATCGAGTTGACGGCACCAATCATTGCTGCCAGAAACAATAGGGTGGCTGCAACATAGGCGACCATCAGCATGGGAAAGGCCTTGCGCCGGGTATAGAAGAGAAAATTAAGCACGAGAGCCGTGATGACAAGAACCGCATTCACCCCGATCTCAAATTGGAGAAGCCCTGACATGCCAGGGTGGCTCTGCAAAAATGCCTGTTTATCTTCATCGAAGAGCCGCGGAATTTCGTAATTGACGATAGACATCACGCGGAAGACGGGTGCGGCCACGAGGCTGAGCGCCACCGCCCACTGCCACTTTGAGAATGATGGCGAACTGGGTCCTGCCGCCGCGTTTTGGCTCGGCAGCGACGGGTTGATTTTCTGTTCCCAATCATTCACGGCGACCAGGTTCGAGTTGCCGCACATCGTGCACGATGGCACGCCGTCAGGAATATGCAGACCGCAAAGTTTGCACTGTGTTGCCATTGGCCCTCGGTAATTGTGGGGTTTGATAGATCATCTGATGCGATCGCATACGCGGTCAATACCAAGATGGTTACACCCACGGAGGTTACCGATTTGGCAGTTTGGCGACACTTGCTGTTTGAGGGCAGGAGACATTGTGGGTACGGTGATCGGTTGGGGGTTTGCAGCTGAAGGGTGGATGGATGCGCGGTACAAGGGAAGAAGCGACCAAGGGAACGTCACCGGGGTCGCTTCTGCCTCGCGCGTGCCGGGTTCCGGGCGGGTGCCTCCCGTACTGGCCCGACCGGAACCACCCCAGAGCACGCAACGCGTGGAAACACGTGTGGCGTTGGTTCACGGCGCACATGTTTACCACTCGACTAAGTTGGGATTCTGAACCGACTTCCGGGTGAGGGTGTCAGCGCGGTGTAATTCAATCGTCATTTCTGTTTTTGTATGTGATTGGAGAGGCGCTGTCGTGCGGCTGAGAGCTCCATAGCGGAAGCAGCCGGAACGTTACGTTCTGTTTACATCGATGTGACAAGTCGAAAACCTGCCGAAGGTATGCTCCGTGAAGAATTACCAGCGGTGGAGCATTGTTCTCAGAGGCCATGCGAATCTGGATGGCCGTCGACGCCAAATTACCAGAACACTGGAGAGACCACATGCAAGAAGCACGACCAGGAATTCGTGTACTGGTTGCCGACGATGATTATGTGATTGCGACCACCCTGTCGCAGATTCTTCGGCTCAACGGCTATGAAACCGAGACGGTGAACAGTGGCGAGGCGGCGATTGCGGCGGCACTGTTGCGCAGCCCCGACGTTCTCATCAGCGACGTGGTGATGGGTGGAATCAGCGGGATTGAGGCCGCGGCGCGAATTGTTGAGATTCATCCTGCGTGCGTTGTGATTCTTATCTCGGGGCAGGCGAATACCGCCGACCTGCTGCCGGGGAATCGGGACGCCCGTGGCCCGTTTGAGATCCTTCTGAAACCAATTCACCCGGGTGCGCTGCTCGACCGGATTGCTGCGTCGATCGCCATGAGCCGGCCGGCCGAGGTTCCGATGGAGCAGAGAGCAGCGGCCACCTGTTAACGCTGAGAGTTCGGGTTGCAAGCGGCTTGCGTATCCCTGTGTCCGAGCGCAATACCATAGTGGTATGGGTGCTGGTGCATCGCCGCTCGTTGCAAAAAAGCCGGTGGCGCCGCGGGTCTTGATTGCCGGTGGCGGAACCGGTGGCCACATCATCCCGGCGCTTGCGGTTGCGCAAGAACTTGTCACCCGGTATCAGGCTGAGATTCTGTTCGTCGGCACGCCCCGGGGGTTGGAGGGGCGTCTTGTGCCTGCGGCCGGATTTCAACTTCGGTTGATCCAGGTGGGCCCGCTGAAGAACGTCTCGCTTGCGACGAGGTTGCGGACGATGTTCGAGGTGCCGCAGAGCCTGTTTGCTTGCCGACGCATCATTCGGGAATTCAATCCACAGGTCGTGTTTGGTGTAGGTGGATATGCCTCAGGGCCGGGAATGGCTGCGGCGCTGATGCTGCATGTTCCGACGATGGTCTTCGAACCGAATGCGATGCCGGGCCTTTCGAACAGGCTGGTTGGAAAACGCGTGCAGGCAGCGGCCGTTAATTTTCCGGCAGCAGCGGTTTATTTTCGCAATGCCGAGGTCACTGGGATTCCGGTAAGACCGGATTTCTTCAAGCTCGCACCAGCCACCGGGAACACTCCGCATCTGCTGATCTTCGGAGGATCGCAGGGCGCGCGCCTTTTCAACACGACCATGCCGGACGTTGCACCGGCTCTGCTGGACGCGGTCCCGGGGCTGACCATCCTGCATCAGTCTGGATTGCGTCAGGCCGAATCCACGGAAGCCGCTTACCAAGCTAGCGGCGCCGATCCTTCGCGCTGGAAGGTGAGCGGATTCCTCGATGACATGCCGGCGCGGTTTGCGCCTGCCAACCTGGTTATGGCGCGTAGTGGTGCATCGACGGTGGCTGAACTTGCCGCCGCCGGCAAGGCCTCAGTGCTTGTGCCTTTCGCGGCCGCGGCTGACGATCACCAGACCCGTAATGCGGAGGAGATGGTCAAGGTGGGCGCCGCGGTGATGCTGAAAGAACCGGAGCTGGGGGATCGAGACCGGCTGCTTAATACTCTGGTCCAACTTCTCTCCTCGCACGCACGACTTGCAGCGATGTCTGCCGCGGCACTGACGCAGGCGCATCCAGAGGCTGCTGAGCAGATCACCAAACGGCTTGTGTCGCTGGCGGGGTATTAAGGCCCCCTTGCGGTTCGGAATTCCGGGCAATATAAAAGCCCGGCTGCCGAAGCAACCGGGCTGAATTCTATGCAGATTTTTTAAGCCTTACCGGTGTCCGCCACCACCGTGGGCGCCGCCACCACCGCCACCGTGGAAGCCTCCGCCACCACCGCCGTGGAACCCACCGCCACCACCGTGGAAGCCACCGCTGGCTCCGCCACCGTGGAATCCGCCGCCGACATGGCCGCCACCAGCGTAACCGTGGTATCCGCCACCGCCGAAAGCCCGGGGAGCAACACCGCCTCTATATCCTGGGGCAACTCCGTGGCCGTATCCGCCGCCGCGATATCCGTATCCACCTCTATAACCGTATCCACCTCTACCGTATCCACCGCGGTAGCCGAAGCCACGGCCGTAATATCCGCCCCATCCATGCCGCCAGCCCCAGCCATACCAGGGACCTGCGCCGATGAAGACGCCGCCGGTGAACCAGGTAGGTCCATAGTAGCCATAGGGAGCGCAGGCATAGGGGTAATAAGAGTAGTAGCCCCATTCGCAGACTGGAGGACCGTAATCTTCCGGTGCCTGAACGACTTCCGGACCAATCCCCACTCCTACTGCGACCTGGGCATTTGCCTTCACCGTGAAGGGAACTGTAAGCAGCGCCGCAAACAGGATGTATTTAAGACTCTTCATTTACGTCCTCCCTGTGCTGCCCGAATTGCTCTTTGTGGATCGGGTTCTATCTTCAGCACTTGCCGGATCATCTTTCTTCCGGCTCCCTGTACATTTGAACACCGTGGACGGAATAAGTTGCGGTTGGTTTGAAGATTCTGCAAGCCGCTGAAAGCCCTGAGTTAAGGAAAAGAGGCCGAGAGCGCGGGTTGCGTTGACGGCGCTCATATCTGGGGGCCGGCGACTTTGCTGGCCAGATCGCAGGCGCAAAGCTGGATAAAAGAGCGGCCTCCCCTTTTTGGGGAGGCCGCGAGGCAAGTCAGACAGCGTAACGAACGAGGATCTAATCTATGGGCTTTCTTTACCTGCGACGGTCGAAACCGCGGTGGTCGTCGCGATCGTTATGGGCGTAGGAGCGGCGATCATGATCGCGATCGAACACAACAACCGGTCTGCGATCGCGTACAACTACGCCGCCACGTGGGAAGTTCCAGTACCCGGGAACCCAAGCGCCGCCGTTGTAATAACCTGCCACCCAGACGTATCCGGGACCCGGGCACGGGGGAACGTAAGCCGCTGGACCGCCGCCCACATAAACTCTCAATTGGGCTGCCTGGGCCGAGGTTGCTCCAAGACCCAAACCGCCGGCAACTACTGCTGCACCCAGAATCCATTTGCCTATATTTTTCATAACTCCTCCGTCCCTTTAGGACTTTACCGAACTGGCCGCTTAGCCTTGGAAGCTTGGCTCTTGCTGCTTCCTGCCGCGCCAGCTTATGTGGGTTCAAACACAAGACTGCGCGAAGGTTGTGGTTCTGGAAGTGAAATAAATATGTGCAACTTTTGGCGATCTGGTGTATCGAATCGCGGCTGTGCTGGGTGCGCGTGAGTTGGGGAACAGCAATGGTTCTTCGCATTCGCCGATGACTACCCCGGCGACATGGCACCGTCGCTGCGGGCCACGAGAAAACCGCTCCGCTTCAGGATGACGCCACGGTTGGAAGAGAAAGCGGATCCTTACAAAAAAGAAGCTCCGCGAACTGTCGGTGCAGCACAGTCGCGGAGCGAAGAAAACGGCGAAATTTAGCGATCGAGACCGAAGCCGGCGCGGCGATTCTCCTGCCAGCAGGATTCGGTTTCATCGCTGCAGGACGGTTTCTCTTTGCCGTAGCTCACCACGCGAATGCGGTTGGGCGCAATTCCAGAAGCGATCAGCAATTTCTGAGCGGAGTCGGCGCGGTTCTGGCCGAGCGCGAGGTTGTACTCGTTCGATCCGCGCTCGTCGCAATAGCCGCCGATGACGACCTTCATATCGGGATGGCCCTTCAGGAACGCCGCATCCTGCGAAAGCACGGACTCGTCGGTATTGCGGAGGTTGTATTTGTCGTAGTCGAAGAAGACGTCTTTGACGTTGGCCTGGAACAATTGCTCCTCCGACATGGCAGAAGCGGGGGCGGCAGCGACGGGCGGCTGATTCACAGTTACGCGGCCGTAGGCGTCCGCCGTGTTTCCGTTGCCGCGAGCAATCAAGTGATAGGTGGTTGAAGCAGTCGGCGTGATCGTCTTCGATCCCGAAGCAGAAACGTCGCCGATTCCCTCGATCGTGGCAGTGGTCGCGTTGGTGGTGTTCCAGGTGAGCGTGACCTGATCGCCCGCGGTTACGGCGGACGGCGAAGCCGTGATGTTTGCAGTTGGGGCCGGAGCAGGTGGCGGCGCTGCGGCTACGGGAGTTTGAATCTTGTGCTTGCATCCCGCGATCGCGACGAATGAGGCAAGCACCACAACAGCGATAGAGAATCTTGTTCCCCGATCCAAGGCAGTACTCCTTCAGAAGGAAATTGGTTTGGCGCACTCCCCTCCTGGGCGGTCTCGGCTCTCTCTATCTGCGGCGCTCTCGTAAAACAGGCTTCGAGCGCGGATTGCCGCTTCAAAACTGGGGGGATTTGGCCTATTCAAGAGTGTGAACAGAGAGTTTGTACAAAGCTGTTCCTTTTGGAACAGAGAATGGGCGAATCCCGGCGGAAGTAACCTCACTTGCTACCCTGGCGTCGGTCTCCCTAGAATCACGGATATACGCATTCACCGATGGCCACCGCCCGCCCAGCAGCTTTTGACATCGAATGCTTCCTCATGCGCGCCTGCCCCGGCCGCAAGATCCTTAGTGTGACAAAGGGCCACCTCTTCTTCCGGCAGGGAGATTCGGCGGATTGTGTCTTCTATCTGAAAGAGGGGCGAACCAAGATATCGGTAGTATCGGCAAGCGGAAAGGAAGCGACCATCCGACTGGTACTGGCCGGAGACTTCTTCGGGGAAAAGGCCATGGCTCCGGCACCCGGCCTGCGGGTGACCACCGCAACCACGCTGACGGAGTGCACGGCCATCCGGATTTCGCGTTCCGAATTCGTTCGGCTGATGAAGGAGGACCGGGATTTCTCGTACCAGTTCAGCTCGTTTCTACTGACGTGCACCATCAGGACCCAGGCGGACCTGGTGGATCAGCTCTTCAATCGTGCGGAAAAGCGCCTGGCGCGGCTACTGCTGTTGCTGGCTGAGTATGGCGCGGCTGAGGAAGACGAGACTGTGATTGCGCCCATTTCGCAAGAGGCGCTGGCCAGCATGATCGGAAGCACACGACCTCGTGTGAATACGTTCATGAATCGGTTTCGAAAGCTTGGTTTCATCGAGTACGACAACCAGATCCGCGTACGCAAATCCCTGCTGAACGTGTTTCTGCGCGATTGAGGGTCCACTTCCTAGAGAACTTCTTTGTCCCGACTGTAAGATTGCGCGGATTCGTCCGTCAGCAGGGACAAAGAGAGCCTCAGCTCTCGAAGGAGAATTGACGATGGAACCGAGCAAAGACGTGAAGACTGCCAATCAGGGATGCCGGTGCGGTACCGGCGCATGTGAGTGTGGAGACGGTGTTTGCCGATGCCTGCCGGTGTGCACCTGCGCTCCATGCGTCTGCTGCACCCCATGCCATGGTGCAGCGATTTGAAATCGTGCGCCTGGCAGCGTGCAGTTCGCGGCGTTGCCAGGTGCATCGAATAAGACCCCAGGTGAAATGGTGAAATCGGCGCAAGGGACAACTCACGAAACGACAAGCAGCCTTGCCGAGATGCACGGCAGGTTCCTCGGGTTTTTGCGCAGCAGAGTCAGCGATCCGGCTGCAGCCGAGGACATGCTGCAGTCGGCATATCTGAAGGCGATTGAGCACGGAGGAGAGCTGCGCGACACGGAAAGTTCGGTTGCGTGGTTCTACCGGATTCTGCGGAATGCGATTATCGATTACTACCGGCAGACGGCGGCACGCACGCGGGCGATCGAGCAGTCCGTGGCGGAGTGGAAAGAGGGGTATGAGCCGGAGCTGAAAGAGGAGACATGCGCATGCATCCGGGAGGTGGTGCGCGATCTCAAACCGGAGTACCGGGTGGCCATTGAGGCGGTTGATCTGGGCGGAGAACCGATGGAGGTGTTCGCCGCGGCGCAGAAGATGACGGCCAACAATGCCTATGTTCGGCTTCACCGCGCAAGGAAGGCAGTCGCGAAGAAACTGACGGAGGTTTGTGGAACGTGCGCAACGCACCGGTGCATCGATTGCACGTGTAAAGTTTGAGCGGTCTGAAGGGTTAGCGGAGATCGGGGCTCCCGTTGAATAGGCGCACCGGATGATGAACCGGTTTTGTTATCCTCCCGCTAATGTCTTTTGTGCACGACTTCAGGCGGCTAACCGCCTCGCAGCGCCACACATTTATTGCCGCGTTCCTGGGCTGGACGCTCGACAGCCTGGACTTTTTTCTGGTGATCTTCTGCGCGAATGCCATCGCGTTGGATTTCAGGGCGAAGGCGTCGGACGTGTTCAGCGCGGTGTTCCTGACGCTGCTGTTCCGGCCGGTTGGTGCGCTGCTGTTCGGAATCCTGGCGGAGCGTTACGGGCGACGACCGGTGCTGATGTTCAACATTCTCAGCTTCTCGGTCATCGAATTGGCTTGTGCATTCGCGCCGTCGCTGAACGTGCTTTTGATTCTGCGCGCGCTGTTTGGGATAGCGATGGGCGGGGAGTGGGGGGTAGGGGCGGCGCTGGCGTTTGAGACGCTGCCGAAGGAAGGGCGAGGAGGATTTTCCGGCATCCTGCAGGAGGGATATGCCTTCGGGTCAATTCTGGCTTCGGCTGCATTTGCACTTTTGTTTGCGGGGACGCATTGGCATGGAATGACGATTCTTCCCGCGATTGGCTGGCGCGGACTGTTCATGCTGGGCGCGTCGCCGGCGCTGCTGGTGTTCTATGTGCAGGCCCGCGTTGAGGAGTCGCCGGTGTGGCTTGCGGCAGATCGCAAGCGGCGGGCCGATCCAGGACGCGAAGCATTCTCGCAGAAGGTGGGAATGATCACTTCGTTCCTGCCGACATTTCTATTCCTCGTGGTCCTGATGACGGCGTTCATGTCGTTTTCACACGGCACGCAGGATGTGTATCCGACGTTTCTCGCAGTGCAGATCGGATTGACGCCTCGTGTTGTTGGGACGATCGGAGTGATCTACGGGTTTGCGCAGATCGCTGGCGGCTTTGTTTTTGGAACGCTCTCGGAAAGTTGGGGACGCAAGCGCGCCATTATCGCAGCGGCGCTGCTCTCGCTGCTCGCCGTTCCCTTGTGGGCTTATGGACATTCGGCGTTTACGCTGGCTATCGGCGCAGTCGTTATGCAGTTCATGGTGCAGGGCGCATGGGGCGTGGTGCCGGCATATCTCGCTGAACTGACGCCTGCACCCATTCGCGCGACTGCGCCCGGACTTGCGTATCAGCTCGGCGGTCTGGTGACGTCGTGGAATGCCAAGGCCCAGGCGCTGGCGGCGGAAAAGTGGGGCAGCTATCCCAATGTTCTGGCGATCACGGTGGTGATCGTTGCTGTGGCGCTGGCGATTCTGGCTTCGCTGGGGCATGAGGTAAAGGGACGAGACATGGCTGAAGAGTGATCGCAAACGCATCATCAGTTTTCAGAATTTCAGGTATTTCCCTTATAGGAGAGTGGTGGTCTTTAACAACATTCTTGGCGGCAGACTCTCGGTCTGGATGGGTCTTTTGGTCCTCGTTTCCGCTCTCTTTGCAGTCAGGGGGTCCGGACAGAACTCGAATTCCGGGCAGCAGCGCATGGAGCAGGTGCAGAATCACCTCACTCGATATGTGGTGATCAAAAACAGTACGAATGACCAGATGATCCTGCTGGCACAGATGAAGGCGCTCAACGTCCCGGCCGTCAGTGTCGCTGCGATTCGAAACGGCGCAATCGATTGGGTGAAGGCTTGCGGCGTTTCTTCCTTAGATGGCGCAGAGGTGACGCCGGAGACTCTGTTTGGAGCTGCTTCGATATCGAAGCCGGTCACTGCCCTCGGAGTACTGAGACTTGTCGAAGAGGGAAAGATCGATCTGGATACGAACGTCAATCAGTATCTGAAACGGTGGAAGATTCCGGACAACCAGTTCACCGTAAAAGAGAAAGTCACGGTTCGCGAACTTCTGAGCCACACCTCCGGCATCGGGACGCACAACGGCGAAATCTACGATCCGAGTGCGCCGGTGCCCACGTTTCTTCAGCTTCTCGATGGCGAAAAACCAGCGAGGACCGGGCCGGTTCGAGTGGAGGTGGTTCCGGGCACGAAATTTGCTTACTCCAACGGCGGCTATCTTGTGCTCGCTTTGCTTATCGAAGATGTGACCGGCGAATCGTTCGCTGACTACATTAAGCGAAATGTGCTGGATCGAATCGGGATGAAGAACAGTACCTTCGATGCGCCTCTCCCGCAGGAAATGCGGTTGCACGCAGCCACGGCTTACGGAGCGGACGGGAAGTGGGCTGTGCCTCCTGCCAAGTTTGTTGAACCGAATCTGGCTGCCGGGGGCCTTTGGTCGACGCCCACCGACCTGGCGAAGCTTCTCCTCGAAGTCCGCCGGGAGTACGAAGGTAAATCGCACCGTGTCCTACGCGAGGACACTGTTCGAATGATGCTTGCGCCCGGAATGGGACCGTCGGCGGCGAGACACTATGGGCTTGGATTCGAAGTGGGTGGCAGTGCTGAGAATCCCTACATTCGCCATGAGGGGTCAGCTTACTTTCAGGACGATATGGTGCAGTATCTGAGCGGCAACGGCGTGGTGGTGATGACGAGTGGAGGCGGCGGAGGAGCGCTCGCGGACGAGGTTATTCGCAGCGCAGGGATCGTATATGACTTTCCCGATTTCAGATCAGTTGAGCACTCGGTCGTAGCTGTGGCTGCTTCAGAACTGCCTCGCTTTGTCGGAACCTATGTTTACATCAAAGTGGCGGAGGACAGAGACCACCTCACCGCGGAGATTCCCGCTGGTTCTCCTCCGGTTCGACTTTATCCCGAATCGCCGACGCGCTTCTTTGTCCTTGATGGACCGCAGGAACTTTCGTTCATCCTCGATTCCAAAGAGAACGTGACCGGCGTGGAGTTCATCACGCCGATGGGGCATCACGCACTGGACAAGAGCAGCGCGCATTAACCGGCTTCGAAGCTAGCGGCCGTAGCGCGCGGTCATCTCGCCCTGCGCCAGGATGTGTCCGCTCATGGCGCTTTCCAACTGCGATCGGGAGGAGCCCTGGTTCACATCGAGTGCACCATCGAGCGCGTACAGGGTGAACACGTAGCGATGCGGATTGCCGCGCGGAGGGCAAGGGCCACCGTAGCCGAGTTTGCCGAAGTCGTTACGGCCTTGCCGCGAGCCATCGGAGAGTTGACCTTGTTTGGGCACGCCTTGAGATAAGCTGTTGCTGCCTGCGGGCAGGTTGAAGAGCACCCAGTGGGTGAAGGTGCCGGACGGTGCGTCTGGATCGGTGACGGTCAGAGCGAAGCTTTTGGCACCAGTCGGCGGCGCAGCCCACTTCAGCGGAGGAGATGCGTCGTCGCCGTCGCAGGTGCACTCTCGCGGAACTTTTCCGTCCTGAAGGCTGGTGCTCGACAGTGTGAGGGTTGCGCCTGCGGCAGCGGCGATGGCGGACTCGGAGTGGCGGCATCCTGCCAGAAATGGTACGGCGAGAAGGAAGGCCAGGAGCAGGAGGATGCGCCAGATAAGTCCGGCATCAAAATGTAGGTGCCAATGAGGCGTGATCGGTTCGCAGAGGTGCATCTCGCGGCCCTCCTTTCGAGCTTTTCCGTGGTGGGCCCGGCGATCCGACGACAGTATAGTCCCGGATCGAAGGTAATCATGCTGTAATGATTGGATGTGCTTTGGCCATTCTCTTTCCTGATAGGCTATAGCACCGTGTACGAGACGGCTGGGACAAGGAATCGAGTGACATTTGCAGTGCAAGCCGTGTCAAATGTGATGCCTTGGAGGAAATTTGCCTCTCCGTAACATGCGCTGGTGCACAATCAAGAGATAGGGAGTGGGGGATCGGTCGTGCCACGTATTCATTTTCAGCTTCAGCTCGCCGAACTCAAGGACAAGCTCCTTGCGATGGCGGCCCTTGCGCAACAGGCGGTTGAAACCGCGGTGGATGCCTACATCACCCGCGATCAGACGCTTTGCCAATACGTGAAGGTGAATGAGACGGCCATCAACTCTGCGCAGCGCGAACTGGACGAAATGGCTTATGAACTACTGGCCAAGGAACAGCCCATGGCCATCGATCTTCGCTTCATCCTGGCGGTGATCAAGATCAATGGCGACCTGGAGCGGATCGGCGACCAGTCGATGGGGATCTCGCGGCGCACCCGCGACGTTCTGAAGGCCGAGTCGGTCGAGTTGCCAGTGGACTTCACAGCGATGGGCGAGAGTGCCGGCCGGATGATTCGCACAGCGATTCTTTCGCTCCTCGAAGGCGATGCCAGATTGGCCGATGCAGTACGCGAGATGGACGACGAGATCGATCGGATGAACCGCACGGCGCAGACCGATCTGCTGAAGATGATCCAGGACCAGCCGCGTTACACCCAGCAGGCGATGAACGGGATGATGGTGGCGAGGGGCCTGGAGCGCATCGCCGATCACGCGGCCAACATCGCTACCGATGTCATTTTCTGGATTCGGGGCGCTGACGTTCGGCACCAGCTCAGTTTATCGATGGACTGAACGAATCTCGGAATAGCCGAGAGAATCAGCCTCTTCCGGAATGCGCAACCGATTGGTTGCGTAATTGCCCCTTCTCCATATTTGGACGTAAAGGATCCTCTTGATTGAGGTGACGATGCGCCAGGGGTCGGCCGATTACAAAAAAAATCCTGTATTTTGGTCAAGTTCCTCATTTCGCATGGGTTAGCTCCGCAAGGGGGTCCCGTAAACAACTGAAAACAAACGGCTTAATATCCAAAATAGTCATAAATAAGGACTTAGCGGTGGATGCTGGCGATTTTGCTGCGGTTTGACGGCAATTTCGTTCCGCAACATGGTGCTTAGGCTCGATTGAGGTGAGCGCGATTGCTCGCCTGACGTCTGATGATTTTTTCGTTTTTCGGTACTGAGATAAGTGTAAGGAATTGGAGGGAAATAGACTGCAAAGTTCGGGGAGAAATTATCTGCAACGGAATGAGGTGGATGAGTCGGATTTCGCGAGAGTCGGGTCTTGACAAGGGATGCGATGAAGGCTTGGGGTGCTCAGCGAAGTGCGATTCGAGTGATCGCAAAAAGCATGAGGAAAGCCTGTGGGGAAGTTTGGGCTACTTGATCACTCGAACTTCCCGGTGGGCGACGATAAGCCCACAACCTAGATAGAGATTCGCCGCAGCCTAATTCGTCAACGTGTTAAGGTATGGGACATTCCGGTTCCATTCCGTTAGGGCCGAAGCACAGGATGGAAAATCAGCGCGCTTTAGCGGAGCAGCTATTTGGCGAGGCTCTCGATCTGCCTCGCGAGGAACGCGATGCATTCCCGGTCAAAGCATGCCATAAAGCGCCGGCTGTCAAGACGCTGGTGGAGGCCCTGCTCGCAGAAAATGCCCGGCTGACCGGTTTTCTCTCCGTCCCCCCTATCTCCAAACCGGCGACAAACCTGCCGTGACCTTGGCACCCGGCACACAGATGGGCCGATACACCATCGTGGACGAACTTGGTTCGGGTGGGATGGGAGTGGTCTATCGCGCCCGCGATGAAAAGCTGGGGCGCGTGGTCGCCCTCAAGATGGTGTCACGGGCTGTGCTGGCAAGCGATGAGACTCGTCGCCACTTCCGTCGCGAAGCCATGGCCCTGGCAAAACTGAACCACCCGCACATTGCGTCTGTGTACGACGCGGGTGAGCAAGACGGCGCGCATTTCCTGGTGATGGAGTTAGTACAAGGCGAGTCCCTGGCGAAAAAGCTCCGAGCAGGCCCTCTGCCGGTCGGCGAAGCAACTGCGATCGCGCGGCAAATCGCCGAGGCTTTGGGGGAAGCACACGAACAAGGGGTCGTCCATCGCGATCTGAAGCCGGCGAATGTAGTGATCACGCCGAAGGGTGACGTGAAGGTCCTGGACTTTGGGCTTGCAAAGCTGCTGGCGGCGAATGGAGACGCCGCAGTGTCGGTGGCGGAGACGCGGGGAATTCTTGGCACCCCTGCATATATGTCCCCTGAGCAAGCGCTGGGCAAAAGCGTGGATGCGCGCACTGATTTGTGGGGGCTTGGAGTTCTGTATTTTGAATCGCTGGCCGGAAGGCCACCATTTATCTGGGTGGCTCGAAGCGATGGAAGTCAGTCAAGAAAGCTGCTCACCGTGGACGGGGACCCAAATTGGATTCGTTTCTCACCCGATGGGAGCCGCCTGCGCTTCGGTGTGCGCGACGAGCACGGTAAGGATTCGCTTTGGGAGGCGCACGCAGACGGAAGCGGAGCGAGGCAATTGCTCAGCGGAGACGAATGGCCCAATGAATGCTGTGGGGCCTGGACAGCGGATGGGAAGTATTTCATCTTCGAGTCGATGCGGGGAGGAGACTGGAACTTGTGGGCTATACGAGGGAGACGGGAATGGTGGCGGAAGGTCGACGCTGACCCGGTGCGGCTAACAACAGGAGCTTCGGTCCCGCAAAGTCCTCTGCCAAGCTTGAATGGAAACAGCGTTTACTTCATGGGGATTACGAAACGGGGCGAACTGGAACGCTTCGATCAGAAGAAGCGCACCTTTACTTTATTCCTGCCAGGAGTCTCCGCCGATTCTCTAGAGTTTTCTCGAGATGGCTCCAAAATCGCATACGTCAGTCTGCCCGAAGGAAATCTGTGGGTGTGCAATGCTGACGGCAGCGAGGGTCGAGAACTTACTTTCGAACCGTTGAAGGCTACCTTGCCGCGGTGGTCTCCAGACGGCGGCCGGATTGCCTTTGTTGGCCGTGAAGCGGGCAAAGTCGATCAAGTCTACGCTGTTCCGTCGGCAGGCGGGAATCCGGAACAGCTAACGCAAGTCGAGAACGGGGCGTGGGATCCAACGCGCGATGGCGAGGTTATCTTCCATCTCAACGCGTTTCAGGCCTCCTGCGCGCCGCTCCGCGTTGTGCTGGCGCGCATAGTCAACCAGGACCTGGCGCATCACATGTGCTGACAATCCGATGAAGTGAGCGCGATTCGACCATTCCACGTCCTCGCCCACCAGGCGAAGGTAGGCTTCGTTGATCAAAGCCGTAGGCTGCAAGGTGTGGTCACTGCGCTCGCGACGCATAAAGGCACTGGCAATGCGATGGAGTTCCGCATACACCAGCGGAAGCAGATCCTGGGCAGCGCCGGAATCGCCATCACGCATGGCTTTGAGCAGCCGGGTAACTTCTCCGGGACTGGAATCCATCGACGTCTCCTAGGAAGCATGGTAAAGGTACTGCTTTCGATATCCGAAATGGTTGCGATTGCGGTTGAGTCACCGCCGATGCGAAGACGATGAAAATGCGGTTCGGTTCGGGCGGCCGTCCGGGACTGGGTTCTTGTGGTTTGGTTTCCCCGGGTTGCGCTGCGCTCCACCCGGGGCTAATTTCCGTTGTTCCCTACGGGAACTTTGAGATGCCTCGAGAGGAAACAGAAAGGGCGTCAATCCTTGATGGAGTTGACGCCCTTACTGAAGTTGATCAGAAACTGCGTGGTTCTTACTTCTCGTCTACGGGATGCGTTGCGTAATGCAGGAGGCATGCTACGGCGCAGCTGGTGAGGCGGGTTTCGGCTGAGTCGGCGCGGCTGGTTAGGATGACGGGCACGCGCGCTCCGAGGACGATTCCGGCAAGTTGAGCACCGCCGAGGTATTCAAGCTGCTTGGCGAGCATGTTGCCGCTTTCGAGATCGGGAACGACGAGGATGTCAGCCTGTCCAGTTACGGGCGAGTCGAGGTGCTTGATCTGCGCGGCGTGGGCGCTGACGGCAGTGTCGAAAGCAAGGGGGCCATCAAGAATGCCGCCGGTGATCTGGCCGCGGTCGGCCATCTTGCAGAGGGCAGCAGCTTCCATGGTGGAAGGGATTTTGGGATTCACGGTTTCAACCGCGGAGAGCAGGGCGACCTTGGGCTCAGGGATCCCGAGGGCGTGGGCGAGGTCGATGGCGTTCTGGACGATGTGAATCTTGTCTTCGAACTCGGGCTTGATGTTGATGGCGGCGTCGGTGATGAGCAGGGTGCGCGCGTAGGCCGGAGTGTCCATGACAAACACGTGGGTGATGCGGCGCGAGGTGCGCAGGCCGGTGTCACGCTGCATGGCCGCTTTCATCAACTCGTCGGTGTGCAGGCTGCCCTTCATCATGGCCTGAGCGTTGCCGCTGCGGCACATGCTGACGCCTAGCTCAGCGGCTTTGTATTCGGTGTCGGCATCGAGGATGGTGTAAGCACTGATGTCCACGCCGATTTTGGCGGCGAGGGCGCGAATTTCAACTTCATCGCCGATGAGGGTGGGCTTGATGAGGCCCTCAGCGGCGGCTTCGACGGTGCCATTGAGTGCGACGTCGGACAAGGGCCAGACGACCGCGGTGGTGATGGCGGGGAGCGCTTTGCAGCGGTCGAGGAACTTATGAAAGACATGATAATCGGCCGGGTGTTCGACGAGCCGGTCGACTACGACGGCTTCGGCAAGAGGGGCTAGATCGCTCATTCGATTCATTCTCCGGGGCCGTCACGGGGAAAGTCCTGTGGGGCCTGACGCATTCATTCTTACCTGCGGGCGGAAAATGGCATGTGCGATTGGTCACAGTACGGAGCAGGAGTGCGCAATACGGGATGGGAGACAGGGACTAGGGACTTAGGGACTGGGGACTTAGGGACTGGGGACTTGGGACTGGGATCACCCGCGGGAGTTTCGGGGACAGCACGTCCATCCCATGTCTCAGAGACGAGACATGGGAGCACGAAATTCGTGGCTATTCGGCGCGTAAGGCGTTGACGGGGTTTACCTGCGCGGCGCGGCGCGAGGGCAGGTAACAGGCAATCCAGGAGATGGCGAAGATGGCGAGGGCGGCAAGGGAGTAGGTCCACGGGTCCATTGGGCTGACCTTGAAGAGGATGGACGACATGAGGCGCATGCTGGCGAAGGCCGCGCCGATTCCCAGGATGACGCCGATGGCGGTGAGCACAAGGCCCTGGCGGACAAACAGCGCAGTGAGGGATTGGCGTTGAGCGCCAAGAGCCATGCGGATACCGATTTCGCGAGTGCGCTGGGAGACAGCGTACGAGATCACTCCGTAGATGCCGACGACGCCGAGCAGGAGAGCCATGCCGCCTGCGACGCACAGCATGATGAGCGTGAACGAGGTTCGCGCCATTGATTTGGTATAGAGTTCGCCGACCGTGCCGGTATCGGAGAGAGGCAGGTCTCCATTGACCGACCAGACGGCCTGCTGCATCTGAGTGACGAGTCCCGACGAGCCAGCGCGGGAGGAGCGGACGACGAATGTAACGAAGCGGCGGATATCGTCTTTCTGGCCTTCGAAGTTGACGCGCCAGATGGGCCAGTAGACGATCTCCGGAGCTTTCTGGCTGACGCCATCGTTGTAGACGTCTTTGGCGACACCTATGATTTCGCGCCAATCGTCGGTAGATCCGACCCGGATGTGTTTGCCTAGTGCGTTCTCAGCGCTGCCCCAGGATTCACGCGCAAGATTTTCTGAGACGAGGACTATGGGACGTTTCTCATACATTTCAGCCCAGGTAAGATCGCGGCCGGCAACCAGAGGGGTTCCCATCGTTTTGAAGTAGCCGGGAGACAGGAAGACGAATCGGCGAACCGGAGGCAGTTCACCCTCGCGATAGGTTTTGTCCTGCTCGAAGAGGAGGTCGTTGGATTGGTTCCCGTTCATGGGAATGTCAGAGGCGATGGCGACAGAGGTAACGCCCGGGATGGCGGCGAGTTTGTCGGCGATTGCCTGCTGGGTGCGCATCACGCGCTCCTTCTGGGTCTCGGGAATGGAAGTTTCGGGGATGAAGTTGCGGAATTTCTCGAGGCTGGAAGGATCACTGAACCCCGCGGAGACGTTGGCAAGGGTGCGGAAGGTGCGAATCATAAGTCCAGAGCAGATAAGGAGCACGAGTGCGAGTGCGACCTGCACGACGACGAGAGCGCGGCGAGCGCGGTGGCGTTCCCGGCTCTGACTGAGAGCGCGGCCGCCCTCTCGCATTCCGGTGTTGATGTTGACGCCCGCATATTTCAGGACCGGAAGCATGCCAATGATGACGCTGACGAAGAGCGTGGCCAATGCGGTAAAGAGCAGAACGGGCAGATCGATGCCGATTTCATTCAGGCGGGGGAGCCCGGTGGGCGCCATGCCGACCAGGATGCGAAGGGCAGCGAAGGCCAGGCCCAGCCCGATGACGCCGCCGCATGCGCCCAGGACGAGGCTCTCGAGCAGCAATCCCGCGGTGATGTTCGCACGGTTTGCTCCGAGTGCGGAGCGGACGGCGAGTTCCTGGCGACGGCCCTCCACGCGCACCAGCAGGAGATTGGCTACGTTGGCGCAAGCGACTAGAAGAACGACGGCGATGGAACCCATCAGAACCCAGATGACATTGCCGATGTCGCCGACGACGTCCTGCTTGAGGGTGTGCAGATTGGCGCTGATTTTCACCTTTTCAAAGATCGTCGCGCTGAATCCTTCGGGCGCGGGGAAGCTGCGGACAGCGATCGGAAGCAGCCGGTCCATATCGGCATTCGCCTGCTTGAGAGTGACGCCGGGCTTGAGACGAGCGATGCCGGTGAAGCTGAAGTTGCCCAGCTTGACCTTGCTGCGGTCGAGCTGCATGGGCAGGAAGAACGAGGCGTCGTAGTTGTCGAGGAAGGTGAAGTCTTTGGGAAGGACTGCGATGATCTCGCGGCTTGTTCCGTCGGTGGTGATGGTGCGGCCGATGATCGATCTATCGCCTCCGAATTTCGTTTGCCAGTAGGCATAGGTGAGGATGATCGTCTTGGGACCGTTGGGCAGATCGTCATTGTTGCTGAAGAGGCGGCCAAGGGTGGGTTTGACGCCGAGGATCGGCAGCACGCCACTGGTTACGTCGAGCCCGGTGATGTGTTCGGGCTGGCCGGAACCCGTGACGCTGAGGGCGTCGCCGTTGAACATGCCGACGTCTTGAAATGTGGCGTTCTGTTCGCGATCGATGAAGTAGAGGAAGGGCGCCATGTTCAGGTTGTCGAACCCGATGCCTGGCGCGGAATGCCAGATGCCCACCAATTGCTCAGGATGCGGATACTTCAACGGCTTGAGCAGGACACCGTTGACTACGCCAAAGACCACCGCATTGGCGCCGATGCCGACCGAGAGCGTGATCAGCGTGATGGTGGTGAAAAGGGGTGCGCGAAGGAGTCTTCTGATTACCTGCCGGATTTCATCGACGACGAAGGACATTGATTGACTCCTGCTCGTTGGATTTTGGGGAAGCCTGGGGGAACTGCGGCCGGCGCTATCCGCCCGCAAGGGAAGATACGTGAAGCCTGCAGGAAAAGTTCGGGACCGTCGAGAGAACTGTGACGAACGGGGAGTGGGGCGGGGATTTCCGGAAGAAACCCCCGCCTGGCGGGATTACTTGATGCCGATGACCATGGAATCAGGGCCGACCAGGTGTTCGACGCGGGTTTCGCGGAAGCCGGCCTCCTTTATCCAATTCATGCAATCGGCGCCGCAGTAGTCGAAGCCGCCGGGGGTTTCGATGAGCATATTGAGGCTCATGAGAAGGCCGAAGGAGTTCTTGCGGCGATCGTCGTCAATGATGGCGTCGTAGGCGATGAAGGCTCCGCCCTCGGGAAGGGCGTCGTAGGCCTTGCGGATGAGCATCTTCTTTTCCTCGAGATTCCAGTCATGGAGGATGTGGCCCATCATGATGACGTCCACCTTTGGCAGGGGATCGGTGAAGAAGCTGCCGGGCTGGAAACGGAGGCGCGAGGAGAGGCTGTTCTGCTCGACATACTCCTCAAAGATGGGAGCAACTTCGGGAAGGTCGAAACCGATGCCGGAGAGATGCGGGTTCTTCAGTGCGACCTGGACAATGAGGTCGCCTTGAGCAGTACCGCAGTCGGCTGCGGTTTTGTATTTGTTCCAGGGAAATTGTGCGGCAATGGTCATGTTGGCGCCACGGCTGATGCCGGTCATGGCGCGCAGGAAACCTTTGAGCCGGGTTGGGTCGGCATAAAGCGCGGCGAACGTGTTCTCTTCGCCGGTTGCTTCATTCTGGTTTTCGCCGGTACGAATGGCGGTGGTGAGGTGGCGCCAGTGGTGATAGAGGCGCTTGTTGGCCATCTCGAGAATTCCGCCGAGGTACGAAGGCTTATGTTTGTCGAGGAAGACGTCGCTGGAAGGTGAGTTGCGATAGTGTCCATTCTCGCGCTCCAGAAAACCGAGGGAAACCAGAGCATCGAGGAAGTCGCGCGAGGAGCGCGGGTGCAGGCCAAGGCGGCCGGTCAATGCTTCGAGGCTTTCCGGGCCTTTCGCGAGTTCGGTGAAGACCTCCATCTCAACTGCGCTGAGCAGGGTTTTGGATGCCCAGAAGGCGAGGCCGGTTTGCAGAATGTGATCGGGCGAAGGTGCAGTTGGCGCGGTTGTTGTTGTGGAGGCGGTTGCAGTTGCGGACATCGTTCCCTCTCGGATGTGATTTGTGTTTCAGGCTTTGATTTCTTCTACCTTCGGCCGTGCATCGAGGCCGAAATCGCTTTCGAAGTTCTGGAAGAAGGCTTCGTTGTCAGATGCGTTGTAGTCAACCCACTGCTCATCCGTCATGCGCTTGCGCCACTCGAGAAAGGGGATGGCGTCAGGGCCCACGGGGTGCCGCAGCTGCCAGCTGTCACTTTCCGCAACCTCGAGAATCTTCTGAGCGACCAGCGCGGGCGGGGTGGGATGTTGGAGCGCCGCTGAAAAAATGGATGCGAAGCGCTCGCGATGAGGGTAGGGCGAGGTTGACGTGAAGGTTCCGATGCTGCGCGCCATGCCGGTATCGATAATGCCGGGTTCGATCATTGCGACCCGGACGTTGAACATTTTCATCTCGCCGGCGAGGCCTTCCGTCAAAGCCTCCAGGGCCCACTTTGAAGCCATGTAGGGCGTGAGGGGCGCGCTTGCGATGCGCCCGGCAACCGAGGTTATGTTGATGATGCGACCGCTACGCCGGTGTCGCATTTGCGGAATCAAAGCCTGGATGCAGCGGAGCGCGCCGAAGTAGTTGGTTTCCATTACCGCTTTGAATTCGGCGATCGGAAGCTCTTCGACGGATCCCGTTCGCTCAATACCGGCGTTGTTGACGAGGATGTCAATTGGTCCGTGGTCCTGTTGAATGCTTGCAAGAGCGGAGCTGACAGAAGAGTCGGAGTCGACATCCATGGAGTAGATGAAGACTGGCAATTGCTCGCGCGAAGCAATTTCGGCGAGCTGGGGAGAAGCGGAGGGGTTGCGCATGGTGGCGAAGACGGTGTGACCGGCGCGGGCGAATGTCAACGCGGTCTCCAGACCGATTCCTCTGCTGGTCCCGGTAATCAGGACGGTTGCCATTGTGACCTCCTCGGTTAGATCGGGATGCGTTTGCCGGAGTGACGAGAGCATGGTCGGCGGATCGGAGTGCTGCGTGAGCGGGGGAGCAATTGAGGTATGGCACACCGTACATTGCGCCGGTATTGGCGGTCAATGGATTTCTGGATTGTAGGGGCATTGACACTGATGACGGCGGGAGCCGACATTCTTTCCGGCGCAGGCCAAAACTGGTATGCTTCGGGCGCAGAGAAAACCGATTTACACGAGGCACAAAGACCATGTGGTTCCTGGGAATGGATGTGGGTACGGGTGGAACGCGGGCCGTGGTGGTGGACGCGAATGGAAAGCTGATCAGCGGGGCGTCGAGCGAACACGCACCGTTTCGCACGCCGCATCCAGGATGGGCGGAGCAGGATCCGGAAGACTGGTGGCGCGCGGCGCAGGAGGCGATCAAGGGTGCGGTGGCGGGCGCTCCGCAGCCTCATCAGCCCATTGCGGGAATTGGGTTGACAGGGCAGATGCATGGCGCCGTCATGCTGGATGACAACGGTGCGGTGCTAAGGCCGGCGCTGATCTGGTGCGACACGCGTACGCAACCGGAGTGCGACTGGCTGACGGAGAAGATCGGCTACGAAAGGCTGATCGAACTGACGTGCAATCCCGCGCTGCCGAATTTTACGCTCACGAAATTACTGTGGGTGAAGAAACACGAGCCGGAGATTTTCGCGAAGATCCGGCACATCATGTGTCCGAAGGATTACGTGCGGTACAGGCTCACCGGCGAATTTGCGATTGACGTGCAGGAGGCATCGGGTACGTTGCTGCTGGATGTGACGCATCGGCGGTGGTCAAAGGAAGTGGCGGAGGCGGCGGGGATTCCGGAAAGCTGGCTGCCGAAGGTGTACGAGTCACCGGAGGTATGCGCGCGGATCAGCGAGACGGCCGCGGGACAGACTGGACTGAAAGCCGGGACACCGGTGGTGGCGGGCGCGGGCGATCAGGGAGCAGGCGCGGTGGGAATGGGGATTCTGCAGCCGGGATCGGTTTCGGCGACGATCGGAACTTCGGGAGTGGTGTTTGCGGCGACCGCGCAGCCGACGAAGGATCCGAAGGGGCGGATGCACACGTTCTGCCACGCGGTGCCTGGCGTGTGGCATGTGATGGGCGTGACGCAAGGCGCTGGACTGAGCCTGAATTGGCTGAAGCAGACGTTTTTTGGCGGGCAGACTTATGACGGTATGACGGCGGCGGCGGAGAAGATTCCGGCGGGCAGCGAGGGCCTGATGTGGGCTCCGTATCTGATGGGAGAGCGCACCCCGCATCTTGACCCTTACGTGCGCGCGGCGTTTGCGGGCATCTCGACGATTCACACAGCACCACACTTTACGCGTGCGGTACTCGAGGGCGTCGCCTATTCGCTGAAGGATTCGTTCACGCTGTTCGCTGAGTTGGGGATTCCGTTGAGCGATGTGCGGCTCGGGGGAGGCGGCGCTCGCGGAGCGCTGTGGCGCAAGATCCAGGCAGGCGTGTTTGGGATGACGGTCGAAGTGCTGACGGCGGAAGAGGGTGGAGCTTTCGGATGCGCGCTGATGGCTGGAGTGGGAACGGGGCACTGGCCGAATCTTGACGCGGCATGTGGACAGGCGATCGAAGTGGCGCAACGGATTGCGCCGGATCCCGCGGACCTGGCGGCGTACAAGGCGGGATATGGGCAGTGGCGGAAGCTGTATCCGGCGCTGAAGACGCTCGAGTAGATTTCGGCAATCTGAGTACCCCCTCGGATCACGCGGGTCCGTGCTTTCCCAGGTCTCAAAAGCGAGACCTGGGGCACCGATGTTCGGACGCATTGAAGACACGTAAGTTACAGATTCTACAATGCCCAAAAAGTCCAAGATAGCCTGGAATCCCGGGGTAGTAGCACAAATTAGCGCAAATTCTTGCTATCGCGTCTTTGGGCAAGAAGCAGCATCATCCATGCCGCAGACGTGCGGGATGCTGATCAACCAGTAACTGACGGTTGCGCGGTTGTCATTGCGCGGTGATACGACCGGAGCGCACCAAGATCGGGATATTACAATTTCGGTTCAACGAACAACGTGGAACGTGCGTTTCCAGCGCGTATCTGGGAAGAAATGCACCAGAACGTGGCCGATCCACGCCAGTTTGTGACCGAATCCTGGTTGTTCAATTTGTCCCTCTGCGGCTTGGAACGACCAATAGTTGAAGAGCGGACGGCCGATGATGTTGGCGCGCGGCACGAAGCCCCAGTAGCGCGAGTCCAGGCTGTTGTGCCGGTTGTCGCCCATCATGAAGTACATGCCGGGTGGAACTACCAGATCGCCGTCCTGGACATAACTCGAGAAGTTCACGGCCCACGACTCTGTTGCCCCGGGCACTCCGGCTGGAGGTACTGCGGGGAAATCGTCGAGGAACTCGTTGAAGTTATCCGCCGTTGTCGGCTGCGCAAATCCGACGGGCTGTGCGACACCATTCACTATCACAATGCCGTTGCGCAGATGAATATGATCGCCCGGTACGCCAATCAATCTCTTCACCAGTTGGGTGTACTGCGGTGTCCCGTCGGCGTTAGCCGCATCAATACCAGGCTGATAAACGGGCTTGTGGAACACTACGATGTCGCCGCGCCTCGGCTCGCGATACCTTATGAGCGGCATCCACGAAGCAGGCGGCATGAGCGTGATCTGGTCGACGACCAGGTGATCACCTATAAGCAGAGTGTTCTTCATCGAGCCTGACGGAATGACGTAGTTCTGAGCTAAGAAGGTCAGAATGAACATGCCCACCACCAGAACTGAGCAGATGCCGGCCAGCGCCTCGAGAGGAGTCTCTTCCCGATTGATGTTGGCGGAAGCTGCGGGCTTCGTTGAAACAGGAGATCTCTTCCTCGCTGAACTCATCCAAAGGCTCCTCAGGAAGGCTGGCGAGCCTCAGGGCATTCGCAGCGGTAACTTCAAAAGAGATGATTTCATGTACGTTCGACTGTCGTCGAGTTTTCGTCTTGGCCAGAGTCTATCAAATCCCTGTGTAACGTAAGATTCTCCGGATGATTCTGCGTGCGAGCGGTTGGTCGCCTACCCGTCAGTAACTGTGCAGCAAACAGTTATTGCAGCCTCGGCTAGCACAGAATTAGCACAGAATCCAAACGTGATTCTGCAGGGTGTCCATTCTATTTGGCTTGGTGCGCCTAGGAGATATGGGGCACCCACGGTTCGTGCTGAGTTGAATCTTCCCGACCTGGGGCACCCAGTATCCTGGGCTGCGAAGCTTGCGCTAAACTGCTGCGGACTGAAATTGGACTCGGTGCCGGTGGCAGGAAATATGCCGGTGCGGAGTATCCGGGTCGAGGTCCGTCATGTCTTCAGCCGCCAGCGCGCCCGCAATCCGATTAGGACAGGCCACGATCCCGCGCGATCGGGTGAGCCTCGAAAAGCCACTGCAACGCAATGTGGCCGTCGATGCCTATCGCGGACTGGTGATGGTGTTGATGATGGGCGAGGTGATGCGTTTCGCGGAGGTGGCGCGCGCGTTTCCGCAGAGCACATTCTGGCGCATCCTTGCTTTCAACCAGACGCACGTGGAATGGGCGGGCATGAGCCTGCACGACACCATCCAACCCGGGTTCACGTTTCTGGCCGGGGTTGCGCTGCCGTATTCGATCCGCAGCCGCCAAGGGAAGGGCGAGAGCTTTGCGCACATGCTGTGGCACACGATGTGGCGGAGCGTAGTGCTGATTGCGCTGGGGATTTTTCTGCGTTCGACGGATCGGCCGATTACATACTTCACGTTTGAAGACACGCTCAGCCAGATCGGGCTTGGGTATACGTTCGCGTTCCTGCTGACGTTTGCAAAGCCGCGCTGGCAGTGGATCGCGCTGGGTGGGATTTTGTTGGGGTACTGGCTGGTGTGGGCTCTGTATCCCGCGCCCGGAGCGAACTTCGACTGGGCTTCGGTAGGCGTTTCCCCTGATTGGCACCGGTATCTCTACTCGGGGTTTGCCGCGCATTGGAACAAGAACAGCAACCTGGGCCAGGCATTCGATGTATGGTTCCTGAATTTGTTTCCGCGGACCAGCCGATTCTCCTTCAATGATGGCGGGTACCTGACGCTCAGTTTTATTCCCACGCTGGGCACCATGCTGCTGGGTGTGATTGCCGGCCGATGGTTCCAGGAGTCGGCGCCGAGGATTCCGCTGCGCAAGTTCGCGTTTGCCGCTGTCGCGCTGATGGCGGCGGGGCTGCTGCTGCATTTCACAGGGATCTGCCCGATCGTGAAGCGCATCTGGACGCCGTCGTGGACGCTGTGGAGCGGCGGCGTGTGTTTTGTATTTCTGGCGGCGTTCTCGTGGGTGATTGATGTGCGGGGATATCGGAAGGTTGCGTTTCCGCTGGTGGTGGTGGGGAAGAATTCGATCGCAGCGTATCTGATGGCGCATCTGTGGGAGGACTTCATCCTGCAGAGCTTTCGCATTCACCTCGGCACGCGCTTTTTGAATGTGTTTGGGGCGGGGCTGGAGCCGTTGTTCCTGGGTGTGCTGACCATGGGGATGTACTGGGTGATTCTGTGGTGGATGTACAAGAAGAGGATATTTGTCCGCATCTGAAGGATCGGGTTCTGGGCGCGGGCGATTGATTCCCGACTGAGCGTGGGAGAAATCGGGCGGCCCTTCGGGACACGAATGCAGGTTGTGCGGTTTTCCCCGGGTTTCAGCCGGGGCTATTTTCGTGTCGTCCCTCCGGGACTCGCGAGCAGAGTCGGACGGTCAGGGCTTTGATCGGCAGGGCTGAAGAGGTTGCGGAAACGGTCGGGTCTCATGGTAAAGACGTTCCTTGAAGGGCTTTAGAGAAGGCGCTTAGAGGTTGTGCGACGGAGGAGCAGGATTTAGTCTTGCATCGCAAGATTCAAACGTTTTTTACGAGGGCCTCATGCGCTTTTCAATCATCGCCGCTTCGTGTGTTTTTGCATCCATCGCTGTATCAGCCTCGGGACAATCTATACCCACCTGCACCGAATTGCACCTGGTGCCGGTGCCGCGGGAATGCAAGGACGTTAAATCGATCCGGATAGGTACTGCCGGGTTACGCGTCATCTCTGACCGAAATTCTGAAGACGAATTTGCTGCGAAGGACCTGGAAGAATCACTCAAAGAACGGGGAATCGCGGTCGGTAAGGTGGGTGCTCCTGCGATACGCCTGGAACGGCTGACGAGCGCGCGCGCCAAAGAGCGATTCGAAAAACCGGAGGAAGCCTACGAGATCGGCACGGGGGCTGGGCACGGGCTGGTGGTGAGCGCTGAAACGAGTGCGGGCATTTTCTATGGCGCGCAGACGGTGAAGCAGCTTGTTCGCGGATCGGGGAAAGATGCAGTGCTGCTGGTGGCGGCGATTCGCGACTGGCCAGCGATGGCACATCGCGGGCTTTCGGATGACTGGTCGCGCGGGCCGCTGCCGAATATGGAGTTTCTGAAACGCGAAATCCGCACCCTGGCGGCGTACAAGTACAACATCTTCTCGCCGTATTTCGAGCACACGTTCGCGTATGCAAGCACGCCGGTGGCTGCGTTTCCCGGCGGAGCGATGACTGCGGCGGAGGGGAAGGAACTGGTCGAATACGCGGCGAAGTATCACATCCTGATCATTCCGGAACAGGAGGCGTTCGGACATTTGCATCACGTGCTCAAGTTCGAACAGTATTCGCCGCTGGCGGAGACGCCGCATGGCGCGGTGCTGGCTCCGGGCGACGCTGGAACGCTGCCGCAGATTGGCGAGTGGTTTGGCGAATTGGCCAAAGTTTTTCCCGGTCCCTATGCACACATCGGCGCCGATGAAACTTATGAGCTTGGGCTGGGCCGCACGCGCGACCAGGTTGCACAGCAGGGACTGGGCAAGGTCTACCTCAATTTTCTCTCGCAGATCCATGAGCAACTGGCGCCACTGCACAAGAGGCTGCTGTTCTGGGGCGACATCGCGGAAAACTCGCCGGAACTGGTGGGAACTCTGCCCAAGGACATGATCGCGGTTTCGTGGCACTACGATGCGAAGCCGGACTTCACAAAGAACCTGGAACCGTTCCTTAAATCCGGGCTGGAGACGTGGGTGGCGCCGGGGGTGAGCAACTGGAACCGCGTTTATCCCGACAACAATGAAGCGCTGGGAAATATACGGGCGTTCGTTCGCGACGGGCAGAAGCTTGGCGCAACTGGGATGCTGAACACGGTGTGGAACGATGATGGCGAGGGTATCTTCGACGAGAACTGGTTTGGCGTGCTGTTTGGCGCTGCGGCAGCATGGCAGCCGGGCGAGGCCTCACAGGACAACTTTATTGCGTCGTTTGGGCAGGCATTTCATGACGATCAGACGGGCAAGATCGGCCAGGCACAGCAGGAACTGATGGCGGCGCATGCGGTTCTGCGCAAGGCCGGTCTTTACGATGCAGAGGATGCATTGTTCTGGGCGGATCCTTTTTCGGCGGAGGGCCAGCAGGTTGCGACAAAACTGAACCCCGTGGCGTCGGAGATGCGGATCCACGCTGAGCGGGCCATTGCACTGCTGGCGCAGGCGCGGGCTGCAGGGAAGCTAGAAAACCAGGAAGCGCTGGATGCGATGGAACTCGGTGCACGCCGCATCGATTTCATCGGGTACAAATTTCAGGCTGCGCAGGATTGTGTGAACCTGTATGCCAAGGCGCAGTCGCTGGTTGGTGATCATAGTCGACGGAACGAACTTTCTGACGCGCTCCACACCATCGGGTCGAACAACGGCCGGCTGCAGGACATCCGCGATGGATATTCGCAGCTTGGGCAGCTTTATCACGATGCGTGGCTGCGTGATAATCGACCCTATTGGCTGGCCAACAACATGGCTCGTTACGACGAGGCAACCGAGATGTGGATCGGCCGGGCCAATGCATGGCAGCAGAATGTGATCGAGCACTGGAGGAGCACGCACACGTTGCCTTCGGCGGCCAATGCAGGATTACCGTCTGCGGCGGGAAATTGAACGATTGTGGGGACGGAAGGTTCCAGTGTGTGTTTTCGCAAGCTATTTAAGCGGCGACAATTTCTTGCCGCGCAGGATTTGCGTTCACAGGGCTTGAATCTCAGTTGGCGCTGTGAGAATGAGCGGTTTTTAACTTGACCGCCTGACAATGCGAGCGGAACAATGATCTCCCCAAACAAAGACCAATGGAGGTCCTATGTCCCGTATGATTCGTCGGGTCCCTTTCCTTGCCAGCTGCGCTGTTTTGATCATGGGTTCGTCTGCAATCGCCTCTGCCGCGACGCTCTGCGTCAATCCCGGAGGCTCCAAGGGTTGTTTCAAAACGATCTCGTCAGCCGTATCTCATGCTTCTGCGTGGGACGTGATTAACGTGTGGCCCGGCACCTACAAAGAAGACGTGGTGATCGGTATGCCACTGTCGCTCATTGGATCGGGTGCGGAGTCGACGATCATCGACGCCAGCGGCCTTGCGAACGGCATCTTCGTGGACGGATTCGATAACGTCGGGCTCGCGCACGTCACCATTGCGGGATTCACGGTAAAGAACGCGCAATGGGAAGGCGTTCTCGTGGTGAGCGCTTCGGATGTTACGATCCGCGACAACACCATCAAAAGCAATACGCAAGCTCCGGCAATGTTCACCGGGGATCCAACCGGTTGCTCGGGTCAGCCATCGTTCGAACTCGACGAGACTGGCGACTGCGGCGGCGGACTGCATCTGATCGGCGTGTGGGAGTCGATCGTTTCAGGCAATACCATCACCAAGAACGACGACGGCATTCTTATCAGCGATGAGTCCGCGGCGAGCCACGACCTGCTGATCACGCATAACCGGGTGGTCGACAATCCGGGTGAATGCGGGATCGTGATTGCGTCGCATCCGCCGGTAGGCGCAATTGGATCGGCGCACCATGGAAATTTCCATATCACGGTGAGCGAGAACGACGTGGAGAATAACGGTGTCGAGGTTGGAGGCGCGGGTGTGGGAATGTTTTCTGACGGTATCGGTCAGGGGCGCGTCTCGCAGAACGTTATTATTCACAACCGGCTGGTTGGCAACGGACTGGGCGGCGTGGCGCTGCACACGCACGTCGGACCCAATTTCCACTTGCCGGCAGACAACATGAATGGGAACCAGATCATCGGAAACTTCATTGCCAAGAACCTGGCCGATGGGGACGATACTGCAACGGGTGGAACCGTGGGTATCAATATCAACAGTGGTGGTGGCGGCACGCCGGTTAATGGAACCATCATCACGCAGAACATCATCACCGAAGAGGAGATCGACGTGGCTGTCAATACTCCGGCGATGGTCACGGTGCATGACAACCAACTGCTCGGCGGCAAGGTGGGCGTGGCCAATGTGTGTGGTCTTGACGACCCAACCTGCACCGGCGGAAGCATCGCGACGGATAACTTCTGGGGATGCGCGAAGGGACCGGGCGCACATGGGTGCTCGACGACGAGCGGCCCGAATATCGTGTCCACTCCCTGGCTGAGCCAACCGCCGTTTGGTGACGATGACAATCAACAGTAGGTGGTCGACAGAGAATCGGAAAAAGAAAAGAGCCCGCCGAAACCTCGGCGGGCTCTTTGATTGTTACGGGCTAATTGATGGTCAGGTCTGCGTGGAGAGGAGTGTTCTGACTGGAGTCGCCGACGAGGATCACGAACTTGCCGGGATCGATCGACCACCCATGCTTTGCTTCATCCCAATAGCTGAACGCGCGCGCATCGAGCGAGATGGTCACGTGTTTTGTTTCTCCGGGTGCGAGCCGCACTTTCTGGAAGCCCTTGAGTTCGGGTTCCGGCCGTTTCACCTTCGACGAGGGATCGGAGACGTAGAGCTGCGCAACTTCGGCGCCCTCCACGCTGCCGGTGTTGGCGACATCGAAGCTGACGGAGACATCTGAGCCAGAAGTCGCAGTGGAGGGCACGTGCAGATTGGAGATGCTGAACGTGGTGTAGCTCAGGCCGAATCCAAAGGGGAACAGCGGGTGTTTGCCTGTTGTGGTCCAGTAGCGATAGCCCACCATCAGCTTGTCGTCGTACTTCACATGCTGAATGTCGAGATCGACCGGGGGGTGATTGCTCTCGACGACGTGCAGCTTCGTGTCGGCACCCTTGACGGGGTAGTAGTCCTGGTACGACGGGTTATCCTGCCAACTCTGGTCGAAGCTAACCGGCAATTTGCCTTCGGGATCATGCTTGCCGAAGAGAATGTCGGCAATGGCCGTGCCGCCTTCCTGGCCGGGGTACCACGCGTGAACCAGGGCAGGGACTTTATCGAGCCAGCGGTGGGTATCGAATCCGCCGCCGCCGATGAACGTAACGATGGTGTGCGGATTGGCTGCGGCGACCGCATCGACAAGGGCATCCTGTCCCCACGGAAGGGTGAAGCTGCGATCAAAACCCTCGCTTTCAAATGAGGGATTGAATCCAACTGCGACCACCACGGCATCGGCAGCGGAGGCAAACTTCTTCACGTCCGCGGAGATCATGTCTTCTTCGTTTGCGACTCCGATGGCGAAACGATTTCCGACGAAGCCTGGCAGGTAATCGGCAACGACGTTGGCAGTTTGACCGGCACTCAATTCGATGGTGGCGGATTCGGGATGCTGACCTTCGATTTGTTTCTGCTCGATGACTTGCTTGCCGTCGACGCTCACAGTGTAGTGATCGCTGCCGGAAGCCGCGGCGAGCACCAGGTACTTACCGGCCTTCGGAGCTTTGAAGGAGGCGGTGTAGCGGATGCTGCGCGGCGTTTTGTCGGCTGGTCCCCACCACTCCTGCTTGTAGTTGTTGACATCGTGGACCGTTTCGGTTGCAGGATTTCCGGTGAAGTTTTTGCTTGGGTAGGTTGACTGCTTCAACCCGGGCTCCCAGTGCGTGTGCGAGAAAACGTCATTCATTTCAGGCAGGCCGCGCGAGTAGAGCACATGCGTCTCGGGTCCAACCAGGTTGGCGATGCCGGTAACGATGCTGACCGGCTGGAAGGCGTCTGCCTGCGATGAACCGCCACCACCGACAACGGCGGGCCAGGCATCAGGACCGATGATGGCGATGGTTTTTACCTTGGCGGCATCGAGAGGGAGAATGTGGTTTTCGTTTTTGAGGAGGGTGATGCTTTCCAGCGCGCCCTTGAGTGCGATGGGGCGATCGGCAACGGAGTAGGTCGATTGCGCAGTGTCTAACTGCGGCCGGTCGAGCCACCCATAGCGCAAGGCCAGCCGGAAGAGACGGAGGAGTTTGTCGTCGATGGTGGCTTCTTTCACCGTTCCGTTCTTTACGGCGGGCACAAGTGTCTGCGCATTCATGAAGCGCGCAGAGGGCATTTCCAAGTCGAGACCGTTGTTCGCAGCACCTACTCCGTCGTAGGTCGCATCCCAGTCGGACATGAGCACGCCCTTGAAGCCCCACTCGCCCTTCAGCACTTTCAGATTCAGGAAATCGTTTTGCGTGGCATGCGAGCCGTTGATCAGGTTGTAGGAGTCCATGACGGCGTCCACGTTGCCCTTGGTGACGGCGGCTTCGAATGCGGGCAGGTAGATTTCGCGGATCGTCCGCTCATCGGCAGTTACATCGACGTTGTGCCGGTTGTACTCCTCATTATTGAGCGCGTAGTGCTTCACGGTGGCGCTGACGCCTTGCGATTGAACGCCCTGGATGTACGGAACCACGATCCAGCTGTTGAGGTATGGATCTTCGGAGAGGTACTCGAAGTTACGACCATTCACAGGCGCTTTGGCGATGTTCACGCCGGGGCCAAGGAGGAAGTTGACGCCGCGGGCTCGCGCGTCGCGACCGAGGCTTTCGCCAAGCTCCTTTGCAAAAAGTGGATCCCAGGTGGCGGCCAACGCTGCGCCTCCGGCGTAGGCGGTTGTCGGTCCCCAGGTGCGAACGCCGACAGAGGCGTCGGACATCTTGAGCTGGGGCAAGCCGATCGACGGCATCGGGTAGGTAAACATGTCGTCGACACCACCGATGAGCTTGATTCTCTCTTCGAGGGTGAGCTTCGAGAGCATCTCCTTTGCCTTGGCGTCAATGGCGGGAGAGTCGGGCAACGGGGCCTGGGCGGCCGCAACCGGCAGCCAAAGCAGGATTCCGAGCAGGCAGAGGGTCAGGCTCGCGCATTCGCGAACAAACGATTGAGTAGGAGGTTTCCTCATGTTTTTCATGACGGAGAGAAGCCTAACGTATTCCCCTGCTCGGTGTACACAGGCTGGGGAGGGTGTCGGGGTTCGCCAAAGTCGGGATCAGGAAGGTGGTTAAGTTCCACGTGTACTTAGATTTGTGACCACAGTCACAGGGAGGGGTGAATGGGGTCACTGATCTGCACATCGGGCGAGAGGAGACTCTTTAACCAACGGGTCGAATCGAGAGGAGCGTCATGAGTTTCGCAACTGGTTTAAAGACCATTGTCGTGGCTACGGACCTCGATGGCCGGGCGGATGCCGCACTGGAGTACGCATGCAAACTGGCTACGGCCTATGGCGCCCGAATCGTCCTGGCTCATGGTCTCGATCCGGTGGACTATGCGTCTATCGCGGCAGTGCCTGGTAAGGTGCTCAGCGTGATGACGGAGCAGGCGCGCGGCGCTCTCGATCAGATGGCAGCCGATCTGATTCGCGAGGGGATCCATAGTCACTCTGAGATTCGGCAGGGCGAGGTGGCCCAGATGCTGGTGGATGTAGCGCGCCAGTATGAAGCGGGCCTGATCGTGATCGGCACTGAGGGCAAGCAGGGCGCCGGCCCGGTGCTGGTGGGCGCAGTTGCCGAGTGCCTGGTGCGGACGGCGCACTGTCCAATGCTGGCAGTTGCTGCCGACTTCAATGCCGGCGCTTTCCGGCCGGTTCCTGGCGGCCCGGTGATGCTGGCAATGGAACGCAATGAAGCCAGTTCGGAGGCGATTGCTACGGCATGCTCGCTGGCGGAAGCGTTTCATCGAACGTTGATCGTGGTTCACGCGCGCCGGCCGGAAGAGGCTGTGGCGTTTCTGAATCCGCTAGCAACCACGGTCGAGCAGTTTGGAGTGGAAAGCTCCGGGCGCTTTCCGGTGCGCTGCATTGTCAAGGATGGCAAGCCGGCCGACGCGATCGTCGAGGCGATTGGGCAATACTCTCCAAGCGTGCTGGTGATGGGAGTGAAGCACATCAGCGAAACCCCGGGACCGCATGGCACAGCGTTCACGCTGCTTGCCCGGTCGCGTGTGCCGGTGCTCTGCGTGCCGCAACCGGCGGCTTCAGTTGTGCGGGAGAGCGAAGCCTATACGGATGTGTCCTGCTAACTCTGCAGGCAAGGGCAGAATGACTGATCGGTTGAAATCAAACGAATCGGCGCAAGTGATCGACGTGGGTCGCTCGATGCGCTTATTCACAGCGCAACCGTTCTGAAGCGAGTTGTCGCACATGAGTTTTGGTGATTCCGAGTTGCGTGCAGTTATACGGAACCGCGACGCACAGATCAAAACTGCTGCCGACCAAGCCCGCAGCTGGAACGTGTACCGCAAAGAGGCAAGAGGAGCCCGGACCATGCAACCAGCAGCAATCAATCAGCCACGCGATGGTACTGCGCCGCATCCGATCGCGGAATTGTTGGCATGTCCGGCGGCGGTGGGCAATATGCTCAACGCATCGGCGGAGTGTATTGAGTTCGCAATCGGGGACGTCATTTTCCATCAGAATGATATTTGCCAGGGTCTTTATGTCGTAATTGCCGGATATTTACTGCGCAAAGCGACCCGGCTGGATGCCCGACTTACGCTGGGCACGGTACGCGCGGGCGAGGTTGTGGAAGTGGCATCCATGTTGGGTGACGTACGTCACACATATACTCTTGTCGCACAATCGCAGGGCACCGTGATGCGCTTGCCGAAAGAGGCGCTTGCGCGAGCATTTCAGTTGTATCCGCCTCTGCGAATGAAATTGCTGGAAGAGCTAGCCCGTGAAGTATCAAGAGCATACGGGATGTGCTGTGCAACGAGGATGGCGCGAGTGCGGCGCCGCTCGACGGCCAATGCTGAGGCATGATTACTACCTGCAAGAATTCAGAATTGAACCATTTGATCCCTGAAATTAGCTGTCGCGAAGGGGTTTTTGGTGACCTCGGCTCATATTTGTTTTGAAGAGTTGGGATATACTCTGGATAAAACCAACGGAACAGGTATGGTCGGAATACATTCTCATCACCCCCCGGAAGATTGTTTGAACTGCGAGCACCGCCATCTGCGGATGTTTTGCAATCTCACATCGGAAGCCCTGCAGGATTTCGACAAGATCGGAATCATGATGAGCCACGCACGGGGCGCCAAGCTCTTTACCGAGGGAGATGCAGCGCGCAATGTTTTTGTGATCTGCTTTGGCCAGGTGAAGATTTCGTCGACTTCGCGGGACGGCAAGACGATGATCTTGAAAATTGCCGGGCCCGGCGATGTGATGGGTTTGAGTGCGGTTCTAGCCAACGTTCCGCATGAAGTGACAGCGGAAGCCATTGAACCCTGCCAGGTGAAGACGATTCGCAAGCAGGAGTTCATTGATTTCCTCGGCCGCCACGGCATTGCCAGCATGCATGCAGCGCAATCGCTTTCAGGCGAGTATCTCACCGTGTTCCACGATGCCAAGCGGCTCGCGCTTTCCGGTTCTGCCGCGGGACGCCTTGCGCGCCTGCTGCTCGATTGGGGCAAGGCGGCATCGAATGGGAAACCGGAGATCCGATTTACCATGGCGCTGACGCACGAGGAGATTGCGAACATGGCGGGGACCTCGCGTGAAACCGTGACGCGGCTGCTCAACCAGTTCCGCCGCGATCAGTGGATCATCATCAAGGGCGCCAGCATGACCATCTCGAAGCCCGATCAGTTGGAACGCCTCACCGCATAGAATTCCTCGATCTCATCGAAGCAAAACGCTACGAGAGTTTCAAGCCGCCCGCGGTTGGAGTCGTGTGCGGGTCTTAGAATGGGGAAGACCTCAGGAAACCCCGTGGATCCCAGGCAGAATTCTGTAATTCCAATCGTCGAATTCATCCGTGAACTGCACAAGTTGAAGGGCATTGAGCGCAAGACGCGCCCACTGCACCTTTTGCGGTTCGAGAACTCGGCGGAGCACAGTTGGCAGCTTGCCGTGCAGGCGATGTCGCTGGCGCGCTTTGCGGCGTCTCCGGTGAATCTCGAACGCGTGATCAAGATGCTTCTGCTCCATGACATCGGCGAGATCGATACCGGCGATACCATCGTCTACGCGACCGAAGGCCTGGAACAGCGCAAGCGCGCGGAGCAGGAAGCGGTGAGACGCATTTGCGGAATTCTGCCGGCCGGGATTGGTGCATCCTACGTTGAGTTGTGGCTGGAATTCGAGGCGGCCGAAACTCCCGAGGCGAAGTTTGCGCACGCCATGGATCGCTCGATCCCGATCATCCTCAACCTGGCCAACAACGGCCAGAGCTGGCGCGAAAACGGCATCCGCTACGAACAGGTGATCAAGCGCAATGGTCCGGCGGTGAAGGCGGGATGTCCGGCGCTGTGGGCATATCTTGAACAGGAACTCGCTAAAGCGCACGCGGAAGGATGGTTCGGCCAGCTCTGATGCTGAAACAGGCCTCTTCCCTTGACATCTAGGGTGGGCTCGAACTAAGCTGCCTCTACCCTCGATATCTAGGGTAGACTTATGGCGAAAAACGATCTTCAAGGCGCGCTGGATCTTCTTATTCTCAAAACTCTTTCTCAGCTTGGATCGATGCACGGATACGGAATCGTGCTCCACATCAAGCGTGTGTCGGACGATCTGCTGATTGTGGAAGAGGGGTCGCTCTATCCGGCGTTGCATCGCATGGAGCAGAACGGCTGGGTACGCGCCAGCTGGGCGATCACGGATTACGGTCGCAAGGCAAAGTGGTATGCGTTGACCAAGGCGGGCAAAGAGCAGCTGACCAGCCGCGAGAAGAACTGGCAGCAGGTGGCAAAGGGAGTGGACGCAATTCTCCGTTTCGCGTGAGGTGAACCATGGCACTTCTTCGTCGCATCGTGATGCTGGGCAGGCGATCGCGCATGGAACGCGAGATCGAAGCGGAACTGAACGAGCATAGGCAGATGTGCATCGACGACAACATGGCCCAGGGGATGAGCCGTGAGGAAGCGGAGCGCGACGCACGGGTCCGGTTCGGAAGTCCTGCTGCGATGCGCGAGCGAGTATCTGCGGAGGATGCGGTGCTGGGGTTCGAGAAGCTTTGGCAGGATGTGCGCGGCGCCCTGCGAGTTTTCGCGAAGAGCCCCGGATTCGCGTTCGTGGTGGTGGTTACGCTCGCGCTGGGCATCGGCGCCAACACCGCAATCTTCGAGCTTCTCGACGCGGTGCGATTGCGCAGCCTCCCAATCTCGAAACCCGGCGAAGTAGCGGCGGTGCGAATCGTGGGAGGGAACCAGGGATTTGGAGTGAATGACAATGAGTTCTCCGACTTCACCGTGCCCATGTGGCAAGAAGTGAAGGAACACCATGACCCCTTCTCCGGCATCTTTGCGTGGCGCACCGGCGATGTTCAGGTGGGCACGCCCAACGACTCCCACAGCGTGAGCGGGCTCGAAGTCAGCGGAGACTTCTTCAATGTGCTGGGAGTCGTGCCCCAGCAGGGCCGGCTAATCGAGCCGCAGGATGAATGCCAGTTCAGGGCAGTGGCGAGCTACTCCTTCTGGCAGTCGCAGATGGGCGGCGAGCCGATCACAGCAAAGACGACGATTGCGGCGGATGGAAAATCGGTGCAGATTCTCGGCGTAACTCCGCCATCGTTTTTTGGCATGGTGGTGGGAGATCGCTTCGATCTTGCGTATGCTACGTGCACGCCTGCTAATCCGCGCCGCGAAAGCTTTGTTTACTCGGTGATGGGACGGCTCAAGCCGGGCTGGAATCTTGCCCGGGCATCCGGCTACTTCGGCTCGCTCAGTCCGGGCCTCTTCGCAAAGACCGTGCCTAATGGCTACAGCGCCGAGGCCCTCAAAACATACACGTCCTATCGCCTTGCCGTTTATCCAGCCGGTGCCGGCGTCAGTTTCCTGCGCGATCGATACAACTCCTCGCTTGAGATCCTGCTGGCGATTACCGGACTAGTGCTGCTGATTGCGTGCGCGAATCTGGCCAACCTGATGCTGGCCCGGGCCAGCGTAAAGAGGCGCGAGGTCGCCATCAGGATGTCGCTGGGCGCTACGCGCGGCCGCCTCCTGCGCCAGATTCTGCTGGAAAGCGCGCTGCTTGCAACCTGCGGTGCAACGCTGGGTGCTGCTCTTGCACAACCGCTCAGCCGGGCGCTGGTGAACTCTCTCGACACGAGCCAGAACACGATTCACCTCACGATTGTTCCGGATTGGCGCGTGTTGCTGTTTGCCGCGGCGGCCGCTGTCGCGACTTGCGTCATCTTCGCTATTCTTCCGGCTCTGGGCAGCACCAACGCGGAGCCGCTTACGTCTTTGAAATCGGGTGAACGCGGAGTGGTCGGCAATCGCGATCGATTCTCGGTTCAGCGCGCGATGGTGATCACGCAGATCGCTGTATCCATGGTGCTCCTGGTGGGCGCATTGCTGTTTGTGCGCAGCTATCGCAATTTGTTGACGCTGGACCCAGGAATTCGCGAGAGCGGGATCGCGGTGGGCACTTTTGGTTTTCCATCGGCGAATGTCAAACCAGAAAACCTCGCTGCCTACAAAAGGCAACTGGTCGACGATGTGCGCGCCATTCCAGGTATAGAAAACGCCGCTGCGACCACCAACGTCCCTTTGAGCGGCTCGACCTGGGGACACGAAGTGGAGGTCGGCTCGATGAATGGGCCGAGCCGATTCACCTATGTCTCTCCGAGCTTTTTCGCCACGCTGGGCATTCCATTGCTCGAGGGCCGTAACTTCACCGAGCAAGACACCAACGACAATCCGCTGGTGCTGATCGTGAACCAGGCGTTTGTCCAGAAGTACGTAAATATACCGTCACCGCTCGGGGCGAAGGTACGCGTGCGGCCGGAGCCGCAATATCCTGCGCGGACTTACGAGATCGTGGGAGTTGTTGCGGATACGAAGTACGTGAATCTACGCGAAGACCGGCAGGTCCAGGCGTTTGTACCGATCGCTCAACTCCCAGTGACCGCACAGGGCCCGGGAATGAGGATGCTGATTGCTTCGCACGATCCCGCAATGACGCAGCTGGGGGTGCGGCAGATGCTGGACAAGAAACATCCCGGGATCGAAATGCAGTTCGCTGATTTTCAGCAGGGAATCGTCGACCACCTGGTAGGTGATCGGCTGATGGCAAGGCTGTCTGGTTTCTTCGGCGTTCTTGCGGCTCTCATCGTGGTGGTTGGACTCCACGGAATCCTCTCGTACTTCCTCGCCCAACGCCGCAGCGAGATTGGCATTCGCATGGCGCTCGGAGCGAGTCGCGGCCGTGTCGTCGCTGCCATGCTGCACAGTGCGTGCGTCATGTTGGTGGCTGGTTTAGTCGCGGGAACCTTGCTGGCCCTGCTGGCCTGTCGCGGAGCCAGCACCATGCTCTTCGGCCTGAAACCGTGGGATCCGATGACGCTCGCGAGTGCCGCTGTGCTGCTGGCGGTGGTAACCGTGGTAGCGAGTCTTGTTCCGGCGATGCGTGCGGCAAATGTGAATCCGGTGGAGTCTTTGAGAACCGAGTAGCGGAATGAATTGTGGGATGACTCAGAGACTGATTTTGTCGTGTTCGGGCGGGAATGGAACCGATTCCTCGTCGGCATCGCGCAGAGTCATCACCGGGCAACGGGCGTGAGCGAGGACACGATAGACGGTGCGATCGTGGGTGAGGGCGTGAAGGGTTGACCGGTGTGTCGATCCGAGGACGATGAGGTGAGCGCCCAGTTCGGCCGAGGCTGCGAGGATTTCGATAGCCGGGTGGCCGTGGGCCACACGGGCGTCAACCTGCGCACAACAGGACTGGGATGCACCAACCTCAGCGGCGAGCATGCGCAGTTGCCGCATTGCGCTTGAATCCATGCCGGTGGGCAGATGCTCGCGCTGCATCTGATCGACAGGAGGCAGCACGTGCAGAAGTACAAGACGAGCCCTGAGGCTTGAGGCGATCTGGCAGGCAAGCGCTGCGCTCGGGCTTGAGGCTTCTCTTAACGTGGTGGCATGAAGGACGACCCTTTGCGGGGAGTCGTTTTCCACCTCGAGATGAGCCTCGGGCCCCACAGTAATGACCGGGAGGTTTACCGAGCGCAGCACTTGTTCCGCAACAGAGCCAAGGAGCAGCTTGCTGACTTTGCTCCGGCTCCGGGTGCCCAAAAGAAGTTGATCGGCTTTGAACTGACGTGCGGCGACGATGATCTGTTGGGCAGAATGACCCTCACGTACCAAGGCGTCGCAGGCAATCTCCTGTGCGCGCGCTTTGGACCGCCATGGTTCGAGCGCCTTGATGGCGAAATCAATGGCGCCTGCGGGATCGTAGTAAGGCATACCGGCGGGGTCGACTGTAAGGTTGGCACCGGCGCTGAGAACGTGGAGGAGGATGATGCGGGCATCCGAATGCTGTGCCTGTTGCAATGCGAAGGGGAAGAGCCGATCGAGGTCAGAAAGATCTGTCGCGACCAGGATTACATTCGGCTGGGCCCATCGATCGAACATGGCACGCACCTTATACGCGAAAGCGTCGCACCGAGGAGGTCTGCGAGATGTGCCCGGGAGCACGGGACACGGTGAGATGAATCACTCTGTTTTTCGCTCCCAATGCGGGTCGCCCTGACTCGATCATCAGGACCACAGTCTTTCCTGAAGGGAAAAAGAAGACATGCCGCTAAGCCAGGTTGTCTTCGAAGATGGGGAAATTCAACAGCAGCTATAAGGAGTTTCGCGGGTTTCTTTATTGCTTCTTTATTCGTTCCGAACCTATCGTTAAGAATGGAATCCCAACCTCACACTTTCCATCCTTCTAAACATCCCAAAGAACCATAGACATCTTTGCGGGTTTTTCAACGCCCTGGGTCCTGTCGCGTTTTCTTCTTTTCACGGGCGTGTAGCTATAGAAAATTCATTCCGGTTTCTGGAGGTTAGGCGCAATGCTTCATCGACATACTCGAAGTATGTTCACCGCAGTCGTAGCCGTCCTCGTTGCGTTTCCGCTCGGTATGCTCTCTCAGACATTTCGCGGCGGAATCAATGGAACCGTCACCGATCAATCCGGAGCAGTTGTGGCCGGGGCCAGCGTCGAAGCGACTGATGCGGCTACGGGCGTTTCGCACAAGACACTAACGTCGAGTGCCGGCGCATATGAGTTTCAAGACATGCCGTTGGGCAAGTACATCGTGAAGGTGACAACTGGCGGCTTTAAGGAAGCGCTTGTCAAGGATGTGCCGGTCACGGCCGGGGTGATCTACACGTTGCCGGTGAAGCTCTCGGTGGAAGCGACAGGAGAAACCGTTGAAGTGGCCGCATCCGGCCTTGCTCTCGATACCACTACGAGTACGCAGACTACCGACATACCCGAAACGACGGTGCAGGACATTCCTCTGAACGGCCGCGATTTTACGCAGATGATCGGACTGGCGCCGGGGTTTGCAGGATATTCGCTGGGTGGATACGGTTCAGTCAACGGCACGCGCGCCAATCAGATCAACTGGCAAATTGATGGCTCCGACAACAATGACTGGTGGCACAACATTCCCGCGGTGAACCAGGGTGGGGTTGAGAATATCGCGGGCGTCACGCTGCCCATTGATTCGGTGGCGGAGTTCAGCCTTCAGACCCAGTCCTCGAGCGAAGTCGGACGGAATCCGGGCGGCACAGTTAATCTGGTGACCAAGTCCGGCACGAATAACCTTCATGGAACTGCGTATTATTACGAGCGCAACCAGGCACTGGCAGCCAGCAATCCTTTTAACACGCTTGGCGATCTGCCTCTCTCGAACACTCAGTGGGGCGCATCGCTGGGCGGTCCATTCTGGAAGGATCACACGTTCTGGTTCGCCAACTTTGAAAAGCAGAAGTTCAACATCGCGACAGGCAACAGCGGCACTGAGCCGAATGCGGGATACCAGGCTGCCGCGGAAGCGGTCTTGACGCAGTTTAGTGTCGCCGAGAGCCCGATGATGAAGAACCTGATCGGCGTTCTCTGGCCGGCGAATCTCGTCTCTCCCACCTCGCTTAACGCCATCCAGAACCCCGCACCCGAGTTCGGTTACAGCTACAACGGCGTCATCAAACTCGATCACACGTTCAGCCAGAAACACAACGTTTCAGCCCGCGCATTTTTAGGGCAGGGCACTCAGACGGCGCCGGTGGGTCAGTCGGATGTAAACCCGTGGTATTTCGAGATTGCGCCGCTTCACGTCTACAACTACTCGGTCGCCGATAACTACGTGATCTCGCCATCGATCACCAATTCGGTTACGATCGGCGTCAACTACTTCAACCAGACCTTCTCGGATTCGAAGACCGGATTCGATCTTGCGTCACAGGGATTCGTGACCGGCTCGCAATTCCCAAATGCTCCGAACATCAAGATCTCCGGCTTTGAGCCAACGGGGAATACACCTCCCGAGGGCCGGAATGACATTACGGGGCACATCGACGAAGCTCTCAACTGGACAATCGGCAAACACCAGTTGCGCTTCGGCGGCGAGTACCGCCAGATGCAGTTGAATGAATTCTATTGGCGCCACTCGGTGGGTACTTTCACGTTTGATACGAACTACCTTGCCGACGGCAATGGCGAGAATGCTTCTCCGTGGGATGCGGTGGATGGAGAGGGCAATCCCATCTATGATATCGACTCCAAGGTCAAGTCGCTTGCCAACTTCCTTGCCGGGCACATGACCAAGGCAGCGCAGGCATTCGGCAATCCGGAGCGCACGGTTTATTCGCACGCATTTGATGTGTTTGCCCAGGACAGCTACCAGGTCACGAATGCTTTCAACGTGAATTTCGGTCTGCGCTACGATTTCATGCAGCCGATGCACGACAGCAAGAAGGACCTCTCGGTCTTCCGGCCGGGAACAACGCCGACGTACATCGCTTTCCAGGGAACCGATATCAGAAATATCTACGAGCCGGATTACACCAGCTACAGCCCGCGGCTTGGCTTCAGCTATCAACCGAAATGGTCAAAGGGAACTGTTGTCCGCGCCGGAGCAGGCCTGTTCTTCGACATGCCGAACGCGAATCCGTTTCTAGATAACCGGCCAGGGAACCTCGCTCCCAACGGCCTGGAAGGAAATCCCGGTGGTCCAAATCCAGTGATCAACGCCACCACGGGCGGTACGCAGATCGTGAGCGGCTCACAGATTATTCCCACGCCCGCGACGTCGAACCCTTGCCCCGTAGATAACCCGTGCGGAGCATTCAGTGTGGCGAAGGGCTCCCGGTCGCCATATAACGTGAACTTCAGCTTGCAGATTGAGCAGTCGCTGGGTGGCAAAGCATTTGCGCAAATCGGCTACGTGGGCAGCGAAGGACGAAAGCTTCTGAGCCTGATCAATATCAACCAGGGCATTGCTGACGGAACTGACACGGCTACTCCTGGGCAGTTCGGCGGCCCATTCGGCGGCAATTACTACTCAGACGTGAACCAGATTCAGAGCATCGGCACATCCAACTACAACTCATTGCAAGCGATCTTCCGCACCAATAACTGGCACGGTGTCACCTCGCAGATCTCGTACACCTGGGGCCACAATCTTGATGAGGTGACGGCGTATCGCGGAGCTTTGCCGCAGGACAGCTATAACTTCAAAGGCGACTACGGCAACTCCGACTTCGATACGCGCAACAGCGTGGTGGGATACCTGAACTATGAGATTCCGAAGTTCAAGGGACCGAAGGCGCTTTCCGGAGGTTGGGCGCTGAACTCTGCATACAGCTTCAAGGGAGGACAGCCGATCACGGTATACGCGTCCAACGATAGCAGCGGCACGGGCGAGTACGAGCAACGGCCGAATGTCGCGGGCAATTCACTGGCCGGCATCTCGCACCAGATCGTAAAGCCGTCTGACGGCGGTACACCTTATGTTCAATGGCTCAACACGAATGCCTATTCTCAACCAGCTCCCGGGACATGGGGCAACGTTGCACGCAACAATGTGTTTGGTCCAGGGTTTTCGGATTTTGATTTCTCAGTGTTCAAGAACACCACGTTCAATATCCACGACTTTCCAGTGAATACGCAGTTCCGTGCAGAGATGTACAACCTGTTCAACCGGGTGAACCTGGCCAGCCCATCCTGTAACCAGCTCTGCCTGGATTATTGGGATGGCTCCAGCGGATTTGCAGGGGCATTCGGAACCACCAGTTCCACGATTGGTTCGGGCAATTACTCGCCGGGGATCGGGCCCGGTGAGCCGTTCAACGTCCAGCTGGCCTTGAAGATCATCTTCTAAGTGCGCCACGAGCAAAACGAGACGGCGACAGACGTCTCGTTTTGCGTAGCTACTTAACCGATGAGGGCAGGCCCCTCGGAGCCGCTTTGCAGGAGGAGGCTCCAAACCACCTTCCGCTGCTGCGGACAAAAGCCG
>DASXLY010000296.1:0-2271 GCA_036495975.1 Occallatibacter sp. | reverse complement strand
GGAAGGCAAGGTATGGTTCTCCGCATCCATAACAGTTGCACCGCTCGAAGAGGCAGATGGAAACTGCACATCGACGGCAACCGTTCCGGATCGTTCCCAGGCCAGCGGGTTGTAAACCACGACGGGCACGCCTGCCGTGACCTTCGTGTCCACATTCGCTGTAAGGGCGCGCAATGCTTTTTGCGAAATTTCATTGGTTGCCCAGCGAACCTGGTCGTAATCCCGTTGCGCGTCTTTGTAGACAACAGCTTCTCCAGAGCCAGCTGCTGTGTCATGGAATTGGTTGAAGAGTACCTTTTTCCATGCTTCAGTCAATTCCGCAGCGGGATAGGATTGTCCATCCAGCCACGCGAGTGAGGCATATTTCTCGGCATTCAGGACCCACTCTTCACTGTCGCGCATGTTCTTTTTGTGCTCTGCCTGCGTGGTGAAAACTCCGCGATGAAACTCCAGATAAAGTTCATCCTTCCAGGTAGGAACGCTGATCTCTCCATCTGGAGGAGACGGGAGCTGTGTATTCCCTTCGGCGACCGAACTGTAGTTCCATACGGGCGAGTGGCCATTAATCTTCGGCTCAATCGCTGAGAAATAGGATTGCGCTGTTCCGAATTGCATCTTCGGTACTACCTTGTCGGGCTGCATCCAGTGGACGCCTTGATCCAACATGGCCCTCGTCGGTCCGCCGCCATGGTCACCGATCCCATAGAGGTCCATCATCTCCGTCATGCCGGAAGCGTATTTCCTCGCCTGCGCCAGATCGCTGGAAAGGCGAACAGGATTGAGATTATTGTTTGCATAATCATGGGGGAAATACGAGAGCACTTTGCTTCCATCGGGGGATTCCCACCAGAAGAGTTTCAGCGGAAGAGGGTTGGTATCATTCCACGTCATCTTTTGTGTGACGAAATAATCGATGCCTGACTTCTTGTAAATCTGTGGCAACTGCCAGGTGTATCCGAACGAGTCTGGATTCCAGCCGATACGAACGTCCACTCCGTACTCCTGCTGAAAGAACCGCTTGCCGATCAAGATCTGGCGGACGAGAGATTCTCCGTCAGGCATATTCAGATCGGGTTCGATCCACATGCCTCCCAAAACCTCCCATCGTCCCTCTTTGATTCGCTGCTTGATCTCATTATTCAACGCGGGATACTTTTCGGCCATCCATTGGTTGTAGGCTGCCGCTGATTGCGTGTAGGTGTAATCGGGATATTCATACATCAATTGCAGTGCGGTGCCGAAAGTGCGCTTCACCGCATCCACACCCTCGGTCCACGGCCAGAGCCATGCGGCATCGATATGAGAATTTCCTGTTAAGTGGAACGTGGCCTGGCGAAGCATTGGACGGAGCGAATCCAGCGCGGCCTGCGCCTTCTTGAGTGACGTGTCGAACTGCGTCTGGTTTCCTGCATCGAGCGCAGCGAGGTCAACCGAAGAGATCGCCTTCTCCAGTGTCTGTTCACTCGCAGAAGGATCGGAAGACAGCGCCGGAATCAGAGCTGCTGCCGATAGAAACTCCTTGCGCAGGTCTTCTGGATTGGGTCTGCTTGGTGCCGTATCGATCCTGAATCGGCTGGTAACAAATGTCTTCTGGTCGACGGTATGCAAGAGCTTGACTGCGACCAGAACCTTCTCGCCCGGCTTGGCGCTGTCGAACAGAACAATTGGTTCAAGGTCGTCGCCCATTGCTACACGGCGGCCGTTGAAATAAATGATCTGGGGCATGGGTCCATTCGCCCCGGCGACGAACTGAAACCAGATTCTTGCTCCGCTGAGGTCATATCCATGGAAAGAGGCCGGAATCTCTACCCAGCGCCGGTACCAGACCGCCTCGTTCGGTGCATGACTGTGATCTGTAACCGTCTGCCATTGGCTGTCGTCAAGCTCCGGGGTTTCGCCGTGGGCTATGTCGCCAACATGATAGTGCCACTCGCCGGACGGGAGATTGGTCAGCACTGAAAGCTGATCGATAGTCTTCTGGGACTCCGTAGAGAGTGATTTCGTGATTTCGCTTGTCTGGCCTGACTGGGCCTGCGCCGTGAAAGCTGCGAAACAAAGGAAAGCAAAGATAATTGTTGCTCTCTTCATGACCTTGAACTCTTCTCGCCAGCTGCCTGCCTGCTTCAATTTTGATGTCACAATGAGCTCCTGATGAGTTGGGTCGTGATAGCAAGGGAAGGTCGTCGTTACATCAGTGGGTATGGTGAATCTCGTACGAGACCGCGAGCACCAACGAGAGGACCGATAGTACGAACAACAACAGGATCGCCT
>DASXLY010000295.1:0-9133 GCA_036495975.1 Occallatibacter sp. | reverse complement strand
CCGCGAACGGCCTGATCTTCGCGTACACCGCTGCGAGTGCTCGTTGAAAGCGATCGACCTTGCCAGGATCGTCAAAGAGATCATTCGTAAGGTCAAGGTCGCGTTTGAAAGCCGAAAACTCTCGCCCCAGAGCTGCTCCTTCATCAAGGAAGCGGATCTGCGCCCAGAGATCGTACGGTCGGTTCGCGACTGGAGTTCCTGTCATAATCAAGCGTCGTTTGAAACCTGGGCTCAGTGAGAAAAACGCCTTCGTTAACGCCGAATCAGGATTCTTGATTTTGTGTGCCTCATCAAGCAAAGCTCCAACATTCCTTGTCTTCAAAAAAAGTGAGAGACGCTTCTTTTCCGATTTAACGACCTCATAGTGGGCGAGGTATATACGTGCGGGACTATTGAATGCGTAGAAATTCTCGCGCTTATCCTGACTGAGAAGCCGTGCCTCCAGATGAGTGTGGATGGCGAGCTCATCACGCCAATTCTGTATGAGACCCTTCTTGGTGATGATGATGACCGAATCGACGATGTCATGGTGCAACCAGTACAGCACAATGTCTACACCTATCTTTGTCTTTCCTAGACCTTGCTCATGAAAAACTGCGGAGTATTGGAGATCTTTCACCGCGTGGAAGGCTTCTACCTGATACACGAATCCCTGGTGCTTAGGTGTCAGGTTCACTTCGCGATGAACTCGTAGCATGAGGGCTCACAGTCCGACATCGTCGAGGGTTATGGTCGTGACCGACGTCGCGTTCGCCTCAGCACGTAGTGTTTTGATGACTGCGCGGGCGCGCTGCTTCGCTTGCCAAGGTACAGCAAGAATGAAGATCCCGGTTGGTTGCTGGCACAGGAAGGAGAGGAAAGCCGCTATTTGTTTTTTGGACCGTTCTGTCTCAAGGTCGGCCGACGTCTTGGCCTCGCCGATGATGACTGTAGTCAGCGGTGCGTCGAACGCGTAGACATCGGGCACAAAACCGCCTATGCGACTTGGCTTTTCCGCGTGGAGTGAACTCGATAGATCCGTTACGACCCCGAGTGCCGTTATCTGGGCATGTTCGTGTCCGATATATTTAAGGATGATTCGAACGAGAGCTAAATGTGTGGTCGATTCAGCCAACGGTTATGCTCCCGTCCCCCATGGCGCTTAGAAGACCGGTCAAGGCGGTCAGGGTCTCATTCAAGTTTTGCGCCAGGTCTGAGCCGGGATCTTTGCGCAGCTTCTCTGCTTCAGTCCACGGTAAGGCGTAGATGGCCCGGCTGAGCGCTTGCGATAGTTGATCGATGTTCGCCTCTACCAGGGCCTTGTCCAGGTCTGGCCGGTCCAGCGCCTCCATTGCTTTCTTCGCATCCTTTTTGAGAAAAATGTCGCGGGCTTTCGGATTAGCGAGAATGCGGTGAAGGGATCGAACTGTATACAGAGGATAAAGCTTCTGTTCATGAATCCATCGCGCGAAATCGGTCAGTGTGAATCCAGCTTTGGTGACGGCCTCTTTGACCCCAGGCTTTTGAAGCTCGACGAACCCGCTGAACCGGCTTGTGTCGAAATTGCCCTCATCCACCAGCGGTCGATAAAATTTCTCCATGTCAGAGTAGGCATTGATGCTTTCCAGAACGTCTTTCTGGCGCCCGCCACAGAAATCGACAATCTGTGAAAATGGCAGGAGCGCCTGAGTCCTCAAATGATGAAGATACTTTGCCTTTGAGTATGGGTCCCAAGGACGAGTCCCGACGAGGTGGACCTGAAGGCGAATGGCATCGGCCTGAGTATCATCCATCTGGTCATGTACCAGAGCATGAATGTGCGTCCACTTCCCAGCGGTCTTCTCTTCAACGAAGTTCTTATAGAGTGCAACGCGTGTGTTGCCTTCGATGCAGATTAGGGAGCCGTTGGCCCGACGATTGAGGATGACCGGGTGGATGATCCCGCCATTGGTCAAGATAGAGTTTCGTAGCTTCTCGAAGCTCGTACTGCTCTCGCCCTCGTCGTCGCCGGCAGCACCGAGGGCCAAGTATATCTGCTCAGCCGTCGGAGCTTCCGGATACATTTCCAGGAATTTTCGTATCCTCGGGTTCGTCCGATCGAGCTCGATGTCCGAGACGGGCACGAGCTCCAAAACGCCTCCAATAACCATTTATCTTGTCCTCGCGTTGGTTACAAATTATGGCAGATCAAGGTGCTTACCGGCATCAGCACGCTCGACCGCAATCTGCTGTTCCGGTTCGGAGAGAGAGTCCCCAAGGTTCCACCTCTATCTGCCTCGGGCTGAAGCCGCATTCGGTCCGGTCGGGAAGGTGGCACGGCCGATCCGAAATTTCAGTGGAACGAACCAAAACCTGCATCGAATTGCTGCAACTTTGTTCGCCAATAGATGCGCCTAATGCAGTATTATTGCTCTGTGATTATCGAAGGAATACTCGGAATGTCGGCAGGACGTGAGGTCTTTCTCGGGTTCGCTCCCGCTAACATATTGCATGCGTTGAGCTTTGCAGATGTCCTCGACGAGGATACGGGGCGTGGATACCAGCGACGCGTCAATCCCGCACATAGTATTGATTTCCGCAAATACATTCAGCAAGAAAAGAGCTCCACAATTCCGTTGACGTTTAATGCCCGCGAACGGTCCGACAGCGCTTGGCGTCTGGTGCGTGATCCGGCGCCGCATGCGCGGATGGTGATCGCGGACGAACAGACCAAGATTTTTACGCAGGTTGACTGCCAGCATCGCCTTGGACATCTCAATGACATCGCACTGATGCTGCCTTTCATGTGTTTCCTCGGATTGACCGAACGCGAGGAAATGGAAGTGTTTAACGTGATCAACAGCAAGGCAAAAGGACTCAGCACAAGCCTGCTGGATTTTCATGATGCGAGTCTGGCCACCGATCTAGCGGCAGACAGGCCCGAATTATTCATTGCCATTCACCTAAAGAATGACAGCCAGTCTCCGTGGTTTCGTCAGGTCAGTCTCGGCGGCAAGGCGACATCGGGGCTGACCCGTCGTGCGTCGCTTCGGACGCTCCAGACAGCGATCAAACGATTTCTGACGCAGACAAAAATTCTCCAAAGGCAGCCGCCAGAGGTAGTCGCTCAGATGGTCCTCGATTTTTGGGCTGCTGTCGCGCTCCTTCTCCGAGATGAATGGAACAATCCACGAAAGACCCTGCTATGCAAGGGCGTGGGCGTGTATGCGCTTATGGGCATAGCGGGGGACTTGGTAAGCGAGGCCGGGAACACCGCAATAGACAAACTCTATTTCAGAAATAAGCTTGCAGATTTCATACAGGAGATCGACTGGAGTAATGCAGGACCGATGAACGGTCTTGGCGGTGAGGCGGGCGTTAAGAATGCATTGAATATTCTTCGTTCAAGCCGTGGAAAAGGAAAGCTCAGGTTGGTCTCGCATGGCTAACAAGAACGTTCTACTTATCGAGCCTGGTTACAAGAACAAATATCCCCCACTGGGATTGATGAAGCTCGCACAGTATCACGGTCCCCATGGCAAACGGGACAAGGTGACATTCATCAAGGGAGAAGACCCTTCTGTTTTCGGGACAGCGTGGGACCGGATCTACATTACGACGCTTTTCTCGTTTGAGTTCTCGCGCATCGCTCAGAGCATCGACTTCGCCCTAAGTGTGGCGAATGGCAATGCAGATAAGATCTTTGTCGGCGGGATTGCTGCTTCCCTGATGCCCGATAAGTTTGTGTCGCATGCGCCTTGGCAGGGCATTCGGTTTATACAAGGACTGCTCACTGGTTCGCCTTCTAGAGCGCTCAAGCTGGATGAATTCTCGGAAGAACTGTACGCTGATGACCATGAAGGTCAGGCAATCGAAGATTTGATACCGGATTACAGCATCCTCGATCAGGTCGATTACAAATACCCGGTGCGTGATGCCTATTTCGCGTACGCGTCCCGTGGATGCATCCGCAAATGCACGTTCTGCGGTGTCCCAAAACTTGAAGGAGACCAGAGAGATTCCGAATCCATCACGGCTGTAGTACGCAATATCGAAGCTCGATACGGTCCTAAGAAGGATTTGATCTTGATGGACAATAATGTCGTTGCAAGTCCCCGCTTTCACGAAATCATTGCGGAGATTCGGGACTTGGGCTTCGTGCCTGATGCGAAGCTGAGCATTCGACGCGTGCCGGTTCAGCGCAGAGTGGACTTCAATCAGGGCGTAGACGCGCGCATTTTGTGCAAAGATCCCGGCTACCTACGTGACCTTGCCAGTATCTGCTTGAAGCCTCTGCGAATTGCATTTGATCACTTAGGTCTCAAGGGGCCTTATGAACAAGCCATTAGATATGCTCATGAGTTTGGCTTGCTGAGCATGTCGAATTACATGCTCTATAATTTCCACGATACCCCGGCTGACTTGTTTGAACGCATGAGGTTGAATGTAACCCTCAATGAGGAGCTTGGTTTGCGCATCTGGTCCTTTCCCATGCGGTTTCAGCCGACCTGGCTTCCAGACCGGTCGCATGTTGGGGAGAAATGGACGCGCTACCAGCTGCGTTCAATGCAACTGATACTGCAAGCGACGCATGGTGTTGTGAGCGGCGAACCCACGTTCTTCAAACGCGCCTTTGGCGATACGCTAGATGAATTCGAAGATCTCCTGATGCGCCCTCATCATTTCATTTTCAACCGAGACTGGTACGAATTCCATGGTGGACGCGCTCAATTTTGCGAATATCAAAAGGAGTTCGAAAAGCTGGGCGGCTCTGAACGGGCTGAATTGCTCGGCCTCATCGCGCGCGTGGACCCACGCGACCTGCGCCATCAGCTGAAGCTCGCCACGGCCAGCCGGGTTAAGTCCATAATGAAACACTATCTTCCTCTCTCTAAGGATGAGGAGGCTGAAATCTGGGCGCAACAGCGGGCTATAAAGAGACAGGATGACCTGAGCATCATCGTCCCTGATGAAGAACGGGTTGAAGACGCCGGCCTGAATTACGAAGAAGCCCCATCCCACATACCGGCCAAGACCATCCTCAGGAAAAAGGCTGTGGCTATCGCATGAGCACTAGCATTGTACCCATTACGCTACGTGAAGCTCCTTGGCAGGCCCTTGCTAATGAGATTGTTATAGGCAAGGACATTTTGGAACTGCTGAGCAGTTCCATGTATGTGGATCCCATGACTATTTACCGCGAATACGTCCAGAATGCGGCGGATTCGATAGACGAGGCAGGGGCCGCAGGTCTGCTCAAGCCGGGCGAGCCGAGAGCAGTCCACATTCGTATTGACGCCTCTGCGCGAAACGTGAAGATCAGCGATAGCGGCACCGGAATCGAACACGGGGAATTTGCGAATCGTCTTACGGCATTTGGGGCTAGCAAGAAACGGGGGCGACACTCGAGAGGGTTTCGCGGCGTAGGAAGACTTGCGGGCATAGGTTATTGTCAGGAGCTTGTGTTTCGGTCACGCACACCGGGCGAAACGAAAGTCAGCGAGCTTCGCTGGGACTGCCGCAAATTGAAGACGATACTTCGCTCAACCGAAGATCATTGTGATCTTCGTGAGGCGGTGGAGCAGGTAGTTCAACTTCGCCGCATCCCAAACGCCGGTTTCCCTGAGCGTTTCTTCGAAGTGGAGATGTGCGGCATCATCCGGCATCGTAACGATCAGTTGCTGAGCGCTCCTGCCATCAGAGGCTATCTCGCGCAAGTTGCGCCTATCCCATTCAGACAAGACTTCCCGTTCAAGGACGATATCTTGAGCCATCTAGGTTCGCAGGTTCGCCTTGGAGATCTTCAAATTCATGTCAGCGAAGACGACGCTCCGGTTTATAGGCCGCACAGCGAGGTTCTAGAAGTCGGAGTCGGTGTTTTCGACCGGTTCACGGAAGTTGAACTACTGAGCTTCGAGGGTATTGATAGTGGAGTCGCGTGTTTGGGGTGGGTGCTCCACCATGGATATACCGGCGCTCTTCCCGTCTCTTGTAACGTGCGAGGCTTGAGGGTCCGCTGCGGCAATATCCAAGTGGGTGATGACCGGATGTTCGAGGAGCTCTTTCCGGAGGCTCGCTTCAATGGTTGGAGCGTCGGCGAGTTCCATGTTCTCGACCCTCGGATCGTCCCTAATGGGAGGCGCGATCATTTCGAGCAGAGCGTTCATTTCCATAACCTGCTGGCTCATCTCGCGCCAGTAGCTCGCGAGATCACGCGCAGATGCCGCACGAGCAGCGTTCAGCGAAAGTGGTCAAGGGATTTTGAGCTGCGCGAAGTTACGATTCGTGAAAAGGCCTCTATTGTTAAGCAAGGAGCATTGAGTCGGCAGGGTCAGTACCGAGTTGCCGAGGAGATAAGGGCTGGCATCGTCTTCCTCGATGGAATCATTACAAGAGGCATTCTTCCGGATGTCTTGGTGGAAGAGCTCAGGAAGCGGAAAGAAAAGCTGGAGCGTGATGTCAGCCGGATCCTGCGAGCGCCTGTTAGGGCGAGCGCGCTTTCGGATATCGCCCCTTCGAAGCGTCGCGCATACGAACAGTTGATTGGCCTGATCTATGAGTGCAGCGCGAGCCCAGCCAATGCGAAGCTCCTGGTAGACAAGATTCTGGCACGGATCACCTAAAGCTGCTCAATCGCAATAGACCGAAAGGACTTTAATGGCCCTGAAACTCAATGCCGCGAAGACGCCGCCAATTGAAGTACAGGCGCTCCGGCTACAAGAGACTCCGCCCGTATTCGTTATCGTCATTTCGGGCCAGTGGCTGTTAGCCCACACGACTCCGTCGTGGCGGTTGCAGGACCCGATGAAGGGTTTCCAGCGCATCGTGAAGGAAGATCGCGCTCGTCAGATTGCCCGCACGATACTTGACCGAGAGAGAGCCTTTCCAAATGCTATAACACTGGCGACTGACATCAAGGATTTTAAGCAGATAGACGATCACATCATCATTCCCGATAAAACTAAGTTTCTAGTCGTAGACGGTCAGCATCGTCTCTGGGCGCAGAAGTTCTCTCAAAAGGATGGACGGTATGCGTGCATCATTCATCTCGGCAAAACGGAAAAGGAGATGGCCGAACTATTTCTGGAGATCAATGAAAACCAGAGGCGGGTACCGTCATCGCTCAGATGGGATTTGGTTCGGCTGGTGCGTCCGGCTGGGGATGAAGCAGCGATCACGGCTTCCGAACTGGTTCTGGCGCTCGTGGAACGGGAGGACAGCCCCCTTCATACGTCAATCGATCTGACGGGCGAGCAAAAGGATCTGAACATAAAACAGGGCTCGCTGGCGCCTGAGATCAAAACCTTGGTGACCAGGACTAGAAAGAGTCTCGATGTGAATTTCGACGACTATTTGGCCCTGCTGATCCGTTTTTTCTCCGCGATCCGTTCGCTGAATCCGAGCGGTTGGGGTGATCCGAAAAGCACATACTACCAAGCTCGCGTATTGCGCGCTCTTCTTCGCGTCCTTACCGACATGGTGATAAGCGCAAAGTCTCTGGAAAAGCTAACGACCGTATACCTTCAGCAGAGACTAAAGAAAATTGATCCAGACACGCTCTCCAAGGAGACGCTCCGCGCCTCGCAAGGGTCTGCCGGCGTCGCCGACCTTTATACGGCGATAAAGGGACAGGTGCTTTCCTAGGATGAAGCTCTTTGAGATTCCTGAGGCGCAGCACTTTTGTGCTCCATTGACTGTCCACCAGCCAGGCACCGGGCAGTCCCTATCCGATTTTCATAAGGGACCTCCGAGGCGACAGGTCCTCCATGAAGGAAGTACTGAGTTCGATATACATCGGGTGAGCTTATTGAATGCGGTGGAGCGATGGATTCTGTTTGGTGTGGCGGACTATCGGCGGGTTATGGACATGTGCATACCCAGCAACGCGCCGTGGGCGCACGTGACACTTTACTATGCCTCGTTCTTCGGAGCAAACGCAATTCTCGGTATGTTCGGAGGCTGGTTGGATCACGAACGAATGGTTGAAGTCGAAGACGGAACGCCCGGGAGTCAGACACTAAGGGTGTTGAGGCGTCTGCACTCTCCAAGTGGGTACAGAGGAAGCCACAAGATCTTCTGGGACAACTTCTATGATGGTTGCAACGCTACTATTTCGGCTTGGGTCCCGACAAACCTAACTCCGGCCGTCACAGCTGTAAATGGCGATCGTACATGGCAAACCACCACGCGGAACGGCGTCAACTACGATATGCACGGAGCCTACGGCGGCGCCAAATTCTTCGCAAACAATTTCAATCCGAAGAAGCTTCGGCTGCTTTCGGGCGACATTGGGCAACAACTGGAAGTCACCGAGTGTATGTTGAAGCTCGCCATCTACTTCGCAGCCTATTTCGGCGTCCAAAGTTTCGCCTTCGAAGGCTTGGGCACCGGCGCGCGCGCAAAGGTTTTCAGGGAACTCGTGACGAAGTCCACCCCTGGTATGGTCCATCAATCGGCCTTACAAGAGTTGCTGCTCCGTTAGGACCGTTATCGTTACCTTCGGCAACGATGACCATTGCCGACATGGTAACACCTCATAATGGTAGCATTATGAATTCAGGAAACCGGCGGCCGTTTGTTCGGGCGCTTATTTGCCGGCAACGATCCGTTGCGCCCATTCAAGGGCGGCAAGGGCGACAAAGCTGCTAAGGCTGCGGCGTTCCAGTTTCGCCGCCTTCTCCAGTAACCGACGTTCTTCCTGGGTGTAGTAGGAGAACACTTTCGCTCCAAGTGGGGTCTTGCCGGTGCGCCGGGAAGGAATGTGATCCCTTTTGGCCACCGATTGTTATGGTACTACTGCACCAGACAACAGAGGTATTATGTGACACATTGTTCTGTAGGGTTCAGCGGCCCAGGGGTGGAGCCGCTTTGTTGCGGCGTCTGATTTGAATTAGGCGCCGCGATTTTATGTCCCAGGGAGTCTGTTATGGCAAAGAGCAAAGATCCGAAGGTCTTCCCATCATTGGGTCAACCGCACAGATCGCTTCTGTTTGAACTGAAGGGTGAAACGGCGGCGGAAGACGGGAAGGCGGCGACGATGACGACTGAGATGTTTGCGGCCCTTAGTATGGAGGAGGTTATTGCCTACGTGCGAAGGCGTCAGCCGAGCGTCGAGATCATGGAATTGAAGGTGGTCGGCAACGTAGATGTGCTGTCCAGTTCCGAGCATCTGGCG
>DASXLY010000294.1:0-29897 GCA_036495975.1 Occallatibacter sp. | reverse complement strand
GGCGCCAGTCACTGCGTCTATGTGTCGCACCCCACGGAAGTAGCTGCTGTGATCGAAGAAGCAGCATTTCACGCTCGGTAAAAAACAGCACGAGCTGTTGTGGAGAAGGGAATGATCAAACATGAAGAATCGCAGAATACTGAAGGGAATCCCTATATGAGAAAAACTGAAGGACTGGTGGTATTGGTAACAGGCGCCAACAAAGGACTTGGCAGAGAAGTCGTGCGTGAACTCGCACGCAAGGGCATGATCGTCTATTTGGGGAGTCGCGATATTGACCGCGGCGAGCAGGCGGCAGCGAACCTGGCAAAAGAGACCCTTGCGGTTAGGGCCGTGGAACTTGATGTCACCGACCCCGCGAGCGTTGCGCGTGTTGCTGCGAAAATCGGCGAAGAACACGGGCGTCTTGATGTTCTCGTCAACAATGCCGGACTTCTCGTCGCCGCGCCAGCGCTCGACATCACTGTTGCCGAGATGAGGAAGACCTATGAAACGAATGTGTTCGGTCTCGTGACGGTAACGCATGAATTGCTGCCACTACTAAAGAGGTCGGCCGCGGCGCGAATTGTGAATGTCGCAAGCACAACGGCGTCGCATGCGCTCACGTGCGACCCGGAGTCCATGTTCTCAAAAGAAGACCGCAGCCTTGCCTATGCTTCCTCGAAGGCCGCCGTTACGATGCTGACTGTCCAGTATGCCAACGCTTTTCGGAGACGTCCAGAGTGCGCGCATATCAAAGTCAACTCCGTAACGCCTGGCTATATTGCAACCGACCTCAATAACCATGCAGGCAATCGCACTGTTGAACAAGGCGCTCAGGTCGTGATTGACCTCGCAACGATTGATGACGATGGACCGAGTGGAGGTTTCTTTAATGATCAAGGAGCAGTCGCGTGGTGATGCTTAAACGACAACAGTTGTACAGACGGTGTTCGAAAGTGGCCACTTGATGAACTGTGCCACCTCACGAATGCCGGGTTACGAGGTACGCTCGCGTGGCTCTTGAACTTTCCCTCCTGCGCGGTCCTATGAGCTCTCCCCGCCTCGTGAGCGCAAATCGGTTCCGAGACCAAGATACAGCGTCAGCAGGTGTTTAGACTCAGCCCCTTCGATTTCCAATACAACTCTTCTTGTCGGAGAGACTCATGCCTGAATTTCAGATCGCCCCCCAAAAGACCGCCCTCGTTCTCATCGATCTGCAGAATGCCATTCTTGGCGTGAACACTGCGCCCTATTCCGCCATACAGGTCATCGAAAATTCGAGAAAACTCGCCGAAGCATCCCGAATCCACGGCATTCCGGTTGTCTATGTACGGGTCGACTTCAATCGCTTCATGAAGCTTGCTGTCGACCAACCGCCCAATTGGGGGGATACACCCCTTCCCGCCGCTGCATCGGAGATTGCTCCCTCCGCAGGATTTCAGCCGGGCGATATCCTCCTCACCAAACCCCATTGGGGAGCTTTCGCAGGCACTGATCTCGAGCAACAGCTTAAATCACGCGGCGTAGACACTATTGTCCTCGCCGGCATTTCCAGCAACATAGGCGTCGAGTCCACTGCGCGCCAGGGCACCGGTCTCGGCTTCGCATTCGTGGTTGTCGAGGATGCCTGCTCCGCACAGGATGCGGATCAACATCGCTTCGTATTTGAAAAAGTCTTCCCGCTTCTAACCCGTGTCCGTACGACCGACGTGGTTCTGGCCACCCTTGCCTAAGTCCCCCAACGAAACCGACCGACTTGATCCATCGGTCAGATGAAGCGGCGAATCGTCTTGATGTGCTGTCCGTCCAACGCTTCGATTTGCCACAGCTTCGCCATCTGCAACAGGAAAGTGCTGCTCATCGCCCAGGCAGTTCATGACGCGGAATCCATCCAGTGAGGGAACCACAATGCCAAACCGCGAGATGCAACTGACGCTCGCTCTGCTCGGTTCGTTGATTCTTGTAGTGGCGCTTTTCACGGGCGGGCTGAAATGGCACGGATTAAGGGCAACGTCAGTCCCGTCTGGATTCGAAACTCGAACGGCTCGCGCCATCCGTGACTTTGCAATTCCTTCTCGAGAGCGACGGAGGTCTAATCCGCATGCAAACGATTGGACTGCGGTTGAGCAGGGCCGTCAAGACTTTCTCGCGCGCTGCGCTTCGTGCCACGGCATTGATGGGCTCGGGCGTACGCCAGTCGGCAGCAGTCTATATCCACGCGTGCCCGACCTCCACTCCGACCTCACCCAAGCGCTTACAGATGGGGAGATTCACTACATCATTGAGAATGGTGTTGCCTTGACAGGCATGCCGGCGATGACAAGCGCGCATCGTGAGTCAGCAGCGGAAAGCTGGAAACTCGTCTCATACATTCGGAGTTTCGGCTCGTTAACTCCGACAGAAGTGAAGGTTTCAACGAATGTCTCGATGACGGCACATTACACAGGCTCGGAGGCGTGTCAGAAATGCCACGCGGCAATCTACGAGCATTGGAAGAAGACCCCGATGGCCAACGTGGTTCTCGATCCCAGACAGCATCCAAATGCCATCATTCCAGATCTCAAGACCAACACCGTCGCGAACTTCACTCTCGATCAGGTGGCGTTGGTTTACGGAAGCAAGTGGAAGCAGCGTTACTTCACCAAAGTCGGCGACGACTACTATCCACTACCCGTGCAGTGGGACGTAGGCAACAAGAAGTGGCTAAAGTACCACGTCCCCGACGCCGGCGCTGATTGGTGGGCGGCATTCTATCCATCCGATAACATGCACCGGCCCACCGGACCCACCTGCGACGGCTGCCACTCGGTCAACTATGACATTCATAGCAAACAGCCCACGGAGTGGAATGTAGGCTGCGAACGCTGTCATGGTCCTGGCAGTGAGCATGTTGCGCAGCCCAGCCGCACCAACATCCTGAATCCCGCGGGAATGGATGATGTGGCCTCAGATGACACCTGCATCCAATGCCACTCCCAGGGCCGCCCTCGTGCCGGTCTCATCGATGGCAAAGCCTACGACTGGCCGGTCGGCTATCACGTCGGACTCCACCTCGCGAGCTATTGGAAGCTCGAAGACGTCACGCTCGGACACACGGATTTCTTTCACTTCTCCGATGGCACCGCGCATAAAAACCGAATGCAGGGCAACGACTTCGTCCAGAGCGTGATGTACCGCCATGGCGTGACCTGTGCCTCCTGCCATGACGTTCACGGCACGGACAACTACGCTCAATTGCGCATGCCCGCCGACAAACTCTGTCTCGAATGTCACGGGCCGGGCTCTCCAAATGGTCCGCGCACGGCAACCCTCGAAGAGCACACCCACCACAAGAATGGAAGTGCGGGCAGTCAGTGTCTCGCCTGCCACATGCCGAAGATCGAGAGCGAGGGTGTCCCCGGTTCGTTCGTCCGCTCCCATACGTTTCAGTTCATCACTCCGGCAATGACCGACAAGTACATGATGCCGAACCCATGCACCTCCTGCCATTCAGACAAGTCCAACGAATGGGCAAGCCGAGAACTGCAATCCTGGGACACAACCTCGCCGTGGCGCGTTGGTCAATGAAAAACGAGCAGACGTCTTATAAGTGGGCGAGGCGAGGTATTCGAAGAATCGGAATAAAATCCGCAGCGTCAGAGGGCAATTTCCCATGAAATCTGGTGCCGCTTTTGGTTTCACTTTGTACTCCGGTTATATGCATTTTGATGCGGCAAGGTGCGACCGCGGATTCGAGTCCCGCCGTCATACATTCCAACGCATAGTGCCCATGCCAAGGTACGATGTCGCTGAAGAACCGTTAGGAGAAAAGATCGAGCAAAACATCCTCACGCAGGTAGGCGGTCAGAGTTGCCAGAGAGATAGCGATTCTGACGATAGGATGTTCGTTGACTACTGCGTGCGGAATCGGCACGACACAGTCAGCCAGCGGCAGATCAGGCGTTCTCGACACGTCAACTGTCGTCATACCGCGAACCTCTCGCAGTACACGTGAGGATACCGCAATTGCTTCGGCGACACGCGGATCGTTCGCGCCAGTTTCTTCGATCAAGCTGCGCCGCAGAATGGCAATACGCAACATGAAGATGGTGCGGATCAACGGCTGCCAGGAACGGATGCGACTGCGCGCTGTGAGGTCGGATTCTCGCTCGCGGCGAAACTCAAGCAGAACTGCGTCCGCCAGGTCACGAGTTTTGTCGAAGTTGCGGTCTATCGTGTCGCGTTGCCGGGTGACACTGGCGGCGAGCTCCAGACTGCCACAAGCTGGAAGCTCCGCGATGAGTTCAAGAGTTTCGTCGAACAGGAGAGTCATCGTTGGGGCGGCGGGACGCGTCCAGAGACGGTCAAAGATCAGCCACATTGCGATCAGCCCGAGAAATATGCCAAAGACTCGGTCCCGTACCTGCGTGAGACCGACGTTATAGCGTGGGTCACTGAGATGGACCAGCTCATAGGAGAGCGCCATCTGACGGCCGGCATATGCAATACGCGGTGAAGAGGTGAAGACCCAGGTCGCGCAGAAGGTTGCTCCCGCCAATGCCAGCGTGAATCCGCCAATCGACTGCACACGCGGCAGGATGAAAATCTGTGCTACAAAGGCAAGGATCCCGCCCGCCGTCGCGCCGAAGATGCGAAGCATCTGCTTCTGTCGTGATGCTCCGGCACTCGAAAGAGCCGTCACAATACAGGTCGTGAGTGCGGCAGACAGTCCAGGCCAGTCGACGGCCCAGTAAAACACATAGCTGCAAATGGCTGCCAGCGAGACACGCAGGGCGAAGCGGAGGATTTCGGGGTCAGTGAAAGCGTCGGGCCGAAGCAGGCCCTTCGGTTTCTGCTTTTCTTCGCGGACACGTTGAGAGATCAAGTGGCTGGAACAGATCTGTGTAAGGATGGCCACCGAATATTCAAGCCTGTACACTGGAGAGCGGCGTAATTCGCCTGGCTGCGGAGACGGCAAAGAGCGCAGCCCCGGCACCCGGCCTGCAAGGAAGTCCTCCCGCAGCTGGTCGATGGCATTCACTAACTCACGGAGCCGCTCCCGCTGATTCGACACTGGCCGGCTCGGCGCATCGACCAAGTCGCGAGTGAACTCCATCATATTGCCAATCAGGGCGATCGCGGCGGCCTGCTCATCGTGAACTCTTCGCGAGTAGTGCAGCCCGAGTAAGGTGTGACGTAATCGCCCGGTGCCGACCATGGAATACTGCCTCACTCGGCGCCGAAGTAGCGGATCTGGTACGAGGCCGTCGGAGATCACTTCAAGACAGTCGCGGACGAGGGAGAGTCTTGTATGGAGGCCGCGCCGCACTCCGTTCGTCCCCTTGTCAATGGCCAGGACATATTGAACAGCCAGGAATGTCGCGATCCCGACGAGGAGGCTCGACAGGATGTAGAGAATCGTCTCGAAGCGAACTTCGGGAGAGATTCTTGCATCGAGGACATCGATTCCTGTAGCCACATAGAGCCCGAAACTCGTTGCCGCTGCATGATCTTCCCCTGCTTCAATCAGCCAGGCAGCGAGGAACAGTGTGCAGGCCACCCAGAGGAAGTGCAATACAGGGGAACCAAGCACGAAAACTGCACCACATAACAGCCATAGGGCAGTAAAGAGGAGGAACAGAGTGCAGCTTTTCGCCGCACGAAGGCTTGCCGCAGGCGTGTCCTTCATTAACAGAAGCGGGTAGTAGACACCGAGCACAGCGCTCGGCAGCCGGAAAGTCAGAACCAGGATGGCGGCCACGACGGTCGCGACTGTGTAGTGGATCACTTTCGTAAGGCGCCCTGGATAAGGCTCGAGTTCATAGCGCACGAGGCGCAAGAGCCGTGATCGATAAGAACGCCGGTGCAGAGCCGCTATGGAAGCGAAGCTAGCGATGATCCTCTCCCTGAATAGCGACGAGACTTGTGGCACCAACCCGGAGAACCCCCGCGGGAGCATTCAGAATGCGGACGCGGACCGGATAACGCGCGGCCAGATGCACCCAGTTGAGCGTGCGATCCGTCGCTGGCAATCCAGGCTTGAGGACGCCAACTACATCCGGATCGGGCGTCACGCCGAAACCGACGCTGTCTACGATTCCATCGAACCCCTCGCGAGGCGCCTGCATAATAAACACTCGGGCATGATCGCCCACATGAATATGCCTGAGCTGATCTTCGCGGAAGTTTGCGACCGTCCACCAGGTTCGCGCGTCGATGAGGGTGAAAAGCTGTTCGCCGATATGTGCAAATGCTCCCTCGGCGATCGTTAAATTAGTGACGCGAGCGTCGAAAGGCGCGTAAACGCGGCAGTGATCGAGGTTGTACTTTGCGAGTTCCACCGCTGCGGCCCGAGCATCGCGTTGCAAAGTGAGGGGGGCAAGAATTCTAACTTCATGTCCGCGCTGCTCTACCTGCGCTTGATTCTCTCCGACCTGCGCAACAGATTGAACCTGTGCCGCAACCGCAGCTTTAAGAGAAGCCTGTTTGAGCACAAGCTGTGCCTGCGCTTGACGAAGTTGTTCGGCGCGAGCCTGCGTGTTCGAGCGCAGCTGGTCCACTTGATCTGCAGTTACAAATTTTCTGGCCAGCAAGGGCTCGATACGCTTCAGGTTGCTTGCCGCGTACTCGTATTCCGCCTGCGCCTGTCTGACTGCGGCTTCGGCATGTCCCACATCGGCTGTTGCCTCGTCGATCTGCGCTGTGGCGCGGTGCATCGCGGCTTCCGAAGCATTCTGTGCAGCTTGCTGGGCAACGACCGCACTCTTTTGACCAGCAATCTGACGGGACTGATCACGGATATTCCCTTCGAGAGCCGCCTGCTCCGAAAGTGCCTGCTGGAGAGCATAGCGATAGGGCAGATCGTCGATCTCATACAGCAAATCGCCTTTGTGGACGAATTGATTGTCCTGAACAGCTAAACGAACAACCGGACCTTCCACGACGGGCGCGATTCCGATGAAGTTTGCTAAAACGGTCGCGTCGTCTGTCCGGGGATGGCTCGCCGTCAACCAGATGACCAGGGCAAGGCTGAGGACTGCGCTCGCGATGACCATTATCGAGGCGATTCGGCCCATCAGGCGTGTGTCCGGTCGCGGAACAACTGAGTGGTCCATTACGAGCCGACCTCCTAGTAAAAGAAAAGTAGCCACAGCAGGCATGTGAGCGTTATCGAAAGTGACATGAAAAAGGGGCCGAGTGGTCGCAAATGCACCTCATAATCCAGCCGTCTCAGCACAAGATGTGCCGCCGCGGTGAGTGCAATGCCGAAGGCGAGACAAAGGAGCCATCCCGGGAAATAGGAGCCATAGATGCCGATCGATGGAGCCCGGCGACATCCGCTGAATAGCAACAGAGACAGAAGCTCCATCCAAATCACATGCCGACACAGTCTTCGAGGACCTTTGGCCGCACGCGGTTTCGCATGAAGAGGGTGGTCTCTCATGGTGCGGGTTTCCTGGCAGCGGTCATCAGTAAGTCTCCAGTGCTATAGGCAAGCGCCGCGAGGGAGTTAAGCACTCTTACGCGAGCCGTGATGTCAGCCGAACGGGCGTCAGCCAGATCGCGCTCGGCTGCTAACAGGTCGACGAGATTGCGCACACCGAGCCGGTAGCTCTCAAGCGCGGCTTGATAGGAATCGCTCGAAGCAGTCAACAGTGTGGTCGCCGCGTCGCGCTGGCGAAAAGCGGTATTGACATCGGAGTAAGCACGCCATACTTCGTCGCTCACATCGTCCCGCTTGCGATCGACATCAGCCTCGGCCTGTTTCATCGATGCTCTCGCTTGTTCGATCTCATTTCTGCGGCGCCCGCCGTCGAACATGGTCCAGTTAAGCGATAGTTTCGTCTGATAGACATTGGCGCCGGTGTAAGCGCCGGGAAGTGGAGGCTGCTGGCCATAAGCGCGGAGATAGCCATCGTCACCCTGAAACGTCAATCGCGGGAACCACTCCGAATGAGCGCTTGTAACGGCAGCGTTGGCTGCGCGCACTTCCTCCATCTCCGCCAGAAGGTCCGGCCGCGAGACAAGGGCCTTGTTAATCGCTTGCTCAGCGGTTTCATCCAACGTATCGGGGATCGGCAGGCTATCGAGGCTCTGCACTTTATAGTTACTGGCCGGAGGGGCCGCCAGCACGGTCGCAAGATCGCCCGAGGCGGTCTGTTGCGCGCCCCGTGCCGACTCCAGATTGTAGACAGCGCGCGCCTCAGCACTGCGCGCTTCCAGCACATCCGGAACTGTTGCCACACCGCGGTCAAGGCGTTGTTCGGCCGCTTCCCGGACCGTTCGCGCGGAGGTCAGATTCGCCTCGGCCGCGGCAACCTCGCCCTTAGCCTGCTGGAGACGAAAAAATGCTGCAAGCACCTGACTGACAATCTCCAGGTGCACCTGGTTAAAACCGAAGTTCGCAGCCAAGAGAAGAGCTCGACTCTCGTCGATATGTCCACGGCGCTCGCCGAAATCGAGAAGTGTATAGGAGAGGCTAAAGGCAAGGTCGTACTCCCCGACCGTTTGCAACGCGAAAGTCTCATTGATCAGAACGCCATTTTTTGAAGTTGCTCCAAGTGCACCTGCCACCAAGGTGGGGTATAGATCAGAGCGCGAAATGCCCAACCGATTCGCGCGCCCCTTGGCGAATGCCCAGGCTTCGCGTGTCGCTGGATTATTCTGCTCTGCGAGGTCGATCAGTTCTGAGATCGTATATATGTGAGCCGGGTCAAGCTTCGTCTCATTTCCCGGTCCGGCATGCAGGCCATTTTCCGCAAGCCCGCTTTCCCACGGTCTGTCAGGAACCGAGGGAGCACGCTGCGCATATGAAACGAACGGGAGTAGTGCGCAGGCACACGCGATGCTCCACACTCTGCCACCCATCCACGGGAGTACGACTTGTATTTCCATCTCCTAGACTTTCCCTGTTAGGACGCATATTTTGGAAAAGCGCCTATCTTCTTCAATCAGCGAAGGAAATTCGTTCTGGCGAGATCGATGACCTCGTCTCCTCGACCGTTCATGACGGCGCGGATCATATAAAGGCCGAAACCCAATGCCTGCTCCGCACTGATCGTGGGAGGCATCGAGAGTTCCTGCCGGTTCACGATCACCTCAACCAGGGCCGGTCCGTCATGTGCAAAGGCGCGTTCGAGAGCCGGCCTCAAATCCTCAGGACTTTCCACTCGGACGCCAAGTATTTCTGCCGACTCGGCCAGCTTCGCGAAATTGGGATTCACGAGGCTTGTGCCATAGTCGACAAGGCCGGCGGCCTTCATTTCAAGCTCTACTAAACCCAGTGTGCTGTTGCTGAATACCACCAGCTTCACTGGAAGATTCAATTGCTTGAGGGTCAAGATGTCTCCGAGCAACATCGCCAACCCGCCGTCGCCTGAAAGGCTGATCACTTGCCGGCGGGGATACGCCGCCTGTGCGCCAATCGCCTGCGGCAGGGCATTTGCCATCGAACCGTGAATCAAAGAACCGAGAAGCCGTCGCTTGCCGTTCATGCGCAAATAGCGAGCGGCCCAGATAGTAGGCGTGCCCACATCGCAGGTAAAGACCGCGTCTTCGCTGGCAATTTCGTCAACGATCTTAGCGACATACTGCGGATGAATCGGAGTTCGTCCAGGCTCTCCTGTTGCGAGATCGTCCAATCCTCGGCGTGCCTGGCGATAATGGCTGATGCATTTGTCCAGGTAGGACGTTTCGGTATGCTCTTCGAGCAGAGGAGTGAGCGCTTCCAGAGTGTCCTTGACGTTGCCGATCAACCCAAGGCTGACATGTGTGCGTCGCCCGATCTGCTCGCCCCGCATGTCAACCTGAATGATCTCGGCATTGGTGGGATAGAACTGCTGATAGGGGAAGTCGGTGCCGAGCATGAGCAGCGCATCGCAGTTCATCATGGCGTGATAACAGGAGGAAAATCCGAGGAGGCCCGTCATTCCTACATCGAAGGGATTGTCATGCTCGATGAACTCTTTTCCGCGCATCGCATGCACAATAGGCGCCTTTAGACGCTGAGCAACAGCGACCAGCTCATCATGCGCCCCTTCGCATCCTGCTCCGCCAAGGATAGTAATCTTCTTGGCTCTATTCAGAATTTCCGCCGTGTTCTGCAATTCGCCATCCGAGGGACGGATTTTCGACGCCGATTCCAGAATTCCCAAGGAGATAGCCGGTGCGGGACATTCACGCAATGCGATATCTCCGGGGATCACCACAACAGCTACGCCACGTCTCGCGATGGCTGTTCGCATGGCAATGGCCAGGATGCGCGGCATCTGCTCAGGCTGTGACACCAATTCGCAGTAATAACTGCAGTCCTTGAACAGGTGTTCCGGATGGGTCTCCTGAAAATACCCACTGCCGATCTCGTGACTTGGAATCTGTGCTGCGATTGCAAGGACAGGAACTCGGCTGCGATGGCAATCAAAGAGCCCGTTAATAAGGTGGAGGTTTCCAGGACCACAACTCCCGGCACAGACAGCAATTTCGTTCGTAAGATGTGCCTCGGCCCCTGCCGCAAAGGCGGCCACTTCCTCATGGCGCACGTGTAACCATTCAATCCTGTCGCTCTTGCGGATCGTATCCGTCATGCCGTTTAATGAGTCGCCGGCGACTCCATAGACCCGCTTGACACCGGCTTCTATCAACGTCTGAACCAGTACTTCTGCGACCTTTGCCATGGCTCTGCTCCTTGTGTTTCCATCCTTGCTTGCCCACGATTTCGCGCCCAATTTACCCGGTTACTGCAAATGTGCATTCGGTTTCTCAGGCAGCGTTCGATGATGCGAGTGCCTTGTGGCCTACCTTGACGGCGCCGAGCAGTTCCATCAGGTCCCGGACCTGGACGCCTTCGACCGAATGCACGGCATCCTTGATCTCACGCGATAGTCCCTCATCGATGCGTCCAGCGACGAGCGTGTCGAACTTCTGGACCGCGTCCTCCCAGGTGAACGGATGGGAAGTGAGGCCTGGGTAATCCTGGACACTGTGTTCGATCACTTTCCCGCCCTCTAACGTGACCGCGATCTTAACGGGCATCTTCCCGGGATATAGTTCCGTGTATTCATGGCTCGGCCGGACCGAGACCTTCTTGAGTAACGCCTGCACGTCGGGCTTGATGATGCGCTCCGGCTCGAATTGTGCCGGCATCACATCGCCGTCAAGGAGGGCCACGGCAAGCAAGTACGGCAGGCTGTGATCTGCCTGTTCCTTGGTGCGGATCACCTTGTCCACGCCATAGAGGCCGCCACCTGCGAAGTCATACGCGAGTTGGAACACCTTTGCTTCGATCGAGATAATCTTGTCGGGATCAATTCTGTTCCCGCTCACAAGCTCGACCATGCAATGGACCGCGGACTGGGTATGAATCATAGAGTTGTACTTTTTGATGGTGCTCCCCGCGACGCCCTCGTACCCCTGTTTCTCCCAGTCGATGTTGATCTTCATCCTCAGGAGGTGATCGATTCCGAGGGGGCCCTCAATAACTTGCAGCGGACCCTGCACTCCGCGACGGGCCAGGAAGAGCGCGTTCATGGCGCCGAGCGCCGACTGCGCCGAAGCGAGACCCTTCCACTGTGACAGTGGCTTCGCCCGAACGACAGCGAAGGACGCATCACTGACCGCGGCCATCGCCATGGCATGACCAATCTGCTGCTCGCTCAGACCGAGCAGCAGGCCGCCGGCAGCATTGTGAGAGAAGGCCAGTTGCGAGGTGTGGTCGAAGCCGCTGCTCATGAAGTTGGCCTTATCAACAAAACGTGACTGCACCGTGTAGCCTAATGCCACTGCGAGCATCAAATCGCGTCCACTGCCGCCCACATAGTCGGCGATGGTAAGTGCGACGCCGAAATTGTCCGCCGTATGGCAGGTTTCGGTTTGAGCCAGGAAGTTGTCCATAAAGTCGACGTAGCGCACGAGTGCGGTGTGCCAGAACGCTGCGTAGATGGGGTTCGCCTGGCCGCCGCCGATCAGCGCGCAGGGGCTGCTGCCGCCGAACTCCGCGACCTGCTCGCGGCAAGCCTCGATCGGGGCGGCGCCCAGTGCGGCGATGCAGCAGGCCACGGAGTCGAGGATGTGGATTGGTAACTGTCTGCGTGATTCGGCCGAAAGGTCACCAAAGGAGGCGCGGGCGGCGTACTTTGCGAGAGCTTCAACTTGAGTCATGATTTGGATTCTCCGTTTTGGGGTCAATCTGTTTCAGTGCGTTAGGGCGATGAATACTCCCATCGTGACAATCGAGCCCATTACGCTGAGGAACACAGAGGATGCTGCCTCCTCCTGTGCGACGCGGTGCTGCAAAGCAAGCATGAGCACAATAGGCATGGCTGGAATGGCCGTCGTCAGTACAGCCTCACTGACTACAGGATTGCCATAGGCCATCCATCGCAAGCTACCCAGAACCAGGAAGGGTTCTATGATGTTTTTCAGGAATACGAAGAACAAGACATACCGGTTGACTTTGATCTTGCCTGATGCAAGCACGATGCCGCAGGCAAACAGCGCGACTCCGCCGGATGCGTGGCCAAGCAGCGTAAGCGAGTGGATGATCAGTTGAGGAATTCGGATGTTGCTCAATACGATAATGAAAGCGAGGACCGGCGCCCAGACGATTGGCTCTTTGACGGTCTCCGCAAGTCTGCCAGTAAACACCGAGACGTATGATTTAGGTGCCGATGCCGGATCCCTTCCTGCCTGCAGAAGAGAACTTTTATTCTGTGAGTCTCCCCCTTTCGAATCCAGTGCGAGAAGCAGAATCGTGATTGGCACGACCGTGAGATTGATGACCAGGCTGGCTATCGCGATCGGAATGGCGCTGAGCCCTCCGAATAAATCACCGAGCACGGCTGGACCGACGAAAGGCACTGCTGGCGCCGACGCCGTCAGCGCGGCGAGCGCGCTGCCGCCCATATGCATATGAAGAAATAGTCGGGAAAACAGGAAGACGACACAATAAAAGCCAATGATGCCGACGCACAGGGCAATAACTAGTGGCAGATCCTCGCTTAGTACCTTGCGTGACGTCATAACGGTTCCGGCAAAGAGCGCCAGCGGTACTGCGTATTGAAGCACCATCCTATTTAGGGTCGAAGCATCTTTTGACCCAAAATCGTGTCGCCACGACGCCACGAAACCAAGCAAGAAGGTGACGACCATTGGCAGAAGCGCGCCCAGGATTGTACTTAAGATGGCCATATCAGTTTTGTCTTCCGGCCAGAACACGATCGGCCGGGGCTCCAGAGTCCCCGAAGTAGTCCGTCGGTTCCGTGAACTTTTCAACGGCGGAACGATCGAGAATATGAACAAATTCAGATTCGTTCATATTCGTTTCTCCCCGCTTCTCAAATCGTTCAGACTCACAGGAGATGCATCTCCTTAGCCGCAGCCGTCAGCCCACCCTGGAACGCGGGGTGCGCCAGGGCGATCAAAGCTTTGGCGCGCTCCGTCGATGACTTACCTTTGAGGTTGGCGGAACCGAATTCTGTGACAACGAACTGCGTGTCGATGCGCGGAGTGGTCACTGGGCCTTCCAGCCTGGCCACGATTCGCGACACTTTGCCTTTGGCCGCAGTTGAATGACAGGCGATGATCGACTTGCCGCCGCGGGAGGCATAAGCGCCGCGGACAAAGTCGAGCTGGCCTCCTGTAGCGCTGTACTGGTGACCGAGCAGATGTTCAGCGTTGACAGCTCCGGTCAAGTCGACTTCCAAGGCAGCATTGACTGAGACGACGTTATCGTTTTGGGCAATGACGTGCGGGTCGTTGACATAGTCCACCGGATGGCTCTCGACGGACGGGTTGTTGTCCAGGAAGTCATACATAGCCTTTTGCCCAATGGCGAAGGTGAAGACTGTCTTTCCTGCATTGAGCTGCTTGCGCCGGTTGGTCACCACACCCGCTTCGATCAGGTCGATCATCCCGGGGCAGAGAGCCTCGGTATGGATGCCGAGATCCTTCCGGCCGCTGAGTTGCTTGCAGACTATATTCGGTAGCGCACCGACGCCCATCTGCAGGCATCCACCATCCGGCACCATTTCGGCGATGATTCCGCCAATCGTGGTGTCCTCCGGTGCCGGCTCAGGAACGGGCAACTCCAATAACGGCGCATTGTTTTCGACGATGACCTCGACCTCTGAGACATGTAGTTGTGCCAGAGAGCCATAGACCCGCGGCATCTGATCGTTAACTTCCACGATCAGGTGCTTGGCTGCACGAGCAACCTTGCTCGAGTAGTCATTCCCCGTGCCGAAAGTAAAGTACCCGTGGCGATCCATGGGCGACACTGTGACCAGAAAGGTGTCGATGCCGATGTATTCCGTCAGGAGCCGGGGCGACTGATGGAAGTTGCTTGGAACGTAGGTGAGCGTCTTGTGCCCCCCGTCCTGCATACCCTTCTTGATCAGGGCACGCTCGACCTCGGTGACGAACATACAATGGGGATGAATACGGTCGGCCAGTTCGTAGCGCAGAATGGTCTCGCCAGCGATACGCGTGGACTCAAAGTAGTAGATCTTCAGATCGTTGACTTTGCCTGCGGCAGCACGGTCCGCCAACGCCTTGAGTAACGCTGGAGGCTCGGTCATGGCCATGCCCATAGACAGCGTGGCACCGGAGGCAATGCGGCCGACCGCGTCTGCGGGCGTGGTGAGCTTCGATCGAAAGAGCGATTTGGGTGCCATCATGATTTCTCCCGGACCCGATACGTGTTGGAGATTAGTGAGTCGCTTGGCTCGCTCAGGTCTAGTAGTTCGCGGAGTCCGGTTGATGACCCCGCTTGTAGATCAGCATCGTGCGCTCGAAGGTCATTACTTCCTTGTTGTCCTGATTCAGCCCACGTGTGGAAACCGTCACGATGCCCTGAGCGGGGCGACTCTTCGATTCACGTTTGAACAAAACCGTCGATTCTGCGTAGAGCGTGTCCCCGGCGAAGACCGGATGGGTCGCCTTGACCTTGTCCCATCCCAGGTTGGCAACGACCTTGGCGCTGACGGTACGGACGCTCATGCCGGTGAGGAGTGCAAGTGTGAATGTGCTGTCGACCAGCATCTTCTTCCACTCGGTGTTCGCGGCGTAGGCAGCATCAAAATGAACGGGCTGAACATTCAGAGTGAGCAGCGTCATCCAGATGTTGTCCACATCTGTGATCGTTCGTCCCGGGCGGTGCTCGAATACGTCACCGACTTCGAAATCCTCGTAGTAAAGGCCGGATGTCTCGCGATAGCGTTTCGAGCCAAGCTCCCGGTATGCCGATAGTGTCTTCTCCATGTCCACTCCTTCCGTTTTCTTCGATAATGTCGACCCTTACGACCAGATCTATTTCTCAACAGCAATTCCAGCTCGTTCAAGAACAAGCCTTGCCTTGCGTGCAATCGCCTCATCCACCATCTGGTGGTCCACAGAACCTACACCTTTCTGGTTCACGACAAGGATCTGGCGTGCCTCAGCTACCTGTTGTTCGCTCGGGGTTAAGACCTCATTGATGGTTGCGATTTGTGCCGGGTGGATTGCACACTTTCCGTGAAATCCCAGACTTGCCGAGGCTTTCGTCTCCCGCTTCAGACCTTCTGTGTCCCCAATGTTGAAATAGGGTGAATCCAAGAGTGCGATCCCGGTTGACGCAGCAGATTGAACAACGCGCGACCGCACCCAAAGCAGAGGCTCCCACGCAGTTTCGGCGCCAAGATCCGCAGCCATGTCCGCTGCGCCGAAGAGCAAGGCAGCTGGCTTGGTGTCGCCACGGACTATCTCATCAAGAGCCGCTACACCCTTGGCGCTCTCGATGAGCGCGATAATCTGCGCCGTCTTGCCCGCCTCTCGCAGCAGGTTTCCTACCAAGCCAATGAGAGCGGACGACCCACATTTCGGTAAGATCAAGTAATCAGGATCGGCCGGAGAGCTTAATAGCGCCTGCAGGTCATCGAACCCAAACCTCGTGTCCGGGGAATTAATTCTCAGGGCGCAAAGGAGATGATCTGGAGGCATCGCTGCCAGATAACGGAGAGCTGTTTCCCGCGCCTCATTCTTTGCAGATGGAGCCACTGCGTCTTCAAGATCAACGATCAGGGCGTCGGCATGAGCGCCGGCTGCGCAACCAAATCTGTCAGATTTGGTCGCTGGTGTGAACAGCCAACTCTTGAGTGAAAGAATCGATTGTTGCGACTTCGGAAGTGTCATCACAGCTTCTCCAAGCGTTTTCAGCAAACCTCAACGCCGATCAGTAACGGTCGACCGTCTGGTCTTTAATTGAAGGCGGCGACAATGGGAGATCGGCGCAGCCGATCAGGCAATCGGATTCTCATCGAACAGTCGGGCAACCATCGCCGAGTCGAGGTAGGCGCGAACTCGCACGATCAATCCATTTCGGAAATAGACTACCCAGCAGTAGCGGTTGTCGAAGCGCATGCCGTTCTTGGCTGTCGCGAGAGAATGAAGTTCAACTACCGCCACATCGTCCTTTACGAGCAAATCCTCCACATGGAGCTGCGCGCCCTGTGGGAGAACTTGGCTCAACTTGGCGAAGGTACCCTCCGTGAAAGCCTTCTTGCTACGGTAGTGGCCAGCGAGCGGATGGGTGCCCATCACTGTCCAGTCGACGTCGTCTGCTACCCGTTCGAAGAACGCGGCACCGTTGCCGTTCTCAAGTCCCTTGAAAATCTCGCGAACACTCTCTGACGTAATTTCCATTTGAACCGCTCCTTAACGGTGGCGATCTTTTTCCTTCGCGCTCGCATTTAGATATGCAGGCATCATTCCAATTGCTAAGGTATTGAAAAGAGACGGTGTCACCAATAGATTCATGCTTCACGGTCGGCAAAATGACGAACTCTCAGCAGAACGCACGGGATTCAATCCTGACCAGCGAGGGATGGATTCACCTTTCGAGATGCGTTGGCCTAGGCGGGGAAGGGAAGAGGAAATGTGATGGCAGGGTCTGCCTGTTGGAAACGAGAGCCGTTCCAATCAGTAGTATTGAACTTTCAGGCCGAACTTGCTGGCTCTATAGCGCCTGATTTTCAATTCAAGCATCGCGGTCGTGAATCTAGTGAATGCTGCGCTCCTCAACTTGTTCAAAGAGCTTGTAATTGTCTCGATAATCAACGTGAACTCCGATGAGTACCGGACCAGCAGTGTCGAAGGCCTGTTTGAGTACTGGCTTGATTTGGTCAGGAGACTGAATCAGAAAGCAATGTGCTCCGAAGGCCTCGGCGTATTTCACAGGATCGACCGGGCCAAAGCCTGTTCCTGACGGCCGGCCATACTTCTTTTCCTCTTGAACAGCGACCATGTCGTAACTCCCGTCGATCCAGATCATATGTACGAGATGGGACTGAAGCCTGACCGCGGTCTCAAGCTCCATCGCGGAGAAAAGGAATCCACCGTCACCGGAGATTGACAAGACCTTCTCGGATGGACGTACGAGCGTCGCAGCGATAGCCCAGGGAAGCGCGACACCGAGCGTCTGCTGTCCATTGCTGATCAAAACCTGTCGCGTGCGGAAGCTGTAGAGATGCCGCGCGAGCCAAAGATGGAAAGAGCCCATGTCGAGGCAAAGGGTTACGTCGGGAGTGAGGATATTCTGGAGCTCAGTGACAAGGCGAAGAGGATGAATGGGAGCGCCAGTCATTGCTGCAGATGAACGTGCTAACTCCTCTCGGTCCGCGGCAATCTTCTTGAGCAGCCCTTGCATGAATGGTTCCGGAGCATGATGAGTGACAAGAGGCGTCAGCAGACGGAGGGTCGCAGCAATATCTCCAAGTAACTCGACTGTCGGGCGATAAGCGTTATCGATATCGGCAGGAAGGGTGTCTGCATGCACAATCGGTCGCTTGCTCCCCTTATTCCAAATGGAAGGCCAATATTCCACTGGATCGTAACCGATAGTGATGACCAGGTCTCCCGCGGCCAGAATCTCGTCCGCGGGTTGATTGTTGATTTGACCGATGCGGCCGCCAAAGTTACGGAAGAGATCGAATGAGATGGCACCTGCAGCCTGAAATGTTCCAATGACGGGAAGTTTTCCGCTTACGATCAGTTCCTGAACAGCCGCCGCATTCCGAGGTTTGCTTGCCAGAAGCCCAAGGAGAACAACCGGTCTTTTAGCCCGATTGATCAGGCGCGCCGCTTCTTCAATGGCACCAGAATATGCAGGGCCAAAGCTGGTGCTTGCCAGGGGCTCGATCACCTCGCACCTCGCTGGCGCCATCATGATGTCCATGGGAAGACTGACAAAGGCCGCGCCAGGGCGATCTGCCTCGGCACTGCGAAACGCGTTTGTCATCACTTCCGCGATGGATTCGGACGAGTCCACTTCAGCACTGTATTTAGTCACGAGCTTGCAGAGACTCACCGAGTCCATCGACTGATGGATCTTCTTCAGCCTGTCGGAGAGAGCGACGGCTCCGCCCAGGGCGACCATCGGATCGCCTTCTGTATTGGCCGTAGCCATCCCGGTGACGAGATTCGAAACTCCTGGGCCGGATGTGGCGATCGCGACTCCCGGCTTCCCGGTCATACGGCCGATGCCGCCGGCGATGAATGCGGCATTTTGCTCGTGCCGGCAAACAATGGTCTTGATATCGGAGTCGGCAAGCGTGTCGAACACTTTGTCAATCTTTGCGCCGGGAACCCCAAAGACATGCTTTACACCGCGCCGCTGAAGCGTCTGAACGACTATGTCGGCGCCTGTCTGCTCTGCATTCCGGGTATTATCAGTGGCCATTAGGAGTTCTCCGATTTGTGAGCTTGTTCCGCGTAGGCGAGATCTTTCGACGAATCTTTGGTAAGGTCCGCTCGCAGAAACTCTTCAGACTCAGGAAGAGACAGGTGGAAGTCATTCAACCGGTCCGCGCGAACCCGCAGAATTCCGCCACAACACTCAAGCAGGTGGCCTCCTTTCGTTCGGTCTTCAGATAGGAAGTGGAAGTGATAGCCAGCGATGTTGAGTGCGCTCGAATATTGCGGAGCCCAGATACCCACTAGGGTTCCATCGACATCTGTAAAATCAAACTCCGGTTGAATCGCCGCGGACTTGGCTAGAGGAAGTCCATCCTGCGTTTCCCTCATGGCGCGAATGTGGATGTGTGCGAATCGGCCATCGATACGAAATGCATAAAAGAGATTGTCCGAATCGCGGTACCGATCACAAAGTCCAGTAAGTTCCCCGAGGCGTGAGACATTCTCGATGGTCCGATCCTGGTCCGCAACAAAGTGCGTAACAACCGCGAAGGGAGTTCCCACATCATCGATGATCTTCAAAACTGTGCCGTCGCTGCGCACCTGGTAAATTGTCCCGTCGAGTATGACCATCTCGCCATCAAGGTTCTCGAAGGTTCCAAGCCCGAAGTCGCCGTAGTTGAGTAAAAGTTTGCTTGACACGGCGCGCTCATAAACCCCTTGGACAAGTGCCCCTGAAGTAGAGACTTGGAAGAGTGTATGCAGCGGTACTCGAAGAAAGCGGGAGAGCGTGTCGGAAACGAGTTGCGAGATGGGCTCTCCCGTCTCCTTGGATAATTTGTTAAGAGCGTCTTGCAAAGACTTCGAAATTGGAACAAGCATAATGAGTTCTCCGCGATTAAAGCTTTAGGCGAGCGTCGTGTCGGTGGTGGCGGATCTTGATTTGCGTTCCGTCTTGAAGATATGAAGCAGCAGGATGAACGAAGGAATCAGGATCACGGCACCCACTGCGACTGTTATCTCCAAGTCCCAGAGGATGTTTGTCGGAGAGGCTCCGTTGAAGATCGTGAGTTCTGGCCGGACGAGATGGGGATACTGCGCGACGCCCCAGCCGGTCACAACGAGCGCTACCTGGGCCGCCGCCGCTACTCTTGCGCGTAGATAAGTACGGGACCAAAGCGCCTGGTATGCAACCAATGCCGCAATGGCGCCTCCGGCTTCAATCAGCCAGGCGACGGGGGAGCGGGACGGGCCGTCGAGTATACCCTGAGCGGAAGTTCTTGCGACAACATAGGTGGCAAACGCTGCCATAACGGATACAAAACCAGAAGATAAGGCGCGCTTCCGGAAGTCTTCCTGAAGCCCATAGTCGTCGGTCTCGACGGTAAGATAGCAGGCTGATAGATAAGCGAAGAGTGAAAGCGATAGGAAGCCGACAGCCAACGGGAACGGTTGCAGCCAGGTGCGAAGGAGTCCGTTTTCACTCCTGCTGTCATCCACCAGGATCGAATCACCCGAGATTGCGCCGATCACGATACCCAGGAACAAGGGCGTGATGCTGCTCGAAATTGAGAAGATCTTTCCCCAGTAAAGCTGCGTTCTAACGTCACCTGCGAAATAGGCGCGAAAAACATACGATGAACCGCGCAATACGATGCCGAGGAGGATCAGAAAGATCGGCACGGCAAGGCCCACACTTATCGAACTGAACGCCGCCGGGAAGCCGGAAAACGTCAGGACGACGAGCAGGATCAACCAGATGTGGTTTGCCTCCCATACAGGCTGGATTGCCTGCGCAATCAAGTCACGCTGACCCATCTTTCGCGGTCCGGAGCAAACAAGATCCCAAAAGCCAGCGCCGTAGTCCGCTCCGCCGAGCAGGGAGTAGATCACGAGCGAGATCAACAGGATTGCCGCAAGGATTACACATGGGTTCATGCGAGAACCTCTGGATGTTCGATTTGCTTCGTCTCCGGCGTGGCGATCACATGCCGGCTCAATAGCCAGACAACGACAATTCCGAGAATCACGTACACCGCTACCATCACCGAGAAGGTAAGCGTTACGTTCGGCATTGAAGTCGCTGCATCCTTAGTGCGCATGAGGTGATAGATGATCCATGGCTGACGGCCCAACTCGGTCACCATCCATCCTGCTTCCAGAGCTACAAAACCAAGTGGGCTGACGAGAACGAGCGCCTTCAGAAAGAGTGTGTGCAGAGGGCGTTTCTTCCATGAGATCCAGCCTGACGCGAGAGCGAAGAGAGATAAGAGGCTGCCACAGCCCACCATGATCTGAAAGCAGATGTGAACAATCCGCACGTTTGGCCAGTCAGACTGTGGCTCCTGGTCGAGTCCTTTGATCAGCGCATTGTATTTGTGAAACCCCAACAGACTCAGGCCATGAGGAATCTCAATGGCATACTTTGTCTCGCGTTCATCCGGAAAAGGAATCCCACCGATGCGCAGCGGCGCGCCAATTTCGGTGTGAAACTGACCTTCCAGGCTGGCCAGCTTCATTGGTTGCTTCTCCGCTACCATGCGGGCTAGCGCGTCTCCACTCACGCTCTGGAGGATCACGGCCACACCTCCAACCAGCAGCGCGATTCCGATAGCTACTTCGTCGAATCGATTCCTTCCGCGGCGCAGCAGAAGCCACCCATGGATTCCGGCCGTTGCAAAGCCGGCTGCGGTATAGGCCGCCAAAACCATGTGCACCGCTTCCGGAATTCCAGCCGGATTCAGCATTGCAATAAAAGGGTGGATGTTTCCAAACTTCCCGGCCACGAGATCGAAGCCCGTTGGTGTATTCATCCATCCGTTCACCAACGTGACAAATATCGCGGAGAGGACGCCACTGACTGCGACAATGATGCCCGAGGCAAGATGAAGCCACCCCGGCACTCGGTTCCAGCCATACAAGTAGATTCCAAGAAAGATTGCTTCGGTAAAGAACGCAAAACCCTCGAGCGAAAACGGCATGCCGATGACTGAACCTGCATACTGCATGAACCGGTGCCACAAGAGACCGAGCTCAAATGACAAGACAGTGCCGGAGACGGCGCCGACGGCGAAGAGGATGGTTGTCCCCTTCGCCCAGCGCTTTGCCAGTAAGAGGTAGGCGGAATCTCCCGTCAACCTCCACCGCCACTCCGATATGACCATCATCAAGGGCAGCGAAACACCGATCGTTGCGAATATGATGTGGAACGCCAGCGACATCGCCATCTGAGACCGTGCCGCTATGAGGTTGTCCATTTCCCTCTTCTCCTGCTCATTGGCGCGTGCAGCGGCGTGCATTGTTATGCACAAAAGGATCAGCTGGTGACTCGGACTTTATTCAAATCCGTGCCACTCGGGATATCCTGATGGCGCACGTCGTTAGCGTTCAGGCAGCCGATTCCGCTGGCGGCAAGAAAAACAGGTTCAAAGAGCGAGCGCCCTGGGCGCCGTGCACCAGGGTGGCCTCCACATCTGCAGTGGCGGATGGACCCATCATGAAGCATCCGAATGCTGTCTCATCGAGCCGCACGCGACGGTAACCTGCGTGCATATCTGAAACAATCTCATTCGGATCCAGAAGAACAATGAGGTGTTGGGAAAGAAAGCCCAAAGCATTGACGACGAGGTCATCCTGCGTCAACCAGACCGCGCCGCTCTCGGCCACGCCGAATTGCGCGCGAACGATCCCGACATCGACGTCACTTAGCTCGTGTGGATCTTTAACTTCACTCGCTCTCCGTGTACCGGTGATCTCCGGTACGGCGGAGCAAATCACCTTCGCTCCCGGATGTAGCACCTTCAACATGGCCTCGGCCCCCGCCACACTACCGATATCGTGAGAGGCTCCTCCGGCTTTTTGGAGATGTACTTCAAACTCCGGTTTGAGGGGTGTGTCTGGGCGTTGAAAGACTGGAGTCTGCGGAAGCTCCGCCTCTTCCTTAGGGAGAAAGAAGTTGCTGTATCTTACCGCTTTCAGAATTGCCTGGCGACTGCTACTCGGATTGTCCATGCTCACTCCGATTCGCGAGATACCACTCGCGGAAAGTCTGCGTTGCTGGTTGAGGGAGTTGCCGATCACGCCCCCATGGATTCAATGTACGGTTGTACAAGAGAAAGTCCGGCGCATAGTCCAGTGCCGGCGCGCCTACCTCTTCCATCAGGTGGAATTCTGCTGGATGGCCGAAGGCGTGACCGGCAACCGCAAACGCCAGGCGCTTTACCAACGGGAGGTATCCCTTCTTCGCCATCACCCTGCGCCACTTGAAAATCTGGTCGCTGATATCGATCTTCACGGGGCAGACGTCCGAGCATGATCCACATAAGGTGGAATGAAATGGAAGTTCGCTGTACTTGAGCTCGTCGAAAGTGGGGTCGAGGATTACGCCGATTGGGCCCGAATAAGTTGCACCATAGGACAAGCCGCCGCTGCGACGATAGACCGGGCAGGTATTCATGCAGGCACCGCAGCGGATACACTTCAGTGAATGCCAGAAATCGGGCATGCCGAGCCGTCGGCGCCGGCCATTATCGACCAACACGATGTGTAGCTCACCACCCTTTCTGGGTCCACTGAAATGAGATGAGTATTGGGTGAGCGGCTCTCCTTCCGCACTTCTAGCAAGTAGCCGCAAGAACACACCCATGTCCTCCACTCGCGGGATCAGCTTCTCAATACCGATGCTCGCAATATGAAGTGGCGGCACGGAGGCGCCAATGTCCGCATTCCCCTCATTGGTGCAAACCGTGAAGGTTCCAGTTTCGGCAATCGCAAAATTTCCGCCCGTCATGCCAGCTCCCGCAGATAGGAATCTCGGACGCGCGTTGTTTCGCATGACTTCGGTCAAGACGTGGGGATCATCGTTATGCGGATCGGTGCCTATCTTGCGAGCGAACAATTGAGCTACATCCTGCCGCGTTTTGTGAATTGAGGGGAATACGATGTGGCTCGGCGGCTGATCGTCGAGTTGTTGTATTCGCTCGCCGAGATCCGACTCGATGACCTGAATTCCTCGGTTTTGCAGGAAGGGCGTCATCTGGCATTCTTCCTGGAGCATGGACTTGCTCTTGATCAGTTCCTTCACTCCATGGTCCTGGAGGATCGAATACACGATCGCATTGTGTTCTGCGGCATCCATTGCCCAATGAACATGGGCGCCTCGCTTTATGGCATTGGCCTCGAATTCTTCGAGATAATGATCGAGGTGAGTGAGAGTATGTTCCTTGATCTTCGAGGCAAGCTCGCGCAGTTTCTCCCATTCCGGGATGGCTGTTGCCTGCGCATTGCGCCGCTGCATTGTTGCCCACAAGAAGCGGTCGTGCATCGGTTCATGCACGTCATCACGAAGGATAAATAGCTCAGCTGCCGCTGCGGGGTCAGCCTTTTTTGCGTTACTCATGACAGGAAATCCTCTCCATTAAAGGGGCCACCGTTCAAGACTTGGGCGACATGAATGTATTTGAGATCAAAACCGACGCGCTGCGCGATCCCTTGCTGGTGCATCAGGCATGACATGTCAGGCGAGACTACGTATTCGGCACCGTGCCGAAGATGATCATGAACCTTGTCCAGGCCCATTCTTGCTGAGACAGCCTCATCGGTTACGCAGAACGTCCCACCAAATCCACAACAATCATCCGGCCGATCTACGGGAACAAGGACCAACCCCTTGACGTTAGAAAGCAGCGATGCTGTTTTGTCGAATGGCTCCTCTATGATTTCGGATGGCTTTGCAATTCCCAGACCGCGAATCGAGCTGCAGCTGTTGTGTATCGCAACTGAGTGATGAAATTCCGCCCACGGGAAAGACTGGACTTTGAGAACATCGTGCAGGAATTCGACCAGTTCAAAGGTACGCCGACGAACATGCTTGACTTCGTCCGTTTGTTCGATCGTGTCGAAGTGGCATCGCACTTGTTTGACGCAACTCCCAGCCGGCCCAACGATGTAATCGAACGGGGCAAAATTCTCGACAAAGAGACGTTCAGCGGCGGCGGCGTTGGCCTCATCGCCGCTATTCGACATAGGCTGTCCGCAACAGGTCTGGTTGAGCGGGAAATGGACATCCAGCCCGAATCTTTCCAGAAGCTGCAATGTGGCAATTCCGACCTCTGGAAAGACCATGTCGATATAGCAGGGAATGAAGAGACCAACTCTTAGTCTTTTCGGAGTGGCCGAACCGTTTGCAGCTGAGATCGAGGAGGCCATTTTCATTCTCCTTCCTGTCTGAGAAGTTCAATCCCCATCCGTGAAGCAAGAAGCCCAACTACGATGCCAACGGAAGTGTCGACAAGTCGGAGAATAGGCTGTATCCAGGCTGGCCCAGTACTTATTCCGGCAACAACGAACACCACGGCAGTCGTAATGGACGTTGTTACGATGTCTTCGGAACGGCCGATCAGGCCCAAAATGACAGTTCCGATCCAGATAAGCGCGACCATCCCAAAGACATTGAACGGGAAAAAGAGAAAGTATAGGAAGCAGAGTGCGAAGCTGAGGAAGGTCGCTAGCGTCCGCGATATGGCAGCGCGTCCGCTCTGGAGAACTCTGTATCGGAACACAAAGATTGTCGCGACCACCGCCCACATGCCCCCCAGCAGGTCATTTTCGCGAGATACCGAATACTCACGCGCGAGGATGGTCGTGCTGAGCCAATAGCTGAGCAGACAGGAGATTGCCAGCATGGTTCCAAATCCGACCTCGCGGCCTATCCGTGAAATGCGGCTTACAGCGACGACACCTACATTGTGTGTGGATTCCATCATTTGGTCCTCATTCAGCCCACATGTAGCGCAGACAGCCACATCTGGTGTATTGGCGAGGCTTCTCATTGGTCGGCACTTTTAGAGCCTTCATGGGAAGAGGCCTCTTTTGTTCAAGCACGGAATTGTGTCTTTCTGTCCTAGGCGGCTGTCGTTTCTACAGTTTGTTCCGCGGCATACTCAGGCTTGTAGACGTGCTCGCGAATGAACGCGATCACATCTTTGGGACGCTTGACGCGCGCGAGCCCTGAATCAAACACCAGCCCCGCCACTCGCGCGGCAGTCTGAATCTCGATTTCAAGAATCCCGGATTGGAGCGGATAAAGCAGACCCTGTTTCAGTAGGTTAGGTGACACCTGATCTGCGACTGCACGCGCGGCTTCAATGAACATCTCATCGGTCACTCGGGATGCTTGGGTCGCGAAGATGGCCATTCCGACAGCGGGGAAGATATAGAAGTTGTTCGCTTGGCCCGGCAGGAACGTTTGGCCGTTGAATCGAACTGGCGGAAATTGAACGCCGGCCGCATAGATGGCCTTGCCCTTCGACCAGGTGTAGGCTTGCTCGGCCGTGCATTCCGCGTGCTCGGTGGGGTTTGAGAGTGCAAGGATTACCGGCCGTTCGTTCACCCGCGAGACTGCCTCGACGACCGATTGCGTGAACGTGCCACCGACGGTGCTGACACCAATGATGGTCGTCGGCCGGATACTCTCGATCGCCGCCAAAAAATCTCGTGTCGGCTTGTGTTGGTGGGCGTAGACTTTCTGAAACTCAAATAGATCGGTGCGGGTCGATTCAAGCAGGCCATTCACATCGAACATATAGACCTGCGACTGAGCTTGTTCCAGCGTCAATCCTTCATTGACCAGAGCCGAGCACAGAAGGCCTGCGAGGCCAACGCCCGCAGAGCCAGCGCCGAGAAAGAGATACTTTTCGTCGCTGAGCCTGGTTCCTTTGATCTTTGCGGCGTTGATCATGCCTGCGAGCACGATGCCCGCCGTGCCTTGGACGTCATCGTTGTAAACGCTGCACTTATCCCGGTAGCGTTCAAGCAGACGGACAGCATCGCTTCCCGTCCAATCTTCAAAGTGAATGCAACACTTTGGGAACACCTCTTGAACCGCCTCGACGAATTCGTCGACGAACGAATAAAGGTCCTCTGGGGATGGGCGCGTCCGTCGCAGGCCCAAATAAAGAGGATCTTGCAAGTACTGCTCGTTATTCGTCCCAGCATCGAGATACATCGGCAACAAATACTGGGGCGGTACTCCGGCGCAGGCGGTGTAAAGTTGCAGCTTGCCGATCGGAATTCCTATCCCGTTCGCTCCAATATCACCAAGCCCAAGAATTCGTCCACCGTCGGTCACACAGATAAAACGCACATCTTTCTGGGGCCAGTTCTTCAGTATTTCTTTCACTTTGCCGCGACGGCTAATGGACAGATACATGCCACGAGGCTGGCGGTAAATGTGCCCAAATTTCAAGCACGCCTCGCCAATCGTCGGATCGTATACGATGGGCAAAAAGCGCGCCGGATCGGACATGATCGTGCGGTAAAACAACGTCTCATTGTGATCAATAAGATTGATCAGGTAGATATAGCGTTCCAAATCTGTGCTCTTTGTGCCGAGTTGCAGCAGCACACGTCGCAGCTGATTATCTTCGGTTTCTGTCACGTCGGGAACGAGACCAACGAGGCCGTAGCGCTCCTTTTCGTCTTCCGTGAACGCGGTGGACTTGTTCACGAACGAATCCCGAAGTAAATCGATACCGTTCTTGTAAGACTTCGGCATATTGCTCCTTTTCCCTTTACGAGGTTTCAACGCGGGCGTGCTGGAGTTGATGATGTCGTTCAGCTTTCTGCAACGTACGGGTGGACCATCCTGGATGGATCCACGACGTGGTCAAATTCCTGTTCGGTGACGAAACCGAGCTTCAGTGCCGCTTGCTTCAGAGTGAGTTCGTGGTCGAGCGCGTAGTGGGCAATCTGAGAAGCCTTGTCGTATCCGATCACAGGCGCGAGCGCAGTGACCAACATCAGGGATCGCTCGACATACTCCTTGATCTTCTTCAAATTCGGCTCTGTCCCTTCTATAAGGAACTTCCGGAAATTTGTGCATCCGTCGGTCATAATCGTGATGGAGTGCGCGATATTGAAGATGAGCAGAGGCTTGTACACGTTCATCTCGAGGTAGCCCCCTGCACCGCCGAACCCAACCGCTACATCGTTCGCCATCACCTGTACCGCGATCATGGCAAGTGCTTCGGCCTGGGTGGGGTTCACCTTTCCCGGCATGATGGAAGAGCCTGGCTCATTCGACGGAATCGACAATTCGGCGAAACCTGCGCGCGGGCCGCACGACAACAAACGAATGTCGTTTGCGATTTTGTAGAGCGAAACTGCTAGAGTGCGGAGCGTGCCCGAGAGTTGAACAAGAGCATCGTGAGCACCCTGCACGGTGAATTTGTTCGGCGCGCTCGCAAACGGAAGGCCTGTGAGCTTGGCTATTTCGGCAGCAGCCGCGTCCCCGAAGCCTGGGGCGGCATTGATACCGGTCCCAACTGCCGTTCCGCCCAGGGCAAGGCGATACACACCTCTCAGAGCATCTTCGATGCGTTCGAGATCTTCGCTCAGCATTCCGAAATATCCCGACCACTCCTGTCCCAGAGTGAGCGGCGTAGCATCTTGCATATGTGTGCGGCCGATCTTCACGATGTCTTTCCACTGCTCGGCTTTCGACCCGATTGCATCGCGCAGTGCGGTCACCGCCGGTACCAGCAACTCCTTCACGTTCACCGCTGCGGCAATATTCATCGCAGTGGGGAAAGAATCGTTTGAGGATTGCGACATGTTGGCGTGGTCGTTAGGATGGACTGGCATTTTACTACCAAGCGGAGTGCCTGCGAGCTGGCAGCATCGGTTGGAAATCACTTCATTCACGTTCATGTTGAATTGCGTGCCGCTGCCTGTCATCCAGACGTGCAAAGGGAACATGTCTTCGAGTTGGCCGGCTAGAATCTCGTCGCAAACCTGAACGATCAGCCTATGTCGCTCGTCGTCAAGCCGCTTTCCGGCATGATTAGCGTTGGCGGCGGCCTTCTTTAACGTGGCGTACGCCGCGATCATTTCGCGCGGGATCAAATCCTTCCCGATGCTGAAGTGCTCGAGCGACCTTTGGGTTTGTGCACCCCACAGTTGTGAGTCGGGGACATCGACATCACCCAAGCTATCGGTCTCCTTTCGAATGCCTAAAAAGTGCGAGGTGGCGAGTTCATTGTGAAAGGTCATATAGATCAAGCTCCACGCCGTGATTGTCGAGGTCACGATTGTTAAACTCGTGAGCGGGCTTAGCGCGCCCTCTCACATACACTCTTGCTTATTGGCTCTTCGCGTTCGGAGGGAAGGAATCGAACATTTTGTGTACGCCTTTATCGAGATTCCTGATATTCTTGTCGGATTTATCAGACAAGGTGTCGCTTGCCGACCCTCGCCATATCAGGCTTTTTGTTCTTGAGTCGAATAGGTCGACGACTAGGGTTCCGACCTCATAGGTGTTCGTAGTGGTCGTAGCTTCACCGAATTGGTCTCCCCACCCTCTCCAGCGCCAGCCTCCTCCGAAGCCGTCGTAGTACGTGTCGACAGTCTGATGGCTCCGAGTCATTTCCATCCCCACAATGGAAACGCTCCCGCCAGATTCGACCTCGGTCCATCCTTTTGCTGCCAGCTCTGAATTGACGGCTGTTTTGATTCGATCGATCCACAGAGGGGTTTGCGTGTGGACATGTCCCCATGTGTAGGTTTTGTATTGACTGAAATCAGCGTTCCGATCGTAATCAGTCTTTACGTGCTGAGCGAAAGATGCAGTCGCACACAGAAGCGCTATTCCCATTAAAAAGAGGTTCCTGCATAACGCGTTCATAAGTGTCTCCTTGCAGCGTGTTAGTTAGGGTGAATATCGAACACAGTCGAAGGAGTCGGCCAGTTGAATCGCACCTTATTCTTGGCGGTCCGTCTCCTGCGCTTTCACAATTGGATATGCAGGCATCGTGCCAATTGCTAATGTGTTGAAAAGGGGCGGCCTCATCATCAGAGGCATGCTTTAGGCTCAGCAAAATGACGAGCACTCAGCAGAACGTACCGGAGTAGCAGACCGCCGGCATCGTACTGACCTCGACAAGGGAACGCGAGAGGAAATCGGTTTGCTTCTGGTTAATTGGAACCAACAAGTACTGTTCATTTCTGCTCTCGTTCAGGTGTCGAATAAGAACGCATGATTTTTGCCAAGTCACGCTTCATGAGCGAAACGCGTCCCCGAACGTCTCCGAGCATCGCGATTCTGTCGGCTAGCTGATCGATCGTCAGCTTGACTGCTGGATCGCCGCTGGCAGTAAGAGCCGATATCTGCTGCCTCCGCGTGGCTGGATCGGTCGCGCTCAGGCGGCCGGCCTTATCCCACTCCGTCATTAGTTGCTCCAAGCGTGTTCCCCGGCTAGGGTCTTCTCCGGTTGGCG
>DASXLY010000293.1:0-7165 GCA_036495975.1 Occallatibacter sp. | reverse complement strand
GGTCTCCCGTCGCAGTCAGGAGCTTTTCGCTCACTGGGCGCGTCCATGCAGTGGTTCCTTGATGGGAGCTGTATGAGTCGAGAGGCTCACGTACAGTTCTGCGAGCGCCTCGGGGTGAAACTCCTCGGGGCGACTCTCCCGACAGAAGCCCACTCCGAAGCAAGATAGCCGAGCAGTTTGAGATTTGTGACCTATAGCGGTACCATCGCTAAATCTTCCCAGCAAGGATAGACAGCTCTGATTCCTACTTCATGGCGGTATCGTTTCCGTTTGCGCCACGCCGGATATCCCCTCTTCGCGTTGGGCTTGGCGGCTACCGGAGTTCTCGGCCAGAACATGATCAACGTCTCCCCGCAACAGTGCGTCTGGCACGGCGGCGACAATCTCGCTTGGGCAGCGCCGAATCTCGACGACTCCAGCTGGCTACCCTGGCGAGATTGGAAGTCCCAGGCCGGTCAACCGCATTTCTGGGTGCGCTGCCACGCGGACCTGTCCCAGCTGCGCGACGACGCGCACCCCGCCATCCAAGTCACGCTTCATTCCGCCTATCAGCTTTTTCTCAACGGAGTTCTGATCGGCGCGGAGGGCAATCTGCACAACGGCAACTCGAGTCTCGACGCAATCCGGTCGTATCCGGCGCCGAGCGGCTTGTTCGGCCCGGGTCCGGTTACCATTGCACTTCGCACTACCGATCGTGGAGCACTTTTGATCGGCGGCCAATACCGTGACATTATCGAAGATCTTCCGCCCCAGGTGGGCGCCGGCGATGTGATCTTGCTCGATGCGATTCGCGCGCGGGTTGTCCTTGCGCGTGCTGCGCAATTCGCGCCGACCGCCATTGCCTTCGGTGCCATCGGCGTTCTCTCCATCGTTTTGCTCTTCCTTTATTTCCAAGACCGCAGCCGCTGGGAACTGTTGTTCCTGAGCATTGTGTGCCTCAGCCACGCGATCCTGCGCATCAACGAATTGAATACCGCCGCCCTCGTCAACTATTCCGTTTCGGCCGGCCTGGTGATTGTCGGACTGGGCAACACAGCGCTAACTGCTGCCGAGGTTCCGGTCTTCTACTCGTTGGCACGGCTGCGGATGCCCCGGATTGTCTTCGGATTGGTGGTGGCCGCTTCCGCTATCTATATACCCACATGCCTGAGTGCTCTTGCGGCTGGAAACCAGCCACGATGGACAGCGTCTTTCAATACCGACTTCCTGCGTCCCTTCTCTGTGCTCGCGCATTTCGCCATCTCGTTTGTTCCATTCTTTGTGTTTGGGCCGTGGCCGAAAATCCCTCGACGTATGCGCCCGCTGGCTGCTCTCTGCATGCTATGGGGTGCGGCAGACATCATCTGGTTCGTAGCGCTCGCTTCGAGCATGTCTATCCCCGGCGTCCCCGATCTCTTCGCGCGCTGGGGTCTTACATTTTTGGCGGCACGCGCCTTCACCACCGCCGCCGTCCTGGCTGCGCTGCTCGCTTTACTGTTCCGCGAGCAGCGCCAGGCGGTGGAGGAACGCGCGATTCTGGCAGGAGAAATGCACGCGGCACAGCAGGTACAGCAGCTACTGGCGCCTGCCGTGCTCGATGCTCTTCCGGGCATGAGTATTGAGGTCGCATTTCATCCGATCCGCGAGGTTGGCGGAGATTTCTATGACAGCGCGAAGCTGCCACCGAACCGCCAGCGCATTCTGATAGGCGATGTCAGTGGCAAGGGTGCCGCTGCTGCCATAACTGCGGCCGTACTCATCGGTGCTGCGCGTAGACGGGAAGGCGATTCGCCCTCGGCGCTACTTGAGCACCTCAACCTCGTCTTAAGTGATATGTGCATCGGTGGATTCGCTACTTGCCTCTGCGCCGAGCTTTCAGTCGACGGCGTCCTCACCGTCGCCAACGCCGGTCACCTCGCGCCCTACCGCAAAGGCGAAGAAGTCCATATTGAATCCGGCTTGCCGCTCGGCATCGCAGCAGGGGCCGACTATGCGGAGACCCAGTTTCGACTTGAACCAGGTGACAGACTTACATTCCTTTCCGATGGAGTCGTGGAGGCGCAATCGGCAGACCGTGAGTTGTACGGCTTTGAGCGAACACGTCAGATGAGCACGGAATCGGCCAAAGACATCGCCAATGCGGCACGAGCATTTGGCCAAGAGGATGACATCACCGTCCTTACGCTCACGTTTGCCCCGCCGATGTGATGGATTGAAAGCCGGCTCCGCACCCGACGTATAAAAAGAGATCATCTATGTCACTCTGACCCCAGTGCTGAGCCCTGCTCTGGCGTGAGGAGCACGGATAGTAACACGCCGCTTCAGCTCTCAAAGCAAAGGTTAGTGATTCGATCTATACCGGTCGTGTAGTCCGCAACTCGGACCTTTGGCGATTCTTCGCCGTCCGCCAAAGCTAGACGAGCGATTTAGCCATAGCTTTCCGTCCAGTGCTGAGCACGTGAATCTTTCATAAAACCCGGTTGGCTACGTGAGTGCATCATACAATGCGGCTGTGCTCCGAAGCGTTGACATCGCTCCAATGACAGTAGAGCGGTTCACTGCTTGCCAATGCAGATCGCTCTTTGTCTCGCTTGAAATCGACAGAAGCATGCTACACTTGCTTGCTTCCACAATCTCTAACAACGAGTGTGCAACTTTCGTGGGGGAAGGCAGAATTTCCGCTATCCTCACCGAAACACTTCTCAAGGACCAGCGCCATGGCAGGGGAGCCGTTTTCGTCGTCGGTTACGGGTTTCGGTTTAGCTCTCATGCAGAAGAAATTCGAGATGGTCCGACGCGTTGCCGGTCTAGTCGTGTCCGTCATTCTCGTATTTCTATGCAGTTGCGGCGGAGGCGGCGGAACGACATCATCGCCGACGCCAACTGCTGACTTCACCATCGGGGTATCGCCAACTTCGGGAACGATCGCACCCGGCGGGGTGTTGTCTGCGCAGGTCACCGTTGGAGCAAACAACGGGTTCTCCGAGTCGGTGATGGTCAGTGTTACGGGGCTTCCCACGGGCGCCACGGTTTCACCGGGTTCCTCGTTCACGATGTCCGCAGGTACAAAAGGGATTACGATCAACATTCCGTCCAATGTGTCTAAAGGCAGTTTCACGATTGAAGTGCAAGGAACCTCAGGCAGTCTGGCGCACAGCGTAAGTATCGCCTTGCAAGTTCAAGCTCAAACGCTGGCCAGCTTCAACCTTTCAGCGTCAGACAAAGAGCTGTCGTTCCAGCAAGGAAGCAGCGCAACAACCGGTATTCAGATCGTCGCAAACTCGATCGGCAACACGAACTTTGACGTCCAGCTCTCGCTTAGTGGGCTTCCCGCCGGCGTGCAGGCGAACCTCGACGTAAACCCCCTGGCCTATGGCGAGTCTGCAACCCTGAAATTTAGTTCAAGTTTGACCGCTGTGGCCAACTATGCCGCCGTTACCGTGACAGCGACGCGAAATGCGGACCAAGTTCAGGAAAGCACGCAGTTGGAACTGAATGTCTTCCCCGCGCAAGGAACACTTTCTGCAATTCGAACTGACTTTGTGCGCGAGGACGGGACGCCCGCAGCAGCCGTTTACGATCCAGTTCACAAAGTGGTGTATGCGAGCAATCCACAACAAAACAGAATTGACGTTATTTCACCCACAACACGCCAGATTCTCCAGAGCATTCAGGCGCCCAACCCTACTGGGATGGACCTTAGCTTGGACTCCTCGCGTCTTTTGGTTGCGAGCAACGTACAGCAAATTGTTTCCATCGATACTGCTTCGCTTCAGGTTGTGAGTCGAGCGAGTGTACCGACGCGTCTCGACAACATCTCATCGATTCCGAATCTGATTGCCAACATCGCAAATGGTTCGTCATTGATCGGCATGACAAACACTTCGGATCCTCCGTCTTACACTCTAGAACAATGGAATCCGGTAGCGAGCACTTTTACAACGCTTAGTGCCCCGGGGATTGGACCTTGGATCAATGCAATGTCCCGAACGGGAGATGGGGAGAAGGTGCTTGTTGTCGATTATGGAAGCGACTTGAACCTAGCGGTCTACGATGCGGTGAGCAATAGCTTCACTGCGAGCGGGATATCGTCTGCGGGCAGCGTGCTCGGTGTGGCGGGGAATCCGACGGCTAGCCAGTTTGCGATCGTAGGCAGCAATGGGTTGGAGTTTGTTGACAGCGACCTTAGCGTTCTGGGACAGGCACAACTGGGAGGAATTTTCTGGGGTATGACGTACAGTCCCGACGGCAAGAATCTATACGTTGCGATGACCATCAGTTCGGCGCAGGGGATCAAATATCCGGTGATTCTCACTTTCGATACCCGCGGGTATTCTTTGACAGGCGCCGCACCTGCATTTCAGTTTGCGCCATTATTCCTCACCTCGGAGGCGACAGCGCCGCAGTCGATACCGTTCACTGCTGATGCGACGGGACAGGTGTATGGAACTTTTCAATTCGGACATGGGCTGCTGATCGACGATGCAACGAACTTTCAGAGCGTGCTAGACCTTCCGGAAGCGCCAACACTTGGCCAGGTGGGCGATGCAGATGAAGCACCGCTCAACATGCAACTCAGTACGACTCTCGGCCAAGCTAGTTTTGACGTGCTGCCGGATGTGTGGTTCGGAGACACTCGAGGAACCGAGATCCAATTCAGCGGGGGACAGGTAGCTGTAACTGCACCGGCATCGGCAAGTCGGGGCCTGGTGAATGTAAAAGGTGTGGAACCGGACGGATGGATGTTCATGGTCCCGCAGTCGTTTTCATACGGCTCGCAGATTCTATCTGCCGGAGGAAATGCAGGCTCTACACAGGGGGGTGCTTCGCTGGCGCTTGTCGGCTATGGCTTGATGGGGAATAGCGGAAATCCAACAGTCACAATCGGTGGCAAGACCGCACCCGTGACAGCCGCGAGCAAATACATCTATTTCAACGACTCCGGCTACAACTCCGAATACAGCTTCAAAGATGTAGACGAGTTGATGGTGATGGTGCCGCAGGGTGCGCAAGGGGCAGGAGATATTTCTGTCACGAGTTCAGCTGGGACAACAACGTTGGCGAACGCGTTCAACTACATTCCGGTGATGGACTATCCTTCACCCGATACGTTCACGTATGTCCTGTACGACCCGAAACGGCACTGGGTGTACCTGAGTGCAGGCAGCCAGATAGATGTGTTCTCAGCAGACACGAATCAATTCCTGACTTCTATCAAGCCCCCTTCGATTTCAGGCGCACGCCAGATCGCAGGCTTGGCTCTGACGCCCGATAACGCCACTCTGCTTGCGGCCAACTTTACTGATCTCTCGGTCGCGGTGATCAATCCTGATAGCCCAGATGCTGCTACTGTGGTTCAGATTCCTGTGACAGTCGCGAATTCGCCCGGCGTAGAGGATGTGGTCGCGACCAGCAATGGAGACGTTTTCGTCGATGGCGTGTCTGCGACGTTCGGCCCCTGCGGCGGTCAGGTGTGGGAGTTCAATCTCGCAAGTCCGAAACCAACTCTCCGCACCGATATGAATGGATTTGGACGAACCGCATTTTCCAGAGACTCGGCTGGAGATAAGGTTCTGCTTGGAAATCCGGCTTGTGGAACCGCGTTGTGGAGCAGCACGAGCGATACGATCACTCGCAGCCTGGCAACTCTGGGAGGAAGCAGCGCGGCCTCAGGCGACGGGCATTGGTTCGCGAATGATTACACACGCCTTGATGAGCATATGATCCAGCGGATCCAGGCAGTGACTCCAGAGTTCTATTCAAATCTTGTGGTTCCGGATCTACCGGGCGAGAAGATGAATGCATCGGGGAGCCTGCTTTACACCCCGCTTCCTCAAGGCTCGGGGAGGGCACAGTCCAATGGCATTGAGATTACCGATACGAATGTTGGCACAGCAGTTGGATACATTGCCCTTTCGGAGCAGCTTCCGGTCCTAGCGCAAAGTGCAATGGATTTCGATGAGGCCGGCAATCGGCTATTCGTGATCACCAGTGCGGGCCTGACGATTGTTGAACTGCCTCCGACGCCGGTTTCTATCGGGTACCTCAGCCCTGCAGCGGGCCCGGCCTCCGGTGGAACCACGGTGACGATCAGGGGCAGCGGATTTGAATCGGGAGCAACGGTCAGCGTGGGTGGAGTCAAGATGAGCGCGGCTTTCATTGATCCGAGCACACTTCAGTTCACAACGCCTGGAGGCTCACCCGGCGGCGCAAGGGTTTCCATTCAGAATGGTGATGGAAGTTCATACTCTATGGATGCTGGATTCATCTACCAATAACAATGTCAGTTGTTCGAAAATGCTTCCGCCTGTGTTCGTGATTGGCCGAAGGTCCTGACAGGGATCGCGCCGCGTCTCTTCACAGTAAAGCGGAAAGCGGTCACAGCGTCGTCAGTCCTAAAATAACCATGGCGGCCGGTTTCGGCGGTTTCTTCTGGATGGGCGGTGATTCGGCAGCGATCAGAAAAATTGCCGTGACTAGTTTGGTGACGGTTTCTCCATTTGATCGATCACGAGCACATGAACCGTCTCTTTCGACGGGACCAGCTTCAGGCCGAGCTGCTCTTCAAGGGCTGTGAATAAAGATGGACCAGAACCAGCGCCGGGAGACCAATGCAGCGTGAAGTCAAACCTCTTATTGCCCAGACCCGTTTTGTCTACAACGAGACGGCCATCTGTACCAGAAAGAGTGGGGATAAAATTCTCAATTGATAATGCGTGGGCGGTAAACGTTACACCGTCACCGCCTGCCATTCCCCCTGTTTCTGCCTCATCCTGAGGCGCTTCCTTCATTTTCGATCTGCTATTGGCGATCATCAGATCGTACACCTGCATTTCCTTTCTCACGAAATGGAACTTGAGCTTGCACCGATCAATTAGCAGGGCTTGCATCATCGACCGTTCCTCGTTCCGCCGCTCAGTGCTGGTAAGCCGCTGCCATCTAGTCGCAGTATCGGCGTCAACCTTTGCCTCAATGTCATACAATTCCGATTCGGTCCATGGCGGCATCCCGATAATTTGCTTGTCATAAAAGATGCCGAAAGCGTTCCGCATCACGTCGCCGATTGTCGTTTCTGTGTCTCGAAAACCATTGGGCAAGATTTCTGATGAGCCGGGGCTTCCGGGTTTGCTCGGCTTGATTGAGACAACCTCATAAGCATTTGGCTTTGTGCTTGCGTTCTGGGGAG
>DASXLY010000292.1:0-14043 GCA_036495975.1 Occallatibacter sp. | reverse complement strand
CCGGACGGCACTCTGACCGAGACGCGAGAGTACGATACGGCTGGCAATCTGACTTCACTGACCCATTTCAATGGCAAAACTACGACTTACGCCTACGACACGCTGAATCGTCTGTTGAGCCGTGTGCCAGACCCCACGACCGGCGAGCATCCAGTCAGCTTTACCTACACGCCGACGGGCAAGCGGCAGACCATGGCTGACGCCAGCGGTACCACAAACTATACCTACGACAGCATGGACCGATTGATTATCAAGGCCACGCCCGAGGGTACGCTACACTACACCTACGATGCGGCGGGCCACCTGGCTTCCATGAGTTCCTCCCACACAAACGGTATCTCGGTCTCCTACACCTACACGTCTCTGAACCAGCTGTCGACGGTTGTGGATGGGAGCCTCACGGGCAACCAGACCACCACATATACTTACGATTCGGCCGGAAATGTCCAGTCCGTGGCTTACCCGAACACTGTGCAATACGGATTCGGATACGACAGCCTGAATCGTCTCACCCAAATCGCCACCGGGCGGACAGGCTACACCTATACCTACGACAGCGCGGGCAATCGCAAAACTGGAAACGAACTCAATCAACGCTCAGTGAGTTGGAATTTCGACGGCATTAATCGACTGACCAGTGAAGCGATTACCGGTTCAGCCGCCAATGAGAATGGTAGCGTCAGCTACGGTCTTGACCCGGTTGGGAACCGCACTTCCGAGACTTCGTCTTTGAGTGGAGTAAACTCGGGTTCATTCACTTTCAACGCCGACGATGAAGCAGCCGGGGAGAGCAACGACTCCAACGGCAACGTCACTGCGACCGGCGGCAAGACGTTCTCCTATGACACCGAAAATGATCTGGTCTCGATGAACGGTGGAGCAGTGCAGATCGTTTATGACGGTGACGGGAATCGGGTGAAGAAGATCGTCGGCGGTGTGACGACGACCCAATACCTGGTCGATGACCTCAATCCGACCGGCTATCCGCAGGTGGTTGAGGAACTGACGAATGGCATGCTCTCGCGGGCATACACTTACGGCCTGCAGCGTATCAGTCAGAACCAACTCATCTCAAATACCTGGACGCCCAGCTTTTACGGCTACGACGGCTTTGGAACCGTGCGACAGCTGACCGATTTGAACGGGATCATCACGGATAGCTACGAGTACGACGCTTTCGGGAATGAATTCACGGTCTCGGGTGGCATTGGTACGCCGAACGAGATGATGTATCGCGGCGAACAATATGATCCTGACCTCGGCCTCTACTACCTCCGCGCCAGATATTACAACCCAACCACCGGCAGGTTCATGTCCAGAGACCCGCAGGACGGATTCCTATCGGCTCCAATCACTCTCCACAAATATCTCTACGGGGCTGCAAATCCAATCTATTGGAGAGATCCGAGTGGGAGAGACATTGTTGAAGACGCGCTCATAATTTCGAAGAGATCCCTCGGTGGCGTTCAATACGCGAATACGATCGGGTGCGTCGCGAATATCCTTCTTGTCGCGGGAGCAGACGAATTGAACGCTTGGACCCAAGCGGGAATCGGCGGTGCCGCCTATGGATGTGTGTCGTCGTTTATTTGGCCTGGAGGCGAGACTTGGTTGGCAGTTAAGACAACTATTGATGTCGGCCTCTGCGGACTTGGACTGATTCAGGTCGCGAATGATTTTTCTCAAGAACTTCAAGGCCAGAATGTCACAAACAAGACATTCGTTCTGGACGCTGTGGGCGGTGTGCTGGGATGCGCCGTTACTAACTTAGGCAAAGTATTAGAGGGAGGGCATTGAAATGGATGAAGATGCTCAAGGTGCTGATGTTGAAGAGCAATCATCTCCTTCCGAACTGCGCGGACCGCTTCCGAGAAGAGTGCAGATGAATTCGACGAATGCATCGGCGATGGTAGTGGTCGCTGTGTTGTTCCTGGGTGTAGGAGGCGTTATGGTCGGATCTGCTTGTCAGGGCATACTCACGCAGACCCGACAACGCACAGCTTTGCGGCAGGAGGGCCGCAATACAGTCGGGAAGGTAACTGCGACACACGCCGGGCACGGATCTCCTACCGTCACCTACGCATTTGAGGCCAACGGACTTAATTATTCAGGCAAAGCTGAACTGACGAATTATCATCTGATTTTCCACGAATCAGATCAAATCGCGATTCGGTATCTTCCAACAGATCCGACCGTGAATCACCCGGCGGACTGGGAATGGTCAGGCCTCGTGATTATGGATTTGATTCCTAAAGTGTTTATGCTCTTTCTCACCTCGGTCGGGGTCGTGGCATTGGTAGCTTTGTTCAGGGACAGAAAGCTGGCACGTCGAGGAAGACCAGCCAAAGGAGTGGTGACAGATTGCAGCGCCGGTAAATCGGACTTCCGAGTGGAGTATGAATTCCGTACGGAAGATGGGGTGCCAGTAACTGGCCATTCATCGAGCCCAGACGAGTATGGGGCTGGCGCAAGAGTCTGTATCCTTTATTTGCCCCAAAAGCCGCAGCGGAACAGCATGTATCCACTCCGATATTTTGAAGTGGTCGAATGAGCGTTAGAGATCGGTTCCAGTCGCTGCAACTACCCTAGCGAGCGCCGCGAGCACGCCGCCTGTCGGCGTCGGGAGAGGGAGGACACGTCTCCCCCAGTTGGGAGCTGCAGAGTAACTTCGGTTGCTGCAGGGTAACTCTCAGCGCGAAGTCAGCGTCTAAAGGAAAAAACGCCTCTCGGTGTTCGTGGGCCCTGAGTGCGGTGCACGCTTGCTCGGGGTGCGCTTGGGATGCGACTCCACACGAAGAAAACACGCAGAGATTTTTTCTTTAGCTGCCTGCCGTTGAACGCAGCCCGGGCCGCACGCTTGTCGTGCGGCCTTCGTGCGTGTGGCGGTGAGCGATGAAGCGCGAGCTGCGGAGCAAATCCGTGGGCACGAAGGTGACGGAGGCAGAGCTGCGGGTGCTGGAGTCGCGGGCGGAGCGGGCCGGTCTGACCTTGTCCGAATGGGTGCGCGATGTGTTGCTGGGATCGAGCGTGGAGATGGGAACGCTGGCAGCGGAGCGGGCGATCCTGGCCGAGGTGCTGGCGATGCGAACGATCCTGTTGAACTTCATGCTGAAGGTGGGCGAAGGGAATCCGATCCCGGAGGCGGCGAGCAAGAAGCTGATCGAGTGGGCGGATGCGAACAAGATGAAGCGGGCTCTGGAAGTGCTGGCCAAGAACTCGGCACGGGAGGAGCGGATGCAGACGGCGCCGGCAGAGCCGGCGCTGCCCGGGATGCCGATGGACGTGACACCCGGAGAGGAGATGTAGGGCGATGCTGACACTGTCGAAGCCGATCTCAGCGGGCCAGGCGCAGGCCTATCACCGGTCCGAGTTCGCGAACGCGAAGGAGAACTATTACACGGAAGGCGAGCGTGTGCGGGGCCAGTGGCAGGGCCAGCTTGCGGAGCGCTGGAACCTCAAAGGCGAGGTCAATGAGGAGCAGTTCGCGCGCCTGAGTGAGGGCCAGCATCCGATGACGGGCGAGGCTCTGATCCGCCGGCAGCAGGCGCGGGAGTACGTGAATCCATGGGGCGAAACGGTGCGCACGATGGAGCACCGGGCGGGTTGGGACGCGACGTTCTCGGCACCGAAATCGGTGTCCGTCACGGCCCTGGTTGGGGGCGACGACCGGGTGCGCGATGCGCACCGGGAGAGCGTGCGCGTGGCGCTGGACGAGATGGAAAAGTACGCGCAGGCGCGGATCGGCGGCAACGCTCCGCCGGAGACGACGGGCCGGTGGGCCGTCGCCAAGTTCGAGCACGACAGCAGCCGGCCCGTGGATGGGTACGCCGCGCCGCAGTTGCACACGCATGCGGTGATCTTCAATGTGACCGAAACCGCCGAGGGAAACACGCGTTCGTTGCAGGCGCGGGAGCTTTACCGGACGCAGCAGTTCGCGACGGCGGTGTACCGTTCGGAGCTTGCGGCGCGGCTGCAATCGCTGGGCTATGAGGTCGAGCGCGGCGCACACGGGCAGCCGGAGATCAAGGGCTACACGCGGGAGTATATGGAGGCATCGAGCCCGCGGCGGCAGCAGATCGAAGAGAGATTAGCCGAGCAGGGACGGCGGGGTGCGGGAGCGGCGCAGATCGCCGCGCACCGGACGCGCGATCAGAAGCAGGCCTTGAGTGTCGAAGAGGTCCGGGCGCAGCATCAGCGGCTTGCCGTGGAGCACGGCAACCAACCACAGCGGGTGATGGCCGAGGCCTCGCGGCGGTGGGGTGTGGAGCTTGAGCCGGAGCGTTCGCAGCGCGTTGCCGACAGTGCCGTGAGCTATGCGCGGGAGCGCGGAATAGAGCGCGCGGCGGTGGTCGATGAGCGGGTTCTGTTGCGCGATGCACTGAAACACACGATGGGCGAAGCGCGGTTGCCGGAGATCAAAACCGAACTCGAAAAGCGCATCGCCAGGGGCGAGCTGATCGAGGTTCCGCGCCGTGAGGGAGAGGCAGGCCGGGCCTTCACGACCGACGAGATGCAGGGCTACGAACGCGACATCGTGCGGCGAATGCAGGCCGGGCGCGACATCAACGTCATCGTGGACGGACGCACGCGCGAGTGGACCTTCAAGCAGCATCCGCACCTGAGCCTGAGCCAGCACCGGGCGGTCGAAGACGTGCTCGAAAGCCGCGACAGGATGATGGCGCTTGAAGGCGTGGCGGGTGCAGGAAAGACCACTTCCTTAACCGCGATCCGCGATGCCGTGGAGCATCACGGCTACGAGGTGAAGGGGCTTGCACCGACATCGCGAGCGGCACAAAAGCTGGCGGAGACGGGCATCGAAACCGAGACGTTGCAGCGTCATCTCGCGCGCAGCCAGCAGCCGGAGGATGGACGTGCGAGGGTCTATGTCGTGGACGAGTCGAGCATGGTCAGCACGCGGCAGATGCACGCGTTGCTGGAGCGGTTGAACCGCTACGACCGGGTGCTGTTCGTTGGCGACGTGCGGCAACATGAAGCAGTGGAGGCGGGCCGTCCATACGCGCAGATGCAGGAGGCGGGACTGCGCACGGCCAGGCTCGATGAGATCCTTCGCCAGAAAGATCCGGTGCTCAAAGAAACGGTTGAGCAGCTTGCGCGGGGTGAAGTGAAACAGGCCGTCGAGAATCTCAACTGGCAGGGCCGTGTGCATGAGTTCAAAGACCGAGGGGAGCGCCTCGGCGAGATCGCGCGGGAGTACGCGCGGTCGCCGAAGAGCACGCTGGTTATCTCGCCCGACAATCAATCCCGCCAGGAGATCAACCGGCACATCCACCGGGCCATGCGGGAGGCGGGTCACGTGACGGGAGCCGATCATCGGGTGCCGGTGTTGCACGCGCGGCAGGAACTGACCGGAGCCGACCGGCAGCACGCGCAGAACTATGAGCCGGGCGATGTGATCCGCTACTCGAAAGGATCGAAGCCTCTGGGAATCGAGCCTGGAGAATACGCGCGGGTGGCGCGTGTGGATGAGGAAAGCAACCGGGTGACGATCACGCGCAAGAGCGGCGAGGAGCTGAGCTACGACCCGCGCCGGTTGCAGGGCGTGACGGTCTACCGCGATGGGGAGCGCGGCTTCGCTCAAGGTGACCGTGTGCAGATGACATCTCCTTATCAGGCGCTGCATCTGGCCAATCGCGAGCTGGGAAGCATCGAGAAGATCGATGCCGACGGCAATCTGAAAGTGAAGATGGACTCGGGCCGCGAGGTCGAGTTCAACGTGCGCCAGATGCCGCATCTCGATTACGGCTATGCGGTGACGAGCCACAGCAGCCAGGGCCAGACTGCGGACCGTGTTCTCGTTCACGTGGACTCGGAGCAGGCGCACGGCGAGCTGCTCAACAGCCGCATGGCGTATGTGTCGGTCTCGCGTGCGCAGTTCGACGTGCAGATGTACACGAACGACGCGAAGACGCTGGGCCAGGTGCTGAGCCGGGATGTGTCGCATCCAACGGCCACGCAGCAACAGATGGCAATGCACGATGAGCTGGCCGGGCAGAAGATCATGCCGCAGTCGGTCGACCTGGACATCAGCCAGGGGCATGGGCTGGGCCTCGGCCACTGACGTGGCCGATACCCTTCACTGCGGTGGCCGTCAAGGGGCTTCGCTCGCTTCGCGACGCGCTCAAAAACGCGCGCCCTTGACCGCCGTCCTCGCTGCGGGTGTTATCCAGCTATGAGAAGAATGTCTTCTTCTCATGTTCCACGAACATGAAAAGCGGCGACTAACTGGCCTCAGCGCTGGCGCTGCCAGCCAGCGAGTTAATCAATCGGATCACGGCTCTCTGATCCTTCGTCGGCAGGCCTTCGATCTTCTGAAATCTCTTCCATAGCCGCTGCTTCTGCAAGCTGGAGTTGCCGTTCACTCGCGCCGGCCTCAATCCCAACAACTCATCCGTGGAGACGCCGAGGATACGAGCCAAGGGGATGATGGCCGTCGATGGGGGCAGTTCAGCCTCGGTCTCGTAGTAGGAGATCACACGCTGGGTTGTTCCCAGAGCCTCGGCGAGCTGGACCTGGGTCAGGCCGCGTGTCTTCCTCAGAGAGAAGAGGCGCTTGCCGAAAGCAGTATGCGGTTCCTTCTTGGCGGGCATCGCAAGATGGATTTTAGGGTCCGCTTCCGAGCGTTCCTTCGAAATCACTGGTTGGATATACATGGTATGTATATACTGAGGCACGGCGAGAAAAATCGCAAAAAGTGGGGAATGCCACTTGACAGGTTTTTTCGGTGGAGGGTGAATGGCGCGAATCCCGGAGCATGAGGTCGAGCGGCTGAAGCGGGAGGTATCGGTTCAACGCCTGGCCGAGGCGCGGGGCATCAAGCTGCACCGGCACGGGGCGGACCTCCTGGGGCTATGCCCGTTCCACGACGACCGCAACCCGTCGCTTGTCATCACTCCGGCGAAGAACCTGTGGCACTGCCTGGGAGCGTGCAACGCGGGCGGCTCCTCGATCGACTGGGTGATGCGCGCCCAGGGTGTGAGCTTCCGCCATGCAGTCGAGTTGTTGCGGGCAGATCATCTTCCCTTAGCTGCCGAACCGATCAAACCCGTGCGGCAGAGCACGGTGCGCACGCTGCCTCCGCCGATAGCGCCGGAGGCCGACGACCGGGTGCTGTTGCTTGAGATCGTGGACTACTACCACGACGCGCTGAAGCAATCACCGGAGGCGCTGAAATATCTCCAGTCGCGCGGCCTTCAATCCTCGGAGATGTTCGACCGCTTCAAGCTGGGCTTCGCCAACCGCACGCTGGGCTATCGTCTGGAAGCGAAGAACCGCGCCGGCGGTGCGCTGATGCGAGGCCGTCTGCAGCGGCTGGGCATCCTGCGCGAGAGCGGGCATGAGCACTTCAACGGCTCCGTCATCGTCCCTGTCTTCGACAGCGCGGGCGCGGTGGTCGAGATGTATGGCCGCAAGATCACGGCGAGTCTGCGCGAGGGAACGCCACTTCATCTCTATCTGCCCGGAGCGCACCGGGGCGTGTGGAACGAAGAGGCGCTGACCGCATCGAAGGAAATCATCCTGTGTGAGGCTCTGATCGATGCCTTGACCTTTTGGTGTGCAGGGTTCCGCAACGTGACCGCGAGCTACGGAGTGAACGGCTTCACTCAAGATCATCGCGCGGCCTTCGAGAAACACGGTACGGAGCGTGTGTACATCGCTTACGACCGCGACGACGCCGGCAACAACGCAGCGGAGAAGCTGGCCGAAGAACTAATCGCAATGGGCGTCGAATGCTTCCGCGTGCAGTTCCCGAAGGGCATGGACGCCAACGAATACGCACTCAAGGTGACGCCGGCAGCTAAAAGTCTGGGCGTGCTGCTGAATCGAGCCGAGTGGCTGGGCAAAGGCAAACGTCCGGAGCCGCGCGTGCTGGAGCCAGTCATCACTGTTGCGCCGGTGATCGAATCGGAGCCAGTTATCGAGCCAGAGCCCGAGCCAATGCCAGAGCCTCAAATCGAAACAGCAGCTAAAGAAGAAATCATCGAAGAGACTCCCGATCCAGAACCATCTCCCGCAGCACTCATCCCCGCCGCAACCGAAGAGAGAGTTTTTTCTTTAGCTGCCGATGCGCAGCCCGATGAGCCGGTCGAGCCGGAGCCAGGCCCGGCGATGCCCGCGCCAAGCATCAATGTTCCGGTCGAGACGCGCGGCGAAGATATCTTCCTTCAGCAGGGCGACCGCCGCTACCGTGTGCGCGGGTTGAGCAAGAACATGAGCTATGAACTGTTGCGCGTCAACGTTCTCGTCTCGGGCACAACGCCGCGCGGAGAGTCGGCCTTCCACGTGGATACGCTCGATCTTTACTCGGCGCGGCAGCGGGGCATGTTTACCAAGCAGGCGGCCGAGGAGCTGGGCGTCAAGGAAGACGTGATCCGGCACGACCTGGGCCGGGTGCTGTTGAAACTCGAAGAGCTGCAGGACGAGCAGATCAAAAAGGCTCTGCAGCCGGTAGAGAAAGAGATCCAGCTGGGACCCGAGGAACGCGCGGCAGCGATGGAACTGCTCAGCGATCCCAGGCTGCTCGATCGCATCGTCCAGGACTTCGCGCAGTGCGGTGTCGTGGGCGAAGAGACAAACAAACTCGTCGGATATCTGGGCGTCGTGTCGCGGCATCTCGACGCGCCGCTGGCGGTGATCGTGCAATCGTCATCGGCAGCAGGTAAAAGCTCGCTGATGGAAGCGGTGCTCGCGTTCGTGCCCGACGAGCAGCGGGTGCAGTACTCGGCGATGACCGGCCAGTCGCTCTTCTACATGGGCGAACAGGACCTGAAGCACAAGGTGTTGGCCATCGTCGAAGAAGAAGGCGCGAGCCGCGCTTCGTATGCGTTGAAGCTGTTGCAGTCCGAAGGTGTGCTGACTATCGCATCGACGGGCAAAGACCCGGCCACAGGGCGCCTGCTCACGCATCAGTACCGCGTCGAAGGTCCGGTGATGATCTTCCTCACGACCACGGCAATCCATCTGGACGAAGAGCTTCTGAATCGCTGCTTAGTGCTCTCCGTCAATGAAGAGCGGGAGCAGACGCAGGCCATCCATCGCGTGCAGCGCGAGGCGCAGACGCTCGAAGGGCTGCTCCAGCGAAAGGACCGGGAAGCCATCCTTGCGGTGCATCGCAATGCGCAGCGCCTGTTGAAGCCTGTCTTCGTCGCCAACCCGTATGCGCGGGAGCTGACCTTCCTCGACGCGCAGACACGCACGCGCCGCGACCACATGAAGTATCTGACGCTGATCCGTGCGATCGCACTTCTTCATCAGTACCAGCGCCCGCACAAGACCATCGAGCATCGGGGCCGCACGGTGGAGTACATCGAAGTGGCGCTGAACGATATCGCCGTGGCCAACCGGTTGGCGCATGAAGTGCTGGGCCGTTCGCTCGATGAGTTGCCGCCGCAAACGCGGCGCCTGTTGCTCGCGATCGACGAGATGGTCACGGCAGAGTGCACGCGCACTGCGATGACACGCTCCGATTACCGCTTCTCACGGCGCGACGTACGCGAGGCCATAGGCTGGGGCGACACACAACTGAAAATCCATCTGCACCGGCTTGAAGAGATGGAATACCTGATCGCGCATCGCGGCGGGCGCGGGCAGAGCTTCGTCTATGAGCTTGCCTTCGAGCGCCAGGCCGACAGCGCGAAACCTGTGCTGCCCGGCCTGATCGATGTCGATGCGCTTGGAAAACACCACTACGACGGAAAGAAGTCGGGGCTGCGAGGCCAGTTGTCGGGGTCAAGTCGGCCCCAGGTCGGGGGGATGTCGGGGTCACTCAAAACCGCTCCGCCGCCAATATCCATGCGGGTCGAAGAGGACACCGAGTTCGAGATCGAAGAAAACACATATAGGGGATCACAGCCAAACGGCCACTACGTCGTAGCCATGGCGGGAGGGAAACGATGAGTCGTGTTGTGAAACCGCGCAAGCAGAAGACGCCGCCGGCGACGCCCTTGCAGGCGTTGCTGGAGGAATACATCCGGCATCTGGAAGTGATCGGCTTTACCGAGGACACGTGCCGTGTACGCCGCGAGCATCTGTTGCTCTTCGATCGCTGGGCCGAGGAGCGCGGCCTCGCCGATGCGGTCGAGATTACGCGGCCCGTGCTCGAACGTTATCAGCGGTACCTGTTCCACTACCGGAAGAAAGACGGCAGGCCGTTGACCTTCGCGAGCCAGCACTCGCGTCTCGTTCCCTTGCGCCAGTGGTTCAAATGGCTGACGCGGCAGAACTATCTTCTCCACAATCCGGCTTCGGAACTGGAACTGCCGCGCCTCTCCAAACCCCTGCCGCGCGTGCTCACAGCAGCCGAAGCCGAGACTATCCTGCAGCAGCCCAACATCGCCGATCCGGTGGGACTGCGCGACCGCGCCATGCTCGAAACGTTTTACTCGACCGGGATGCGGCGCACCGAAATGGTCCGGCTCAAGCTCTACGATGTGGACCGCGAAGCGGGCATCGTGACCATCCGCGAGGGCAAGGGAAAGAAAGACCGCGTGATCCCCATCGGCGAGCGGGCCGTTGCCTGGCTCGACAAGTATCTCGACGAGGCGCGGCCCAGGCTCGCCGTCGAGCCCGATGACATGACCCTGTTCCTGACCGCGCAGGGCGAACCGCTGGGGCGCACGACCTTGAGCTTCGTCATCCGGCAATACGTCGAAGGAGCGAAGATCGGCAAGCGCGGGGCCTGTCATCTGTTCCGCCACACGATGGCGACGCTGATGCATGAGGGCGGGGCGGACATCCGCTTCATCCAGCAAATGCTCGGTCATGCGCGGCTCGACACGACCCAAATCTACACGCACGTCTCCATCCGCATGCTCAAACAAATCCACTCGGCTACGCATCCGGCGGCGGTGCTCAAGCACGATCCTTCCGAGGAGCAACACGCTCTGCTGCAACAGACCCAAATGTGGCCCGGTGAATCTGCCCCGACAGCCGAGGAACTGTTCGCTACTCTCGACGCTGAACGGGACGAGGAAGACAGTGACTGATGTTCTTCTTTTAGCTGCTATAGCTGCTAAAGAGAAGAGTCCGATCGGGACCTCGAAGCCGTCCTGATCGGACCCTCTTTAACCGTCGCTTCACATGTCCAATCGGTCCCCGATCCGCGTGCTCATCCGTCCCTCTCCGGCCAGGGAATCGTCCTGCGATCAGGGTCACAATCGTCCCCTCTTTAGCTCTCCCATCAGAGCCCTAATCGGGTCCCGATCCCGGGGGCAATCCGCCGCTCTTCCGCCGTGGAATGGGCTTCCGATCCGAACCCTGATCGCCTTCCGATCCGGGACCTAATCGGTCACCGTTTAGCCGCTGATCCCGACCCGGAAAGCCGTACAATCGAGGCACCGATGCAACTAGCTCTGAGCACGACGATCGCGCCGCCATCCATCCCTGTCTGGGATGAGTTAAGCGGAAACTTGCGTCAGGGCTTCACGAGAAAGAATCAGGCCTGGAATCCAGGTCCCAACGTGGTTAACTCCACAACTGCAATCGGGTTGCGGGCAAGCTTGTTCCTGGAAGGCTTCGGACAATCTCACAGCGCCAGATACTACAACCCGCTGACGGGAAGGTTCATGTCGCGGGATCCCGAGGACGGAAAGATCACGGTTCCGGGATCCTTGCACAAATATCTCTACGCGGGAGCAGAACCGGTCGATTGGATGGACCCGACCGGCCGCGACGATTCGAGCGAGGATGCTGAGCTAGAGTTACACGCTCCCGCTAAAGAAGTAGAGCTTCAAAAGACTGCAGAGGCAGAAGACGATGCATTGTGCGTCGCCGATGATGAGTTGAGCCTTGCGGCATACTGGGCGAGTCTTCAAGGTCCCGCTCCAGTTCAATCCTACCCATACAACATCATGAATAAGTATGGTCTCGGTGGAGAGCTCACTGGGTGGACGTTGTACGACGAATATGGAAATCGTATATATCAGTACGAAATTGCCCCAGAAACTAGACACGGTCCTGGATATCACATCTACGATCAGTGCGGTAAGATCGGATTCGGAAACGGCCCCCGTGGTCCACACATCCCGTTTTAGGGGTTGATAGGAGAAAGATGCTTGAATGGGTAAGGATTGAAAATCAGGAGATGATGGAGAGGTTTCTAAACACAGTAGAAGGCTTGCACGATTCGATCCTACGAGAGGCAGTCCTGCAAAATGCAGGGTACGTCGATGTTGATGGATGGATGCATGGCGATTTGTGTCTTCCGAGTATCAGGCTACTGTTTCAGTCACAGAGCCCACGGGTTATCGGCGTAGAAATACTGCTCGAAGCTGTTTCCGAGTTGGCCTTGAAATTTCCAAGGGAGTTCGATGAAGTTGAGGGTGAGGTGTTGGAACAGTCTACGATTTTGCACCCGTTGGGGAGAAGTAAGGGCGCCAAAATAGTCTGCAAAATGGCCAGTTATCGAATGTTGGGGATCGGGTCGCGTGGCATGAAATGTGTTGAAGGTCCTACGGCGGAGTAGACACCGTTCGGCAGTTGGCGAACCTCGCTGGTGTAATCACGTACACCTACGACTACGACGCCTTCGGCAACAAGATCAACTCAACCGGCTCGACGCCCAACAATTATCTCTATCGCGGCGAACAGTACGACTCAGACCTTGGCCTCTACTACCTCCGCGCCAGATACTACAACCCCCTCACCGGAAGGTTCATGTCAAGAGATCCGAACAATCCGGGGCCCTTCGACTCGAATGGGAATCCAGCCGATCCGAAGACCTTGCACAAGTACTTGTATGCTGGCGGCGATCCTGTAAACGGATGGGATCCGACTGGCCGAGCGGACCTCGTGGAGGTTGCAGGGACCATCTACACGATCGTTGATCTCTCTTACACGGTTTACAAGTATGGACAGTGCATCAACGGCGTAATTGCCAGCATCGGCGAGAATCTGCAGGAAATTACGAGCAGAGACAAGAATTGGCATGACTTCACGGCCAGTCTTCCATCGGATGCGCTTAAATGTACGTTCCACATTCTGTGGGAAGCCATCTGGCCATGGCCCTGGCCAAACCCGGGGGTCGAGTAATCGGAGCAGATGTTTTTCGCGCTTCCGAAAGGGGGATAACCGGTATGATCGCTCATGCTCAACAAGGCGGGTACTGCGAACGATGGCTCTCGCAAATGCGTGTTCCACGACTGATCTTCAGCTGGTATCTCCGCATCGTTGCAGCCGTTTTCCTCGGACTGCTTGGCAGGGATCTGTTTCTTGAAGCTTCTAAGGTATCTCGTCGCGTTCTCGAAGGGCTCGTCCTGGTCGCCTTGATGATCATCTTCGGAATTGCAAGTTGGGTGGCTCGGAGAGAGTGTGAATCGGCCAGGGTGAAGGGCCGGTTTTGGACAATCCTCGCGAGTCTGTTAAGTCTCTGTTTGTCCATTGGGATTCCATTTCTCATTAGCCTCGAGGCAGGATGGGGATTCTGGTATTTGCAGATCGTGTTCGGCCTGCCCACGCTTATTGGAGTAGCCGGCCTGATCGCATTTTCGAGTCCCGACAGCGATGTTGCTATGTTCACGGATCGGTTGCTCAATCGGTTCTTACCCAGAGCGCAAACTGAGTGATCGGCGAGCGGGGGTCAAAGAGAACTGGGCGGAGGCGATCTCGGCCTCTGTTACCTCCACGCAAGACACAGGAGTGATGAGTTCGATGGCGGGACCGATCGTAGCCGGTGAAAAGCCATGGCTTCAAGCCGTGCTGACGGTCGTCGGCGTTCTTCTTTTTTGCATGTTCATGACCCCCGATACCACCCGAATCCTCCTGCATAAGCTCCCCTGGGTCGGCTGGCTAATCAACTGGGGGCGTCATCTCCTCGGTCTTCCGCCTAGGTAGTCCCGTCTCAAGTAGCGATCTTCCGTATACGCCGCCTACGGCGTCGGCTGTAGGTGGACACACCACCACCTACTTCTACGATCTGGCTGGGAATTTGATTCAAGTCTCAGGTCCAGCCGGAAACTTTACCTACACTTACGACAACACTCGGAACCGCACGTCAAGCACGCAGCCCGTACCTACACGATCGACTGT
>DASXLY010000291.1:0-1516 GCA_036495975.1 Occallatibacter sp. | reverse complement strand
ACCCTGCCGTCCCAAAACTGATGCTTGTTGTAGAGGGCATTCAGAAGCGTCGGGGCGTTGCGTTGGCCGACGCGGCCGTGGATGCCGACGGATGCGGGCCTGCCATCGGTGAAGGCGCGATTCGGATCGTGGCAGGTGGCACAGGCGACAGTGCCGTCACCCGAGAGCCGAGGCTCGAAGAACAGCTTCTGGCCCAAGGCAACGCTCGCAGGCGTGAGCGCGGCCGGCGAGATAACATACCTGGTCAGGACCCCGGGGAAGCCGACCTGATTTGATGAGCGCGGCTCAGCCAGCGGCCCTGGTTGCGGCAGCGGCGGCGGTTGCTCCGGCGCCAGTGCGGGCGGCAGGCCGAGGCCAGCGTCGTCACTCCCACCCATCGCAGGAGGCAACGGGCAACTACACGCCAGGGCAAGCGCCACGGAGATGGTACGTGTCAAATGGCCTTTGCTTTTTAGCCGAACGCGAAGCTGAGACACACCCATAGGTCATGACGCGCTGCTGTTCAACGTGCACTCGCGCCACCGTAACGGCGTTAGAGTCGCGATGCAAGAAATGGAACTCAAGATAATCGAGACAAATCTGCACGATTTGGCAGTCCATGAGCACGCCTCGAAGCGGACGCGGCTGGCGCAACCTCATGCTTACCGCGGATCTGATGCGACAATGTATCCGCATCCCAGATACCCCGTCTCAAGGCTGGCTTCTCGTTTGATCCGGCAGCGTCTCCTTACGCGAACCGGCCTCCATCATAGCTACTTTCCTTTCACCTTCTTCCACTCGCGCCATGCGTCGCGGGTTTGGCTGAAGTAGCAAAGGTCGAGCATCCGATCGTCAGAATGGGATTTGACGTTCTGTGGGACCGTGCGGTCGAGCGTCCATCCGGTGCTGTAGAGATAATGAATGATCGGCTTGTTGTGCGACAGCGCCGTCGCCAGCATCGCGTTCATTCCCAGGGTCTCAAAGAAATAATCACGGAACGGCACCGTCACCGCGTTCGTGACGCCCGAGTTGCGGTAATCCGGCTCGCCGATGATCATGCTGACCAGGAACTGGCCGCTCTCGAAATCGACGTCGTTGCGCAGGAAACCGAGCAGCAGCCCGCTCGATTTTTCGAAGATGCCGATCAGGATGCGCGTGCGCTGGTCGAAGGTCTTGATATAGGCAATGAGGTCGCTTTTCGTCATCGCCTTGCGCGGAGCGTTCAGCATTTCGCTGGCTTCGGCATCTTCCATCCAATGCGCCCATCGATCCGTGGCGTCCTCGGTCGTGATGGTGCGTAGAACATATTGGCCGCAGTCGAGTCTAACCTTGCGCTTCGGGTGTTTCAGTCGTGGCGGGGCCATTTGTCTTTCCGGTCGGTTGTGGGGCGGATTTCTTTCAGTCGTCCGTTGTAAATTTCGTTCTCGCTGTGGCAATCCTGCAATAGCCGTGACCCTGCGGCGCGGCTAGTCTCTGAAGAAATGGGCTGAATGAGTCTGCTTCGAAAGTAGATACAAGAACAGGGTGGGGCTGGCTT
>DASXLY010000290.1:0-2972 GCA_036495975.1 Occallatibacter sp. | reverse complement strand
GCAAGCTTCATGAGCATCAAGTGGCGGAACAGCTTGGAGAGCACGCGGACGGGCAACAGGAAGTTAGGTTTGCATGAGATCCAGCGACTGCCGTCGTCGGTGAGCCCGCCGCCCGGCACGATCATGTGGATGTGCGGATGGTGGGACCCACACCCACAATACCCTGAGCGCCGATAATACAGATGTTCAGGTCTTCTACCCCTTTCACCCACTTCATGGTGTTACCCTGCGGATTCTTCGCAGACCGAAGCGAGGAGATGGGGCGGTCAGTGTCATGGATCCAGCCGGGAGGCGACGACTGAAGATTCCCATCTGGATGCTGTTGCCGGAGTGTGCCGAGATCACGATCTCGCAACAACCGCACCTCAGTGCGCAAGCACTCCTATCTCTCGCGTCATTGATCGCCTCACAACTCGAATCACCCCGTCCACGATAACCTTCGCCTGACCGCAGCGCGTGCTCTCGATCCGCGCGTTAGCGGAAAAGCGAGGGAGTTCGTCGTGGAGCAACTTCACCTTTTAGATTTGATGATCTCAAGGGAATGCGGCGCCGCGCAAATGGACGCAGCGACACGCGCCAATCTGATCGATCTCATAGCCCGCGTTATAGCAACGGTCTTTCACGAGGAGGAGAAAAAAGGAAATGACAGAGCTCTTGCACAATCCCAAAATCAAATCGGAGCATCTGGCTCGCAAGGCGATCGTCTACCTTCGGCAATCCAGCGACAAGCAAGTACGACAGAATAAGGAAAGTCAACTCCTCCAGTATGCGATGGCCGAACGCGTGCGTGCGCTCGGCTGGCAGCAGGTCGAGATCATCAATAGTGACCTGGGATCGAGCGCAGGCCTTGCCGCCGCCCAGCGGGAAGGCTTTGAGCGTGTCCTCACCTCGGTAGCACTGGGAGAGGTCGGGGTTGTCGGCAGCCGAGATGTATCACGGTTATCCCGAACCGACAAAGATTGGTGTCGGCTGTTGGAGGTATGCCAGATCTTTGGAACGCTAATCGCTGACGACCAACAGATCTACGATTTGAATAATCTCGACGACCAGTTGGTGTTGGGGATTAAAGGGACACTCAGCGTCGTCGAGCTCAAGGTTATACGTCAACGAATGCTGGCAGGGCAGGAGGCCAAAGCGCGTCGCGGCGAACTGTTCAAGAGGCTTCCGATTGGGTATGCCCGCGACCCCGTGGGTAAGATCATGTTTCATCCCGACCGACGGGTCTGCGAAGCGATAGAGCTCGTGTTCGCCAAGTTTCGACAACTGTGGAGCGTGCGTCAAACATTCCAATGGTTCCGCGATCACGACCTGGAGCTGCCGGTCAATCCGATACAGGGAACGCGGCTGATCTGGAAGATTCCTTCGCAGAGCCTAATCCGCGACGTTTTACGCAATCCCTTCTACGCCGGTGCCTACGTTTGGGGACGGCGTCCAGTAACGACCTTGCTGGTAGGAGGCCGGCTCGAGAAACGTCAGTGCGCGATACGCTCTGCCGAAGAGTGCCGTGTCTTCATCCGCGATCATCATGTAGGCTATATTGACTGGGCAACCTACGAAGAGAATCAGCGAATGATACGGCGCAATTCGGTGAACTGGGAGGGCGACGAATCGATGGCGGCGATTCGCGCTGGTCAGGGTCTTCTGGTCGGACTCCTGCGCTGCGGACATTGTGGACGCAAGCTCCATGTACGGTATTGGGGCGGTCGCGGTACCAATGCGCGCTACCTTTGCAAGGGTGACTACGACGATGGCGGGCAGTATTGCATCGGCTTCGGCGGCAGCTCGGTAGACCGGTGCGTAGGACAAGAACTGTTAAAGGCGATCGCGCCATTGGGGGTGCAAGCCAGCCTGCGAGCTGTCGAAGAACTGCGTGCCGGCGGCGCCGCTCAACGCGCCGCCCTGTCCCGCAAACTTGAGCAACTGGTGTATGAAGCGAGGAAGGCCTTCGAACAGTACGACGCGGTGGATGCCCGGAATCGGCTTGCAGCCAGCGAGTTGGAACGGCGGTGGAATGGAAAGCTGGAAGAGATCGATGCAGTCAAGCAGCGGCTTGCCAGTCTCGAAACCGAGCACTACTCGTTATCGCCTGAAGAGGAAATGAGAATACGCTCGATGGGCGATCACTTCGCTGGAGTCTGGGAGAGCAACCACTGCCCCCCGACGCTTAAGAAGATGATCTTCCGCACCGCCATCGAAGAGATCATTGTACGAACTGACCAGGATAAAAAGCGCCTTGAATTGGTGATTCATTGGAAGGGAGGTGCGCATACGCAACTCGCAATGGAACGACCACGTTCCGCAGCGGAAATGGCCACGCCCATGGAAGCGCTGGAGATCATTCGTCTCATGGCTGTTCGACACGGCGACGACCAGATTGCCTCTGTGTTGAACCGACGCGGCTATTCCACGGGCAAAGGGATGCGGTGGAATCAGACCCGCGTAGCGACAGCCCGGCGTAACCATTCGATTGCCGGTCAAAAACGAGCTCTGCACGATCCGGAGAGAGTGAGTTTGAGCGAAGCTGCGCGAATATGCGGCGTCAGTCACCACACCATCCAAAGGCTGGTGGAAGCCGGCCTGTTGAAGCGCGAGCAAATAACTCCTCGTGCACCTTGGGAAATCAGCCGCCGTGATTTGGATGCTGAACCCATTCGCAGCGTTATTGAGCGCCTCCACCGCACCGGCAAGCTAATTCTGCAGGGGGGTTGCGCCGAAGACCAGCTTGCGTTGTTCGTTGAAAATCAAGGAGATGATAATGCCCCGCATCTTGAGTGAGGGTTCTGGGTCATAGCTGATCCCCAGGTGTGCAGCACCGAGGTGATAGCGATGCTGGCGCCGAGGTGTCTGGGGTCTGCCGCGATGGTGCGCATCGTCTCGGAGGAGGTCTTGAAAAGGAGATCGTAGATCACCGCCTTGTTGTGGTAGGCGATGTCGCCGATCGCTGACGGCAATGTGAAGACGACGTGGAAGTA
>DASXLY010000289.1:0-4007 GCA_036495975.1 Occallatibacter sp. | reverse complement strand
AGAGGTCGAGAGCGGAAGAGTGCGGAATGGGAGAAATTTCGGCTCTGTTGCAAAAAATTGGTTGAGAGGGAGAAGTTTCCAAGGAAATGCGCGGTTGGGGGAAGATGGCTTTAAGCAAATGTGGCTTGCAACTGCTGCATGGCCTCAGTGAGGATCTATGGGCCGATTCCGAAGGCGCGTTCTACAAATCGAACCTCTCCTCGTATTCCAGCTGATAACATCCAGAGTTTTGCTTGCCCTTTGCGTAAGGCATGCATCAGCTCAAATCCTTTGATGGTAGCGTAAGCCGTCTTCATCGACTTGAACCCAAGCGTAGGCTTGATCCGGCGTTTCAATTTGCCGTGATCGGCCTCAATCACATTGTTGTGGTATTTGATCTGGCGATGCTCTGTTCTGTCAGGAAGTATGCCTTGGCGTTTGAGAGAAGCGATGGCCTTTCCGTGTCTCGCACCGCACGACCACTTCGCAACAGAGCCCCTATTCGCTATGTTGTTGGTTCCAACACTTGCATTCCTCTGCTTCTGCCAAACCCCGACTCCTCAATCTCTTCTCCTGACAGTGTCGGTTTGCCCCGGTCGCGTGGCTCTGCCGCGTGAACCTCCATACGGCAGCGGGAGGAATGTTCATCCAGATGCGACCGAGGCATTCGGCACGCAAGCCGAGCGCTGCTGTTGGAATGGGACAGTTCGCCGCGTAAGTAAACTGGATCAACTGGCCGCTCGGAGTCAGAACCTTCATCATTGCCCGTACAATCGAGACCCGATCATGACGGTTCAAGTTGCGAATGGGCAGACTCGAAATGAGAGTATGCACCCGCGAAACACCCTCGTCGCGAAGAATGGTTCCGGCGTGTGCTGCATCGCCACAGCGAACCCGAATGTCCGGAAACCGCTCACGCAAATAAGCAACAAGCGATGGATCGCACTCAATTACTACCAGCTTGCTTGGTGGAAGGCCGCGGTTGAGCAGCGCGTCGGTAATCGATCCAGTGCCCGCACCCACCTCGAGTACATATGAACTTCCCCCGGCAACTCGCGACGCCATTAGCCTCGACAGTTGGCCGGAGCTGGGAGCCAACGCTCCTACCGTCAAAGGATTCTTGAGCAGCGACCGTAGGAACAGCGGAAGACCTCTTGAGCCTTTTATTAACGTCATGCGAGTAATCGGAAGAGACTAGCGATATCCAGTCCGCGCACAATATCACTCGTTGCGTCACGCAGGCCAATCGACATCTTTGGGTCCTTTTCTACCATCAATATCCGCATCACAAGTGCACAATTGCAAGAAATATCATATTGATCGCTCCTGAATTCATTCTGAAGATCGTAGTTTGCATTTTGAGCGAAGAGTGATGAATTGAATCGCACAGACGCGGCAGTTGGTTTCCCACGGGCACATTTTTAACTGCGGCGTGACAATTGTTATATTCGGATCTCGCTGAGCAAAATTGACGGTTCCTCGCCGTTATTTGAAGCCACCCACGGCCCGCGAACTCATCTGCATGCTGAACTTACCAACTTACCAGGGGACTCGCTCTTTGAAATGGAAGAATCCGCCGGTTGGACCATCCTCGCCGAGCAGGGCCAATCCAGCACTCGTCTTCCCGCCTTGGCTCAGTTCGAGCGTTGCGTCCATACCTCCGAGTTCGGTCTTGACCCAACCTGGATGCGCGGAGTTGACCTTGATGGCGGTGTCTCGCAGCGCATGTGCAAGATAGATCGTGAACGCATTCAATGCTGACTTCGAACACCCGTATGCGAAGGACTTGTACTCCGATACGAGCGGCACACTTGGGTCTGAGTGCAGGGTAAGAGAACCGAGAATGCTCGAAACGTTTACGATGCGTGCGGCCGGCGCGTGCCGCAGCAGCGGCAAAAGCGTGCGCGTCAACTCGACGATGCCAAAGAAGTTCACGTCGAAGGTCTTGCGAATCGCATCGAGTGGCACAGTGAGAGTTGTGTTATGCGGGCCTAGCTCTGAAGCGCCTCCCTCAAGAGTGAATCCCGCGTTGTTGACAAGAATGTCGAGCCTTCCGAAGTTCCTATCGAGATATTCGTAAACCGATGTGTGATCCTTAGGACGAGTGGTATCGAACTCAAGGGCCTCAGCCTTGATCCCTTGCTCGCGAAGGAATGAGGCGGCCTTCTCTCCTGCGTCGAGATTTCTCGATCCTAGTAAAATGTGAACTCCTGCTTTGCCAAGTTCGCGCGCGGTCTCCAGGCCCAAACCTCTGTTTCCGCCAGTGATAAAAGCGATCTTTTCAATTGTCATGCCCATAACATCCTCCATTGCGTAAGGAGATCCATTCCTTGCCTGCTGATCAGATGGGCTGCAATTGTTGTCGGATCATTATGTATTGCATTTCAGAAATGACATAATGGCATGAATTATGAGCTTCGATGAACGAGTGCTGAACGGAATGAGTGTGCTGGCTGCCATCGCGCGCAGTGGCAGCTTTGCAGGCGCCGCCAAGGCGCTCAATATGTCCCAGCCCGGCGTCAGCCGTTCGGTGGCACGCCTGGAAGCGCGGCTTGGGCTCAGACTCTTTGAGCGCACGACTCGATCCGTGGCCCTGACCGACGAGGGACGCCGCCTCTATGAAATGGTGATCCCTTTGTTGGACGGCCTGGAAGCGGCTGCGTCCTCCGTTGTCGAAGGCAGGAGCACCGCAAGAGGCAGGCTTCGCGTCAATGTTCACTCCTTCTTTTCGGGCCTGATTCCTCCAGCGAAGATGAGGGTGTTTTTGGAAACATTTCCGGAACTCACGGTGGAACTTATCACGCGCGACAAATTGGGCGACATCGTGGGAGAAGGATTTGATCTTGCGATTCGGTTCGGAGACCCCCGGGAATCCGCCCTTATTGCGCGCAAGCTGCTCGATACCCGCATCCTGACGGTAGCTGCACCTTCGTACGTCAAGCGGCATGGCCGGCCCAGCCATCCAAGTGATCTCCAGTCGGGCGACCACACGTTGATTGATTTCCGAAATATGGAGACCGGCCTGACGTTTGATTGGGAATTTCGGCGCGGAAAGAAGACGATCAGTATTACGATGGCCGGAAAGCTGATCGTCACCGACGTGCACACCATGCACGGCATGTGTATCGCCGGATATGGGATTGCGCAGATTATGGAATTGGGTTCAGCCGCGCTATTTGAAAAAGGACAATTGATTGACCTATTTCCCGATTGGCCCGATGAACGTTTTCCCCTTTATGCGCTTTACCCATCGAGGATTCATATGCCGGCGAAGACCCGCGTCTTTCTGGATTTTCTTTCGTCAATCATCCAGCCTTATTCGACGGGTACTGCTTGAATGTCAATAACTATTTTTGAATCAATTACTTGTGCGTCCAGATAAGACGTCACGATAGTACGTCACGATAAGACGTCGCGACACGAGCGAACGGTCCCGTCGCCTTTGATTCCAACCGTTGGTGCGGCTTTTTGTGGGACACTGTAGTGTTCGATTGAAGCATTTGAGTTTCGTTTTCCGAGGGTCTTATCCGTGCTGGACAATCTAATTCCGATAGCTTTCCGCGTGCTGGAGACCATGTTCTTTGTTGGTGCCGTCGGCTGTGTCTTGACGGTTGCAGTCTCATGGATCGAGATATTCGCTGAGGGGTTTTCGGAAGATCATCCCGACGACAAATAGCTCGTCTACTGCCCGGACACCCGCTTAACCTAATCGCGCAAGTACAAGCGCGATTAGCTCTATCGCTTACGGTATCCGGATTTACCGTAGGGACTAGTCGCCTTGCGCCCAAGCGGATAATGAGGTTCAGGAAGCCAATCGCCCATGTGGTTTTCCGGAGCGAGACCGGAACGACCGCAAATTGAGCACGTATAAATACGACGGAGGGATTCCATCGCCGCGCCGTCTCTTGCGTATGCTTCCCTCAACAGAGCTACTATCTCCGCGCTGAATTGCCCTTTGCACCGATTCATGCCAGAAGACTACTCCGAATCACACGCATGACCGGTACTGTGTTGCCCTCTGCATCTGT
>DASXLY010000288.1:0-3059 GCA_036495975.1 Occallatibacter sp. | reverse complement strand
TTACCAGCTTGAGGTGCCCGCGCAGAACGGTTTCAAGCTCTACAAGGCTCCAGTGCGCTTCGCATCCGTAACACCGGTGCCCGTGCGTATTCAACTCAGCCTGGCCCCCGTGGTAGAGGATGTCCATGTGAATGAGCAATCCAGCCTGACCGTGGCGGATGCAGCCGCGAATCGCGATCAGGTCAACGCCGATGCGTCGATGCTGGAAAAAGTACCGGTATTCGATCAGAACTACATTGCGGCTCTCACGCCGTTTCTCGATCAGACGGGAGTGGCCACCAGCGGAGTCAGCATCATGGTGGACGGAATCGAGATGAAGGGAACCGGCGTATCGGCCTCGGCGATCGCTGAGGCCCATATCAACAAGGATCCTTATAGCGCAGAGACCAACCGGCCGGGGAAGGGCAGAATCGAGATCATCACAAAACCCGGCTCACCGCACTTCCACGGCACCTTGAACTACACCTTGCGCGATTCGGTCTTCGATGCCAAAAACTACTTCGCGATCGAGAAGCCCTTCGAGCAAAAGCGCATTTACGAAGGCTCCATAACCGGGCCGTTCGGCTTTGATCGAAAAACGACCTTTCTCCTTTCGGGCACCCGGCAGGAAGACCGGCTGCAGTCGGTAGTTCATGCGGATACGCCTTCCGGACTGCTGACCGAGAACATCCCAACGCCTCTCTTCGACACGGAATTTGCCGCACGCCTCTCGCGTGACCTCTCAAGGACGCATCGTATCTCGCTGCAGTACAACGTAACCGACACCATTGCGCGCAACCAGGGTGTGGGCGGACTGGTGCTTGGCACAGTGGGGGTCAACACTCAGGCGCGTGAAGACGACGTGATCTTCACCGATCGTCTGATCATCTCCCCCACGTTGCTCAATCAGTTTCAACTCTTCTTTGAGAAAGATTACGACCCTACGCGCAGCACGGTGGAGGCGCAGAAGATCGCGGTCGACGGCGCTTTCACGAGCGGCGGCGCCCAGGCCGATATGCTGCAGACCGAAAACAATCTAAAGATTAACGACATTGTCAGCTGGAGCCATGGCCATCATTACTTGAAGTTCGGGGTCAATATACCGAACCTCAGTCGCCGCGCGTGGGAAGACCACACCAACCGCGTCGGCACGTTCAATTTCTCCAGCCTTGCTGATTATGCAAACAACACTCCTTATTCCTTTACCCAACAGGCCGGCATCGGACGGACGGTCTTCTGGATGAATGAGATTGGTGCTTTCATTCAAGATCAGATTCAGCTGCGGCCCAATTTGCAGGCTTCTGTCGGCCTTCGCTATGACTGGCAGACATACTTTCAGTCGTTCCACGATTTCGCTCCACGCTTCTCCCTGGCCTACAGCACGGCGGACCACAAAACCGTGCTGCGCGGCGGCGCGGGGATCTTTTACGATCGATCCGGCGCGCAGCCCATGGCAGATCTAAAACGCTACAACGGTGTGATCCTGCGCTCCTTTACGCTGCTCAATCCGAGCTACCCCGCTCCCTATCCTCCCGGGACCAATTTGGATGATTTTCCCACGAACCTGGTACGGCTCGAACCGGGCGGACGCATTCCCTATATCACCAACTTCAGTCTTGGCGTCGAGCGACAGCTCACACATGCAGTCACGGTCGCTGCAACCTACCGGGGCACCGTCGGTGTCGCCCTGTTTCGTTCGCGTGACGTCAATGCGCCTTTGCCGCCAACGTACGTCACGCCCCCCAATTCCACCTTCGGGATTGTGCGGCAGATCGAATCCGAAGGACGGCAAATCGGAAATGCGCTCGACCTTACATTGAACGGCAACGTGTCGCACTGGTTCTCCGGCATAGCGCAGTACACCTTCAGCCACACCAATAACGATACCGGTGGCGTCGCTTGGTTCCCTGCGAACCAGTACTTCCTCACCGGCGAATACAGCCGCGCCGACTTCGATCAGCACCATCGCTTCAATCTGCTGGGCACGATCAATGAGGACCATTGGCTCAATCTAGGCATTGCGGCCAAGCTCTACTCCGGCATGCCTTATACCGAGACGTCGGGATTCGACACGTTCAACACCGGCATGCTCAACGCGCGCCCCGCCGGCGTGGCGAGAAACACTTTGCAAACTGCCGGCAACGCTGAAGTCGATTTGCGTTGGAGTCGCGCTGTTGCGCTGCAACGGAAAAAGACCGACCGTACCCCAGTCGTATCGATGGCCGTCGATGCCTTCAACATCACGAATCGCACCAACTACACCTCCTACGTCGGCAACGTGCAGTCGGCCTTCTTCGCTCAGCCCACTGCGGCGTTGCCCGCCCGCAGATTGCAATTCACGTTGCGAGTCAAATTCTAAGGTAGTGGTTCTCGCTGCATCAGCCGGCCGCGGCCTCTCCCCGATTCGGGCATGGCGAGTAAGCACATTTGGACTCAGCTCGAAGTATTTCACTCTCGATCAACCTGAAGATTCTCTGAATTTCAATTGTTACAAGATTGATTGCTTCGTTATGAAAGCGCTAGACAGCGATCTCTAGTTTGGGATGGTCCATTCAAGAAAGGATTATCCCTCTTTAGGAAACGCAATGAAGCATCTCCTCTCCGGGCTCCTATGCGGGGCTCTGTGCCTTGCAACTCCAAATTACCTCCATGCAGCACCCGAGTCGGCCGAGCCCCTTCGATTGGTCCGGACCATCTCCCTGCCGGATGCAATCAATGGACACTTCGATCATTTTGCCTTCGATCTTAAGCGCAATCGCCTGTTCGTTACTCCGGAAGACTGCAGGGCCGTGCTCGTCCTGGACGCAGAATCAGGAAAGCTGATCCAGCAGATCGACGGCATTGAGCGCCCCCACGCGATCTTGTATCGGTCCGACGTTGATCGCCTCTACGTCACGGACGGCGGGGACGGCTCGGTCAAGGTCTTCAGCGGTGAAAGCTATCAGCAGACCACTCGCATTCCCCTCCTGAAAGACGCCGACTCAATTGGCTACGACATCTCGCGGAAGATCCTTTACGTCGTTAACGGCGGCGGTGACGCTGGCCAGCGCGACTCAATGCTGAGCGCCGTGGATAGCACA
>DASXLY010000287.1:0-4963 GCA_036495975.1 Occallatibacter sp. | reverse complement strand
GAAAGTACCGTCTGCACCCGGTCCGCCTCATACTCAACCCTGGGAGAGAAGCCGGCATCATTGCACATTCCCACGATCGTGTCGAAGAGTCCGGACGAACCTTCGCGATGAAACAGCACGAAACGTTCATTGGCGAGATCCGCAATGCGCACCCGCTTTGTCTTTACCTCTCTCGATGCAGGCAGGACTGCAAGCATCGGATCGCGATAGAGGGATCGCGATGAAAACGTCTTGCTACTGTCTGCCGTGAGAGTTCTGGTGAAGCCGATGTCGATCAATCCCTTGTCGAGGTCGTCCTCCTGCCGCTGAGGAGTGAGTTCCTGCAACGTCAGCTTCACGCCCGGGTATTGCGCTTTATAGCTGCGTACGAGCTCCGGAAGAAATGCGAAAGTGGCTGAACCGACAAAGCCAATCGAAAGCTTTCCAATCTCACCCTTCGCAGCTCGTTTCGCTGTGTTGATGGCCGACTCCGCCTGCGCAAGCGTACGCACGGCCTCCGCATAAAAAACCTCCCCTCCTGGAGTCAGTTGCGCCGTCCGGCCAACTCGCGAGAACAGTTTGAGGTCGAGTTCCTGCTCCAGATCCGCAACGGTCTCGCTGATGGAGGGTTGCGCAATGTGAAGATGCCGCGAAGCCTCGCGATAACCCTTCCATTGCACTACCGCCGTGAAGTAACGAAGATGTCTCAGCTCCATAAATGATCGCCATTTCCTATCAGATTGATTGGAACATACTACGGATCGTTTCGGCGGTCAGAAAATCTACTTCTGTATACGACGATGACTTGCTGAGAAGGAGCATGACATCCGGAAAAGGTCGTTGCCTGTTCGGAGGCCCCCCTTTGTGCACGATTCGACGCAACCGCCCACGTTATAAGAGAGCACCATCGAGGTTTTGCGAGTTTCTTAGCTGTCAACACGCAAGGTCAGTTGTTGCTTGAAGGACTCTTGAGATGAAATCGCAACAGCAATATAACATTCTCTTCCCAGTCGATTTTTCGACCGATTGTGTACTAGCAACTAACCACGTGAGGGCTTGGGTTGAACGTTTCGGCGCCACCCTCCACACGTTGCATATTATTGATACACATGCGATCAAGGGATCGGGCGGGCTGCGGGACGAGCGTTTTTACGATGAGCAACGACTACTGGTCGCGAAGCGCACAGCGGATCTGAAGTATTTCTCCGATCGCTATTTAGGTGAAGATGTCGCACACTACACGGTTCTGAGTGGCGAAAGAGAGCAACAAATAAAGTATTTCGCCAAGAACAAGAACATTAACCTGATTATGCTGCCCCGCAATCATCCGAGCCTTATAGCTAGTCTTCGAGGCGACTCGTTGTCGGCGACACTCCTTGAACAATGCTCATCGTCGGTGTGGATAACCGAACATTTGAATGATTCTAGGCTACCGTGTGTCAGGAAGATTCTCTGTGCCGTTCACTTCGAACCAGGAGTCATCGCTTTGGAGGCGCAAGTCCATAGAATTCTTCACGTTGTTCGAGAGGTCGCAAGAGCCTTTGGAGCCAGGATTACATTTCTCCGCGTCATGCGAGGTAAGCAAGGGCGTACCAAAGCTTCCACAGACACTCAGACTCCTTCCCAAGAGGAGCCGTGGATAGCGCAGGCACGGGAGCTTCTCGGGTACTCGGCAGATGTTCTAAGAGAAACAGGCAATGTCGAATCTGTGATCCAGGATGTGGCGGATCGAGTCGCAGCAGATCTGGTTGTCGTTGGACGGACCCGCCCATTGACGCTCGGATTCGGAGTACAAGGCAACATTCTGAAAATTGATCACGTTGTACGGAGCCCGGTTCTTAGCGTGTGGTAGCGCGATTCGTTCACGGACGGTGAGGACTCCTGAAGTCTTCGCGTTTCGGGCCCCCATGCAGCGAGGATTAGAGATAGGGCACAGATACACGAGTCGAATTACTCGGGCTTCGAGTATTGTTCGGTTCCTGCGCTCGATGTACGGCATTCTCTGCGGAGCGAGGTCGCAGCCATTTCGCCCCTTGTCCATCAGCTCATGTCGCTCATCAGGACCACACGCACCCCTGACCGGTAGCGAAGGTGACATCGACATCGCGCTCCCGGAAGCCCTGGCCGACGCTATCGTCCACGGCAATCGCGAGGACCCGAGCAAGCATGTTAAGGTCATCTGCCGCTGCACCGTAGACGGCGCAGTCTACATCACGATTCGGGACGAGGGAGACGGATTCGAAAATAGTTCCATCCCCGACCCGACCGCTCCGGAGAACTGGATGTCCACGCACGGGCGCGGCATCTACCTCATATGGTTCCTGATGGATGAGATCCGGTTCGAGAATCGCGGCACGGTCGTGCACATGAGTAAGAGACCGCCCGCCAAACGGTGTAAACCATTTCCCACTGAGCACATTGGATCCACGACGGAATCGAAAGGTTGACAGCTGAGTGACTCGAGACGCTTGCCAGTTGCCGAGATACCCCGCGCCATACGCGAACAGGAAGCCGAGATTGAGTCGATCTTTTGGAGTCTGATGCGATTTGGTAACAGCGCGGGCATAAATCCATCACAATGCTGGCCCGACGATAACGCAAAACGAGAGGGCCCCGCGTGGATCTTGATCGCCGTGCTCGGAATGATAAACACCATCGGCTTCTATCTCTTGTTGATTAAGACATAAATGGCCCTGAGCATTGTCTCGACTCGGGCGACGGTCCTAGCCGCCGCCGAGAGAAGTTCTGGTCTCCGAGCTATATATCCAGCGCAGCGGCGAGGACGCAAATATGTCTTCGCTATCACGGACGAAGTACTAAACAACCGCCGTTGCGGCCCGAACTGAGAATTAGAAGAGAACCAAAATGTGTTGTCGAGATACAAGCAGCAGGAGTGATCATGCAACGAGTGAGGAGTTTCCCAAGCTGTTTACCGAAGATGTAAACAGTCTGTATCTTCTCTCCTTCTTGTTAACGGCCAATCGTCAGGAGGCTGAGCGATGCTTTGTGCCTGGTCTCGCTGACTGCGTGGACGGAAACTCCATCTTTAAGGAGTGGGCTAGTGCCTGGGCCCGGCACATCATAGTCCGTAACGCGACCAGGATAGTAGGGCCTCATGTCCGCCCGGCAGCGCCAGCAGCAAGTCCGTCCCATTTGGCAAATGAGGACAACTTTCCTACGATACCGCTGCATGATGCCCCATTTGCAAACGTTCTTGCGCTTGAAGACTTTGAGCGCTTCGTATATGTACTCTGCGTTCTCGAAAGATATCCTGACCAGAATTGCGCCGTTCTTTTAGGTACTTCGATACAAGAAATCCGGGAGACACGGAGTCGTGCCCTACAGCATATAGCGGAGTTCGAATGGAGCGAAGCGGAAGTGAAATCGTGAAACTCGTGACCAGACGTAAGGTTCACGCTCATTTATTAGCTGTAACCACGAGCCTTAGCGGGTGAGTCGATACGCTCAGCCTAACTTGATCGGTCGCTACGTTCCCAGGTAGAGACGACCTTTTCGATTCGACCAGATGGCCGTCTGATCGATTCGCGCACGGCAGCGCAGCCACTGCAGATGTTTCTTACTGGGCGCGACTAGCCCTGCCCATCAGACGCATCCTTTGAGTATGCGCTCATAGTTGAGGCTTGATAAGTTGAGCCGGTGATCTAGAAGCTGGGCAAACAAGGCACTCTTAACGAAGTGCGGTTCGCAATGCCAGCAGTCCTCCTCGACAATCTGAATGCAAGGAGACATCGGCCTTCCCGAAGCGGAGTGTCAGGACCTCGATAGATGTGTCGCGGAATTCACAAACGGTCTCTCAATTTCCCGTCACCTGCGCGCGGATCTGCCGTCAAATCGCGGCGAACCACAGGAACTCATGCTTGGACGCTGGTAATGAACGGGCGAGGAGACGAAGTAATCGATCTCGCTAAGACACACCTCTTTCGCTGAAGGCTACAGGGGCAATCGTTGAATCGTCCGATCCAAACGATTCCGTACATGCGTTCATTGCACTACCGCCGTGAAGTAACGAAGATGTCTCAGCTCCATAAATGATCGCCATTTCCTATCAGATTGATTGGAACATACTACGGATCGTTTCGGCGGTCAGAAAATCTACTTCTGTATACGACGAGCAATTGCAGGTTTTTCTGGCACGAGGCACTTTAATGAAATACCCGCTTACAGAAAGATTGCCTGCAGCAAAATTGTCCCCATATCACGCAAGCATTGACGTGATCGAGAACTCGCGAAGATAGCCGAGGAGACGAAAATGTGGATTATCAAGATAGCACTGAGCCGTCCTTATACATTTATTGTGCTGGCGCTGCTCATTCTTATCGCGAGTCCCGTTGTGATTTTGCAGACGCCGACAGATATCTTTCCGAGCATCAATATTCCTGTGATCGCTGTGGCCTAGACCTACACCGGCCTTAACCCGGAAGAGATGGAGGGGCGCATCACTACGGTATACGAGCGAATTCTCACCACGACGGTCGACAACATTGAGCATATTGAATCCACGACTGTCAACGGAACGGCGATCGTCAAAATATACTTACAACCGACTGCCAGTATCGATCGGGCAAATGCGCAGGTCACCGCAGTTTCGCAGACCATACTGCGCCAATTGCCGACCGGCGCTCTCCCTCCGCTCATCATCGACTACAACGCGTCTACGGTGCCTATCCTTCAACTCGGCCTATCGGGCAAGAACCTCACAGAACCCCAGCTCAATGACATCGCGCTGAACTTCCTGCGGACCCAGTTAGTCACGGTTCCAGGAGCGTCTGTCCCATATCCCTATGGCGGAAAAACGCGCCAAGTCATGGTCAATCTTAATCAGGGATTGCTGCAGGCCAAGGGCGTATCGCCGAACGATGTGCTCAATGCGCTCGGCAACCAGAACCTGATCTTGCCCGGCGGCACCGCCAAGATCGGTGAGTCCGAATACGACGTCGACCTGAACGCTGATCCGAAAACCGTG
>DASXLY010000286.1:0-28502 GCA_036495975.1 Occallatibacter sp. | reverse complement strand
TATCATGATGCGCCCGAGAAGGGGCCAGCGCGAGATGGCCACCGAGTCGACGCCGGGGGCGGCTCGGAGCGCCTCGGCAGTTTGATTCCAGGCGACCGGAAGCTGGCCCTTGCCGGCAACGATTTCGAGCAGGAGCAGACGGTCGGTGGAGAAACCGAGGGGGCGGTTCTCGAGTCGCTGGAAAGATGCGACAAAGAGCGAAGACAGAAAGAGGACGAGGAAGCAGAAAGCGACCTGAAGGGCGATGGCTCCACGCATGAGGCGGCGCGGCGAGTGCGGATTTTCACCACCTTTGAGAGCGGCAACCGGCCGGACGGCAGAGGCACGGAGAGCAGGAAGCAAACCAAGCAGCAGGACGACGAGGATCATGAGCCCGAAGCCGAAGAGAAGCACACGCCAGTCAGCAGGAAGGTCGAGGCGCGCGGGGTTGTCGGGCGGGTTGACAAGGTTGAGCACAAAGGGCGCTGACCATGCGGCGAAGAATGCTCCAAGAATGGAAGCCAGGAAGGCGAGTAGGGCGCTCTGCGTGAGGATGAGCTGGACCAGGCGACGACGGCCGGCACCGATGGAGATTCGGAGAGCCATCTCCTGGGCACGGGCGGCGGCTTGTGCGGTCATCATGTTGGCGACGTTGACGCAGGCGATGATGAGGACGAGAGCGACCAGGAGACCGAGGACGCCGAGCAGTCGGCGATAGTCCTTCTGGAGGTCGGAGATGCCGGCACCGCCGGGATTGAGGACCAGCGTCTGATTGAGAAAGCGATCGATGGATGCTTTGGTCTCGCCGCGGTGGCATGTGGAGCACGCGCTTCCGAATGCGCGGTTGACAGCGGTGAGGTGCTGGCGGATCTGCTCAAGAGCGGCTGCCCGGTTGACGCCGGGTTTCAACATCAGGAAGATGCGGTGCCAGTCCGCCCTGTCCTCGGTGGCGAGGCTGTTCATACTGAGGGGCAGAAAGATGTCGGTCGCAGTCCCCTTTTCGGTTCCAGTGAAATCGCGAGGGCCGACGCCAATAATTTCGAAGGTCTGGTCGCCGATGTGGAGCGAGCGGCCGAGGACGTGGGGATCGCGGCCGAAGCGGAGATTCCAATAGTCCCACGAGAGGACCGCATAGGGAGCGGCACCGGGTCCGCGGCCATCGGCGGGGATGAGCAGGCGGCCGAGCGTGGGCTCAAGGCCGAAGAGTGGGAACATGTTGCCGGAGACATAAACGACGTGGGCCCTCTCAACGTCGTCATCGTTGGACCAGGTAATGTCAGTGCGGTCGGCGCCGCTGATGGCGATGAGGTCGGCCTTGTCCTTGACGGCATCGCGCATGAGCTTGAAGTCCGGCGTGGACCAGTAGCCGTCCTCGACAGGCCTGCCGTACAAGCCGGTCATCTTGCGGGAGAGGACATAGAGATTGCTGGAGCCGGAGATGGGTAACGGACGCCAGAGCAGGGCATCGATAAGACGGAAGGCCGCGACACAGGAGCCGATGCCGAGAGCAAGGGAAAGCACGGCGGCGGAGGATGCGACTTTATTGCGGCACAGCTGCCGCCAGCCAAAAGTTACATCGGCGAGAAGAGACTCGAGCCATCCTGCGGCACGAATACTGTGGCTCGTCTCGCGGGCATGCAGCGTGGAGCCGAATGCACGGCGCGCGTCCCTGGGGTCTCGTCCTGAGGCAATGGCTTCTTCAATGTGTGACTGCAACTCTTCGTCGATCTCGCGGTTCAAGCGCTCGCCGCGCACGGCATTCGAGATACGTGACCACAACGACATGTCATGCCTCCCGGAGAACCCGATTGATTGCCAAGCTGACGGACTGCCAGCGCGACTCTTCCGCACCCAGTTGCTTTTTTCCGGCGGCGGTCAGGTCATAGATACGGGCGCGGCGACCGGAGTCTTTCTTGATCCACTCGGCGCGAATCCAGCCCGCTTCCTCCATCCGGTACAGCGCGGGGTAGAGCGAGCCCTCTTCTGCGCGCAGTACTTCGCCGGATGTGCTGGCGATGGCAGCCATGATGGCGTAGCCGTGCAGTCGCGGTCGCCGCGACAGTATCTTGAGCACGAGCAGATCGAGTGAACCTTGCAGGGCGTCAGTCTTGGCCATACTAAGATATCTTTATATAGACATCTTAGTATGGATGTCAAATCAGGATTTTGTAGCGGTGCATCTGGGCGGATGGATCGATGAAAATCGAATCCATCTTTGTTGCGATCCGATTGTCGTTATGCTTCGGTCGTTGGTCAATTGGGTGAAGGAGGATCGATGTGATCGATCACGATCACGTCAACGCGGTCCTTCTCTTGTTGAAGCCTGAGCCCAAGTTGCTCCTGAATTGCGGTGACAAGCGACGATGGAGTGCTATCCGTCTCATCTTGCGCGTGTGCCAAGCCGCTTTCAATACTGCCGGGGGAATAGGCATTCAACACTGGCGGCAGCGGATTGTCCGGTGTCCACCGCAGCGTGAAGTTATAGTTTCTGGTCAGCCCGGTCTTATCAACCACTCTGCGACCAAGGGCATGGAGCCGGGTCAGTTGGTCCGCAAGCACGTACATGGGGATGCTGTCCGCTTCAATGCGGCCCGGCACCGTCATGATTTTGAAGTGTTCTTTGGATGGGTTTTTGGGTTCTCCGTTGTCTGGCTCGTATCCACCTGGAGGAGGTGGCTCTCCCTTGGTCAACCTGGGTCCGCCCTTCGCAATGACCAGAGCATAGATTGGGCGTTCGCGGGTCTCGTGGTGATACTTCAGGTGGAAGCGATCAGTGAGAACAGGAATGAGCATGGCGTTCCGGTCCTTGCCATTCAATTTGTTCAGCCTGGGCGCATCTTCCGGAGCAACCTTCGCTTCGATGTCGTAGCGATTTGTGTTTACCCACGATGGTGCGCCGATGATGCGGTCATCTTCGACTCCGAAGGCCGTCTCAAGGACGATCAGCACGGGAGCGCCATGAAACGAAGAGCTGTCCTGAGGTAGCTGGATCAGGGTTTTGTCATCACTCGAGGGAGTGGGCTTAATTGAGACGACATCGAACTGCAATGCGGACTGCTCGTGGTTGGATACCGGTGCTGCGGAGTTCGGAGTTGTCGATTGAGTCTGCGCCGCGCCGAATCGGAATGACGTGAGCGCCAGTATTGCCGGAATGGCCAGCAAGGCTCTCGAGCAGAAGTTGAGCAGGATGGAACGATGACTCATGGCGCAAATAGCGCGCTTGTTGAGATCCGAAACCTGAATTCCGGCGACTCGTGATCTCATAGCCGGTTCTCCTGCTGACGTGCGTCCTTAGGAGTACACCTGCTGCTTGGCTGATGCAACTAACTTGAAGGATGGCGCACGCAGTGAACTATCGATCTTCGCGTTACCGGCAGCCGATGGCTGTAAGTCGTCAGGGGCCGGGGAGGGCGATGCTGGATTGAGTTGGACCTTCGATCTGGGCCAGCTGATTGTGGAGCTGCACCGCCTCGGCCTGAGCCTTTTGAGCTTCGGCGCGGTGCTGGACAGCGGCGGTACTTCCAATCGTATTGAAGATGTGGGTCATGGCAGCGCTTTTACCGTGTCCGATGTGTTCGAGTTGGTCGGCGAATTCGTTCTGGTACACGGCATGGGCCTCATCGGCATCAATGCGACGTTGAAGATCCCTGATTTCTTCCCAGCGCTGCGCCTGCGCGATGGCCGCGTCGGTGACTGAGCCGGTGGCGTTCTGCGATTCTCCGCCGTCGTCTTCGAGATCGTCAGTGAGACTGCGGCGATTGTTCTGCCCCTTGGTATTTCCCAGGTCGCCTGCCACACCATACCAGGTTAAAGCCCTGGCATTATCGACCTGAACACCTTGTCCGAACTGATACATCCAGCCGAGCTGGTTGTCGGCATCACCGTTTCCTTGCGCGGCGGCTTGTATGAACCAGGACATCGCCTGCTGAAAATCGGCTTTCACGCCAGTGCCATGCTGAAAGATGTAGCCGATGTTCTCCGCAGCCTGGTTGCTGCCGTGGGATGCAGCTTTGTAGAACCATGAAAGGGCTTCGTCGTAACTCTGTGGCTGGCCCCATCCTTCTTCGGCCATATATCCCAACTGGTTTTCGGCGTCAGCGTTGCCGTGGTCGGCGGCGCGACGATACCAGGTCATCGCCTGGGCAAAATCACGCTTGACTCCAAATCCACACTGGTAGAAGTAGCCGATTTGTTTTTCGGCGGCGGAAAGATTCTGGTCGGCGGCTTTGTGGTACCAGGTGAGGGCCTGTTTATAGTCCCGCTTAACGCCATGGCCCGATTCGAATAAATCCGCCAGGTTGAATTGCGCCTCTGCAAACCCCTGGTTCGCGGCCAAGCGGTAGTAGCTTGCTGCGCGCTTGTAATCCTGCGGCACGCCGAGGTTGTTTTCGTACATGGCGCCGAGTTGATTCTGCGCCGGCGCATAGCCCTGGGCTGCGGATTTTCGGTACCAGGCCAGCATGTCGACGTAATCGAGTGTCACGTAGCGTGAAGCGAAATACTGGTTGCCGAGTTCGAATTGTGCCTGGGAGTTGCCGGCAGCGGCGGTCGCCGGGATATCAGCGGTGGGCGCTTGAGCAATCGGCAGTGAGGAGGGAAGACACAGGAAGAGCAGCGGAAGGGCAGAAAACCTAACAGGGCCGGGGACCGGGATTTGTGCCCAGATGCTCATGACTCATTGGACATCGATTGAGGGCGATTCTGTCCGCTCAAATTGCGCCGATGGATAACGCAGGTAACGAGATCGGGCGAACTACGCAATCAGCTCCTAATCGTGATCGTTTGGGTTGAGTTAAACCGGGGGCAGGCGAATCGGCGATGCCCTGATGCCATGTGAAAGACTCAAATCATGTCGAAGCTTGGCTCCATTTTTGAAGGTTGGAACGGCTATCAGACAAGCATTCTGCACGCGATCGAACCGCTGACAACCGAACAGTTGCTGTGGCGACCCGCTCCGGGAGTTCGCTCACTGGGCGAAATCATTCGTCATCTCAGCCTGGGTAGAATCACGTGGCTATCGCGAATGAGCGCTGCGGGAATCGAGGACGTATGTCACCAGGTTCCGCGCTGGTATACCGATTCCGATGGAGCTCGCCACGTGGTGGAAGATTCGGTGGGATCCGATGAAAGCGAGGCTCTGTCCCACTGGCTTGCGCTGTCATGGGAGCCGATCCACCGGGTCCTGGAAGAATGGACGGTTGAAGATCTCTTTCGGACGTATCGTCACAAATTTCGTGGCACACAATACATCGTGTCGAATCAATGGACGCTGTGGCGAATTATGTCGCACGATCTTCATCATGGTGGACAGATCGCGATGATGCTGGCGTGCCAGGAGATTCCGGCCGTTGAATTAAGAGCGCTCGGGGGGCATGTGATAGCCCCGCCGGTTGCACCTTCGCAAGAATGATTCGAGTGAGCGGAGGCGAGAACGGCGGGTGCTGGTAGCGGGCGTCGACTAGTTCGTGACATTCATCGTTTTGGAGTCGACCGCCTTTTTTGCCGATCTGGACCGATGCGCCTCCGGCGCGGAATTCGATCGATTCGGTATTCACCCGATTCATTTCCTAGTATGCGCGCTCGAGGGGAAATAGGTTGCAAATCGGGAGCAGGAATCTTGGCAATAATATACTTGACGAATCAGTTGGGGGTGGCCGATGATTAGCTATTCCCGACCGTTGGGTATGTTTAGCCCTGCTTCACCCATTGCGGCGGGGCAGGAGCGTTGGCTTATGTATTTTGCCCTTTTCCTCGATGAAAGCGGAAAGGTTCATCAACCCGGCCATGCAGCTTTGTGTGGCTACGTCGCAACAGTAGATGAGTGGCAACGATTCGGGCAAGCGTGGTCGCAATTACAACTCAAGTGGAATGTGCCCCCATTGCACATGTCTAAAATCATGGTTCCAGAAAGAGATGAGAAGTGGGCTAAGGTGCGTAAAAGGGTTGAAAAAATGGGGGACCGCTGGGAAGAATTTCGGGATAACATGCTGAACGAATTTTGCACATTGATCGCGCAATCGAGCGTTGCTTCCGTAGGCAGCGTGATCGATACGGGAGCATATAGAGCAGTTCGAGATGCAAAGCCGGAAGACTTCCTCGTGACCTATGCGGACTGTAACGTCTACCTGTTCCAGCATGCGATGATGGCCGCGCTAGATGTTGTGGAGCAAGTAGACAAAAGCGGGATGCTCGCAGCCTGCATTGATGACGATCAGGAACAGGCATTTGAGTACTACAAATCATATTGGACTTTGCAGAAGATGATTGAGTTTCCCACGATTCCGCCACACTTGAAGTCTAAGTTTGAGCGCATCCCACTGAGAGTCGATCAGCTTTCTTTCTGTAAGGACACATTTCACCCAGCCCTACAGGCATCTGATATTTTGTCTTACGTTTCGCGGCGCTTCAAGACTGAGCGGCCTCCGGATCCACGCTTCAATGATCTACTGACATTTCTGACGCGCGGAGGAACATACCCCATCCAGGATTACTTGGAAGATGCAATAAAGAAAGTGGCCGGAAACACCGCTCGCATGGTGCAGGAGAAAAAACGTGAAGAACAAAACTGAAGGTTTCCAGACGTTCGATAGCGCGATGAAGAAGATTCTTCGCGCTGACCCGAATGCCGTCAAAGCCGCAGTGGATGCGGAAATTCAAACGCACACTGCGGAAAGGAAAGCAAAAGGACAGCGCAAGCGTGGAAGAAAGCCGAAGGCTATTTCTTCGGCTTCGGACCGCGCTTCAGGGTCGGAACGCTAGAAGTTCTCGGCGGCTCCCACCTTGCCGGTTACTTCGGCATAGGTGAGGCGCTTACCCGCAACCTGCATCAACAGCGCGGCAAAGCGATCAGCATCGGTCAGCGGATTGTCTTTGGTTGCGCGAGTGTTGAAACGGAAAACCTGTTCGGAGACGTAACGATCAAGATGGAACGGTTCAACAGCAACGTAGGTGCCCTTCAGGGTCCGTTTCAAGAGGCTCCAGAAGTTCTCTATGCCCTGCGTGTGAACCTGTCCGCGAACGTACTCTTCGATGTGGTTAACGGTATCGTGAATGAAATCCTTCTCTGCGAGTTTGTAATAACCCTGTGCCGCATCGGTGTAGACGGTGGACTTCTTTTCGATGTGATTGAGAATCTCGTTTTGCAGGGTCTCGCGGTTCACGTTGGGAATCACCTTGGCGCGAACCTGCCGAGTTTCCCGGTCGCGCATTCCCATCACAATCGCTTTTGCAGAGGTTCCCTGTACGGGCCGTCCGATGTACTTTGCGCGAACCTTGGACCGATGCATGTTGCGAATCTTGCCACCGACGAAAGTCTCATCCACTTCCACGGGTCCGCCCATCTTCACGAAGGAACCGTTCTTCATTGCCTCACGAATCCGGTGAAGCATGAACCATGCGGTCTTCTGAGTCACGCCCAAAGCGCGGTGAAGTTCATAGCTGCTGATTCCGTTCTTCGCCCCTGCGATCATCCACACTGCCGGAAGCCACTTCTCAAGGCCCAGAGGCGAGTCCTCGAAGATCGTTCCCACCTTGACGGTGAACTGGCGCTTGGCGTGGGCGCTTTTGCACTGCCATTTCTTCTGAGTCTTCAGGTAGGCAGGGTCTTTGCGTTCGCAAGTGGGGCAAATGACGCCATCAGGCCAGCGGCTATCTACCATGTAGTTAAGGCAGTTATCCGCATCGCTGAAGTAGAGGATCGCGTCTTGAAGGGTCTTTGGGGCTTTCATGTTTTCAAGTATGCCAAATCAGACTTGATTCGTCAAGTATATTATTGCCGGAATCTTTCGTTTGGAATGAGTGAGTTGGGCCGCGGTTGAAGGGGAGGGGGGTTGACATTTCGAACGACGACGGGCGCGAGCCGTGGGCGAAGAGGGATTCGAGGATCGCCTGACAGGCAGGAACGAGAACGCATTTCAGCAGTTTGCGAGAAGAAAATCTCAGTTCGAGCGGCCGTAGCTAAAACTGTTTTTCTGGATGGCCCGTTCGTCGGACCATTGCGCTCCACCAGAAAAGCAGAAAGCCATCAAGATCATGAAGCCAAGCGCACCCCACGATCCGCCGTCTTTGTATGCTCCCTGAGGAAATGTTTGGAAGGTGGCAGTGAGATCGAGTATGAGAGTTGTGAAAAACAGCAGCCTACAAACGATGCCGCCGAAGCTGTAAGGGCGATAGAGCAACAGCCATTTTCGCCACCTGGGTATCTTCTCCATCGGCGACACCATTTGAGGAGGAGCGGCAGGCTGGCTGAGAGGCGCATGATTTGGAACTCGAGTTTGAGGGGCAGAGCCAGTCCCGAGGTGGGGTTTGATCGCAGGAGTTGTCAGATCTTCAGGAAGGATTTTCTCCAGCGATTCAATCAGCCGGGTGAGACAGGGGACGAAAGATGTATCGGATATTTCGATGGCGTTGCGGCGCGCGAGCGACACAAGTGCCTCGGGCAGTTCGTGGCTGGCGGGCATGGTTGCACCGGCAACGAGCGCAGGTATGACACGAACATTCCGGCTCAACGCGGTGGCAACTTCTATCCGGACCAAGTCTTCGGGGTGGTCGAGGCGGCGACCATCCTCATCGGTTGCCATGAGCCAATGCTTTCCGATTACGGCAATCAGGACATCGCAGGAGCCGACGGTATTCTGGAGAACCTCAATGAAGTCGACGCCTGGTTCGATGCTGTCGACATCCATGAAGACAAGGTCTTTGCCGAAACGATCGACCAGGTGGTCGTACAAGCGACCAGCGTACGCGGAACTGTCTTCGCGCCGGTAACTGATAAAAATTCCAGGCATAGGACTACCTCGACGACCGTCATTTCATGGGGAAAGAGGTAAGTGCTGCCCGACTCAGGAGCGCTGAACCAATCAAAAACCTTCACGGCAGTTCAGTGACTTCCGGAGATGATACCACGTAAACAAGAGCAAGTTCTTTGTTTCGAGTGCGCTTCTCTGGGGATTCAATGGCCTGAATCGCAGTGATGCTGCGGGCCCGGCGACCGGGTGTTGGATCACATGGAGCGGGCGCGGGCTAGTTCAACGATCTTGTCGATCATGTCGGTGTAGGAGTAGCCAGCTTTTTTGGCGGACATAGCGAACTCGGCGGCGCTGGCGAGCCATGGATTTGGATTCGCCTCGATGACGTAGACCTGGCCTTTTTTGTTCAGGCGCATGTCGATGCGTCCGTAGTCGCGAAGCTTGAGAGCGCGATAAGCGGCCAGCGCGGTGTCCTGGAGTTTCTTGGTGGTGTCCTCGTCAAGGTCTTCGGCGGGCGCGGACTTTGTGACCTTGTAAGCCTCGGTGTCGTGATCGAACTTCACGTCCTGACCGGCGATGCGCGGAGTTCCCTTGGGAAGCCTGGAGAGGTCGAGTTCGATGAGCGGAAGTACCTCGGCATTGTCGTTACCGATCACGGATGCGTAGATTTCGCGGCCTTCGATGTATTCCTCGATGAGCGCGGGGCTGTCGAATTCTTCGTGGATGTAGTGGATGCGCTCCATCAGCTCTTTCACGCTGTCGACGACGGAGCCGTTGTCGATGCCGATGGATCCGTCTTCAGAGACGGGCTTGACGATCAGCGGAAACTCGATGTCGTGGGAGTGATCGGTGCGGCCCTTGTAGGAGGTTGCGAAGTCGGGTGTCTTGATCTTGTGAAAGTCGAAGATTTTTTTGGCGATCGACTTGTCCTGCGCGAGATAGAGAGCCTGCGGACCGCCGCCCGTGTAGGGAATATGGAGCAGTTCGAGATAGGCGACGAGGTTCTTGTCCATCTTGTCGTCGCCGGCGTAGGACTCGGTGAGATTGAAGATGAGATCGGCGCCGCAGCGGGCGAGCGCAAGCAGGGATTGATTTTTGCCGTCGAGGACGTAATAGGAAGGTTGATGTCCGAGCTTGGTCAGAGCCTCGAAGATCTCTTCGCGGTCGTGCAGCGGATCTTTCTTCTTCTTTCGACCTTTGCCGTTCTTGCCGCGCGGCGCCTTGACCGGCTCCGGCTCGGGCTCAGGCGGGCCTTCTTCCCAGACGTCGTGGAGAATCGTTACTTTGAGATTTGCCATGCATCCTCTACAGCTTTTTTGTGTGGGCCCAAAGCATCCATCAAGGCAGAATGAACTTGCCCCGAGTTATGTAGTTCATTGCCAGCGCCGTCGCGTACACGGTGACTTCGGTGAGATAGTCTCTCTCACATTTTATGTCGGCGCGCAGGCCGAGGTCGCTGACTTTCGATTCGATGGTCTCCACCAACTTCTTTACCAGCGGACGTTGAACGCCGGTCCAGTAATTTACTTTGTCGATGAGCACCTTGCGATTTTCGTGAAGAACATCGACCGCGGGACGAACATTTTTTCTGCGGCGCTTCGACACGTTGAAGATGTCACGCAGATCGGTTTCGAGAGGAAGTTCGCCGGGAGTGAGCTGCTGATCGAGGGCGCGCTGATAAAACTCGCCGACGGTGACCGCCATTTCATCAACGGTGATGTCGGTATCGCCGTGAGAGACCACGGGTTCGGCGTCGCGAAGCTGATGGCCAATGCGATCCATGTAGAGCAGTTTTTTCATCGCGCCCCAGCCCTTGTATCGCTTGCGCCAGTTGGAGCGAGGCGTGAGCCAGACGGCGAAGGTTTCAGCGAAATCTTCGTCGGGATGCTTTTGCGCGTACCAGCCCTCCATGTGGCGCACGAACTGGCGCGAGAAGGGAACCGGTTTGTAGTTGTCGCGATAAGGGCGGCGGAACGGACCGAACAAACTGCGCCATTCTTCGGTTTTGTAGAGGGCGTAGGCGTAATTGAGGGCGTGGCCCGCCTCGTGGCGCATGTACATCATGATCTGGCGCACGTCTTCAATGTCGTTCATTTCCGATTCGAGGCGCTGCAGTTTGGGATCGGCAAGGTAGAACGGGATGCCGATGACGGGCTCCATATTGGGGCAGCCCCACTCATCGGTGAGGTAACAGCGGGGGCGGAATCGGTGAAGTCCCTTGGCGTTCAGTTCTTCATAGAGTTGGTGGACGAAGCGTTCAAGGGGAGAGCCTTCCAGCTTCAAGCCAAGCTGCTGAATCGGCTTGGACAGGATCTCCTGGACCTCCGCCGGGGCTTTTTCGAAGTTGGCCACTGATGGTCGAAGGGTAGCACGCGCAGGGCGGTGATCTGCTTCGCTCTAGTCACCTTCTGGGTACCATGGGGGGTGAAACAGCGGGGAAATTGACGTGCAGGCAGGAGGCATAGACAGGATCCAAGTTTGCAGATTGCCTGCCTGGGGAAGGGATCTGAGCGCTACGGTCAGTCGGGGATGCCGACGCTGGGCGAGGCCGATTCCCGGGGTACGAGTTCTGACCAGTCCCTGTTCAGTTCACCCAAGAGCATGGCAATGGAGCGCTGCAACTGCTGGGTGGCGGGATGTTTTTCCGGATCGATATTGCAAGCGACCAACTGAGATGTGTCCTGAAGGGACTGAACGAGTCTTGCGTGATCGATCAACTTCATAATTCCTGCTCCGATAACGATTGCGATGCGGAGCCCTTCAGAAGGGTTGTTTTGGTAACCATAAATTCGTACATCCAGAAAAAGACACGATGAGGGTGTGGTTCGTGCTATCCCAGGTCACGAAATGCGAGGGACCTGGACGTACCCGGCACCGTTTTTTTTCGCGTTTTCGAAGCAAGTTCTTGATTCGGTGGGACTTAGCTGTCGAAGGGGGTCCGGTAAATGATTGAAAACAAAGGAGTTATGATCTAAAATCGTCAAAACTAAGGACTTAGCGATGGATGGGTTGTGACCCCGAAATAGTTTTGTCTCAAAAAGCGGGCGGACCGAAACCTTGACCGTGCCACTTTGCTCATCTGAAACAAGTCTACGGAATTCGTGGAAATAACTTGCAAATTTCAGAGAGAAAATATCCTGAATGCAATGAGGCGGATGGGGTGGATTTGAGGATACCGGGCTATTGACAACTGAGAGTGCTAGACGCATTCCACGACTCTCAATCCCAGTGGGTGTGTGTAACCAGGTTTCTCAAGAGATCGCGAGTTTCCCAGGTCCCCAAATGCGAGGGACCTGGGGCACCCAATGTTGTGCATGGAATCTACATCGCCTTTTGGCATTTGGGCCACCCGCCACCTCTTATCAGGGCGCGGTTTGGATGGGGATGCCGAAGGGGGTAAGTGCGTCGCGAATCACCTTCTCCTGGCCGACGGCGACAATGGTGGTCCGGGCGGCTGGGAAGTACTTGCGGGCGGCCGCATCGACATCGTCAGCGGTGATGGCAGCAACTTTGCGGCCGTAGACGCCGATCTCCTCAGGGGGAAGTCCCTTGAGCCAGAGATTTGCCAGTTCGCCGGCCACTGCGCCGCGCGACTGCAAGCGGATCGCTTCAATGCCGACGAGGAAACGCTCGGCCTGCTGCAACTCATCTTTGGTCGGCGATGTGGTGACCATCCGATTCAACTCATAGATGATTTCGTTGAGGGTTGGTCCGGTGACTGCATTGCGCACGTCGGCGCGTGTGACCAGAGTTGCCGCGGAACTCTGGGTGGTGTATCCGGCACCCGGAGAGTAGGTGTAGCCCTTGTCTTCGCGGATGTTTGTGACCAGGCGCGATCCAAAGGTGCCGCCATAGACGGCGTTGGCCACCAGGACGGCTTCGTAATCGGGATCGCTGCGCAGGGGGCCGAAGAAGCCAACGTTCAGAGTGGTCTGGACAGAGCCGGGCCGGGGCACGATGAAGATGGCATGCTGCGGCGTTGAAGAAACTGCAGGCACCGCCTCTGCATGCGCTCCAGCGGCAGGCTTCCAAGTTTCGAAGTGACTCTTGATGGCAGCCAGCATTTTGTCGTTTTCGAAGTCGCCGACAGCCACAACGAGGGCCTGGTCGGGGCGGAATCGAGCCGTGTAGAGAGAGCGGAGGTCGTCAGGAGTTGCGGCGTTGACGACGGCTTCAGTGGGGGTGATCACGTGATAAGGGTGGTCGCCGTAGAGGGCTTTAGCCATGGCGCGCGAAGCCAGGAATGACGGATTCGCTTCCTGCTGATGCAGGCTTTGAATCTCGTTGCGTTTGGCGAGGGAGACTTCGTCGGCAGGGAAGGATGGGTTCTGGGCGACGTCAGAAAAGACGGCGAGCGCCTTTTCAGCTTTTGAACTGAGAAAGCTGGTGGAGAGGGCGATGGAATCCTTGCCGGCATTAACGCTGAGGTCGCCGCCCGCGGCCTGGATGTCCTGGGCAATCTGGCGGGCGTTGCGCGTTCGGGTGCCCTGGTTGACGGTCCTGGCAAGAAGATCGGAGATTCCGGCCTTATCGGCGGGGTCGGACGCGTCTCCGCCCTTAACGATGAGGGTTAGCGCGACCTTGGGAAATCCCGGCTCGGAGACAAGCCACACGGTCAGGCCGTTGTCGAGCTTGGCCGTCTTTACGTCGGGCGCGCGCAGCGGAGTTTCAGGGCCGTAGGGTGGCAGGTCCTTGGGTAGAGGAGCTTTTTGCGCGGGCAGCGATACGACAAAGGTGAGTGCGGAAACAAAGATGGCGAGTTTTCTCATTTTCCTGCTCCCTTTTCGCCGCCGGACGCCGGCACGCGATCGATGATGGTGCGATTGGTGGAGACGAGATATTTTGCTGCGAAGGCGCGAACCTGTGCGGGTGTGACCTTGGCGAGCTGCTGGGGCACGTCATAAACGGAGTCGAAGTTGCCGTCGAAGAGTACCGCGTGGGAGAGGGCTGACGCGCGGGAGATGGGGATTTCGAGATTGCCGTAGAGATCGGACTGCATCTTGGCAACGATGCGGTCGAGATCCTGCTGGGTCGGACCCTTGTCGGCGAGTTCCCTTACGGCTGCATCGTAGGCGACGAGCACCTTATCCTCAGTGACGTTGGGCGGGTAGACGACGAACGAGGTCATCAGCGTCGGTCCGTTGTACTCGAACGGAGTGCCGAGGGGCCAGTTGACGCCGCCGTCGACCGAGAGAGCAACCTGGTTCTGCTTTACCAGCGACTGATAGAGCAGGGACGCATCGCCGTTGTGGAGGAGTTCTCCGGCGATGGCTCCCGCCAGTGCGTCAGGCGAGTGGGGCGGAGGCATGCGGTATCCGATGGCGAGTGCGGGAACCTTGGCGAGTTTGTCGGTTTCGCTGGAGCGGCGCTCGGCCGTCTGCGGAGGTTCATCGACCTTGGCCTTGGGCGGAGTGGGCCGCGGAGGAATTGAGGCGAAGTACTTGTCGACCTTGGCGAAGACTTCGTCGGGCTTGACGTCGCCGACAATGGCGAGCACTGCGTTTCCAGGTGTGTAGTACTGTTCGTAGAACTTTTGGACGTCCTCGATCTTCGCGGCATCGAGGTCTTTGAATTCGCCGTAAAAGTTGTGGGCGTTGGGATAGGTGTCGAACGCCTTGCCGGGCAGGTCGATGGCGAAGAAGAGTCCGTAGGGCTGATTGAGGACGTTGACGCGGACTTCTTCTTCGACGACGTTGCGCTGGTTCTCGAGATTCTTCGGAGAGAAGTCGAGGGTCTTCAGGCGGTCGGCTTCGAGCCAGAGCAACGGGTCGAGAGCGGAGATGGGAGCAGTCTCGATGTACTCGGTAAAGTCGTAGCGCGTGTCACCGTTGAGTGCGCCACCGCCGCCTTCAACGACGCGATCGAGGACGCCTTTGGAGGCGTTGGGCGTGCCTTCGAACATGAGGTGCTCGAAGAGATGCGCGAAGCCGGTGCGCCCTTCGGGCTCAAGACGAAAGCCGATGCCGTAGCTGATGCAGATTCCGAAGGTGGGGGCCGAGTGATCCTCTGAGACGACGACGGTGAGGCCGTTGGAAAGCTTCTTCATGGTGGTGGGGGCTTTCCATTGTTGACTAAAAAGCGGGATTGACGGGGCGATGACGGCGAGCAAAAGAACAGCGGACCAACGATGTGTTCGGGTCACATTTATCTCCAAACGATCTGGGACAGAAATGCGAGTATAAGTTTGCACCTGCTTGGAAGTCCATGGGAAAGAGACGAGGGGCGACGATGCGGCAGGACTGAAGAGGTTGGGGGAAGTCTGGTCTCAGGGCAAAGAGAGATCCCTCGGGGGCTAAAGCCCCCCGGCTTATTGGGTCGGTGTTAATGTACGGGCTAAAGCCCGTACCCTTCAAGGCGCCGAGGCCTAATGTATGAGCTGAAGGCCGTACCCTTCAAAGCGCCGAGGCCTAATGTATGGGCTGAAGGCCGTACCCTTCAAAGCCGAGGCCTAACCCTTCATCGGCAGGACTGAAGAGGTTGGGGGAAGTCCTGCGCGTTGCGCAGTGATGGTCTCAGGGCAAAGAGAGATCCCTCGGGGGCTAAAGCCCCCCGGCTTATTGGGTCGGTGTTAATGTACGGGCTAAAGCCCGTACCCTTCAAGGCGCCGAGGCCTAATGTATGGGCTGAAGCCTGTACCCTTCAAGGCCGAGGCCTAATGTACGGGCTGAAGGCCGTACCCTTCAAAACCGAGGCCTAATGTATGGGCTGAAGGCTGTACCCTTCAAGGCGCCGAGGCCTAATGTGTGGGCTGAAGCCTGTACCCTTCAAGGCCGAGGCCTAATGTATGGGCTGTAGCCTGTGCCCTTCATCCTCCATTAAGGCCTAAAGTCTCCGACTGTGCTGGAGAAAACTTACTCGTATCTCAGGGCGGAGGCGGGGTCGATCTGCATGGCGCGACGCGCCGGGATATAGCAGGCGAGCATGACGACAACGGCCAATCCTATGCAGACAGAGGCCAGGGTGAGCGGGTCGTTGGCGCCAATTCCGTAGAGCAGCGGCGAGAGCAGACGAACGGCAAAGAAGGCCGCGGTGAGGCCGATGACCAGTCCGATGACGGCCAACTGCAATCCCTGGCGCATGACGAGTTTCAGCACATCGGTGCGCCGTGCTCCCAGTGCCATACGGACGCCGATCTCGTGAGTGCGCTGCGAGACGATGTAAGCGATGACACCAAAGAGGCCGATGGTGGTAAGCAGCAGGGCGAGAGTGCCGGAGAAGCCGAGCAGGAGGCCGGTGGTGCGCGCCGGGAACATTGGGAGGGCCATGAAGTCCTGCATGGTCTGGAGGTTGGTGGCGGCCATCAGCGGATCGACAATCTGAACCTGCTTGCGGATCTCGTCGATGAGTGACCGGGGATCGCCTGAAGTGCGGACGACGATGGTTCTTTGCCCGGGCAACTCTCCGCGGTAGAGGACGGCGACAGGGGATTCGCCGAGGGTGCGATACTTGCCGCCCTTGACGACTCCAACGACCTCGCTGGAGGTCTTATCGTCGCCGACGTAGAGGCGTTTGCCGATGGGGTCCTGACCGGGCCAAAGACGCTGCGCGAGAAACTGGTTGACGACCACGGCGCCGGCCTTGGCATCGTCGCTTTCCTTCTGCGTGAAGTCGCGCCCGCTGAGTTTCGGGATGCTCATGGTTTTGAAATAGCCGGGTTCGACGCGAAAGATGTCCGCACGAATCTGGCCGGGATCCTTGCCCGGAGTGAGTTGAGCGGAGGTCTCTGACCGGGAGGTGCCGAGAGGGAGATGGTCGATATAGCTGGCAGACGTGACTCCCGGCAATGCACGCACACGATCGAGGAGACGGGTGTAGAAGGCGGCGGTTTTTTCAGCGGAGTAGCCGAGGCTGTCGGGATCGAGTGTGGCCACCGCGACGTGATGGGTGTCGAATCCAGGATCGATGGCGCTGGCATGCACGAGGCTGCGCACACACAAGGATGCGGCAGACAGGAGCACGACGCAGGTCGCGATTTCGCCGATGAGAAGGGCGGTGCGTAGGCGCGATCTGCGGGGACCCGCGGACTGCGTTTCTTCTTTCAGGACAGGCGCGGGATCGACCTTGGCGGCGCGCAGTGCAGGAACGATTCCGAAGATCAGGCCGGTTCCGACGGAGACAGCAAGGGTGAAGAGAAGAACTCTCCAGTCGAGCGGGACCTCAAGCGATATGGGAATATTGGACGGCTTTAATGTCAGGAGCAAGCCGGTCCCAACCCAGGCGATCATGACCGCTGCGACTCCTGCGATGCAGGAAAGCATCAGGCTTTCGATGAGTAGCTGGCGGAGGAGCCTGCCGGGGCGCGCTCCAAGTGCGGAACGAATCGCCATTTCGCGCGAACGGCTTACGGAACGGGCAAGCAACAGGCTGGCGGCATTTGTACACGCAATGAGGAGTACAAGCAGAAAGACCGCAAGCAACAAACCGGTGAAGGCAGCGACGTATCCGCGAAAGGGACCCGGTACCAGGGTGGCGGGATAGACAAGAGCATCGAGCGGGCTTTCGTTCTCGGGATGATGCTTTGCAACCTGGCTGGCCAGCAGTTGCATCTCCGCCTGCACCTGGGTGTGCGGGATGCCGGGTTTCTCGCGTCCTGCGACGATGAGCCAATAAGAATCGGCATTGGAGATGCGATTGTCGTCGTGCGTGAACACGGCGTTGTTTGCGATTGGCGTCCAGAAGTCGGGAGTGGTGCCGACCATGAGCCCGGAGAATCCGGCCGGCGCTACTCCAATGACGTTGAAGGCGGCGCCGTTTAGCACCAGCTGCTTTCCGACGATGGATGGATCTGAAGCGAGCTGGGTTTGCCAGAATGAATGGCTGAGGACGACTACGGAGCGCGGTGCGCCGAGGTGATCATCCTCCGGAGAGATGGCTCTTCCCAGGATGGGAGATACGCCGGCGAGCGCGAATAAATTTCCTGAGACGAGCTGGCCCTGAATGATCTGCCCGGTTCCAGCGCGATTCCAGATGACTTCATGTCCATCGCCGTCGAATGCCAGGAGACCGGAAAGGGAATGGGTGTGGTCTCGGAAGTAGGCATAGTCGGGGTAATCAAAGGGGAGATACGACTGGACGCCGGAGCCATTGTGAGCGTGCAGCCAAACTTCAGAGAGGCTGCCCGGCGACATTACACCCTGTGCGGGGCGGAGCAGCAGCGCATTCACAAACGAGAAGACCGCGGCGTTCATCCCGATTCCGAGTGCGAGAGCCACAATTACGGCGGCATTGGTTCCGGGTTTTTTCCGCAGCATCCGGCAACCGAAACGAATATCGCGCCACCATTCGACTGGCTGCAAAAAACTCTGCTGGTCGCGCTGACGCTCTTTGAGTTGCGTGACATTTCCGAACTGGCGTCGCGCGGCGCGAGCGGCATCCGCCTGGCTCATGCCCTGGGCGAGAAAACGATCTCTGAGGAGGTTGAGATGCTCCTGGATCTCGGAGTCGAAGGTTGGCTCGCGCCTGCTTGCGAAGGATCCTCTGAATTTGCTCCACCAGAGCCTGAGAGTCTTCATGGGTCAGCCCTGCCTTTCGAGGCGCAGAACGCGCTCGATCACGCCGGAGACGCGCTCCCAGTTTTCGGTTTCACGCTTAAGCTGCCTGGTGCCCTGCGCGGTGATGGAGTAGAACCTTGCCTTGCGATTGTTTTCGGACGTGCCCCAGCCGGAGCGAATGAATCCCTGCTGCTGGAGGCGAAGAAGCGAGGTATAGACCGTACCCTCATTCAACTGGAGGACATCTTCGCTGAGCTGCTCGATGCGCCGGGCGATGCCAAAGCCGTGCAGAGGGCCCATGGCGTATAGCGTTTTGAGGACCATCAAGTCGAGGGTTCCTTGCAGAACGTCGGATTTCTTTTCGCCCAAGCGAGTTCTCCTTTGGATATTCCAAAGAGGGTAACATGGTTCCTTTGGAGTGTCCAATGGAGCGTGCAGGCGGGTGCAGCAAAAAGACCGCCGGAAGGCGGCCTTGGATTCGCGGAGGAACTTGATCAGCGGTTGACGCCGGAGGCAGAGGCGAAGCCGGCGGCTTGCCCGGCAGGGATATCGCCAGCGGCCTTGGGGTCGGCGAAGCTGGAGCCGGCGGCGTTAATCGCGTCGGAGTAGTCAGGGCCGAGGCCGAGTTTTTTCAGGGCGCGCGAATCAGGCATCAGCTTGGTTTGCCAACCCTGGTCAGACTGGTACTTCCGCATGGCGGAGACGGTGGCGCTGTCCCATTCGCCGGAGGGATCTCCCGCGAGATAGTGCTGACGGATGAGGGCCTGCTGGATCTCGGTGGCGCGGGCGGTGTCAATGGTCTGCTGGCCGCGCAACCGGGTGTGGCGCGACTTGGCGCCCTTGCGAGATTTTGAGCTGGTCTTGCTGGTGTGGGCCGAAGCGGAGTGAGTTGTGCGAGCGTGCGTTGTCGAAGACTTCTTATGCGCTGGGATGGCGAAAACCGGGGCTGCCACGACCGCAGCGGATAACAGAAACGCCAGGCTTGCACGGGAAAAAAGCATGCTTAGAAAACCTCTGAGAAAGAATCATTCCTGGACGCAGGAGCGAATTCTATCGAACGTCCACTGAGTGTGCCAACAAAAAGAGGCGGGCACTAGAAGAATCAGGTCGGGCTCTGAAACGAAAGTTCAAGTTTGTTACCAAGGTCCAATGTGTTCAGGTGTACTTTTGCGGGCTGGGTGCCGTCTGTGATGGCGAACATCTTTTTCTTGGCGGGGGGCTAAAGCCCCCGAGTTATTTGGGTTGGTGTTGATGTACGGGCAAAAGCCCGTACCCTTTATCCTTGTTGAGCTGGGGAGGGATGCGTGGGCGCAGCCCTCCCCAGCTAAAGTGATGCTTACAGTGTTCCGCCTACGTAGTTGATTCCATTCTCCGGATGGCGTGGATCCATGATTTCGAAGACCACGTCATCGCCGGTTTTCAGGCTCTTGACGACGGCATCGAACTGATCCTTTGTACCGGTTGGATGTTTGTTGATGCGAATGATCACGACGCCAGGCTCGAGACCGGACAGATCGGCGAAGGATCCTGGGCGCACGGACTGGATGATGACGCCCGAGGTGTGGAGACGACCCGCGGTCTGGTCGGAGACCTGGCGTACGACGAGGCCGAGCTTTTCGCCCACATCGCCGCCGTTTTCAGGATTGACCTGTTGCTGCTGGCCGCCAAGATCGGCGAAGACCTTGTCGCGGTCTCCGACGGTGACGGTGGCATCCTGCGGCTTGCCGTCGCGCAGGAATCCGAGACGGATGCTGGAGCCGGGCCGACGGCTGGCAATGTCATTGACGAGGTCATCGCCATCCTTGATATTGCGGCCATCGATGGTGGTGATGATATCGCCGGGCTTGAGACCGGCTTTGTCGGACGGTCCGCCGGGCTGTACCTGCTGCACGAGCACGCCATTCTTGAATCCGTAGACGCGGTTGACCGCGCCGGAGAGGCCGGAGCGGAAGGAGATACCGATTGAGCCGCGGGTGACCTTGTGACTCGGGCTGATGAGGTCGTTATAGACGGAGACGACGGTGTTGGCGGGCATGGCGAATCCGATGCCCTGGTATCCAGCCGATTGGGTGTAGATGGCGGTGTTGACACCGATGACTTCACCATTCATGTTGAGCAGCGGTCCGCCGGAGTTGCCGGGGTTGATGGCTGCGTCGGTCTGAAGGAAGTGCTGAAACTGTCCGGCTACACCGGGCTCGATGGTGCGGTTTTTGGCGGAGATGATGCCCGCGGTGACCGTCTGCGCGAGGGCGAACGGACTGCCGATGGCTTCTACCCAGTCGCCGACGGCAGCCTGGTCGGAATTGCCCATCTTTACGGTGGGCAGCGGGGAATTGGTCTCGATCTTGATAACGGCGAGGTCGGTGGCCTTGTCAGTGCCGATGACGCGCGCCGGACGACCGAGGTCCTGTGAGTCAGGATCGGTAGAGAGCTTGACGTAAATCTTGTCGGCTTTTTCGATCACGTGATTGTTGGTGATGATGTAGCCCTTGGAGTCGACGATGAAGCCGGAGCCGAGGGATTCCCGCACCTGACCGTCGTCACCATCGCCCTGATCGGGATTCTGGCCGCCGAAGAAGCGATTGAAGAAATCCTGGAAGTTGTTGTCTCCCTGTCCGCCCTGTCCTGGTGCCTGGTCCTGATCGTCGTCAGGGTTGTTGTCGTCAGGGTTTTGCGGGTTGGGCTGGACCCGATTGTGGGGAGGGATGAGGCGGCGGCCACCCTTGTTGCCGGCGGCTTTGGGCAGCGTCTGGGTGTTGATGTTGACCACCGCGGGTCCGACCGCCTTGGCGATTTTTACGAACGCGTTGGGTTCGGTGGAGGAGTTGACTACCTTGAGGGGCGTGGCATCGCTGCTGTCGCTCGTTCTTTCCTGTCCGCGGACACCGTGAGCCGCGAAGGAGCCGCCGACAATGGCGGCAGAGAGGGTTGCGAGCAAAAGGAATGTCGACGCAAGACGGTGCGTGCGCAGTCGTGCGAGGAGGGATTTCATGGTTCGATGACCTCTTCAGTCGTTCAGCCAAATCGCTGAGAAAAAGTTAATGCACCAATCTTAAGTATAGAACCGTACTGACGCCGCGGACCTTGTGCGGCAGAGAACGGCTCGTAAGCTTAAGCGTCGGATGCGGAAATGGGCAGTTGGGATTCCCCTTAAGGAAGGAATGCGTTCAATCACTGCTATATAGACGGTGATTGGGGGGAAGAGTGTTGCAGTTTCCTGAACCTCCGGCGGTCGCACCCGGCGTGCTAACATCCGGCCATGACTTCCCCTCAGAAGTGGTGCAGATTCATGGTGATTGCGGTTGCCGCAGTGGCAATTGGCGCGCAGTTGTGCACGGGACAGACGGCGGGGCAGGCGCAGTCTCCGCAGTCGCTTCTGGACAGGCTGAACGCGATGATTGCGGGCGGAAAGAGTGCGTGGAGTGATGAACAACTGCATACGATGGACAAGCTGCGCGATGCGGCGATGAAGAGCGACTACGCGTATGACGAGTTGCGGCATTTGACGGACAATATCGGGCCGCGCCTGAGCGGCTCGCCACAGGCAGAGAAGGCAGTGGAATGGGTTGCCGAACAGATGCGCGCGCAGGGAGCCGAGGTAACGCTGGAGAAGGCGGAGGTTCCGCACTGGGTGCGCGGCGCCGAGACGGCCGAGCTGACGGCGTGGCCGGGGCAGCCTGAGGGAACGACGCAGAAGATCCTGCTGACGGCGCTGGGGGGAAGCGTCGCGACTCCGCCGGAGGGGATTACGGCACAGGTGGTGGTAGTGGACAACTGGGATCAGCTTCATGCGCTGCCGGGGGGCGCGGTGAAGGGAAAGATTCTGCTGTTCAACCATCCTTTCGATAAGGAACTGGCCGCGACGGGGCACGGGCTTGATGCGTATGCGGGCGGAGTGGTGTATCGCGGCGCGGGGCCGATTGCGGGCGCGGCGACGGGAGCAGCGGCGGTGCTGGTGCGAAGCGTGGGTGGTGCGGATTTCCGGCTGCCGCACACCGGGGAGACCGAGTACGCGCCGGGAGTGGAGAAGATTCCGGCAGCGGCAGTGACTTCAGAGGATGCGGATTTGCTGGAGACGCTGGCGAAGGAAGGGCCAGTGACGATGCGGCTGATGCTGACGCCGAGAACCTTTGAGAATGCCGGCAGCTATAACGTGATTGCCGACTGGAAGGGAAGCGAGCATCCGGAGCAGGTGGTGATCGTGTCGGGACACCTGGACTCGTGGGATCTTGGGACAGGTGCGATTGATGATGGGGCGGGCGTGGTGGTGTCGATGCAGGCGATCCACCTGATGAAGGAGTTGGGGATTCATCCGCGACGGACGGTGCGCATGATTGCGTGGATGAGCGAGGAGGAAGGTTCGGAGGGCGCGGCCGCTTACCTGAAGGATCATGCCGCGGAGTTTGGGAATCACGTGGGAGCGATTGAGAGCGACTTGGGAGCCGATCATCCGACGGGAATTTTTTATGCGGGGAATCCAGATCTGGGGCGATGGCTGCGGCCCGTGGCGCATGTGCTGGATGCCAATGGCGCGGGGCAACTGGTGGCCACGCCAGAGACGGGCGAGGACATTGCGGGGCTCACGCAAAAGGGCGTTCCGAGCTTTGCTCCGGTTCAGGACAGCCGGTTCTACTTCAACTATCACCACACCGCGGCGGATACGTTTGACAAGGTGGATGAGAAACACCTGAATGAAAATGCGGCGATCATGGCAGTGCTGGCGTATGCCCTGGCAGACTCGCCGGAGCCGGCGGGAAGATGAAAAGACGGGGACTGAGGACCAGGGACTTAGGGACTGAGGGACCAGGGACTAAGGGACTGGGGACTTAGGGACGCAACGCTTAGTCGGGGGCGCCGTCTTCTTCGGGGTTGTAAATGGGGATGGCTGGAGCAGTGCAGACGTCTTCGAAGTACGTATGTTGGTCGCTGACCTGGGCGGTACGACGGGCGCGATGAATGTAGATTTTCTCGCTGATGTAGAGCCAGGGGCGATAGAAGACAATGCCGATGATTGATACCACGATGCCGAGCAGCGAGAAGAACATCGCGCACGCTTCAAGATAGCCGAGCAGGAGAAATGGCCTGAGGACGATGTTTCGGGCAGGACCCAGAATCATCATGATGCCCGCTTCCACACCGAGCAAGGCGGACGCAATGAGCAGAATGGTCGCGGATACGGCAAGAAGCCGCGAGGGTCCCCGCAAATTGCCGTACATGGTGCGCATTTTGCTTACCTTTCCCTGGGATATGCGGGAGTATAGCGCAGGGTTCCGTGGTCGGAGACAAAGATCGAGGTCCCGTTGAGGAATCGGTAACGTGGACTTCCGGAACCCATGACGAAAGTTTGATTCGAAGCCAATACATTCGTGTTCCGGTTTCTTTGTTCCGCAAAGAACTGCGGCGCTGTGCAAGGAATCACGCCCAAATCCGATACCCGGAGCAAAAAATTGGCAAGACCTGATGCGTTCTGTTTTCCGGGGACGGGACACAATAATCCCGTGACGGCGCTGGCGCGGCGTTTGCAGCTTGAGTTACGCGTGCAAGCAATCGCAGCCGACTGGCGATTGTTCAGGCTTCGTGTGCGGTAGGGATGTGCGGCTGAGGGACGAGTTCCGTAAAGGCGATTCCGGCGAGGATGAGGATGGCGCCGGTGGCGGGGACGAGTCCAAGATGCTCGCCGGTGACGAGAAAAGAAGTGATCCAGGCGAAGACGGGCTCGAGAGCCAGGATCAACGCCAGATGCGTCGAAGGCAGGATCGACTGCGCCCAGCTTTGCACGGAGAACGCCGCGGCGGTGGCGAGAGCGGCAGCGACGATGAGCGCGACGATGAGACGCGGCGTGACGTGGATGTGGGGCCGCTCGATCATGGGCAGGCTGATGGCCATAAACACGGCGCAGAAGCCAACCTGCAAAATCGCCAGTGGCTGAAACGGGATGCGCGGTGACGTATGTCCGAGTGCGATGCAGTGGAAGGCGAAGGCGATGGAGCAGCCGAAGGTGAGGATGTCGCCGAGGTTGATGGTGGAGAAGTCCGGCAGAAGCGCGGATGCGCCGGATGCGCCTGCGGCCGCAGGCGCGGTGATGAGCAGGATGCCGATGAATGCGAAGACCGCGCCGAGGAAGGCGTTCCATCGCGGCGGGCGCGCGCCGGGCGGACGAAGCGCGGGCACCACGGAGAAGAGCGGGACAAGCACCACGACGAGTCCGGTGATGAAGGCGGATTTGGATGGCGTGGTGCGGACGAGGCCGATGGTCTGAAACTGATAGCCCGCGGCGAGACAGAGACCAACGATTGCACCGGCGGCGATGTAGGTGCGACGAAGCCCGCCAAAGGAGCGGTGATAGACGATGGCCAACAGCACTGTGGCCAATGTCATGCGGATGAGGTTGAAGGCCGCGGGAGTTGAATCGGCGAGTGCGCCTTTGACGACGACGAAGGTCGATCCCCAGATGGCGACGACGATGGTCATGAGGATGTAGGCGCGAAGTCGCATTTGAATTGATTATTTCAGGGGAGTTCGGCGGAGTTCGTGCGTTCCCAGCGATAGGCAAGAGCACCGGATGGATGGGTGAGGCGCCCGACCTCGCGAAAAGCGGATCCTTCGCTTACCACCCCCAAGCTTGAGAAAACGCTTTGGGCCCCGTGCGCTCGGGATGACACTTTTGAATCTGGGTGGAGTTCGGGCTTTTGCAGCGCTAGGCAAGAGCACCGGATGGATGGGTGAGGCGCCCGACCTCGCGAAAAGCGGATCCTTCGCTTACCACCCCCAAGCTTGAGAAAACGCTTGGGGCCCCGTGCACTCAGGATGACACTCTTGAATCTGGGAGGTGTTCGTGGTCTCCTAACGATCCGGAAGAGGACTGGATGGATGGGGCACGGAATGACGCGGCTAGTTGGCTGATGCGAGTGCGTCCTGGCCGGCTACGCAGGTCTTGAGGACATGTGTGCCAAGGAGCGCAGACGGCGGGATTTTGTAGAGGTCGCGATCTACGAGGATGAAGTCGGCGTCGTAGCCGGGGAGAAGCTTTCCTTTGTGCTTCTCGGCGAACTCGGCGTAGGCGGAGCCTTGGGTGTATGCGGCGAGAGCTTGTCCGCGGGTGAGTTTGTTTTCGGGGTAGTAGGTTTTGGTGCCGGCTTCATTCATGCGAGTGACGGCTGCGTAGAGTCCGCGGAAGGGCGTGATGGGCTCGACTGGATAGTCGGTGCCGAAGGCGAGAGGGACGCCGGCATCGAGGAAGGCTTTCCACGCGTAGGAGTAGGCAGCGCGCTGGGGGCCGAGGCGATCGACGGCCCAGTTCATGTCGGTGAGCAGGTGATTGGGCTGCATGCTGGCGATGACGCCGAGTTTTTTGAAGCGCGGGATGTCAGCGGGGTCGACGACCTGGGCGTGCTCGATGCGATTGCGCGGCTTTGCTGCGACAAAGGGTTGAGAGAAGGCATCAAGGGCCATCGATGTGGCCCTGTCACCGATCGCATGAAAACCTAGTTGGAAGAGGGCAGCGTTGCGTTCGACTGCCATCTTGTTGAGCTGGTCCTGCGTGTATTGCGGGAGGCCGGAGTTGTTGGGCTCGTCGGCGAAAGGCGCTTTCATCGCGGCGGTGTGGGAGCCGAGGGAGCCATCCATGAAGCCTTTGAGCATGCCGGTGTGGAGCATGGGATCGCTCTGGTCGTGATGGGCGCGCATCTTTTTGAGTTCGTCGAGAGGATCCTTGAAGGGGAGCCACTCGCTGATGCGGAGATGCAGATTGCCTTCCTTTTCCATTTCTTCGAAGACGAGGAAATCTTCCCAGTCGCTGAAGTCCTGCACGCTGGTGACGCCGTGCGTGAGCGCGTCGTGGATGGCGAGTTCGTCGCCTTTGCGGCGCTCGCTGTGCGTGGGCGGCGGAATGATTTTGTAGACGAGGTCCTGCGCGGACTCACGGACGATGCCGGTGGGTTCGCCGCTGGTATCGAGGTCGATAGCGCCGCCTTGCGGTGGTTGCGTTTTGCCGGTGATGCCGGCGGCAGCAAGAGCGGCGGAGTTGGCGATGGCGATGTGGCCGTCGATGCGATCAAGAAACGTGGGATGGTCGCCGGTAACTTTGTCGAGGTCCTGGCGGGTGGGTAGCTTCTTGTCGGGCCATAGCGTGTGGTCCCAGTTGCCGCCGGTGAGCCAGTGGCGCGGAGGGGAATCCTTGGCCGCGGCTTGAATCTTCGCGAGCATTTCGTCAAGGGATTTGACGCCGGTGAGATCGACATTGAGCTTGGTGCGGCCTGCACCGCCGAGATGGGTGTGCGCGTCGTTGAAGCCGGGAAAGACGAAGACGCCGGTGGAGGAGGAGCGAAGGTCGTGGAGAGCGGTTTTGGGTCCGGCGAGGCGAGTGATGTCGGCGGTTTTGCCGATGGCGAGGACCTTGCCGCCTCCGATGGCGATGGCTTCGACGACCTGCGGCTTGTCTTGAGCAAAACCTGCACCCGTATAGATGATGCCGTCGAAGAAGATGGCATCCGGTATGCGCGATGTGGGTGCCGTGCTCGCGTGATGAGGCGACGGCGGTTTTTGCAAAGTGGATTGAGAGATGCCCAATATAGGTGTGGCGAGGGCCACTGCAAGCAGAGCGAGGATGCCGCGCATGCGCGAAGTGTAGCAGATGAGTTGCTATTGTTCGGCGGCCCACTCGGCAAGGACGAGGGTGAGAAGGAGGATGCGGCGAAGTCCGATTTCGCGATGCTTGTCGCTGTACCACTCGGCGAGGGTGTGAGCGCCGCCACCATCGCCGCCAGCGCCCACGGAGATGGCGGGAATGCCGAGGGCGATGGGAATGTTGGCGTCGGTTGAGCCAAGACGAAGATCGGTTTGAATGCCAAGGTGTCGGTCGACGGCACGGAGCGTTTCGAGAATCGGGGAATCGGCGGCGAGGTGTGCAGCGGGACGGTCGCCGATTTTCTTGATTGCGAAGGTGAGTGTGCCGCGAGGACGAGAGCCGAGCTTTTTCGCGTCAGCATTGGCCTGATCGACGGCGTCTTCGATGGCGCGGTGAAGAGCGACCTCGAGACGCAGCAGTTCGTCGGAACTGGTGGAGCGGAAGTCGATGGAGGCGGAGGCACTTTCGGGAATGGAATTGACGCTGGTGCCCCCCTGGATGGTGCCGATGTTGAGCGTGGTGGTGGGAGTTTCGGGAAGAGGCGTTTGCGCAAGCGATGCGATCGCGGCGGCGAGCGCGGCGATGGGATTGGGCGTGCCTGCATCAGTGAAACTGTGTCCGCCGGGGCCGCTGAGGATGACCTGAAAGCGGCGGCTGCCGAGAGCCTGAGTGACGGCGGAGTCAGCACCGGCACCGTCGAGCACAAGGTGCGCGGCGATCCGGCTGGCAAGGGTGCGCTGTTCGTAGAAATGGCGAACGCCGCGGAGATCGCCTTCCCCTTCTTCTCCCACGTTGCCCAGAAAGACTATCGGGACGGCCGACTTGACCTTGGCATGAATCAGGACCTGTGCAAGCGCGACCATCCCGATAAGACCGGCAGCGTTATCGCAAGAGCCCGGGGCGGCAAGGCGATTGGCTCCATCGACGCGCGTGATTGCGGGTTGAAGCAGCGTGCCCGCGGGGAAGACCGTATCGAGATGCGCTGAGACGACAACCACGGGGCCGGTGCTCTCGGCGGGAAGATGCGCGGGGTGAAGGAATCCATAGACATTGCCGATGGCGTCGGTTTGGACGGAAGTGAGTCCAATTTGAGCGAAACGTTCGGCCATCCACTGGGAGCGGGCCTGCTCGCCGAAGGGCGGCGCGGGGATGGCAACCAGCTCTGCCTGGAGATCGATAAGGGTTTTGGGATTGTTGTGCAACCAGCTGAAGGCTGCATGCACGGTCCGCTGCGCGGCGATCGTAGTGACGCGATTGAATGCGGTAATGCGCGAGAAGATCGGCATGCGCTTTCAAGGGTAGCAAAGGGGCCGGGAGAGAGGGACAGGGACTGAGGGAGCAGGGACTGAGGGACTGAAGGACTAGAGCCGGTTGCATGAATCCCCAGAAGGTCGAAACGAAACATCCCTCAGGGGCTAAAGCCCGCGATTTTATTGGCTCATTCTCGGCACGACTAAAGTCGTGCCCCTTCACAAAACCATTTATGCAACCAGCTCTAGTGACTCGGGACTTGGGACTGAGGGGCTGAGGGACTAGAGCCGGTTGCATGAATCCCCAGAAGGTCGAAACGAAACATCCCTCAGGGGCTAAAGCCCGCGATTTTATTGGCTCATTCTCGGCACGACTAAAGTCGTGCCCCTTCACAAAACCATTTATGCA
>DASXLY010000285.1:0-29181 GCA_036495975.1 Occallatibacter sp. | reverse complement strand
CGGTGCATCCAGCAAGGTCATGGGTCTGGGTCCTCAATGGATAGGATACGGCAGGAAAGGGAACAGGGATCAGGGAACAGGGATCAGAAAATCCTGGCGGTGCGCCGAAGTCGGCGAGGCGACACAACAGCATCCTCGCTTCGTCCTGCTGAGTTAGACACCGGCTCAGCCTCTCTCGTTCCCTGATCCCTGTCTTTTCATTCTTCACGGCTGTAGGTGGTGCGGCTTTTTTCGCCTTGCCGCTCGAGGGCCAGCTCGATGAGGCGCGTGATGAGGTCCTTGTAGGGGATACCGGTCGCTTCCCACAGCTTGGGGTACATGCTGATCTGGGTGAAACCGGGGAGCGTGTTGACCTCGTTGAGATAGATACGGCGCTTGCCGTCCGGTTCCATGAGGAAGTCGACGCGGGCCAGGCCCGCCAGGTCGCAGGCGCGAAAGGCGGCGACAGCCATGTCGCGGATCTGCTTTGATTCGGTCCGGCTTAATCGGGCAGGAATGACCGACACCGAGCCTTCGGAAAGATACTTGGCCTCGTAGTCGTAGAACTCCTTTCCGGGAATGATCTCGCCGACCACGCTGGCCTTGGGATCGTCGTTCCCCAACACCCCAACCTCGAGTTCGCGAGCGCGCGCCTTCTTCCCGCCCACGCCCTGTTCCACAATCAGCTTGCGATCGTATTTCGCGGCAACATCCAGCGCCGGCCCGAGCTCCTTGCGATCATGCGCCTTGCTGATCCCAACCGACGAGCCGAGATTTGCCGGCTTTACAAACACGGGATATCGCAGCGCCTTCTCAACCTGCGCAATCGCTTTGCGTGGCGAACCCTCCCACTCCGAGCGCAGCACCGTGACATGCTTCACAATCGGCAATCCGACCTGCGCAAACAGGCGCTTCATCACGTCCTTGTCCATGCCTGCTGAAGAGCCAAGCACGCCGGAACCGACGTAAGCGATGCCCGCCAGTTCAAACAGTCCCTGGATCGTCCCGTCTTCGCCAAAGGTTCCATGCAGCACCGGGAACACCACGTCGATGCCCTTATTCGTAGCGCCTGTCGCCAACCCCGTCGGGTTATCGGGCTCGGGCGCGAAGAGGGTCGGAATCCCTTCGTGCAGCAGTTTCGCGCCGGGTGTCGCTTCCGGATCGCCGGCCCGCAGTCGGCGTGCCACCGCGCTCTGGTCGCCTTCGAGCAGGTTGGTCGCTTCTCCCGCGGCCAGCCAGTGACCTTCCTTGGTGATGCCGATCGGCACCACGTCGAACTTCGAGCGATCGATTGCCTTCAGAATGGATGCTGCCGAGAGCAGCGAGACTTCATGCTCCCCGCTGCGCCCGCCAAACAAAACACCAACACGAAGCTTCTTTGTCATCACTTTTATTGTCGCTCACATCGATGCCGAAGAAGTTGACACGTGTGATGCGCAGGGATCACATCACAGAATTTTCTTCCCAAAGGCGGAACAGGCCAGTTCGACGGCCAGGTCCGCAGTCCGGTTGTGCTCATCGATCACCGGGTTGACCTCGACAATCTCGAAGCTGACCATCCGGCCGTGGTCGGCGATGATTTCCATGGCCAGGTGCGCCTCGCGATAGGTAGCACCGCCACGCACCGGCGTGCCCACCCCCGGCGCATCCTCAGGGTCGATCCAGTCCATGTCGAGCGAGACGTGATATCCGGCCGTTCCGCGACCCGCTGCGCGCAGAGCCTCTTCCATCACGGTGCGCATCCCGCGCTCATCGATATCGCGCATGGTGTATACCTCGCCGATGCCGGCTCGGCGAATATTCGCCCGCTCCGCAGCATCGACGTCGCGCACGCCGATCAGCACGGTGTTCTCGGGCGAGATCTTCGGCGCGAAACCGCCAATGTTCGTCAACTGCTCCGGACCGAGGCCAAGCAGAGCGGCCAGCGGCATGCCATGCACGTTGCCGCTCGGAGACGTGTCGGGAGTGTTGATGTCAGAGTGGGCGTCGATCCAGATCACACCGATCTTCTGGTTCTGCCTGCGGTAAAACTCCGACACTCCGGAAACCGACCCCACCGCAATGGAATGATCGCCGCCCAGGACCAGGGGCGTCATCCCTTCTTCCAGCGTCTTGCCCACAATCTTCGCGGTCCGCACGCATGTATCGGCAATCTGCTTGAGATAGCGCGCGTTTGGGCTGCCGAAATTCTGCGTTTCGGCGATGTCGACGGCCACATTCCCGCCGTCCTTAACCTGGTGCCCCAACGCCTCAAGGCGAGCTTCCAGGCCGGCTACCCGCATCGCCGAAGGCCCCATATCGACGCCGCGTCGGCTGGCGCCCATATCGAGCGGTACGCCGATCACCCGAATGCGGCGGGTGGGTAGCGATTGGTTGCCGCTGGGAGGGAAAGTTGAGCCCAGGGAAAGAGCTTCAGGATTCGTCGCCATACCAGAAAGATCTCCGGGAGTTCAGGCCCCTGCCATCATACCCTGCCACCCCCAAAACCGGCCTCAAAACGGAGCGCGGCTCACTATGAGGTGTTATGACCTGTGTATGCCCGATGCCCCAAAAGGTGTAACGAGAGTAACCTCCGTTGAGCGTAAGATGAAGCCGTTCAGACCGATATATGAGTGTAGGCTTCGGTCGTGCTAAGTTACATAAAATCAGTTACTGGCACGCCAACGTGAGGGATCGGCAATGATGGGCGGGGCGAGAATCCGACACATTCTGGCGAGCGTCATGGTGACCTTCGTGCTCCAGGCACTCCTCGCGCGTCCCGTCCCCGCTCAGCAATCCGCCGAGCAGCCATTCACTTCTCTTCGCTCCATCCACCAGCTCACCAACGCTCAGGCAAGCCATCAGCTTCCCGTCGATTTTGAAGCCACGGTGACCTACTACCGCCCATATGAGCGAAACCTCGTGGTCCAGGATGGGGATATCGCAATCTTTGTGCAGCCAAAGATACCGGCAGTCGTCAGACCTGGCGACTTGGTGCGAATCGAAGGCATAACGCACGACAGCTTTCGACCATTTGTTGCAGCCAGCAAGATCACGTTTCTGCGCCACGGAAACCTGCCTCTTCCTGCGGTGGCCACGTTTGATCAGTTGATCCGGGCCGAATTTGACTGCCGCCTGGTAACGGTCCGTGGCACCCTGCGCAGCGTAGACCTCGTCAGGAGTGCCGATATCCCCGGCATCTCGATGCAAATGCGCACCGATGGGGGTTCCATTGAGGCTCTCATCGACAGCTCCGATATCGAGACAGTGAAGCATCTGCTCGATGCGGAAATTGAACTCACCGGTACCGAGGCCGGCCAATTCGACGGCAAAATGCAGATGACCGGCGTCCGGCTCTATGCAAACTCGCTTTCGGCGATCAAGGTCATCAAGCCGGCCGTTAAGAACCCCTGGGACCTGCCGCTCACGAACATGGACGAGGTCCTCTCCGCCTTTCACGTCAACAGTTCTACCCAGCGCGTACGAGTGCACGGGACCGTCACCTATAACGAACTCGGCTCGGTTGTCGTCCTTCAGAACGGCCCGAAAAGTCTCTGGATCATGACCGAATCGAGCGCGCCTCTGCGGATTGGCGATCAGGCTGACGCCATCGGGTTTCCCGGCCTCCATGATGGATTTCTGGCGCTGACCGGCGGAGAAATTCACGACACACAGGTTTACACACCAGTTACACCGCGTTCCGTAACGTGGACCGAATTGGCAACCAGCCATCACCTCTTCGATCTCGTAAGCACGGAAGGCACAGTGGTCGCGGAAAACCGCAGTGCGGCGCAGGATGAGTATGTTCTCGAGACAGACGGCCATCTGTTCTCCGGAATCTACAAGCATCCCCGGGGCGCACAAACCACGCCTCTTCTGGCGATGAAACATATCCCGCTCGGGTCGCGAGTGAGAGTCACAGGCGTCTGCCTGATGGGCGGATCAAACCCATTCGATGCCCAGGTTCCGTTCGACATTCTGATGCGCACCACCGACGACATCATCCCGATCGGAGCGCCTTCGTGGCTCAGCGTGGGCAACCTGATCCGCGTGGTTGGCGCGCTGTTCATTATTGTTATGATCGTCGGCGCGTGGGGCTGGATTCTGCGCTCCAAGGTGCGCCGCCAGACGACAACCATCACCGCACACGCCGAAAATGAAGCTCGGCACGAACGCCATAACACGCAGCTCGAAGTGAAACGCAGCCGGATTCTCGAGGACATCAACAGTTCGCGGCCTCTTCCAGAGTTGATCGACGCGATTACGGAAATGGTCGCATTCAGCCTCGATTGCCCCTTCTGCTGGTGCGAGATGCCCGACGGAGCCCGTCTGGGCACCGCGCCCGGCAATATGCAGGGTTTCCGCAGCATCCGGCTTGAGATTCCCGCACGCGCCGGTGGTTCCCTCGGTACACTCTTTGCCGCAACCGAAGTCGGTGAGCCCCGTGTGCAGGATGAAGCGGCGGACCTTGAGGCAGGAGTACGGCTGGCGACGCTGGCCATCGAAACCCGCAGGCTTTACAAAGACCTTGTCTATCGCTCGGAGTTTGACTTGCTCACCGACATCTATAACCGTTTCTCGCTCGACCGCTACCTTGAACAACTGATCGAAAAATCCAAAGTGGATGGTTCGATCTTCGGTCTCGTCTACGTCGACCTCGATGAGTTCAAACAGGTAAACGACTTCTATGGTCATCATGTCGGCGATCTCTACCTGCAGGAAGTCTCGCTGCGCATGAAGCGCCAACTGCGATCTGGCGACATGTTGGCCCGCCTGGGCGGCGACGAGTTCGCAGCATTGGTTCCAGTCGTCCGCAGCCGCTCCGCCATTGAAGAGATAGCACAGCGCCTGGAACGCTGCTTCGACGCGCCCTTTGCCGTCGAAGGCTACGTGCTCCGCGGAGGGGCTAGCGTGGGCGTCGCGCTTTATCCAGAAGACGGCACTTCAGCCGACAGCCTGCTGAGTTCCGCCGATGCCGCCATGTACGTTGCCAAGCACACCAAGCGTCATGGCGCTGAGATGCCCGACCGTCTCCAGCAAGCGCTTTTCAAACCCGCAGAATAGTCATACAAGAACGAATGCGCCGATTCGCGAAGAATCGGCGCATTCATATTTCCAAGTCCCTACGCCCCTCAGTCCCTCAGTCCCCGCTTTCCTGGACCTTAGTCCCTACGCCCCTCAGTCCCTCAGTCCCTGCTCTTATCTCACGTGCAATTGCGAGATATTCACCTTACCCTTGACCAGTTCCGCCTTGCGCCACTGGCTCTTCTCATTCAGAGCCACCCAGCGCCGCTCCTCGCTGCGGTAGTGCCAATCCTTGTCGAGTTGGTAGTAGACCATCGACCCGGCCGACTCCATCACCTTGATGACGCTATTGTCGTGTGAGTTCTTCTCGTCGTAGTCGGTGGTCGCGCTCTGCCCCATCTCGGAATAGATCTCGTTCAGCTCAAACAGCAGCGCATTCACGTTGTCGTCCATGGCCTCAACATTCAAGCCGATGCGCCGCGCCTCACGCAACGTGATCGGATAGTTATGAGATGGATACCCGGAGTTCAAATTGTTACTGATCTCCCGCGCGCGCTCCTCGTCATCCATGTGGTACGACAGGATCTCCTCGCAGATGCGCGTCGAAAGCGCGCTGGAGCGATCGACAGCGCCAATCACCAGGGGATGCACATAGGGGAACAGCGCTTCATACGGATTCGTCGTGGACTCCTTGGCCTGCTCGGTCCAGAGGCGAATCACACGCAGCAGTTCATCATTGCTCACGCTCACCCGGTCGTTGTCGCGGTCGATCGGCGAAAGATCGTGGGTCAGCGATGTATCGACGGCCGAAAGATGAGCTAGCGGACCCATCAGAATCTTGTCCGCACCAAGCGCCAGCATGGTCGCGGCCGACTGGCACTCCAACGGTGCAAGCACCGTGAGGTGTTTTACATAACGGCGCAGCAGGTTAACCATCCGCAGGGACGCCTGTCCCGAACCGCCGTCCGACTTCACGAACAGTGTCAGGCGCTCAAGGCTCCCCATATTGCGCAGCAACGCATAGAGGCTCGCCACATCGCTCTGGCAGATGGAACCTTTGTTGGAATTCCAGTAGGTGATGACCGGCTCGCCGAGGACTTTGGAGAGCTTCTTGAGAACCGGTTGGGTTCTCTCCATCAACATCGGCGGCTTGGCCGCTGTCGGTCGAATGACCGGGAACTCGGAGACGGATACGGATACAGATGGATTAGGCAATTCGGATACCGCTCAAATTGAATTGTCTTGAATGCCTCGATATTAGCACGACGTTCATCAGACTGAAATAAGCGAACCAGAGCATTGAGCAGCTACCCAAATCATTTCCAAAACATGTTACTCACAAGCTCCTTTTCTCGCAGCCACTTGCAACTCCTTACCTTAGTGATACCAGGGTGTGAGCTTTGTCGACTTCGGTGTTGTTCTGGCATCTGCTGCGGAATAAGCTTGCGTATAGCGTGCTTGGATTGACAAAGCTTTAGCTCAACTTCCGTCTTCTGAAGAGCACAAGAAGGGGACCTTCGAACCTGATTCTGAACAGTTCACCGCGCCCTGCGCGCGTTCGATTTCTCGCGCTGGAGTTCGGCGAGCCGAACTCCAGATTGCCAGAAAGAACTATTGGATCTGACTTCTTTCGATGAAAAGTGTTCGGTTCAAAAGCAATTCACCGTACCCGCACCCGCGTTCGGTTTCGCATCAATTTACAGAACTCCGAGGTTTTCGTTCGAAGTTGCGGAGAGTTGTGATCACGCTTTTGCTGCTTGTTTCTGTTACTGTGGCGCCAGCCAGGACCGCTCGCCGGACCGACGCAATGGGCGCCCATCTGAACTTCGGAAGAGGCTGCGTTGCGTGTCACAGTCCTCACAGCCAATTGAGCGCAAAGCGAGATGTCTCGATTGACTCAGCAAGTTCATCCAAGACGATGCTATGGGGTAACGAGGCAACCAGCACCTATGACATATGTGGCGGTGACTTGTTTCACACCTCTACGCTCGATCAATCCATTAGTCGTGGAATGCTCGATTGTCTGAGCTGCCACGATGGTAATTATGCACCTCGGGCAATGATGCGCAACATGGTTTATGAGTCGATTCCTGCGGAGTACGGCATCGGTTACATCATCCCCACTCTGCTCGACAAGGACGATCTGAACAGCGGCAATGATATTGATGATCACCCGATCGGGCCTGCAGCGCAGATTAGTTGCGGCGGTGCATCAGCCTGGGATTGCACACAGACTCACGAAGGCATTCGGATGCAGGGCGCTTTCTCCTCGAAGTTTGCCGCGAACTATGGCTACTTCGTCAAACCCGCCCATTCAGGCAACGTCTCATTGCTCTTCTGCTCGTCCTGCCACAACCCGCATTCGATGACGTGGACTGCCGTCACAGCAAAAACGGCATCGAACCTCTACCCGCCGGGAACATATCCAACCAAACACTTTCTTCGTGCCCCCGAATATGGTGTCGAGGTAGCGCCGGCAGCTGGCAACCAAAGGGCACAGTTCTGCCGTCAGTGTCACGCCGACAAATCCAATGAGATGAATGGCAGCCTCGCAGGCAGCGCACTCTAGTTAAGCCACTCACTGGCAGACTCAGCAATTCCGCAGCACTCCAGATTCCCACCGCAGCACAAAATGAAAGGGCCCGGCTTTACGCCGGACCCTTCTGATCACTGACAACTGATCACGGATAACTGCCGTTACTCCGCTGCCATTTCCTCGGCTTCGCCTTCCTGGCGCATCATCTCCAGTTCGCGCTCCTCGGCTTCCCGCTCAGCGTGAACTTCCTGCTGGACGCGAGCGGCCGCTTCTTCGAGCTCAGGACTGAGCTGAACGTTGCGGTAGTACTCGAGACCCGTACCCGCCGGAATCAGACGACCGACGATCACGTTCTCCTTCAGGCCACGCAGGTTATCGATCGCACCATTGATGCTGGCTTCGGTAAGAACGCGCGTCGTCTCCTGGAAGCTTGCTGCGGAGATGAAGCTGTCGGTCGAGAGCGAAGCCTTCGTGATACCAAGCAGGAGCGGACGACCCAATGCGGGACGGCCTCCCTCCCTGACCACGCGCTCGTTCTCTTCCCGGAAGCGGAACCGATCCACCTGCTGTTCGAGCAGGAAGTTCGTGTCGCCCACTTCGTCGATCCTCACCCAGCGCAGCATCTGCCGCACAATCACTTCAATGTGCTTGTCGCTGATGGCCACGCCCTGCAGACGATAGACCTCCTGGATTTCGTTCACCAGGTAAGCCTGCAGTTCCTTTTCGCCCAGCACGGCAAGAATGTCGTGTGGATTCAGAGGACCGTCCATGAGCGGGTCGCCGGCGCGAAGGCGCTCGCCTTCCTGCACGTTGACGTGGATGCCGCGAGGTACCGAGTACTCCTTCTCGTCGCCATTGTCAGCCGTGATATAGATCTTGCGCTGACCCTTGGCGACTTCGCCGAACCGGACCACACCATCGATCTCGCTGATGATGGCCGTTTCACGCGGCTTGCGCGCTTCGAACAACTCGACCACACGTGGCAGACCACCTGTAATATCTTTGGTCCGCGTCGACTCCTTCGGAATCTTCGCCAACACATCGCCCGGACCCACCTCGTCGCCGTCCTGCACCATAAGGTGAGCACCGCGAGGCAGCAGGTAGCGCTTGTGGGTCTTCGCGTTCTTGACCACAAACGCCGGCTGGCGTTTCTCATCGGGAGCATCGGCAACCACCCAGCGTGAGAGGCCGGTAACTTCGTCGACTTCCTCGTTGAGCGTGATGCCTTCCTGCAGATCCTTGAACTGCACCGCGCCGCCGATTTCCGTAAGGATCGCGTAGGTGTACGGATCCCACTCGGCCAGCAACTCGCCGAGCTTGACTGCCTGGCCGTCCTTCACGCGGAGACGCGCGCCATAAACAACCTGGTAGCGCTCCTTTTCACGGCCACGCTCGTCTACCACGGCAATCGATCCCGAGCGGTTCATCGAAACCAGCGCACCGTCCTTGCTTTCAACGGTATTCAGGTTGATGAAGCGTACGAAGCCGTTGTTCTTGGCATCGAGGCGCGATTTGTCCTGCACGCGGCTGGCTGTTCCGCCGACGTGGAAGGTACGCATCGTAAGCTGTGTGCCGGGCTCGCCGATGGACTGCGCCGCGATAACGCCGCAGGTTTCGCCGAGTTCGACCATGCGGCCCGAACCGAGGTTGCGGCCGTAGCACAGTGCGCAGACGCCGCGACGAGATTCGCAGGTGAGCACCGAGCGGATCTTCACCTTCTCGACACCCGCGCCCTGAATCGCCGAAGCGATGTCTTCGTCGATCGGCTGATTCACTTCGACCACCACGTTGCCGTCGTAGTCCTTAATTCTTTCCAGAGACACGCGGCCGATGATACGGTCCCTCATCGGTTCAATGATCTCGCCGGACTCAACGATCGAGCCCACATAGATGCCTTCACTCGTACCGCAGTCGTATTCCGTGACAATGACATCCTGCGCCACATCGACCAGGCGCCGTGTCAGGTAGCCCGAGTCGGCGGTCTTCAATGCCGTATCGGCCAGGCCCTTACGTGCACCGTGCGTCGAGATGAAGTATTCGAGCACGGTCAGCCCTTCGCGGAAGTTCGCGGTAATCGGCGTCTCAATGACTTCGCCCGACGGCTTGGCCATCAGTCCGCGCATACCGCTGAGCTGGCGAATCTGCTGCTTCGAACCGCGGGCGCCCGAGTCGGCCATGATGTAGATCGGGTTCATGGCTCCCTCTTCGTCGGCGCGCTTCATGTTGCCGAACATCTCGTCCGCAACCTGGTCCGTCACAGCCGACCACATCTGGATGACCTTGTTCGAACGCTCACCATTGGTGATGGCGCCGTCCATGTATTGCTTCTGGACCTCAATCACCTTGCGGTCAGCTTCTTCCACGACGGTGTACTTGCTCGCCGGAATGACCATGTCATCCAGACCAACCGACAGACCCGAACGCGTCGCATACTGGAAGCCCAGCTGCTTGATGCGATCCAGCATGCCTACCGTCACCTCGAGCCCGAGGTTCTGGTTGCAGTAGTTCACCAGCTGTCCGATGCCCTTCTTCTTGAGCAGGCCATTGATGTACGGCATCCCCGGGGGAAGCGCATCGTTCAGGATCACCCGGCCAACGGTGGTGTTGATGTACTCATTGTTGAAGTCAACCGGTTCGGTGTGGGTCAGGTCCTGATCGTCGTAGGCTGTGGTCATGTCCAGCACCTTGCCTGTATAGCGCAGGCGGATCGGCGTAAGCGTCTCCAATTCCTTCGCTTCCAGGGCCATCAGGATCTCCTCGGTATTCGAGAAGACGCGACCCTCGCCCCGTCCACCCTTCTTGGCCTTGGTCAGGTAATAGAGACCAAGCACCATGTCCTGGGTAGGCACGGTGATCGGCTGACCCGACGCCGGCGAAAGAATATTGTGCGAAGCAAGCATCAGCACGCTGGCTTCAATCTGCGCCTCAGGCGACAGCGGAACGTGCACAGCCATCTGGTCGCCATCGAAGTCGGCATTGAACGCCGTGCAGACCAGCGGGTGAATCTTGATAGCCTTGCCTTCCACCAGCACCGGCTCAAACGCCTGAATACCCAAACGGTGCAGGGTTGGAGCGCGGTTCAGCAGCACCGGGTGATCCTTGATAACTTCTTCAAGGATGTCCCAGACTACCGGTTCCTGCATCTCCACCATTTCTTTTGCCTGCTTGATGGTGGTGCAGTGGCCCGTCTGCTCAAGGCGGTGATAGATGAACGGCTTGAACAGCTCGAGCGCCATCTTTTTCGGCAGACCGCACTGGTGCAGCTTCAATTCGGGACCGACCACGATGACCGAACGGCCTGAGTAATCGACGCGCTTGCCCAACAGGTTCTGACGGAAGCGGCCCTGCTTGCCCTTCAGCGTATCCGAGAGCGACTTCAGCGGACGGTTGTTGGCGCCGCGCAGCACGCGGCCGCGGCGGCCGTTGTCGAACAGCGCGTCAACGGCTTCCTGCAGCATGCGCTTTTCGTTGCGCACGATGACCTCGGGAGCATGCAGATCCATCAGCTTCTTCAACCGGTTGTTGCGGTTGATCACGCGGCGATAGAGATCGTTCAGATCCGAAGTGGCGAAGCGGCCGCCATCCAGCGGAACCAGCGGACGCAGCTCCGGAGGAATGACCGGCAGCACGTCGAGAATCATCCACTGCGGCTTGTTGCTTGACTTGCGGAAGGCCTCAACCACCTTCAGGCGCTTGGCATACTTGATCTTCTTCTGCGCCGAGGTCTCGGTCTTCATGCGCTCGCGCAGTTCCATCGCGAGTTCTTCGATGCTCACGCGCTTCAGCAATTCCTTGATGGCTTCGGCGCCCATCATGGCCTTGAAGCCGGACGGACGATACTGCTGATCAAGCTCGCGGTAGCGGGCTTCGTCCTTGATGATCTCGCGCTCTTTCACGGGCGCGTCACCCATGTCGACCACGACATAGGACTCGAAGTACAGAATGCTCTCAAGGTCGCGAAGAGAGATGTCGAGCAGGTGGCCGATACGCGAAGGCAGGCCCTTGAAGAACCAAACATGCGAGCACGGAGACGCAAGCTCAATGTGGCCCATGCGCTCGCGCCGCACCTTGCTCACGGTCACTTCAACACCGCACTTGTCGCAGATCACGCCGCGGTGCTTCATGCGCTTGTACTTGCCGCACAGACACTCCCAGTCAGTTACTGGACCAAAAATACGGGCGCAGAAAAGGCCATCCCTCTCCGGTTTGAAGGTGCGATAGTTGATGGTTTCCGGTTTCGTCACCTCACCGTGCGACCACGAACGGATCTTCTCCGGCGAAGCCAGCATGATGCGAATGGCGTCAAAATCGGTAATCGGGCTGGTGAGTTCAAACGGGTTTGAACGGAACAAGGCGACCCTCCTTGGCGGGCCTTTCGGCACTCGCCGCGGTATCTCCCGGGATTCGTTTCGTTGGGCCCTTCCTTCCCGGGAAGCGGCGGTTACCGCTTTCAAGAAGAACCCAAAAACTAGTGATCAGCGATCAGTTGTCAGTAATCAGTTCGATTGCGAACACTGAAAACTGGCAACTGACGACTGAAAACTCAATCGGCCACTGCCGCAACTTCCGGCGCCGGAGCCTTCTTTAGAAGGTCGGCGCGTTTGATTAGCTCCACGTCGAGGCACAGCGACTGCAATTCGCGAATCAGCACGTTGAACGACTCCGGCACACCCGGCTCGATCGCCGCTTCGCCCTTGACGATGGCCTCGTAAATCTTGGTTCGGCCATATACGTCGTCAGACTTCGCGGTCAGCAGTTCCTGCAGAATGTAGGCTGCGCCGTAAGCTTCCAGCGCCCACACTTCCATCTCGCCGAACCGCTGTCCTCCGAACTGCGCCTTGCCGCCCAGCGGCTGCTGGGTGATCAGCGAGTACGGTCCAATCGAACGAGCGTGAATCTTGTCGTCGACCAGGTGCGACAGCTTCAGCATGTAGATGTACCCAACCGTCACCGGCTGTTCGAACTGGTCGCCGGTCATTCCGTCGAACAGCGCCGTCTTGCCCGATGAAGGCAGGCCAGCGGCAGCCAGCAGCGCCTTGATCTCGTCTTCCTTGGCGCCATCGAACACCGCGGTGCCGAACCAGATACCGCGCTCCATGCCGGCCGCTACGCGAAGCAGCGTCTCGTCATCAAGCTCTTCCAACTGCCGCAGCGTTGCGGTACCCGCGAACTCCCTGCGCATCATTTCGCGCGTGGCATTCACGTCGCTGTTCTGCTTGATCAGCGCCGCAATCTTCTTGCCCAGTCCGTAAGCCGCCCAGCCGAGATGCGTCTCCAGAATCTGTCCGACGTTCATACGAGAAGGAACGCCGAGCGGATTGAGCACGATCTCCACCGGTGTGCCATCAGGCAGATACGGCATGTCCTCTTCCGGCAAAATGCGCGCGATCACGCCCTTGTTACCGTGGCGGCCGGCCATCTTGTCGCCGACTGACAGCTTGCGCTTCATGGCAACGTAGACCTTGACCAGCTTGATCACTCCCGGAGGAAGTTCGTCACCCTTCTGCAGCTTGGCGATCTTCTCGTTGGTGATCTTGCGCAGCACTTCGATCTGGCGAGAAGTCATCTCCTCGATCTCGTCGATCTGCTCGTTCACCCGCGGATCCTTGTCGTTATAGCGGATACGCTTCAGGTTCTTCGTCGAGATACGCTCGATGGTTTCGCGATCCAGCAACGCGCCCTTCGTGATCAGGCGCTTGTTGGTGCGCTCGTCATGCAGGTCGGCCAGCACTTCCTTGCCGCCCAGGATGCCTTCCAGGCGCTTCAGCCGCTCGTCCGTCAGAATACGGATTTCGTCGCCGAGGTTCTTCTCGAGCTTGGCTACATACTCCGCTTCAATCTGCTTGGCGCGCTCGTCCTTTTCCTGTCCCTTGCGCGAGAAGATGCGAACATCAACCACCGTACCCTCGATACCCGGAGGGCACGTCAGCGAAGCGTCCCGAACATCGCCGGCCTTTTCGCCGAAGATTGCGCGCAGCAGCTTCTCTTCCGGGGTCAGCTGAGTTTCGCCCTTGGGCGTGACCTTGCCGACCAGGATGTCGCCGTGGCCGATTTGGGCACCGATACGGATCACTCCGCTCTCGTCCAGATCGCGCAGCGAGTGCTCCGAAACGTTCGGAATGTCGCGCGTGATTTCTTCCGGTCCCAGCTTCGTATCGCGCGCTTCGATTTCGAACTCCTCGATGTGCACCGAGGTGTAGTAATCGTCCTTCACCAGCTTCTCGCTGATCAGGATCGCGTCTTCGAAGTTGTAACCGCGCCACGGCATGAAGGCCACCAGCACGTTGCGTCCCAGGGCCAGCTCGCCCTGCTCGGTGCAGGGACCGTCAGCGATCACCTGTCCCTTTACCACCCGTTCACCCTCACGCACCACCGGCTTCTGGTTGATGCAGGTGTTCTGGTTCGAGCGCTTGAACTTGATCAGCGTATAGATGTCCGAACCAACTTCACGCGACAGCTGCGTGGGATGGTGCTCGCCCTCGACGCGCACGATAATGCGCTCGGAGTCGACGGAATCCACGATGCCGTTGCGCTTGGCCAGTACCACGGCGCCGGAGTCGCGCGCCGTCACGCCTTCCATGCCGGTTCCCACCAGGGGAGCCTCTGCTACCAGCAGGGGTACCGACTGGCGCTGCATGTTCGCGCCCATCAACGCGCGGTTCGCGTCATCGTGCTCGAGGAACGGCACCAGCGACGCAGCAACCGACACAAGCTGCTTCGGCGAAACGTCGATGTAGTCGACATCGGTCCGGTTGACCAGCACAAAGTTGCCCTGCCGGCGAGCATTGACCAGGTCTTCGGTGATCACACCATTCTCATTGAAATCGATGTTCGCCTGCGCAATGGTGTGCTTGTCCTCTTCCCACGCCGACAGATAAAAGCTGTACGGGATGTAGTCGATCGATCGCTTGCCCTGCTTTTTCAGCGAGGCATTCAGCTTGATCGCCTCATCTTTCTCGATGTGATCGCCCACGCGCAGGCCGCTTTCGCCGGCGTTGGTGATCTCAACGTAATCGAGAATCTTCGAGTCCTTCACCTTGCGGTAAGGTGACTCGATGAAGCCGTACTCGTTAATCCGGGCAAAGCAGCTCAGCGAACTGATCAGGCCGATGTTCGGACCTTCCGGCGTCTCGATCGGGCAGATACGGCCATAGTGCGTCGGGTGCACATCGCGAACTTCGAATCCCGCGCGCTCACGCGACAAGCCGCCCGGTCCAAGCGCCGACAAACGCCGCTTGTGCGTAATCTCCGACAGCGGATTGGTCTGATCCATGAACTGTGACAGCTGCGATGAACCGAAGAACTCGCGAATCGCCGCCATTACCGGCTTCGCATTGATCAGGTCGTGCGGCATCGCCGTCGACAGTTCCTGGTACACGCTCATCTTTTCCTTGATGGCGCGCTCCATGCGCACGAGACCGATGCGGAACTGGTTTTCCATCAGCTCGCCGACTGCGCGCACGCGGCGGTTGCCGAGGTGATCGATGTCGTCTACCATGCCGATGTTCTTGCGCAGCTTCAGCAGGTAGCGAATGGTCGCATAGAAGTCCTCCGGAGTCAGTGTCCGGTGATCCAGCGGCGTCGCGTCCTGGTTCTCATACAGCTTGATGTTGAACTTCAGACGGCCCACCCGCGAGAAGTCGTACTTGCGCGGATCGAAGAACATGCCTTCGAACAGCGCGGTCGCGGTGTCCAGCGTCGGCGGATCGCCCGGACGCAGCTTGCGGTAGATCTCGATCAGCGCCTCTTCAGGCTTGTGCACCGAATCGCGCTTGAGCGTGTTGGTGATGATGTTGCCTACGTCGTCGCGCTCGGGGAAGAAGACCTCGATGCTGGTCGCGCCGCTGGCCATCACCTTGTGCAGGCGGTCGGCAGTCAGCTCCACGTTGGCTTCCACAACCACTTCACCGGTGTTCAAATCCACCACGTCGGCAGCGGTCATCGCGCCATCGAGTTCGGCCGATTCAATCTCGACCTTCTCGATGTTGGCGGCACGAATGGCTTTCATCGTGTTCGCCGTGATCTTGCGACCGGAGTGCGCAATCTCTTCGCCCTTGTGCAGAATGGCGTGCGCCGGCTTGGCGCCCAGCAGGTGCGTCGAGTGCTTGGCATCGGCGGGAACCGCCCACTGCAGCTTGCCGTCAGCAATATGAATGCGATCGACGGTGTAGAAGGTCTTCAGAATCTCCTCATCCGAGCGCAGACCAAGTGCGCGCAGGAAGATGGTCCCGAGGAACTTGCGCTTGCGATCGATGCGGACGTAGAGCGTGTTCTTCTGGTCGTACTCGAACTCCACCCACGATCCGCGATAGGGAATGATCTTGCCCAGGAAGTAGGTGCGGTTGTTCGCCGTTTCAAAGAACACGCCAGGCGAACGATGCAACTGCGAAACGATCACGCGCTCGGTGCCGTTCACGATGAACGTGCCGTTCGGCGTCATCAGGGGAATGTCGCCGAAGAAGACTTCCTGCTCCTTGATGTCGCGAATGGTCTTGTTGCCGGTCTCCGCATCCTTGTCGTAAATCGTCAGACGGACCGTCACCTTCAGCGGGGCAGAGAAAGTCATGCCGCGCTCTTCGCACTCCTGCTGGTCATACTTCAGTTGCAGGCTGACAGGGTCGCCGCACTTGTTACAGAAATCGGGAACGTTCTTGTTGTACGTTCCGCACTTGTGGCAGAGAACGTCGCCAGGAAGAAACGGATCCGTAATCACCATGGCGCCGCAATGCACGCAGGCGGTACGCAGGTGGTGCAGGCCTTTCAGGTGGCCGCACTTGCACTCCCAGTTGCCAATGGCGTAGTCAACGAAATCAAGCTGCGAGATACCGCGAAAGTCGGTAATGGGAAAAACCGAAACAAACACCGACTGCAGCCCCGAGTCATCGCGCTCGTTGGGCAGCTTGTCCATCTGCAGGAACCGCTCGTAAGAACGGCGCTGCACTTCGATCAGGTTGGGAATCTGGGTTGCTGTAGGAATCTTGGAAAAATCGAGCCGGCTGCGAATCGCGCGCTTCTCGTTTGGCATGCTTCACTCCTGAGGCTCATCACACCGGTGCGATACCCGTCCTGGATCGCTTCCGGGCCGGCACCCGAGTCTCGAGGCGCCGACTGTTCACGTATGAAGAAACCGCTTAACGCGGACTGGCCAATGCGCGTTACCAATCCCGCCCGAAGCCCGATCACAACTCAACCGCAGCTTCGGAATCCCGTGCCAAGCGTGTTTACTTGATTGAGGCGCCTCGAAAATCGCGCCACAGGCGTTGTTGATCCTCAGGATGTTGCGCTATAAGCAATTCCAGAGGTGCTGCTCCTTGAAGCCAACATCACTAAATCGATGCGACCATCACGGAGCGGCGATCTCCAAACCATTCGAGCGCATCACCAACCCTGGAATTGCCATAGACAGCACACAATCGGAAGCGGACTCGCCGGTAAACCCAGCTGTTATGCCCGCAAATACATGGTAGATTTCGTCGAAACGCCTAATCTGCCGAAGTAGAGACACAAAAGCCCGCGAGGACGCAATTCCTCACGAGCGCGGCTTTATGCCTGTGCTCCCAATCCGATTTTTGTTGCACCACTATCGCCGATCCCAAAGCTCGCTTTGCTGCCCGCCGCCTGCCAATCGACATCCGTCAGCAGAGAACCCGACTATCCTGCTGACCCGAGAGCACTTACCTTCGCATCGCTACCCGCCCCAAGGCTGCTTGGCCCAGCCGAGGATGCAGTACGCTTGTGCCCTTTGACTCTGAATTCAAGACGCGCCGTGTATGGTTTTCGCCCATATCGCGGAAAAACGGAGTGGGCCGAAAAGACGCGCAACGTTTATCGTAACGCGTCCCGGCTTGTCTTGCAAGTCAAGTACCAAATTACTTGATCTCGACGGTGGCCACGCCTTCAAACTTCTTCTTGATGGCCTCGGCCTCGTCCTTCGTTGCGCTTTCCTTCAACGCCTTCGGAGCCCCATCAACCAGGTCCTTGGCTTCCTTCAGACCGAGCGAGGTAACCTCGCGAACAGCCTTGATGGTGTTGATCTTGTTCGCACCGGCATCCTTGAGGATGACCTGGAACTCGGTCTTTTCCTCAGCCACCGGAGCCGCTGCCGCGCCGCCGCCGCCCGCAACTGCGACCGGGGCCGCCGCTGCCGCCGAGACGCCAAGGCGCTCTTCAAGCTTCTTTACCAGGGATGCAGCCTCGAGCAGGCTCAGGCCAACAATCTGTTCTTCCAACTGTGCGAGATCCGCCATGTCTTTTCTCCATTCAATCCGATTGAAATTGATATTCCCGGCTGCAAACCCAGTCGGCAAGGTTCCGATGCGCCAGACCCGCGCCCTTCCCGCCCGCTTTACCGCCAAAACCCTTGAAAACAGTTTAAAGTTAGGAGTTCTTAGTTCGAAGCCAACGACCAGTCTGCGAAACTTTGAACGATGAACTTGGAACTCGCAGCCTTCAGGCCGCGCTAAACTTTTCCTTCTCCACGCCCTGGTTGATCACGACCGCCAGGTCGCGCCCGGTTGCATTCAGCACCGTAACCAGCCGCTGCGCCGGAGCATTGATCAGGAACAGCAGCTTGGAGAAGAGCTCTTCCTTGCCCGGCATTGTCGCCAGAGCCTTGATCTCCTCAACATTCAGCAGCTTGCCATCCACGATGCCCAGCTTGAACTGGAACTCCGCATTCTCTCCGGCCCACTTCGCGAAAACCTTGGCCAGCGCCACCGGGTCACCCGAGGTAAATGCCACCGAGTTCACGCCCTTCAGCCCCTTCAGCGCGGGAGCAATGTTGCTGCCCTCGCTCGAAACGGCCGCCAGCTTGTTCTTCACCACGCGGTACTTGCCGCCGGCTTCCCGGATGACTTTGCGCAGTTCATAATCCTTGGCCACGGTCAGCTTGGTGAACGTGCCGATAATCGCGGTGGTCGAGGTCTTCAACTCCTTAGCCAGCAGCTGGACCTTCTCCGTCTTTTTTGCTTTCGAAATCGCCATTGTGTGCTCCGCTCCGATGAGGGACCAAGGGACAAGGGACTAGGGACTAGAAAACCCCAATTCGCCTGTCTCTCGCCGCCACCTCGCTCTGCCCTGCGCCATTCTATGGCGCTAATTCCAAAATCTCTTCTACGGAACTCCAGGACCGGCGAATTCGCCCGAAGGACCACCGGACTCTTCAGTCCCTGATCCCTGGTCCCTGGTCCCTGCCGTTAGTGCTTGCCCGCCGCGTCGGCCACTGCCGAATCCAGCGGAACCCCGGGTCCCATCGTCGAGCTCAGAGTCACGCTCTTGATGTACTTGCCCTTCGCCGCCGAAGGCTTGGCACGCACAATCGACGTGATCACCGTCGTGGCATTGTCGATCAGCTTCTGCGAGTCAAAGCTCAACTTGCCTACCGGCACGTGTACCAGGCTGGTCTTGTCGGCGCGAAATTCCACCTTGCCGGCCTTGATCTCTTTCACCGCTGCCGCCACATCCTGCGTCACGGTTCCGGTCTTCGGGTTAGGCATCAGGCCCTTGGGACCGAGAACCTTACCAAGACGGCCGACCACCTTCATCATGTCGGGTGTCGCGATCAGCGCGTCGAAGGCCGTCCAATTCTCTTTCTGGATCTTCTCCACCATCTCCTCGCCACCCACAAAGTCAGCGCCTGCCTCTTGCGCTTCCTTCTGGCGATCACCGGTGGCGATCACGGCAACGGTCTTGGTCTTGCCCAAACCGTGCGGTAGAACCACAGTTCCACGCACCATCTGGTCGGCATGCCGGGTGTCCACACCCAGGCGCATGGTCAGATCCACCGTCTCGTCAAACTTGGCATACTTGACCTGCTGCAGCAGCGTGACTGCTTCGGCAAGCGGATACACGGGCTTCGTTACAGCCGCGCGTGCTTTCGCAATATTCTTGCTGGGTTTTGGCATTCAATCCTCGTCTCCCACCGCATTTTGCCAGCCCCATTTTCGGGGAACCTGGAGGCTATGCGCCTGAAAACCTTTGGCGCTTACCGCCCTCGAACAGGTCCAAAAGCCGTGGTGCTATTGACGCCCGAAGATCTTCTCCGGGCACGTCTAAGAATGATATCGGATTGGCAGCAGAACTGCAACCGCTCGAGTAAAACGAAACCTCCTATTTAGATACATTTACCTGCCTGCAGGATTCAGGCACCAGGGCCCATCCGTGACCGTTCCTCAACTCGCGCCAAACCGCTCCCGGCAACTCTAAGCTTTCACGGCACTTGGGAGCCTTCCCGCAACAAATATTTCCATTTGGCATCTAAACAAGTGAAGACGAGTGAACAATGCGCCCTTGGAGGTCGTTCTGAAAAAGGGCTCTCGAAGTAAGGAGTAGATATATGAAAAAAGCATCACTAGTACTCGCATTGGCCGTGGGAGGATTCCTGGCGGCTTCCCCGGCCATCGCTCAGAATCAGGGGCAGGGCCGTGCCGTGGTTACGATCCTTCCCTCTCAGAAAGCTGATAGTGTCGGCCAGATTGCGACCCAAAACCTGAAATTGAAGGTCAACGGTAAGGAATCAACCGTCACCGGCTTCAGCCCCTTGCAGGACACCAACAGCCCGGTGGAACTCGTTCTGCTGCTCGATAGCGGTGCCCGCACCACCCTCGGAACGCAGTTCGGCGACATTCAGAAGTTCGTCGGTGAGATGCCTCCGAACACCCGCATGGCAATCGCCTACATGGTGAACGGGCGTGCAGACTTCGCTTCGCAGCTTTCACCCAACGCTGCCGACGTGCTCAAGGGACTTCACCTGGGCAACGGCGTCCCGGGCTCGAACGCCAGTCCATATTTCTGTCTATCGGATCTGGCAAAGAACTGGCCGTCACATGATCGGACGGCGCGGCGTGAAGTCCTGATGGTCACCGACGGCGTCGACAATTACGAACGGCGATTTGATCCCGAGGATCCCTACGTGCAAACCGCGATCAACGATTCCGTTCGCTCCGGCCTGGTCGTCTACTCGATCTACTGGAAAGATATGGGACGCTTCAACGCCGGATGGTACGAAACCAATGCTGGACAGAATCTGCTTCTGATGGTCACGCAGGCTACCGGCGGAAATAGCTACTGGGAGGGCTTGGGGAATCCCGTTTCACTGGCTCCCTATCTGCAGGATCTGCGCCGCCGGCTGAACCACCAGTACGAGCTCAGCTTCACGGCGCCCTCAAAAGGCAAGCCGGAGGTCGCATCCATGAAGGTCGATCTGCATGTCCCATCAGCCAAAGTCGATGCTCCCCAGAAAGTACTCGTGACTGGCGCAGCAAGTGCCCGAGGCCAGTAACCAATAAACCATTAGCCAAACCAGAGAGGCAGGCAGGTGAAATCACCCGCCTGCCTTTCCTTTCCTACAGGCCGGCTGTGTGACTGTAAATCCGTTCTGCTGTTCGATGGCTGCCTTCTGACCCGCCGCGCGATCCATCGGAACCGTGCTGCTTGACCAGCTTGTTGTAAATTCCCAGCAACAGGAATGGCGCGGCCCACTGCCCCACAAACATCGACTCGTGCTTTTTGTTCCAGGCCTGCAGTCCGGCCGAAACGGCCATCGCGCCCAAAGCCAGCACCAGGTAAGCGCTGGTCGGAATCTTCGATGTGGATTTTTCAATTGCGGCGGTGAATTGATCCTCTTCAACTTCACCCGGATGAACACGATAATCAGCCATAACTTTGATCTCCTTCGCGATGCTTCAGATCGCTGTCATTGGGATGCCGCAATCTTTGCGCGCATCAGACGTCAATTTCCACGTCGCCAAAAATGACCAGCTCTTTTCTGCGTTTCATCACAACGAAACATTGCGGGAGACTCGTTTTCGGGCGAGGGTCGATTTCACTCACACCTCCAGCGCCAAAGCCGGAGTGGCGGCAAACGACACCCTCAGAACTGTAATGTCATCTCGCTGTCCGAAGCGCTGCGCCGCCTCTGCGATTTCCGCAGCCGGCTTCCCGCTCAATGCCTGTGTACGATCGAAGCCGAAAAGCTCGCCGCTTGCACCCTGTGCTTCCACCACGCCGTCGGACAAAAATGTGAGCGCATTCCCGCACGTGAGCTGCAGAGATTCCTCTAGATACTTCGCATCCGGCGCCAGTCCCAATGGCAGCCCATTGTCCAGCCGAAGTTCCTTGCAATCGAAGTAAGGCGGCAGATGGCCGGCATTGGCCAGAACGACCGTTCCATCCTGCCGGATGCGCGCGCACAGGCAAGTCGCAAAACCTCCCACCTGGCTCGCGCATAGCACGCGATTCAAATGTTCCAGCAGGAGAGCAGGAGAATCCTCCGTGTGGCCTTCGCATGCTCCCAGCAGCATGGCCCCGGTCATTCCGGCAGCAGCGCCCTTTCCGCTCACATCCCCCAGCAACATCCATTGCGTACCATCCTTCAGCACACGGAAACGATAAAAATCGCCGCCCACCTCCTGTGCAGGCAGAAAGACCGCTTCCACTTCGAAACCTGGCGCGCTCTCAATCCGCTGCGGCACCAGGATCCGCTGAATCTCCTGGGCCGCCTGCATATCCGCGGCAAGTGCGGCTCGCTCCCGATTCGTCTGCCGGATGCGCTGGATGAGCAACAGCGTCATGGCAACCACAACGGCCGCGATAGAAACCGAGCGCACGCTCTGGAAGGTGAGGAAAAAGAAAGCGGGGAAGTGTAACCCTGGAAACTGCACGATCTGGTAAAGCGCCTCCATGGCCATCCAGAAGGAGCACACAACGAAAAGTGCGAGTTGAGATCGTGACAGCTTGTGAATAGGCCAGAAAGCAGCCAATGGCACCATCGCCATTAGAACGTTGACCGGAATGGCGATGTATTGGGATTGCGGCGCGATATCGATCCAGTAACGCCAGGCAACGCTCTGATAAAACGGGAGAATGACAGGAAGCGAGAGCAGAACGCAATTGAGGATTTCGATTGCCAGAAGAGCCCGGAAGAACGCGTTCACAGGCCTCCGAACCAGGGCAAAGAAAAACAGAACGTAAAAGATCTGATTCGTGTTTCCGACGTCGTACAGGAAGTATTCAAGGCGCGAAGGGAAATGGACCGAAGCGGCAACCATGAACTCGCTGAAGCGGATGCTGGCCAGGCTGAGCCATGTGAGGCTGGCCCACAGCAGCAGTCGCTGCGATCGGTCGAAAAGGTACAGGGTGAGGAAAAACAGCCCTGCTGCGGCCATGACGGAGTTGCATAGCCAGACAATCCAACGCGAGCGAACCGCCCTCCATGTCTGGGCATCGAAGCTGCTGCGAACCTGCTCAGCGTCGCCAAGCAGAATCGAAGGCTGTGGCAATTGCCCGTAGACCGTGGGCATGTACGCGAAGCGGACAGCTAGCTGGAGCGGATGTCCCTGCTCGAAAAACCTGGGAGGCTCGTACTGATTGGCGATGCCTTCGGTATGAGCGCCGGTGCTGAGATTGCCGAAGCGCGCCAGCAGTTCCCCATCGAGGTAGACCTCATACGCAGCGTCAGTCGCCACCTGGAGTAAAGGCCGGGCGGAGTTGCCCCATTCCGCCGGGGTGATGCGGCAGCGCAGCCAGATGTAAGGCCCAACGGATTGCTGCTCTGGCCAATCGGAGATCGGCCGCCACGCAGTTTCGTCAATATTTGCCGCAGCCCAGTGCAGGTCATCGCCGGTATGGAACACGCACTGCGAAGGCGAAACGGAGAGCGTACCCTGCGCGCCCGCGGACAGCATGGCGCCTGTGCTTGCGGCCGCGATGACAAGCCATCGGCCTATCTTCCACACGCCAGCTCTCCTTCTTGGTGCGATCTGGACAATACCGGACGAGAATAGGAAAACTATACAGCCCGTCGCCCATTTCTTAATTCGCCCTCCATACCGTATAGTTTCTTCGAACCGGCAATGCACCGACGGGCTCGACGATTTTGCGGATCCTCCTCCCAGAAGCCCTAAGATTCCCACTGCCGTACCTCTGCCACGCACGAAAGAAGGCGATCATGAGGTCTCACGATCTCTTCCCCGTCCCCTGTGCGTGCGGAAGAACCCTTTGCGAGAAGAGGCATATGAAACAACCCCGGTCGGCACTGGTTTTTTCTGCGTTTTGGATTTTTGCAGCAGCCGTTTCACTCCACCCACAGGCCCTGAACACCAACTTCGCGCGTGACCCCCAGCAAACGGTCGATCCGCAGTACACCGACCACATCCACAAGTACACGACGGACCCGACATTCACGTCGCCGCTGGTCGACTACCTTCCAGCTTCGAAGACCGTGCCAACCCCGGCCAAAGTGCTGGGCGACGTCTCCGGCGCGCCCGATATGCTGCCCTATGCCGAAGACGTCTACAAATATTTCCGCATGCTCGCGGCGGCTAGTCCACGAGTTCAGGTCATCACCATCGGCCATACCGAAGAGGGCCGCGAGATGATCGCCGTGGCGGTTGCCGATGCCGACCTGCTGAAAAACGCCGGCGCCAACAAGCAGCGTCTTGCACAACTGGGAGATCCGCGCTCCATCAATTTCGACGACGCCAAGGCCGGCGCATTGATCAACCAGTCCTATCCCGTCTACTACATCACCGGAACCATCCATTCCGTCGAGACCGGCGCCCCAACCGCGCTGATGGAGCTGGCCTATCGTTTGGCCGTCGATGACTCGCCGTACATCAAGTACATTCGCTCCCACATGATCGTGCTCATCACCCCGGTGGTCGAGGTCGATGGCCGCGATCGCATGGTCGATATCTATCGCTGGCACAAGGCCCATCCCAACGAGAAATATCCGCACCTGCTCTACTGGGGCCACTACGTTGCGCACGACAACAACCGCGACGCGATGGGAATGACCCTCGACCTCACCCGCAATGTGCTCAACACCTACATCGACTGGCATGCGCAGGTCCTCCACGACCTGCACGAATCTGTTCCCTTCCTCTACGACAACACCGTGGGCGACGGCCCTTACAACGCTTGGGTCGACCCGCTCCTCGCCGATGAATGGGCCGAGCTCGGCTGGAACAACGTCGCGCAGATGCAAAGCCTGGGCATGCCCGGCGTCTTTACCCACGGAGACTTCGACACCTGGAGCCCCGGCTACCTGATGTTCCTCGCCGCCATGCACAACGGCATCAGCCGTCTCTACGAAACCTTCGGGAATGGCGGCGCCGACACCGAGAAGCGCATTCTCACTCCCGAGGAATACTCGCGCACCTGGTACCGGCTGAATCCGCCATGGCCCATCGTCAACTGGTCGCAACGCGACAACAACAACTATGAAGAAAGCGCTCTGCTTTCGACCATCTCTTACTTCTCCCAGCACACCCACCATTTCCTCGAGAACTACTACGCAAAGAGCAAGCGCGCCACTCAGAAACCGACCCTCGAAGGCCCGGCCGCCTACGTAATTCCGCCAGATGCCGCTGCCACCAGCCGAGAAGTCGAGTTGCTCAAGGTCCTCAAGCTCCAGCATGTCGAAATTCAGCAACTCACCGATGCAGTCACTTCTTCCGTTCCCGGCGAAAAGCGCGACGACAAACCAAAGCAGGAAACCTTCGCCGCGGGAAGCATTGTCATTCGCATGGACCAGCCGTATTCGCGCATCGCCGATGCCCTGCTCGATCGCCAGTTCTGGGCGCCCGACGATCCCCAGAAGCATCCCTATGACGACACTGGCTGGTCATTCACGCACCTTTTCAACGTGAAGGTCGTCCGTCTCAACGATGGCTCCATCCTCAAGGCCGCGATGAAGCCGATCGACGACCCCGCCACACTTGCAGGCAAACTCGACGGCGCCGGTTCCGTTATCGCCATCAACAACTCCGGCCAGGCCTCGTTGCTTTCTGTGGTCTTCAAGCTCAAGGGCGCCAAGATCCAGGCTGCTGAAAAACCCTTCGATGCGGACGGCAAACATTTCGCTGCAGGCTCGCTGCTGATCTCCGGTGCGGATGACCAGATCGCCGCAGCGCTTCACGATCTCGCTCTCGATGCCACCAGGCTGAGTGCCGCGCCATCGGTTGCTATGCATGACGTCTCTGCTCCGCGCATTGCCATGATGCACACCTGGCTTGCCACGCAGACTGAAGGCTGGTGGCGCTATGCGCTCGACACCGCCGGCATCCCCTTCGACTACATCAGCACGCAGACCGTGGCGAAACAGGACGATCTGCGCTCGAAATACGATGTCGTCATCTTTGCGCCGGTCGGCCGCTCCTCCACACTCGACATCATCAATGGCCTGCCGATGTGGAACAACGCCATGCCCTGGAAGAAGACCGACATCACGCCCAACCTGGGCCGCATCGATTCCACCGATGACATTCGCCCCGGCCTTGGCTACGACGGCCTCGAACATCTCCGCAAATTCGTCGAGCAAGGCGGACTCCTCATCACCTGCGAAGACACAGCACAATTCGCAATCGAGACCGGGCTCGCCCCCGGCGTCAGTATCGCGTCCAAAGGCGACGCCCGCGTCGTCGGCTCAGTGCTGAACGCCGTTTTTGTTGCGAAGAACAATCCCATCGCCTTCGGCTATGGCACCAATCTCCCCGTCATCAGCGCCAACGGCATGGCCTTTAATATCGGCAACACCCTGGGGCGCTCCGGCGGCCGCATGTTAATGGACCCATATACTGAAAGGCCAACCGGCCGCGGCAGTCTCGAAGAAAATGACGAACCTCTGGGCCGGAAGACTGTCGAAGCCGAGCCCCTCGAAAAGACTCAACCATGGGAAGCAAAGAAGCTGAACGAGGAGCAGGTGCGCAATAACTTCAACGTAATCCCCGAGCAGATGCGCCCCGAAGTCATTCTGCGTTTCACCGGGAACAAGGATCTGCTGCTCGACGGTCTCCTTGAAAAAGCAAACTCAATCGCCGAGCACCCGATAGTGGTTAACGCCCACCTCGGCCAGGGCAGCGTACTGCTCTTCGGCAATAATCCCATCTATCGCGGCGAGACCATCGGCGACTACGCCCTGGTCTTCAATGCCATCCTCAACCACGATCATCTCCAGCGAACAGTCGAAGAGAAAAAGTAAACCCATCCATCAGAATGGCGAAAGGATTGCTTCATGCGGTGCCACTCAATCGATCAGGTCTTTCCCACCGGCGCCGTTTATGGCATCCTTTCAGACATGGGAAGCAAAGACAAAGGCAGAAAAGAAGCTAAGAAGGCACCGAAACCTAAACCGAAACCAGAGCCCGCCAGGCGCGAGATCTTCACTCCGGCGCCCCCGAAATAAGCCGACGCGATCTCCTCCCTGCCGGATCCTGTAACGAACAAGAAGCCCTCCCTGAGTGGAGGGCTTCTTTGCGTTGCATACTTTTGACCACGCCGAACGATCGAAACTGAATCAGAATTGCCTCCGTTGAACGCGATTTCGATTCAAGCCTTTTTCATCCTCATCGGTCGATCTGATCTCCGGCACCAGCCAACCCTCCATGCGCATGCTCCAGTTCGGTGCACGCCTCGAGTTCTGAAAATGTGGGTGCCCCAGAGCCCGCCCTGAGCGAAGTCGAAGGGTCTCGCGTTTGAGACCTGCGAGGGATATAAACGCAGAAAGGCCCTCCCAACCGGGAGGGCCTTTCATTTACGTCCGTAAGCCAGTCCGGACTTACCCTACAACTTCAATTCCCATCGAGCGCGCAGTGCCCTTGATGCTCTTGATCGCCGCGTCGATTGAGGCGGCATTCAGGTCGGGCATCTTCTGCGTAGCGATCTCGCGTACCTGCTTCTCCGTCACCTTGCCCACCTTTTCCTTGTTCGGCGTGCCCGATCCCTTCTGCAGTCCCGCAGCCTTTTTCAGCAGGACCGATGCCGGCGGAGTCTTGGTAATAAACGTGAAGCTGCGATCGCCGTAAACCGTGATGACAACCGGAATAATCAGTCCGGCCATCTCCTTGTTCTGCGTCCGCGCATTGAACTGCTTGCAGAACTCCATGATGTTGACCTGCGCCTGGCCCAGCGCCGGACCCACCGGCGGTGCCGGCGTTGCCTTGGCCGCTTCGATCTGCAGCTTGACCATCGCGCTTACTTTTTTCGGAGGTGCCATGTTTTGCTTCCTTCGGAACCAGCTGCTAGCTCCTAGCGAATAGCCTCCAGCTGGTCTGTTCCTGGTGCGAATTTTGGTGTTGCACTTCAGCGTTCGCTAATAAACCGGCAATCGCTAGGTACCAACCGGCCAGAAGCTAGTAGCTAATAGCTAGAAGCTGCAACTACTCAATCTTTTCAACCTTGCCGAACTCCAGTTCCACCGGCGTTGAGCGGCCGAAGATCGTCACCATCACCTTCAGTGTCTCGCGATCTTCATTGATCTCATCCACCACGCCATTGAAGTTGGCAAAAGGTCCGTCGGTAATCCGGACAGACTCATTCTTCTCAAACTTGATCTTCAGCCGCGGCTTCTCCTTCGCCGTCTCAGAGCGGAACAGGATCGAACTCACTTCTTCCTCGCTGAGCGCCACGGGCTTGTCACCGGTTCCCAAAAAGCCGGTCACCTTCGGAGTGTCTTTCAACACGTGCCACAGGTTGTTGTCGAGATCCATCTCGACCAATACATAGCCGGGCAGGAACACCCGCTCGACAGTCCGCTTCTTCCCGTTGATGATCTCGGTCACCGGTTCGGTAGGAATCATCACCCGCCCTACCTTGTCGCGCAACCCGAATGCCTGCACACGGCTCTCGATCGACTCGCGCACCTTGCGTTCAAATCCCGAGTAGGCGTGCAAGATGTACCACTTGAAGAGTGGGTTGCGTTCGGGCGTCGGTTGCTGTTCGGCGGGCTTTTCTATTTCTTCTGCCATTGCTGTCTCGATTCGATTCTGCACGCCTTATTGCGCGCCCAGCTTGTGGAGGATCGCCGTCAGAGCTGCCCCGAATATCTTGTCTGTTACGAAAAAGAAAGCTCCGAAGATGAAGACGGTGACGATCACAACGGCGGTCGTCGACTGCACTTCCTTGCGGGTAGGCGTTACAACTTTCTTCATCTCTGCGCGCACATCGCTCAGGAAGTTGGTGAAATTGCTCCACACGCCCATGGCACTGCCGGACAAGTTGGAAAGAGCGTTTGGACGCCCTTGATTGCTAAGTTCTGTTGCCATACTTCCATTCCTTCTAGTGAACAGTATTCAGTGAACAGTGATCAGTTTATGTGCTTCATCCATTCAATCTGCGGCTTCCCGCTCTTACTGATCCCTATTCCCTGGTCCCTGTTCCCTGTTTCTTTGGCAGGGGCGGAGGGATTCGAACCCCCAAGTTCGGTTTTGGAGACCGACAGTTTAACCGTTGAGCTTACGCCCCTAAACAGTGTTCAGTGATCAGTGGTCAGTGATCAGTTTCGCGGTGGCCTGGTCCAGGCTTTCGCCTCCCCCGCAACGTCCGCGTCTGACCAATGATCAGTGAGAACTGACCACTATCATCATTACTTCGTTTCCTTGTGCGGCTGGTGCTTGCGGCAGCGGTTACAGAACTTCTTGAACTCGAGACGCCCCGTGGTCGTCTTCTTGTTCTTCGTCGTCGAGTAGTTCCGCTCCTTGCACTCCGTACACTGCAATGTCACAATTTCCCGCATTTTCAACTCCAGTGATCAGTGTTCAGTGAACAGTGATCAGATTTTCGCTTGCCGCGTCGCCGATGCGCCCGAGGGCGGTACGCCTGACGCGGCCAGCGTCTACTTGATAATTTCCGAAATCGCGCCTGCGCCTACGGTGCGTCCACCTTCG
>DASXLY010000284.1:0-3066 GCA_036495975.1 Occallatibacter sp. | reverse complement strand
TTGCCGGATTGATCACGTCGAAAAGATTCGGCGTCGCCGGCTCCATCCACCTACTCGCCATCGATGTAAAATTTCGTGTCGTTCCTGCTCATGACCAACTCCCTCAAGGCCAGTGCCGACGCGGCAATGGCCGCGCGGCCTCTGAGACGAATCGGACACCCCTGCGCGGGCGAGATGTCGTGCAGCGCGGGCGCCAATTGTCCTGGATCCCGCGGAAGAACAGGTATGCCAACGGCGCCACGGATCGCTTGCCCGCGAAGCTTCGCACGGTCTTGCTGTTCGCGAAAGCGGACTTCGCATACACGACCCATTTTACGCGACGTAGGGCCGAGAGGAGGTGGGCGAAGGCAGCGGGCTCCTTCAAGCGAGCAATATCGCCAGTCAGCACGAGGTGCCGTTTGTCGAATGCCGCCTGCAGGCGCTCCAGGAACAGGCGCCGCTACAGTCGTGACAGCACGCGGGCAATGACGCGAAAGAGGTTGGGGCGGCAGGCGATCCAGCTTCCATCACGCGCGAGAGCGCCGCCGGGCACGATGCAGTGCGAAATGCGGGTGGTGGCACCCACGCCCACAATACCCTGAGCGCCGATAATACGGATGTTCAGGTCTGCTACCCTTTCACCCGCTTCATGGTGTAACCCTGCGGATTCTTCGCCGACCGAAGCGAGGAGATGGGGCGGTCTGTGTCATAGATCCAGCCGGGAGGCGACTGAAGATTCCCATCTGGATGCTGTTGCAGGAGTGTGCCGAGATCACGATCTCGCAACGACCGCACCTCAGTGCGCGAGCACTCCTATCTCTCGCGTCATTGATCACCTCACAACTCGAATCACCGTGTCCACGATAACCTTCGCCTGACCGCAGCACGTACTCTCGATCCGCGCGCGTTTGCGGAAAAGCGAGGGAAAAGGTCGTCGTGGAGCAACTTCACCTTTTAGATTTGATGATCTCAACGGAATGCGACGCCGCGCAAATGGACGCAGCGACACGCGCCGATCTGATCGATCTCAGAGCCCGCGTTATAGCAGCGGTCTTTCACGAGGAGAGAAAAAACGAAATGACGGAGCTCTTGTACAATCCCAAAATCAAATCGGAGCATCTGGCGCGCAAGGCGATCGTTTACCTTCGGCAATCCGGCGAAAAACAAGTACGACAGAATAAGGGAAAGTCAACTCCTCCAGCATGCGATGGCCGAACGCGTGCGTGCGCTTGGCTGGCAGCAGGTCGAGATCATCAATAGTGACCTGGGATCGAGCGCAGGCCTTGCCGCCGCCCAGCGGGAAGGTTGTGGGCAACCTACGAACAGAATCGGCGAATGATACGGCGCAATTCGGTGAACTGGGAGGGGGACGAATCGATGGCAGCGATTCGCGCTGGCCAGGGTCTTCTGGTCGGGCTCCTGCGCTGCGGACATTGTGGACGCAAGCTGCATGTACGGTATTGGGGCGGCCGCGGCACCAATGCGCGCTACCTTTGCAAGGGTGACTACGATGATGGCGGGCAGTATTGCATTGGCTTCGGCGGCAGCTCGGTAGACCGGTGCGTAGGACAGGAACTGTTAAACGCGATCGCGCCATTGGGGGTGGAAGCCAGCCTGCGAGCTGTCGAAGAACTGCGTGCTGGCGGCGCCGCTCAACGCGCCGCGCTGTCCCGCAAGCTTGAGCAACTGGTGTATGAGGCGAGGAAGGCTTTCGAACAGTACAACACAGTGGATGCCCGGAATCGACTTGCAGCCAGCGAGTTGGAACGGCGGTGGAACGGAAAGCTGGAAGAGATCGATGCAGTCAAGCAGCGGCTTGCCGGTCTCGAAACCGAGCGTACTCGTTATCGCCTGAAGAGGAAATGAGAATACGCTCGATGGGCGATCACTTTGCTGGTGTCTGGCAGAGCAACCACTGTCCCCCGACGCTTAATACCGCTTCCATAGCGGATTGAATCGTAGAGCCATAGGAATTTTTTACTAGCAGCAGTACTACAGTAGCAGTTGTGCGCTCGATGTGATTCCTTCCCCGTCTGATTGATTGATTGATTCGGGGAGGCCGGATGGTCAAGTGCACCAAGAAGCAAATAAGTGAACTAAAAAGCACGCTCTACTGGAAGAAGGTCCCGTCGGTACAGCGCCAACGCATCCATATGGTGCTGCTCCGCGAGAGTGGTCTGACGCAGCCCGAGATCGCGGAAGCGATGGGCGTTTCGCTGAGCACCGTGAACCGCGCCCACATGGCGTATGACGAGGGTGGGATCAAGGCGCTGAAGCCGAAGCCGATCGGCGGCCGGCAGCGCGAGAACATGACGGTTGCCGAAGAGAAGGCGTTGCTGAAACAGTTTTCCAAGGCCGCTGGGGCGGGCGAGTTGTTGAACATCCATGACCTCAAGGCGGCCTACGAAAAGAAGATTGGCCATTCGACCAGCAACAGCACGATCTACAATCTCTTGGCACGGCACGACTGGCGCAAGCTTATGCCGCGTCCGTTTCATCCCAAGCGCGACCTCGAGGCTCAAAAAGCCTTTAAAAAAAAGGCTTTCCAAATGCTGTGAGGAACGCCCGGCGGGTGGCCGCCAGACGCGGCTGCAAGTTGCGCATAATGTTCGCCGACGAAGCGCGCTTTGGACGAATGAACCGCCCGCGACCGTGCTGGGCTCCGCGCGGGACGAGACCGCAGGTCGCCTCCCAGCTGATCCGCGAGTTCGTCTATCTATATGGTGCGGTAAGCCCGAAGGATGGAACCTGCGTCTATCTGATCATGCCAGCCCCCGACACCGAATGCTTCCAGATCTTTCTCAACACGGTGGCCAAGAAGTACCGCCGACAGCTCATCCTGCTCTTCGTGGACGGCGCCGGGAATCATCAAAGTGACGAACTCAAGCTTCCCGACAATGTCATACTGCACGTTCTCCCTCCTTATTCTCCTGAGCTCAACCCGCAGGAGAACCTGTGGGACGAAATTCGGGAGAAGGTCTTCAAGAACTACGCGTTGAAGTCCATGGAGGAGGTCTATTCAAAGCTTGAGGAGGCCGCTCTCTACATCGACCACAACCCGGCCATCGTCAAATCTATCACTTCGTT
>DASXLY010000283.1:0-3861 GCA_036495975.1 Occallatibacter sp. | reverse complement strand
CACAACGCGGGATGGCAGATTGAGACCTATGAGCTCGTGGGTCTTGTCAATTTCGACCCACACATCAATATCTTTAACGTCACAGTGCCGGCAACGCTTCCGTCGAAACCGCCAACGACAGACTGGATCAACGGCCAGCAGCCGAGCGATAACACTTCCGGAGTTCCTAATAGGAGTTACTATGCGCCGCCGAGCTTAGGCTTTCTGGCCCCAAGCGACCTGCAAGGGCGCTCTCTCCGGCTGGGTGCGCCGACCATCGTCAGGATCCCGGCGCAGACCCAGCCCGACCTCGTGCTGGCGATCCCCCCTATGCACATCGACTACATCGCGCCGAACGACTCGACACTGGCCACGAATAATAAAGACTCGGGCGGCTGCACGAATGCGACTACTCCGTGTGTCGTGAACTTGTCAGTCATTCCCAGCGAGCCGCCGTCCGAGGGGCAGGGATTCGCCAGCAGCTTCAACTTTACTTCCAGCGCCAACAGCTCCAGCAAGCGTTCCAGCACCACCAGTTGGGGCCTCTCGACCAAGACCTCGGTGGGAGCCAGCTTCTCCTTCAATGATGGTCTTGAGAACGGCAGCCAGAGCATCAAGAACACGACCAAGGTCGGCCATGATGGGACAGTGAAAAAGACCTATGGCACCTACGCGGGGACCACGCAAAGTTTAAGCGCGACCACCGGGTTATCTGACTATCTGTATTTCACCCAGAAGGCGATGAATGTGTACTACTACCCGGTGCTTGGATGCGACTCCGCGGGCGCAAACGAGTGCTGGGTCGATGGTCAGAAGGTTCCGATGTACGTGCAGTTTTCCGTGCCCGACCAAGTCCGCTACTCGGACATAGATGGCCTGAAGCAGGACTGGTACCAGCCCGTTCATGAGCCCGGCAATGTGTTTTCCTATCCCTGGAGCCTGGCGGAACTGCAAACCCAATATAGCGAGCAGCTCAATACGCTGACGGGCCCCGCGACGTGCATGGCAACGGGCACTTCGAGTTCGTCCTACTCCACGCAGTGGAGTTCGGGCCACAACCAGGACAGCAGCAGCGGCTCAACCACTTCCTTCTCCAATGAGCTCTCGATGAGCACCTCCGCGGGCGCCGGGATCAAGGGAGTGGATTCCACCGACTTCAGCTTCGGCCTGGACATTGCGGGAAGCACCTCGCTCAATACCCTCAATGAATCTTCGACCTCGATGAGCACTTCGAAGGCGATTTCGGTCAACATACCGCAATTCGGGTACGCGGCAAAGTGTTGCGATTACGCCTTTGGCGGTTACGTCTTCGGACTGAAGAATACCAAGAACCCGGCTTCCGAAGATGCCTGCACGGCAGATCAAACGCCCGATAAGGACGGCTGCGTTGCCGTAAACGATCCTGATAATGGGAAACCTATCGACATTGCCGGCACTGGCCCGATGTTCGTCGGCTTTCTCGCCGACCCGATTTCTTCCGTCAATCCAAACAACACCGATCTGCAATGCTCCGGGGCGGACATCTGGTGGCAACACGTATACACCATGCCGGATGTTGCCCTGAACCATCCCGGTCGCTGGAATTGGAACAAAGCTCAGCGGCTGGCGACCTTCGTGAAAGCCGACAGCACCTCGATTGTCGAAGACAACTACTTCTACCTGATGAAGGGCTTCTTCATCTCGAACAAGGGCAACACTACCGGTCCCTCTCTCGCTGAAGCCAGCCCCAGCGACGCGTTGACTCTCGCGGCTCGCGTCTACAACTACAGCCTGAAGAGCACGAACGATCCCACCCTGGCAGATCCCGCCAAGGACATTCGCGTCCGCTTCTACGGCCAGCTCTATTGCACCAGTTCGAGCTCTTCGGAGACGAGTTGCAAGAGCGGCAACACTACCTGCAACACCCCTGGTTTGTGCGGCAACAGCTTCCAGATCGGAAGCGACGACATCATCCCGTCCATTGCGGGATTCAAGGCCGAAGGAACCGAGCCCAACTGGACCACGGCCACCGTGGATTTCACTCCTGCCAACTTCGACGCCACGAAAAACGGCAACGCCTACATGGTTTTCTGGGTAGTGGTCTGGATGGAGGACGCAAACGGCAAATTGGTCGCCGAGATGCCCGGCCACGGATTGACATCCATTCCCGCCACGAATCTCATGCAGATCACCCAGGTGCCGTTCGAGCCCTACAGCAACAACGTCGGCATGTACGGGGTGCATCAGCGTTTCTACGTCTGTCCAACTTCCGGATGTGTCCCGCAGAGCACTGGCCTGGGAGGGACACAGTCCAGTTCCGCGCTCAAGAGCATCACGCTCTCCACCAATCCGAAGCTTATGCTCGAGCAACGAGCCAAACTCAGCGCCACTTTGCAGGCCGCCAGTGGCCCCGTAGGTCCTGTCAACATCGCCTATTACGACGGAAACCCGGCCGCGCATGGAACTCTGCTCGATGTGCAGAGGATACAGCACATGGATGCGGGCGCGACCTACGCGCACCGCACCTTCTTCACTCCAGAAACCTGCGGCACCCACACGCTCTATGCCTCGGCTTGGGCGGCCAACTCACCGGAGATCCAGGCCAGCGCGTCTACCAGCGTCAGTATCGACTCAGTAGATTTCGTGCAGGCTTTAATCAACTCCACACAGACAGCCAACATCGCCGACAGCCAGCTCAGCAGCAGTCTCCTCGCATTGCTGAACACCGCCTTGCAAGACTTCCAGCAGGGCCAAACCGATGCCGGAAACACCTCACTAAGCGCATATATGCAGCAATTGGCCCTGGCCAACGGGCAAGCGATCAGCACTGACACCGCCAGCCAGCTTACCGGTCAAGCAGGCGTGGTCCTTGGCTGTGGCGCTACAGGCTTCTCGCTTGCGCTTTCACCCCCGTCGGCAACGGTTTCGGCGGCCAGTCCAGCTTCCTATGCACTGGCAGTCACGCCGATCGGAGGGTTCACCGGAAAGGTCTCGTTCGCCTGCATTGGTGCGCCGCAAGCGGTCGACTGCTCCTTCAGCTCGCCGTCGGTAGCGCTGGATGGGTCCAGCCAATCTCGCGTGACCATCACCGTCACCTCTGGCGGAAGTGTGTCTGCTGCTGGATTCGCTGGAACGCCACCCTCTGCCTTTTCAGCAAAGATCAAATGGCTTCTCGTGCTCCTCCTGGCAGCATTGGCAATTGCCTCTCTGCAGCGGGCGCGACTGCGGCAGACGATCCTCGGGTGCGCCATTGCACTTGTGGTCCTGAGTGGCATGAGCGGCTGCGGAAGCGGAGGCAGCGGGAATACAACAACTCTTGCACCCGGTACCTATCCATTCACTCTGCAGGCGACAAGCGGAGAGACAGTCCGCAATACGCTACTCACTCTGGTCGTCAAATAACGCGACGTACCTGGAAAAAGTAAAACTGCCCGCCGAGCATGTTCTTCATATCGACCACCTGTTTGCGCGCATGCAGCGTCTTAATACATACGAAGCAAAGACGAACGCCATGACGAGAATCGGATCAAATTTATCCCAAGTACTGCCACCGCCATTCAGTTGTGAATAGAACGCGAGTAAAAGATTGAGCGCGAGACTAGCATAAGTCCACTCAGTCAATCGAGGCACATTGGGAATCAGAAGGCCCACGCCACCAAGGATATGGGTCACGCCAATCAGAGGAATGATATAGAGCGGGTATCCGAGCTGCTGATTGGCGATCCTCCATTCGTCGGGATCGCGAATTAGATATAACCTTCCGAAGTACACCCAGATGAAGGCGACAAGACCGGTTATTACCATCGCGGCTATTTGAGCCGCTCGACCTGCCCGCGCGAGTTTATCTATTGTGTGTTCAGTTTTCATATCAAAAGCAATCCTCTTTTTGCGGTGTAAATGGTT
>DASXLY010000282.1:0-15385 GCA_036495975.1 Occallatibacter sp. | reverse complement strand
TGCGGCGCTGGAGTTCATCCAGCATCATCTGGCGAAGTCGGGTCACGTGTGCCTCCTCGTGACCACAACCTATCCCAGCCGCCGATCCAATCGGAGGCCCACGCCGCAGCGTCCGCCGCGCAGCGGCTTAGTGCAAACGGGTCTGTGGTTCCGATTCTCGGGGTGTGTCCACGAGGTTTCTTGGCAGCCGGAACGTTCTCTCTGAGTGTGCCGGATCTGTTTATCCCGGTGACGTCGAACCCGGCGATTGCGCCGGAGCTGCGGGAAAGTGTTCTGCATCGAAACACGAAACCAGCGTTCTTGCTGCTGCTCAGGCTGAAGCCCGGCACGACGATTGCCGCCGCGGAGACGCGGCTCGATGCGTATGCGCGACATCTTCAAAGTCGGTCTCAACAGAAGGAAAAATTCGTGCGTCTCCTACCGGCCGGAACGGTCATGCCACTTCCGCCCGAGGTCCGCGCCGTCATCTACAGTTTCTACGGCGTGCTAATTCTGGCGGTGCTTGGGTTGATCTGCGCGAACTTGGGCGGTCTAATGCTGGCACGAGGAGCTGCACGTTTCAAGGAAATTGCGATCCGGCTTTCCATGGGAGCGAACCGTTTCCGTCTGGTGCGCCAACTGGTGACAGAGAGCGCTGTATTGGCGATCCTGGGCGGAATCGCTGGCCTGGCCGCGGCGATCCTGATCTTCAAACTCTTACGAAGCACTCACGCGGATCCGAATCCACTGCTGGGTGCACTGACGTCCGGTCCAGACTTCAAGGTCGCGTTGTTTACATTGGCAATCTCTGGGTTGGTTGCTATCGGAGTCGGGCTTATCCCAGCCATTGCCGTCACCGGCTTGAACATAGCAGATGTTATGAAAGCGGGCCAGTTTCAGGGACCACGAGGGTATCACAGGTTTGGAATAAGAAATCTGTTTGTAGTTGGCCAGGTCACCGCGGCCATGACGCTGGTTCTGATCTCGGGTTTCATGGTCATTGGAGCCCGAAGCGGATCGAAGAGCGACCCCGGGTTCGACAGCGCTCCGATCTCGTTCTTCTCCGTAAATCCAACCCGCGACGGATTGACCGGCACTGAATGCGCCGAGGCCCTGCGACGAATACCAGAGGCGTTGACACGTGTTGGCGGCGTGGAAAGTGTGAGCTTGGCAGACGGTCCTCCGCTTAGCAAGTTCACGCCAGACACAAATGTATCGGTCCCCTCGGTAGGTGTCCGTTCAGTTGCCTTCGAGAGCGTGGGGCCGAATTTCCTGAGCACCCTAGGCACCACAGTCGTGCGGGGCGCCGAATTCGAAGATCGAACCCTACTAACAGATGACGATGCGGGAAAGATTCTGCCGATCGCCATCAATCAGGTCGCCGCGACAAACCTCTTCGGGAAAACGGATCCGCTCGGCCGTCGCATCCAAGTGGGGGAGCAGACTTTTCAAGTTGCGGCCGTGGTCCGTTACTCGCCTCGAGCGATTCTCGGACCCCACGCAGTTCCAGTGGTGCTGACGCCCATGACGGCGAAAGACCTGAAGGCCGACACCGACGGAACGACCGTGGTGATACGCGCCCGTACTCTCGTCAAGATCGCTGCGATCAATCGCGAATTGGCGGCTATCGACCCTCGAATAACCATGTTCAATATGCAAACGATGTCGGAATACCTTGCGGAGCAAGACCGCGTGGCTTCCAAGATCTCAGCTATCTATACACCGGTCGCTGTGTTCGGTCTGATCCTGGCCTGTCTGGGTCTGGCGGGGGTTACGGCGCAGACAGCGCAGCGCCGCCAAAAGGAGATAGGAATTCGCATCGCGCTCGGTGCACGGCGAATACACGCGCTCCGCTTGGTAATGGGAGAAGGCGTCGCGATGGTCCTCTCGGGTGCTGCGCTGGGATTCTTGGTTGCCTCAGGTTTGGCGCGGGTCTTAGCTGCCATATCGGCGCCGATGGCGCAGGTCATCGGACCGGCCGCTTCAGATCCTTGGCTGACTGTGGGGATTCCGTCCCTTTTCGTCTTGCTGGCGGCGATTGCATGCTACATACCGGCGCGTCACTCTGCGAGTTCCACTCCACTCATTGCTCTGCGAGAGGAGTAGAACTCCGTGCTCGATCTCCAACATGTTTCCAAGCACTTCTCCGACATTCCCGCCGTGGACCTAGCTCACGTTGAGTCGCCATCGACGGCAGTCCAACCGCAACAATCAGGTAAATTCAATCCGTGGCCAGAGAAGTTGTTCAGCCGATGGTGTGAGCTATTTGAGGTTCCGATGAGATGAGCATGAAGCGAGTGTCATCATCTGAGGCAATTTGGCCTGCTGTTCTCAAGACGCGACAGGATCTGTTCAAGGGATTTGTGTGGTCCAAATTTCTAAAGTTATGCTGCGTCGCAACGATGGCTGAAGGTATCCTCGTATGCTACCGGTATCTGGTTCAGAACGATCTTGTCGACGAGCTTTCCTCAACGGATCTTCACGCCTTGTTGAACTCGGCGTACCCTGCCATGGTGGTGTGGGCAATTCTCTCTGGGATCGCTCTATTCTGTCCTTTTTACTACTTGATCATTCGTTTCAGGTTTGTTCTGTTCCATTGCCTCGTATTTCGAATCGACAATATCGACGCAGCCTGGAAGCCGTACGGGCGAGAGACAATCCTGATGGGGTCGGCTTCTGTCCTGACTTGGTTCGTGGTGTTTGCGTGTCTGGTTTTGCAGGGCCTTGTGTTGGCAGCCGGGGGTTTGAGTGTCCTCAAATTAAAATCCGATGACGGCAAGCTTGATCCCGGTGTCTTTCTGTTTATGTATCTATTCTCCCTGCTCGTCGCCTTCGCTCTCCTGACCGGCATAGCCGTCATGAAGATAGTTCTGCACGATTTCGTGCTCCCTCATATGGCATTGGAGCATTTGTCTTTCTCAGGTGCTTGGGCTGCATGCCGAAAGATCATTGTCGCCGAAAAGGAGACATTCTTTTGGTATCTCGTGCTGCGAATCTCCCTCGCTCTAATCCTCTGGACGCTGTTAACCGCCATTGCCACAGTGCTGGGATATCTTTTGATATGGTTCTTAAATGCCGAATCGGCAGGGTTCGACTTCCTTTTGGATGCTGACCGAGGAGTGTTTCCTCTCTTAAAGTTGATATCTGACATTGTTTTTGTACTCGTTGGTTTGGGCATGGGGTACTTCCTCGCCCTCTTCTTCGGTGGTCCGCTGGCAGTTTGGACTCGCAACTTCTCATTGCTTTTCTATGCCGGCCGGTACCGTCTCTTGGGCGACTTGTTTTCCGCGGCTTCCGTTGTGCCAAAAGCAGAAGTTGGTACTTCAAAGGCTGGCTGAAATGAGGTCCGATCCCCTGGTCGCGACAGCCGCGGAAGATGCCATTAAGGACATCAAGTTCTTCCTGAAGTTTCAGTAGCGGTTCTATTACCGCCAATGCGGAAGTTTCAGCTACAGGACCGAGCATTATTCTCGCTTTTGCCATCACGCGTAACACAAAAATCAGCACAGGAATAACCGCGCGTTCTGAAATGCCTCTGAATCTAAAGCGCGTTTTTGTCTGTTCCTTGTATCGAGGCACGCCTTACGGCCTTGCCGAGCAACGATATCGCAGCAGCCCCAGTTTTCTTCAACTGATCACTGATCACTGATCACCGTCTCATTTCGCGTCATTCCCGACCAGCCGGAAGGTGATGGTTCCCCAGAACAGCCGTGCCCGCATCTGCACCGGAAGATGCCGGTCATCGTCGGTGTACCAGATCCAGATGTTGCCGCGATTCTTCACCACGCCCGCCTCGGCGGTGGGCTGCACCCGAATGGTTTTGAAGGTACCGAGCGGGGTTTTGACCACTTCGCGCGCTTCGACCTTCATGGTCACATGCACATTGTGCATGGCGTCGACAACCGGAAGTGCGAAGTTCTGCCCGATCTCCATTGCCTGCGACGAGGCGTAAAACACCCCCGTAAGCAGGTCGGTCATGCACCCGGGAATCGGAGACTCCACGTGCTTCGATTGACCAGTAACCAGGTTCTTCTCATCAAGGATTGACTTGGATTGTGCATAGTCCATCCGCAGCGTGGAGTTGACCTGGCGCCGGCCCTCGATGGTCTGCTTGTCGAACTCGTTTGTGCATCCCTTGGCGCGGTCAAAGGTGGATTGAAAGTGGTCGCTGGCGTGGAAGAGCAGGTTGATCGCGCCGATGGTATTGGCATCTGCTGTGAGCCGCTCGTGGTCGCCCTGCGCTTCAAAATGAAGCACGGCGGTTCCGGCGGAAAACACGCGCCAGTCCACGGAGTAGGTCAGCGTCTGCTTTTGCGGGAAACTGAAACCCGGGCGCGGCGGGGGAAGCGGCGGAAGCTGAGGCGCAGCAGGAGGAGCTTGTTGGGCCGGCGCAACCGTTGCCATGGTGAGGACACAAAATATTGCTCTTAAAATTGTGCGCCTTCTCACCTCTTGGTGGCTCCTTCTGAAATTTTGACTGATTTGGCTCCGAATTCGATAACCGACCGGTCCCCAGCCGATCGGCTCAATGCGATACCCGCACAAACGCACTCAAAGCCGGCCGGAGGAAAAGCAGGCTGAGGTAAAGCAGTGTAGCCCCTATAGCGGCATTGTACTCGCGGTGCCTTAAGTAGAGGTCAAGAGAGAACTTGCCCGACGAAACTTCAGTTTTGCCTCCCCCTGGCTGCGCCGCCGTAAAGCGCGGAATCAGTCGTGGAACGCGCCGGCAATACGCATCAAAATCGGGAAACGTCGACCGGAGAAATCGTTCTTCTGAGGCGATGACGGGCACATACACAATCAGAAACATGGCGGCCAGCATGGCGGCAACCGGCCAGCTCAGCAGCGCGACAGCAAATCCTCCGGCGATAAGAATCGATCCAAGATAGAGCGGGTTCCGCGTAAAAGCATAAGGGCCGGTCTGGGTCAGCTCGCGATTCTTCTTCACGTATCCGGCGGCGTATCCACGCAGCCACAGCCCGGGCAGCACCAGGATGAGACTGAGGGCGATCGCTGCAGGTTGCGGTGCACGGCGCCATAGTTCGAAGAGATATAACGCAGCAGTCAGGAACCCCAGCGGAACGCGAATACGCCGGGCGATCTTTTGCCAACGCTCGAGCATTCGGGAGTTCGTCTCTGGATCGGCCTTCGTCATCGGGCTGCCTCAGGATAAAGCTCTTCGACGGCCTGAAGCACCTCGCCGGGTGAGATGGTGAGCAATCCAATTTCAGGAGCATCCCGCCGGGCGTGATCGCGGCGGCTCTCGGGACTGCGCAGCACCTTGAAACTCGTTCCGAATGGCCCGTTGCGGCTGGGATCCGTGGGTCCGTAAATCCCGACGACGGGGCGGCCCAGCGCGCAGGCAAGATGCAGTGGACCCGTATCCCCGGCAATCGCCAGGCGAACGCGCCGCGTAATGGCAATCAGCTGCTCGATCGAGCACACCAGCGGAGTGGCACCCCCTCCGGTCCGCTGCACCACGGTTTCAGCGAGCATCAGCTCACCCGGTCCGGCGTTTACAAAGACGCGAAAACCGCGATTCAGCAGCGCTCGAGCAACTTCGGCATAACGCTCCACCGGCCAGCGCTTTGCCCCCCAGCCGGCCCCGGGATTGATCAGGATTCCCGTCTCGCCGGCTGCAAGCTGGCGATCGGCCCATTCTTCTGCCGCAGGGTCGAAGGGAAGCATCGGCTGGACGGCCTTCAAAGGATCGCCCGCGACGGCTTCCGCCAGTTCCAGATCCTGCTCGATCACATGCACGCCGCGTGTGGCCACACGTTCCGTAAACAGCCAGCTGGCCACCCGTTCGCGCGGCTTGGCCTCACCGATGAAGCGACCACTGCTCGCCAGCCGGCCTATCACCGCGGACCGCAACGCGCCCTGGAAATCAATCACCACGTCGTAGTGCTCACCCTTGAGCGAGCGCCTCAGAGCGGCAATTTCGCTGCGAGTTTGACCGGCGAAGAGGTTATGCCGCCATTGCCGCGTGGATGCGAAATGGATCTTGTCGACGATGGGTTGGCGGGGGGCGGAGCTTGCAGTGTCGCGGCTTGCCGCTGTCCCGGCGGTGAGCAGCGCACTCCACATCGGCTCGACAACCCAGTCGATCACCCACTCCGGATGCACGGTACGCAGCGCCGTAACAGCCGGCAACGCGTGGAGAATGTCGCCCATGGCGCCGAGGCGAACCACGAGCAGACGGTACTTTGACTGCGTCTGCAAATCCTGATTTTCTCATAACATTGTACCCAGCCGGGGGCTCCCAAACACGCTCATGGTTGAGAAGGGATACCGGAAATGAAATCCGATTGGGCCACCGACTCGGTCTTGAAGCTGATTACCGACCACCGACCACTTAGATCCTCAAATCAGGGTAACGTGATGGTCTTTATTCCTTTGCAATTGGTACCACCTAATTCACAAGCATTTGGGTCAACATGGGGTATGCAATCGCTGTATACCCGCTACATGCTCGTGGACAAGTACGCCACGGAAATCGAGAAGCTGAACCTCGATGGCGATCAGCTGGAAGAGTACAGCACGGTTCTGCTGCACCTGCAAAACCAGGTGGAGACCGGCGAACCGAGCCACAAGATCGTGAACGAGTGCCTTGCATACCTCTGCAAGTTTTCGGCCCCCATCGCCAAGACCGCCTGAGTCTCCCCGGCGCAGAATGGGCCGGGTGCCAGGTTTCGGACGCGTATCGAGCGGCAAGAAAAGCGGGTGCCCCAGGTCTCGATTTTGAGACCTGGGAAACCACGAACAAACGCACCCCACGCGAGAACCGCGCCCTTCGCCAGCATCGCGTTAACCGCAATTCACCAGAAGCAAACACTCGCGATTTCCCATCCTCTCCACCAAACCACGTGAAAAGGTGCTCGAAGCTTAAAGCTATCTGCTCCCACTCCCCACGTCGCCCCGATCCGCAACCGCGACCCTCTGCTCAATCCACGCCACAATGCCCTCTTCGCCCCCGATTTCGATCGACAGGCGCGCAGCCTTGAGCGGCAGAGTCGGCGGAAATAACGACCCCAGCTTTCCCAGCCGAACTTCATCCTTCTCCGTCGTCACCAGCGCGATGGAGCCAGTGCTCCCGGCCTTCGCAACCAGACTCTCGACGTCGCGCACGGTGTAGCGATGATGATCAGCGAATGCAGAATGCCCCGCCACCACCATGCCGGCGCCACGCAGGCCGGCAAAGAACTGCTCAGAACGCCCAATGCCGCAGAACGCCGTCACTGGACCCTCGATGTGAGGGACATCCATGCGCCGGCGCATGCGCCAGATGGGGCCAGTCCAGCCCCAGCCGCGAAGTTCGTCATCCAGGCGCGCCTCGTCGGAAGGAATCGCGATCACGCTGGCGCGTTTTGCCGCATTCCGTGTCTCGCGCAGATTGCCGGCGGGCAGCAGATAGTCGTGCCAATCTTCGCGATTGAGCAGCAGGATGTCGATGTCGCGGGCGAGCTGACGGTGCTGGAATCCGTCGTCGAGCAAATGCACGCGACCTGCCTGGCTCGTCACCGCCTCCGATTCAGCCAGTCTCCCCGCAGCATAGCGCTCCGCAGCAACGTAAACGGGAACGCCGGCCTTGCGCGCTATCAGCAGCGGCTCATCGCCGTACTCGTCCGAAGATCCGTTTGGGTCGACACGCACGGCAACGTTGCACCGGCGGCGACCGTACCCTCGCGACAGCACATCCACCTGCCATCCACGCGCGCTCAGCAGGTGAACCAGGGCGATGGTGAACGGTGTTTTGCCGGAGCCGCCAGTGGAAAGGTTGCCGATGCTGATCACAGGATCATGCAGCTTGCGAACCGGCTCCCAGCCGCGCTCCAGGCGAAGCTCGCGAAGGGCGACGCCTGCTGCGTAAAGCGGCACTACCGGGAGAAGCAGCGGACGCTTCATGCACCGCCCTCGACATGCCGTCGCACTGGAATCGCCGGGAGAGAATTCGCCTTGTGATCGAGAATCTCGCGCAGCGCATCGATCGATCGAGCCGTCGCTCCGGCCTGTTCGTCGAACACCTTTCGCGCCCGCTGTCCCATCGCCCGTGCGTCATCTCGATTGGTCAGGAGCCCGACAACCACTTGCGCCAGTTCTTCCCTGCTTGCAACGCGCAGCGCTTCGTGTGCTCGAAGATCTTCAGTGATGGCGCGGAAGTTTGCGTAGTGTGGACCCATCACAATGGGCACCGCAAATTGTGCCGGTTCCAGCGGATTGTGACCGCCGGCGAGAACCAGGCTGCCACCGACAAACGCCACCGACGCCAGCGAATAAACCGACGCGAGTTCGCCGATGGAATCGAGCAGCACGATCTGCCCTGGCCGAAGCGGTGAAACCTCGGCCGGCGGCTTCCCTTTCCAGAACGAACGGCGGACCCATGTCACCTGCGCCGCATCCAGCACTGCCGCCACCGCTGAGAATCGCTCCGGGTGACGCGGAGCCAGCACCATGGCAAGATTCGGATCGGCAGCAAGAAGCTTCGGCCATGCTTCGATCAGCGCGGACTCCTCGCCTTCCAGCGTGCTGCCTGCGACCAGCAGTCGCAAACCGGTGCTCATGCGTTTCAACAGCTGTGTCGCCTCGGCCTCCCGTGCGGTGCGCACGTCGAACTTCAGGTTGCCGGAAACGCTGACCACCTCGCGCCGGCATCCCAGCGCCACCAGCCGCTCCGCATCGAGCGTGCTTTGCGCCAGCACGCGGCTGATCCCGCGGAGAATCGGCTGCCACAGCCGTCGCAGCATCTGGTAGCGAGGCCACGAGCGGTCCGAGATGCGCGCATTCACCACGGCCACCGGAATCTGGCGGCGAAAGCAGCCGTTCAGCAGATTGGGCCAGAACTCCGTCTCCGCCAGAATCAACATCCGAGGTCGCAGCGCATTGAGGTAGGCGCGCACCGCCCACGGCAAATCGAGCGGACAGTAGAAGACGTTGTCCGCGCCGAACCTCTGCCGGGCAAGATCTTGCCCCGTGCGCGTCGTGGTAGAGATTCGAAGACTATAACCGGGAAATGCCGTTCCGATCTCCTCCGCAAGACGGGTCACCGCCAACACCTCGCCGACTGAAACCGCGTGCAGCCAGATCACCGGCTTCCCGTCCGTTCGTGCTGCGCGCAACCGCTGCGGCACGAACCCCAGCCGGTCGCGTAGACCTTCGCGATACTTCTGCGTAGTCGCCATCCGCCACAGCCACCACGGCGCCCCGGCAAGCAGGGCCGCGAGGAGCGCGAGGTTATAGAAAAACCAAATCATGCGAGACGGAATCGACCTTTTAGCGGTCTAACCCTCAAATGATACAGTCGAGCACGATGAAGGTCGTTCGATGGTTGCCGCTTCTGGTCATTGGGCTGGCCGTACCCGGGGGGGCCAGCAATCACACCGCTCCACCGGTTCAGCCAGCTAGCGCCTATCCCGCGGTTGAGGTTCACGACAAAGAGCACGTAGCGATCGCCGTCGAACCCTACGATACGAAGGAAAAGGAATCCATCTTCCGCGTCGACTACCTGGGCCATGGCGTCATGCCCATCCGGCTGATTGTGACCAACAACGGCGACCGCCCCATCTCGCTCAAAGACGCGAGGATTCTCTTCTACACCGCCGGCGGCGACCGCATCCAGGCCGCCGAACCCGAAGACGTGGAGCGACTGATGACCCGTAGCGAGCGCGAAGGCAAAAAGATCCCCATGCCTGGGCCGCTGCCCTCGATCAAGATGAAACCCAAGGCTAGTAATAAGGATATTGAGCAGGACTTTGACCAGTTCGAGTTCCAGGCGCTTGTCGTCGAGCCCCACACCACGCGAGCCGGGTTCCTCTTCTACGATGTTTCGCAACTGAATCACCCGCTGGAGGGTGCGAAGCTCAATTTGCACCAGCTGCGCAATGCCGATGGGGAGGAACTCTTCTACTTCGAGATCCCCTTCGACACGTATCTAAAGTCCAAATCGAAGGAAATGAAATAGTCCTTGGCGGGTCCGCGGCTGGTTACCAGGCTGCAACCCGTTTGTCGCATGGATATCACCTATCCGGGTCATTGAGTATCATGAACTCCGGTGCCACCATTCCCGAATGCGAATGAATCTCATCACCCGGTCATTTGGTGGGCCTTCCACCGGCCCCGTCCAGCTCTCGCTGATGCTTCGGCCGTCTTGTGGACTGCCGGGCGACTATGAGTTCCCAACCGACAGCGCGTCCCTCATCCGGATGCTCCGTTCGCAGACCGATTTGCCGGGCAGCGTACTGCAACGTTTCGAAGACGACCTTCGCTCCTGTACCACCGCAAGGCTGCTTGGCGTCGAGCTCAGCGAGTCAGTGCTGACCAACATCGGCTATTTCATCGACTGAGAACCAAACTTCCTCCCTTCGCAATCCCATCCATCTTCTGAAAAACCGCGCCCTATCGTCGGCCCTGCTCTTTACCATGGATCCATGAAGGAAAAGATCCGATGCGGCTGGGCGGGGAGCGATGCGTTGATGCGCGCCTACCACGACGAGGAGTGGGGCGTGCCGCAGTTCGACAGCCGCGCGCTCTGGGAGTTGCTGATGCTCGAAGGCTTTCAGGCAGGTTTGGCCTGGATCATCGTGCTCAGAAAACGTGAGGCATTCCGCAAAGCATTTCGCGGATTTGATCCGGAGAAGGTTGCCCGATTCAAAGAGCCCGACATCGCACGCCTGATCGAGAACCCCGGAATCATCCGCTCACGCGCCAAGATTGAAGCGACCATCCACGGCGCTCGCACCTTCCTCGACATGAAAAATGCCGGTATCGATTTCGCGGGATGGGCATGGCAGTTGGCGGGAGGAAAGCCACTCCAGAACACCGGTAAGGTTCCGACCGAGTCAGAACTTTCGCGGACCTTTTCAAAGCAATTGAAGCAGCGCGGATTTAAATTCGTAGGCCCCGTGATCGTCTACGCATGGATGCAGGCCGCCGGAATAGTGAATGACCACGCCCCCGACTGCTTCCGCCGAAACCCCTGCGCGAAATTTCGAACTCGGCCCACTAAACGCACTGATAACTGAAGACTGATCCCTGACCACTGATCACTCGAAATACGTCGCCGTCGTCGTATCCGTCTCCCAGATGGTGCAGTCCTTCACGCGGACCCGGCCCTTCGTCATCTCGGCGAGTTGCTCGTTGGTCTGGTCGTAAAAGTACTTGGCGATATTCTCGGCCGAGGGATTGAGCTCCGTGAACGGCTCTAGTTCGTTCAGCATCTGGTGGTCGATGCGCTCCACGACCGGCCGCATCACCTGCTTCAGTAGCTTGAAATCCAGCAGCAGTCCGGCCTCGTCCAGTTCTTTCCCGTGCAGAGTCACGCGCACCTTGTAGTTGTGCCCATGCGGATTCTCGCACTTGCCACGATAGTTGCGAAGATAGTGTCCGGAGGAAAAGCCGGCCTCCACGGTAACTTCATACATCGGCGTTCACGTCCTTGCAGGGAAGGCATCCCCCGCCCTCTTTAATTCTAAGTCGAGCCTTGCAATGTCTTCCCGTTTTCGGACCAACCGCTTTTAAATCAGCAGCTATTCCTGGGGCGGATGCTCTTCCCGGCACTTGCGGCGAGCAGTCTGGCGCTGCTCCTCACTGCGCCGGTCTACCTGCTCAAACAGGTTGCTCATCACGCCGATCAGGGCGCACGCCAGGGCGGCCAGCAGCATCAGAAGCGCGACGGTGCGCCATAGCGAGCCGTTGGTCGGCAAACCCGGCTGAAAGCTTGAGGGAATCAACATCATTCCCCCCGCGAGGAGCGCGAAAAAGCCGAGCGCTGCAGCCAGGATGTAAAAGTTGCGCGACATATGGGCGTCCTGTGGGCCTTCTCCAACCTCGTGTTGCAGCACTCTCTGAGGTGCCCTTCCCTGTGATCAGGGTCCGACTTTAGCCGGAAGACCTTCTTTGTAATAAGGGCGCGGCCTTCGCCGGAAGACCCTTCTTTGTAACAAGGGTCCGGCTTTAGCCGGGCCGAAAAACCATCCCCAAAACGACGGGCCTTCAGCCCCTGGGGGATGATTTCTGCCTCGATTTCGAGTTCCGACGCGCATGGCTAGAATCTCGCGTAGAAAATCGCATGTCGTGCGCGGGAATCACCTTCGATTCTACGTCCCGCAATCACTCCATAAGCTCGCCCGTGCGCATCACTCCCACGCCGTCCTGCGCAAATTCCCGCTCGATGGCCGCCACGGATCCGTTGAGATCGATCGCCCTGCACGCGTCCCGCAAAATCACCGCTGAAAATCCAAGCCTTCGCGCATCCAGCGCGGAGTATCCAACGCAGTAGTCGTAGGCCAGACCGGCAAGAAAAACGCGCCCCAGGCCGCGCTCGCGCAGGTATCCGGCCAGCCCTGTCGGCGTGATGCGGTCGTTCTCAAAAAACGCCGAGTATGAATCGATGCCGGGGTGAAACCCTTTACGTACCACCAGTTCCGCCCCCGGTAGACGCAGATCATCATGAAACTCCGCACCACGCGTGCCCTGTACACAGTGATCGGGCCACAGCGTTTGCGGGCCGTAGCTGGTCTCGATTTGCTCGAAGGGTTTCTTGCCCGGATGCGACGATGCGAAAGAGAAATGATGCGGCGTGTGCCAGTCCTGGGTCAGGACCACGTGCTGAAACCGCGGCGTGACCTGATGAATCACCGGGATCACGCCATCGCCGTCAACCACAGCCAGTGCACCGCCCGGCAGAAAATCGTTCTGCACATCGGTGACCAGAAGAACATCTGTCGATGAGATTTTCATAGTTCCCTATAGCAACAATAATCGCTGCCACAGTCCTCCCGAAGAATGGCTCACGAATGTTTTGGTAGCTCACAGCGCAATGTTCCCGGAGGAAACAACGGAAAATAGCCCCGGGTGGAGCGCAGCGAAACCCGGGGAAAAGCAAACAACAACCCCAAGTCCCGTAGGGACGACCGAACCCAGCCGCATTTTCATGGACGAGTCCGATCGACCACTCCCGCTCAGTCGGCCGCAAAGATCAGGAAATAATCCTGGCCGTCGTCTTTGGTGAAGTCGTATTGGCCGATGCGGTGGTACCCGGCCTCCGCCATTTCGCGCTCCACGATGTCGGGCGTGAGTCCGTGGTCTGTGCCGTTGCCATTGCGATCGATGATGCCGATCTTTGCGCCGGGCCGGAGCGACGCGCGAAGCCTCTTCATCAGCGGAACAGGATGCGCGAATTCGTGATAGGTCTTCAGGATCAGCACGGCGTCGACGCTCGAGTTCGGCAGCTTCGTGTCGTTCACTTCGCCCAGAATGGTGTGCACGTTGGCGAGGCTCTCTTGGGCGGCTCGGTTTCTGATGTAGTCGATGGCGTCGGGATTGATGTCCTCAGCGTAGACCTCGCCCGACGGGCCCACCCGCACGGCCGCGCGCACCGTGAACCAGCCGGAACCTGCACCGACGTCGGCCACGGACTTCCCCGGCATGATGCCGAGCAGGTCCATCACGCGCTCGACGTGAAGTTTCTTGTCGCGGTCAGGATATTCGAAGATGGAGAGATCGCCTTTGTAAGGCGTGCTGGTGGGCCGCTGCGGTTCCGATTGCTGGGCGGCCTGCGCATGCCCGCCATGGAAAGCTGTCGGCGCTGCCAGCGAGACCAGCACCACGAAAGCAGCCAGCAGTTTTGTGCCGATGAGATGCATGAGAAACCCCGCGCGAACTACGGCGATTGTACCGCTACTGATGCTGTGCCGGGCTGCTGCCGACGAATGCGGCCGGCGCTCCGCTACCCCGCTGCACATTCGGATCGATTCCTTTGTAACCACGGATCGATCCTGCCGATTCTGGATGGGATTGCCGGCGATGCGGCCACTCGGTAAATATCGAGTTTTTTTACTTCAGTAGCTCGCGAACTTGTCGGCAGCTGCAACCAGCGCACGGGTATTGGGCGGGTCAAACGCGCTATGACCGCTGTCCGGCGTGATCATCAGGTCAGCTTCCGGCCACGCCCGGTGCAGAGCCCAGGCGCTTTCCATGGGACAGACCACATCGTAGCGGCCCTGCACGATCACGCCCGGAATTCCGCGAATCCGCCCCGCGTTGCGCAACAACTGATCGTCGCTTTCGAGAAAACCACGGTGGACAAAATAGTGCGCCTCAATGCGCGCGAAGGCCAGGGCGAACTCGTCCTCTTCGTAATGGCTGGCGAAGGCTGCGTCGGGCAATAGCTTCGAGGTGGCGCCCTCCCATCCGCTCCAGATCTTCGCCGCGGCGAGCCGCACGTTTGCGTCCTCGCTGGTCAAACGACCGTAGTATGCGCTGAGCAGATCGGCACGCTCACTCTCCGGAATGTGCGCCAGGTACGGTTCCCACGCATCCGGGTAAATGACCGAAGCGCCCCGTTGATAGAACCATTCAATCTCCTGCCGGCGCAGCAGGAAGATTCCTCGCAGAATCAGTTCAGTCACACGCTCGGGATGCGTCTCAGCATAAGCAAGAGCCAGCGTGGAGCCCCACGAACCCCCGAATACCTGCCAGCGCTCGATGCCCAGGTGCGCACGAAGCTTCTCTATGTCCGCCACCAGGTCCCAGGTAGTGTTGTCCTCCAGCGATGCGTAAGGCGTGCTCTTTCCGCAGCCGCGCTGGTCGAAGCAGACAATGCGATACTTTGCGGGGTCGAAGAAGCGGCGCTGTTTAGCATCGGAGCCGCCGCCCGGACCGCCGTGGAGAAACACCACCGGTTTGCCCGCAGGATTGCCGCTCTCCTCAAAGTAGAGCTCGTGCAGCGACGAAACCCGCAACCTGTCCATGTGGTACGGCTCGATCGGGGGATAGAGCCAGGAAACAGGATCTTTCATCGTGGCAACAGGCACGCATTCGCTCGACATTACCGAACAGTGTACTGCTCCGCACTGCCAGGTAGATCAATCAGACCAGAACGAGCTTTGCGCTACAATCTCGGCTTGCCCAACTGGGTGGTGCGAATGTATCTCAAGGCTCTCGGTCTCATTCTTGTTCTAGGAACCTGGCGCTGGACAGCCTCATTCGGATCTTTCCTGGCGTCTGGACTTACAGCGAGTGTTCAGGGCGCATCACGATAGCCGCGTTTCCAACTGGCTCGCCTACCTTTGAAAAAGGCGAGCGATAGGGAACGTTCAACGGTTCCGATCCCAGTTGTCCGCAATCCGAAAGTAATCCGAAAATCGAGTTCCTTCCGGGTTGACGGTGACTCGACCGAAAAGAAAAACAGGAACGCTGTGCGGTTCACCGTGACAAGTAGAAGATTCAGTTCGATGGGACGCGCTGCTCTCGCCGCCACCCGTGGTACGGGATGCTGAAGATGACGATTCCAAATATCCCGACTAATACGACTGGCCACCACCTACGTTCGTCTTCCCAGAAAAGACGCCAATTCCCAATCAGCAGAGGCGGCCACCAAAAAACAATCAGAATTGAGTTCGCAATAATA
>DASXLY010000281.1:0-8711 GCA_036495975.1 Occallatibacter sp. | reverse complement strand
GTAGGGCTGAAAGCCCCCACACTCTCGGAAACGCTGGCTCCTGTGGGCTCCCTGATTCTCACCCAGCCGCGTTTGCGCAATGTGCTGCAACGGATTCCATTGCCCGTCTTGGATGTGCCGACGGCACTCCACACCACCATCTCAGCGACGTGGCCGCGGACTCCGCCGGGCTCGCGAGGCTCTTGGCCGCGCGCACGCAAGCCATACAGAACGCCGTCATAACGCTGGAGAATTCGTGATGCGCACTGCCTTCATCACCGGACCCGCCGCGCTTCGCGAACGCATGTTCGCTAAGGCGCAGATCGATTTGAGCGTTCCCGAGGCTTCGATGCCGCCGTACATGGAATCCTTCCTGGCGCACCTGCGGCTGCTCATCGGCGTCCCGTTCGACTACATGGTGCCCGACTCGAGACTCCTGCCGGACGAGTCAATCCGCTTCTTCTATATCGATCGCTCCTGGACCGACCGGCTCGACGACGGCGCCATCGCGGTGGGCAAAATCGGCACGCGTGAGCAGGCGCATCACCAGGCCCAGGCACCGAACCTGCAAAGCCAACTCGATCAAACCGAGCGCACCATCCGCAACACGCAGACGGGAAAGCAGCTTTCCACCAATAGCGGGCCGGCCGGTATCATCACCGGTTTTCTGCTGCGCTCCGCTGCCGTGACCGGCTGGCCGTCGATGGACGTGCGCGCCTTCAGCCAGATCGTGCCGCCCTCGCCCGGAAACGTGGACGATCCGGGTGAGGCAGCCTGGGCCGCAAACGCAGCTGCGGTGCAATTGCCTACTTTGCGGCTTGAACTGCTTTCTCCTTCGGTCTTGCTTGCGCTCTTCGATGGCATCCCGCAGCTCGTCTGGTGCGAGGAGCCGCACCACGGCGTCCAGTTCGGCGTGGTTGAGCCGAACGAGGCCGGAGTCTTCTACCTTTTCCGGCACGAGGCCAGCGGCGAAATCGAGCCCGCGTCGCAGCAGGTGCAGGTTCCGGTGCGGGCAGCTAATCCGCGCGTCGTCGCCGTGCAGCAGCTACGCAACCAGCTCAATGCGCTCGGCGACCCGAAGCTTGTTCCACAGACCGGCAGCGCCGCTCTTGCCGTTGAGATGCTGCAGCTTCCCTGGCGGCAGCGATTTGAGGGCGCCACTTCGCAGCGCCAGCAGAGCTCAGGCGCGTTCGTACCGAAATACTCCGTAGCGCAGGTGATCGAGAATCCGACGCTACGGCAAACTGTTGAGGAGTTGCTCTGATGGCGACCAGAACACCAGCAGCCACCGCGGCCCGATCTACTTTGAGCAGCACCACCGTGTCACTCGCCGCTGCCTACGGGCTCACGCCCAAAACGATAGCAACGTGGTACCCCTCGCTGGTGCGCACCCCGCGCCTGCTCGTGCCCATCGAGCTCGACGCGCTCATGGTTCGCAATGTGAACCTCACCTGGGCACAGTGCGGCATGACCGACCCGACCAAGACCGCCCCCCAGCCAGTACCCGCAGCCAGTCTCGTCCCTGCCCCATTCGCGACCCTCGCCACTGCTCGCGCACGCGGCGCTTACCTGCAGTGGTACCTTCCCAGCGCCTTCACCAGCGCCACCGCCGATCAAACGGGAACTTCGTTTCCACCAATTCCCGACCGCTGGCTGATCCTGCGTCTCTATGCCGGCACACAGCTCGTGAGGCGCGCCGTACGCGGCTGGGTGCTTGAAGCTGGCGGTCAGCCAGCCGCATCATTCGACCTGAGTGGCTGGACCGAGCCCGGCACACAGGCCAATGTCCAGAAATCTCTAACGGCACTCGGACACGGAGACCTCTCTTGGGCAGGATATTTCGACAACGTCCTCAACCGGCTCAGCTTCGCTGACACATTTCTCGACTCCGACAATGCGAAAGGCCCGATCTCCTATCTCGTCTGCGGTTGGTTCTCCGATCCAACCCTCGATCCGCTCGGTGATCAGAGCATCACATCCGCTGCCGCCTTCGCGGCCAAGCTCCAGCAGCTCGGCTGGACGCTGCCGGACAGCGACACCTCGCAGCCGCAGCAGCAGGCACAAAACTATGCCTCCGCCGCAACTTCGGCCGGTCTGCCGGTCACCCTCGATTCCCGCATTGCGGCAACGCAGGCCATCTTCAATGAACCAGTCTTCTCGCTAACGCGCCCCTGGTGGCCGCAATCCTGCGTCCTGCACGGAGCCGTCGTCGGCATCGACTGGCCGGGCAATGAGGATACAAAAGAAGTCGGCGGCCCACCTGCCGCCTCCGCCGTGACGGTCGCCTTCGGCAACACCATGGCCGAAACGATGGGCGCGGTCGTGGCACAGTCCAATGCAACACCCGCCGAAGCGCTGATCGTCGAGGCGCTGCAGCTTGGTGTGCTGAAACAGATTGATCAGCCCGATGGCCGTGCGCAGGTCGATGACGCTGTGCACGCGAACTCCTTCACGAGTCTTCCCGGCCTCCCCGCGACCACGGAGCCTTTCACCATCGCTCCCAGCGGAGTGATGCAGGCGCCTCCAGCCAATCCCATCACCCGGGGCCAGGTATCTTCGCATCGCAGACGGGTCCTGAAATCTTCCACCCTATCGGGGTGGTTGGCCCTCAGAGAAACCTCACACTCGGCCAGCTTCAGGTCCAGAGCGGCCAAACACACTACGTCGCCGCCGAGGAAAACCTCATCACCGGGCGACTGCGGGACGTGATTGCCTCCGCGAACCTGTCGCTTCAGCCGCCTCTCTCAGACCCGGGCGGCGATACCACCGTGCAACGCGCAATGCCTCGCTTCTACACGCCCAAGGACCCCATCGTGCTGATTCAGGGAGGCAAGCGCGCCTTCACGCACGACAGCGGCGTCCAGACCGACAACGGATTGATCGTCTGCCGCATGTTGACCACTACGGAGTTGAGCTGGCAGATGCCGCAGACCACGAATCGCTACTCCGTGCGAGGTGAAGACGTTCTCGAAAGCGGGGTTGAAAACGGAAGTGTTCCCATCGAGTGCGAGGCGCTGCTCGAAGAAACCGCGCTGCTTGATCCCGGCGGGGCGGACTCGATCGCCTCTGCAGCCGCGGCCGCCGTCAGCACTGCATCGCCCGGAACCACCTTCGATCAGGCCACGGCGGCCCGGAACATCGCGGTCGAGCAGACTGCGTGGTACTCGCTTCGCCAGCCCGGCATCGACCACGGACCGCTGCTTGCATACAGCGGAATAACCGGTACTCTGCCCGCGGTGTTTTCAATTTCGCCGGCTGCGCAGCCCTGGTCCCCGATGCACCTCGATTGGGAAGCCGAGTACGTGCAGTCGCCCAACGGCGACCAGGACTGGACACTCGACGAGATCGACTACACGCTGAAGTCAACCGCGGTGATACCCAAGGAAGGCACCGGAGTGATCTGCCAGGGCCGCGCTCAGGTCACTGGTGGCGCCAGCAACGCACTCTCTACATCCGTCGCCAATGCGATTCAGCAGGCGTCGAACATCGCCGGCACGGCACCCGTCCCCATCGCGCTCAAGGAGGCGTATTTCTCGCAAATTGCCTCGGATATCACGGCGACATATCAGGCGCTAAAACTCACAAATTTCAGCACGCCGCCAATCGGTGGCCAACAGCCAAGCGAGTCCGCCCTGCTCACCGACATCTCCACCGCTCTCTCGCAGATGGACGTGCTCTCCTGCGGATTGAGCGGGCTAATGACGCAGCTTCGCGGTGGCGTGCCCGGCGATGGGGTCGGCAAAGCGCCCGCCGGCGGCGTGCCCACCCCATTCTTCGCCATGCGCGGAGGATTTCTGCGTATCAAGCGCCTGCGCCTCGTCGACGGCTTCGGACAATTCGTCGATCTCTGCGGTTCCAGCGCGACCCAGGACGCCCAGAATTTTCTCGTTTCGCCCCCGCTCACCGTACCCTCGCAGCCCGGCATTCTCGGACTCCCGCCTCGTTTTACCGCGCCGGTGTACGCCTGGTTTCGCTACATGGATGCCGACCCCACCAAACCCACCGTAGAGGCCGACTACGAGACGAGCCCCGTATGCGGCTTCCTGATGCCAAATCATCTCGAAGGCTCAATTGAGTGTTTCAATGCCGATGGCAGCGGCGCCGGCAGCATCATTCCCCAGGATGACGGCACCGTCGGCTGGCAGGTCGCGCCTGGCATCAACACGGCCGCCGGACAAGACCCGCTCTCGTCGCTCAGCAACAGCTATGCGGTTCAGTTCGCGCGCGGACTCATCAACTGGGGCATTGCCGATGCCGGCCAGAACCGCGAAGCCGCCTTGTCGGCGGTGCTTCGCTGCATCGATTCGACACTCTGGGCGGTGGATCCCTTCGGCCACCAGGGCGATGAGCACCTTTCGTTCCTGCTCGGCCATCCCGTCTGCATCATGCGGGGCCTGCTTGAGCTGCAGCTGCAAGACCCTGTCACCGTTCCGGATAACACCGTGCTGGCTGTTCCCATCCGGCTCGGCAACCTCACGCAATGGGTAGACGGCCTGCTCGGCTACTTTGTGAACGATGACTATTCGAAGCTGTACGTGGCTGACGCAGCCTCTGCCGGTATGGCCCGGCTCATCGGACCGGGACAGGGTTTCCTGTCGCAGATCAACCTCGTCCAGAACTACTACGACACCTTCGCCAACGATCTTTCCCCCGGCGCCACCACCGGCAGCACCCCAGTTACGCACCCCTACATCGATACCACGGGTCAGCTCTGCATCCGCCCCAACCAGATTGTGAACCTCACTCTGCTGGTTGAGCCGCTCACCACCGTGCACGCCACGATGGGCCTCGCGCCGCGCAAGGAGATCGGCATGCGCCGCCAATGGGTAACGGCAGGCCTGGCTGCGATCGCACCTACCTTTCGGTTCGGTCCCGTGCTCGTCGATCCCAACCACATCCGCATGCCGATCCCTACTGACCTGGCTGGCACCTGGGTCTGGGATTACCGTTCGGCCGCTACGCAATGGGCAGAAAACGCGGCCACGAATGCCACCGATGACGCACTGCTGCCGCAGAATCCTCCGAGCGCCATGGAAGGCTGGCTGAAACTTGAACCTGCGCCTCCTGCTTCCACGCAGCAAGGCGGCACATCATGAGCCTGGAGTCTGGCGCGATTTCTCAAGTTGAGCATGGTCGCGCTCAAGGCCCGGCTCTGAACAAGCAGGTCTCGACTTCATGCTGGATGGGCGCGAGGAGATAGAACAGTTACACGTATTGGTTTGCAATAATCTTTTGCATATCTGGCATGACAGAGATTTGATCTGTGATCAAGAACGAATCCGTGCCATTCTGTGGGTCGCTAAGGATGGTGCGCATCGACGCTGGCCCCAGACTACCTGTACCTGACTTGGGCGTCAGTATTGTCTGGAGATGCTGGATCAGGAGACAAGAACCCACAATAATCGGGCTCGCGCCTGAAGTTCCTCCAAATCCGTGGAGAAAGGGCTTTCCTTCTACGATTGGTGTCTGGCCGGGCACGCCAAAAAAGATGTTGGCCTGGGTTGGATTAAATGCGCATGTAACGATGTTCTCTGCCCAGGCGTAACAGTCAATTCTGGTTCCAAAATTCGAACCCGCCCAACGGGAATGAGGGAAATTAGAAGTGCCGCCGCCAACCATGATGGCGCCGGAATCTTTGAAATCGGCGCCTGCACTCTTTGAAAGCACATTCTTACCCTTATCGTTGCCCTTGGTGCCGATGAAATTGTCCAGATTTGCACTGCCATTACCGGCCGCCTCAACCACGATCACCCCGAACTTCGTCGCCAGCCGGATGGCCTCGAAGATATGGGGATCGGTTTCTACAGGCACATTCGTACCGCGCTGATTGCCGACATTTCCCGTGAACTGTATTTCCAGCAGCAGCACGTTTCCAAAAAAAAGTCCCTTAATTGCACTCATAATCCTGTCGTAAACCTGGGCGGTCGCGTTCTTCTTAGGATACTGGCTAGGTTCAAAATAGGAAATGACACTGGCCCTCGCTTCGGGCGCGATTCCAACGATTCCGAACGTGCCATCGATCGCGACGATCTCGCCAAGCACGCCGGTGCCGTGAGAGAAGCTGTTTGTTCGATTGGTGCCCAGGAGCAGCGGGATGCCCACCGGCAAGTCTTGATGTCCCAGAAACCAGCCCTGCTCGATGTCGATGAACGCGGATCCCGTTCCATCAGCGCCTTTGGCCCATGCAGCCTGGGCTCCGATGCCTGTGGGAGCAGCGGCCAGAAAATCTTCCTGGTTAAACAAGGGGTTCGTCGTACCGGTCACCGTCGGATCGGAAGGAACGCCCGCAACGTATGCATACTCTACGATTCCCGTCCATTGATTGAGTGCGTCCACAATCTGGTCGGCGCCAATTCCGGGATCGGGTATGATCTGGAGAAAATTGTTGAAGTTTGGCGGCTCGTAAGTCGAGTCTTGTTCTTTGGCGCTGTTTACCAGGTTCTGTACATCGGTAGGGCTGAGTGAATCGCAGGCCCGGCTAAACACGATTGCGGATGAAATGGCATTGATATTCTGAACGGCGGTTGAGCCAGCGGAACCGGTTTGATTCGCAAGATCGTCAACGGTTAGCGTCTGGCCTGATTGATCGTCAGCGTGACACTGTCCTCAAACTTTACGATGATTTGGGGCGCGTACGCGTCAGCATCGTCCGGCCCTGAATCGATGAGTCCCAAAGATTGAAGGACGCCTGGGAATGCGCTCATGCTGAACCTCCTGAATTCCCGCTCGCCTCGCGCCTTCGTTCCCGGCAGCGCCGGGAGCAAAGCGGAACCAGCCTTCGAAACACCGCACGGAAATCTCTGGCTCCCTTACGCGGTGGTACTTTTTCTTTCCAGCGCGGCAGAGAGAAGTGACAGGTACTAGTTTGCCGGAAGAGAAATTGGCAGCGGGTAGTGTTGTCGCAGAATACTCGCCCACGGGACTCCAGCAATCGCGTGGCGTGACTCGATTGATGACTCCAACTCGATGGTCGGAGTGTACGGGTCAAACTCCGGCGGTTATTACAATGTTTTCACCGGCTGGGAGGATTTCTGCGTTAGCCGGTGTTGCTGCCGTACTAAAAAACCAATGCTTCATCTTCGAACAGCAAGCTGACCGTGCTTGCTGAAATGTGGCCCCCAGTATACGCCAAGCCCGATTTGCCGGCTTAGCCGACTTTAAGCGATGTGCCGTCCGCACCTTTCGACTGCGCCGGCATCTTCTCTCTGCAACTCGTTATCGGCTATTGCTCAACCAGTCCTTTCACCTTTGGAGCACGACCGCCCTCGCGGCACTCGTTGCATAGTTCCCTGTTGAGCACCTACCTATCTTTCCTCCACCGCGGATCATTAAGTTGACAATGCCAGTAGCGTTTCAGTCTTAGATTTGCCTTTGATTGCTCGGGTTGAACAGCGACCGCTGCGGTTACTCGTCAGTGTTCGATTTCAGCCAAAGTGCTGCGACTGAACCAATCGTCCGCCTGTATCGAAAACAAAATGAATGGCTTACTTGAACCCTAATCGGGAATGCGTCGATGCACGATTGCTATTTGCTTACATACCCGTTAGGACGTAGTCTTAACTTCAGATATGCGTGCATTCCGCCAATTTGGTGTGCTGGTTCTGTTGCTGGTGACGTGCCTGGCGCCGGCAATGGACTGCATGGTTCCCAATGCGCAGATGAACAGCGAAGAGCGCGCCTGCTGCCGCGCGATGAAGAACCAGTGCGGTCAGATGGAGATGCCGGCGTCGCATGGCTGCTGCAAGAAGATCCCGCCGAGCGTTCACGATAACGCACTAGATACAAAGGTTGTTGCACTCCATCCGGTTGCGATTACGGCTGTTTGGCTGACCGCTTCTGAGTTGCTGAATCCGACTTCTGTCGTCACCGGATCGTTTGAACACGTCGATTCCTCTCCTCCAAAGTCCCCGCCCTCCGCAATTTCCATCCTAAGAATCTAGTCCACTCCTCTCTCGCACTCTACTTTTGCCGAGCGCACACGCCTGTCTGCGTGCTTTGGCGAATGTCTTGACCTGCATTAGAGATTGGAGCTTCCGTATGAATGTGGTCCCTTCATTGACCGCCACCCTTATGCTGGCCGCCGCACTTTCTGCCTTCGGGCAGGCGCCAGTAACGAGCGTGCCTACACCTTTGTCCCAGCTCCTTGCGGAGGCCGAGGCAAACAACCCGCAAATCTCCGCAGCCAATCATGGAGCACGAGCCGCAAGGCAGATGGCACCGCAGGTGACGACGCTGCCGGACCCGAAGTTTACCTACCAGCAATTGAGTGTCGGTAGTCCGAAACCGTTTGCGGGATACACCAACAGCGACTTCGCCTACATCGGCGTGGGAGCCTCGCAGGAGCTGCCTTTTCCGGGGAAGCTGCGTTTGCGAGGACAAGTAGCAGAACGCAATGCTGACACGAAACAAGCCGAGATTGGAATAGCGAAAACCGGCATCGCGGACGCGATCAAGGCGGACTATCTCCAACTGGCCTATCTGCAACAGACGCTTGGCATCCTGCGGCAAAACGAATCCGTTCTTGACCAGCTCATTCAAGATGCCACGGCGCATTACCAGGTCGGCCATGGGATGCAACAGGACGTCCTCCAGGCGCAGGTCAATCGAACGAAAATTGTGAAAGAAATCACCATGCATCATCAAGAGATGGGGCAGGAGCAGGCACAGCTGAAGGGTTTGCTCAACCGGGATCAGGGGTCGCCGGATATTGTTACGGACGACCTGACTGAAAC
>DASXLY010000280.1:0-125572 GCA_036495975.1 Occallatibacter sp. | reverse complement strand
GGCGGGTGACAAGCAAGGGCGCGGGCGCGGAGTACACTGTGGGGCAAGGCGTGGTCCCGAAGGGTCGGGACACGCGGCCGGCAATGCTCGATGTGCCGGTGAGGTGAGGTCCAGACGTTGCTGCAGCCGCGATTGAACGTAAAGATATCGCAACGCCAGGTGTTGACACCGGGGCTGATGCAGATGGTGAGCGTTCTGGCGCTCAACAAGCTCGAGCTGAAGGAGATGATCGATGCCGAGATGGTTGAGAATCCCGTCCTGGAGGAGATTGACGAATCGGTTCCAATGCTGGATGAAGTGGCGGGCCGGCAGGAACAGGATATGCACCCAGAGCGGATCGACGGAACGGCGGAACCCGCGACCGAGCCCAAGGATCCTTTCAACGAGATTGATTTCGGGTCGTACTTTCAGGACTACCTTGACCCGGGCTACCGGACCCAGCCGGAGTATGAAGACAGCGAGAAGCCGTCGTTCGAAAACTTCCTATCGCAGCCTACGACCCTGGCAGATCACCTGGCGTGGCAGCTGGGAGCACTGACGCTGGATCCGGAGTTGCAGATAGCCGCGGATTTCATTGTCGGCAACCTGGATGAGGACGGTTATCTGACCGTCAGCCACGAGGAGCTGATTGACGCGTTCGCACAGTTTCCTGAAAACCAGGGCAGGGTCCGGGAGGCGGTAAGCGAGCAGGTCAAGCGGGGCATTGACCTGGTGCAGCATCTCGATCCCGCAGGCGTTGCGGCAGCGGATTTGCGGGAGTGTCTGCTGGTCCAGATTGTGGCGCAGCAGTTGGAGCTGAGCCAGGTGTATTCGCGGCACAGCGAGAACGGGCACGAGGATCTGGACGCCACGACGGACAGCTTCAAGGCGGAAGCCGAGGCGAAGCTGCAGGAACGCCGGCACGCGATAGAAGTCGCGGGACAGATTGTGCAGAATCATCTGCACCTGCTGCAAAAGCGCGATCTGAAGGACCTGGCCAAGGCACTGCATCTGACGCCGGAAGAGGCGCATGCCGGGGTTGAGTTTATCCGCACGCTCGAGCCACGGCCGGGGCGACTCTACAACCGCGAGCAGACCCGCCTGATCGAACCGGACGTAGTGTTCACCAAGCGCGGCGGCGAATGGGTGGTCTCGATGAACGAGGAGGACCTGCCCAGCCTGCGATTGAGCGCGCGCTACCGCCGCATGCTGACCGCCGATGGCACCGATAAGGAAGTGAAAGAGTATGTGAAGGAGCGCTTCCGTTCGGCGATGCAGCTGATGCGCAATATCGCGCAGCGCAAGAGCACGATTTTGCGGACCTGCGAAGTGATCGTGCGGCGGCAGCAGGATTTTCTGGACCAGGGAATCGAAGCGCTGCGTCCGATGATGATTAAGGAAGTGGCCGAGGAGATCGGGGTTCATCCCTCCACCGTGAGCCGGGCGGTCGCGAACAAGTATGCCCACACACCGCAGGGTGTGATTGAATTGCGGTTCTTCTTCTCAGAGGGTGCGAATGGGCCGGAAGGGGCCGATACGCCCCTGCTGCTGCTGAAGCGGAAGGTCAGGAAACTGATTGACGACGAGGACGCCAGGCACCCCCTCACGGATGACCAGATTGCCGTGAAACTTCAGGAACAGGGCATCCAGCTGACGCGGCGCACGGTAGCCAAATACCGTGAAGATATGAATATTCCCTCCACGCACCAGCGAAGGCAACGCGAAGCCTAGGTAAGGCGACTTCGGTTGCAAGGGCGCTCCCTCCAGTCGTACCATCACATCACCGCGTAGGCAATTTCTTTCAGTTGGCTTTTCCGGACGTCGTTTTGTTCCCCTGCGTGCGAGAGCATGCAAAGCGTGTTTTGAGGTCGATGGGTGTCGGTTCTGAAGACAAGTTTCTCTGAGGGCGAGCTGATAGCCGGCAATTACCGGGTCGTTTCGATTGCGGGCGCCGGGGGCATGGGGGTGGTGTACAAGGCCCACGACCTGCGCCTGGAACGTACGGTGGCGCTGAAATTCCTGCCCGCGGAGCTGAACGCGAGCGCCCGCGACAAGGAGCGGTTCCTTCGCGAAGCGCGCACGGCATCGTCGCTTGATCATCCCAATATCGGCGTGATCCACGGGATTGAGACCACCGAGGATGGCCACACATTCATCGTGATGGCCTACTACGAGGGCTCGTCGCTGGCGCAACGGATGCACGGTGCACGGGTGCAGCCACATGAAGCGATCCGGATTGCGCGGCAGATGGCGCAGGGTCTCGGCGAGGCGCATGCGCATGGCATCGTACACCGGGACATGAAGCCCTCTAACGTGATGCTGACGCCGTCGGGCCTGGTGAAGATCGTGGACTTTGGCCTGGCGCGGGCAATGACGGAGGCGACCGCTTCGCAAACCGGCGTGACGGGAACGGTACGTTACATGTCGCCCGAACAGGCGATGGACCGGGCCGTAGATCAGCGATGCGACATCTGGGCTCTGGGCGTTGTGGTTGCAGAGATGCTGACGGGAAACTCGCCGTTCCATGCCGAAAGCATCACCGCCATGTTATTTGCGGTTCTGAACGAGGCCCCCAAGGGATTGGACGGGGTGCATCCGGTGCTGCAGCCAATCTTGTACCGGGCACTTGCGAAGGATCCGGAGAAGCGCTACGGGTCGTGCAAGGAGTTTCTGGCCGATTTGGATAAGGCGGAGAAAGCGTTGCCCGCCGATGTACCGGATGCTGATCCGACGCAAAATCTGCCTTCATCCGTTTGGAATCCCCGGACGAATGCGCACACCAAACGATTAATCGCGGAGGCGTCACGTTCGTCGTGGGGAGAGGCAGGAAAACCGAAATCGGCGGTAACGAACTGGCTGCTGGGGACACTGGCGCTGCTGCTGGCGATCGGGCTGGCATTCGGATTGATTACGCCGCTGCGGGAGAAGGTGATCGCGCTGGTAACAGGAGCGCCATCGCAGAAGCATGTTGCAGTTCTGCCTTTCGACAACATCGGGAGCAATCCGGAGAATGCGGCGCTGGCGGATGGATTGATGGATTCGCTGACCGGCAGGCTTTCGAATCTCGACGTGGGGAACCAGTCGCTGTGGGTGGTGCCGAACAGCGAGGTAAGGCGGCGGAAGGTGACGGACCCCTCGGATGCGCTGAAGGATCTGGGGGCGAACCTGGTGGTGAAGGGTTCGGTGGAACGCGATGGAAACGATATCCGGTTGACCGTGAATCTGATCGATACGAAGAATCTTCGCCAGGTGGGGTCGGCGATGGTGGAGGACCCGGCCGGCGACCTTCCCACGCTGGAAGACGAGGCGGTTGCGCGGCTGGCGAAGTTGATGAATATCGCGGTCACCCCGGACATGCTGCGCAACACCGGCGGTCGGGTCAATCCTGCGGCGTATGAAGACTATCTGACCGCTTTGGGATTGATGCAGCGCTACGACAAGCCGGGCAACCTCGATCAGGCGATTGCCGCGCTCGGAAATGCGTCGAAGACCGATCCGGGATTTGCCCTAGCGTACGCGCAACTGGGCGAAGCGTACCGAATCAAGAACATTGTTGATCCTAATCCCAGGTGGCTTGCGGAAGCCGAGGCGAATGCGCAGAAGGCGGTTGAACTCGATAACCGGATTCCGTCGGTTTACGTGACCCTGGGGCGCATGCACGATGCCGCAGGAAAGCACGATCTGGCGCTACAGGAATTCCAGCATGCCCTGGCACTGGACCCGCGCGATGCCACTGCGCTTTCAGGAATGGCCCGCGCGTATGAGTTTGCCGGACGTCTTGGCGACGCTGAAACCACCTACCGTAAAGCCGCCGATCTGCAACCCAATGATTGGGACGGCCATAATAATCTCGCCATGTTCCTGGGGCGTCACGGGAAGTATCCACAGGCGATTGCCGAGTACAAACAGGCCCTGCAGCTTGCACCAGACAACGCCAACGTTTTGCTCAACCTGGCGGGGACCTACATTGATTCGGGCGATGCGAAACTGTTCCCGGATGCAGAATCGAGCCTGAAGCGGTCCATTGCGCTGAACCCCAGCTTTGGGGCTTATGCCAACCTCGGCGCTTTGTACGACAGGGAAGGCAAGTACCAGGATGCTGCGGATCTAACGCGCAAAGCACTCGATATGAATAACCAGAACTACGTGGTCTGGGGGAACCTGCTGGCGGACTATGAATGGCTCAAGGAGCCGGACAAGGCGGCGGAGGTACGCCGCCACGAGATTCCGCTGCTCGAACAATCAGTCCAGCAGCATCCGCGCGATGCTGCGGGATTCGCGAACCTCGCGGATTTGTTTGCGCTGGGCCACGAGCGCGAGAAGGCTCTCAGTAATCTGAGGACGGCGCTCGCTCTGGCTCCAGAGGATCCGGGGATTCTAGCCGGCGCGGCTGATGTGTACGAGAACCTCGGCGATCGAGGCCAGGCAATTTCCTATGTAGGGAAGGCACTTCAGCATGGCGGGACCAAAACTCAGTTGATAGCCGATCCAGAATTGCAAGATGCGTTGAATGACCCTGCGATGAAAGCTTTGTTGAAGTAGATGCCGCGCCCCCCTGCGTGGATGAATCAACCATCTGTTTTAACCTCAGGAAGGGATCCAATGGCAAACAAGAGCATCGAAGTCCCAGGAAATCCTGGAACCCCAGGCGTCCATTTGGACGAAAACGACACCCTTACGATCAACTATCGCACCCCTGCCAAATTCTGTATTGTTTCTGGGAATGCTAATGATTTCGACCCCCCTCTTCCCATAAACGTAGCTGGGCAACCGAGCTCCCCGTGGACGGGAAAAGCGATCGTCGCAAATGCGACCATCACCTGGTCTCATGTCGGTCACGACAAAGAGTGCGGATCAAATCCGCGGGGAATCGCTCCCGGCACGATCCAAATCGGTACCGGAATGAAGTAGGGTTTCGCAGAGGACTATGAACCCCGATGTCCCCCATCGGGGCTACTTCCCGGTATAACGAATATCCAGCAGCGTCCAGTCGTCCTGAGCCTCAGCGGTCCTCTGGATCCTGCTGAGGTGCTCCACAATCGAGTCGAGAGAAGACATCTCCGCCAGGCGCGCGAGCCCGTCGATACCGATCTGCTGGCCCGACTTGTCTTCGGTTTCAGTGATGCCGTCGGTCGTAAGCAGGATGCGATCACCTGGCCGCAAAGTGAACTGCGATGATGCGTACGTTGCCTCGGAGATGATGCCGACGATGAGGTTCGCTTCTTCCAGGTAGCGGCTTCCGCTTGAAGAGATCAGCAAAGGCGGGATGTGGCCGCAATTCATGTATTCCACGCAGCCGCTGGAAAAGATCTTCAGCAGGATCATGGTGGCGTACTTGCCAACCTGGCGCGTGCAGAGGAAGCGGTTCACGAGATCCGCTGTTTCGGGCAGGGACTGGCCGGTAAGCATGAGCGCGTGAATGATGCCCTGGAGTGTCGCGGCGACTATAGATGCTGGGACGCCTTTACCGGAGACATCGGCGATGGCGATGCAGAGGCATTCGTCGAGCACGACAGCGTCGTAGAAGTCACCGCCGATGGCGTGGCAAGGGAGACTGCGCGCGCGGATTTCTGCATAGTCAAGTGTGGGCAGAGTAATCGACATCAGGCCCGAGTGAATCGACGCCGCGATGGTCAATTCTTCGGCGGCCTTGCGCGCTTGCAATTCGGTTTCAGCGAGCAGCGCGTTATGCAGCAACGTGGAGGCTTCGCTGGCGAGGGTGTCGAGCACCTGGTGATCGATCTCGCTGAGCTTGCCGGAGCCGATCTGGCTGTCGAGATAAAGCAACCCGAGGAGGCGGTTCGGTTCGGCAGGCGAGATATGCTTGCGCAGCGGTATGCAGTAGATACTGCGGATGGAGTTAGCCAGCACACTGGCCCATCCTGAGGCGCTATCGTCGGCGAGGGTGTCGCTGAGCGAGAACTTCGAGTCGCTCTCGATGGCACGCTGTATGGCGCGGCGCGAGATGGTGGAATCCTCTTCCACGTTGCTGCCGTCGGCGCGAAGCCCGAGAGCGAGATGCATTTCGCCGTCGTCTTCGATGAGGAACACGAAGCCTCGTTCGACGCCGGTGAGTTCGATGGAGAGTTGCAGCAGGGCGCGGAAGATGTCGGTAATGGCACCGCCCGCGTTGAGCTGGCGTGCTGCATCGAGCAGAAAACTGAGCTTTTCAATGTCGCGCGCGGGCGCGGGGATGCCTTTGTCTGTAGGCGCAAAGACAGAGAGCGCGGAGAGCAACTCGGCCGCGCGGCCGCCCGAGGAGCTCGCACCGCTGCTGACTTGAGAAGGAAGCAGAAAACGAAATGACGCGGCGTTGACTGAGCCGAACTGCAGAGTGTCGCCGGATCTGAGCCTGGCGGTTTCGACACGCTTTCCATTCAGGAAAGTGCCGTGCGAACTGTTTTGGTCGCTGAGCTCGAAGCCGCCGTTCTGACGGGCGATGAGCGCGTGGCGGCGGGAAACGTAGGCCTCCTTCAGCACCAGGTCCTGATCGGGCGAACGGCCGATGGAGGTTTTCTCGGCCCGCAGGGCAAAGAAGTGCTCGCCATCCAGGTCGGCGTACTTCAGGGTGGGTGCAGTGCGTTGGGGTGCCATCGAGCACATTTTATTCTGCTTACTCGAAGAAGAGGTAAGAGAAAGCTGCATATGTCAAAAATCGGCAACAATGGCGGCCTGGTGCTCCGGGGATTCACGACGGCGAGTCCTTACCAGGTCTTTTTGATCAGCGTGTCGACGGCGAAGCCACCGTTGGGATCGCGGGTGGCGCTGACGGCAACGCGTGGCGACACCTGGTACTGACCCTGGACAGTCTGTCCCTGGGTGGTGCTTGTATTGGTGGAAAACGTGACGAAGAGGTTGCCGGTGACTCGCTGCTGGATCGTGATGTTGGCTCCGGCGTTCTGCTGTCCGCTGCCTCCAAGTACTGGGTTGATGGAGAGCTGCGAGATGCCCGCGACCTTGGAAAGACGACTGGTGACCTGGCTCGAGACCTGATTGGCCACCAGCGATTCAGCCGCCTGGTTGGCGGGCGTGGCATTGTTTGCGGCGGCTTCAGTCGTCGATCCAAAGGCAAGCAGGTGGATGATGTCGGCCGAAGGAAGCGCCGGGTCGGAAGTGTACTGTGTGCGCATCTGATCGACGGGACCATCAAACCGCAGGCTGATGTTATATTGCTGGATCGATGTGGTGATGGTGAGGTTGACTGCCGGCTCGGTGACGGAGGGGTTGACAAACTGAATGGTGCCGCCGGTGAGAACGAAGCGGTTGCCATTGAAGATCATGTCGCCGCCGGTCAGGTTGACCCGGCCAAGAATGACGGGGTCGGAGGCAGTGCCGCGGACCTGGAGATTGGCGGATCCGCCAACGCTGAGCGTGCGGCTCACCAGATTCACGCTATTGGTTGAGTGCACGGCAACGTTGAGCGCAATGTCCTGGGTGAATCCCTGCGAGGGGGGAGCTTCGACGCCGCCCGCAAATTGATTCATGAAATTGTTCAGGTCGAACGCGCGGGTAAACGAGAGGTCAGTGAGATTCACGTTGCCGCCAAGGAGCGCCGCTTTCGGCGTCCCGGTGAAGCGCAGGGTGGCGTCGATGGATTCACGCATTCCCTGCGGATAGAGCATGCGAACGTCGCGGGCTGCAATACCCATGTTGAATTGGACGGAGGGACGAAGAGCCACTCCGCCCTGCGCGGTAATCGTGCCGCCCCCAACGTTGCCTTTGAGTTGCGAGATATTGATGCGGTCCTTGGTGACGGACAACGTGCCGTTGCAGTGCTGAAGGCCCACGGGCATATCGGGCGAAGACATGGAAGCGTCCACCACATCGATGGTACCGGCAACATCGGGTCCATTCGCCCCGCCGTAGGAGTTGACGTTGAATTTGAGCTGGCCCGAAGTGCGGAGATCCGGATCAAAAAGCTGAGCCAAGTGCATGTCGATCGAACCGAGCAGCAGGAGGGACATGGGTGCGTTTCCAGTGGTGGGGATAGTCCCCTGGAATTGCAGATCGGTGTCGGTGCCGCGAATGGAGGAGTGCTGCACGTTGATGATGCCGTCCTTGTAGTCGGCATGGATGGGAGCGGTAGCAGCAAGCTGAACCGTATTGCTGTAATCGACCTTCAGGAGCGGTATGGTGACATGCGCCTCAACTTCCCGCATTTTTTTGAGCGGACCGTGCAACGTGGCGTGAACCTCCGTCTGCCCGGAGATGTTGGCTGCTTGATCCGGAGCGTAGGTAGCCAGCAGTGGGCCGAGGGGAATGCCTTGCGTGTCGAGCGTGGCATCAGCCGGGAAGTCTCCGGTGAGGGTGACCCGGGCATTGGCTTTGATTGCGGCGTTCAGGGCGGTGGATGAGAGCTGGGCGTTGGCTATATGGTTGGCTAGATTCGCCTGCAGGCGTATATCGGAGATGGTCTGGTCTTGCACAAGAAGCTTGGGAATCTGGATGGTTGCGTCGGCTTCTGGATTATCGAAGGTCCCGTGGCCCTTCGCGCTGATGGCGACTACGCCGCTGAGATTTGTGCCGTTGTCTTTGAGGTACTGCAATTGATCGAGATGGATGCCGGTAGAAGTCAATTCGGCGGAGAACGTTTTTTCGTTCGGGCTGGCGGCCACGACGCCATTGATCGATCCGGCGTGGGAGACAATCGCAAGGTTGGCATGCGCCTGGTCGCCGCCACCGGTGAATGTCACCTTCGCCGAAGTGATCGGCTCGCCATAGGCTGCAGCCTTAGTCAGAGTGATGTTGCCGTTGCCTTCAGGGCGGAGGACGCTGCCGTGCATTGAGATGCTGGCCGCCAAAGTGCCTGTTACTGGCACCTGGCTGCTGGTGAGCTTGGCTAATTCAGCCACGTCAATCTGCGTTGCGCTTAACTTCACTTGGACAGGACTGTCATTGGAGAATGACCATTTGCGCAGTTGCGCGGAGGCATTCAGGGAGATGCGGCCCTGGGTCGCCGGAGTGAGTTCTGCATGTTGCAGGCTCACCTGCGAGGGACTGGCATCGATGCCGGTGTGGACCTCTTTCCATGTGGATCCCTGGAATTGCAGATTTTGTGCTGCGAGCTGGCCCGTCAGATGCGGGGCTGAGGTCGATCCGCTCACGAGACCGCTGAAGTTTGCAGTGCCCGCGAGGCCGAGTTGCTGGGGTTTTCCGGGAGCGGGGATACGGAAGAGAGAGGCGATGGCGTCGACTTCGCGCAGGTCGCTGGCCTGAAGCTTCACGGAGAGGCCGGATTGATTGCTCACAGTTCCGTTCAGATCGAGGTTGGTTTGAGGGGTGTGAATATGGCTGTCGTTGATTGCGAGTTTCTTCTCCGCTGCGGTGTAGGTGGCGTGAAGTGATCCCTGAACGGGAATGGGGCCGGCTGGTGGGGCTGAATTTGTCGATGGCTGGAGGTTCACTGGCACTGCCGCGACTTGCTGGTGTTGGTGATTGGAAACTGATGCCGAGATGGTTGCGTCGGTGTGGGCTACGAGGTCATCGACGGTCTTTCCCCATGCGGCGGTGGCGGTTGCGTTCAGGGTGCCGGCGATGGCGACGGGACCTGTCGATGCGGATGGGCCCATCATGCGTTTGGCATCGGCGAGGGAGATGCCGTGGAGGGTGGCATCGAGCCTGGTGTGCGAATCGTTTTCGCCGATTTTGGTCATCGTGCCGTGCGCGGTGACTACGCCGCCGAGAAGGTTCGCGCGGAAGTCGTGGAGTGTTGCATCGCCGCTGGCAAGCGAGTAGTGCGCGGCGATATCGGAGACCTGGGCACGCAGGCTCGGGGTCGAGGCGTTTAGTTGGCGGCTCGAAAGATCACCGTTCACGACGAGGCTTTGTAGAAGTGGGCGATGCTGATCGGATTGATATTGCGCGGAGCCCGTCAGCGTGACGAGCCCAGATGGGATCGATGGAGCATGCAGAATACCGGAAAGCTGCTGGCCGTCGAGCGTGACGTTGTACTGCGCCTGTATGACGGGAGAGGCATAATTGGCGAGGCTAGCGGTAAGCGCGACTTGCGTATTGCCGCTAGCAATTTTTGCGGGAGACAAGTGGAAGGTTCCTGGGGTGGCATCGAATCGCACGCTCAAGGAGTGGGAAGGGATGTCGGTGCCGGCATAATTGAGTCGGCCGTCGGAATAGGCGAGGGTACCTGAGTACTTCTTTTGCAGGCTCTCGAAGGTGGAATCAAACTCGACGTTGCGTAGATCGAGAGCAAGCGAACGAGGCTGGTCGTTGTAGTAGACGGCGCCATTGGTGAGCACTGCGTGACGAATTCCGAGATCGAACACCGATGTGTTGCTACTCGAATTGCTCTTGAACGTCGGGATGTTGGAGACGCCGTTTTTGTCGAAATAGACTCGGGCAATGGGATGATCGATGCGAATGGTGTCGAAATACCAATTGCGGCCGAATACGGATACGACACGCACGCCAACGTGGCCGTGCTCGACCTGGAGCAGCGGTGGATACGAATGCGGGCCGGCGCCGTCGACAGTGAGCCCGTATAGGTCGGCGCTCAAGGTGGTGAGGTGTAGGGTGAAGTTCTGGAGATGCACACCGACCCCGAGACTCTGTGTTGCCTGATCCTGAATGCGCTTCAGAAGATAGTTGTGGCCTGCCGTGGACTTGACGAGAAATACGAAGATGATCGCTCCCAGCAGGATTGGGAAAACGATGAACGCGGCGATCGCTTTGAACACGAAAACGAGACGATGCCTTGCGGGCGAGTGCGGGCCGCGGGGTTCAGAAACGCCGGATTGTCGATCGAATAGGGTCACGGCGATGCTCCTCAGAAAGCCTGCCCGATGCTGACCACGTATTGTGTGGAACTCACACCGGAGACGGGGTTGAGATTGTGTCCGACATCGAAGCGGATCGGGCCAACGGGCGTAGAGTAGCGCACGCCGATGCCAACGTTGTTCGTGTAGAGCGACGTGAAGTCATGAAAGCCGATGCGCGGGAAAATGTTGCCCCCGTCGTAGAAGGGAACAATGCTCAGACCCTTCTTGATGGGAAGCGGTATGCGGGCTTCAGAATTGATGACCAGCAGCTCATTGCCGCCGCTGGGGACGTTGATCTGCGGGCAATTGGGCGAGGTTTGCCCCGTGCTGCAGACGTAAATATTGCGTTGCGGACCGGCGCCGTCAAGCGGGAAGCCACGCAGCGAATCGCCTCCGCCGGTGAAGAATGCTTCGCTCAGCGGGACGCGGCTGTTGAGGTAGGGCTGGGCAAGACCGATGCGAATGCTGTCGGCCCACACGATGTGGTGAAACTTCTCTTTGTAAAAAGCGGCCTGCAAGGTGAGCTTGGCAAAATCAACGCTGGAGCCGAGCTTGCTTGAGTTGAGATCGACTTCAAGCGTGTCGAGCACGCCCTTGTGCGCGTCGAGAATGTTGTCGCGCGAGTCACGGGTCAAGTTGGCTCCGAAGCCGGAGAGACGGACATGCTGATCCTCGGTGGGCACCAGCGATTCAATCAAAATTCGGGTCAGGTCGGTTTTGCTAAAGCTATAGCGGAGATAGAAGAGATTTTTTCGTGCGTGGTCGATGTATCGCTGGATCTGAAAGCTTGCAAGCTCCTGTTGCGATGAGAAGATTGGGTTCTCCTCATTGCGTTCCGCGGTGAACGACGTGGTCGATTTCCAGGATGACCACCGGAAATTCGGATTGATGTAATAGATGGAGCCGCGCTGATCGAGCCGGCCCGCAAATGCGGTCAGCGATAATTGCTCGCCTTTGCCGCGAAGGTTGTTGCGCGTGTACTGGAGCGTGCCGCGCGGCCCGTAGAAAGTCGTCTGGCTGGTCTTGAAATTCGAAGGCAGGCCGACGGGCGGAAGATTGGGAAGCGCAACCGTTCCGCTGGGAATGCTGCCGCCGCGGTTGATGACTTCGAAACCGAAGCCGTAAGTGAACTCGTTGCGCCTGGCTTCATGTACCTTCACGAGCACATCCTCGTTGGTCTGCTTGAAGATCTGGCTTTTGGGGTCGACTTCAGCCCAGTCGAAGACGCCGGTATGGTTATAGAGATTGCTACCTGCCGTGAGCAGGTTGGTTTCACTGAGCGGTTCGTCGGGCTTGAGGTTTGCGATATCCAGATTGATCAGGCGCTGCTGGGTATGAACGCGTCCCAGGGTGAGGATGTCTCCCGCGAAGACGCGCGGGCCCTCATAGACGTGGTAGATGACGTTGATGTGGTGCGGATCGTTCTTGGAGACTTGAGACGCGGTTTCGCGGAAGCTCGAGGTCAGGTAACCGGCTTTCAGGTAATTTGCAACGATGTTCGCGCGATCGGATTGGACATTGGCCTGCGAATAAAGCTGTCCCGCTGCCACTTTGAGTCCGTGCGGGGCGAATTGCGATTCAGGAAATGTATCAGCTCCTTCGATTTTGAGGGACTGAACGACATCGCGCGGGCCCTCGATGACGCGAAAAGTCACCTGAATGTCGCCACCGTGATTCACCACCGAGGATGTTACCTGCACACTCGAGAAGCCCTGAGATTGATAGACAGCTTTGAGATTGTTCACGCTGGTGCGCACTAGTTGATCGCTGTATTTGCCGTGCGACAAGAAGTGCTTTTTCTCGACCGTAAGGTGGGGCGTGAGGTTGTCGGCTTTCAATTGCTTTTCACCCGTCACGCGCACCTCAGTGACATTGTGTTTCTTGTTTTTGGTTACTCGATAGACGACGGTGCGAAGCTTTTCGGTGCCGCTCATCTCCGATTCCACTTTGACATCGAAGTAGCCCTTGGCCTGGTAGTAGGAGGCGATCGCCTGCTGCCCTTCCTGCACTGTCTCCTCGTCCACTCCTACGCCCTGGTATTCAGGAAGCAGGTCTTTCTTTGTCCAGGGCCACAGGTGTGCGCCCGCGATCTGCACGTGGGTCTTGGCGCCGGCAGTCGCGCTGAAGTGAATGTCGGCACGGTTGGTGTCGGCGTGGTACTCAGCGCCGGCAAGCTTGACCTGCGCGGCAAGAAAGCCCTCCTTCTGCAGCTGTCCTTGCAGATAGGTTGTGGCCTTGTTGAGTGTGGAATGTTTGTACGTTTTTCCGGGTCGGATTGCTGCCCCGTGCAGTCGCGTGAGCGGCGTGGTGAGGCGGTGCTGAAGATCCGCAGTCTCAGGTGGCGGAAGGCCCGCAATGTCGATGGTGCCGAATTTCGCTTTCTTCCCAAGAACGGAATGAAACACAACACTCACAACGCCGTGTTCGGAGTCGCGGTTCAGTTCAGTTGTGACCTGCGCTTTGAAGTAGCCGTCCTGTTGAAAGAAACGTGCAAGCCGCTGGCGGTCGCGTTCGACTTCCGCAGCGTTGTAGGGGGTTTGGGTGGAGTAGTTGGCAACCTGGACCAGCCGTGAATAAGGAAATCGCTCTGCACCGGGGAATTGGAAGATGCCGTAGTAAACGGCCGGTTCGAGCACAAAGAATAAACGGAGACCCCGAGCTTCGGGCTCCACCTCGATCCGGACGTTTTCGAATTTGCCTGCCGCCTTGATTGCGCCTGCGGTGGCTTCAACCTTTTGCAGATCGAATGGCTGACCTGATTGTTGAGCTAAAGCTGATGCGAATTGGGATGCGTTCAGATCCGGGCGTCCGGCGACGTCTACTGAGGTAACGGTTTGGCCCTGGTAGGAACTGAGGATCTGCTCACCGGGAGGAGTGTGGGAATCCTGCGGAGTCTGCGAACGGGCGATGGCAAGCGAAATGCAGAAAAAAATCGCAAGAATCCCTCCACCTCGTATCTGGCGCAAAGAGGTCACCTGTGCCTTCCCGGCTGAAGACTCCATTGGGGTTTTGGATGCGTACAAACATGGGGTGTTTGCCCGATGCAGGCGAGAGGTGAGGAGAAGGGGTTGAATCGTTGCACGGTCCATCCCCCTAGCAATCGAAGAACCATAACGCGGCATCTAACGCTCGATGTGAATGCGAGTTAGGCCGAGTTAGGGGGCATGTAATCGACCGGTTATCCAGGATTGATCATAGACTGGAACGCCGGGAGCGGCGCATCTGGGAGATCGTGTCTGACTCCCCGCTGGAATCGCTTTGGAACCTGCATGGGGCTCTGATCAAGGATGTTGCAAGGCGGACGTGGCGGGGACTAATTGAAGATCGCGTCTTTGGACACGCGGCTGAGCTTGGATTCTATTTTCTCTTTGCACTCTTTCCCACGCTTCTGTGTGCCAGCTCGATTCTTGGACTGGCGGCCCGTTGGGCCTATCAGTTCTATGACAAACTGCTTAATTACATGGCGGTGGTCATTCCCACGGCAGCGCTGGGAACTGTTCTGAGCACGTTCAACGAGACCACCGCCGCAGCAACGTCAGGCAAAATCACCTTCGGCCTGATCGCCGCCATCTGGTCGGCATCGGTCGGCATTTCGGCAATCCAGGACACCTTGAATGCGGTTTACCGGATCGAAGATTCGCGTTCCTACATCGTGGCGCGCATCCAGGCAATCGGGCTCACCATCCTGCTTACGGTCATCGTGACCCTCGGATTGGCGTCGATGCTCCTGGGAGATTACTTTGACCGGGTGGCGCATCGCAGCATTCCGGAGTTTCTGCTTCGCGATGTCGCAGTGATATCGGTAAGACTTGCCAGCTGGATCGGCGCCAGCGCCTTGTTGGCGCTCACGTTCGCGATCCTCTACTACTGGGCGCCGGATTCGAAGAGGCGGCGTTGGCACTGGCTGACCCCGGGCGGGACCATCGGAATCATCGGCTGGCTGCTAGCTTCTTTGGGGCTTCGTGCTTACCTTCACTTTTTTGATACTTACACCGTTACGTATGGATCGCTGGGGGCGGTGATCATTCTGTTGATGTGGTTCTATATTACGGGGCTGATGCTTCTGCTGGGAGCCGAGATCAATGGCCAGATCGAAGCAGCTGCGGCAGAGGAACTGCTGAGAACTGCCGGAGGAGTGGAGTCGTCCCAGGACGTCCCATTTCTGCACGGGTCGCCGTCTGCCTCGCCGGAGAGTGGTGCGAGAACGTAGAATCTCCTCCATACGGGAATTGCCGGGCGTTTCACCCTGGGGTGAAATGCTATACAATCCCTAGTTCTCGGGTTCGATTTGTGCCCGGGAAGGAAGAGCGGAGGCTGACCATGGAAGTGGAGTTCACCGCGAGACAGGTTAATGTTCCGAAGGCTCTTCGCACTCAAGCTGCCGAGGGACTGGAACGAATCGCCCGTATCCTGGGCAGGACGGCACGCGCCAGCATCACATTTCGCGCGCAACGGCACCTTCAAATCGCCGAGTTGACCATCAAAGCGAGAGTGCAGACGATCGAGGCGGCGGGCAAAGCTGATTCTCTCGAGTCGGCCTTGCGCATCGCTATCCAACATGCTGAACACCAGGCGCTGCGCTATCGCGACCGGCAGTTTGAACGCAAGCGCATGCCCAAGCTCGAAAAGGAACTGGCGGCGCCACCGGTCGCACACCCCAAACGTGGCTCAGTGTCCGAAACTCCTTCGGAAAACGGAAAGCTGACGCGCGCCAAGGTCAAAACGGCAATTGCCGTCCACTCATTTCCGGCCAGTACTGCCGTCGTTGAACCGCACGTCCTGTCCAGCGGCGAGGCAGTTGCCCTGAAACCGATGACCATCGAAGAGGCGGTCAAAGACTGCGAATTTCGCGATCGGGATCTCCTCATCTTCCGCAACCGCGCAGGGGACCTTTATGTGCTTCATCGCCGGCGCGATGGTCAGATTGAATTGGTCGAGGTGCCATAGCGAAGGCCCTTTAACCATTGTGTAACCATTGCGATGACCGGGCGGAAGTGTGCGCGCCGAAAAGGTGTAGGATGAGCGCATGGTTCCTCCACGTTCTGGCTCTGATGGCCTTCGCCGCAGTGTGAAAAAGAGCGCGAAGGCTTCGAAAAAGGAATTGGTGATCCTGACCGGGATCTCGGGTGCCGGCAAGGCATCGGCGCTGAAGGCTTTTGAGGACCTCGGTTACCAGGCGGTAGATAACCTGCCGCTGGAACTGATGCCCGATTTTGCCGGGCTGGTGGAAAAATCAAGGGAGATTGAGCGTGCCGCCATCGTGGTGGACGTGCGCGAAGGACAGGCGCTCGATCGACTGCCAGAGATCATCAAGCAGGTTAAGCGAGTGTTGCCTACGCGGGTCGTCTTCCTTGACGCGCAGGATCCAGTGCTGGTGCGCCGTTACTCGGAGACGAGACGGCCGCACCCACTGCGGCGTTCTGAGACAGTGTCGCGTTCCATTGTGGAAGAACGGCAGTTGCTCGATTCGGTTCGTAATGTTGCCGACACGCTGATCGACACGTCGCGCTTTAACGTGCATGAACTGCGCGCGGAGATTCAAAAGCGATTCGGGCATAAGGACCAGAGCCAGAATATGCTGGTTTCGTGCCTCAGCTTCGGGTTCAAGAATGGAGTGCCGCTGGATGCGGACCTGGTGTTCGATGTTCGGTTCCTGCCCAATCCGCACTTTGTGCCCGAGTTTCGCGACATGACGGGCCTCGACCCTAAAGTTGCGGCGTTTGTGAGGGGATTTCCGCAGACCGACGAATTCCTGGCGAAGGTGACGGATCTGATGCTGTACCTGATGCCGCATTACGTGAAAGAAGGGAAGAGCTATCTGACCATCGCCTTCGGTTGCACCGGCGGACAGCACCGAAGCGTGATGATGGCCGAGGAGATGGCCCGGAGGCTCGCGAAAGCCGGATACCAGGCCAAGGCCGTGCATCGCGACATACCGCGACAGGTCACCGCGGGGATGGCAGCTGATCCAGCCAGCGTGTGATCGCGGTGTTAAATTGCATTGGTTCGTCAGGGGAATTTGTCAGCCAGACCAGCATCTTGCGCGCCGGGGTTTTCTGGTAGCCTTCCGGATTGTCCGGCTCGGTCCCCGCGCCGTGCCCCGCCGTCCAGTAGAACCACAGCGAAGGAATCAGCAGATTCGATGCGGCGGTATTCGTGTCCCAACGGTCGCTGACCAGCAGATGCGCGGGAACAAGGTGAGAGCGGGCATCGAGGAAGATGGCGGTGGTTGGAGATTCCAGGGGGTTCTCTAGAACAATGCCGGCAAGATCGGGATGCGCGGATGCGGTTTCCAGCGCAAGATTGGCTCCGAGGTCCTTCCCAATAAGAATCAGCGAAGGTGTTGCGATGTGCCGGGTTCCTGTCAGGTAGCGAATGGCGGAGTCGGCATCTTGGCGCCAGCGCGCCTCACTGGGGTGTGCGAACTGGCTTTGTCCATAACCGCGATAGTCGAAGGCGAAAACACTTAATCCAAGTGCGTGCAGGCGGGCAAGGGCGCCCACGGTATCTCCGAGGTTGCCGGATGCTCCGTGCAGGTAGACCGCGGTGTAGCGGGCCTGGGTTGAGGCGGGAATCCACCAGCCTCGCAATTCGGGTTCACCCGATGCGGTGGTGGCGAAGCCGACGGATTCGAATTGCAGGTTGACGCTGGCCGGAGTGCGCGCGACCGCCGATGTGGGGTGGTAGAGCAGCTGCCAACTACCTTGCCAGAACAGGAGACATAAGGTGCACCACGCGCAAAGCAGTGCGGCGGCGACGACGATGGCAAGGGCTGCGATCAGCCACCGGCCAGAAACCGTGGAGGGACCGGAGGCACTCTGCAGCGGAGCAGGGGATTTGCGCCGATTTGCCTTGGCTGAGGTGTTCGGAGCGCGTTTCTTGCTGGATGGCTTTGGCTTACTCATCTTCCTCTGCCCCGGGGGGCTGCACAGATTTATGCTAATTGGGCGGGGACGGATAGCGTCTCAGGGGAGAAACCATGTCGGATTTCGTGCGCATCTGCTCACAGGGGGATTTGCCAGCAGAGGGCAAGGTGAAGGAGTTTCTGGTCAACGGCCGTGCACTGTGCGTGGCTACCGTGGACGGTACAGTGTGTGTGCTTGACGGGACGTGTCCACACGAGGGTGGTCCGCTTGGCGAGGGGTCAATTGAGGGCGGCAAGCTTGTCTGCCCGTGGCACGCATATGCATTCGATTTGAAGACAGGCGCAAACGCCGAGGATCCTGATGTGACGGCCGAGGTGCTCGATGCAAAGGTCGAAGACGGAGAACTGCGCGCCAGGCTGTAGCTTTTTAACCTAATGTACACATTCGGCAAGAGGGGCCAGGCTGGATCCGACAGTGTGCATTTTCGCTTCAAGGCGAGCCTGCACCTGGGCGAATGATCCTGCGGTGAGCGCTGCGGAGTTGAGAGCGCGGGATTGGTTGCAGATCGAAAGCAGTTCCGATTTGATTCCGAGCTCTTTGAAGAATCCAGGCTCGCCGTAAACCGGAACGCCGCCGATCACGACGAGATCGATATTGTCTACGCTTCCGTCAACAAGCACTTCGTAAGGGTTCGCAGGGTTGGAGGCATCATGCCGGACGAGAAAGAAGTCGGCTAGCATGCCGGGCGCCAGGGTCCCAACCTTGTCGTCGATATGAGCGATGCGCGCGGGAATGCTCGACGCCATTTCGACGAGCTGGCGGCTTGAGAAGAGGCCATCGAGCCGATCGCGGTTTACATCCGACGCATATTTGATCTCATCGAGCATGTTGTCAGAGCCGGTGGGAGACCAATCCGGCGCGAGGGCGATGGTCACGCCTTGGCGAAAGGCCGCATCGACGTTGGCGGTGGCCCCATAGAGTTCGAGGTTGGACCGCGGCGACCACACGATGGATGCGCCGGCACGATGCGCGCGCGCAAACTGCGAAGGAGACAGCCCAACGGAGTGAATGAGCGTGGTATGCGATGTGAGGAGTCCTGCCGCGTCAAGCTGATCGAGTTCGTGAGCCGACTCGGGATCTGTAGGCAGCCCCTCGGCAATGTGGATGGCAAGCAGGTCAATTGCGCCTGCAGCGATTTCGCGGCGAACGCGCGCCACATCTTCCGGCGTCATGTCACGAGACGTGATTCCGATCGAGTTGACGATGCGTTCGTGACCCTGTTCTGTGCCGTAAAAGCCCGTGTAGACGTCAAGATTGCGCACCAGGCCTTTGATGCAGCCGGGCTGAGGTTTCGCGAGGCCATGACCGCTGAAGCCGATCATGGACGTAGTGCCGCCAATGAGCGCCTTGATTTCGACGTACTCATCGATATCACAGAAGGCGCTGTGATCTTTGAGAAGTGCTGCTGCCGGAGTTTCGAGCAGGGTCTTCACGACGTCCCACTCGCGCCATGCGTAGCGATTAGGGAATTTGTGGGGCGGAGTCCAACGGGGGAAGACGTTGAAGGAGGGATGATCGTGGAGATCGATAAAACCAGGAAAGATGAAGTCACTGGTTTCAAGCGCAGGAACGTCCGCCGTGAGGTCAGGACGTGTGATGGCGATGCGCGCAATGCGGCCGTGTTCGATATCAAGCCAGCCATTCGCGATGACGCCCTGGGGAGTGACGATATTCCCACGAATGAGCAGGCGATCTGAAACCGGACTGGCCGCATGGAGCTGGCGCGCGAAGAGAACAAGAGCGAATAGGAGAAGGCGAATCGTTCGAGGCATCGCTCTTCGATGATGCCATGGCGAACCCGCCTACGACTTCTTCGACGGGACCTTTTTGCCTTCCCGGCGGGCCTCGGAGAGACCGATGGCGATGGCCTGCTTGGGATTCGTTACCTTCTTGCCGCTTCGCCCTGATTTCAACTTGCCGTGCTTCATCTCGCGCATCTCTCTCTCCACATTCTTGCCTGCGGAGGGCGAGTATTTGCGGACGGACGATTTTCTGGAACTGGACTTTTTCGCGGTGGACTTTCTGGGTGTCGATCTGCGTGTGCTCTTCGTTGCACTCGAGCGCGAGCTTCTGCTGCCGGATTTCTTTTTGGTTGCCTTCCTGGTTGCCATAACTATCCTCCTCGGAGGTCAGATGGCATGCGGCTTAAGGCAAGTTGTATATCAACCCAGCGACTAGCTGTCACCGGGCACCGCGAATGCTGCGCGTTGCAGAAGATTGCATCTCGGGCTCGTTTGGATTGAAGACATCGCGAAGGTAGCTACACGATGCGCCGGATCCCGGGGGTGCGCACAAGCGGATCGGCGATGAGCCAAGTTGCGACGCAGGTCAGGGTTCCGGTAACGGCGAACTTGACCAGCGCGGGCGCGATCCATGGATGAAGCAGGAGGCTGATGCCAACGAGAACGGGTGGATGAAGGATGTAGACCGCGTAGGCACGGCGGTTGAGCCACGACCAGAATGCCGAGGGCTTGTTCATGAATGCGCGCGCGAAGAGCAGCCAGGCGGCAATCAAACCCCATGCGACGAAAGGATCCCAGAAGGCATAGAAGATGGCGGGCCAGGTGTGACCGCCGCCAAAGTTGGCTTTGCCGGGGCCGAAGACACGCATGGCAATCACGATGCTCGCGGGCATGAGCGGCCACGCAACGAGCAACGTGATGATCCATGGGCGGGCATGACGCGAGGTGAATTGTCGGAGCCAATCATAGCGCCAGGCCGCAATGCCGATGGCGAAAAGGAAGATGTAGGGCGCGAAGTATCCGAGTTGGAGTCCGATGAGGTTCTTGCCGACAGGCACGAATTGGCGGATGGCGAGGCTGGCTGCTCCAACGACGATTGCGCTGAGTAGCCATTTTGCGTAGGTGGGAATTGGGGATGCACCGCGCGTGGATGACGTAAGCGGCGATCCGCAGACCCTTCGCCACGCACAGTAGCCGAGGCAGAAGATGAGCAGTGCCTGCGCGAACCAAAGTGGACCGTTAATGATGATGGCGTGATTCCAGAGATAAGGGAAGACGTTCCAGAAACCCTTTCCCTCGTTCCAGGCGACCAGCGCAGCGGTGAACGGGCCCAGGATAAAGATGAAAGCGAGGAGGGGCAGGCCGAGGCGCAGAAAACGGTCGCCCAGGAACTTCGCGTAGCCTTTGCGCTCCAGTGAACCGGGAGTGAAGTATCCAGCCAGCAGAAAGAAGAATCCCATGAAGTACGCCTGGTTGGTGGCGACAAAAAGGGTGAGCAGAAGGCTTGATGGTTTTGCCGATGGATGGAGTTCGTTATAGAACCAGCCACCGGAAGCACCATAGGTGATGGCGGTATGGTGCAACAGAACCAAGGCTGTCATTACGCTGCGCAGACGATCGATATAGAGGTCGCGCGACGGTCCGTTGTGGGTGACGGCGGTTGTGGGCTCAGCCGCTATGACATTTTCGGCATCCGCAGGTCCGGGCATGATTCATGATACGAGGCGGAGCAGAAAGCGGTTTCCGTTGCTTTGTCATCTACCTGGGCTTGTGGATTGACAGCAGTATTAATTCTTCATAGCATCGTCGGCATCCCCGATGGACCCCGATTTTCAGCCGGCACCGCCCACCAAGGCGTTCTTCGACGCTGACCGTGGTGCGTGGGTGATCAGTCGTTATGCTGACGTTGCCGCGGCGCTGCGAGAGACGGCACTCTATCAGGCGTCCACCTCCACGGGAGAGATTTTCCCGAGTGGCGAAGCTGAGACGGCGCGATCCGGAGTGTTCTTGCAGGTTCGAGAAGAGCTGGCGCGTATCGGTGCGGGTCAGCTTCGCCTGCAAATGCAGCAAGCGGCCGAGAAGATCACCAGCAATGCTTCGGCAGCGGGACGGGTCGAACTGGTCGCGAAGGTTGTGCATCCGTGGTGTGTTGAGTTCCTGATGCATCTCGGCGGCGGCCCTATCCATCTCACCGAGAATGTATCGGAGATGTCCGCCGCGCTGCTGTACAAGCATGCGAATGAGCGCTCGGCCGCCGGGCCTGACGAAGGAGTTGGCGGAACCAGGGTAGACCCCGAGGAGACGATCGATCGATTTCTTGAGGGCAAGGAACTTTGTGTCAGCAAGTCGATGTTCGTCGCCGTTTCAACGACCCTGCCCGGTTTTCTCGCGAAATCGTTGCTGGCCTTGCTTCGGAACCCCGACCAGGCGGCACGATTGCTTGCTGAACCACGGATGATGCCATCTGCGATTGAGGAACTGCTGCGCTATGCAGGCATCGTGCACACGCTCCATCGCAAACCAATCCGGGATATTCAACTTGGCGGTGCTTCTATCGAAAAGGGCCAACTGGTCCTGCTGAAGGTAGCCTCTGCCAACTTTGATCCGGAGCACTTCGACGATCCTTATCGTCTCAACCTTTCGCGCAAGGCGGCTTGCCAGTTCGCTCTTGGATCGGGCCTGCATGCCTGCGTTGGAGCAACGCTGGTTCGCGAGGCCTCGATGGTGCTGACCCCGGTCTTCCTTGTCGCAAATCCGGTGCTCGAAAGGGGCCAGACCATCGACTGGATGGGCGACACAACACTGAAGTGGCCGCTGTCGGTATTGGTTCGATTCGAGAGAAATCGAGGGAAATAGAAACGGTATCGGCGCGGCAGTTGGTTTGCCGCTTCTGGATCCGCGCGTTCCACCCATGCCACGATAAGGCCGCGGCATGGATGGAGCATCCTGCGAGTGATGGGGCGGAGGTGCCGGCTAGTAATTCACGATGGCGGTGAACGAGTCGGGCTTGAGGCTGGCGCCGCCGACGAGAGCCCCGTCGATCTCTTCCTGGCAGCAAAGAGTCGTGGCGTTCTCAAATTTGACGCTGCCGCCATAGAGAATGCGCATCTTTGAGGCGACCTCCTTGCCCAGCAGCTTGGCAACTTCGGCGCGGATGATGCGATGGGCGTCGGCGGCCATCTCGGGCGTGGCGGTTTTCCCGGTGCCAATAGCCCAGACGGGCTCATAGGCAATCACAATCGGCGCAGCGGCTTCGGAGGTAATGGCGGCGAAGGCTCCGGTAACCTGCGTTTTCAGCACCTGCTCGGTTTTGCCGGCTTCGCGCTCGGCAAGAACTTCGCCGACACAGACGATGGGAACGATGCCGTGCTTGAGCGCTGTGTGCAGTTTCTTGTTGACGATCTCGTCGGTCTCGCCAAAATACTGGCGGCGCTCGGAGTGCCCGATCAGGGTATGTGTTCCGCCGGCAGCCTTGAGCTGAAGGACGGAGGTTTCGCCAGTGAACGCGCCCTCTTCCACGAAATAGATGTTCTGCGCGCCAACGGCGACACCAGATCCTTTCGCGGCTTCGATGACCGTGGGCAGCAGGATGGGCGATGGGAAAATGGCGATCTCGTCGCGGGTGTGGCCGGCGACAAGGGGTAAGAACGCTTCAACGAAGGCCTTGGCTTCGGAAGGAGTTTTGTACATCTTCCAATTGGCAGCAATGAGTTTCTTGCGAGACATATTATGTGGAGTCCTCAGGATAATTTTATCGGACGGCAATGCGAGGGCGGGGTGATGGGAAGCACAGGAAAGATGCAGGGAACAAGGGAACAGGGAGTAAAAGTCAAAGAACAATGGAGAATTGCCGCTATTCTCTTCCCCTGGAAAGTTGGACTTGAGCGGCATCGGGGGGAACATCGCCGCGGAAGAAGGCTTCGCGGTGATCGGGATCGCCGAGGTCCATCTGGAAGTGATGCCAGGTACCGTCTTGCAGGACGGCCATGTTCCACCCGCCTGAGACCGTGTCTGAAAACTGCCAGACGATGTGATAGCCCTCTTCGTTCGTGAACCCTTCGAGGTCGGCCTGGATGATGGAGTCGCCACGCTGCCATAAAAACGCGCGCAATGCGTGCAAGGCGGAGAGGCCTTCTTCCGTTTCAGCGCCGACCAGGTGTTGAAATGAGTAGATGGTCTTTGTCTCGGCGAGGAATTCGTGCAGCCATGCGACGCCGCTCTCTGGCTTGCACTCAGCGGTTTCTTCAACGAATTCGGCGATCTCGTCCTGTCCCAGCGATCCGTCAGTCACGGGAAAGCGCTCGATCAGTGCGATCTCGAGCTCGCCATCGCCGGAGAGCAAGAGGCTTTCCCAGTCCTCTTCCGTTCCTTCTTCAACGGTAAGTTTGGACGATGGATGCTCGCCCTCAAGTACCTGGGCAAGCTCTTCGAGAGAGGGAAAGTCTTCGTGCTTTGACAGGACACGGGTGTGGTAGCCCACAGTGAGTGTTTCCTTTCGAGCGCTGGACGCAACTCGTTTCCTGTATGTTAGCGGCCCGCGAAGGTTTTTCGTTCCGTGGAACGAGTAACTTCACAGGTTTAAGAGTGGGATATCGATTTTGCCAGGAGGGCCAGTGACGGGGAATAAAACTGCAATCCTAGGAGTCGGAGTCGCCAGGATAGGAGGTCACGCGGCTCCAGCGGGGGCGATTGCGATAGATGCTCATCGGCGCCGAGTTGAACCAGTGCCGAAGGGCGGTGTGCAGAACACGCTGTCCCCAGTAGCCGATGGCCATGGCACACAGGGAGCAGACCAGCCAGATAGCCCATCCTGTGAGTTCGGCGCGGGTGCTTGAGCAGTTGCCCCAGACGGCGTCGGGGCCGCAGACCATGGGGGTGTTTGGAATGAGTCCGCAGATGTAGTAGAGAGAGACGGCGGCCGGCGGAGTGATGAGGATGGCCAGGGTGAATCGGCGCAGAGATGGAATGGCCAGGGAAAGCATGGCAGCCAGGGAGGAAGCTACGAGGGCCGAGAATGCGATAAGGGCCTGCGCAAGATAGTCCATTGCCGACCTCCTGTGCGGAGGATAGCAGAAGAAGCGCAGGGCAAGCGACGGCGGGAAGGTTCCACCCAGAAACAGTGATCAGGGGTCAGTGATCAGTTGAGAAACCTGGGTGAAGCCCGGGGAGCTTTTTGTCTCTGAGGAACCTTGTCTGGGCGCCCGCCCAAACTATCTCACTCCAGGCACGACTTCGTGCGAGTTTACCTATCTGAAATCAGGGTCATCCGCTCAGGCTGCTTCGACATTTTCAGCAGGGCAAAGCTGGTTGGAATCAATAGCAGGTAACATGCTGCCGCGATCAGGATGGACGCGTTGATGCCCATGGCAATACTGAACATCACGCCGAGCACAGACGCCAGGACGCCCATCGCGCCATTGATGCCCCAGAACCACGGTGTTGGCCCGTTGTCGACTGCCTCCACAAGGCGCATGCCGGTGGGGAACGCGAATCCAAGGAGAAAACCTACGGGAATTATCGATATCAGGGAAATCGCAATGCGCACGGAGCGTTCCCGACCGGTTGTGGCCTCGAAAACCACAGGCAGGCCGCGCGCCATCACCGCCAGGCAGGCTGCGATGAGACAGCTCCATAGCACTATCTTCCCGCGGGTGTTCAGTTTCAATCTCTCTGATGTCAGGCTGCCGACCCCGGAGGCAAGAATCAGGCTGAACAGGCAAACCCCGAGAGAGTAGATCGGGTGACCAAGATACACGCTGAAGTACTGCAAGAGGGCAATCTCGGCGAGCATAAAGCCCACGCCAATGAGCGAAAAGTAAATGCTGCCAGTGACAATCAGGCGACGCGGACTGTGGCGGACGGCGCTTCTGAGTGGGACGAGGATGGTAACGATGACCGCGACGATCGATATGAACAGGATCATTGTGAGCACACCCGTCGCAATCAGGTTGCCGGTGACTACTCCATAGCTGATCTTGCCTCCCGATCGGGATTGGATAACCCTGATTAAGCTCGAGAAATCAAACAAACGCAGCTGATTAAAAAAGAACGGCCGCGCGTCGGTCGGTACGCTGAGATCGAGATACGTGCCGCTGAGCGCGAGAGCAAGCGCGACGCGATTCTGGCTCTGCAGAATATTGCGCAGCAACTGAGATTCCGCAGGATGGTCCGGCGCCAGCAGTACGCGGAAGCCGAGGTTCTGCGTCGTATCCGTGAGTACCCGCAGCCGGGCTTCAGTAAGAGGCGACTTGGACAACACGAGCGTGGCGATATGATCGGCGGTGGCAACGAACAGGTGCGATTGCGGGTCCTCGACGCCGGCATCCATCAAGGCCGCCGCCGCCAGCCCGATCATTCGCCCCGTCTCATTCACATCATCGGGGCTGTACCAGCGGCTGACGGTGAACACACCATCGTTGTTGAGGGTCTTGAGAAAGGCACGCCAGCCCTCGAGGGTATAGAGGCCGTTCTCACTCAGGCTGAACGCTCCAGCGCCGGTCGCCGCCCAAGTGTCAATCATGCTCATCTGCACCAGATCGAACTTCTCGTTGGTGCTCGCAAACCAGCTGCGCGCATCATCAACGTGGAGCTTCAGATTCGGCAGGGTGGTCAGGTTAGAAAAGCTTTTGTAGAAAGGATCGCGTGTGTGCAGGTTGATAAAGATAGGGTTCAGTTCTACGCCGGTAATATCGGGAACCCCAAACAGATGGGCCGCCAAAATATCCCGACCGCCGCCAACGCCGATCACCGCCGACTTGTGAATGCCAGGAAGGCGATAGGCAAGATTGACCAGATCGTATTGGAGAAAAGCAATGGATTCCGGCGTCCCATCGTAGTGAAACATATTGGTTCCAGCCGCACCATCGATATTCATTGCTGCCGTGGGGACGAATATTTTGGGCGGCATGTTGGGTGACGGACCCCACATGAGCGGGGAAGCTACTACGGGGCTCTCCACCTTAATCCGAGAATAAGAATTCCACTTTTCGTACAATCCCGATTCCGTTTTCTCAAGACGATCCTTGACCATGATGGGACGGAACCGTGCCGGTAAAAGGACATTGAACAGAGTAAGAGCCAGAGTCGCAATTAGGACAATGACCGGCCGCCTCCACAGTGGTTTTGACGCGGAGCGGCGGGCGCTAACAGTAAATGCCAGGCCGGACAATGCGGAGAGAACACCTGCGACGAAAATTGTGGCGGGGCCATCGATCACGTTCAATATACCGACCACCGCTACACATCCCAGAGCCGCACCAAGAAGGTCCACACCATAAACCGTCCCAGTCGGGAACGGGCTTCGGGTGAGCGCCAGGCTCACCACGACTCCGGCGAATACATACGGTACGGCCATGGCAGCCATTAGCAGAGTCCAGGAAAATACCGTAGTGAGCGAGAGTGTGAGCGTGGTGATGAGGCAAAACTGCACCATCATGGAAACCGGCATGGCGATCGCAGCCAGAAGCGCAAAGTTGGACAGGGTTACTGGCAGAAACTCGGGCGTGAAGCGTTGGCGCCAAAGATAAACCCACACCGCGCCAGCCGTCATACCCAGCATCGCAACGCTAATGGCAAAGAACGCCAGATAGTACCAGGCAAGGACCGACAGGATTCTGGTTTGAACGATCTGAAAGATCAGCATTGAAAAGGAAATTAGAAAGACTCCGGCAAGGAATGGAGCCTTTCGAGAATCACTCGCTGCACTCATGAAGGCACCTCAAGCGTTTGCGGAAGATTCAGATAGTTTCAGGATTGGTCTCATCTACCTGCGGTGTGTTGGGAGAAAGTATGAGACTCAATTGACGCGCGGGTCTTGCAGGCAGCCAAGCAAGCACATCGGCATGAACGTTGCCGGTCGAAGGGAAGGCTGGCTCCGCCCGATAATACCACAAGGTTCTCGGGCTCTATTTGGGGGAGTTTGCGCGGGTAGTTTCTGGCACATATCGCGCTTGAGGGTCTGAAAAGAGCGCGCTTATAAAGTCATCCCTCGGTATCGGATGCTGAAGTCCATGCGCGCGGCAAAAAAGCCGCGTCGCATGGGATCCCACTTAACCTCAGTGCCGAGAGCGGATGGCCGCATCGCACATGTTTACTTGTCGGTAAGCGCTTCGACTCCGGGGAGTTTTTTGCCTTCGAGAAACTCGAGGCTGGCCCCGCCGCCGGTGGAGATGTGGGTGATCTGTTTGGCTACGCCGGCCTGGTTGATCGCGCTGACGGAATCGCCGCCGCCAATGATGGAGATAGCCGCCTTGTTAGCTGCAACGGCGCGGGCAATGGCGTTGGTTCCCATGGCGAAGTTGGGGAATTCGAAGACGCCGGCTGGGCCGTTCCACACAATGGTGCGGGCACGGGAGACAATATCTTCGATGGCGGCGACAGACTTGGGTCCGATGTCGAGACCCTGCCAGTCGGCCGGGAAGTCCTTGCTCGTATCCCAGGGCTGGGTGTTGGCGTCGTTGGCGAATTTGTCGGCGAGGATGTTGTCGACGGGCAGCAGCAGGTTGACACCTTTTGCCGTGGCTTTTTCAAGCGTCTCTTTCGCGAGCTCGATCTTGTCTTCTTCGACGAGCGACTTGCCGGTGGTGACGCCCTTGGAACGGTAGAACGTGTAGGCCATGCCACCGACGATGACCAGGGTGTCGACCTTGTCGAGGAGGTTCTGGATTACGTCGATTTTGCCGGAGATCTTTGAGCCGCCGAGGATCGCGACGAAGGGCTTCTCGGGTGATTCGAGCGCCTTGCCGAGGTAGGTGATTTCCTTTTCCATCAGCAGGCCGGCGACCGCGGGTTTGAGGAAATGAGTAATCCCTTCAGTCGAAGCGTGGGCGCGGTGGGCTGAGCCGAAAGCGTCGTTGCAGTAGACCTCAGCCAGCGAAGCGAGGGCCTTGGAGAATGCCGGGTCGTTAGCTTCTTCTTCGGCGTGGAAGCGGAGGTTCTCAAGCAGCAGCACCTGGCGCGACTCGAGTTGACGGGACATCTCTTCCGCGATTTCGCCGACGCAATCGGGCGCGAAGGCAACATTGATGGATTCGCCGATCTTCTTGTCGAGCAGTTCGCGCAGGCGGTCTACCACTGGGCGCATGGAGTACTTCGGGTTCGGTTTGCCCTTGGGACGCCCGAGGTGCGAGGCGAGGATGACCTTGGCGTGATGGCGCAGGGCGTATTCGATGGTGGGTAGGGTAGCGACGATGCGGGTGTCGTCGGTGATGGTAGAGCCATCTTCGGTGAGCGGCACGTTGAAGTCGACGCGGATGAACACGCGCTTGTTTTTGAGATCGATGTCGCGGATGGAGAGCTTGGACATAATTTCCTCAGTTCACAGTTCGTAGTTCACAGCCGACAGTGATCAGTTGTCACTTTTCAGTGAAGGCGACCGAGGCCGCACGGTTATGTTGGATCGGGAACAACGGCTTCCATTTCGATTTCGATGCGCCAATTTGGGTTGAGCAGGGCAGCGACAACGACCATGGTGGCGGCGGGACGGATGGTGCCAAAGAACTCGCCGTGAACGCGGCCGACGGCCTCCCAGTCTTCAACGTGGGTGAGGTACATGCGGGTACGCACGACATTCTGGAAGGATGCGCCGGCTTCGGTGAGAGCCTTTTCGGCGATGGCGAAGATACGGCGGGTCTGGCCTACTGCATCTTCATTGTCCGCGCCGACAGGGCCGGTTCCGGCGAGATGGACGGTGTTGCCGACGCGAACGGCGCGGGAAAAGCCGATGCTGGGCTCGAAGGGAGAACCGCCGGTGATGTTTTGACGCATGGTCGGTGGGAGTCCGTGCTATCCCACCCATTTCGCAAAGTGCGCGAAATGGATGGGGCACCCAAAGTTGTTAAGTTGTCACTGTTCAGTGACCAGGGCTGCGGTGCGGTTTACTTCTGACCACTGATCACTGATACCTGACACTGTTTGTTACAGGCCCTTTTTGGCGAGGAAGCCGACGAGGTCGACTACGCGGTTGGAATAGCCCCACTCGTTGTCGTACCAGCTGAGGACCTTGACGCTCTGGCCGACGACTTTCGTCAAAGGCGCGTCGACGATGGAGGATAGCGGGTTGCCCTTGAAGTCCGAGCTGACCAGAAGGTTCTCGTCGTATCCGAGAATACCCTTCAACTCGCCATCCGCAGCTGCCTTAAGGGCAGCGTTAATCGACTTGACGTCAGTCGGTTTCTCGCTGATGAAGGTGAGGTCAACGATGGAGACGTTTGGTGTGGGCACGCGCAGGGAGAAACCGTCGAGCTTTCCGTCGGTCTCAGGAATGACGAGCTTGAGGGCCTTGGCGGCGCCGGTGGAGCTGGGGATCATATTGATGGCAGCAGCGCGGGCGCGACGGAGGTCCTTGTGCGGGAAGTCGAGGATCACCTGGTCGTTGGTGTAGCTGTGGATGGTGGTCATGATGCCGCTGACAATGCCGCAATGGGCGAGCAGAACCTTGACGACAGGGGCGAGGCAGTTGGTGGTGCAGCTCGCGTTGGAGATGATGTTGTGCTTGGACGCGTCGTACTTTTCTTCGTTCACGCCGAGGACGAGGGTAATGTCTTCGTTGGTGGCGGGAGCGGAGATGATGACTTTCTTCACGGTCGAGCCGAGGTGGGCTTTGGCCTTGGTGGCATCGGTGAAGTGACCGGTAGACTCGATGACGACCTGCGCGCCTACGTCAGCCCAGGGCAGCTTGGCTGGATCGCGCTCGGCCCAGACCTTGATCTTTTTTCCGTCGACGGAGATGAAGTCGTCGCCGGCGGTGATTTCGTTCTTAAGATTGCCAAGAATCGAATCATACTTGAGCAGGTGGGCGAGGGTTGCCGGGCTGGTCAAGTCGTTAACGGCAACAAAATCGAGCTCGGGATTGCCGAGGGCGGCGCGCAAAACGTTGCGTCCAATTCGGCCAAAGCCGTTGATGCCAACCTTAACTGCCATGTGTATTCTCCTTCGTTATGAGTAGATCTTTCGTAAGTTGTGCGTGATGGCATGCGGCGGTAGCGACCACCCCACGAACCGCCCGGTGGGTCCCCGCCTGTTTGTGGGGGCCCCGGGTAGCAAGAGGCGCACCATGCAATTCCACCAAACTCATCAGGCTAACACTGTTGTCTATAAGGACCAAATGGACGCTGCATAAAAGGCGTCGCCGTACCAAAATACGCTCAACGCTCAGTTTGCGGTTCTGTAACGGAACTGTATGTGACGCGTTTCACACCATTTGCAGCGCCTTTGCTTCGTGTGATATCCCGTTATCAGTCATCCACGAACGAAGACCTGTACGTGGGGACCCGAAGGGTGGCTGGGATAGCGAATGAGAAGACGTTCGAGACGCGGCGTAAATACTTCAGAATCCACGGGCAAGATCGGACAGGAAATCCCGCAGAATCAACCCCGCCCCTTGGTGCCCTCGTATGTCGACGAGCCTGGGCAACCGCATCGCGCGCCGGCCAGTGCCCCGCCGCGGACCGAGCGGCCACAGACGCAACGGCCAACCGAGCGGCAGCAGGCGCAACGGCCAGCTGAGCGGTCGCAGACGAAAGGGCCGCGGCCGGAGTGGAATGAGCCGGCTGGTTCGGGACGGCTGGAAATGGAGACGCAGCCGGAGCTCCCCTCGGTGCCTCCTCCAGAGCCTGCGGAGCGGTCGGAGAAGATTCTGCGCGGGTACGTGGTCCTGGCGATCGGGCTGCCGGGCTCGGGGAAGACGACGTGGTTCCGGCGGCGGGGCGTGACGCCGCTGTCGAGCGACCTGCTGCGCAGCATCCTGTTTGACGATGTGGAGGAGCAGAAGTTCCAGGGCCTGGTATTTACGACGCTGCGCTCGCTGCTTCTGGCGCGTCTGAAGGCGCACATGCCGTGGAACTACGTGGATGCCACGAACCTGTCTGCGCACGAACGGCGCCAGTGGATCCGGATGTCGAAGAGCTTTGGCTACGAGGTGCAGGCAGTGTTCTTCGATGTACCGCTGGATGTTTGCCTGGAACGGAATCGCTCCCGCGACCGCATGGTAAGCGAAGATGTAATGCGCAAGATGGCCGAGAAGCTGAAGGCGCCGGCGTTCGAGGAAGGGTTTTCGAAGATCACGGTAGTCAGGGTGAAGAGCGCGGGGTAAGCCCAGGTGGTGGTGACATGCCGGAGCCATTGCTCTACACAACCGGCGAGGAGATCTGCAAGGGAGATCGCGTGCGGTTCCACGGTCATGCGGCGGAGATTGAGTTTGCTGCCGCCGACCTGGACGATGCTCAACACGGCTGCTTCGTGAGCCGGTATGGTGGTGGGGTCATGGTGAACGATCCCGAGGTTCGCGGCCATACCTTCATTCCAGTCGATCAACTGAAAAACTACGAAGACCTGGAATTTGTTGCCCGCGGTGAATAGTCGAGGCACGGCTCGCTGAGAGGTCTGGAATGTCATCCCCCAGGGGCTCAAGCCCGATTGACTTTGTTGGCCTCTTGCGGCACGACTGAAGTCGTGCCCTTTCAAAACGCGAATCCACAACGAGGTTCGGAGGTTTGAGATGAGCGCTCATGCTGGTTCTGTTCCTTATGTTGAGCCGTGGTTGCGTGGAACGCATTCCGAGGTCCCGTCCGTCGCTCGGGCGGTGCTGCACGCATTCGATCTGGCGCTCGATGACCTGACCAAGTGGACCGATGGTCTGACCGATCTTGAGATTCATACCCTGCCCCTGGAATTGCCGCCGATCGCGTTCCACCTGCGCCACATTGCGCGGTCAGTCGATCGGCTGCTGACGTACGCGGAAGGGAACCAACTCTCAGTCGAGCAGTTGGCAAAGCTGAAGTCCGAGGAGGTCGGCCCGCAGCACGACGAGCGCGAAACACTCACGGCGCTGCTGGCGGAGGTCAGGGCTTCGTTCGCCAATGCATCGGGGCGCGTACGTGCACTTGCGACGGCGGATATGAATACCTTTCGCGGCGTGGGACGGAAGCAGCTTCCAACCTCGGTCGGCGGCGCCCTGGTGCATGTAGCCGATCACACCACGCGTCACGTGGGCCAGGTGGTGACCACGGCCAAGGTGCTGAAAGCCTTGCGAGGGTAGAGAACCCAGGTACCGATGCCGGAGAAGCGGGCGTTTTCGCGCCAGCGGCCAGCGCCAGTTCCGACGCGTTCTCGACCCAAATAATTCAATCCCATCTCACAGCGCCAGGAGGCGTATCGGTGCTACACTTGCCGCTTCCATTCAGTCAGGGAGGGCCAGATGCGAGCAGCGATGCGGGCGCTCGGATTTTGCAACGTGTTGACCAGCTTCTGCAGCCTTTACTACTTCGTGTGGGGAATTCAAATCCACGTGGGCCGGTGGCCGGGAAATCCAAATCAACAACAGTGGAATGTGTTTTACGCGATTACCGCGTTGAGCACGGCCCTGGTTTTTTATCTTGCCTATCTCGGTGTGCGATTGATTCGGCTTGAAACGGCCGCTCTGTGGCAGGTCGCGACCGTCTTTGCGGTGGAAATTGCGGTCGTCCTGACCGATTTTGTTCTCACCTGGATTGCCACTCCCGTTTCGATTGGGAAAGATGCGTTGTGGTTCTGGGGAATCGCGATCTTTGCGCTCGATCCTCAGGTGTTCTACGGCTATGCGCCGCTGGGGTTGTGTGCGGCACTATGGATGGCGGTCGCTGCGAAGCGTCCTGCGGAGCAGGAATCAACCCCCTTCGAGTGACTCCCGCGGCGGGGCACTGCCACACGAAGAGTGTGGGATACAATTCGTGCAACTTGAAACCCTGAAGAGGATGCTCATGCAAGATTCGCAACCTCGCTTTATTCCGCTGGCTGCCAAGGCCGTGGTGTGCCACACCGTTACTTATTTCGTGATGGGAGCGCTCGCATACAATCTGCTGCACTACGCAGACTTCATCAACAATCCAAACTCTGGAATGCGTCCAATCACCAGCCTGTGGGTGATCTTCGGGCCCGCGTTGCAGATTTTTCGCGGCATCCTGTTCGCCTCGATTTTCTATCTGTTCCGTGAGCAGTTCTTCGGGCGAAAGAACGGCTGGATGCGCATGGCGTGGATGCTTGTCGGCATCGGCATCCTCGGCACGTTCGCTGCGCCTGCGGGATCACTCGAGGGATTCATCTACACGACGACGCCCTTTCTCATGCAGATTCGTGGATACCTCGAAATCGTGACCCAGGCGGTGCTGCTCTCGGCGCTATTGTGCTACTGGGTCAACCATCCGGGGAAGAAGCTGCTGAGCTGGGCGCTGATCGGGGTGTACGTTATCTGCGTCGCGTTGCCGGTGCTGGCCCTGGTGGCGCCTAAGCGATAACTTCTTGCCCTGTACGGCGAAAAGTTAAAGTGATGCTCTAACTTTTTCCAGGTATGCAAAAGTCAGTCATTTCGACCACGGTGGGACGACACCCGTCATGCGCGCATAGGCCACCAGTTGGCCCATGTGTTCGTTGGCATGGATGATGATGCGGAGATACATGCCGTCGACGGTCGCATTGTGACCATCCACCTTCACCCTCAGCGCAAGGTCCTTCGGAGTAACGGCGAGGTGTGCCTGTTTGACGGCTTCGAGCGAACGCTTGAGCCATGCGATCACTTCCGGCTTGGACGTGACAGTCTTCTCCGCGCCCTGCTTCAGGTCCGCCGGCATCTTCGGACCGGTGACGCTCAGCAGGTAGAAATTGGCCAAGACGATATGCATATAGACTTCGCTGGTGGAGCGCACGCGCGGCGCTGGGCGCCACGCGAACTTTTCTGCGGGTGTGGCCTCGGCCAGCGCGATCAGCTGGTTGGAAACATGCCGCCACTCGCCATCGTAGCCCTGCCAGAGACCGTCCAGCGGATCCTGTGCGTGCAACCTCGGCACCAGACAGAGAACCAGAAACAACGAAATCGAGAGCAGCTTTTTCACGGGAGACGCTCCTTTCACCGGTTCAAGGTTATCCCGCGCCGACTCCCGGATGCGACAAAGATATTACGCGAGTTTGATTGGACTCGAGGCCCCAGGCAAAAAGACGGTCAGATTTGCTGAATCGCCCGGAGAGGAAACAGGTAAACTGCGGCCCTGTGGCTTCTCCTCCGAGCACGGGGATCGCAAACGGCGCGGCACTGCGCACCTTTGCCCCGACACTCATCCTGCTTGCGCTTGCGGTGCTGATCAACTACATCGATCGCGGTAATCTCGCGCTGGCTGCCCCCCTGCTCAAGGTTGAATGGGGAACCACCGCATCCCAACTGGGACTCCTGCTTTCGGCATTTTTCTGGACCTACACCGCGCTGCAATTCGTGATGGGCTTGTTTGTCGACCGGTTCGGCGCAAGCCGGCTGATGGCGCTGGGATTCCTGGTCTGGTCGATCGCGACGATGCTGACGGGGGCCGCGATCGGATTCGTCTCTCTGCTTGCGCTGCGATTGCTGCTGGGTGTCGGCGAGTCCGTCATGTTTCCGGCAAGCTCGAAGATTCTCGCAAAACATCTGCCGGAGCATGCACGCGGATTCGCCAACGGCCTGATGAACGCATCGATGCGGTGGGGCTCGGCGATTGGAACGCTGGGCGGCGGGCTGCTGATGGCTCGGTGGGGCTGGCGGCCTGCATTTGTGGCGATAGGGGTGATCAGTCTGCTGTGGCTGCCGGCGTGGGCGCGGTGGAAGGCGGCTGACGTTCCGCCTGCGGAACAGGCAGGAACTGGGAGTCTCCGTTTCAGGACGATCCTGCGGCAGCGGGCATTCTGGGGCGCGGCATCGGGCCACTTCTGCGCCAACTACCTGGTCTATTTCCTGATGAGCTGGCTACCCTACTACCTGGTGCACGAACGGGGCTTGTCGATGGCGGCGATGTCGGTGGCTGCGAGTGCGCTGTGGGTGGTGGACTCGCTTTCGTCGGTCGCGACGGGCACCATCGCCGACTTTTGCATCCACAGGGGGGCTGGCCCGACCATTGTACGGAAGGTGGCGATGGCGATCGGGTTTACGCTGGCGGCGGCCTCCTTGATGGGGTGCGCGTTTGCCAGCGAGCGGAGCTATCTCGCGTGGCTGATCGCCTGCGCCATTGGCTGCGGAACGGCGAACGCCGGTACATTTGCGTTTGCCCAGACGCTTGCGGGACCTCATGCCGCGGGGAGATGGGTCGGACTGCAGAACGGGATTGCCAACCTTGCGGGAGTTACAGGGCCGGCACTGTCGGGATTTCTCGTAGATTGGACGGGCCACTTTGCCGCAGCGTTCGGGCTGGCCGCGATTATCACGCTGGGTGGTGCGTTTGCGTGGTGCCTGGGCGTACCCAAGTTGGAGCAGGTAGACTTCACGTTGACTTCCAAATGATTACGGAACTGCTGAACCGGTTTGAACCCGACGGCGATGTGCTGTTGCGGGCGATCTCCGCACACGTGACGGACGAGATGCTGGAGCGCATTTCGCGGGCGGATTATGGAGATCGTGCGCGCGAGCATCTGGCGACATTGAAGGTGCTTCGCGAGACGGGTGGATTTCCTAAAAACATGTATTGGGTGCCGATGGAAGTTTTGGAGCTGACCCGTTGGTCGGACCCGGATGCGAATATACGGCCCGGTAAAACTGCCGAATTCGGGCACTGGATAAGGGCGTTTTCGTGCGCAGCCATTCTTCGGGCTGAGCATGAGCCGTGGAACTACAAACACAACGATGGCTGCACGGATTCGACAGCGATCCAATTGATCTTCAGTCTCGAGGCGCTGCCAATTCATTTGAACCGCGAGGCCGCTCGCAATTTTGCGTGGGTTCTTCTGAGGTCAGATCCAGAGGGAAAAGAGAAAATCCAGGATGAATCGGTGCGTGAGTTTGGAGTGGCTCTCCTCTGGTTCGCGTTGCATTTGGATCCCCCTGCACCCGATGACGATTTGATCTCGCTGGCCCAATGGACCTCGAGACGTGCGGATGAGCTGAAGTGGAATCCGGCGCTTGCCGAGTTTTCTGGTCTGAAGCAGATGGTCATTCGTTGCCAGGAACGTCCTGTTTGGGAATTGTTTGGCGTGAACCTCGCGGAGTTGGATCTAGGCGGTCGCTCGCCTGATCTGCAAACTTGGGTCAGACTGATTGCGGAGCAACTCGTGGATTGAGTAATAAAGAGGCCCTACAGATTCAGAATCCGCAGGGCCTGAGTTGTTCAGGGGCTAAAGCCCGGTCAATTTCCTGATGTCGGTTCGGCACGACTGAAGTCGTGCCCTGACACTTCTGGGCCGATCACGAACCTTCTCTGTACCGGTTTTGTCTTACCGGTTCTTCGCGACTTCCTCCACCGTGACCGGATCGAGGAAGGGCATGCTGGCGCGGAGGCGTTCGCCGACGATTTCGACCGGGTGCTTGGCTTCGGCTTCGCGGAAGGCGAGGAACTCTTTGCGGCCGGAGTTCTGGTCGGCGAGGAAGCGCTTGGCGAAACTGCCGTCCTGAATCTCGGCGAGGATCTGCTTCATTGCTTTACGGCTCTCGTCGTTGATGACACGCGGACCGCTGACGTAATCGCCCCACTCAGCCGTATCGGAGATGGAGTAGCGCATATAAGCGAGGCCGCCACGATAGATGAGATCGACGATGAGCTTGAGCTCGTGCAGCACCTCGAAGTAGGCGCTCTCGGGCTGATAGCCCGCTTCGACCAGCGTTTCGTATCCGGCCTTGATTAACGCACTGACGCCGCCGCAAAGCACGGCCTGCTCGCCGAAGAGGTCGGTTTCGGTCTCTTCCTTGAACGTGGTTTCAAGCACGCCTGCACGGGTGCAGCCGATGCCCTTTAGGTAGCTGAGATTCAGCGCATGCGCGTTGCCAGTTGCGTCCTGGTGCACGGCAATCAGTCCAGGGATCCCGCCGCCCTCGGTGAAGACTTCGCGGACGCGGTGACCGGGGCCCTTCGGTGCGGCCATGCCCACATCGATTCCGGCTGCAGGGGCGATGGTCTTGAAGTGGATGTTGAAGCCGTGCGCAAAGAGGAGCAGGGTTCCGGGCTTGATGTTCGGTGCGATTTCTTCCGCATACAGTTTGGCTGCGGTCTGATCGGGGACGAGGACCATCACCACATCGGCCCATTTGACGACGTTGGCAACCGTGTCGACCTCGAGGCCGGCCTTCTGGGCCTTGGCGATGGACTTGGAATTGGCGGCGAGTCCGACCTTGACCTGAACACCGGAGTCCTTCAGGTTGAGCGAGTGCGCATGACCCTGCGAGCCGTACCCGATGATGGCGACTTTCTTCGCTTGAATGAGGGAAAGGTCAGCGTCGTGATCGTAATAAGTCTTAGCCATGATGATTTGTACTTTGTCCTTTGTGTTCGTTGTGAATAAAGAGAAGGTAGTTATGCCGCAAACAAATTGCGGGCTACGCCTTCACAAAAGTAGTCAGGCTGCGGCGAGCACGCTCGCGAAGCTGGCACTCGCGCAATTGATCGGCGAGGGCCTGCAGGTTGGGGACACCGTAGATGGAGAAATTCTCCATTTCCGCATCGGACGAATAGAGGTGAAGGCGCGCCTGTCCTAACAGCCGCATACCAACAGGCTGGCGCAGTTCAAAGTGATCGACGCGGAAGAGCTCGAGCGATTCCTGAACCTTGGATAGCCAGCCGCGGTCGAGCTTGATGCGTTGCGTCGTAATGGTGTAGTGAATGGCGCGGCTGCGTATGTAATAGCGGAGCAGGATGACTCCACATGCGACCAGTGCGGCTAAAACCGCATAGGTGATGTAGCCGGCCTGGTTTTCGTAGTCGAGGAGGTAGATGGCGATGCCGGCCAAGAGAAGTACGACGACGAAGGGCATGACCTGCCCAACGCTGTAAATCATTGCGGGACTGCCAGAGAAGAGCGTCTTCTCGGTTTCCAGTTCCTTTGTAGCGGCGTAGGCAGCAAGGTCGGTATTGCAGAAGCGGCATTTGAGCGCGACGGCTTTGATGGTTTCGCCGCAGACCGGGCAAGGTTTTGTATCTTCTTCCATGGTGCGCTCCTTTCCGCGTCAGAATACCGCAAGATTGCCAAACCGCAAGTCAATTGCTAGGCAGGCTCGATGTCAGCGTTCTCGATCTCCAGTTCAGGCTCATCTTCGGGGAGGGGCTTTTCGTCGGGGCCCTTGCCCATCGCCTTCAACACACTGGAGGTGTGGTGGCCTCGCCGCATGGTCATTTTGCCGCTGCGGCAGATCTCGAGAATGGGGCTGTCACATTCCTGCAGGACCTCGATGAGGCCTTCGATTTTGCTCTCCACGCCGGTCATCTCGATCATCAGCGACTCGGAAGTAAGATCGACGATACGCGCGCGAAAGACCTCGGCGAGTTCGAAGATCTGCGAACGCGTTTTGGCCGTTGCGCCAACCTTGATGAGTGCGAGCTCGCGCGTGACGTTGGGGGCCTTGGCAATGTCGTCGACGTCGACAACGTTCTCGAGCTTGTAGAGGCTGGCGCGGATGCGATCCCCTGCTTCGGCCGAAGCCTCGCAGACGAGGGTGAGGCGCGACAGACCGGCGCGCTCGCTGCGGCCGACGGTGAGCGAGCTGATGTTGATGTTCAAGCGGCGGAACAGCGAAGCCACGCGCGTAAGCACGCCCGGCAAATCTTCAACGTAAGCTACGAACGTATGCGTCATAAAACCTTCCAGCGATCAGTGAACAGTGGTCAGTAGCCTCGGCATCAGCCGGATGTTCGGGATCCGCAAGGATGAAACTGACGACTGATCACTGAAAACTTGTTTCTAGTTACTCGTCTTCCGCCGACTCAACAATCGGGTTTTTTCCGGGGCGGCGGATCATTTCATGTAGCGCCTTGCCGGCGGGAATCATGGGGTACACCGAGTCTTCCTTCTCGACCAGGAAATTGAGCAGGAACGGGCCCTTCGCGGCGCGTGCTTCTTTCACAGCATCGGCTAGCTCACTGCGAGTCTTCACGGCGCGGCCGGCAATGCCATGCGCGTCGGCAAGCTTCACGAAATCGGGGCTGACAAGCGGCGTCGCTTCGTAATTGCTGTCATAGAAGAACTCCTGCCACTGGCGAACCATGCCGAGGTAGCCGTTGTTGATAATGGCGATGTTGATCTTAATCTTCTCCTGGACGATGGTGGAGAGTTCGGCTGCCGTCATCTGGAATCCGCCATCGCCGGCGATGACCCAGACTTCCTTGTCGGGGCAAGCCATCTTGGCGCCGATTGCAGCCGGCAGAGCAAATCCCATGGTCCCGAGCCCGCCGGAGGTGACCAGCGAACGCGGCTTCTCATGGTGGAAGTACTGTGCCTCCCACATCTGGTGCTGTCCGACATCGGTGGCAACAATCGCGTCCCCGCCGGTGATCTTCCATAGATCGTGCATCACGTGCGCGGCGTAAAGGTGGCCGGAGTCGGGGAGGTTCTTGACGTCACGAACAGCCACAACGCCTTTGCTGGATTCGATGGTCTTGAGCCAGGCTGAGCCGTCGCGGCCCCCTTGTCCACGGCTACTGATGCGCGGCAGCAGGTCTTCCAGCACCGCGCGAAGATCACCGACCAGCGCAACGTCGGCCTTCACGTTCTTGTTGATCTCGGCCGGATCGATCTCGATGTGAATCTTCTTCGCCTTCAATGCATAGGTGCTCAGTGTTCCGGTAACGCGATCGTCAAAGCGCATACCGCAGGCGATCAGCAGATCGGCTTCCTGAATGGCTTGATTTACCCACGCTTCACCATGCATGCCCATCATCCCGAGGTTCAGGGGATGCGAGGCAGGGAAGCCGCCGAGGCCAAGCAGCGTGAGAGCCACGGGGACCTGCGCGCGCTCCGCAAGCGTGCGTACCTGCTCCATGGCGCCCGATTCCATCACGCCGTGCCCAGCCAGAATCACGGGACGCTTCGCGTTGCGGATCAGTTCAGCAGCCTGGTTCAGTCCCGATTCTTCAACCTTCAGCATGGGGTGCGGGCGGTAGGGGCGCGGCTTGGCAGCTTCGAAGTCGAAGATCGCCGTGCCCTGCTGCGCATCCTTGGTGATGTCGACGAGCACCGGTCCCGGTCGGCCGCTTTGCGCGATCTGGAAGGCATAGCGAATGGCATGCGCGATGTCTTCCGTCTTGTTGACGAGGAAGTTGTGCTTGGTTACGGGCAGCGTGATGCCGGTGATGTCGACCTCCTGAAATGCGTCGGTGCCCAGCACCTTGCTCGAAACGTTGCCGGTGATGCAGACAATGGGAATGGAATCGAGCATGGCGGTGGCGATTCCGGTGACGAGGTTGGTTGCACCGGGTCCGCTGGTTGCCATGGCAACGCCTACCTTGCCCGAGGCGCGCGCGTAGCCGTCCGCCATGTGTGCGGCACCCTGTTCGTGGCGAACGAGAACGTGGTGAATGGGAAATTTGCGCAGCGCATCGTATACCGGCAGAATCGCTCCGCCGGGATATCCGAAGACGGTCGTCGCGCCCTCACCCACCATGGTTGCCCAGACGATCTCGGCACCCGTGAGGCGGGTCGGCGTGGTGAGGTGGCTCTCTGCGGATTGCGTGTTTGCCTTGGTTCCCATTGATGTTCTCCTTGAGCTATTAGCTACTGGCTGCTAGCTCCTTCTTTGGTGATTCGAAGTTCGTTCGTCTTCAGTTCTAGAGCCGGTTGCACAAATCCCGAGAAGGTCGAAAAGAAACATCCCTCAGGGGCTAAAGCCCGCGATTTTATTGGCTCATTCTCGGCACGACTAAAGTCGTGCCCTTTCACAAAACCATTTATGCAACCAGTTCTAGCTAGCAGCTGGAGGCTAGTAGCTAGAAGCTGCTTCTTACGTCGTGGCCCCTTGCGATGCGCTATTGACCCGATCGACGTATTTGCGGAACACACCCTTCGGCCAGCGCAAGGCAGGTGATGTGAAGTTTTTCATGCGCGCGGTCAATTCCTCCGCGCTGATTTCCAGGTTCAGGGTGCGGTTCTTGATGTCGAAGCTGATGGTGTCGCCTTCGCGCACCGCGGCAATCGGGCCGCCCACAAAGGCCTCTGGCGCAACGTGCCCTGCCGTGAATCCCCGAGTCGCTCCGCTGAAGCGGCCGTCGGTGAGCAGGGCGACGGTATGACTGAGGTCAGGATGTCCGCTCACTGCCGCAGTTACCTGCAGCATTTCGCGCATGCCTGGTCCACCCTTTGGCCCCTCGTAGCGAATGACCAGCACGTCTCCGGGCTTGATCTTGTTCCCCTGCACGGCTGCGAAACAGTCTTCTTCGCAATCGAATACCCGCGCAGGGCCGCGATGTTCCGTGCGATCCGCAGCAGCGATTTTCATGACACTCCCTTCGGGAGCGAGATTGCCCTTGAGGATGACGAGGCCGCCGGTGGGCTTGATGGGCTGCTCGAAGGTCTTGATGACGACCTGGCCGGGAGTCTCTTTCGCCAGCGCGGCTTCTTCGGCCAGCGTGCGACCGCTGACGGTGAGTGTGGAACCATCGGCATGGCCTGCATCGATGAGGCGCTTCGCCAACAGGCGCGATCCGCCGGCGGCTTGGAAGTGTGAGGCCATATATTTACCGGCGGGAACGAGATCGCAGATGAAGGGAGTCTTGCGGGAGATGGCGTCGAAGTCGTCAACCGAGAGCGGAATGCCGAGTTCGCGCGCGATGGCGATGAGATGAAGGACGGCATTGGTTGAGCCGCCGCTGGCGGCGACGCTGGCAACCGTGTTTTCGAGTGACTTGCGGGTGATGATCTGCGAGGGACGGCGGTTAGCGCGGACGGCATCCATGATCATGCGGCCGGCTTCGCGGGTCGCGGCGAGTTTGTCTTTATCGGTGGCGGGGACGCCAGAGAGATGCATAGGCGAGATGCCGAGGATCTCGCCGCTCATGGCCATGGTGTTGGCGGTGAACTGGCCTCCGCATGCGCCGGCACCGGGACAGGCATTGGCTTCGAGGGCTTCGAGTCCGGCATCGTCGATCTTGCCGGCGGCGTGGGCGCCGATGCCTTCGAAGACGTTCTGAATGGTGATGTCGATCTTTTCGCCCTCGGGACCGCTAACCTTGCCGGGTGCGATCGATCCGCCGTAGAGCATCATGCCGGGAATGTCGAGGCGGCAGAGCGCCATGATGATGCCGGGCATGTTCTTGTCGCATCCGCCAATACCGACCAGGCCGTCGAAGAGATTGCCGCGGGCGGCGAGTTCGATGGAGTCGGCGATGACCTCGCGCGAAACCAGCGACGCCTTCATGCCCTGGGTGCCCATGGTGATGCCGTCGGAGATGGTGATGGTGTTGAATTCCATCGGCGTGCCGCCGGCTTCGCGAATGCCTTCCTTCAACACTTTGGCCAGTTCGCGCAGGTGAACATTGCAGGTGCCGATCTCGGTCCACGTGTTGGCGATGCCGATGATGGGCTTGTGAAGGTCGTCCTTTGAGAATCCTGACCCGCGTAAATACGATCGCGCAGCCGCGCGGCTCGGGCCCTCAGTCAACGGAATGCTTTGTCGCTTGCCTTCTGCAGTCATGTCGTCCCTTGGTTGAGTTTGTTGGAAGCAGCGTTAGCGTTGTTAGCGGAGCTAGCGGTGTTAGTAAAGACTCACAGTACGAGCTCCGCTGCTTCACTTCGCCTCCAGCCAACCCGCGTTGTCGTGTTCTGTTTCATACTTGTCGAGCTCCGCGGCGTGCCGCAACGTCAGGCCGATGTCGTCGAGGCCCTCAAGCAGGCAGTACTTGCGAAACGGATCCACATCAAAGCTCGCTTTGAATCCGCGATCATCGGTGACGGTTTGATCCTGCAGCGAGACGGTCAGCTTGTAGCCTGGAATTGTCTGGGCGTTGCGGAGGAGAGTTTCAACTTCGGAGTCGGTCAGGCGCGCGAGGACGATTCCGTTTTTGCCGGCGTTGGAGAAGAAGATGTCGGCGAATGTTGGTGCGATGACGACGCGGAAGCCGAAGTCGCTGAGAGCCCAGGCGGCGTGCTCGCGGCTCGATCCGCAGCCGAAGTTTTTGCCTGCGATGAGGATCTTCGCTTCCTTGTATCGCGAATCGTTCAACACGAACTCCGGAACGGGCTTACCTTCCGGTGTCTGGCGCCAGTCGAAGAAAAGGAAGTCTCCGTAACCGGTGCGCTCGATGCGCTTGAGGAACTGCTTGGGAATGATCTGGTCCGTGTCGACATTGGTGCGGTCGAGAGGAGCAGCAATTGATGTCAGTGTCTTGAACGATTCCATTAGGCTTCTACCTCCTCGCGGACTTCCCAATTCCTGATGTCAACAAAGTGCCCGGCGATTGCCGCTGCTGCAGCCATCTCCGGCGAGACGAGGTGGGTACGCCCGCCGCGGCCCTGGCGGCCTTCGAAGTTTCGATTGCTCGTCGATGCGCAACGCTCGCCAGGCGAAAGAATGTCGGGGTTCATGCCGAGGCACATGGAGCAGCCTGGCTCGCGCCAGTCGAAGCCGGCTTCTTTGAAGATCAGATCCAGCCCTTCTTTCTCGGCCTGTGCTTTCACTTGCTGCGAGCCCGGTACCACCATCGCGTGTACATGTGTCGAGACCTTGTGTCCGGCGGCAATTTTCGCGGCGGCGCGCAGGTCTTCGATGCGTCCGTTGGTGCAGGAGCCGATGAAGACGCGATCAATGTTGATTTTGTCGAGGGGCGTGCCCGGCTTGAGCGCCATGTATTCGAGAGCCCGCTCGAAGGACTTGCGATCGAGTTCGTTGGTCGCAGCAGCGGGGTCGGGAACCGCTGCCGTCACCGGAGCTACCATGCCGGGGTTTGTTCCCCAGCTGACGTAGGGAACCAGGGTTGCCGCATCGATGACGAGTTCGCGATCGAACTTCGCGCCGGGATCGGTGGGCAGCTTGCTCCATTCTTTGACTGCATCATCCCAGGCGGCACCCTTCGGCGAGAAGCGGCGGCCCTTAAGATACGCATAGGTTGTCTCATCGGGAGCGATCATGCCTGCGCGCGCTCCGGCTTCGATACTCATGTTGCAGACCGTCATGCGGCCTTCCATGGACAGTGACCGAATGGCCGAGCCGGCATACTCGATTACGCAGCCCGTAGCGCCGTCGGTGCCGATCTTGCCGATGATGGCGAGGATGATGTCCTTGGCCGTGACACCGTGCGGCAGTTTGCCTTCCACCGAAATGCGGAACGTCTTTGGCTCCGATTGCGGCAGCGTCTGCGTGGCCAGCACGTGTTCCACTTCGCTGGTGCCGATGCCGAACGCGAGGGCGCCGAATGCGCCGTGAGTGGAAGTGTGCGAGTCGCCACAGACGATGGTCATGCCCGGCTTGGTCAGGCCGAGTTCCGGACCAATGACGTGAACGATGCCTTGCTCGCGGCTGTCCACGTCGTATAGCTCGACGCCGAAGTCGGCACAGTTCTGGCGCAACGTTGAGATCTGCCTCGCCGCGATCTGGTCGACGATGTGGAGACGGCCTTCAATCGTCGTTGGGACGTTGTGGTCGATCGTCGCGATGGTGCGATCGGGGCGGCGTACCTTGCGGCCCGCGAGGCGCAGTCCTTCGAACGCCTGCGGCGATGTGACCTCGTGGACCAGCTGCAGATCGATGTAGATCAGCGTCGGCTCGCCTTTTGGCGCGGCGACAACGTGCTGCTCCCAGACCTTTTCGAATAGTGTTTTGAGTGTGTTCATAATCAAGTTCTCAGTTTTCGGTTCTCAGTCTTCAGTTGTGACTGTGTTGCGGAACGCCGTGGCTTGCCAGTGAAGGCCGTATTCTCTACGCACTGACCAACAGGGTCTTAACCGTTTCACGAACCTTCGCTCCCATCTCCCTGGTCGAAAGCACGGGGAACCCCTTGGGATTCGAACGTGCGAGGTCCGGAGTGCGGAAACCCTGCTCCAGTACCTTGCGGACTGACGACTCGATGGCCGCGGCTTCGGTTTCGAGACCGCCTGAGTGTCGCAGGATCAATGCGGCGGTCAGGATAGCGCCTAGAGGATTCGCAAGTCCTTTGCCGGCAATGTCAGGCGCCGAGCCGTGGACTGGTTCGTACAAGTTCACTTTGCCGCCGATGGTCGCGGACGGCAACATGCCCAGCGAACCGGTGATGACCGCCGACTCGTCACTGAGGATGTCGCCGAAGAGGTTCTCGGTGAGCACCACGTCGTAGTTGCGGGGCTGGTTCATCAGATGCATCGACATCGCGTCGACGTACTGGTGTTCAAGGGTGACGTCGGGAAATTCCTTCGCGATTTCGGTGACGGTGGCTCTCCAGAGTTGCGAGACTTCGAGGACGTTGGCCTTGTCGACGCTGGTGAGTTTCTTTCGGCGCCTGGAGGCGAGATCGAAGGCGATGCGGGCGACGCGGGCTACTTCGTCGCGGGTGTAGCGCATGGTATTCCAGGCCTCACCCGTGGTCTTATTCCATTCGCGGGGCTGGCCGAAGTAGAGGCCGCCGAGCAGTTCTCGGACGAAGAGTATGTCAGCGCCGTCTACGATCTCGGGTCGAAGCGGCGAATTGATGGCAAGTTCCTTGAAGGCGAAGGCGGGGCGGAGATTGGCGAAACCACCAAGAGCCGCGCGAATCTGCAGCAGTCCGGCTTCAGGACGCTTGTCCGGGGGGAGGGAATTGAATTCGTTGCCGCCGACTGCACCGAGGAGGACGGCGTCGCTGGACAGGGCAGCCTCCAGGGTCTCCTTTGGCAGCGGTGTTCCGTCTTTCACGATCGCGATTCCGCCGATCCGCTTTTCATCGATCTGAATCGTATGGCCGCCGAGCTCTGCGACTTCGCGCAGGACTGCAACCGCTTCGTTGGTGACCTCGGGGCCGATGCCGTCTCCGGCAGTGACAAGTAGCTTAAGGCGCATTCTTAGTTGTATCCCTCAGGGGCTAAAGCCCTGTCGTGTTCTGGCGAAGTTTTGGCACGACTAAAGTCGTGCCCTGATTACAAGACTTCTCAGTCAACCGCGATTTCTGCGGGGTAGCTTAATCCAACTCGGCTACGGGTTCTCCGCGGCGATCGCGAATCTGGTCCGGCAAAATCCCGATCAGGTCCTGGTCGTAGATGTTCTTCTTGCGATCGGCCAGCGCGACAAAGCGGTAATAGGTCTGCTGCAACTCTTCGCGCGTAAGTGCGTAACCGAGCTGTTCCAGCCGGTGGCGCAGGGCCGCACGTCCCGAGTGCTTGCCCAGGACAAGGTGTGTCTTCGAGACGCCGACCAGCGACGGCGTCATGATCTCGTAGCAGAGCGGATTGGCGAGCATGCCGTGCTGGTGAATGCCGGACTCGTGCGCAAACGCATTCGCGCCCACAATCGCCTTGTTGGGAGAAGGGCGGAACGTGATGATCTGCCCCAGCACTTGGCTCGCAGGATATAACTGATCCAACCTGATGTTGGTGGTCACGCCGTAGCGCTCACCGCGCACGTGCAACGCCGCCGCAATTTCTTCCAGCGCTGCGTTGCCCGCACGCTCGCCGATGCCATTGATGGTGCATTCAACTTGCCGGGCACCGGCCTGGATGGCTGCAAGGGAATTGGCTGCGGCGAGGCCGAGATCATCGTGGCAGTGCGAGGAGAGGATGATTCCTTCCGCATCGACCGCAGGAATCCGCTCGCGCACCTCGCGGAACATCTGTCCATATTCTTCTGGAGTGCTGTAGCCCACGGTGTCGGGCATGTTGATGGTAGTGGCGCCGGCCTCAATAGCAACGCGCACGATTTCGATCAGGAATTCGCGGTCGGAACGGGTAGCATCTTCGGGCGAAAACTCGACGTCGTCGACGAAGGTGCGGGCAAGCCGAACGGACTCTGCGGTGCGGTCGAGCGCTTCCTGGCGGCTGATCTTGAGCTTGTACTCGAGGTGCAGGTCGCTGGAGGCGAGGAAGACGTGGATCCGCGAGCGGTCGGCAAACTGCAGGGCGCGGGCGGCCATTTCGATGTCCTCGGTTTTGGCGCGGGCGAGGGAGGCGATGCGCGGCTTGCGAATTGCCTGGGTGATGGTGGCGATTGCTGCAAAGTCACCCTCGGAAGCCATGGCGAATCCGGCCTCGATGATGTCAACGCCCACATCCTCAAGGGTATGCGCCATGGTGAGTTTTTCCTGCGTGGTCATGCTACAACCGGGCGATTGCTCACCGTCGCGCAGAGTGGTGTCGAAGAATGCAACGTGATTGGGGTTATTCATCGTTTTCACGCCTGCCAGGGAAGACATCTGCCAACAAGTCCATTTTCCCGTATTGAGCCGCTATAAGGCAAAGTTATTCTTTTTGGGTAACCGATTACAATTGCTTATACAACAGTGGTCAGCGAACGGTGGACAGTGATCAGAAAGGGCACCTCCCACCTTTCGTCACAGCCACTTCTTTGATTTAGATGCGGCAGGTGAGCTATCCAGGCCCAGCCAAGGCGCGCTGACCACTGACGACTGACCACTGAGGTGCCGGAGGCGCGATGGAACTCTCACAACTGGAAACATTTCTTGCGGTTGCCGAGGAACGAAGCTTTTCGCGGGCGGCAGTCCGCCTGCACCGCACGCAGCCCGCTATCAGCCAGGTAATCCGCAAACTGGAGGCGTCGTTGGGCGAAACCCTGTTTGACCGGGCCGCGCGCGACGGATCTCTGACCGCCTCCGGCGAGTTGTTGCGGGATTACGCCCAACGCCTGCTGGCGTTGCGTCGCGAGGCTGCCAGCGCCTTGGACGAGTTGAAGAGCCTGGAACGTGGCCGTCTGCAACTCGCCGCCAACGAGTACACCTGTATGTACCTGCTGACCGCAGTTGACCAATTCCGCAAGGAGCACCCGGAGATCGGCATTTCCGTCCATCGCATGCTTGCGAGCCGCGTCGCCGACGAGTTGAGCCTGCGCACCTTCGAGATCGGGGTGACGTCTTTCCGGCTCGACCCGGAGCGGTTTCGCACCATCGCCGTTTATAACGACAGCCTCGCGTTTATCGTGAGTCCGCGTCATCGCCTCGCCAAGGCAAGCCGCGTTTCGATCAACGACCTCGGGCGCGAGAACTTCATTGCGCACAACGTGGCTTCCCCACTGCGGCGCAAAGTGATCGAGGCATTTCAACGCTATCGCACACCCTTGAATATGGCCATCGACCTCCCCACCATTGAGGCCATCAAGCGGTTTGTGACGATGGGCAATGGAGTGGCCCTGGTGCCGCATCTGACTATTGCGCACGAACTTGAAGCCGGCGAACTGGTGCGGGTGACTGTAGATGAGCTGGAGTTCAAGCGCGTGCTGCGGCTGGTCCATCGCCGGCAGGCCACGCTGTCGTATGCGGCTCGAGCCTTTCTGCGGACGGTGCGGTCGATTGCAGAGAAACAGGGTCCACCCTACTACTACCATGTGGAGCGTGCGGGGTGAAAAAAGCAGTGATCAGTGATCGGTGATCAGCGGTCAATGCGCAGAGATCAGGGTCAGGGGTCATGGATCTGGGCTCAGGATCTGGGAACAGGTTCCTGCCGGCCCGTGTTTACGTTCCCCGGCAACTCACCACTGATCACGGGCACTGACCACTGATCACTGATCACTCGCCATTGCGTCTATTGATTCAGATCATTTCGACACAGCCTGTTTCGCCTGCAACCCGTTCTGGCCATTTACAATGCAGAGAGCGGAGCCCGGGGGAAGCCGGCGCACCGGAATCGACAACCTGGTTGCCAGCCGGACGGTTGAGCAGTCCAAGAGGTTCAATACCGAATGAAGAAGATCGCCCTTATTGCCTTTCTGCTGGCTGTGTGCGTGGCAGCGGGTCGCGCTCAGGAGAGCCGGCAGGACATCAGTCTAAGCGGATCCGCCCTGATTGAGCCTTTTGTCGCATCCTCCACCACAGTTCAGGTGCACTCCAACACTGCGTACGGCGCATTGCTCAGCTACCGCTTCATGCTCACTCCGTCGAGCGCGCTGGAAGCAAATTATGGAATTACTTACCAGAACAAGATCAACTTTTACGTGAACCCAAATCACTACCAGGTTCTGACCCGTACGCAGGAGATGTCGGCCGCATACGTCCGCAGTTTTACGTTTAAGAAGTTCAATCCCTTTGTTGAGGCAGGGCCCGGCGCATTTATCTTCTTGCCAATTCGCAACTCGGGAACGACAAATCTTGACGTGAAGCAGCAAACGTCAATCGGAGGTATCTATGGTGCGGGATTCGCATACGAGGTCAGTCCCAGCTTCGATATTCGTGCCGAGTATCGCGGCTTTGTCACCAAGGTTCCCACCTTCGGCGACAGCCAGTTCTCCACCAACCGCTGGTACAACATCTACTACCCAACTGTCGGCGTTGCATACCACTTCTAAAGGCAGGGGACTAACGGACTAGGGACTAAGGGACTAATCCGGCCTTCTATGTTTTCAGGAGTGGAGAGAGGATGGCTTCTGCCATCCTCTTTGGTTGTTAGCGCCAAGTTTTTTCCGTGAAGGCTGGTGATCCGACGAACGGAGACGAGTTTGTTACTCCGAACTATCTACGTTCCTCAGTCCCTAGTCCCTCAGTCCCAGGTCCCTGCTTTTCCCCCGCCTCACGATACCGGCCCAGTTCCTTTACCATCGCGCAGTGAGGCCTCAGAACTTCGAGCGCGCGCGATCCCTCGTCAGGCGAGTGAAGCTGGCAGTCCACGTAGAAGACGTACTCCCAGGGCTTGCCATGGACGGGGCGCGACTCAATTTTGGTCAGATTGGTTCCAATGGCTGAGAGTCTATTCAGTGCAGAAACCAGGGAGCCGGGCCGGTTTTCGACCGAAAACGCCAGGCTGATCTTGTTGGCTCCGGGGTCGATTTCGGCTTCCGCTGCTCGGCGAACAAGAAAGAAGCGGGTATAGTTCTCGGGATTATCTTCAATCTCAGATTGCAGGATTTCGGCGCCGTAGTAGCGGGCCGCCGCCTCGCTGGCAATCGCACCAGCATGCCCGTCATTGGTTTCGACGATTTGCTTGACGCTTCCCGCGGTGTCATAAGACGCGAGTGCCCGCATCTTGCCATGTGCAGCCAGAAAGCGCCGGCATTGGGCCAGCGCTACCGGGTGCGAATAGACGCGATCGAGGTCCCCGATCGATGCACCCGAAACCGCAATCAAATTATGGCGGATACGCAAAAGTGATTCGCGGACGACGCGCACATCATGGTTGAGCAGCAAGTCAAAGTGCTCGAGGACGGAACCGGCCAGGCTGTTTTCGATGGGAATCATGGCGGCGTCGACCGAACCCTCGGTGAGCACCCTGAATACGTCGGCGGAAACCGAACAGGGCTCGATGACCGCGTCCGGTATCAGCGCGAGCGTCGCCTCATGACTGAAGGCACCCGGTTCTCCCTGGATCGCGACTCTCATGGTTTGACGGCTACTCCTGCTATCTCCGGATCCACACATCGGTAGCGACGAACACCAGGAAGACCATGGCGATCACGCCGTTCATGGTGAAGAATGCAGCGTTCATTCGCCGCATGTCCCTGGGCGAGATGATCGCGTGCTCGTAGGCCAGCAAGAGTCCCGCGGCGGCGACGCCCATCCACCCGGCCATGCCAAAACTAAACAGGTATCCGAACCAGATCAGCAATCCGAGCATGGCGAGATGCATGATGCGCGCCACGCCAAATGCCGCCGGAATTCCGAGCGCTTGCGGAATGCTGTGCAAGCCTGCCTCGCGGTCGTGCTCGAAATCCTGGCATGCATACAGCACGTCGAAACCGCCCACCCAGAGCATTACCGCTGCCGTCAGGACCAGGATCCGGGGATCGAGGCTGCCGCGCACGGCGATCCAGGCTGCCGAAGGTGCCAGCCCCAGCGCCAATCCCAGCACCAGGTGCGACCACCGGGTGATGCGCTTCATGTAGCTATAGCCAAGCAGCACCACCAGAACAAATGGCGCAAGCGCCAGGGTGAGCCGATTCAGTTCGGCGGCGGCAATCACAAACCCCAGGCCCATCAGTACGGAGAAGCCGAGCACAAATCCGCGCGAAAGCAGTCCGGCGGGAATGGCGCGCATGCGGGTGCGGGGATTTGCCGCATCCAGGTCGGCGTCGGCCCAGCGGTTGAACGCCATTGCGCAGGAGCGGGCCGTGACCATCGCGACCAGGATCCAGCCAAGCGTTCGCCATGCAGGCGCACCGTGGCTGGCCAGCAGAACAGCCGTGAGCGCAAACGGCAAGGCGAAGATCGAGTGTTCCCACTTGATCATCTCCAGCGTGGTGCGGGTTTTAGCAATGAGGCCCATCAACAGCAATCCATTTCCCAGTGTAATGGAGTGCGCGCAGGTGGGTTTTGGGGATGTTCTTCTATGCTTCGGCTTCGTCGATTGTGGCTGCCATCGGCAGCACCGAATCGACCTTGGTCACTTTGAACAGATCAAGAATTCGGTTGTTTGCTCCCGCGACTACCAGCTTCGTGCCCCTGGTCGTGCAACGGACGTAGTGGTTCATCACCAGTCCCATACCTGCCGAATCCATGTAAGGAACTGCGGACAGGTCGATGACGGTAAGCGGCGGAGGGGTGGCGCTGCGCAGTTCAGCCTGGAATTCGAACAGGTTGCGCAGGGTGAGCGGGCCAACCAGGCTGAAGACCTGGGTGGTGGGGTTCTTGCCTTCTTTCCGCTCTATGGTCAGTGGGCCGTCGTTCAGCATAGCGAGTCAAGTGTAAGAAACGGGAGGCTGCGGATGATTACAGTTCTGTAAATGTCGCACACCGCCGAAAGACCGGTCCAGAGAAAAACGACAGCAGCGTTTTTTGGGCATCCATGCCCGCTCATTTTTGAATGCTGGAAGTTTGCGAAAAGAGAATTTTGCTATTCCGCCCACTCAACCGTTTTATTTGTGCTCGGGGCCGATTGACCGCGTACCCGTCCGCATTGCATCAAAGGGCGAAATCGGCAGTTTCAGCGCGACCGAGCGCGTCATAGAATTGGCCATGCTGGAGACGATTCGATGACCGCTGCCGGCTCCGCACTTCCGCTCGCAAGACCATGTGCGTATGGTTTGCCCGACAGCAGGTTCCGTGGCGGACAAGCAAATGTCGGCTGATCTGCTGCACGGCGAGGAGCACAAGGTGCCGGGCGATGCGCTCCGCCTCCACAACCCACCATTCCCGTTATCACAGTATGTCGAGTTAATCTGGCGGGTAACGAGATCCGGTACGCTGCCGTCACGCCAGCGCATCTACCCGAACGGTGCTATGGCGCTGGTGATTCATCTGAGAAAGCCAACTGTGTCTTATTTTCTTGATGATGAGACCCATTGCATTCGAGTGCCCTTGCTCGCGGGCCCCTACTCTCGGTCGTTCCACATCGATCCATCTGAATCCAGAGAGGTCATCGGCATTCTTTTTCGTCCGGGAGCCGCGCGTATCTTCTTTCCCGTCGCGGCGCATGAATTGCATAACACCGACATTCCGCTCAGCGCACTTCATCCTGGCGAGGCCGAGCGCTTACTCAACGACGTGTGTTCCGCGACGGACGAGCACGCTCAATTCTTGGCGGTGGAACGATACTTGAACCGAAAACTGATCAACGCCGCACGCCTTCATCCCGCGGTCAGGTATGCCGTCGGGCAGTTGTCGGGCGAAGGCGGAGTGCGTAGTGTTCGAAGAATACAGTTGGACACTGGCTTGAGCCATACAAGGTTCATTCAGTTGTTCCGTGAGCACGTTGGTCTTACGCCGAAGCTATTCTGCCGCGTCAGGAGGTTCCGCACTTTGCTGGACCGCATTGACAAGGGCATGCCTGTGAACTGGGCAGACCTTGCGGCCGACTGCGGATACTTCGACCAGGCACATCTGATCCGCGATTTTCGCGAGTTCGCTGGTATCACCCCTCTCGAGTACAGACACGCGATGCACGACTCAGACAGCTGATTCCTTGCAACACCCCTTGTAAGTTGAATTTTTTACAATACTGAGCCGATTGCCGCACGGCAGAATGGCTTCATGGGAACGCACGCTTTCAATCCTCGCCTGACTTACTTACGTCGAAGCGCCTTGGGCCTGATCTGTTTGGCCGCCTTGTCATCACTCAGCGTCGTGCGTGGGTCTGAATCCGTGCAATACCCCGATAACTTCCGACGCTGGGTTCATGTGGGAACCGGAGTGATAATGCCTGGCGGCCCCCTCCCGGAGAGCGAACAAGGCATGCACCACATCTTCGCAAATCAGAAGGCAATCGACGGCTACCCGTCTGGTGATTTCGCCGACGGTTCGATAATCGTGTACGAATTGCGCGACTCCCAACAGAAGAACGGGGTCATTTTCGAAGGCGAACGCCGACGGGTTGACGTGATGATCAAAGATTCAAGCGTCTATAAGAGCACGGGAGGATGGCGATTCGAACGGTTCTGGGCTAACGACCAGACGCAGGATGCTATTCACGACTCGGGAGCCTCGTGCTTTGAATGCCATTCAAAGGTCAAAACACATGGATTTGTTTTTAGCCAGCTCCATTGAATGGCGATGGACGCAGGCATCAAGTGTCGACGGACCTGTTTTGCGTAAAGGCAATCAGCGATTTTTCGCGATGAAGGCGTGAACGGCGTCGACATCAAACAAGGCCGAGTGCGCTCCGTTAGCGAGCCTGTTGCAATCCTGATTCACGGATGGCGCCCGAGTCACCGCCCATCCGTTCGGCTATTCCGTGGGTCTTCTGACAGGTCTGCCGGGCTTGCGTCCAAAGCACGAAAGCCCGGCCCGTTTGGATTTATCCCCTTTTTGCTTATTGGGGCTTTTCGCTTTCGGTTGCCTGGCCGGCGACCTGCAGATAATTCTTCACGCTGAAGACGCCCGGCACGCTGTTTGCGCGAATATTCGCCGTGTCCTTGTCGGCCTTCGAGTCGACCAGTCCGTACAACTCGACGTGGCCGTTCTGTACTGAAATGCGGATCGGCTTCGCCGGATCGATCGCGTATTTGTTCAACGAGGGATAGCCATAGATTGCGCGCGCAACCGCAAGCCGGGTCTGATCGTCCATGATCGAGGTGGGATCGACCTCGATATTGTCCACCACGTCCTTCACGCCGGGGTAGGTGGCGACCAGCGAAGTAGCCGAGTCCTTGTCGACGTCGGAGTAAGCGTGACCTCCCAGGGTGACCACGCCATTTTCAACGTTCACCGTGATCGCATTGAATGCGGTGGTGCCATAGCCTACCCGGTCGTAAGCCAGCTTCTCCATCAGCTTCGATTTCAACTCCGTGTCGGATACGCTGGGGCCGCTGACCTGGATTTCATTTCGGACGGCCATTACGCCCTTTACTTTGCGGGCCCGGTTTTCGGCATCGCGTTTGTATTCGTAAAGGCTCACCGTTCCGGTCAACGTGGCGATGCCGCCCTGGACGGAGACCTTCACGTCTTTGAACTGCGACTTGTTCAGCTTCGCTTGTACATCACTGTCAGATTGCCAGCCCATGCCGTTGGCGCTTCTGCCGTAGGAGGGCTGCGGGGCACTCAAAACACCGGCGGTGAGCAGGAACGCAACCACCGCAACTGGGGTAACGAAGTTCCTTCGGTTCATTGTCTGCCTCTTTCAGTCGGTCATTCGAGGTGTGATCCGAAAACACGCGGGTTCCAGGTTTCTTCCCGGCCGCTGCTGGAATTGACAACTAAGGCACTCGCCGCCCGCCTGCCGGTTAACTGCTGCAAAGTAACTCACACCGCATCAACAGAGATTCACAAAGAAGGTTCCAGGGTTGTGCACGCTTTCCGGAATTGCGGGTAAGCCGCAACGATCCAGTGATTCTGGACTGGTGCGTGGCAAGGTCGTGGCCACGACGAAACGTTGTTGATTTCGTTGATTCGCCCAGCCTGGCTGCAGACGAGGAAGCCGATCGCATTTCTGCGACCACCATCGACAAGTCAATGAAAATAGGATGTTTGTCACTAGATGGGAGATATTGGGATGTGGGTTTAAGATGCTCCCGAAGGGAACCTAGGCGCAAAGAGCGGGTCCTATTTGAATCTTCGCGTCGCCTTCACCACCATTGAAAATACGCCCGATTCATCGCGGGACACCAGGAGCGAGACGTGACGGTTGATGGCGATTTCCGCCTGCAGCAACTGTTGGGCAGTGGTGTCCACGTCGGTTGCATAGGTGAGAGTGAGGTTTTTGCCCAGTTGCTCCTCCACGGTGATTCGCGTGGTTGAGTTCCCCAGCACGCCGAGGTAGTTGGGATCGACCTTTACGGAGCCGGCGCCGAAGAGCTTCTGCACCCGGCTGCTCACGGTAGCGTTCAATGCGCCTCCCAGCAGGGCGTCTGTTGCGGGATTGGTGGCCAGCTGCTGCTGTTGCTGGGTGTAGAGGCGTTGCTGATCCTGGGTGCGTCCCAGGGCCAGCAGCGCAACCACGTCTGCCTCAGGCAGCGGCGGATCGCTGCGGAAGGTCTCGGTCATCTGGTCCATCGATCCGTGCAGGCCAAGCGTGATGTCGTAGTCTTCGACGCGCGCGGTGGCGTTCAAGTCGATCATCGGCTGGATGCGCACCGGATTTGTAAACGTGATTTCGCCGCGCTGCAGTTCGTACCGGGTTCCGGCGATGGTGGCGTTGCCTTCGGTGATCGAGACTCGCCCCAGCAGAGATGGTGTCGCAAGCGTTCCACGCAGGCGAAGGTCGACGTCTCCGGCCAGCTTGGCGTAGGCGTTTCGGAAATTGAGCTGCGGCGACGATTGGATGCGGACGTCGAGCCGGATGTGGTTCGATGGCGCGTTGGCTGCCACAATGGGCTGGGATTTGCCGGCCTGCGCTGCCAAGGCCACGAAATCCATCTCGGGGCTTACTGTGAAACGCGTGATCATTACGTTTCCACTGAGCAGCAGGTTGTTCTGCGGTCCCTGCAACTGCAGGTTGATATCGGCCGCCGAACTGACGCCTTGCGGATAGCGGATGCGGATTGACCTGCCTTTAAGCGCCAGGTCGGCGTACAGACCGTGTTGGTAGGCAAGATAGCCGGAGACGCTCAGCTGGCCGCCGCCGCTGATTGCGGTGAGAGACTTCACTTCAAGCCGGTTCTGGTTGAATTCCAGCGTGCCTTGGAGCTGGCTAAGGCTATTGGGCAAATCTTCGAGAGCCAGTGATGCATTCTCAAAATCGACGCGGCCGGAAAGGCCTGGATTGTCGAGCGGCCCATGCGCCTCAACCTTGAAAGTGGTGGTGCCGCGCGCAGTCAGGTCCGGATCGATCGTTTCAGCCAGCTGAAGGTTGATGGATCCGTTGGCGGCGAGATCGAGCCGGCGCTTGCCTGCGAGGTTCAAGCTGCCCTCGAGGTGCATGTCGGTTTCTTCGCCGGTCACATGCAGCGGATCGAGGGTGATCAGGGAATTGCCCATGCTGGCGTGCAGCCCGCCTTCGCTATGGAGATGAACGCCGGCAACGGTGACGGCGAGTTCCTTGATGCGGGCCTCGCCATGCATCTGCTCAGGATGCGCCAGCGGCCCGGCGATGTTGACCGTGCCTTCCAGGTCCGACTCGCCCGTCAATCCGCTCACGTGCATCATCGTCAGGAGGGCGCCAACATTAAATCGCGAGAAGTTGAGTGTTGCCTTAGTTTCATTGTCGTCGTGCAGGGCAGTCTGCCCGTGAGCCACGAACTCCGCCGCTTCAAGGTGAGAGGTAATGTCGTAGGTCAAGGTGCGATTGGCGGCGTGAGCAACGATTCTCATCGCGCCGATCTTGTCGCCGCTCAACGCTAGATTCGACAAGTCCGCTTGCCCGTCAAGATGCGGATCGTCGAAGGTTCCCGAGCCGGACAATGTGAAGCCCAGGATTCCTGCGAGCTCGGTACCCGAACTGCGAAGCCGCTCCACCTTGGCGAGATCGAGCGCGCTGCCATGCGCATCCACCTGGAATTGACGAGAATGCAGATCGTAGCTGCCCGACCCCGCAACGGTGCCAGCCGTGCTGGTCAGGGTTACAGTGGCGAGCTGTATGACCTGGCCAACCATCTTGCCCTGCGCACGCGCACGGGTAAGCGGCTCGCCGTAGATGGCGCCCTTCTCCAACTCGATCCATCCGCTGCCGCCAAGCGTATTCAGAGGTCCGTCGATACTCAGATGAGCGCTGACCGATCCCGAGACCGGCAGCTTCTGAGCAACGAAGAGTTGCAGGTCATCGACATTCAGATCCGTTGCCAGCAGGTTTACGCGGAGCAATGATTTCGCATCAAAGCCGGGACGCCCGGGCGATCGCGCCGATCGCTGTGTCGCTGCAGTCAGTGTGCCGTCGAAGGTTGCGGATGCATCTCCGTGTTGCAACTGGCCGTGGTCGATGGCAATGCGCGCGGCCGAGTAGCTGCCGGTGGCCTCAATCGAATCCAGGTGAACCGGCTGCGGCTCGCCGGTCCCTGATTGGACCTCCAGCGATGCATCCTTCGCGGCCAATGTCCCCGACAGGTGCGGATCAACAAGAGATCCTGCCCATGTGCCTTTGAAATCGGTCTGACCTGCGACTGAAACGGGCAACGCCGCAGTTCCACTCTTCCCGTTGTGCGTCAGTCCGAGGTCGCGAAGCAACGTGTCGAATTCACCCAGCTGGTGCGAACGAAAGTCGACTGTGAGAGCAGTCGGGCTGGTCATCGGATACGCGCCGAGCCGGCCGCGAGCGTTGATCTGACTGGCAGGCAGGTCCATCTGAAGATTGCGGAGATCAACGGAACCATTGCGTTGGAGGTAGGTTGCGTCCACCGCCCCATGGGTCGGAGTTTCAGAGCCCGGCGTGTTCGACGAGGGGCTGAGGGCGAATTTGGTAGAGACTAGAAGCGTGTTGACGTCGCCGTTGCTCCACACCGCGTTCGACGGACCATTGAGGCGAGCGTCGAGTCCGAGCCGCTGGAATGGCGGTTCGGTGACCATGTCGAGCAAGGTATCGAGGGTGACGTTGCGGAAGTAGGCATTCACCTTTCCGCTGGTGTACAGGTTGGTGTCAGGCGAGTGTGGAACTTCTGCGACTGTCGGCGCCTTGTCGTGACTTCTGCCCTTCTTCTCGCGTTTTGGCGGCTCCGCGGCCTGAACAACTGGCGCTCCGGCGAGCGGCGGAATCCAACGGTCGAGCAGCACTTCGCCTTCGAGTTGTCCTCCTGGCTTCAGGCGTGCGGTGACATTGGTGATTTGAAGCCGTAGTGCATCCGCATGAACGTGCGCATCGAGACCCACTCCCCGCGCCACTACGCCGGTGCCGATGTACGAGGCGTTGTCCGCGTGGACGGTGCCGTCGATCCGGAACTCGCTTGACTGGCCCGCGGCAGCAAGATTCAGGCGCGCAATTCCTTCCGGAGTATTCGGATAACCGAGAGCGGGTTCCATCAGCTTGAGGTCCAGTTCGCCCTGCGCCGTGGCTTTCCAGCGAGGATGGCCGAAGTCAGTGAGTTCGCCAGCAACATTGAGCACACGATCTGCTGAACCTTTGCTGTGTGCCGTAAGGCGCAATGACCGCAGGTAGGCCGCATTGCGTGTGAGGTCGAGCGCAGCCTGGATGTATCCGTCAACCGGGGGAGAGTCCGGGTGATCAAGCGGACCGCGGGTTAAGCGTAGATCGTGGATGCCCGCATCGAGGTGGTAGCTCTCTAGAGTGCTCACACCGGCGGGGATGTACTTCATCAGCAGGGATACGTCGTTGGCCCGGAAGTCGACGGGAATGCGCCGGTTCTGAAAATCTTTCTGGTCGGCGCGATTGTCGTAGTCGAAGACGCCATGATTGACCTCGACGTGATCAGCCTGAAGCTGGAACAACGTGTTGAGCGGATGCGACTCTGTCTTTGTGGGCGGCTGAGGCTGGTTGGTGGATCCATCGGGATAGACGATGAAATGAATCTGCGGCTGTTCAACCGTGAGGTCGCGGAGCAGAACGCGCGGGCTCCAGAACTCGAGGATGTTCACCGAGACGTGCAGCGAAGCCAGTTGCGCATAGGGTCTTTCGCCTGCGCCTTCCCGGCCGTGGAGCACCAGTCCGTCGGCTTCGGCTTCGAGCTTCAGCAGCTTCCAATGAAACGAGGCGATCTCCGCCCGCCCGCCCGTCGCTTGCTCAATGCGGGCGATCAGGCGTTTGCGGATGATGTTCTCGAATGACGACGAACTCGCCCAGAAGTACAAGCCCACCATGCCGGCAATAAGGAGAAAGGCCAGTCCCGATCCACCCCAGAGCACATGACGCACGTAGCGCATGCGCGAAAGGCGTGGCGCCTGCTCCTCGCGAGGAGGATCAGTCGGCTTGGGTATCGGGTCGGTCTCGCTCATTCCTTCGTAGCTCCATCATTTCCGCTGATTTTCGATGTTTCCAGCGAGGGGTCAAGCACTTCGATCTGGCCCTGGCTGCGCAAGTTCGTAAACCACGCGTCGAACAGCACGTTGACCTTTTGCTGTAGAAGGATCTCTTCGATACGCGATGAAATCTGCTCGAGCGGAGGTGGTTTCTGACCTGCCGGATATTGCGGCAGGAGGGTTTCGCGATAGTACTGCTCGATCTCCTCCGGTGCAATGCGGATGCCCTGCCGAAAGCGCATCTCGATGAAGCTGAGGATCTCGAGGCGGTTGTGCATGTAGCTTTCAACCCGGGCTGGGCTCAACTCGCGCTGTGTCAAGAAGGCTTTCCACCCGTCGTCGCTTCGGCAATCGGCACGGACGCAGGCCGGTAGTTCCGTGCGGATTTCCTCAATACGGGCGGCAATATCCTGCGGATTCGGCTCGGTGGCCGGCAAATCCTCCTGGCGAATCTGTTGCTGAATGAGTGTCCTGCTGATGAGCCTGTCGAGCGCCTGCTGCTCGGTCATCTTTGCCTGACCGCTTGTGCTCGGGTCAAGAAAAGAAAGCTGCATCTCGTCCTGAAGATCGCTTTCGAGGATGGTTTGGCGATTTACAACCGCGACCACGCGGTCAACGAGTGTTCCAGGTGCGTTCTGCGCGGACGTACTGTCCTGGGCGAAAACGGGCAGCGCCAGCGCGAGAAAGGCGGCAAGGCACGCTGTCCGCATTGTGACGGGTGCTCGGGACGGGTTGTGCTGGAGGATGGACATCAGAAAGTTTGCCCCAGGCTGAAGAAGAAGTTGAAGTGTGCTGCCTGGCCCACGTGCGGGTTTGAGTATGGGTTCGTAAGCGAGTAGTCGATGTTGACCGGGTAGATCGGCGGATTGAGGTTGTAGCTGAAGTCGAGGCGAATGGGTCCGACTGGCGTGTGATAGCGCATTCCCAATCCCGCCGCGTGGGAAAAATAGTTGAAGCTGCATTGACCCTGCGGTCCGGTTGAGGTCGTCGGTCCACTTGGAGTGTAGGTCTGCTGCTGTCCCACTGTCGCGGTCTCTCTGCAGGTATTTCTGTCGGGCTGATGAATGCGCAGGGCACTTTCCCAGGCGTCCCCGGAATTCGTAAAGACATTTCCCATGTCGTGGAAGAGCACAAAGCTCAGGGTGTCGCCGAAGAATGGAAGCATCGGTGGAGGCATCCGCATCTCGGTACTGTTGATGAGCGCCCCGGCGCCGCCGATCGGGAATCCCGTCTCCGGGTCACGCGGGCCGGCCGCGTTGATCGGAAATCCGCGATGCGAAATTGGTCCGCCAGCGTACAGCCGCTCAGGGAGGGGAAGCAGTGAATCGGAGGGCGAACCATAGGCGCGTTCTTGTCCGTATCTCGTATTACGCGCCAACACAAAGCGATCCTTGTCGAAGCCGTAATAACTGGAATTCGAGAGGTCGAGGCGGTTGAACTCCGCCTGCGCGCCAAATGTTTCGTTGGAGAGGAAGTCTTGAAACGTGGTGTAAGTTCCGCGGTGCGAATCGAGGGGAGAGTCCCGGGTGTCGCGAATCCAAGTAATGCTCGGCCCCGCCACGCGTGCTGCCGTTGAAAGGGAATTGAGTTCAGCCGGCCCTACCTGGAGGCTGTCGATCGAGACCTTCACGCGCCGAAAATCAAAGGCATACACAAACGTGTTCGCCTTGGAGAGAAAAGCTCCCGGCGTGAAATGTTCAGTGAAGCGAACGCCGGTCTCAAGTTTCGAGGCTACATATGTGGTCACATCCTGGCTGCTGGCATAACCGCCGGAGGCCGTGAATCCAAAGTTGCGGTTGCCCAGAAAATGAGGAGCCTGATAGAGGAGGTTGACATTCTGTTCCAACAGTCCATAGGTAGCCTGCAACGATGCAGACTGTTCTCGGCCAAAGAGATTGTTGCGTGTGACAGCGATGAGCACCCGAGGGCTGATGCCGGTTTTGCCGTTCGGATTACAGGTGGCCCCGGTGGTGAGGATGCCCTTGCAGTTGTTCTGCGGCTGTCCGGTCTGGGCTTCGAAGCCAAGGCCGTAGGTAAGAGTCCAGCGGCGCGCTTCACTGGTTTGCACCAAGACAGTTTTGTACGGCTCCTGCCCGGCTGGGTTCTGGATCGCAGTGGTGACCTCGTTGAACAGAGCAAATTCATAGAGGTTGCGCTGAATATCGGCGAGAGCCGTCTGGCTAAGCGGGTCGCCGGGATGAAGAGTGATGGCTTTGGACACGGTGTCCGGCCTGGTGTAGTGGAGACCCGACAGCAACACCTTGCGCACGAAAATCTGCTTGCCTTCGTGAATATGGAATGCCACGTCCACTTTGGTTGGATCGGTTGATTCAGTCTGCTGTTCCACCTCGACCTGGGCTTGATCGAATCCGCGGCTTAGATAATCGGTCAGCAAGGCATCCCGGTCACCGGCCAGGTTCTGGGGTGAAAACAACTGTCCGGGAGATGTGTTCATCGAGGCCAGCAACTTCTTCTCGTCGGAATTCACAACACCATCGAGTTCCAGCTTTCCGACTCGCTGCTGCTGACCCTCATCGATGTGGTAGATCACTGAGATCGGCTCGGAAGAGTTGCGCACCGGTCTCTGCATTGGTGAAGACGCGACACCGGCGCCGACGGTTTCGGGAGTCACTTTGACTTTGGAAAAGCCGTTGTTCTGGTAAACCGTTTGCAACGCGGTCACATCAGCGGCCATCAGGGCCTGGCTGTACGCCCCGTGGCGGTCGAGGTAATCGGCCGCATGCACACTCAACAAACCCTGCAGGGTATTCGCATCGAAATAATGGTTGCCAGAGACTGAAACCTTTTCGACACGCCGCCGCGCTCCAAGTTCGACTGAGTAAACGATCGTCACAGTGCCGCCGGCCGTATTGTGCTCCTTGTGATCCACCTTTACGCCGAAGTATCCGAGCCGCTGGAAGTAGTCACGCAGGCGGCGATTGCCTTCGTTCAGCAGATCCTCGTCTACCGTGCCCTCTTCAAAGACAGGAACAAGGCGCTTCAAGCGCTCGCCGCCGAGCTTCGCGCCCTCAACGCGTACCTGGACCACCGGACCGCGATTTGCGGAGAAGCCGAAATTTGACCGGCGCGTTCCGGCAGCATAGGCCTCCGATTCGAGCTTGACGTCGGCTTCGAGGCGCTCCTCTTTCTGGAAATGCTTCAAGACGCCGCTCAGGGCACGGTCGTTGGTATCGTGATCGACTTTGTTTCCAGCTTTCAAATGCGAGGCACTCCGGAACTGATCGTTGGTCATTCCCGAATCGCCTGTGACTTTGACGTCCCCTACCCGTGCCTGGACACCGGAGTTCACAGTGAAGGCGATGTCCACGAGTTGCTCGACCGAGTGTTCAGCAAGCGTGAACTTGATATCCGGTTCGTTAAAGCCATTATCGGCCAAGGTCTGGCGCATGCGCACGATGGCGGCCTTGAGCCGCGTTTGCGAGAAACGCGTTCCGGCCGTGAGTCGGCTGGCGGCCTGCAATTGTGCGTTGATGGTTGCTCCTTTTGCCCCAGTGACGCTGACAGCCCCGATGAATTGTCTGGGCTTACCCCGAAAGACGACTCGTACCCCATCGCCATCCGGGGATACGTCTGCCTGTATCGTCTCGAAGAGGCCGGAAGCATACAATTGGCGCAGCGTTCGGGCGATGTTCTCACGGTCAAGGGGCGCGCCAAGCGCCTGCGGCAGATTCCGGGACTGAAGGCGATCCGCCGGCACTCCATCGAATGCAATTTCCTTTACGGGCAAGCCCTGCCACCACGGCTGGGGAACAGATTCCGGGTCGAACTCGGAACCATGAGAATCAAGAGCCTTCTCTGAAAAATGATCTGTGCGGAAACCGTGCGGCATGGTTGTGGCGCTTTGGGACCAACCGGCAAGTCCAATGGAAAAGAAGACAAAAAGAACTGCCGATCGAACTCGCTGCCTCACCGGACTGAGCTGCCGTGCCGGCATTTTCTTGCGCACTATATCTCCCAGAATTCCACGGTATAGACCCCCGCGGAGCCATTTGGTTGCATCAAACCAAATAACTTGAGAGCCGATCCGGTTCCATCTTGCCGCAGCTCAAAGTTTCCCACTGCTGCACCTTATACTAACGAGGAAAGAAGCTTGGCGCAGCATCACACGATACTTACTGCTACCGATACCCCTTCCCAAAGGAAGCGCATGCCACGTACCAGGTTTCAAAAGCAGACGTCTGAGGTCCCGACACCGGAAGCCGTGCCGGAGAAAGAGAAGACGGTGGAGCTTCAGAACTCTGCACGAGAGGTCACTTCTCCCCCAGCGATCACTCCAGAAGCTGAGATTCTTGCTCGGGCACAGGCTGGCGATCACCATGCCTTCGCCCACCTCTACTCATTGCATAAACGTCGCATTTACTCGCTCTGTCTGCGCATGGTCGGGAACGTTGCCGAAGCCGAAGACCTGACGCAGGAGGCTTTCCTCCAGTTGCATCGCAAGATCGGCACGTTCCGGGGTGACTCGGCGTTCTCAACTTGGCTGCATCGACTGTCAATCAATGTTGTGCTGATGCACCTGCGGAAAAAGGGCCTTCCGCTGATGTCGCTCGACGAAGCGATGGAACCTTCGTATGATGACGGTCCAGGGCGGAGCTTCGGTGCTCCCGATCTATCCCTGACGGGGTCGATCGATCGGCTTGCCCTGGAGCGAGCGGTGGCGGCTCTGCCGGCAGGCTACCGTTTGATTTTTGTCCTTCATGACGTGGAAGGCTTTGAGCATAATGAGATAGCGGCCATGCTTGATTGTTCGGTTGGAAACAGCAAATCCCAGCTCCACAAGGCGCGCCTCAAATTGCGCGATGCTCTACGTCTCTCGATGCGAAAGGGGGGACGTAAATGACCATGGATCCAAAATCCATGACCTGCGAGGAGTTCCAGGAGCAGCTATGCGATCTCATCGGATCGGGCGCCGACCTTGAAAATCATCCCCACTTCAAGGATTGCGAGATTTGCAAGCAGCTTTACCGGGAGCTTGAGGTTATCGCAGAAGCGGCAAGGCAGCTATTTCCTGACCGGCAACCCGAAGACAACCTGTGGGAGCGCATCCAGTCTGCGATCAAAAATGAAGACGGTGTCATCGAGACGGAGTAACTCCCGATTTTTGTGTGACATCGAAATGACGGAGAAGATTCCCGAGAATTATTTCAGCCTTCTTGATATTTGGTCGATAAACCCGGTGGAACCGGATGCGTGTTTCATTCGCGGCGCATCCGGAACCCGCGCCAGGAGAATCGCGTAATGCATCTGGTGTGACAGGGCTTAAGGGGCTCGTGGAGAGCCAGACTTTCCTGAAACTTTTGACGCTCTGTGTTGTCTAATAAGGAAAGTTGATAAGAGGACACTCAATGCCAGGTCAGCCTTCCATGTTGCCACCCGAAAATCCCCAGAAACGACAGGTTTCCGGGGTTCGTAGAATTCCAGTTTTACCTGTTCGCGATACCGTTTTATTCCCGCATGCTGTTCTGCCGCTGACGGTTGGACGTGAGAGCTCGATCCAGCTGATTGAGTCGCTGGGGGACGAACGATCCATCATCGTCACCGCGCAGCTTGACCCCCGGCTGGATGCGCCCAAGCCCGCGGATTTACACAATGTAGGCACGTTAGCCACTGTGCACAAGGTTGTGCGCATGCCGAACCAGAGCCGTTTTGTCTTCACCGAAGGGGTGGAGCGGGTGCGGCTGGTCCGGTTTGTACAAACCGAGCCATTCATGATCGCGGAGATCGAAACCCTGGAAGACGTCGAGCCCGATCAATCGTCGGCGGTGGAGGCCCTGGTACGCAATGTCGTGGGTCAGTTCCAACAGATCGTCTCGGAGTCCGCGACCCTGTCGGACGAACTCCGGACCATTGCTGGAAATATCGAAGATCCCAGCCGGCTGGTCGACTTTGTCGCCTCCTCGCTGCCATTCCTCACGACCGACGACAAACAGACCCTGCTTGAGACGCCCAGCGTCCCCGATCGGCTCGAGCTGCTGACCAAGCACCTGGCCAAGGAACTCGAGGTCCAGCAGCTTCGCACCAAGATCCAGAGCGAGGTACAGGACCAGGTTCAGCAATCACAGCGCGACTACTACCTGCGCGAGCAGATGAAGGCCATCCAGAAGGAACTTGGCGAGCAGGATGAGGGGCAGCGCGAGGTCGAGGAACTGCGCAAGAAGATTGAGGAAGCCGGCATGCCGGAAGATGTGAAGAAAGAGGCGATGAAGGAATTGTCGCGCCTCGGCCGCATGTCTCCGATGGCTGCTGACTACTCGCTCACGCGCAACTACATCGAGTGGCTTGCGCTTTTGCCCTGGTCAAAGAGCTCCGGTTCGAAGATCGACATTACCAAAGCTCGCGAGATTCTCGATGAGGATCACTATGAGCTCAAGAAGGTGAAGGACCGCATCCTCGACTACTTGTCGGTGCTGGAACTCAAGCCCGACATGAAGGGGCCGATCCTTTGCTTCGTCGGACCTCCAGGCGTGGGCAAAACTTCGTTGGGTCGCTCCATAGCGCGGGCCCTGGGACGCAAATTCCAGCGTATCTCGCTGGGCGGAATGCATGACGAGGCAGAAATCCGCGGCCACCGGCGCACCTATATCGGCGCGTTGCCAGGCCAGATCATCCAGAGCATTCGGCGGGCTGAAACCAACGATCCGGTGATCATGCTGGATGAGGTTGACAAGCTGGGACGGGACTTCAGGGGTGACCCGGCATCGGCACTGCTCGAGACGCTCGATCCCGAACAGAACAACACATTCCGGGACAACTACCTGGATGTTCCGTTTGATCTGTCGAAGGTGCTGTTTATCTGCACCGCGAACATGCTCGACACCGTCCCGCCACCGCTGCAGGATCGAATGGAGATCATTCCTCTGCAGGGCTACAGCGAAGAGGAGAAAGTGCATATTGCGGCCCGGTACCTGATTCCGCGCCAGATCAAGGAAAACGGAATCACGCCCGAACAGATCGAGTTTCCGGAGGCTGCGGTACGCCACATCATTCGCCACTACACGCGCGAGGCCGGCGTCCGCAAGCTGGAGCAGGTGATTGGAACGGTGTGCCGCAAAGAGGCGCGCCGTGTGGTTGAAGGCAAGGGCGAGAAGCTGATCGTTAACAAGGACGTGCTGAAGGATTTTCTGGGCAACATCCAGGTTCGAGTGGAGACCGAGATTGCCGAGCGGGTCAAGCGTCCCGGGGTGGCGGTGGGTCTGGCGTGGACTCCGGCGGGTGGCGACATACTCTTCATCGAAGCAAACAAGATGAAGGGCAAAGGTGGATTCACGATGACCGGGCAGATCGGCGAGGTGATGCAGGAGTCGATGCAGGCGGCACTCACGTGGGTGCGGTCGAATTCAAGTCTGCTTGGCTTGCCGGAGGACTTCAACAAGGATCTGGATATCCATATCCATGTTCCCGCAGGCGCAATTCCGAAGGACGGGCCTTCGGCCGGCGTAACAATGGCTACTGTGCTGGCCTCGCTGCTGACCGATAATCCGGTTCGTCCGCTGACAGCAATGACCGGTGAGATCACTTTAAGCGGAAATGTACTGCCGGTGGGAGGCATCAAGGAGAAATTCCTGGCGGCGCGACGGGCGGGAGTGGAAACCATCATCCTGCCGGCCGAGAATCGTCAGGACGTTGAGGAAGACCTGACGCCCGAGATGACCGATGGGGTTTCTATCCACTACGCCAGTCGCATTGAAGACGTGCTGGCGGTGACTTTGCCGCTGCTGAACGCAAAGCTCGAAGTGACGCCGATCGCCACCGAGCGCGGCACATCAGCTGCGGCGTAACCGCAGGCAGCTGCGGCGTAACCGCAGGCAGCTGCGGCGTGAGTGAAATCCAACCCAGGGCCGGCGAATCTGCCGGCCTTTTCTTTGCTACCTACTTATGCGGACAACACTGCCAGACTGTCTGCTGCGTCTAAGTCTCCAGGCGGTATTCTTTCTTCAACATGCAAGTTCGCGTAATTCCATTCGGCATCCTCAAAGAGTCCCTTGGTTCTGACCCGTTCGCCCTTGACCTGCCCGGGGGAACCACCGTGGCAGACCTGATTTCACGGTTGGGGGTACAGGCACCTTTGGTCGAGAATCTCGGTATCGCGGTCAGTATCAACGCGGAGTATGCCGGCCGGAGCCAGGTGCTGAGCGAGAACGACGAGGTCGGATTGCTGCCACCGGTCTCCGGAGGGAGCACTGCGCATGCAGCGGATTCTCGGGAAGAGGGCGTTGGTGCGCCGGTCAAAATCATGCTTACCCGCGACGTGATCGATGCCGATGCGCTTGTTTCCGCCAGCAAGCAAGGCGAAGACGGTGCGGTTGTCGTATTCGACGGCATCGTGCGCAACAATTCGCGCGGGCGGCAAACGCTCTATCTCGACTACGAAGCCTACGAGGAGATGGCGTTCAAGCAGATGACTGAACTTGCCGGAGAGGCGATCAACCGCTTCGGAGTTCGTCACGTCACGATGGTTCATCGGCTTGGCCGGCTGCAGGTGGGCGAGACCAGCGTGCTGATTATTTTGGCGTCGGCGCATCGGGCCCAAGCCTACGAAGCCAGTCGCTGGCTGATCGATACGCTAAAGAAGACGGTGCCCATCTGGAAAAAAGAGACCTTCACGGATGGCGCGGTATGGGCAGATGGTGAGCCGTTTCCGCCGGGATACGCGGGGGAGGGTGGGGATGGCCCTGCGTCGTAGAGGTCTTTCCGGTGGCACGGTGTTGGCGGGTGCAATCCTGTCACTCGCGGTTACGCTGCGCCTGGTCGCGCAGGAAGCGGATAAGCCGCTGCGTCTCGACGTGAAGCTGGTGAGCCTGTTTGTCAACGTCACCGACAAGAATGACGCGATCGTCGGCGGTCTCACGCAGGATGATTTCAAGGTTTTTGAGGATGGCCGCCCGCAGAAGATTGCGGTGTTCGAGCGCCAGTCGGAGATGCCGCTGAATCTGACGCTGGCCATCGACACCAGCTCCAGCACCTACAAGGACCGTTGGATCGAGCAGGAAGCGGCGAAGAAGTTCGTGCACGCGCTGATTCGTCAGCAGGACCAGATGGATGTTTTGGAGTTCGCCACCTATGTGACCGAACTGACCCACGGCTTCACCAACAATATTGCACAGATCGATCACGGGCTGAATTCGATGCGGGGTGCAGGAGGCACGGCGCTTTACGACGCGATCTATCTTGGCTCGAAGGAACTGGGCAAAAGGCAAGGGCGCAAGGTGCTGGTTCTCGTCTCTGACGGCGGAGATACGGTTAAAGACTTGACCTATCCCGACGCGCGGGAGCAGGCGCTGCGCAACGAGGTGATGATCTACTCGATCATCGACGTCCCCATCGAAGCCAGCGCGGGCCGCGATATCGGCGGCGAGCACGCCCTGATCACTCTCTCAGAACAGACCGGCGGCAAGTACTTCTACGTGGACGCGGGAGGGCTGGACAAAGCATTCGAGCGCGTGAGTGAGGATCTGCGCACCCAATACATGATTGGCTACTATCCGCACGAGCAGGCGCCGGGCCTCAACTTCCATCACGTCGAGGTGACCATCCCGCGCGCGGCCACTGATGCTTTCAACATCCGCCACAAGACCGGCTACTACGCCGACACGCAGAAGAGCAACGACTAGCTGGTTATAAAACAGCCGCATTTTCCACTTGAAAGTGAGAACCGCGGTTTCGGCCGTGTGTCTGCAGCAGTTAAAGTTGCTGTAGCAAAGCCAGAACTGAGGATGCCAATGACCGAGAAGCCCTATCGCCCGCAACAGGACATCGTGACCCTGATGAAGCAGTTTGACCAGGACGTGAAGGAATCACCGGAGATGCCTGATGCGAAGACGCGGCTTCTGCGGGCGCGGCTGGTGTTTGAGGAAGCGCTGGAATTCGTGAGGGCTTGCGGATGCACGGTCGCGACGGGTGATGGAGTGGCGGTCATCGAAGAGATCAGCGTGACGGCCGATCCGAATGGCACTCCCGATCTGACCGAATACGTGGACGGATGCGTGGATCAGCTGGTGGTGACCTATGGTGCGCTCAACGCGGCCGGTATCAAGGTTGAGCCCGCATGGGATGAGGTGCAGCGCAGCAACATGAGCAAGGCATGGCCGCATTGCAGCGCCTGCGATGCAGTGTTGGAAAGGGGCCTGGGCTCGGAGCTGGTGCATCCCGGGAACGGTGACGCGCACGGCGGCGCATGGAGTGCGGTGTTGAAGGTACACAAGCGCGAGGACGGCAAATTCATCAAGGCGCCCACCTATTCGCCCGCGGATCTGAAGAGTGTGATCGAAGAGCAGATGGTGCTGGCGAAAGCGTGAAGCCGGCTCGGCGAAGAGAGAACAAAAGCAGATCCTTCGCTTACCACCCCCAAACTGAAGACAACGTCTGGGGCCCCGTGCGCTCAGGATGACAGCCCTTCTGATTCCTGCTATCTGGAACGGGCACACATGGGCTTCAATGGTTCAGCGAGGCAAGAGACGGAATTCGCGAATGGCGATCCGTGGCGCGACGAACATGTGCTCGACGTCGGGCAAGACGACGACGGTGATCTCGGCAAACTGGCGCAGGTTTACGTTCGCGGGAACGGCAAAGCGCAATGTCTCGGTGGCGGGCGATGCTTTGATGTAGAAGCGGCCTGGCTCGGTTGACTCGATGGGTTGCTGGCCAAGGTACGCGGTTTGTTCATGGCCGGGCAGGCCATTTCCGAGCAGGAGTCCAAGGGACACCATGCCCGCACGGTTATCGGCGTTTTCAATCTCGACATCGATTTCGCTGCAGGCGGCGGTCGCAATCGGCGCGGGAAGATTCTGATGGGCGTGCATCATCACGGGGAAATCATTGTTGGATGCGATATCGACATGGAGCGGCGTGCCATGCGCGCGATGGGCGGTCAGGCCAGGCCGCTGATCCGGGGGCTGGATGTACTCGTATGTGCCATCGAAGCGCAGGATGAGTGGCTGTTTCGTTCCGGGGACGAGCAAGGATCGCGCGGAGGGAACGGGCGCGATCAGTTCCTTCTTTGGCGGATAGGGCCAGAGGATCAGACTCTCGAAACCTGAGGATCCGAGAGCGGATGTGTTTGCATTGGGCTTGGCGACGGCTTTCACAGCATGTTCCTGTGCATCGAGAGCGGCCCCTTCGGCGGCGGCGCGGTTTCGTTGTGCGACGCCCTCCAGCATGGCCCATCCGGTGAGAATGACTGCCGGGATGGCGATGAGCACCAGCCGCAGTGAGGCTCTTCGGTAGCGTTCGCGATCTGAAAGGGCAGGTTTCCGCGGGATGGAGTTCTTCCACGCGAACACGGCGGCGCTGAGTGCGAGCCACATGGATGCCGTGTAGTTGGAATGGGTGTAAAGTGCGGCGCCGGCGGCGTAGAGGCTGATAGCGATGATGTATCCGTACGGCTCAAAAGGTGCGCGGCTGGTGGATTCGGCAAAGAGTTCGCCGTCGATAGTCTCGAATCGCGGAGATTGCGGTTGAACCGACGCAAATACGCCGTAGCTTGCATTCCGCAGTCCAGCGGCAAGGACGAAAGCGCCGATCATCGCGGCGAATGCTGTTGCGGGCGAGACCTGTTCGGCGAGGAGCAGCATGGGTGTTACCCAGACCCAACCCGCGGCGCAGACCAGGGCGAAGAGCGGAAAGGGAAGCGGCGAGCGCCGGCGAAAAGGGCTGGACGGGCTTTTCCAATAGAGCCACGAGCCGGCCACACCGGCTAATGCTCCGATCAATACGTATGACGCGGCTGACATCAGCAGAGAGCGAAGGCCGGGAGCATGCGCATTGGGAAGACGGCAGAAAAGAACGCCGATGATCATGGCGTTGATGAGCCCCGCCGCGACCGTGAGGCAGAAGAATCGGCCCAGGGTGTAGGCATCGGTGTTCTCGAGTGTCGGCGCGGAATCTCCCGCGGTCTCGTCCAGCATCCATGGGGGTAACTGCGAGCCGCGGCGTTGGCGTGGTATCGCGCTCCACAAGGCACCGGTGAGGGAAATCAGGTAGGGCAGGCGCAACACGTCGGCCCAGATACGCAGATCGGTGACCTCGCCGAGCAGCGTGATGGTGCGGCGGTCGATGGCGATGCCGGGATAGGCGAGCAGGTTGGCCAGCACAAAGGTGACGAAGTAAACGGGGAGAAGGAAGGCCGGCGCTTTCAGGAAGGCATTGCGGATGGTCCGTTTGCCGAGGATTCGCGTGTGGCGCGATTGAACGAGGAAGTAAAGCAGGATTCCGGCCCACAGGAAGACCAGGTTCAGTCCGACCCAGGTCACGATCTCAGTGAGTCCTGAATAGGGCCATTCGAGTTGCCGGATGTGGACGTAGAAGCGCGAGGTGGTTTCGAAGCGGTCGATGATGGTCGCCCATGCGGGAGCGAGCATGGACCAGGCAAGCGCGAAGACGAAGATGGGCAGGCGCACGCGAATGCCGTTGAACCACGAGACTGCGCAGGCTCCGCAGACCTGCCGCCAATACCATGAGCCGGTGCGGCCAGAGCGAAAGACTTCGAGAAGGTCGCCGGCCAGGGCTTCATCGCGATCGCTGGAGGTGAGGTGCTCCAGCATCCAGGCGGCGAGCGGTGGAGGTTCGCGGCGTTTCATCAGCCCTCCTGAGACAGATTCACCTTGGGATCGGGGATGGCTTGCCACATGCGCGTGAGCACACGGCGGGTCTCGTGCACCTGGCGCAGGCCTTGCTTAGTGATGCGGAAGTAGCGCTTGGCTTTACCGCCGCGCTCGGGGGTGGGATCGCCGAGGTTCGAGACGACGAGGCCCTTGGCTTCGAGCCGCTCCAGCGCGGCGTAGACGCTGCCCACGGAGACTTCGCGGCGGCGCTGTTTTTCAAGTTCGCGGGAGATGGGGACGCCGTAGGCTTCGTCGCCGAGATGGACGACGGCGAGGAGGAGCATGAGTTCGAATTCGCCGAGATAGCTGCGGTCCGGCATTACTTCAATAATAGCGAAGAAATGGTGGACGTCAATGGGGTTTGTGACGCGGTGTGGATGACAAAAGCAGATCCTTCGCTTACCACCCCCAAACTTAAGAAAACGGTTTGGGGCCCCGTGCGCTCAGGATGACACCTATGTAGACGGAATGAGGTGGATGAGTGGAGGAATCATCGCTTGAGGGCGGCATCGTCTAGTTTGCCGATGCGGCCTTTCGGGCCTACTACGTAGGGGAGGGAGAGGGCGTTCCAGTTGCGGTCAGCGTCGGGGGATTCGTGGAGCGCGGGGTTGAGGTGGACGGGATGCCAGTTGCGGCCGTCGTCGGTGGAGATGTCTGCGCCGTTGGGGCCTACGGTGATCCAGGATTTTGTGGTGGGGTCGTAGGCTACGGTGGAGCGGTAGCCGTGGGGTGGAGTGGTGGAAGCGGTCCAGGTTTTTCCGCCATCGGCGGTGAAGGCCGCTGTGCGGTCAGCGTCATTCGATTTGGTATAGTCACCACCTACCGAGACTAAGACGCTGCTCTCACCCTCTCGTCCGGCGATCGAGAATATTCCTGAGGCTTCGGATTGACCTCCGACAGGAGCTGGCTGAATATTCCAACGACGGATACGCCCATGCGGGTCAGGAGGGCAACTGTCCTTGCAGGCTAGTATCACCTGGCTGAAGATCTTCGCTCCCTGCTTTCCACCTGTGCCGAAGTAGAGCTCGCCCCCCAGTTGAATCATGGACGAGTTGCTCGCCGCAAACGCGCCCTGTTGGTCTGGCATCGCTCTGAGTCCTACATTCTCTTGGCGGCTCCAACTCTTGCCGGAGTTGAACGTGCGGTAGAGAGTGAATTGATCTCTGACGGGGTCACCCAGCAACCAGCCCGAGCCGTGCTGAGGATCCGAGAAGTAGAGGAGTATTGCATCGAAAAAGCCGTCTTTGTCGGGGTTGGTGAAGAGGAGTTTCCAGGTGTGGCAGCCGTCGGTGGTTTTGTAGAGGCGGGACTGGTCGCCTTTGCCGCTGGACATGACGATGGCGGTGTCGGCGTCGAAGGCCTGGATGCCTCGGAAGTCGAGTTTCTCGGCGCCGGGCGGGACGGAGCAGGATTGCCAGACGAATCCGCCATCTTCGGTGCGGAGGACGGTGCCGTCGGTGCCGGAGGCCCAGGCGACTCCGTTGCCGACGTTGTGGATGCCGCGGAGGTCGGCGGTAGTGTTGGAGGTCTGGAGGGTGAACTGGGCGTGGGCCGTGGCGGTGATTGTGATGAGCGAGAGGATCAGGGTCGTGCGCATTGTGGACAGTTTAGTTCGTGGTTTCCCGGCTACCACTGTATCCCTCCCCGGTCTCAGGATCGAGACCTTTCGGCTTCGCCCAGTGCAGGCTCCGTGGCACCCAGGTTCGTGCTGATTGATGCCAAAGAAATGGGCCACCCACCGCCATGAGACCGCGATGAATGGGGCACAGACCATCTGTTGAGTGCGCCACCTGCCGCCCAGTCTTGATTTTTTTCCGTCTTTTTTAGGCAAAATCCTGATTCCGCATGACTTAGCTGTCGAAGAGGGTGTCGTAAGTACATGAAAACAAGGTACTTAAGTCTCAAAATATTCAAAAATAAGGAGTTAGAGATGCCATTCGGCGGTTTGCACCGTTTTTGGGGCGAAACTGTTCCCAGCTTGTGCACCACCGGTCCAGGTTGTTTTGGCTACTGGTACAAGTGTAGAGAATTTCGCGAAATAACTTGCAAATCTGGAAGAGAAAATATCGTGAACGGAATGAGGGAGATGACCGGGATTCTGGGAGAGCGGGATATTGACATCGGGGTGGGTCGAGGGCAGGAAAGCAGTCATGCCATGAAAATGCGGCTCGGTTCGGACGTCCCTTCGGGACTGGGTCGTTGTTGTCCTTGTCCCAGGGTTTCGCTGCGCTGCACCCTGGGCTATTTTCCGGCGTTCCCTACGGGAACTTCACGACCGCTACCGGCTGTTGATTCGAAGGTCAGATGGGGGTCTGTGCTTTCCCACCCAAGCGACAAAAGGACGTCGCTTGGATGGGGCACCCTACATCGCTGCATGGTTCCAGAATCGAAACGTGGGGCGCCGGGCGTTCTGCGTCGCTTGGATGGGGCACCCGCGAATTCCGCCAACTCCACAGCAAGCGCCGGCAAACTCCGCTGCTGGTCGCTGACGAGACGCAAGGCAAAGCGTGGTTAGATAACCAAATGGGGATGGCGCCGGGTTGGGCCGGCGTTAGGCTTCCAGTGGAGTCATCCGATGATATTGCAAGAGCTAGTAGATGAATTGGGCGGGACGATCGTGCAGGGCGATCCGGAGTGGATGGTGGAGGCGGTGAACTCGTGCGAGCAGGCCAGCGCCTTTGACCTGGCCTTTGCCGATTCCGAGGCCTCGGCGACCGCCGCTCTCAAGAGCAATGCGGGCACAGTGGTTCTGAAGCCGGGCCTGGTGACGGAATATCCGCATGGGAAGATCATCATCGAATCGGACCAGCCGAAGCTGTGGTTTGCGAAGGCCGCCAAACTGGTGAAGAGGCCTTCGCTGTCAGTGGGAATTGCCCCATCGGCGGTGCTGGCACCGGATGCGAAGGTGGATCCTGCCGTCGTAGTAGGACCGTGTGCGGTGCTTGGATCGCATGTGCGCATCGGTTCGGGAACGCGGATCGATGCCGGTGTCGTGATCGGCGAAGACGTGAAGATCGGGATAGACTGCCACATCTATCCGCGAGCGGTGATCTATCGTGGAACGACGATCGGCAATCGGGTGGTGGTGCAAGCAGGCGCAGTGCTGGGAGCGGACGGCTTCGGGTATGTGCGCGACCAGGCGAGCGGGGCGTACACGCAATTTCCGCAGCAGGGAACGCTGGTGATCGAAGATGACGTGGAGATCGGCGCAAATTCGACGATTGATCGTGGAGCACTGGAGGAGACGCGGGTCCGGCGGGGAACGAAGATCGACAACCTGGTGCATGTGGGCCACAACTGCGATATAGGCGAGGACGTCATCCTGGTGGCGCTGACCGGGATCTCAGGTTCGAGCGGGATCGGAAAGGGAGCGGTGCTGGCCGGGCAGGTGGGGATCGGAGATCATGTTCACGTTGGTCCGGGAGTGATTCTGGGCGGGCAGTCGGGCGTGTTCAATGGCAAGACGGTTTCGAACGGAGGAAAGCCGGGGACCGTGCTGTTCGGCACTCCGGCAAGGCCGCTGCGGCAGGTGTTGAGGGAGCAGGCGGTGCTGGCGAAGATGGCGAAGAGGGATAAGGCTGGGACTGAGGGAGTACTCAAGGCTGGGGACTAGGGACTGAGGGACTAGAGACTAGGGACTTAGGGACTGAGGGACTAGGGACTGAGGGAGTAACAGGTCCGCTGGGTCAGACAAAGCTACGAGCTGCTGGCCGCCGACGTTTGCGAAGGAGGCGTTCGATGATCCGTAGCGCGATTCCGTTGTTGCACGTGGGGAATGCTGCTGAGGCTTTGCAGTTCTACTGCCATGGGCTGGGGTTTCAACTGGAGTTTGAGCACCGTCCCGAGGGCGTGTCCGGAGACCCGTGTTACATGGGGATTTCGCGAGATGGGGTCTGGCTGCACCTGTCTTCGTTTCCGGGAGACGGAGTCGGTGGTGCGGTGGCGAACCTGATGGTGAACGATGTGGACTATTTCTACGCGGAGTTCACGGCAAAGCATGTGCACATCGACACTCCACCCGTGGATCAGACGTGGGGTTCGCGGGAGATGTATGTGAAAGATGCGGACCGAAACTGCCTGCGGTTTATAGCGTAAGGCAGGGATCAAGGAATAGGGACTGAGGGACTAGGGAGTGGCGATTGTGGTGGTGGGTGGAAGCGGGAAGGATGTGGGGAAGACCGCGCTGGTGTGTGCGGTGATTGGAGCGCTTCGCGAATTTGCCTGGACGGCGGTGAAAATCAGGGGGCATGATTACGGGCCGGAGAGCTCGGGAGAGACAACGCGGGAAGTCTGGGAGGAAACGCAAGCAGGGCAGGAGACCGATACGGCACGATATCTTGCGGCCGGGGCGCGGCGGGCGCTGCTGGTGACACGGCGAGGGGCGGAGGTTCCGGGCGGGGAAATCGGGCGCGCGATTGGCGCGGATCGGAACGTGATCTTCGAGTCGAATCGGATGGTGGATGTGTTGAAGCCGGATGTGTGTCTTGCGCTGATGGGGGAAGGGGCGGAGGAGAAGCCGAGTTTTCTCCGGTTGCTGCGCGCGGCGGATGCGGTGGTGAGTGTGGGCGGCGAGGCCAGGGATGGGCCGGCCGGGGGTCGCGGGTTCAGGCTCCAGACTGTGGATCAGCTGTCGGCAGAGATGGTGGAGTGGTTGCGGGGGCGGTTGGGGGCTGGCGGTTAGAAGACATTGAGGTCGCTGTTCCGATAAAGGCTATTTTTCGGTGGGGAAGGGCTCTGTCTTCAGGGAGCCGTCGCGCTGCTTGATTAGGATTTGGACCTTGCCTTCGGCGGTGTCGAGTTCCTTTTTGCAGGCGGCGGAGAGGCCGACGCCCTCTTCGAAGAGCTGGAGCGAGTCTTCGAGACTCAGGTCGCCCTTTTCGAGCTGATCGACGATGGTTTCGAGCTTCTTCAGGGATTCTTCGAAGGATGGCATGTTTGATTGGTCCTTCGACTATTGTAAGCATCGCTCCCAGGTCTCAGAAGCGAGACCCTTCGGTTTCGCTCAGGGCAGGCTCTGGGGCGGACGTCGAAAAGCAGATCCTTCGCTTACCACCCCCAAACTTAAGAAAACGTTTGGGGCCCCGTGTGCTCAGGATGACACCTCGTTGTGAGGACGAAGTGAGCTTACTGTGTGACCGAGATGCCTTGCGGGAGGACGCTGGCGATGACCTCGGCGGCGGCGGTGTATCGGCCGAAGGGAGCGCTGACCTGGACGCCCTGCACTAATGGGCGCACCGACTCGAGCATTTCCTGGGCGATGCGGATGCCTTCCTTGCGGGCGGCGTCGGGGGTTTCAGCCTGGGCCATGCGCAACATAACCTCTTCGGGCATGGAGACACGGAGGTCGTTCTTCATGAATTCGGCGTTGCGGAGGCTGGTGAGCGGCCAGATTCCGGCGATGACGGGAATGCGAAACGATTCGATGCGATTAAGGAATTCCTCGAGCAAGCGGAGATCGAAGACGGGCTGAGTAATCGCGTATTCGGCGCCGGCTTCGACTTTAAAGGCGAAACGGCGTAATTCATGCTCGATGTCAGGGACGCCGGGATTGGCGGCAACTCCGATGGTGAAGTTTGTGGAGGCGCCGATGGAGTTGGCGCCGATGTCGAGGCCGTGATTGAGGCGGCGAACGATGTTGACGAGTCCGATGGCGTCGACATCGAAGACGGCTGTGGCATCGGGGTAGTTGCCGAGCTTGGGCGGGTCACCGGTAAGGCAGAGGATGTTGCGCAGGCCGATGGAGGATGCGCCGAGGAGATCGGACTGGATGCTGAGCACGTTGCGATCGCGACAGGTGTAGTGAAGGATGGTCTCGATGCCGGTGTGCTGCGTGATCTGAATGCAGAGGCTCTGGGCGCTCATGCTGGCGGAGGCGCGGGGCGAGTCGGGCACGTTGATGGCGTGGACGCCGAGCTGGGCGAGCAGGCGCGCTCCTTCGATTTCCCTGGAGCAGTCGATGCCCTTGGGCGGAACGATTTCGACGAGGGTGACGAACTGGCCCTCATTGACGAGCGCGCCGATGCGAGAGCGCTGGGCGAGCGGGGCAGGCGGAGTCTCAGTGGAGATTTCGGCGTGCTTGCCACCGTCGGTTACGCGCGCCTGGGCGTCGATGGCGCGCATGGCGGAACGCATGGCGCGGATGTGGTTGGGCGTGGTGCCGCAGCATCCGCCGACGATTTGCGCACCGGCGGCGATGGCCTTGCGGGCGAAGCTGGCCATGTATTCGGGCGAACAGAGATAGATGTTGCGGCCCTCGATGGCGCGGGGCATGCCGGCATTGGGCATGGCGGCGAGGGGAAGGTCAGTGGCGGAACGCATGGCTTCGATGGCGGTGAGGACCGTGGCGGGACCGGTGGAGCAGTTGACGCCGATGGCTCCCGCGCCCCACTCGGTGAGGAGTGCGGCGGCTTGCGCGGGCGAGGAACCGTCGAGGCAATTGCTGTCGTCATCGACTGTGACCATGACGAGGATGGGAAGGTGCGGCGCGGTTTCTTCGGCGGCCAGCAGGGCTTCGCGCGCTTCGTTAAGAGCGGGCATGGTCTCGATGATGAGGATGTCGACTCCACCGTCAGCGAGGGCACGGATCTGTTCGGCGAACGCGGCGCGGGCTTCGTCGAGGCCGGTTTTGCCGAGGGGTTCGAGACGGACTCCCAGGGGGCCGATGGAACCGGCGACGAAAGCGGTTCCGGCCTGCTTTTCTTTGAGATGAGCGACGGCTTGCTTGGCGAGGCGGACGCCGGCGGCGTTGATCTCAGCTACTTTCGATGCCAGGCCGTGACGGGTGAGACGAAAACGGTTGGCGCCGAAGGTGTTGGTCTCGATGATCTCGGCGCCGGCCTGGAGATAGTCCTCGTGTATGGAGAGGATCAGGTTGGGGTCGGAGAGATTGAGTTCGTCGTAGCAGCGATTGATAAACACGCCGCGGGCATAGAGGACGGTGCCCATGGCGCCATCGGCAAGTACGGGGCGGTTGGAGAAGATATCGGCAAACTGACCCATTCTGCTGTCATGCTATCGCATGGCTTCTGGAATGTGCCGGTTTGTGCGGCGAACGGGCGATGCGGGGGCGCGAATGGTGATGGCGGCGATTGAAAATCTGACGCCGGGGCGGCAATGGACAAAGGCGACGTTCGATTCGAGCGAGCGGGTTGCTTTGTTATACTTCGAGAGTCAAAAGCTATGTAGAACCGGTCCAGGATGAGCGATTTGTGCTGGGCTGGATCTCGAGGCAATCGCCATTCATTTTGTCCAAGTTGCGGTGGGCGGCGGAGCAGGATTTCGCGCCAGTGCCGCGCCGGGTATTCGAGGGAAGCGATTTTGAAGAAGAGAAGTTTTTGGTTGAGTGCCGCCGGGGCCATGGTGGTGGCAATTGTGCTGGCGGGATGCGGTTCCACGACCTATTTTGCAGGTAGAACGCTTCCGCCCAGCGGCTTGACGAATCGCGTTCTGATCGCGGTTCAGAACCCCAGCGCTGCTGCGACCGGCGCACTGACTTTCGTCGACGCCTTCTATGACATTCGCTTCAGCTATAACCAGAAGGTTGGGGGATTCAGCATCTCGGGATATTCGGGGCAACTGCCGGTTACCATCCAGAACATGCCCGAGGAGCAGCTTGGGGCCGTCTACGGTTCCGGAGATGGCTCGCTGCACGTGGTGAACTATCAGAAGGAAATTGACAGCGGCGCGCAGAAGGGTCTCGCCGGGTTGTCTTCGAGTGTCTTCATTACGCGGAACGGGGGCTACATTGTTGCCGCGAACCAGCAGGCGACGGTTCTGACCGTAGTTGACAATACCAATGGCGCCTCGTATGCGCTGGGCCTGCCGGGGGTGTATCGCGTGAGCGTGAATCCGGGCGGTTCCGCGGCGGTGGCGTTCGTGCAGAACTCGAATTATGGCTACTACGTTCGCAAGCTGACGGCCAACGAGACGCTCTCCTATTCCGGCGGTTCGAGCACCTGGCCGAGAGCCGCGATGGATTGCGAGCCGCAGAACGCACCGGGATGGTGCCTGTTCCAGATGCAGAGTCCAGACAATATGGACTCGACGGGCAACGGGTACGGGGCGCCGCTGATTTTTGATCGGCCGGTGAAAGCCGTATTTTCGTCCGACGGCAGCACTGCCTACGTATTGAATTGCGGCGCCGAGTGCGTCGGTTCGACTTCTTCAATCACCGCGGTTCCGGTGTCGCCGATGATCTTTTTGGCTGATCAGCACTCCGGCAATCTGCCGACCAATGCCGCGCTGCATGCCAACTGTGCAACCACGCCCAATGCGAGTTCGTGCACGCTGGCGATCCCAGGCGGTTCGAGCAACGCGCTGCTATCGACGACAACCATGTACGTGGTCGGCCAGCAACCGCAGTCGGACGGGTTGTTCAGCGGCAACCTGACGCTGGTGAATCTCGCCGCGAATTCGACGGGCACCATGTCGGCGGGATCTCCGATTTCGATTAGCGACGGTGCACCGGGCGCGCGCAGCCGGATGCAGATGGCCGACGACAACACCTTGTGGATCGGCATGACGAAGTGCAATAACGGCGAACGGTTCAAGCTGGGGCAGCCATACGGATGCCTGACGATGTTCAACACCAGCAATAACACCGTGACAATGCTGGAGCCCTATCTGGGCGATCTTGACGGCATTGCCGCGGTTGTCGGTCTGCACAAGGTCTACGTGGCGCAGGGCGGGCAGGTGTACATCTATCACACCACCGACGGCTCCTCCATCAACAATCAGTATGTGACCGTAACCGGTACCGCTTCTGATGTTGCCTTCATGGATGCGCACACCGACGGGGATAACACCGTTTATTAGCGGAGCTGGCGGGGCTCGTGAAGTCGGTGCAAAGACTGCGGAGTTCGCAACGCTAGACTCTGAAGGATGGCGGCGTGATCGAGGAGCCTGAATTCCGTGCCGATGTGCTGGCGATTGCGGCGCACCGTGACGACGTGGAGCAGACCTGCGGGGGCACGCTGCTGCGCATGGCGGCGCGCGGGCTGCGAACGGCGGTCCTGGATCTGACTCGAGGCGAGGCAGGAACGCGGGGGACGGCAGAGGATCGGGCGCGCGAGGCGGCGGAAGCGGCGAAACTACTGGGCGTGGGTTGGCGCGAGGCGCTGGACCTTGCTGACGGCGCGATCGAAAACAATCTCGAAAATCGCCTGAAGATTGTGCGCGTGCTGCGCGAGGTGCGTCCGCGCGTGGTGATGCTGCCGTACTGGCAGGCGCGGCATCCGGATCATGCGATTGTGGCTACTCTCGGATACGAGGCCTGTTTCCTGTCGGGCCTGACGAAGATTGAAACGGGATCGCTTCCGCACCGGCCATTCAAGATTGTGTATGCCAGTCTGTACGCAGATGTGCGGCCGAGCTTCGTGGTCGACATTACACCGTTCATCGAGCAACGGCATGCAGCGCTGATGGCCTACAAGTCGCAATATGCAAACCAGGCGGCGGGGAACGCCCTGTTCGTTCCGGAAGAGGAGATTCGCGAGCGAACGTTTGCCGAGGCGCGGCACTACGGCTTGCTGGCCGGTGTGAAGTATGGCGAGCCGTTTGTGCAGAAGGAAGTGGGGCTGGTGGACGATTTGACGTTGCTGCCGGTGCAGACGATTTAGAAGAAACAGGGATTAAGGGACTAAGGGACTAGGGACTAAGGGGACTAGGGACTGGGGGACTGGGGACTGGGGGCTGGGACTAGGAAAATGGGACTCGGGAATAGGTGCAACTCGGCGGACTTGGATGGACTGTAGTGTCTAACTTACATATAAATATTGCTTATTGAAAACCAAAATGAAATAACTTTGCCTTATGTCTGGTTATCACCGAGACTGGATATGGAGGTTGGTGATGACGCAGACGTGGGATCCCCTGGCCTACGAGCGGAATGGTGCATTTGTACACGAACTTGCGGGCGGCGTGCTGGAGTGGCTGAATGCGCAGCCGGGCGAGTACATTCTCGACCTTGGCTGCGGCGATGGACACCTGACACAGCGCATCTCAGACAGTGGAGCGCATGTTCTGGGTGTCGATGCATCGCCGGCAATGGTGGCAGCGGCACGCGAGCGAGGGGTTGAGGCAGAGCCGGCGAAGGCAGAGGCGCTGCCGTTTCGCGATGGGACATTTGACGCGGTGTTTTCGAACGCGGCCCTGCACTGGGTGCGTGGACAGGATGCGATGCTGGCACAGGTGCATCGCGTGTTGAAGCACGAGGGGAGATTTGTTGCCGAGATGGGAGGCCACGGGAACATCGCAGCGATCCAGGTGGCGCTGACGGCGGTGCTGGAACGGCATGGGTTCAGCAATCTGGAAGAGGGCGTCAATTACTTTCCGACCGTGGACGCCTATACGGAACGGCTGAACAGGCAGGGATTTCATGTGGAGCAGATGGCGCTGATTCCGCGTCCGACGAAGCTGGCGGAGAGCGGAATGGAGGGATGGCTGCGGACGTTTCGTCGCGGCGTGCTGGACGGGCTTCCGGAGGACGCGCGAGAGGCGGTTGTGAAGGAGACTGCGGAACTGCTGGCGCCGGTGTTGCGAGACGAGGCAGGGAACTGGACTGCGGATTATGTGCGATTGCGATTTGCAGCGCGCGCGGCGCGCGCCAGTTCTTAGTTCTTAGTTTGTAGTTAAGCGTTCGCAGTTGTCAGTTGTCAGTTCTCATGAATATTGCGCAATAGGTTGCATTTTAGATTTACTTATGGCAAAGTACTAAGTGCGTAGGAGAAACGCCCGATGAATTGCATCATTCCAAATTCGATGCTTAGACCTGGATGGCTTGATGAAAGCCTGACCGGTCGCCGGGCGTACTTCGTCATTATCCAGTAACGCCTTTGGCGTTGGTTCCTGCGCATCCAAGCTGAGCAAACGTAGATCGGTCTTTTGAGAAGACCATGAGCTTTTTTGATTCACCCGAGTGGCGAAGAAGACAGTTACTTCGACACAGTTCTGTCTTTGACTGTTCCCTCGGGTAAGGGCTTGAGCAAGTTGGCGCCGTTCACTTATAGGTGAGCGGCGAGAGGATAAGTGTGATCGTAAGTTATCGCCGGTGGTGAAGAAGAGAGATACTTCTCTTTCCAAGAACAGGCTCTCTTCGGTTGTTCCCCGGTGAAAGAAGCAGTTCGTAGCTCAGAGTTCGGCCGGTGGTGTAGGTTGCGGATACTTCGCCTGTAAAGCGGGTGGTCGCGGGTTCAAATCCCGCCCGGGTAGCGATACCTGGTAGCTCAGCCTGGATAGAGCACCTAACGTTCCGTAGCCGCTTGTTCCCCGGCTGATGTACTGGGTTGCTTCGTTCGCCACAGCGAACCTCAGGATTTCGCCTGCTGGCTCAGACGCCCGCAACGCGGCTCAAGTTCCCCGGATGATGTATGGGGAGGCGCGATGTCAACTTTGACCGGCGGTGTTGATAACGGATCCATCGAAGGGTTGCGGGTTCGAGTCCCGCCGCAGATGACTGGACCTGCGTAGCTCAATGGCAGAGCAATCCCGTTGTTAGTTGTTCCCCGGTCAAATCAACTCCGGAGAGTTCCGGTAGAGGCAGGTTCTTATGGGCAAGATAAATGTGAAGAACGGAACTCCTGTGGGCAGGGAACACCTGTGCAAGCGATGCACCTGGGGCCAGTTCATGACCGGCTTCCGGGAATCGGACCTGTTGGTGATTTGCACCAACGCGAGCCCGAATCTCACGGTGCCGTTCCCTGTACATGAGTGCAGCGAATTCAGCGATAGGAACAGGCCGAGCTGGGAGCAGATGGATAAGCTCGCAATCGAGCTGAACTCTGTGCGTTTGTCGGCGCGAACGCGTGGGTTTCAGGCCGTGACCCGGGTGCAGCCGGTCCGAGTTGACGAGGACGAGGATGAGGCTGCACGGGGTGGGTGAGTTGGGATCGGTCTGAGTGAGGTGGTTTCCCACCCATCGCGCAAAAGGACGCACGATGGATGGGGCACCCAGGGTTGGAGCCGATCGGGGTGTAGTTGTTTCTCGCTGAAGGCACTCCCAGGTTTGTTCTGCCGGTGGTGCAGGGAACGGATACTTCATTGGTAGAGGACCGAGGGAGCAATGCTTCTTCGGTAGAGCAGGTTCGAATCCTGCCGCCGAACGCGAGTTCGACGTAAAGCCGTACCCATTTTTCCCCGGCAGTAATTTACTTGTTTGACTGAAAGGAGGTGCGAGATGCGTTTGAATCTTGCGAAGTATTACAAGCGTCCGCGGGTGCATCTGCGCACGCATGAGGGAGCGCCGGCAGTGGCGATCGGGCCGGAGCAGGCGCTGCGGCGTTCGGTTCTTTCCTGCATGTTGTGGGAAGGGGAGTTTTACGAGGATGGCGTGCAGATCGCGGGGCGTATTCGCGAACTGGTGCCGCTGGTAGCTGCCGAGAAGGTGGCTGCGCTGGCAGTTGAGGCTCGGGTGCGGATGAAGCTGCGTCATGCGCCGCTGTTGCTGGTGCGCGAGATGGCGCGTCATGCGTCGCATCGCGGGCTGGTGGCGGAGACGCTGATGCGAGTTATTCATCGGGCCGATGAGCTGGCCGAGTTTGTGGCCATCTACTGGGCGCAGGGGCGTCAGCCGCTGTCGGCGCAGGTGAAGAAGGGACTGGCGGCCGCGTTCTCGAAGTTTGACGAGTACGCACTGGCCAAGTACGACCGTGCGGGCGCGGTGCGTCTGCGCGACGTGCTGTTCCTTTCGCATGCGCGTCCAGTGGACGAGGCGCAGGCTGCGGTGTGGAAGCGCCTGGCTGAGAACCAGCTGGCTACTCCGGACACGTGGGAGGTTGCGCTGTCGGCAACCGGACGGGACGAGGCCGGCAAGCGCGAGGCCTGGGAGCGACTGCTGGCAGAGCGCAAGCTGGGAGCACTGGCGTTGCTGCGCAACCTGCGCAACATGCACGAGGCGGGTGTGAGCGAGGACCGAGTGCAGTCGGCGCTGGAGTCGATGAAGACGGATCGCGTGTTGCCGTTTCGCTTTCTGGCCGCGGCGCGGGTGGCTCCGCAGTGGGAGCAGGCGCTGGAGAGGGCGATGTTTCGCGCTCTTGAGGGCCGTTCCGCGAGACTGCCGGGGCACACGGTTCTGCTGGTCGACGTTTCCGGATCGATGGAAGCGCCGATCTCGCATCGCTCAGAGATGCGTCGCACAGATGCTGCGTACGGGCTGGCGATTCTGCTTCGCGAGATCGCGGAGAAGGTGACGATCTATACCTTCTCGGATCAGGCGAAGTTGGTCGCGTCCCGCCGTGGGATGGCGTTGCGCGATGCGCTCGATCAGAGCCAGCCGCACGGCGGAACGTACCTGGGAAAGGCGATTGCTCAGGTTGAGAAGGATTGCCGTCATGGGTACGAGCGCCTGGTGGTGATCACCGATGAGCAGTCGCACGACCAGGTTCCGGCGCCCGATGGGCGGGGCTACGTGATCAACGTGGCTTCGAACCGTAACGGAGTTGGATACGGGGAGTGGATGCACATCGACGGCTGGAGCGAGGCGGTGGTGGAGTACGTCGCCGAGGTTGAGTCGGCGGATCGGGTGTAGTGGTTTCCCACCCATTCGACAAAAGAACGTCGAATGGATGGGGGCTAAGAGGCGAAAAGCAGATCCTTCGCTTACCACCCCCAAGCTTAAGAAAACGCTTGGGGCCCCGTGCACTCAGGATGACAGCGTTTCATTTGGCATCTATGAAGGATGGGGCAACCAGCGAAGGATGGGGCAACCGGCGTTGTCTGTGCTTTCCCACCCATTCGACAAAAGGCCGTCGAAGGGATGGGGCACCAGTGAAGTTAATCAGGGGGAGATCCGCTGAAACGGATCTCCCCATTTTTTGTTGAATCACGCTGAATGGCTAGACGGCGAGTTCGTTTTCTACGCCGCGGCGATCCTTCATGGCCGGGAGGGGTTCTTCGGCTTCGAGCACCTTGAAGCGGAAGAGCAGGCCGGCGACGGCTCCGGCGAGACTGGGAATGAGCAGGAAGAGCCAGACCTGCGAAAGGGCCTGTCCACCGACGAAGAGTGCGGGACCGAAGCTGCGGGCCGGATTCACGCTGACGCCGGTGATGTGAATCCCGAAGATGTGAATGGCAACGAGTGTGATGCCGATGGGGAGGCCTGCGAATCCTGCGGGTGCGGCTTTCTGTGTCGACCCGAGAATCACGATGACGAAGATGAGGGTGGCCACGAATTCAAAAACGATCGCGGCGACGACGTTGTATTCCCCTTGATATCCGGGGCCCCAGCCGTTCTGTCCCAGGCCGTTGGCGGTGATGTTATAGCCGCCGGGGATGCCGCCGACGATGTAGAAGGCGAGTACCCAGGCTGCGAGGATGGCGCCGACGAATTGGGCGATCCAGTAGCCGATCATGTCTTTCAGGGACATTCTGCCGGCCAGGAATACGCCGAGGCTTACGGCAGGATTGATGTGGCAGCCGGAGATGGTGCCGATACCGTAGGCCGCACCGATGAGTGCAAAACCAAAGGCAAAGGCAATTCCGACGATACCGACTTTGTCGCCTGCGACTACCGCAGTGCCGCAGCCGAAGAACACGAGAATAAAGGTGCCTACCAATTCAGCAATGTACTTTTTCATCTGTTCCTCCAATGGCAGTTTTGGTGAATTACCTGCCGGTTTCGAGCGTTCGAGGCTCTTGTGGCCGCGAACAAAGGGGGGACGTAAACAACACTGCAGGAAGGTTGAGAGGTCTGCTCGAGCCGGTGAATGGTGCGGAGCGAGTTTGGCAGAGGGGCCTGAACCGAGTCAAGAAGAGCGGGGTGGGCGAAATATTTCAAATTCATCAAACGTTTGCAATTTGTTTGCCTGGCTGAATTAATCTGTTAACGATTCCGGGCGGCCCCCCGCATTCGAAATCCACCGGCCGCCGGCGAAAGGCATTCCGGTTTGAGCCAAACCGTATTTGTACTGGAAGACGATACCGACATTGCGCGGCTGGTACAGCATCATCTTGAAGCCGCAGGTTTTACAGTCCGCATCTTTCATACTCCAACCAATGTGATTTCGGACGCCGAACGGCAGCCGCCGGCGTTGTTTTTGCTGGACATCATGGTTCCGGGTGGCGACGGTCTGGACGTTTGCCGCCGGTTGAGGTCGCATTCGGGCCTTTCCACGGTTCCCATCATTTTTCTTACGGCGCGGGCGGGAGAAAACGATCGCGTGCTGGGACTCGAACTGGGCGCGGATGACTACATCACCAAGCCTTTTGCGACGCGAGAACTGGTGGCCCGGGTGAAGGCGGTGCTGCGGCGGTTTGAGCGGCCGACGACACCCTCGGTAATCAGCTTCGAGGAAGTGGTGATCGACGCCAATGCCATGCAATTGAAGGTGCGTGGCGATTTGACGACGACGACAGCGACGGAGTTCCGGCTGCTGGATTACCTGGCGAGGCATCCGGGACGGGTGTTCAGCCGCGATCATCTTTTGGACTCGGTTTGGGGAGATGCACGGTTCGTGACGCCGCGGTCGGTGGACGTGTATGTGCGCCGAATCCGTGAGAAAATCGAGGTCGACCCGGAGAATCCGCGGTATTTGAAGACGGTGCGGGGCGCAGGTTATCGGTTCGAGATCCCCAAGGGTGAGTGAAGGAACCGGGGACCCAGGAACTAGGGACTTGGGACTGGGGACTAGGGACTTGGGACCAGGAACTTGGGACGTGGGACCGGGGTGTTTCTCGGCAAGCTTGTGAAGCTGTCGCTTGAAGCTTCTGAGGGATCGACGAGACGAGAATCGTCTCAAAACGCCAAGCCAGCAACCATTTCCCAGTGTGAACGGGCCTTGAATTGACGCGAAAAGTATTCACGAAATTGATGGCGTTGTTCGTGCTGCTGCTGGTGTTTGAGACGGCGGCCATGGAGCTGATTTTGCGCCGGATGATGGAGCACACGGCCGGCGAGACTCTGCACCGGCTGGGGCGCGAGGCTTTGTGGTCAGGGGTGATTGCCTTGCTGGTGGCAATGCCGATTGCCGTGTGGGCGGCCAATCGGATTGCTACAAGGCTTGATCGCGTGGTGGAGTTTGCGCGACGCATTGCGCAGGGCGATCTAAGCGCTCGATTGGAACACGGGCGCGGAGATGAACTGGCCGCGATGGAGATTGCGCTGAATCAGACGGCAGAGCGCCTGGGACAGAGCTTCGCGGAGATTGAAAGCAGCCGGCACGAACTGGCGACCATGCTGGACTCGATGCAGGAAGCGGTAGTTGCGGTTACGGCCGAAGGCCAGGTGCGGTGGTCGAATGCAGTGATGAAGCGGATTGCCGGCACGGAGATTCGCGCTGGACGGCCGCTGGTCCATTCGGTTCGTGATCCTGATTTACTGGCGTGCGTGCGAGGCGCACTGGAAGCGCGCGAGGTGCGTTATGGGCGAGCGAATTCATTGGCTCCGGGACGCATCTTCGAGATCAATGCCGCGCCGCTGCCTTCGGGCGGTGCAATTGCGGTGCTGCACGATGTGACGAGAATCGAGGCGGCGGAACGGTCACGGCGCGACTTTATTGCCAACGTCAGCCACGAGTTGCGTACACCTCTGACGTCGATCCAAGGATATGTGGAGACGCTGGTGGAGAGTCCTCACCCGGATGCAGCGACGACTAGCGAATTTCTTCAAGTGATCCTGAAGAATGCGACTCGGATGAATCGTCTGACCGAAGACCTGCTGGCGCTGGCAAGCATCGAGAGTCCCGACTACAAGCTGGCCAGGCAGCCAATACGGGCCAGCGAAATGGTTCAGGACGCGATTGATTCGCTGGGCGGGCTGGTTGTCGACTCGGGCGTGGACCTGCAATATGCGGGTGCGCCGGATGCGCTGGTGATGGTCGATCCGGATGCCATGAACCAGGTGTTTGGAAATCTGATTGAGAACGCGATGAAGTACGGCAAGTCGGGCAAGCGAATCCGCGTTGGCGCGATGCAACTGGATGGGCGAATCGACTTTTTTGTGCAGGACTTTGGGCCGGGCATTGCGTCGGAGTACCTGGAGCGGATTTTCGAGCGCTTCTATCGAGTGGATAAGGCGCGTTCGCGCGAGGCTGGGGGAACCGGCCTGGGCCTGGCCATTGTGAAGCATATTGTGCAGGCGCATGGAGGGGACGTGCGCGCCGAGAGCGAGCTGGGGGCGGGAACCAAGTTCGTGTTTACCCTGCCCATTTCGGCGGAAAAGCCTCGTAATGAGGAGCAGCCGGATACTCCCATCATTGCCCGTACCGAGGGCTAAAGCACAGAAAATCTGAAGTCTAGCGCTTTTTCAAATCCCCGTAACATTGGCCCGCGAGAATAGAGCAAGGCAGTGATCCTGCCGGGAGCGACCTGTGAAGAAGACTTTGTTTGCGACTTTGCTTGCAGTGGGATTGGTTTTCGCCTTGGGCTCTGCCCAGGCGCAGAAGTTAACCGCGGCCGGCGCAACATTCCCCGATCCGATTTATGAAAAGTGGTTCAGCGAATACAGCACCGCGCATCCGGGCGTTCAGATCAACTATGCTCCGATCGGTTCGGGTGGCGGCATTGCCCAGGTGACCAAGGGGCTGGTAGATTTTGGGGCGTCGGACATGCCGATGACCGACGAGATGCTTTCTTCATCCTCGGTGAAACTGATTCACATTCCAACGGTGCTTGGCGCAGTCGTTCCCGTGTACAACGTGCCGGGCGCAAAAGATTTGCGTTTCAGTGGTGACGTGCTGGCCGATATTTTTCTGGGCAAGATCAATAATTGGAACGACAGCCGGATCGCAAAGGACAATCCGGATGCAAAACTGCCAGATCAAAAGATCATCGTGGTTCATCGTTCCGATGGATCGGGCACCAGTTTTATCTGGACCGACTATCTGAGCAAGGTGAGCAAGGAGTGGGCGGGAGGGCCGGGCAAAGGCAGCGCGCTGAGCTGGCCCGTGGGCGTTGCGGGAAAAGGCAACCCTGGAGTGGCTGGACTGGTGCGGCAGCTGCCAGGATCGATTGGTTATGTCGAGTTGATCTATGCGCTGGAGAACAAGATCGCCTTTGGCTCCGTAAAGAACGGCGCAGGCAACTGGATTACCGCGTCGATTCAGAGCGTGACGGACGCCGCGGCCAGCGTGAAGGAGATGCCGGCGGATTATCGAGTTTCCATCACCAACGCGCCGGGTGCGAATGCGTATCCGATTTCGAGCTTCACGTATCTGCTGATTCCGATCAAGGGCACCAATCAGCAGAATCGTGCGGTGATAAAGGACATGCTGAGCTGGATACTGAAATCGGGCGAGAGCGAGGTTTCAAACTTGTCGTATGCGCCGCTTCCGCAGAACCTGGTGGACAAGGAACTGAAGACGGTTTATTCGCTGCAGTAAAGATTCCAGGGTTGGATCGAAGGCCGCGCAGATTGCGCGGCCCTTCTTTTCTTGCGGGCTGGATTGTTTCGGCCATCGGCCAGGGGCACGCGTGGAACCTGCGAATTGATGGCATGGGATTGCGCGCTGGGGAACAAGAGTAGAATGCGAGCCGGGAAGCTTTCCCTCGGGGACTCGATTGATGCGCGTACGTGCCTGCTTGTGTGTTCTGCTGTTCTCTCTTTTTGCTGGTTCTGGTGTTTTGGCCCAATCCACGACAGCTCCATACGACTCGGTGGATCCGCTGATTGGAACGGCGGGCGGCGGAAACACGTTTCCGGGCGCGACGCTGCCATTCGGCATGATCCAGTGGAGCCCGGACACTAACCAAGAAGCATGGTACCGGTACGACGAGAAAAAGCTGTACGGATTCAGCCTGACGCATGTCAGCGGTGCGGGGTGTCCTCTGTATGGGGATTTTGCGGTGCTGCCGGTGCTGGATGAATTGACAGCGAGTCCGGGGACGAAGTTTGCGCCGGTGGCGTTTGACCGCAGAGATGAGAAGGCGGCGCCGGGGTATTACGCGGTGACGCTGACCAATGGTGTGCGGGTTGAGCTGACGGTGACGCAGCGGGCGGGGATTGCGATATTCAAGTTTCCTGCGGGAGTACCGAAGAGGTTCTTAATCAACGCCGGGAGCAGTGCGAATTCGATTCAGGCGTCCAATGAAAATCCAAAAGATCACGAGGGATTTGGGAATCACATCGAGATCAAGCCGGATGGGAGTTTTTCCGGATGGACGAGTGCAGGGCGGTTCTGCGGGTCGGATTCGCATTACAAGGTGTACGTTGCGGGCAAGTTCAGCCGACCAATTGATTCCGTCGTGATGTGGCAGGACGATGCTGTCCTAAGGAATGCGAAGAGCGTGACAGGTAAGCACACCGGAGCCTGGATTGAATTCAATAGTGAGACCGAGAAAGAGGAAAAACGCGGGATCGTGGGGGAACTCACCATGTTTCCTTTAGATCTAAAGGTCGGTATTTCGTATGTGAGCGAGGAAGGCGCGGAAGCGAACCTCGAGAGAGAAATCCCAGAGCGGAGCTTGTTCAGGGAGGTTCATGAAAAAGCAAAAAACACATGGCTGGATTTGCTGAATCGAGTGGCGGTGGAGGGTGGGACGCCGGAACAGCGGAAGATTTTCTATACCGGTGTGTATCACTCGTTCTTGTCCCCTACGTTGTTCAGCGATGAAGACGGGCAGTACATCGGGTTCGATGACAAGGTGCATTCGCTGGCGGGGACGAAGCAGAAGGCGCAGTACGCGAATTTTTCGGATTGGGATATTTATCGGAACACAGTGCAATGGCAGGCGCTGTTTGAGCCCGAGCGTGAGAGTGACATGATGCAGTCGCTGGTGAATGACGCGGAGCAGAGCGGATGGTTTCCGCGATGGGCGGCGGCAAATGACGTGACGTACGTGATGGGCGGGGATTCGCCGGCGCCGGTTTTGTCATCGTCGTATGCGTTCGGCGCGAAGAATTTCGACACCGCGAAGGCGCTCGAGTACCTGGTAAAGGCCGGTACGCAACCGGGCAAAGGACCGCACAACGACGAGGAAAGGCCGTTTCTGTCTGAGTACATGAGGCTAGGGTATGCACCTGTGGATAAAGACCGGATCGGCGCCTCGCGCACGCTGGAGTATGCGAGTGACGACTTTGCAGTCGCGCAGTTTGCGAAGGCGGTTGGGCGCGAGGATGTTTACGGGCAGTTCCTGAAACGGTCAGAGAACTGGAAGACGCTGATCGATCCGGAGACGCATTGGATCAGGCCGCGAAATGAGGATGGTTCCTGGATGAAGGGATTCGATCCAGAGACGTCGATGCCCAAGCGCTACGTGGGCGCCGGCCCGGAAGGAGATCAGCTTGGATTTGAAGAGGGAAACACGTGGCAGTATTCGTTCATGGTTCCGTTTGACTATCCAGCATTGTTTGAGGCGATGGGCGGAGAGAAGGCGGTGGAGCCGAGGCTGGATAGATTCTTTACCGCTCTGCGGTGCTGGGGGCAAGCCTTGCTTCAATATCGAGAATGAGCCGGACTTTGTAACGCCGTACGCTTACGTATTTCTGGGGAAGCCGTGGAAGACGGAAGATGTGGTGACGCGAATCGGCACGCAGACATTCAAGCCGGCGCCGGATGGAATTCCGGGGAATGATGATCTGGGCGCGACGTCGGGGGTGTACGTCTGGAATGCGCTGGGGTTCTATCCCGGGGTTCCGGGCGTTGCCGGGCTGGTGCTGGGAACGCCGATGTTCGATAAGGCGACGTTGAAGCTCGCGGGAAATCGGACTGTTACTCTGTCGCGCGAGGGGCAGGGAATTTATGTGCAGAAGGTGACCTTGAATGGGAGTGCGTATGCGAGTACCTGGCTGCCGTTGAGCAAGATTCAGGCGGGGACGACGCAACTGCGATTCACAATGGGCACGGAAGCAAATACGCAACGCGGAACATCGGTGGAAGATCGGCCACCGGCGTTTCGTTGAAAAAAGGGACTAAGGGACCAGGGCCGGTTGCATAAATCCCCAGAAGGTCGAAAAGAAACATCCCTCAGGGGCTAAAGCCCGCGGTTTTATTGACTCATTCTCGGCACGACTAAAGTCGCGCCCTTTCACGAAACTATTTATGCAACCAGTTCTAGGGACTGGGACGTAAACGACTGTTAGTGTTGTTTGTTTTCGTCGATAAGTCGATCGACAAGGGGAATGAGCTTTTCTCCCGTGCGGGGCAGGATAAATGTACTTGAGGAAGGATTCCAATCGAGTTTGAAGCTGGTGGAGAGCGCCGAGATCCAGATCTGGCGGACGGGTGTGTTGGGGGTGACGACGAATTTGCCGGGCGGTTCTTCGAAAACGACGTTTAGAACGCCACCCTGTTCTTCGACTTCGAAGCCGGCCTCATTCTCTTCTTCGCGGGCAATCAGATGCTTCTTCAGGGCATCGATAGCGCTCTCGACCGCGCGGCGAAACTCAATCTCATCCAGCATGACTCAAGTGTAGCTGAAGGTTCCGGTAACAGCGGGATGTTGCGTTCCTGGCGGGACGTGCCGACTGCGCCGGCGACGCCCCGCAACTGATCCGAAAATCGAGACTACCTCAAGCGCTTTGTGCGTAGGGCCAGATGCCGCGAGCATGAGCGAGAGCGATGGCCCACCAGTGCACGCGACGAAGCATGGCCTCCATGGATCGCTCGGCACGCTCGGGATTGCGGAGTGCGCCGCTGGGGTCGAATTGCTCCCAGGCGCCAGCAAAACTCACGCTGTCGCGGATGGTGACAGCATGAAGCTCGGCGAAGACGAGGCGCAGCTGTTCGACCGCACGCAGTCCGCCGGAGATGCCGCCATAGGAAACAAAGGCGACGGGCTTGGCATGCCATTCCTGGCCGATGGAGTCGATGAGAGCTTTCAGGGGAGCCGGGTATCCATGGTTGTATTCGGGTGTGACCACGATGAATGCATCGCAGGCGGCGATCTGCTGTTTGAGTGACTGACCGTTGTCGGATGCGGCGGGGTCGATTGTCTCGACAGCGAAGTTGCCGCGAGCCGTGATCTGGCGGGCGGTCCAGCGCGCCACGGTGTCGCAGAAACGGCCGGGGCGCGCCGATCCGTAGACGACACCGATCTTGATGAGAGATTCCATTCGGGATTGATCCTCCACTGTTTTGAGGCTAATACCTCAAGTAAACTTGAGGTCAAGGGTGGGAGCCGGGAAAATGACGGAAATTCGGCCGGGGAGCGGGGAACACCGTGAGATCAGCCGGGCCATGACCGTGGGGGAAGTGGCCGCACGGAGCGGGGTGGCGATTTCGACGCTTCACTTCTATGAGGCGGAAGGACTGATCACAAGCTGGCGCAACAACGGGAATCAGCGGCGCTATGCACGCGAGGTATTGCGAAGAGTGGCCGTGATTAAAGTGGCGCAGAGGACGGGCATTCCGTTGGCGGAGATCCGGGAGGCGCTGGCGACTCTGCCGCAGAAGCGGACCCCGACGACTTCAGATTGGAAGAAACTGTCGGGCCGGTGGCGGGAGCGGCTCAATGACAGGATTGAGAGGCTGACGCGATTGCGCGATCAAATGGATGGGTGCATCGGATGCGGGTGCCTGTCACTGGAGTCGTGTCCGCTTCGGAATCCGTGGGATTGCCTGAGTGCGGAGGGGCCGGGTCCGCGATTGCTGGATCCGGAGGGGTGCTCGCGCAAAGGCGGGCGGTAGACGGCTGAAGCGTTGTGGATCATTGTTGCTTCTTCCGCAAAACTTTGGATCGATTATTTCCGTCTCTGGGCGAGAAACCCTGTTCCGTTATGAGTCTGGATGAAATAAAGCGGATACGGGCGCACGCTGGTACTGCTGAAAGGCGCGACTTATTAAAGGTTTTCTGATTTGTGCCGATGCGAGTCTGAAGCGGAGCATATCAGCGAGATGGAACTTGGTCCGATTACCGGCATTCGTGAGACAGCCAAGTTGGACTCGACGAGGAACGATCTCGAGGTGAAGCCTGCTTTTGGTTTGGAGCGCTGCAGCCGGATGGGCGATGACGCCTATGGCGGATCGGAAGAGCAAGGCGAGCGCGGGCTGGAAGATGAAGACGAGCCGCCAGCGGATGAGACGGCCGAAACCTCGGAGACCGGATCAAACCCAACAGAGCCTGTGAGCGCCATGAATCTCGTTGCCTGATGTGGTTCATGAAGACGACGGAATGACTAGGTCAGGCGACGATGGCGGTGAGGTGAAAGACGCGTTCGCCGAGCGCGCGATCGCCTTCGATGCTTGATTGCGCGATGGCCTGGGTGCGATCGATGCCCTTGGTAAAAACGCGCCAGGCGATCTGCTGCGGAATTCTGACGTGGGATGCCGGGTTCGTGTTCAGTGCTGTCGCGAAAGACCACGCCTCGTCTTTTTTCTCGAGCAGCCAGATGCCTCCGCTGTCGCCGAGGATCTCAAGCAGGACGGCAGTTCCGGATGGAGCGTTGACAGACTGGAACGCGTGGGGAAGGCCGCGGATGAAGCAGTCGAGGACCGGATGGTAAAGGTCGGGCGTCATGATGCCGGGGCAGTTGGTGGCTTCGCGAATCTGCTGCTGATGGTGCCAGCGCTCGGTGAGTTCACGCGCGGTGTCGAACCAGTTGAGAGACGCGGATTCGCCGGCCCAACCGACGTTGAAGACGGCGGGCGCGAACGGGTCGAGCGATTCGTGGAAGTCTGCGCTCTGGCGACAGACAAGGTCTATGAGGCCGATCAGGACAGGAGGGCTGAGGCGACGGTAGACCGTGACGCCTTCACGGTTAAGGCGATTGACGAGATTGACGACGTCCTGCTCGGAACGGATCTGAACCTGCTCGACGAAGGAGTGATCGCGAACCATGGAGAGCTTGCGAAGGGCGGTATCGAGCATGTGGGCGGCGACATCGCGGACCTTCCAGGCGGGAGCGATGGTTTGGAGTTCCCATTCTTCGGGGCGGAGGTCGCGTAGCAACTCGATGAGTTTGGCGTCGACGCGGCGGAGCAGCGAAGCGCACAGGATCGGGTTGGTTCCTGAGGTCTCTTGAGACATGCAATGAAGGTTATCTTAAATTGCCTCGGAAATTCAGGCACGTCGGGAGCCTGGATTCACGCGGTGGTTGCGCAGGGAAGTGGCGCTGCGCCTTGTTGCTGGGCACAGACCAAGACGCCCTGGAACCGAGGTTCGCAGGGCGGCATGGGCTGAAGTTTATTTCTAGAAGGTGAGGCGGCCCGCAACCTGGATGACGCGGGCATCGGGTAGCAATCCGCTGAACCTCGTGGAACTGATTTGGCCCGCGCTTCCCCCGGTAATGCCGGTGTTGGGATCGCCAAAAGATGGAGTATTCATCACGTTGATTCCGTCTGCGCGCAGTTCAAAAGCGGACTCGCGGAACGGCAACTTGAAGCTCTTGAAGAGAGACATATCAAGCCGGTTGAAACCCGGTCCAGCGACGGTCAAGCGCCCTCTTTGTCCAAACGGCAGGGTTCCGGCCTGGCTGAGCAGGACTGCATTGCCGCCGGCGGCTACAGCGGCGTCGTATTCCGCCTGAGTCGCATACGCTGTCGGTGCCTGGGAAAACGCGCATGGGTTGAACCAGTGAGCGATCGTCTTAACCTGCGTGGCGCACTGCTCGTTGTGCTGGGTGACCGGATCGGGTGTGCCGCCGGTGCCGAAGGGATCACCGACGCGGAATCTCTGCGCGAATGCGATAGGCGTGCCGGTCTGCACCTGGAAGATCGCGGTGGTCTTCCACCCTCCGGCCACGGCGTCCAGAATGCCACCATGATTCATGAACTGCTTCCCTTTGCCAAATGGCAAATCGTACTGGGGCGAGAAGGTGAATCGGTTACGAACGTCGGTGTTGCTGGAGCCATACTCGTACATCAAGCCGAGAAACGCGGGGTTGCCGGCCTGACCTCCGTCGGTTCCCTGGATTGGCTGGACGGCGTCGTCGAGACTGTGCGACCAACTGTAGCCGGCTAGAAAAGACAGGCCATGCGAAAAACCGCTTGTCGAGTTTTGCCTGAAGCGAATTGTAATTGGCTATTCCTTCGTTGGTGACCCTGATGATATTGCCAAAGTCGAAGAACGGCTGATACAGCTGGCTATCCGCGCCGTTAGGAATGACGCCCGGAAACTGGTTCGCTGCGTAGCTTACCCGCAGGTGACGAGACACATTGCCTTGATAGCCGAGTGTGAACGAGATGGTGGGAGTGAGACTTTGCTGCAGGCTCAGATTGTAGGATTCCGTGTAAGTGCTCTTTCCGTTCTGATCCTGCTCAAACAGCGTTGGCAACTGCGCATTGGCTTCAAGGCCGGCATTGGAAGTGGCCGCCGCTCCGAATCCGGTCTCAAGCGTCTGGCCATTCGTGGGACATACAACGCCGGTAGCTGTGGTGTTGTAACACTGATTCGGCGTTGGGTTGAAGTTACTGGTCAAGAAGAATGGCGGGTTGTTGTAAAGGTTCAAGCCCAGCCCGATGTTTTCCTGACCTCCGTAGAAGAAACCGAAGCCTCCACGAACGACAGTTCTCTGCGTGGGTTGATAGGCAAACCCAATGCGCGGTGCAATCTCGTGATGGTCCGGGTTGACCAGGGATCGATTCGAAGTGTACTTGATCGCGATGTTGTCATTGGCGAAGTCGGTGGAGAGGAAGGTGGGAATCGGGTACGCGCTCTGCGACTGGGGGATGAAGAAGGTTCCACTGCCTTGATTCATACCAGCGTAATCGCCTTCGAAGTTCGCCTGGAAATCGTGCAGCGCGACGAATGGCTGCGTATATTCCCAGCGGACGCCTAGATTGAGGGTGAGATTCGGACGAATCTTCCAGTCGTCCTGGACATAGGCCGCGTTGTACCAGCGGAGATCGGTAATGGGGGTAGTGCTATTGAGCTGGGCGTAATTTTCCTGGTCCAATACAAAGTCGGCCAAGCCCGCACCCGTTACAGCGCCGGTAGCATCGCCGGGGTCACTGGTGTACGTTCCGCTGAATCCCTGGTATCCGGTGGAGTCGGGAGACTGCAATCCGTAAAAGCGCGTGTGCTGAATGTTGGCGCCAATTGTGAAGCTGTGCTTGCCCCAGGTCTTGGTGACATTGTCGATGAACTCAATGACGTTTTGCTTTTCATCAGAAGGCTCGTAGCTGGGGATACCAATTCCGAAGTTGGATCCGCCGCCGTTGAAGTAAAGGGTCGGGAAACCGCCAAGGGAGGGACCAAACGGGATGCCGCCCAGACCATACTGTGCGGCAACGTTGACTTGCGCGTCTGCGGGCAAATAAGAGGCGCTCAAGTAGTTGTAACCTACGCGGAATTCGTTGACGAGAGTCGAAGAAAAGAAGTGCGTCTCGCTGAACAGACCGCTCTTGGCGTAGTTGGTATCGGCGCCGTCGGACCCGAAGCCACCGCCATCCAATACACCGAGCGGCGGGGTATAGATCGACGGATTGTTGCTATAGCTGTAGCGGCCGAATGCCTGATCTTTGGAACTGAAGTTGTAATCCAATCGAACATCATATTGGGTGGTGTTGTTCTGAGATGCGGTCGCCGGAGCGGTGTAGTTCTGCACCACCTGTCCTGTCACCCCCTGGTTGGGAAGAGGAAACAGATTGAGAATGGTTTGTGCGACGGAGTTGACGCTGCTGGGGCAAATGACATTTTGTCCCGGGATTGCAGTTGGATACGTGGGAGTCGCCGATGGGCAAGTGAGATAGCGACTCGGGTCTTTCCCGGCTTCCACGCCTCCTATGGTCGAGGTCACATTGCCGCCAGGCTGGTACAAGGTGATCGGACCATTGCCGTTGGTGAGCGTGGGATCGAGCATTTGCGAGAAATCGCCGGTGCGCTCCGCTGCGGTGGGAACGGTCAAGTTGGTTTGCTGCGGTTGGAAAATGCTGATGCGCGTCCCCTGGGCATCAGCAAAGACAAAGAGCTTGTTTTTGAGGATGGGGCCGCCGAGCGTGGCGCCGAAGATGTTCTCGTGGTATGCGGTTTTCGGCTCCGTCGTTGGAGCATTGAAGTTGTAGTTGAGGGCAGTGAGACGGTCGTTGCGCAAGTACTCCCACAGGGAGCCATGGATGGTGTTGGTTCCCGCCTTGATCGACGCGTTGACCGCCGCTCCAGTCGATCGGCCAAGTTCCGCGCTGTAATTGCTGCTCTGGACTTTGAACTCTTCGAGTGCCTCTGGGGGAGGGCGAACAGCGTAGGTTGCGCCGTTGAGAAAGTCCTGCATATTGGAGTTGTTATCGACACCGTCAAGAATGAAGTTGTTTTGCGAGACACGGCTGCCATTCGATGAAAAAGAGCCCGACCCGGAAGTCTGCGTATTGCCCTGGTTCGGAGCGTTGACGCCGGTGGTGAGTTGGGCGAGAAAAAGATAATTGCGATCCAGAAGCGGAAGGTCCTCGAGTTGCGACGTGGCGAAGACCTGTCCGGTGGAGGCATCCTCGGTCTGCAATGGGGCCTCTGAAGAGACTTCGACGGTCTGGGTCACCGTACCAGGCTTAAGAGAAACGTTCAGACCCACGACATCGCTTACGTTGACGCGAATGTTCTCCCGTTTCTGCGTTTCGAAGCTTGGCGCCGAAACTGTCAGGGAGTAAAGGCCAATTTTGATGGGAAAAAACCGGTAGTAGCCATCCCCGTTGGTGGAGCGCTCAAAAGAGAGATTGGTCTCCTGGTTGACAAGCATTACGGACGCGCCCTGGATGGTCTTTCCCGCAGAATCGGTGATGGTGCCGGTAATGGCGCCCTGGTCAATTTGAGCGAGGGCGGGCTGCATTGCGGGAAGGCAAAGTAGTCCGACGAGCATCTTGAATGTAAAGGTTTTCAGCGAAGGGATTGAACGAAATGCATGCTCCATATCACGAGACCTCCGAAATGGTTCTCTTTCCTAACCGGGAGCCCTGTTTGGAATCATCCTGGGTTGCACTTCGCCATGGGCCTGGGGAAAACCGGCTATTTGATCACTTTTGGGGGATATGTGCAATTTCCCAGATTGAACGAAACAATAACGCAGAGTTAACGTTAAAGCAAGCGATATTTTGAGTTAAGATTTCAATCGAACTGAATAGTTTCGTCACTTTGTGATTGCAGCTACAGTCGAGGCGTTGGATCTTCAGCTTCTAAATTTGGTTGCAGTTTCTTAGCTTTTGCAGCACGCCCTGGCGCGGCCAGGGCTTCAACGGAAGGACGGGAGATCTCAGATCCGGATCCGATAGAATCGGTTCAAGATCCTCGATCAACATTTGAAACGGACCGCGATTGAATGCGGAGGGTATTACACGTGGCTGCGCGACTAAAAGACATTGCCAGCGATTTGAATCTTTCGGTCGTCACCGTCTCAAAGGTGCTGCGGAATCATCCGGACATTGGGCCGGAGACGCGAAGGCTGGTGCTGCAGCGCATGAAGGAACTGAATTATCGGCCCAACCTTGCCGCGCGATCACTGATTTCGGGACGAACCTACACAATTGGCTTGGTGGTTCCGGATCTGATGCATCCATTCTTTACGCAGATTGCTAAAGCGATATCTGCTGGAGTGAGGAAGCACGGCTATAGCTTGTTTATCTCGTCGAGCGATGATGATCCAGAACTCGAGCGACAGGAAATCCAGCAATTGCTTGCCAGGCGCGTGGACTCGATGCTGATTGCTTCGACGCAGGACGGATCCGAAGACATTCATCGCCTGGAAGCGGAGAAGATTCCAATAATTCTGTTGGACCGGCGATTCCCCGATCTTCGTGCCAACTTTGTTGGTGTGGACGATCGGGTGGTGGGAGAGCTCGCCACTTTGCACCTTATCCAACAGGGGTGTAAACGAATTGCGCATGTTCGCGGTCCGGAAGTGAGCACGGCCATTGGCCGAATGGAGGGCTACAAACAAGCGTTGGCATCCTGCAAAAGCTGCCCACTGCCGGAGCACATTATCTCCATCGGAGCCTCGGGGGATCATCGAGGGGAGAGGGGCGGATATGAGGCTGCGACGAGGCTTCTGGCAAGCAAGGTGCGGCCAGATGGAATATTTTGCTTCAATGATCCAGTCGCAATAGGGGTGATGCGCGCAATCCTGGAAGCGGGCGTGCGCATTCCCGAGGACATTGCCGTGGTGGGCTGCGGGAACCTTTCGTATTCTGACTTCCTGCGCGTGCCGTTGACGTCGGTCGACCAGGACAGCAACGCGATTGGCAAGCACGCAGCAGCAATGGCGATGCGTCTTGCTGGTCAGGAAAGATCAACGGGCACGAACGTCAAATTGATTCCGCCCCGCCTTATAGTCCGTGCATCGAGCCAGCGCGTGCGGTGAAATGATGTCGGATGAGGCGAAGATTGCGCTGGGTCGGATCGCAAAACTCCCGATGAAATTCGCATATCAATAAAGGTTGCGGCCAGAACGCTACAGCATCAGCTTGGCAAGGTAAGTGGCAACAACCATGGCGATGACGGACGCGCCACCCCAGAGGAAGGCCGGGTGCAATCGGTGGGACCTAGCCGTGTCGACCGCCACGCAAGCCAGGACAGTTCCCGCACATAGCAGCAGCACGCCGAAATCGTTGTCGCCTCGAAGTCCGTTTGCGTATGCGGTAAGGCGGCCGAATGCTGGGCCGAGCAGGCTGAGCGTGGCCAGCAACATTAATCGCTTGTGGTAATCGGGGCGGCGGCGCAGCAACAATCCAGTGCCGACGAGGCCCGCGAACAAAAGCAAGGCAATGCCGTCAAACGCTGCCAGCATCCACAAAAAGCGAGTACTGTGCACGTCGTGCGACTTGCGCGCGGCGGCGTTGATTAGAGTGGGCACAGCAACCATGAGCACCAGTAACGCAAGGCCCGCGCCGAGGGTCCCGAGACGGCGATGCAAGTCAACTCGATGGTTCGCGATGAGCAGAGTCTGGGTCAAAAACAGCGCAATCCACGCCGCCATCACGAAACCGTGCGCATGCACGAGCAAGGTCAGATTCGGGTCGTGACGCAGGATGCGCAACGTGTAGAGCGGCACAAATCCGGCGAGTACTGTCAGGGTGACACTGATGGCCACGAGAGAGAAGTACCGGTGTTCAGATTGCGCTATGGAGGGTGAATTCAAGCCGCGACACCTTGCGAGCGATCGTTCTTTCTGTCAGTTGCAAGGGCGGTTCGATTGCCGCCCTTTTAGCCGCGCATCTATCTGCGTCTTCTTATCTTATTTCGCTGTTCCTGGGAAGTAACTCAAGTCGGGCCGGTATGCGATGACTTCTTCAGTGAAGAAGCCGCCGGACACGGCTGCGAACTCGTCGACGATGGACTTCGCTTCGGCAGCGCCAAACGCTTGTTTCAGGATTTCATCCGGGTAGGGACCGGCGAGTTCCGCCGCGTTAGTGTGACCGAACACGAGAACCCAGGTGCCATATTGGCCTCCTTCAGCCAGAACGAGGCAGCTGAGATCGACTTGTGCCTTGGTTTTTTCGATCGCCTCCCGAAAGCGAGCGAGTGCCGCGGTAAAGCGGTCCTCCTTGCCGAGCGGCACGTGAAAGGTTTCGATTTCATAGTATTTTGCGGGTTGATTGCCGTTTGGATAGCCCGCATGGCCCAGGTTGGGGATTTCCTCATAGAGTCTCAGGGCACCGCTGGCGACGGAATCACCCATGGCTTTTTCAAATTCCGCACGAGCCTCTGCAGGAGGGGCTGGCGGTTTGTCGAGGTCTGCCCAGTGCATCCCGCGACTAACCAATCCAAACATGCCCTTGTTTTCGCCGGTGATTTGCTCGAAGACTACATTCGCTTGAGGATCCTTGATGGATGCGCGCCACGCGGCAAGCTGCTTCAACCCCTCTTCCAATTGCAGTCGAGCACCGGATTTCGGCGTGAGTTCGCGAATCATGATTACATTTCCCGGCTTCTCCTGCGCGACCGCGGATACCGGCGAAACACCGCTGAGCACCGCAAATGCAAGACCAAGACATAGGCTGGACTTCTTCATAGTTCCTCCTGTGTTGAGTTTGTTTTTGAAACCCTGATCCGCTTCGCGGCTGGGTCATTGGCGTTCACGACTTCCTGACCGTTTTTCTACGGATGGAACGGACGAGAACGAGCATTCATTGAGCATTCTTGACCATGGGTGAAGCGATCTGCTTGTAGCCCGCGGGGACGTTGAAGCTGCTCGTGTCTGCGGGAGCGGTGGAGAAGTGATCGATGCTGGTCTGGCTTTCGAGGAGTACGCCATCGCCAGCCGCACTGTCGGCGGCGGCTGGTGCTGGCTTGGGCTGCGAGTGATTGTGGCGCATGAATGCGCCGAGGCTGGAGTTTCCGAGAGCGCGTCCGAAGGTACCGAGTTTGCCCACCTCGCTGCCGGCGGTTTGCGTTCCTGTATCAGTAGCTACTTCACGAGTTACATTTCCTGCGTTCGAGGAAGTTCCCTGGCTGTTTTGAGTGGGCGCGACAGACGGGGGAGGAAGGGGCTTCCCGTCAGTGGATACACCCACGCGCGTGACCTGCAGAACCGGGAAGCCTTGTACCTTGGTTGCTTCTTTTTTTAATTCGGCCAGAGCTTCAGCGCCACCGGGTTGAGTGGTCAGCATGCCTGACATCTGGTTTCCAGCTGTGTCGAAGGCCAGTTCGTGCATCATTCGCTGGTTGAATGCACGCAGCTCATCCATACCGGGGATTTCGGGGACGAGCCACATCTCACTGGTTGCGGCCATTCCCGCCTTGACGTTCGAGCCGTCATTGGAATTGGCAATCATGGTTACGGTAACGAGAGCTTCTTTGGCTTCAAGGCCCTCGATGGTGCGGGTTGCCCCGTTGGAACCGACATGCGCATCGACGGTCATTTGAGCGCTGTTGGACGCGGGCGCGGGAGCATTGGAAGCTGTGGGCTGTTGTTTCGCGCTGGCCGCGGCATTGGCCATGAATTGCTGCATTTGCTGAAAAGTGACGATGGAATAGTTATGCTTGTCGTGGTCAATGAAGGTGATGGTGCGTTGATCCAGGTCAATGATCTCGGTCTGGTGGGGATTCGATCGGACCATGCGATTACCGTGTAGCGACACTGTAGTCACCGTGTCGGAATCTGCCTGCCTGGCCTGGGAACTGAATGCGCCAGCGAGTTTGAGCATCTGCTTCAGGGAGCCGCCGGTGATTTTTGTTGTCTCCTGATAAGTAACGTCAGCATTTGCGAGCGACGGTAGCAGGGCCGCGGCGGCAAGGACGGGGAACCATTTTGCTTTCATTTTCCATCTCCTTGAGGGGGAAGAATGTTGGACATTTTATTCGCGGGTAAGTTCGACGCGGCGATTGCGCGCTCGACCCTGCAGGGTATTGTTTGTATCGATGGGGCTTGATGCACCGTAACCATTGGTCGTGAGCCGGTCAGGGACAATGTGATAGCGGGCGACAAGTTCCTGCTTGACAGCGGCAGCACGACGTTTCGACAAATCGAGGTTGTATGAATCGCCTCCAACGTTGTCAGTGTGTCCGCTAACGGAGAGCTTCCAATCAGGATATTTCTGCATGATTTGTGCTATCTGGTCGAGAACGGGTTTCGATTCTGGCTTGAGATGGTCGCTGGCGAAGTCGAAATAGATGCCATGGATTTCCACCTTCTTTTTCTCCTATAGATCGGTCTCCATCTTTGCCGGTGTCGCTGCATTGCTGGGTTGAGAATCACCGGCCTCGGTTGCGCGTGCGTGGCCGTGGAAGAGGTCAGAGTGCTGCAATCTGTGCAGAACTTGACGCCCCTCAATTCGGCTTCCGCATTCGGTGCAGTAGGTCATGGATTCACCCTTCATTGGACATCGCGAATCAACGCGAACCTAGTTGACCCGGCACAGGCCTCCATCCGGAGGCTGCTGTCGCTGGATCTTTTTCTCGGCAATGCGCGTTGAGAGCGAACCTGCCGGGACCCCGAGGGCCTGCGCCGAGACTCCGACGGTCACGAAGAAATCCCATGTTTCACGCCGGCACGGGAACATGGTTGCGGAACCGCCATGCATAGCCGTGGTAGTGGTAAGCACGCGCAGGTACGCCATCGCTCCCGTGTTCTGTACAGCGCTTATTGCCTGGTTGATGGTGTCGGTCGCGCCTTTCCATAGTTGGTAGGCGTCTGGAGAAAGATATTTTTGCGCGACCTTGTCGGCCCATTTGTCGACCGTGTCGGAAGCCTCTTTGAGGCCTTTCACGTTGAACACATCGAGAGCCGGGCCACCGAATGTGAGCTGGATACGCGGCGCTGCAAGTGCGAGCACCATCGCGGTGGGAGCGAGAGATATCCCCTTCGCGTCTCCTGGGTCGAAGCTCATGTTGATGGGACCGTCGGAGGACAGAGAACTCTTGGCCAGCTTGAAATGCTGGTATCCGTCGTAGGTGAGGTGATAGGAGCCGGATGCAAATTCGTCGCCGCCCGTGGTAACGGGCTGCACGATTACGGCGCCACTGATATCCAAATAAATAGGCAGTCCATCGAGCAAGGGGGAAAGGGAAGTGCTGACGATGCTGGGCAATTCAATGTGTACGCTCTTTCCATCGCCGCCAGGTTTTGTCTGGCCGATGGACCAATGGATGTCCATCGCGCCGTTGACATTTTTGAAAGTTCCTTCGAGGTCAGTAAGGGAACCTCCGCTCAGGCTGGTGTCGAGAAGGGTGTCGAAATCTTCCAGATATCCATCGGCATCGATTTCAGAAATGACGGTTTCCAGGTTTCGCGTGAGCTTGAGCGCAAGGTGGAGTTTTCCATTTTCGGGTGTCGCGTCAAAGTCAGTGTCCCAACCATCGATGACGTCTTTGTAACCCTTAATAGTGGCATTCAGCGCTTTCTTGCCCTGATCGTACCCAGCATTGATCGCGGCGTCGTCGGACTGAGCCTGGGTTTGGGCGTAGACCGGTTCAAGCGAAAGTGCGTCGGCCAGCCTTCTAGAAAAGGGGGACTGTGGCGGAGCAGCGGCGCGGAGGTCTGCAAAGTGCATCGGCTTGTGCAGAGAGATCCTGCCATCGACCAGGGTTTCCGGCAGACTGGCGAGGCGGGTGAGGATCAGGGTTTCATCGCCCTGCCTGTCGACTGCCAGAATCTTGCGGGCCATGCGGTTTTTTACAAAGAGAACGTCATTCGGTTTGAGCCCCGCAATCTTGCTGTTTCCGGAGTCAAAGACGAAAGCCATGCCATTGGAACTGACCCCGCGAAGGGACTGAACTGCGTCGTTCTCTTCGAGAGCAACAACTTCAGGACGAAAGCTGACATGCGCTGATCCCTCGCCGCTATTTCCTCGAGAGATTGCAGGGGTGGAGGGGGTTGCTTGCTTCCCAGTGATCGCAGACTTGCATCCGGAGCAGCCGGTTAACGCTGCAACCCAGAGGAAGAGTGCGATGCCCAGGGCTGCCTGCAGAGGAGCACCGCATCGAAAACTCTTTTGGGTTTGCGTACGCATTAGAGGCCAGCCTGCTTTGCGGCGAGTGCACCGATGAAAGGGAGCTTGAATGTTTTGCCTTGCGATGCGCTGTACATGAGGTAGGCCCAGAGACAGAATCCACTGACCATCAGGAGCAGATTTACCGGCAATTCGACGAGGATGAACAGGCCCTTGGTAATGGCGCTCAGGACCAATCCCGCGATCATCCACACAATCCAAAAACCAATCCAGGCAACGTTGAAGAAGATGGACTGGAAAGCGTGGAATCGCACGAAACGGTCTGCCTTATATGGATCGATCAGCAGAAAGATGATGCCCGTAATAAATCCGGCAAGGTAGGTGAGGGCCGCGGCGGAATGCGGTTGAAGTCCGGCTGCGGCTGGGGCCGGAGCGGCAACTGCCGCAGCACCTGAGGAGGCACAGAGTGGGCAGGCAGATGAGTTTTCAGTGAGGAGGCGTCCGCAGTTCTGACAAAAGCTCATGAGTATTCTCCCTTTTCAAATCCGGTGCTGGTTTTACAACTGGGTGGCGACGTTCGCGGCGAGCGGCTTTATGGCGTTGGCATCGCAGGGGCACTGAGGGAACATCATGTGAACAACGGTGCCGCCTTTCCGGAAGATAAGGCTGCTTCCGCCCATCTCGTACGCGTCGTCACCAATGCCGTCAAGATCGCCTGTTGCTTTCTGATCAGTAGTTTTGCCGTCAGCGTTGCCGCCCGTGATGTGGTTGAAGGCGGCGCGGTTCATTTTCATTTCGAGTTCGGCGTTGCGGGTGCTGAAGCTGACTGAAAGGATGAGGACCTCACCGGTCGCCGCTTGTTTCGAGAGGTTCTTGTCAGAAGCTTCCTGTTGCTTAAAGAAGGCTCCGGTAATTTGCTGCATCATTTTTGTTTGGTCGGCGGTGGGTTGTGTCCCATTACTTTTGGCCTGACTTGTGACCATCGAGGTCATGTGTTTGGAGACCATGTCCGCCGGGTCACCCTTGGCAATGTAGCTGCAACCAGCGTCCTGCGCTTGTGCGCGGACAATCTCGACGCCAACGGCGCGGGAGACATCTTCTTTGCTGAGGAAGCGACATGGATCCCCTTTGAAACCGTCGCTGTCATCCGAAGTCGTCGATGATGCTGCCTTCTGAAGCAGTGACGTCAGTCCGCCGCCGGAACTGGCGGAGTTTTCGCCGAGCGCCTGCTTCGAAACTGCTTCCGCCTTTTCCTTGACCTTGTGGACCACGTAATACACCGCGCCAAGCGCAGCCACACCGCCGACGAAGAGCACGACCACCGCGGCAATGGCAACTTTGAGCAGAGCGTTGGAACGCGCCGGCGTTGGAGCCGGCGTGATGACCGCCTGAGACGAGGCAACCGGTGCGTAAGCTGCCGGGGCAGAGGCTGAAGCGGGAGGCTCCGTTAATGGGGCTGTTTGTTGAACTGCTGAGTTCGCGACTCCGCATTTGCCGCAAAACTTCTGCCCGTCAGCCAGCGGTGAGCCGCACGTACCGCAAAAGTTGCTCATGGTTTGCCTCCTGCGCGCGATTGGGTTGACTATTCATCGCCAAACTGCGGGAATTGAACATCTCTCCTCGATGGATCTAGGCCTGGAGGACATCGAATCCCGCGTACCTTTGCGCTGCATGTGAATCTGCAATTCCTGGGGGAGGAAAGCGTCGGGCGATGCACGCCTAATTGACTGTGTCGACTGCGATCGCGGTGAGTTTTGCGTACCTCGCCAAGCCATCGAAGGTCGCGCAACTCATGGAGATTGTGGTTCCGTCGGGAACATTCACGACGGCATCCTGTACGGGCACAGCCTCGCTGTCTCCCCCATCGCGAACTCCTGAGAGATGCACCTCGGTTGTGTCACCGGTGCTGAGCTTGCAAATGGCATTTTGATCTGAACCATCGGCATTGATAACCATGGTTTTGGCGAAGATGAGATAGCTGCCAGCGGGGACGGTTACGGAGATAACAGTCGGAAAACTGTTGTCGAGAATTACGTCTCCGCTGTTGCTATTCGCGTAGGCGTGGCCAACACCGTTGGCTCCGGCAGGGCCTTGCGGTCCTGTCGGTCCGGTCGGACCCGCGGGGCCAACTTGCCCCTGTGGTCCCTGAATACCCTGTGGTCCCGGCGGTCCAATGAGCTCGGCGCGGTTGTGAACGGCCGAGCCATCGGGAAATACCAGTGCGTTCCCAATTCCTTCGATCCGGAGATTCCCTACGACGTCGAGCTTCGCCTGCGGAGTGATGGTGCCGATTCCAATGTTCCCGAGTGACTCAAAGATGCCGGAGTTTCCAATGGAATATTCGTCGATAAACTTCGCGACATATCCGGTTGTTCCGTTGCCCTTCATTGGGCTGACGCTGATGGAAGCATTGACCGGGGTCTGGGTTGCCGCCGCCAGGAGGAGGGCACCCACAATTGCGGTGAGTGTTGCAGTGGCTGTTCCGATCACGCTTCGGCGCGAGGCAGTTCCATGACCGAATGGCTTTCCAACGTGTTCCTGATCGTTGCTGACTCTCCTAAACTTACCCATGACCACCTCCAGGATTCGAAGACTCTGTCTTCAGACATCGACACGTTGGGGGAGATTTGAATGGGAGTCAAAGAAACAACGGCCAAAGACTTGCTAAACAGGTAAGAGGATAGTTATCAGCAGATTGCGGTCGCCTCTAAACGAACCATACTTGTCCACACCTGATCTGTGGTAAAACTCCATGTGCGTTTCAGTTGCTTCCTCCCCGAACATTCAAGTGAATCCGAATGATGGACAAGCCAAAATCCGATTCGATTTTCTGCTTCGGCATGTTCGAGGCAAACCCCCACACGGGAGAGCTGCAAAGAAAGGGGGTGCGAGTCAAGCTGCAGGAACAGCCGTTCCAGCTGCTGATCCTTTTGCTTGAACATTCCGGCGAGATCGTGAGCCGCGAGGCCATTTGTCATCGGCTGTGGCCGGGGAATACGTTTGTGGACTTCGACGCATCCCTGAGCGTGGCTGTTGGTAAGCTCCGTGAGGCACTTGGCGACGTTCCCGCGAACCCAAGGTTCATCGAGACAATTCCGCGGCGGGGATACAGGTTTGTGGCTCCGGTCAGCGAGCATGCTCCAGTGACCCTCCCGGCAGAGCGCGCAGGCGAGATATCCACCCCGATTGCGGTGCGAAGCTCGACTCGGTTTGACCGCAATCAGATGTTCGCCGGCATTGCAGTCGTGGTGGTTGGCCTGGGGCTTTATTCTTTTCGTTCCTTGCTTCGCCCCGCCGTGAACAGTGCCGAGGCGCACAGTGCTTTGTCGTCGGTCAATATCAGGCGATCGGTCGCGGTGTTGGGCTTTCGCAATCTGCCGGGGCGCCCCGAAGACAAATGGCTATCGGCGGCTTTCTCTGAAATGCTCAATACCGAGCTTGGGGCCGGCGGCGAACTACGCATGGTATCGGGTGAAGATGTGGCGCGGGCAAAAAATGACCTGTTGCTGGCGGATGAAGACACGCTGGCTCATTCCACCTTGCAGCGACTGCGGAACGATGCGGGTGCCGATGTGGTCGTGCTGGGCTCGTACACGCTGCTGCCCGTAGAAAGAAAAATCCGCCTGGATTTGCGGATCCAGGACACCGCAGCCGGTGAGACCATTGCTGAAGAAGCACTTTCGGGTGACGAAAATGACCTGTTCGAACTCGCCGAGCGAGCCGGGCAGGACCTGCGTAAGAAGCTTGGCCTGCGCGCGCTATCGTCAGAGAACTCGATCGCCACTCGAGCCGCAATGCCATCGAACGATCAAGCCGCACGACTATTCGCAGAAGGACGCGAAAAACTTTGGGGTTTCGACCTGGTTTCAGCCCGGAGCTTGTTGAGCGAAGCGATCGAGGCGGATCCCAACTACCCGTTGGCCCATTCGGCCCTGGCGGATGCCTTGATGCATTCCGGTTATGAAGTGAAGGCCCGCAAGGAGGCGCGACGCGCTGTCGACCTCTCGATTCATCTCTCACAAGAACAGCGACTTCTGGTTGAAGGAACCTATCGAAAGTCGATTTCAGATTGGCCCAAGGCCGTGGCAGCCTACCAGGCGCTGTTCCGTCTCTTTCCGGACAACCTGGAATATGGGTTGCTGCTGGCGTCGGCACAAAACAATGTGAAGCGTTCCGATGCATTGCAGACACTGGTCACGCTTCGTCGCCTTCCTGCCCCGATGGGCGACGACGCGCGAATCGATGTTACCGAGGCTACGGCGTGGATTAATACTGACTTCAATCGTGCCCAAGAAGCCGCAAAACGTGCGATCGCGAAGGCAAACGCAATTGGGTCGCACGTCCTGGTGGCCCGGACCCTTGGAATTTTGTGCCAACAGGGTCCAGCGGTCGGCAACCCGCAATCGATGAGCGATTGCGAGGATGCGCTCAACGCCAGCATTACGGCCCATGACCTGAATGGGGAATCGATCATGCGCACCGATCTTGGGGCGCTCTACTTCCAGCGGGGCGATCTGAACGGAGCCGAGAAGATGCTTCGACAGGCACTGGCGGGATTTCGTAAAGTTGGAAACATTTCGGACTCCGCTACGGCCTTGGGCAACATTGCAGCGGTTCGTCTTTCCCTTGGTGATCTAGCTGAGGCGAAAAAGTTGCTGGAAGAATCACTTCCCGATTACCAGGCGATCGAAGACAAGGAGGGGGTCGCCTTGAACCTGAATAATCTCGGCGACCTGTCCCGACAAAGTGGAAATCTGAAAACAGCGGACATCTTTTATACGCGGGCCAAGGCCACGGCTAAGGAGATCGAGGACAAGAATGCCATCGCGTTCATCCTCACAGGCCAAGGCGATGTGCTGCTGGATCGAGGCGATCTAGGCGGCGCCCGGAAATCGTACGAAGAGTCCCTCGGAATGCGAACCCAGGCGGGAGAGAAGCAGATGGCGGCGGAAACCGAGACCGCATTAGCCCAGGTGTCGGTTGAGCAAGGTGACGCGGCCGCAGCTGAAACAGCAGCCCGAAAACTTCGAGACGAATTCCATCAACAAAACTATTCGGATGACGAACTGATGGCCAGCGTGGTGCTCGTCAAGGCTTTGCTTACGCAGGCGAAGCAGATCGATGCACAGAAGGAAATTGAAGCCGCGCGGAGCGTGGCAGAGAAGAGCCAGAACCAATTCGTGCGCCTGCGATGCGCATTGGTTGGAGCGCAGGTGAAGCTTAACTCCGATCACCCAGCCGACTCGCGACCTTTGCTGGTGCAGATAGATCAGCAGGCGCGGAGACTCGGATTTGCGGGTCTCGAATTGGAAGACAGGCTTCTGCAGGCGGAACTCGCGGACAAGCTAGGGCATCACGCGGCCGCCCAAGAGGAACTGGTTGCCGTTGAAAACAGCGCCCGGACCGCAGGTTTTGGCTTGATTTCGCGAAGAGCAATATCTGATCGGAAGGTATCGCGAGGCGCGTCAGTTCTTTGACTGGGCAGCATAGCTCGGTGTTTTTGCGCAGGATAGGCCAAGGAGTGTCCGCGTGATCAAGCGAGGTTTTTCGCAGTAGAATGCTAACAAGGCGCAAGTTGCCCCTCTTCCCCGGAGGTTGCGCTATGTGATTCTCATCTCCTTGAAGCAGGTCGCGCTCGTGCTCGACCATTGTGCGCCCTGATCCTGGTCAGTTCCTCAGGATCTGCATTGACGCGGGGAAAATTTTCTTTCGCTGTCAGCGCAGGAAACTGGCATCCGCTACAAACACATGATGCCGCGCATCCCGCAGCGGCCCACAAGCCCAGACTACAGGCACCCCCCGTATGTTTTGTCTTAGCGAACACCAGAGGCTGATGGCTTCGGAATGCGTCGGCCACGAGTGAAGGAGATCATCATGAAAATTGTTGTGATCGGCGGCACTGGTCTGATTGGATCAAAGCTCGTCAACAGGCTTCGTGAACATGGACATGAAGTGGTAACCGCAGCACCCAGCACGGGAGTCAACGCTCTTACGGGCGAAGGGCTGGCCGAAGTGCTGAAGGATGCCGCCGTGGCCGTTGACGTATCGAACTCTCCCTCGTGGGAGGACGCAGCCGTGTTGAAGTTTTTTGAAACATCAACCCGTAACCTCCTCAGCTATGAAGCGGCAGCCGGCGTAGGACATCACGTTGCTCTCTCAGTCGTAGGAACTGAGCGCATGCTCGAGAGCGGCTACTTCCGTGCAAAAATCGCGCAGGAAGATTTGATCAAGGCATCCTCGATCCCTTATTCAATTGTGCGCGCGACGCAGTTCTTCGAATTCTTCAAGGGCATCGCTGATGTTTCCACCGAGGGCAACAAGGTACGCCTGCCATCCGTGCTCATCCAGCCCATGGCTGCCGACGATGTCGCGAGTGCCGTGGGCAGGGTTGCAGCAGGTCGGCCGGTAAACAGCATTGTCGAGATCGGTGGTCCAGAAAAGTTTCGCCTCGATGAATTCATCCGACGTGGCCTGGCCGCGAGCAAAGATACGCGCGAGGTTGTCGCTGACCCGCACGGGCGCTACTACGGCATCGAGGTGAAGGAGCGAACGCTGGTCCCCGAAGACGACGCGAAGCTCGGAAAGATCCGCTTCGAAGACTGGCTGACTCAGTTCGCAGCCCAAACTCCGGACGAACATTCTCAGCCTATTGGCGTTGCGGTGGCGACCCGGGAGAAAGAGAGTCATAAGAAAGCTAGCTGACAGCGCCGCTCCACCACTGGTGAGCGGGTAAGTAAGGTCGTGTCTAATTTCATGAAGTGATTCTGACTTAGTGAGGTTCACTGAATGCTACCTCGGGTGGTGATTGTCGGCGGCGGCTTTGGAGGACTCTCCGCTGCCCGTGCTCTGCGGAACGCGCCAGTTCGTGTGACGCTGATCGATAAGCGGAATTATCATCTCTTTCGACCGATGCTGTACCAGGTAGCCACGGGGCTGCTCTCTGCGGATGAAATATCCGGCGCTTTGCGGTCAATCCTCAGTCGTCAGAAAAATATTGATGTGCTGCTTGATGAAGTGACGGGTATCAACTCCGCGGAACGCATCGTTCATCTGAAACGAGGTGATTTGCCGTATGACTTCCTCATCCTCGCGACCGGCATCCAGTACAACTATTTTGGGCACGAAGAATGGCGACAGAGCGCTCCAGGCCTCGAATCACTCGATGATGCCGATGCTATCCGCAGCAAGATACTGTGCGCGTTCGAGCGGGCTGAAGAAATGGCTTCGATTGAACATGCCGGAGATGAGGAAATCCGTGGCCAGCTTACGTTCGTGCTAGTCGGTGGGGGAACCGTGGGCGTTGAGATGGCGGGCACACTGGCAGAGATGTCGCGCATCGAGTTGGTGCACGACTTCCGACATATAGACCCGCAATCGGCCAGGATCCTTCTCTATGAGGCCGGGCCTCGCATTCTGCCCAGTTATCCGGAGATGCTTTCCCTCAAAGCGCAACGGCACCTGGAGAGCTTAGGTGTCGAGGTTGTCACCAACACTCGTGTCACGAGTGTGGACTCGGATGGAGTCGTGGTGGGCGGACAGAGAGTTCCGGCCGGGACTGTACTGTGGGGAGCTGGTGTGGTCGCGTCTCCAGCCGGGCGGTGGCTGGGGGCGGAGACGGACAAGGTGGGGAAGATCATGGTGGAGCCGGACATGTCCGCGAGAAATCACCCGGAAGTTTTTGTAATCGGCGATACCGCCCATGTGGTGGCGCCGGTTCGAAATCTGTTTGGCATCAAGTCGCAAACGCCGGTGCTGTTGCCGGGAGTAGCTCAACCTGCAATCCAGGAAGGCAGGTACGTGGCGGAGGTCATTGGGCGCCGCGTGACGGGGCGTGCACAGCCAAAACCTTTCTGGTATTGGGATAAGGGTGAGCTCGCAATTGTCGGGAGGGCGTATGCCGTCGCGGATTTGCGGTTTGCACGGTTTGTGGGCTTCCCGGCATGGTTAGTCTGGGCAGGAGTGCATATTTACTTTCTGATCGGATTTGCGAATCGGCTGTTCGTTACACTGCAATGGCTATTTGCGTTTGTGACGAAACGCCGCCGCGTGCGAGTACTTCCCGAGGAGCACGCCTCTGCGCGGAACCTGGTAGATCCAGCAGCCTGATGTTCGCCGAAGCTTTCGCAATTGCAGGTTATGTCTCATTCCGAAGTGTGGTCGCGGGATCGAGCTTGCCGGCTCGTCGTGCGGGGATCCAGGCAGCGAGCAAAGCGACGCTGGACAGCAAGACCATTACCGCGGCGAAAGAAGCACTGTCGAATCTTGCGGTGCCGAATACATTGGATCGAACGAGTTTTTCGAGGGAAATACCCGCGCAAAGCCCGATGAAAAGGCCGATGGCCGTTACCTTTGCGGCCGCTCGGAGCACCCACCTCAAGATATCGGCACGCGACGCTCCCAGGGCCATACGCACACCGATCTCGTGCACACGCTGGGTTACGTTATAGGAAATGACGCAGTAGATGCCGATCGCTGCGAGAGCAAGACCCAGGAATGCGAATCCGCTGAAGAGCGCCATGTTGAAGCGCGGTTGCTCGGTCTCGTGGCCCAGCATCTCATCGATGGTCAGCGGTCGGCTAAGCGCTACGCCCTTGTCCATCTCGTGAACTTTCTGCCGCACCGCGTTCAGGATGCCCAGAGGTTCGCCAATTGTCCGGACTGTAAGCTGCCGCGACGGTGGTACGAATAGCGTGTAAGGCACGTACACAGCCGGCAACGTGGCGTCCTGCAATCCGTCATTTTTTGTATCGCCGATTACGCCAATAATGGTTATTTCCGGGCCGATTCCCGCGGCCACCAGAACCTTTGGCGGGACGGGCTGACCCAGGGCGTCGACCTGCATGCGTTGGCCAGTGGGGTCGGTGCCTGCCGGCCAGAGCCTTGCCGCACTCTCGTTGATCAGCGCCACATGCATGCCGTTCTGTATCTCCGCCGAGGTAAAGTTTCGTCCTCGCTTCAACGGAATTCCGAGCGTACGTAGATAATTGCCGCTGATGAGTGAGACCACGACCTTGCGGCCATCGATACGCGGCTGGCCTTCGAGCGAATAGTTGGATTCCCATCCACTGTAGGGCATCCCACCGTTACCGATAGCCGCGGCCTCAACGCCCGGCAGGTTGGAGACCTTCTCGAGCAGGTCCTGGTAAAAGGAGTCTCGCTGTTCCACGGTCGGATATCGATCAGGTTGTAAGTCCACATCCATGGTCAGAGTCTTTTCGGGTTGGAAACCGGGATCGGTCTGCAGCAGCTTGATGAAGCTGCGAATCGCGAGGCTGGCCCCGGTGAGCAGAATTACCGACAACGCAATTTCAACCACAACCAGTCCACTGCGCGTGGCCTGCCCGCGAGTGCTTCCGCCGGCACTGCTTCCACCATCCTTCAGCACGTCGGACAGATCGGGGTGAGAGGAACGAAGAGCCGGCACCAGTCCGAAAAGAATGCCGGTTAACATCGAAACACCCAGCGAGAAAAGCAAGACATATCCATTGATGGTGATGCGCGCTTCGTTGGGCACATAGTCGGGAGGAATCAAGGCAACAATCGCTTTGACAACGGCGAAAGAGAACAACACACCGAGGGCACCGCCCAGGAATGAGAGCAAGACGCTCTCTGTGAGCAATTGCCGCACCAGCCGTGCACGTCCTGCTCCGATCGCCATCCGCATCGCGATCTCCCGCGATCTCGCAGTCATTCGCGCCAACTGCAGGTTGGCCACATTCACGCAAGCGATCAAAAGCAAAAGACCGACGGCGGCGAGGAGCAGGTCAAGGCTCGATTTCATCGATCCGCTGGCCTGGGTGATGTCCATGTAATTGAGCAGAACGGTGTGCATCTGACCCTTGGGGAAGTCGCGCGGATTTACCTGGGCCAGGTGCACATTCAATTCATTCAACTGCTGCTCGCCCATTTCCCTGGTGATTCCCGGACCCAGGCGCATGATCACATTGATCCGAGTATCATTCGCGAGGTCCATGGGCATCGGGAGCCAGAACGACTCGTTGGTCCACCAGCCGAATCGGGGCGGCATGACGCCGATTACCGTGTGCGGAAGGCCGTCGAGAATCAGTGTCTTGCCGATAGCGTTCCGGTCGCCGTCGAACATTCGACGCCACAATCCGTACGTGAGCACCACTACGGCATCGGGTTTACCCCCGGCGCGGATGTCATAGGGCTGAATCGTTCGACCGATCAGCGGTTTGACGCCGATAAAGTTGAAGGCGCCGCCGGTGAGGAACACACCGTAGAAACTTTCCGTGCTGTTGTCGCCAGTCATCAGCACGGCGTGCACATCGGTGGCCATTACATCGGCGAATGCTGAAAGCTTTTGAATCTCGAGAAACTCGCGCCGCGTATAGCGGTGCCATCCGCGCGGTGAATCATTGGGGCCGAGGACTGCAGGAGCCCATATTTCATCGGGCTTGGAGTAAGGATAGGGTGCGATGAGAATGCCATAGACTACGCTGAACAATGCAACGCTGGCGCCGATGCCGAGCATGAGCGAAAGCAAAGCCACGGTTGCGAAGCCGGGATTTCGCCTGAACCCGCGCAGAGCGTAACGAATGTCCTGCCAGAGCCGCTCTGCCCACAACCATCCCCAGATCTCGCGCGACTTCTCGCGTGCCAGCAGTATATTGCCGAATTTCCTTGCCGCCGCGTGCCGCGCTTCGTCGGGCGACATCCCGGCCTCGATGTTTTCCTGGGTTTCGAAGTCGATGTGGGCCTCGATTTCGCCTTGCAGCCGTTCGGCGCGATTTTTCCACCAGGTCATGCCGGGAACCTTTCCGCGTTTCTGCCGCGCTATTTGCTTTCCTGTGGGAGCGGGGTGAGAACCTGCGTGATCGCTTCAGAGAATCGATGCCACCGCGACGTTTCGGCGAAGAGCTTTCTACGACCCTTTGCGGTAAGCCGATAGAACCTGGCCTTGCGATTGTTCTCGGATGTGCCGTCTTCGCCTGCGATCAGGCCGTCTTTGATGAGCCGCTGCAGTGCGGGATAAAGAGAGCCGTGCCCGACTTGCAGAACCTCTCGAGAGCGGCTTTCAATGAGCTTGGCAATGGCGTGACCATGCACAGGTCCGAGAGCAACGGTTTGCAAAATCAGCAGGTCGAGGGTGCCCTGCAGGAGTCCGGATCGGTTGTCAGGCTCTCTAGTCGACATTCGACCTGAGATTAGCCCGAGTCAGGTCGAATGTCAAGGGGAGAGCGGATGTTCCTGGAGATCCCCATTCGCTCTTCACTCAAAGAGTCGAACTCGTTCCGGTGGCCGGTCCGGCTGACGCCTTCAGTCGGTTGTCGACTTCTTTTCCCGGGGCGGAATCGCGGTGCTTTTGAGCTCCGCGGGCGGGTCGCCGATTGGTTTCTGCCCAGCCGGGAGAGAAATGGTTTGATAGGTCGTGCTGCCTAGTGCCGGCGAGAAGGCGTCAGAGGCGAGGTAGATGGGCTTTCGCTGGGCGTTTGCAATCTCGAGAAACAACTCTGGGGTTGAGGCCGGTGCGCCGGCGGCCTCCTTTGCCTTGGATTTCTGAGCGGTGGAGGACTTCGCGTCGTCCGGCTTTGAGCTTCCTTCTCCTGGATAGTTGATGAGGAAATAACCGGTGTTGTCGGTATACGCAAAGCCGTATTCCCGCTGCCAGACTTTGTTTCCATCGACGAGAAATACAGTGAGCTGCCCGACCGGCGCGAGCGAGTCGCCGAGCACCCGGCCTTGGAGAGCCCATCCATTGGGGCTGACCGTGGGAGCAGGAGTCGCGGCCTGCTGCTGCAATGCCGAGAGTTGCGCGATACGGGTGTTGCTGGTGTTGATCGCCGCCTGAGCCTGCTGGAGAGTGTCCGTGCTCGCGCCTGCATTTTTGAGCTCGGCAAAATTTCTCTGCATTCTCGAGAGTCTCGCCTGATGGATCAAGGTGATGTTCCCGAGCGTCTCCGCGGAGCTTCCGTCCGCTGCGTCAACGGCAGTTTGCAAAACCGCGTCGACATCGGCTCCGCTGACTTGGGGAAGGTCCGGCTGAGAATTTTTCGCTGTACTCATGGTCTTGATCCTTTCAGGAGTTCCATCCACTGGTTCCTGGTATTACTTGCCGCGGATGTTGCTGCAAGTCCCGGGCAGAACCATGTTGATTAGAGCGAGATTGTCACGGTCTACGCGGAAGTTGGCTGGTCCCTCGACCACAAGGCAGAAGGTCGAGATGTTCTGAGACGTAACGTTCATGAGCCCATTGGTGAGGCCCGAGAGGTAAACGGAGAGGGGAGACTCCTGGAAGCGGTTGCTGGTGACATTGAGGCTGCCGCCAGTCAGAATCGCATCGCTGAAGACATCGCGAACCAGGGAATCCACCCAGGATTCATTCCCGGTAAAGATGAGGTGGTCTCGCGCCATGATCATGATCGATGAAAAGGACAACTGGTGCGAGACGCGGGCCTCGAGCTGACAGACATTGTTCGCGAAGAGCACGGTTCCGGTTCCCGATTGCATGAAGCCGCGACTGGCGGCTCCGGAGCTGAATGCATAGGGCGAGACGGTCGCTCCTCCTGTTGCCTGGGCTTGCCGGAATCCCTGAAGTCCTGAGTCGATCGCAGCGCCAAGGTTGTAGATCAGCACGTTTTGAGCCATTTCCCTTTGGCGCGTGCCTCGCACCAAGCCGCCGCAGGAGAAATGATTGTCGGCAATCGAAAATGCACCCAGGCCGAGCGCAACGAGTGCCTGGCCGAGAGCTACTCGCACTACGTTTTCTTCCACGCGCAGGGCAGGCGTGCCGGGCTCGTAGATATTCGTTGTGTATGGATTCGACGCGGCCGAGCTGCCGGGAAGTAAAGCAGGCGTGACAAGGCCGAGCATGATGCCGCCGTGAAGAGCAATCGAGGTTGGACCGTCTTGGAGACCGGAGGATGTCCAGTCCCGTGTTTCGTTGATGCGATTGCGGCTGATATCGACGACTTCACCGTTAAGGACAAAGATGCCGTTTCCGGCGACTCCGGGATTGGCGCCGAAGTTGGTGATCTCGTTGTCATGGATGGTCAGGTTCTGGACATCGGGCACGCAAATGGCCGCGTAGGGATTGGATGATCCGTTGCCGAGTGTGCCGATCGAGCTCAAGGTTGCGGGAGATGCAAAATCCGCGGCAGCGCCTGAGATAGAGCCGGTGGCAGAACCGTCGATGGGATTGGCGGCTTCTTCGACCTGGCGGGTACCGAAGGTGTCCAGTGCAGCGACGGCGCGCAGGACGGTATCGCGAATCGAGTTGTTGGTGATGAGGAGGTTTTCGATCGAGATGACTTCGAGGCTCTGGCGGATGTCGAAGACGCCGACTGGTCCGATGCCGCAGAGGCCCATGTTGAGGATGCGATTGCGGTCGATGACGATGTCAAGGAGTTTTCCGCCAGCAACAATCGAGGTACCGGGATCACCCGTGGTGGACGATCCGGGCGGCTCAAGCGATCCGTTATTACAGCAGTCGTCTTCGGGAACAGTATGAATCCCGATGATGCGCTTGGTTTCAAGCCCCGTCGAATCGACGACAGCATAGCTGCCCAGGGTGATGCCGTTGAAGCGGCCGCCTTCAACCAGGTTGTCCGAAACAAAAACTTCCCGGGACGGCCCGGCGATCAGAATTCCACCGGGATGGTTGGCGATAGGAATCGAAGAGCCGAGGTTGAGGTTCAGGATTTCAACGAATTTGAGGTCGGAGGTTGAGGTCGAGTTGTGGGTGCCTGCGGAAGAGGCGGTTCCGGATGGAGCCGGCTGCCCGCTGGTTGCGGATCGAACTATGAATGAGGATCCTGACAAATCGTCAACTACGGTTGTGGGAAGCCACTCGAGCATGGTCGCGGGACTCTGGATGCCGACGTAGTTCCGGTCAAGATGCATTTCGATTCCGCTTACGTAGACCGAAGGCCAGAGACTGCGCGTATTCGCCATGAGGACGCGATTGTCGTCGATGCGGAGGAGTTCGACGCGACGCGCCAGGATCGCAGGAAGGGTGGAGGCGGTCAGGAACAGATCGAGGATGGAGATGTCATAGACGATCGGAGCATAGAAGGCCTCAAGGCTGTTCGATTTTGCGGAACGAACTTCGACGGTTCCCGCAGGCGGGGTTGTGCCGGTCGTTCCGGTGTTGGGATTGACGATGAGCTGACCGGTACCGTCGATCAAGATCCCGACTTCACCGTCATCGGCTTCGACAGCGAAGGAGAGAAGCTTGATGTGGCGAGAACGCGAGATGGAGATGACGGCATTGAAGGTTCCATCAGGGTTGCTTCCCAGGGTGCCGGCTGTCGTCGAGGATGTTCCGGTGATGGAGGATCGATTGAGCCTCTCGAGGATCACGGGAGAAAAGGATGGCGATGCCAGGCGAGTCTGGTATCCACATCCGCGGATGACGACGTTGCTGAAACTGATTACGAAGACGTGTTCGAAGTAACGACCGGGCAGGATGCACACCTCACCGCCCTGGGGCGGAAGCGCATTGAGAGCAGCATTGATCGAAGTGTATTGACCTACGCTGTTGATGCCATCGCCGACCGTGACCGTGCAGCAACAGGTGCAATCGTCATTCCCGTTGCCGGGATTCCAGGGAACACGGCAATCGGAGTTGACCTTGCCGGCAGTGAAATCGATCACGGCCAGCGGAATGTAGTGATGATGGATGCCGCGAGGCGGAGCCTGATTGAAGATTTCGATGGTGCCGTCGGTTCGCGCGGCGAAGGTCCAGAAGTCCCCGGTATTGAGAACGCCGCCTGACAGAGTACTGAATGCGACGGTGATGCCGCTTTCGAGAATGAAGGCGGTGCCAGCAGCTGGAAGAGGAATGTCGCCAGTGCTGCCCGAGGCGCCGAGGTCAGTGATCAGGATTGTGCCATCGCTCGCGTAGACCTTACCGGACTGGTCCCATCGGCGGATATGGGTGCAGCGATCAGGGTCAGTCTGATAGCCAGTTCCGCTCACCGGGAAGTTTGCGGCGTTCACCGACGAGTCGAGGGTGATGGTTCGCGACGCAAAGTCGATGGTGTCGATGCGATGAAGTTCTCCCGGAAGGCCGGCCAGTTCGAGATCGTTGTCGAGAATCTCGATCCAGTCGCCGGGATGGAAACCAAGGACCTGGTCGCGCCCCATGCTGAGCACAGAAAGCTGGCTGGCTGCGACCAGCACGGAGTTAGTGACCGGAGTGATGGCGGTGACCCCAGTCTCGACCGATGCGTTGTCGCGCGACCAGACGATGGTTGCGGTGCCTAGCGGCCCGGGCGTGTGGACCTCAACGCGATAGTGCTGATTTTCGCGGCCGGTATAGCCCGTGTTGTTGGTGAGGCAGCAAGGCCCTGCGGGCGTCGAGCTTACCGGAGCGGTTGTAAGCCTGCCAGCCGACGGCGCGGGCCAGGGATTTCCGGCGTTGGCACAAGTTGCTCCCGCGGTGATGGCGGCGAGCTGTACCTGCCAGACCGTCTGAAGGCGTCCTGCCGTGTCGACGTTGATAGCAGAGTCGATGAGTGCGGGGTCTTGAAGATAATCGACGGCCCGTGTCCAGACATCGAGGTAAGCAAGGTAGGTTCCCGACGTGGGGATCGAGGCGTTTGCGCCGGCCGGCGAGTAGTAGGGCTGAGCAGCGAAGCTGATGGCTCCGATTTCCGAACCCGGAGGCGGCTGCGGCGCATTCGAAATTTCGGCAAGTGCCGGATCCCAGGTTGCCGTGGCCGGGTCGCCGAAGTTTTCCGCGAGCAGTCCGTCGACATACATCCGGCCCGGTCCGATGGTGAGGCTTCCCGCCGCATTGAAATCCAACTTGAACGCGAACGGAGTGGTCATCGGATAGACGGCACGGCCAAGGGTGTCGAGGGTCCCGGCCTGGAAGCGCCGAGAGAGTTCGGCGAGCCATTCATTCCAGTCGGCATCGCTCTGGACACGACCTTGTTCCATCACGACGCCGTTGTAGTTCCTGGCAGGTTTAAAGGTGTAGCGGCTCGTATCGAAGCTCATTGCGGGGCCTCCTTACATCACGATCAGTTTTGAAAGATCAGACCAAATTCCATGCCTACGGGCATATACTCCTCGATCCGGATGCGCAGATCGGTTTCGCGCTGGGGAGCGAGCAGGTAGTGAAAGACTCCCATCTCTCCACCATCGTCAGCGCCGCGCCGGATGCGATCACTGGTTTTGGCGAGAAGCTTCGCGTAGCCAGGACGTCCGTAGCGAAGTGCAAAGAAGAGCGGCTGGGGATTGTTGGGGTTTTTGTCGACGCATTCAAACTGGCGCGGCGTAATCGCACCTGAGGGCAGATAACTGAAGCGGACACACCCTTGTTGCGTTCGATCGGCAATCACAGAGGCCGGCCATTGCAAGGGGTTGTCGGCGGGAGAGAGCCACGACCAGAGAATCGAATCCGAGATCAGGGAGAAGAGTACTGAGTGAATCTTGCCGATTACCGTGCAACCGATTAAGGTGAGCGCTCCAGCACCCAGCGAGGCGGGAACGAAGTCGGGTGCCGCATAGGCGGTTCCGGTCGGTGAGGTCCCATCGAGAATCGAGTCACTGCCGTTGAAACTCGCGAGGCGATGCATGCGCACGCATCCGAGGATGGAACGCGCCGCGTTCACTACGAGTCCTGCGACCTCAACGAGTACCACGGGCTGATTGGGATAGAGCGGCTCGCCGGATGTTTCGACGGACCAGCCCGGAACGAATGTCGAGTGAATCAGGCTGAGCTGGGTGAGGCGGTTGTAGGTCCCGTCGGGATTCTGTTCAGGTGCGTGGAGCAGGGCAAGCGCGGATGGCGCAGCGGGCGCCATGGTGGGAGATGCCGCGACCAGAAGTCCGTTGATCGCGATGGCGCCGGTTTCGGAGGCAACGCCGGCGGCACTGACACTGATTGCGCCATCGAGCAGGATCGTCGGCCGGGCACCTTCGGCGGCGCGAAGCTCGAACGTGGTGTTGGCGGGGATATGGATTGTGAGCGGTCCCGCCGTGGTATGGATGTCCGAGTCGGCGATTTCAACCGCGACCATTCCGTTGTTGGAGAGAAGACCAACGGCATAGTTGATGGCCCCCTGAAGGTCGGTGTATCCGAGAAGCCCTGAGGTGTCGGGAAAGGGAACAATCGAGGCGGGGTCGGTCTCAAGAAATGCGTTCTGTCCGTTCACTCCGGCGGCACGAGCATACTCGCCACCGCCGAGGTCGGCGTTGAAGCCATATATATAGGAGGTGGTGACGATGGGTGATGGCGTACCGGCGGCTGCGGCCGGCAAAGCAATGCGTCCGAGTTCGGGATCGACTGCCGCCTTAAAGAGAGGATTGACCGGAGTATTGGCCCAGGCGCCTTCAGGACCCGCCAGATCGCATACCTGAATCTCATAGGGGTTCAGCGGAGAGCTATTCAAGTAGACGACAAGGCTATTTGCCTCGCCGTAGTAGCGTGCGCCGACACCTTTTGTGAGGTCATCGCAAAGCACGCGTCTCGGCAACCGGTCGGCGACGTTGAATTGGCGAGCGGGATCGTTGATGTTGGTATCGTCTGGCTCGAAGCCGGGCGGGACCGCGTTGTGGAAGAGCGGCATGTCCATTCCGAGAGAGCTGAAGCGGAAACAATTGGCGCCACTCGGACTTGGTGTAACTCCAGAGTGTGTGACGCTCCAGGCGCCCTGGGACCAGAGAAAGATTCCGATGTTTTGAATGTTATAGCGGCCCGGATCGCGGCGGAAGCTCGAGCCGATGCGACGGACATCGATGCGGTGCGCGGTGCGATCAAAACCGGTGTCGACGAAGAGACACGACTTCCAGTTGCGAAGATCGGGCGCGTAGAAGTTGTGGCGACGGATGTGATTCATGTACTGACAATCGCCGAGGACTCGGAAGAATTCGACGGCGTGCGCGCCCCAGGCGGTGGCATCCCGCGCGAGTTCTTCCATCACCAGTACCGTACCCTTGCGACGGCGGAAGGCGATGGTGTTGGCAACCTCTGCGCGCGGATCGTCAATTTCCGGCGCAATGCCTGCGACGGCGCGATAACCGATCAGATCTCCGATATAGGGAATGACCCAGGGCGCGCAGGTCTCAATGAACTGATCGTCGTATAGCTGATCGAGATCGTTGGCGAGGATCGCAATCTGCTCCTCGAGAACGAGCAGGAGGGAAGCAAGCGGTCCGCGCGAGGCCTTCGCTGTGAGCTCGTCGAGAAGAGCCTGTTGTTCCGACGCGAGGGGCGGCATGGAAGGAGCCGAGAGCAACTCGAGCTGGGCCACAATTGCTTTTTCGCCGTCCGTCAAAAGCGGGAGGGACTCAGCGAGCTGTATATCGCGAAGACGATAGACGGCCGGAAGAAGCGAGAACAGATCGAGACCACGTGGGCTGACGGGCAGGCTCATTGGAGCACCCCCAGTAAGATAGCGTTGGGTCCGGGATCGAGAACCAGAATTTCGGCGCCAATGGGAAGATCTCCCGGTGTTGCAACCGGAATCCATGGACAGATTCGATTAGGATCACCGGACGAAAGCCGGTTCACGGTTACGGTTTGCGAGAGCCATTGGTCGTAGGCGTACAGCGACCAGTTCGCGGCTGCGAGGTCACCGGCCTTGCTGGTGGGGCCTAAGGTAATGGCGGCGACGGTGACCGCTACGACGCCCTCGATGTTCTGAATGAGAGCTGCGATCTCGTCGGCACCGACACCCTGGCCGAAACCGCGATTCGAGAAGCTGTAGGTGGTGCGGAGCGAATCGACAATGCGAGCCTTCACCTGGTCGGAGTTGTAATCCGGGTTATAGGCTACGTTGGCCCGTATCGAAAATAGCGTCTCGAGAAAACTGACCGCGTGAATGGGCGTATGCGGGCAGCCGTAGCTCACGAGCGCGGCAACGAGGTTTGCCAGCGTGGGATTGCCGGGTGGAAGTGCGGCGCCGCCGGCGCCGGCTAGGGTGAGGAAGACGCCGCGCCCTAGTCCGCTGGGAATCCAGAGGGCAGAGGCTTTAGCGATGCCTCCGAAGTTCGCGGCGAAGTTCTGGTAATCGCTGATCGAGACGGCACGGCCAAGCGTGAGGACAGAGGACGGCGCATTGGCACGAATTCCGGAAAGAGTCTGTGGGTCCTGCCCTCCGTTAGCAGCTTCAGGATTGGTGACGTTGCTGACGCCGAGAGGCCGGTCGACAAGTGTAGAGATCGAACGCGCGGCAACATTGCTGTCTGTGCCCGACCCGACGCGGTACGTCGCTTTGATGTTGTTCTGCCCGGTGGGCAGAGTTGCGCCCTCTACGCCATCGCCGAACAGCACGTCCGTTGTGCCATCGGACTCGTTCAATGTTGCGTAGACCGTCGACGAGGGTTT
>DASXLY010000279.1:0-16933 GCA_036495975.1 Occallatibacter sp. | reverse complement strand
TTCAATTCCCATAGGTGGTAGATCACCGCGTCCGCCGCAAACGCAGCGGCTCAGTGCAAACGGTCCTATCGAAACTGGCCAGGAAACCGTCTGCCCGAACTGCGTCCTCGCACGGCCAGTTCCGATAGGAACCTAACGTTTCCGGGTACTGATCCGACGATGGACAGTCAAATAGAGCCCAATCAACTTTCGCCGAGGGTGGCTGCGGAGAAATCAAGTTAGGCAAATGCTTCCCAGATCGATCTCGGATTCGTGCACGTAGAGCCTTAACACCGCCTGTTTAAGGAAGCCTGGTTCGGGGAGCGAGTTCGGCGAGAAGCCAGGCCCTGGCCATCTTCCAGTCGCGCATCACGCTTTGGGGAGAGATCTTCAACACTTCTGCTGTTTCCTCGACGCTCAGTCCTCCAAAGAATCGAAGCTCGATGACCTTTGCTTTGCGCGGGTCGATTTCAGCAAGCTCGTTCAGCGCGTCGTCGATGGCAACCATCTCCTGGCTTTTCGAGTCTGACGCGATTTCCGGTGCGTCATCGAAGTTCACGTGGAGCGCGCCTTTGCCCCGTTTGTCCATATTCTTCGCACGGGCTCGATCCACCAGGATTCGCCTCATCATGTTGGCCGATACGGCGAAGAAATGCGCGCGATCCTGCCAACTGACATTGTCCACTTCCACTAGCCTGAGAAAGACCTCGTGGACGAGCGCAGTTGCCTGGAGACTGTCGCCTGATCGCTCTTTGCGCATGTATTTTGCCGCCATCTGCCGTAGCTCGAAATAGACCCTCGAAGTGAGGGCCGCCAGGGCCTCCTGGTCGCCTCCGCTCCAAGCCTTCAGAAGAAGGGTGACGCTGGTCGTGTCTTCGCCCATCAATCCCGCCGATGCCTCGATCTTACGACCTCGTGAAGAAAGCAAAGAATTATTGGGCCGTGGTTGTAGTTCTCGGCGACGTTTCTCGCTTATCAGGATGAAACCCGCTCTACAAAGACGACGGGCGGAGTTGTTGAGGCCGGGAACGCTCTGCAAGCGCCCCGTTTCACGAACTGTGATCTCAACCCTAGACCACGAGGAGGTCTCCCTTATGAAAGCCCAATCGACGAAGACAAATTCTTGCCGGTTCTTGAAAGTTTCGGCAGTAGCCTCGACCATTCTGGGGGTTCTCATCCCATGGGGAGTTCCCACCGCGGCTGTGGCTCAAAACACAGCGCAGTTCAGCGTAGCCCTTCCGCAGGGACCGGAGGGGTCGTGGCTCTATACCGTGACAATTCCGGGATACACCTTCCAGGGAATTGAGACCTACTCCGCTGGAGGAGGCTACACGGAAGCCGACCAGCTATCCTTCAGTCCGATTGCTGTGGCGAGCGCGGGTCATGGCGCGTGGAAGATGACCGGCGGAAATACCTATGATCTAACCTACCTCAATCTCACGTTCGATGCCTTCAGCAGCGGCAATCCGACGGGAACATTGAGAGTGCGCCAGACTACCAGGATTGACAAGAGTGGAAACTCGTACTCCGGCTCCGGCGATTACACCTACTACGATCTGGATGGGAATCCCATTCCCAGCATCAGTGGAACGTTCACCATCACCGCGAGGCGGATCGTCGTGCAAGTTCCAAAGTAGTTGGCGCGGACGCTGACAAATAATTGCGGGCAGCCGGGCAGCTGATCATGGCTGCCCGCATTTCTCGTTTTCTCCGGCGTTTCCAGGACGGTCTACGGCCGGTGCCGTTCTCGTACTTCTCGTTGAGCCGGGCTCTGATATCGCGATACCATTGACCCACACTTCGAGGGTCTTCAAACGAATCGCGAATATTGGCAGAAAATGGAGGAGCTTTATCACGCCGCGCTGGAGAAATCCGGCGAAGAGCGTGAGGCGCTGTTGGCGGAATCTGATCTCGAGATAAGGCGTGGTGTTGAAGCGTTGCTCGCGCAGGGAACTTCGGGGGAGAAGGTGCTGGACCGCCCCGCGTGGGAGCAGATAGGCGCTACCCTTCCCGTTTCACCGGCCCCACACCTTGCTCCCGGTGAGCAACTCGGTCCGTATCGGATAGAAGCCAGAGTAGGCGCCGGTGGCATGGGCGAAGTGTATCGCGCAAGAGATACACGCTTGAATCGCCTGGTTGCGATCAAGCTCTCCGCCGCACAGTTCACCGAACGCTTTGGACGCGAAGCGCGAGCGATTGCCGCGCTCAATCACCCCAATATCTGCCAGATCTATGACATTGGCCCAAACTTCATCGTGATGGAGTTTGTCGACGGCTGTCCGATTGTCACTACCGATCAGCATGAAGATCTCCCCATTCCGCCGCCGAAGGCTCTGGCACTGGCGCTACAAGTGTCATCTGCTCTCGAGGCCGCGCACGCCAAAGATATTATTCATCGCGATCTAAAACCGGCGAACATCCTGGTGACGCCTGGAGGGCAGGTAAAGCTCCTTGATTTCGGACTCGCAAAACATAGGCGCGATGGTGATTCGACCCTGGACACAGCCGAGACAATAGGTGTTACTCAGGTGGGAACGATCATTGGCTCCCCGGCTTACATGTCGCCTGAGCAAGCCGAAGGACGGCCCGCTGACGCGCGATCTGACATCTTCTCGTTTGGGGCAGTGCTCTACGAAATGCTAGCCGGACGTCGCGCGTTTTCGGGCGATTCTATTGCTTCCACTCTCGGTGCAATTCTGCATAAAACCCCGGCCCCCCTGAACGTACCTCCTGCGCTGAATTCAATTGTCTTCAAGTGCGTGTCCAAACTGCCCAGCGCCCGTTTCCAGACCGCAACCGAACTCATGACGGCGTTGACGAAGGCCTCAACTGGCGGTTCCAGCGTTGTTGATCGCATCTCGCCTAACCGGAAACGAGTGATGATCGCCGTTGCTCTGCTTGTGCTATTTGGGATTGTTGCTGTCGGAGGCGACATGTATTGGAAGAAGCTCAAGCCTGGGCAGATTGATTCAATCGCCGTTCTGCCGCTCGATATGCGCAGCAACGATCCTGAAGCGGATTACATTTCGGATGGCATCGCAGAAAGCATTAACAACAGCCTGGCCCGGATGCCAGATATGAAGGTAATTCCATACAGCGTGGCTCTCCATTACAAAGGCAGGGCAGTCGACATCCAAAAGACGGGCGACGCACTTCAAGTTCAGACTTTGCTTACGGGCCGGGTTGCGCAACACGGCGATAATCTCAGCATCGGCGTTGAACTCGATGACGTTCGCAATGGAAAACAGCTCTGGGGCCAGCAATACTCAGGCAAGGTTGGCGATCTGTTGAGAGTAGAAAGCGATATTGCCAGGGAAGTTTCTCAGCGGCTTCGAATCAACCACCTCGCCGACCCGCAGAACCTGGCCTTGGGCTCCACACAAAACCCCGCGGCCTATCAGCTCTATCTCAAGGGTGTGCATTACACATCGAAATTCACCAAAGATGGCTTTGACAAAGGCATTGACGACCTCAACCAGGCCATTGCCCTTGATCCCAATTATGCGCTGGCTTACAGCGCCCTTGCTTATAACTACATCAATCAGGCCGATTGGTTTATCGCTCCAAGGATCGCCGCCCCGAAGGCCAAAGAAGCCGCACAAAAGGCACTCGAACTGGATGAGAGCAACGCAGAGGCTCATGTCGTGCTGGCTATCGAATCGCAATGGTACGAGTGGAACTGGACCAGCGCTGAGCGCGAGTTCAAACGAGCAATTGAACTCAATCCCGACAGTGGCGATGCCCGCGGATATTATTCATGGTTCCTGCCGATCATGGGTCGCGGTGATGAAGCGATCGCCGAAGCCAAACGTGGATTGCAAATCGATCCACTCTCGACCGGCCTCAATGGCAATCTGGGCTCTGTCTTTGTATTCACGCATCAGTGGGAGAAAGCGATCGAGCAACTACGCTCCTCCGTCGATCTCGATCCAAATTACTGGTTCGACCACTACTTCCTGGGCCGGTCCTATGAGCAGAAGGGTAGATTTCCGGAGGCCATCGTTGCCCTGAAGAAGGCAATATCACTTGAGGGCACGACTGAGGTGTGGTCCAGTCTTGGACACGCCTACGCGGTTTCGGGCGATAGAGAAGATGCGCAGAAGATCATCGATCATCTCCATGAACTCTCGGTTCACCAATACGTAGCTCCTTACAATGTTGCAGTCATCGATGCCGGTCTCGGAAACAAAGACGATGCATTCCTCTGGCTCAATCGTGCTTATGAGGAGCGATCCTATTTGCTCACGTATCTGACGGTGGATGAGCGTTTGGACAACCTCCATTCTGATCCGCGCTTTGACGAACTCGTGCGTCGGGTTGGGCTCCCAATGCCAAGGTGATAGCGATAATGGGCCCGACAGCACTGCAATCTCGGAAGTTTGGCAAGCAGAGCCAGTCGTGCGCCGTGCGATCAAGGGCAATCAGTCCTAATAGATACCGGGAAGTCGGCTTGTCGCTAGTCTTCGTTGTCTGAGCGCATGCGGAGCGACGTGACTTGTCCCGTTGACTGTGTTGACTGCACCCTGACGATCTTGCGTGCGAAGCTCGAATTCAATGAGTGCGGAATTGAGATCTGGACCTGAGCGCGTAACGTATGGAACGACATCCCTATCTCAATCTTTGGCTAATCCCGCAACATTGTACCGAGGCCATTCTGCGGGACCGCCTGTCGGATTCTGGACTCAATTGGTGATCTTGAAGATCATTGCGCTAATCCGGGTCGGAATTTACTCGTAGCGAAGGGCCTCCAGCGGATCGACATTGCGCGCGCGGCGTACGGGAACCCAGCAGGCCAGAAGTCCTACGGCGACAAACAACACTCCGACTGAAAGCAGCGTCACTGGATCTCCGGGCTGCACTTCGAAGAGGAATGATCGAAGGACTCGCGACAGAACGACTGCAAGCACTGCTCCTACGAGCACGCCTCCGGCGATCAGGCGGAAGCCTTCGCCGAAGATCAACTTGCTGATGTCTTTCTGTTGTGCGCCGATGGCACTGCGGATTGCCAACTCGCGACGCCGTGAGGCCACCGACAGGGAAAGCACGCCGTAGATTCCTACCAGGGTGAGGACGCTTGCGATGACCGCGAAACCGGCGAGGAGATTCATTGCGAAGGTGCGCGAGCCCAGGGATTCGTCGCGAATCTGTTCCAGCGTCCTCACGTTTTCAATGGCGGCTGTTGGATCGACGGAGCGCAAAGCGCGTTCCACTTCTACGACAACTGCGCGCGGGTCTGCCGCTGTGCGGACAACAAGGTGCTTAGAAAATGCCTGTGCCTGCCAGAGGGGAAGGTAGACTTCCGGCGAGGCCTTCCGGGTCAGGTCGTCTGTGCGCCCATTTGCGATTTCCCCAACGATTTCGATGCCGGGCTTAGTGCGGTCGCCGAACCAGATTTTTCGACCGACTGCATTGCTCTTCGGGAAAAAGCGATAAGCAAACGCTTCGTTCACGATGGCTACTTTTGCTGCCTTGTCGTCATCGTTGGAACGGAATTGCCGACCGTCGATCAATGCCATGCCCATCAGGTTGAAGTAATCAGGGGTGACTGCGCGCAGGGGCAATCCAGGCTTGTCACTCTCCTTGAGTGACGGAGGCTGCCCTTCGATATCCATGATGGCCGGCCAATTGTTGCCGGTGAGCGGGACGCCCCAGGCAAAGGCAGCGTGTTGAATGCCGGGGAGTGCGGCGACACGTTCAAGCGCCTGGCGGTGGAAACTGCCCCAGGTGTCCCGGCTCTGCACCTCTGTGACGCTCATGGTGAGGATTCTTCCCATGTTGTAGCCGGAGGGTACGTCGGCGATCTTTACCATGGTGCGGATTAGCAGGCCTGCGCCGACGAGCAACGCCAATGTTAGGGCTGTCTGCAACATCGTGACGCCCTGCAGGAGGCGGCGATCTCCGCTGCCTGCGGTGCCTTTTGGGCCGGCATTTTTCAGCACTTCCATGTGATCTGACCGAAGCGCTCGAAGCGCAGGGAAGGCGCCTGCGAAAAACGCGGCGATCAATGCGGCTGCAAGCGCCGAACCTAACGCAGTCCAGCCCGCTGTCACTCCCTCGAGACGCGGGACGGCGTGACCTGCAATGTGCGTGAAGAGTTTCACGGCGCCTATGGCGAGTCCGACACCCACTATCCCGCCCAGAGCAGCCAGTAGCATGCTCTCCATCAAGACCTGCCTGAGAATTGCGACGCGGCCCATGCCCATCGCGCTGCGGACCGCGTATTCCTGTTGCCTTTGCAGTCCTCGTACCAGAAGCAGAGCGGCGGCGTTTCCACATGCGATGAGGAGTACCAAGGCTGCGGCGCCGAGGAGCGGCAGGAGGATTCGCTTGCCGTCGCGGTTCATTTCGTCTGTGAGGGACTGAAGGCTTGGCGCGAAGCCTTCATACTTTTTCTCGGTCTGAGCTTCTCTGGCTGCGAGTACCGCCAGTTCCTGCTGCGCCTGCTGCTGGGTCGCGCCATCGCGAAGACGGGCCACTACGTTCCAATCGGGTTCCTTCAGACTCTTGGGATCCGGTTCCGCGGGGATCCAAAAGTCGACTTTGGCGTTGACGTCGTAGTTGGGCTCTTTTGACGCGCCGGGTGACGGCAAGAATCGCACGTCCGGTTGCATCACGCCGATTACGGTGGGATTAACTTGCCACCGACTGATGCGCACGGTTTTGCCGATGATCTGGGGATCCCCGCCAAACTCGCGCTGCCAGAATTCGTAGCCGATGAGGATTGCCTTGGTGGGCCCCTGCTGGAAGTCTGCATCGGCGAAGCCACGTCCTGCCGACGAGCGCAGACCCATCACGTGCATGTAATCCCTGGTGACGACCATCCCCTGCATGGAGTGGCTGCCGTCATTGTGAATGAGGAAATTGAAGGTCCAGTCGTAACCGGCAATTCCCTGTAGAGACTTCGCTTCCTTGCCCCAATTCATCCATTGTTCGGCTGGCCAGCCGCGCGGCCGCTCCATCTCTTTTCCGTCCGTGCGGACGTTTGGAACGAGCATGAGTTGGCCGGGCTTCTGGTAGGGAGGCGGTGTGAGCAGCACGCCGTGAATGAGGCTGAAGATTGCTGAGGTTGCGCCGATTCCCAACGCGAGAGTAAGGGCTGCGATGAGGCTGAAACCGGGCTGCTTGAGCAGCATTCGAATGGCAAACCGCAGTTCGTGCAAGGTGGGCCTCCTGTTTTGTTTTCAGATCCGTGCGCAGCGTTCGGGCTTTGAGAAGAAGATGACGTTAATCTGCCGGCATCCTGAGTCGCTTGTGGCGTTAGACAATGACGTTCGAGCCCGGTTAGGGAAGAATTGACTGGATGCTCTACGAGTGTTCGCCGTCGGAAGGTGACCATCTCAGCCGACTCAACTCTCGTGTGGCGATTATAGGTAGTTGGACGGCAAGCGGAAATGGGTGGCCGCGAGCAGTTGGTCACATTTCTCAGGGTTGAAAGTCAGCGGATCCAAGGACCGAGAGGATTTGTCCTGATAAGTCTTTGGGCTGTATCTGGAGCGCCCGCGGTGCCGGCCGGCACCGCGGGTCCACTCGCCATCGAATCGAAAACCGACAACCCTTTTCCCAACGTGCAGGAACTATGGGTCAATGGCCACCTCGTCGGCCGCATCGGTGACTTTCCTCCTCACGCCAACCCGCTCGTCCATCTGCACATGCTTGTCTTCGATATCCCCGGGGGAGTGGTGCAGCCTGGCTCCGTTGCCTTCGTTGCCCTGCGCACCTGGAACACGCCGGACGACCGGAGTGAGAGTTTGCTGCCTGCCTGGGGCTAAGCCCAGTTCTTCTGCCCTGCGAGGGTCACCGCAAGGGCAGGAAACAACAACGCAAAGAAGCTGACGCCGACGATGTCTTCAGCTCGCACAGGTTTACCTTTCCCTACGACCTGATCGGTCGCGCGATGAGGAGTGAACCCGCTTGAGCCTCATCCAAGTGACCGCTTCCGTCCTTCGATGTCTGGCGTCGGTCGACAAATCACCGCTCGGCGACTACTTGCGCGGTCGTGCCTTCCGCCGATTCGCGGGTACTCCCCTTCGGATCCTCGATGCGGGCTTCCTTGGGTTGCCGGCCTCAAACAAATGCCGGATGCCGTGTTCCAACAGTTCGACAGCCCTCTCCAACGCGCCGAGCTGTCCAACCCGTACGATCGCGACGGACATGTGCATCTCGAATGATGGGGGGCGCAACACTTCAACCGTGTGGAGAGAATTGTTCCTGGCTATAAAGCGGGCTGGCAGCAACCCGACTCCATATCCTGACTGAACGAACGCCAGCTGCAGATGCATGTTGTGGATTTCAGCCGCAATCATGGGGGTGAAACCGGCACAGCCCATTTGATCGATGAGGCTTGCCCGAAGGAAGCACCCGGGCGGATTGAGCACCCAGGGTGCTCTGCCTAAGCTTTTCCAATTGCCGTCGGCGTTGCCTGCCGCGACTTGAACGATCTCCACGCGGTCCGTCGCGATGATCTTCGTCGTAAGGGGTGGAGGCGCGGTTCTACCTTCTGGTAAAGGAACGACTGCAACGTCGAGCTCGCCCGTGAGCAGCCGGTTAAATAATTCGACTGTGCGCTCGCTCAACAGCAGCAGTCTGACCTTGGGGTATTTTTCCGTCAACGCCCGAATCGGTTCGATAAGGGTCCCCTCAGCCAGCGGATGCGCGAGCCCGATACGCAAGAGGCCGTGAGGTTCGGCATCGCGTGACGCCAGAGATTTGAGCGCCTCGGTTCGCTGCAACAGGTCTCGCGCTTGTTCGAGCACCTTGGAACCCAGTGAGTTCAGGCGCGGCGGCTTTACTGAGCGGTCGAGCAACTCAACACCCAATTGAGCCTCCAGCCTTTGCAGTTGCCGGGTTATAGCGGATGGTGTCCGGTAGAGACGAGCGGCTGCACCGGCTATGGACCCGGCCTGGGCAAACTCTACGAGGGCGAGTAAATCATCGAGCAAGGGAACCTCCTAAAGTACGCCTAAATCTTCCCCTCAAACGAATAGCAGAATCGTGCGGAAACGGCAACATCATCGTGCGAATAATGAACTTGTGGAATTGTCTGTTCTCCGTTAAGACTACAAGCAGTTGGTGCGTTTGTGGAAACCTCATGCCTCATGCGGCTCAAATTCGGCAGACTGACGGCGCCGAGGTTCTGAACGGGACACCGATCGAGGTCGGTGAGCCCGGGTCGGGTCAGGTGCGCCAGCGCGACGCGGCGGGCGCGCGCAACCTCGAACTCCATCGTCCTGACCAGCTAACCCAGTATCAATCGAGTTTGCCATGAGCAAGACTGCAATTACCTCGCCAGAACTCGCGCCGCCGGTCGGCCCGTTTTCCCAGGCGATCGAAGTCGGTGGTTTCCTCTACTTCAGCGGACAGGTCGCCCAAGACCCAGCCACCGGCAAGTTGGTCGAGGGGGGTATTGTGGCCGAGACAGAGCGCGTCTTCCGGAATCTCTCGGCGGTTCTCAAGGCGGCCGGCAAGAGTTTCGATGATGTCGCGCGCGCCGGAGTGTATCTCACGAGCATGAGTGACTTCGCCGCGATAAATGGCATCTACTCGAAATATTTTAGTCAGCCCTTTCCCGCCCGCACGACGATAGCGGTGGCCGCTCTGCCGCTCGGAGCCTCGGTTGAGGTCGACCTCGTTGTCAAGGCTTGAGACGACCGACGGAGGTTCCTGTCATGGAGTAAACATTTCAATTCGCCTATCTGCACCCGATTCCGACCGGCGTAGAACTCTTCACGAAACCATTTGCTTGAAACCAACAAAGAGAGGATCCATATGAGTACGTTTCGAATTGCGCGTGCGTTGAGTGCGCTCGCCATCACCGCAGGAGTGACTGCCATCCCGTCGCAAGCTCAGCCTGCTCAGACGGTTCAGGTGGCCCTGTCCAAAGAGGCTGGGACTCTTTCGGACAAATTCACAGGAATGGCGCGAGTGATGGCAGGGAAATATGACTGGAAGCCGGGTCAGGGCGTGCGTTCGGTGGGCGAAGTATTCAACCTCATTGTCATGGAGAACGGCATACTCGCAGGAACGCTGACCGGTGCATCGAGCAGCGGAAAGCCGGCGCCGATTACCGACCCCGAGAAACTGCAGGAGGCGTTAAAGACCTCCTATGCCAACCTGCAGCAGACGATCACTGGACTCTCAGACGCAGACCTGAATGCGCCAGTCAAGCTCTTTGGCAAGGAATTTACCAAGGAAGGCGCAATCCGGTATCTCTTCAGAGACCAGCATGAGCACCTCGGACAGTCGATTGCCTACGCGCGCTCGAACGGCGTCGTTCCGCCGTGGTCGAAGTAGGCGACCTATCGCCTTTCCGAAGCCCAATGCGCATTCAGGCTGATGTAACCCACGCACCACATCAGCCCGCCTCTGTGTTGTGCGTCCCGAGTTTTTCATGTTCGTAGATTTGTGTCCGATACGACGTCTGATTTCGCCCTGTTCTCATACGGTGAAGTTGTGTGGACGACTGGGATAGCGGGAAGCCAGATTTCCACGCCTTCGGTCATACGACGAGAAGTGCAAATGAGCTTGTTGAAAGACGTGCAGCTTTCCCTTGGAACAATGCGGAAGTCGCCGCGCATTGGTATCACTGTACTGGCCACCCTTGTTCCTGGAAGCACACAACGGCGATCATCGCGCGGTTCTTCAGGGTGAAGGCGGAGGATTTCAAATGAGATTCCTGAAGCAGCTTCTGGAGAATCTTCGCGCTGGAGTCCCGGCGGAGGAGGCGCGCCGTCAGGCGGCGCTGAAGCTCGGCGCGGTGGACGCTGCCTGGGAGGGCGATCGCGCTGAGCAGGGACGGCGAGGGTTTCCGTCCTTCGAAAACCTCACGCAGGATTTGACGTATGCCCTTCGCATGCTGGCCAAGTCGCCCGGCTTTGCTACCGTTGCGATCCTGACCACGGCGCTGGGCATCGGAGCTACGACGGCGATTTTCAGCGTCGTCGATGCCACGTTGCTGCACCCCTTGCCCTATCCCCATCCTGAGGAACTGGTACGCGTGGAGGACAATCTACAGAGTGTCGGCGCGCAGAACGTGGGGATATCGATTCCCGAATGGAGGGACCTGGCGCATTCGGGCATCTTCCAATACGTTGCGCTGGTTTTAAGTGGGCCGGCGAACCTGACGGGCTCCGCCGAGCCGGTGCGGCTCCAATGGGAGTCGGTCTCGCCGAATTATCTTTCGCTGCTGGGGGTAAAGCCGGAGTTGGGCCGTTTGTTCAATCCCGACGATCAAACGCCGGGATTCAATTTGGAAGTGGTGATCACCGATGGGCTGTGGAAGCGGGAATTTGGAGGCGACCCGCACATTATCGGCAAAGCTCTGCGCCTGGACAACGACGAGTATCACGTCGTGGGCGTCATGCCGCCCGGTTTTCGCGATCCGGGACGCACCCAGGACCAAAGGGACACAGAGATGTGGGGGGCATATGGTTTTGCCGTGTCGCCTCCGAATCGCAGCCGCCGGGCCCCTTTCGATGTTGTGGCACGGCTGAAACCCGGACTGACGCTCACAGCTGCACAGAGCCAATTGGACGCGCTGGTATCCAATTTACAAAAACAATACCCGGGCGATTATCCGCTCAAAAGTGGCTGGACGGTGCGACTGGGGCCGCTGAGGGAAAGCCTGGTGGGCAACGTACGCCAGTCGCTGACGATGCTGCTCGGGGCTGTAGGGTTGGTTCTGCTCATCGCCTGCGTGAATGTGGCGAATCTTCTGCTTGCGCGGGCGAGCGCGAGGGGGCGCGAGATCGCCGTTCGCCAGGCACTGGGAGCTACGAAAAAGCGCCTGGTTCGGCAGTTGCTGACTGAGAGCCTGCTTCTCTCCATGATTGGCGGAGCGGCCGGTCTGGTCATTCTTTTCTGCACCAGGGGACTACTGCTGAAGATTGTGCCGGAAAGCCTGCCACGGTTCAGCGACATATCGGTAGACTGGAGAGTTTTGCTCTTTGCCATGGCTGCTTCTTGCGCGGCCGGCGCAATTTTTGGCCTCGCTCCGGCGTTCGAGGCAAGGCGGCTGAATTTGACCGATACGCTCAGGCAGGAAGCGCGCGGTTCGAGAGGCTCCGCAAAGCAGACGCGAGCGCGTCGAGGGCTGGTAGTGATGGAGTTTGCGTTATCGCTGGTGCTGATGATTGTTGCCGGCCTTCTGCTGCGCAGCTTCTGGGATTTGTTGAACGTACAGTTGGGATTCAATCCCGAGCATGTGATGTCGGTGCAAACACCGCTTCCGGACCCGAACGACCCTGCGACCGACATCTATGGAACGCCCGGGCTGGAGGCACCGCTCTTGCGCGAATTGCTGCGGCGCGGCAGCTCGTTGCCAGGAGTGAAGGAAGCAGCACTCGGAAACAGCGCGGCCATCCCCTTGAATCACGACCGAAACTTGTACCCGTTGATTCTGGAAGGGCGCGACATTCGATTCGATCAGCCTCCCATCGTGGAGCGGGCAGATGTTACGCCGGGCTATTTCCATTTGATGGAAATCCCGCTCGACCGCGGCCGGCTGTTCAACGATACGGACAGCGAGATGGCGCCCCAGGTGGCAATAGTGAATGAGGCCCTGGCGAGGAGTTATTGGGGAAAGGAAGACCCCGTTGGCAAGCGGTTCAAGATGAACCTAGGGCGGGGGCGCGCGAGCACGGGGCCGGGCTGGATGACCGTAGTTGGGATTGTCGCCGATGCGCGAACAGAATCGCTGACCGAAAAGAGCGTTCCACAGTTCTATCTGTGCGCTTACCAAACCGCGGATAGGGATCTTGCGATATTTTTGCGTGGACAACTCGATACCGGAGCGATTCCAGCCGAGGTGCGCGAGCAGGTGCAGTCGGTCAACCGGGAACTCCCAATATTCGAAGCACAGACACTCGATGACGTGCTGTCCGCGTCTCTCTCTGAGAGGCGATTCTCCATGCAGATGGTCGCGTCGTTCGCATTGACTGCCCTGCTGCTCGCAGGGCTTGGAATCTATGGAACGATTTCCTTTGTGGCCAATGAGCAGACGCACGAGATTGGCATCCGCCTTGCGCTCGGGGCGAGCAGAAGGGAGATTTTAACGATGGTCCTGCGCCAGGGCCTGTGGCTTGCGATGGCCGGCGCCGCCGTGGGACTGCTTGGCGCGCTGATTGTGTCGCACTTAATCGCGGGGATGCTCTTCGGCGTGAGGTCCACCGATCCTCTGACGTTTGTGGGGGGCACCTTACTACTCACAGCCGTGGCGCTGGCGGCCTGCTATATCCCCGCGAGGCGGGCCATGCGGGTCGACCCGCTGGTAGCGCTGCGGTACGAATGATTCCGATAGGGGCCGCTTTCATTGATCGGAAGGAAGACGTAGAACACTCCATTTGCAATCGCCGTTGGAGCGGTCGATCGCTTGATGAGGGGAGCCATTTATGAGCGTGTGGAAGGACGTTCAGTTTTCCCTTAGAACAATGTGCGGGAACGGGGCGGCCCCGCGTCGCGGAGCGCCGCCAGACTCGGCAAATCAATGATCGGCGCTGAAGTGGGCCTCTCGATGATGCTGCTGGTCGCCGCCGGCTTATTGCTCAAGACCTTCTGGAACCTGATGGAAGTCAATCCAGGCTTCAATTCGCACCATCTTCTTGCAGGAAGCTTCTGGCTTCCTAATCCGAACGATCCAAAAGCGGATGAATACGCCACCGTCGATCGGCGTACGCAGCTGATTCGCGAGGCAATTCGCCGCTTGCATGGCGTAGCCGGGGTCGAGAATGCTGCCATGTCGAGCGTCGTCCCTCTCAAGGGCCCTGTGGTCCCCGGTGGATTTCGCGTCGAAGGAGTGTCGGACAAGGGAGACGCACCTACTGCGTCGATGTAAGGGTAACCCCGGAGTTCTTTTCGACCATGGGTACGCCACTCGTGCGCGGACGCATGTTTCAGGAGAGCGATGACTCGACGTCCCAACGGGTCGCGCTAGTCGATGAGGCCGCAGTACGACATCTTTGGGCTGGCTCCGACCCGGTTGGGCGTAAAGTCCGCTATTCTCGAGACGTTCTTGTCAACGGTAAGCTGGCGCCTGCACCCTGGATGACGGTAGTGGGCGTTGTTGGCAACGCGAAGCTTTCCAGTCTCGATGAAACCGAGGTGCCTCACATCTATGAGAGCATGTACCAGTCTTCAAGAAGAGAATTTGGCGTACTTGTTCGAGCCGTCGGAGACAAGGCGGCGTTGACGCGCGATGTGCAGCGTCAAATACAAACGGTCGACCCCAATCTGCCTGTCTCCGACCTGACAGCCACGACCGATTTGATCAGTAATGGAGTGGGCGATCGCCGTTTTGCGGCGTCGCTGCTCGGGGCCTTCGCGCTGGTAGCATTGCTCCTTACTTGTGTGGGTGTCTACGGAATTGCCTCCTATGCGGTGGTGCGCCGTGAAAAAGAGATCGGCATACGATCGGCTCTCGGAGCCACCCGCCAGCAGTTGGTCAATATGCTCCTACGCGACGGAATGGTTCCCGTTTTGGTAGGAATGGCGTGCGGCTCGATCGCAGCAGTATTCTCCGGGCGCATGCTCGCGGCCTTATTGTTCGGCGTGAACTCTAAAGACGGTATGGTCTTCACTTCGGCGGGGCTCACGCTCATCGTGGTCGGAATACTCGCGAACTACGTTCCGGCGCGTGGCGCGGGATGCATCGACCCGATTACTGCGTTGCGCAACGAATGAATGATTCGTTTCAGATAATTGCAGCGAAGCATACGCAGTCTACCGGGAGGACCAATGGCAGAGACGTTCGAAGCATACCGAACTCGACTCCTAAGCTATCTTGGCGATGAGGAGCCCATAGATGTCCAACAAGCCACCCCATCCGAGCTCGATCGGCGTTTGCTCGATGTCGGGCCCGAGGAGTTGATCCGACGTCCTCGACCTGAGAAGTGGTCGATCGTCGAGATCGTAGCGCACTTGGCGGACGCGGAACTGGCAATGGGGTGGCGATTACGAAACATGCTGGCGAATCCGGGCGTGGCCTTAACGTGGTGGGATCAGGCCGTATGGGCGGAGCGCTTGGGATACTTGCAGCAAGATGCGAGCCTTTCGGCAGAGGTCTTTCTCGCACTGCGTGTGAGCAACCTGCGACTGTTGGAGTCGGTCCCGCGCGCATGGTGGTGGAGTGCTATGGGGTTCACGAGGTACGCGGACGGCAAACGGTCGAGGAGTTCGTCCGCTTGGAAGCGGCACACGACTTGAACCATCTTCGGCAGATCGACCGCATCTTGGGTGGGCGTCTGTAGTGGTTGCCGTTTGGCTACGAACGCCTTGGCGGGCGTGTAGGCAGTCGGTTGCGGCGTTGAAAATGGGAATAGAAGAGCGTCATTGCGCCACCGCCGACTACTTCGTTGTTTCCATTACGTGGTGACGCGGATGTCTCCGATTTCCACCCAACACTTGCTCGTTTTCCGTGCCTCGGACTTCACGTAGAGGAGCCCCGAAATGGAGGGGTTGATTGTGGGTATCGGCGCGCTGGGCGGAACGATTGCTGCCCGTGCAATCAGTAGAGGAATGCCCGTTCGTCTGGCAACTCGCAGCGCCGAATCTGCGGAACTGCTTCGAACATCGGGCTTGTGCGTCTCCGGCATCCGAGGAGAATCACGAGCCGTCTCAGTAGACGTTGCCCCTGTTGCCGACTACGGGAAAGGCGATGAATTCGACCTCATCCTACTCGCCACCAAAGCGCAGGACGCGCCCGATGTTGCGCCGCACTTATCGTCCTTGCTCGCGCCCGGTGGAGTTCTGTTGCCGATTCAGAACGGCGACGTTGCGCGCATGGTAGCGGATCGCCTGGGCGAGAATAAGGTTCTAGGCGGATTCTCCAATCTCGGGGCAACGATGGTGGAGCTGGGGATTTACGAGCAAAAGAATGCGGGGCATCTGGTCATCGGCGAACTGACCGATGGCGAGCGCGAGCGCGCCGAGCTCGTTGCTCGTGCTCTCGGCCCAGCAATCGACGTGCGGGTATCTACCAATTTAACCGGGGCTATCTGGTCAAAACTGCTCCTCAACTGCTCGGTCACAACGCTCGGCGCGCTCTGTGCGCAGACCATGCGCCAGTACATGGAGACAGAGTCAGGCGGGAAGGTTTTCCGGCGTACATACGAGGAATCCTTGTCTGTGGCACTTGCCGTTGGGGCCAAGCCAGAGCGCATGACCGTGGATCCGCTTCCGCCCGGCTGGGACGGCAATTGCGCAGCCGAAGGACGTTATGAGTCGTGGGTCGACGGGATCATCGCTTTCTACGGAGACATTAAGCCCTCCAGGCTTCAAGATTTCGAACGTGGCAGAAAAACAGAGATCGACTTCATTAACGGCTACGTAACGCGTTTAGGTCGTGAATCCGGAGTGCCCGTGAGGACGAATGGAGCAATCACAGAACTTGTGCACCGGATCGAACGTGGTGGAATTCGAGCTCGACCAGAACGGATGAACCACCTGGAGCGCTTCGCTGTCGATTGAGGCTGCTTGACAATTTCAATCTGAGACGTTGCCGAACGGATGGTCACCCAATGAGAGCCTCGTGGCGATCGACGCTAGAGCCCTCAAGTAAAACGAGGAACCAGTAGCCCGAAAGGAGGGCCGTCGATGAATGAACTGGTGAAAGGCATATTCTTGCCTGAATCCAAGGAGCGCTTGCTGGCCATTGCAGACCGACTGGTCGCAGAGGAGCGCGTCGAGGGGGTCATACTCGCCGGAACCGAGTTACCGTTGCTTTTGCGGGACGCCAATCGCGGCATTTCATTTCTCGATACTACTCAGATCCACGTCAAAGCCGCTATGAGCTGGCTGCTGTCTTAGCTATCTTGCTCGGCTTTTGAGCAGCATATAGTTTGTTTTCTACGGATTTATGGCGGAGAGGGAGGGATTCGAACCCCCGATAGAGTTACCCCTATGCCTGATTTCGAGTCAGGTGCATTCAACCGGGCTCTGCCACCTCTCCGTTTATTTAAGGTGC
>DASXLY010000278.1:0-3154 GCA_036495975.1 Occallatibacter sp. | reverse complement strand
AATCTCGGATCGTCAGTAGGAATCAGCAAAGTGCATGACCGCAAAGAGCTTGGACCTGCGATCGACCTCGCCGCCAGCTTCGACCGCAAGGTCGTGGTTGAGCAGGGAATCGGAGGAAAACGTGGCAAAGCCCGCGAACTTGAAGTGGCAATCCTGGGCAACGACGACCCTGCCGCGTCGGTCGTCGGCGAAATCGTCCCCGGCAAAGAGTTCTACGACTACGAGGCCAAGTACCTGACGGAAGGTTCATCTCTAATCCTGCCGGCGAAGATCACCAAGGCCCAGAGCAAGTCGATTCAGCAGATGGCCATCGCCGCCTTCCGCGCCTGCGACTGCTCGGGTCTTGCCCGCGTAGACTTCCTGATGGAACCCGGCAAATCCCAGCGCATTTACCTCAATGAGATCAACACGCTGCCCGGGTTCACCAACATCAGCATGTATCCCAAGCTCTGGGCCGCATCAGGCGTTGACTATTCTGCTCTGATCGACCGGCTCATCCAGCTTGCGCTTGAGCGCCGCGCGGAAAAAGACCGCACGAATTACAGCCGATAGCGCGAAGCGGGTTTCAAAGCGAAACAGACCGAAACATTCTGGCGGGGCTGCGCGTCTACATGGTCGGAAGGTGAGGCGTTTACGGTGCGCTCGCTGATTGCCGTTTTTCTCCTTTTTTCTGCCTTTGCTGTTCATGCCCAGGATGCGGGCATGATGGCCATGCAGGCTGCTCAGCAGGACGCAGAGCAGGCGAATCAGCAAGCCGCGATGGCCGCGCAACAGGCAAACCAGATTGCCATGCAGAATGCACAGGCAGCGGCGCAAGAGCCCGTCTGCCGCAATGTTGCCAGGCCTCGATTCTCCGTCAAGCAAGGAACCTATTCTTCGGCCATCACATTGCGCATGAAGGATGCCACGCGAGGGGCGGTCATTTACTACAGCACAGACGGCTGGACTCCGACTCCTCGTTCTCTCCGCTACTCTGGCCCAATCACCCTCTCATCTACTGCCACGCTTCAGGCAATCGCCGTTACGCCCAACAACGAGCGCAGCCCTGTCGTCTCGGCCGTCTACACTTTTACCGGCTCTGCCCCTGAACCTGTTTCCACTATCTTCCCGGCCAGCGCGCCCGGATCCCCGGTGATGATGCCTGGCACACCGCTTCCTCTGGTCTTTACCGCCGCTGTTACGTCCAAAGGTTTGCAGGTGGGCGACCCACTGCCGATTGCGCTTGCGCAGGACTTGACGGTGGGCGGGGCAGTAGTGGCGGGCAAGCTGACTCCTGTTTTGGCAACCATCACACATGTCGATAACAGCGGGGTCAACGGCCTTCCCGGAACCCTCACCTTTGAGGTGCATTCGATGAAGCTCAAGGACGGCACGACGCTCCTGCTGTCGGGAACAGAAACGAAAGAGGGTCAATCTCGCACGAGAACTGCCAGCAATGCATCCATCATTCCCCTGGGTGGCCTTTTCGTTCATGGCCTGGATGCGCAGATTTCAGCTGGCGCCAGCCTGATCGCGTTTGTTCGTTCCACCACCAGCGATCAGGCCCGAATCCAGACCAGAGATCAGGACCAAGGGCGTTGATTCGGGCTCAAAGACGCAATAACCACCCGCTCTTTCACAAAAGAAACATAAACTGGCTCAGCGGTGTCAAAATAAAGGGGATACCTGTGTCCCGTCGAAAGGAACCTGCCGCCGATGACCTTGATGGATGCTCCCAAGTTCGACGCACGCCGTGAAAACCGCAACCGTAACCTGGGCATTGCCGCCATCATCGCTGCCGTCCTCATCTTTTTCGGCACGATCTCCTATGTTCTGGACAAGCCCTGGCAGCTCTGGCACTGGCCGGCTGATCACCGCGTCAACCGGTTCTTCGCTGCGGTCGAGTCCGGCAATCTCCAGCAAGCGTACGGCGTCTGGAACAATGACCCGAACTGGCAGGCGCACCCGACACAGTACGGGGCATACGACTTCACTCAATTCCAGAAAGACTGGGGCTCAGGCAGCGATTACGGCACCATCAAGTCGCACCAGATCATCATTGCCAAAACCGTTGGCAACGGAGTGGTGATGGGCGTGGACATCAATGGCGGCAAAACGCCGCTCTTTCTGCGTGTCGATCACAAGACCAAGACAATTGGCTTCTCACCGGTCGAGCTTTACGTCGGCCCGTGACACGGCGCCAAAGCATCCAATTCGCCCTGCCTGAATCTCATTCCTATAGGAGTTTCTCCAGATGCAACAGCGCGCATTAGGCTCGCAAGGACTCAGGGTATCCGCCATTGGGCTTGGCTGCATGGGTATGTCAGAGTTCTATGGCCAAGGCGACGAGGCTGAGTCTATCGCTACGATCCATCGCGCCGTTGATCTCGGCATCAATTTCTTCGACACGTCCGACATTTATGGGCCATTCACGAATGAGGTCCTGGTCGGCAAGGCGCTGCGTCCGCATCGAGACAAAGTCATCATCGCTACCAAGTTCGGAATTGTGCGCGACGCCGATGGCACGCGGCACGGCATAAGCGGACGCCCCGAGTATGTGCGCCAGGCGTGCGACGCGAGCCTGAAGCGCCTTGGCGTCAGCACCATCGATCTTTACTATCAGCACCGGATTGACCCCAACACGCCGATCGAGGATACCGTCGGCGCAATGGCCGAACTGGTGAAAGCCGGCAAGGTTCGCTATCTGGGCCTTTCGGAGGCTTCTCCCGAAACCATCCGCCGGGCACACGCCGTTCACCCCATCAGCGCGCTCCAAACCGAATATTCCCTCTGGAGCCGCGATCCGGAGGAAGAGATCCTTCCCACGCTGCGGAAGCTGAACGTTGGATTTGTTCCGTACGCGCCGCTTGGGCGCGGTTTTTTGACCGGCCAGGTCAAGTCTCTCGGCGACCTTGCACCCGACGACTGGCGGCACAGCTCACCGCGCTTCCAGGGTGAAAACTTCCAGAGGAATCTCGATCTCGTGAAGAAGGTTGAGCAATTGGCCGCAAAGAAGGGCTGCACGCCTTCGCAGCTAGCTCTTGCTTGGGTGCTGGCACAGGGGAGCGATCTTGCGCCAATTCCAGGGACCAAGCGCCGAAAGTATCTTGAAGAAAATGCCGCCGCTCGGAACGTTTCGCTCAGCGCCGCCGACCTCGCCGAAATCGACGTTATT
>DASXLY010000277.1:0-5240 GCA_036495975.1 Occallatibacter sp. | reverse complement strand
CGTTGCCGTTCCGATGTTGATGGCGACATTGTTGCTGTTGAGATTGCCGAGGTTGTTCAGCGTCAAACCGTTGTTGCTTGGCGTCGTGGTGGTCGTGCCAGTGGTGCCGGTTGTGCCTGTTGTTCCGGTCGTTCCAGTGGTGCTCGTGGTAGTCGTGGTGCCCTGCAGAGTAGCTGAAATCTGTTGCGGCAGGATGATGCCGAGATTGCGCTCATGGGCGCGATTGACCTCGAGCACGTCAACGTCCACCACCACTTCGGGCCGCGCCTTGTCCAGATCGTCGACCAGCTTGCGGGCCAACAGCAGCTCATCCGGCGTTGCCCGCATCACGATGGCATTCTGGCTGGGCACCGCGTAGAGCTTCGCGTTGGTCAGTACATTGCGCAGCGCTGTCTGGATATCGTTCAGATCGTTGGTCTGCGACATGTTCGACAGATAGAAGGTTTGCACCGCCTGCGCGTCCAGCTCGGTCCGCTTGGCGCGGGTATTCTGCGCCACGAAGATGGTGTTGGTGGTGACAGGACGCCAGAAGGTGTTGGAAAGCACGCCGAGGATATGCAACGCATCCAGCAGCGAGACGTTCTGCAGATCGACCTGGACACGCTTGCCGGTGTAGTCAGGATCGAAGAGCACATTGATGCCCGCGATCTTGCCCACCGTCTCATAGACCACCTTCGAATCTTCGAAGGCGTGGATGGTGATGGGCTCGTTCGAAGTCGGCTTCAGCTCGGCCGGGGCTTGAACATCGGCCAGCGGAGCCTCGCTCTGCGGCGTTTCGCTAGGCCCATTTATGGGGGCGGCGGCGAGCTTCTGCTTGGTCTGCTGGATGTCCTGCTGGGCCAACTCATTGGCAGGATCGATCTCCAGCGCGCGCCCGAACTCCGTCAGGGCGCCGCTCGTGTCGCCCTGGTCGCGCAGTTTCTCGCCTTGGTGGGTATGTACCGCGGCGGCGGTGAACTTCAGCCGCTGGTACGAGGTCTTGTAATAAAGGTTGTTGGGGTCCTTCTGGAAGGCCGCCGCGTAATCCGCGTAAGCGGTGAGATAGTCGTCCTTGGCTTCGGCTATCTGCCCTTCCGTGTAAAGGGCCTTCGCTGACTTGCCTTTTGCATGCACGACCGGGCTCGCCATCAAAACCAAAGTGCACAACAGCGTCGTGGAAGCTGCACATAAAGCTCCACGGTTGGGATTGCAATTCGTAGTTTGCATGAATTGGACGCAGCTCCGCAGTTAGATCCGACGTTTGGAATCTGCAGCAGCGACATAGGGTCCAGCGAATCGCTGATGATTACTCTCGCGCTAAAAACTGGATACTTCTACGACGGTGTAACCGTGCGGGATATTGAAGAGAGAAAGATCCGGAGATCGGCGGTCGATATTTGTCAATTCGGTAATCGACTCTCCGCTTTTCGCATCGAAATGCGTAGACAAGACCTCTGCATCTAGATCTGACGACCACCACAACTCGGACACTGCCTCCATTGCTGGAGCCTCACCCGATTGCCCCTTAGGTCTACAAATATCCCTTACACCTTGAACTTTTAGGCCATTTATAAAACGCGGCGGAAGCGCTTCTTCTTTCTCCGGCGAACAGCTCACTCCAGCCTGCGCTTTCATATGATCGAGTGCGAGCCGGGTGGACAAGGCCTTATGCGGAGGATGCCAATCTGGCATGAGAAAAGCCTTCTTTACTAGAGGATCTAGGTGGATTCTCGTATGAGAAACCGGGTCGGTGATAATGATCGATAGAGGTACCCTGCTACGTACCGAGGGGAACAACACTGCTGCAGATCGGCCTTTTTCATCACGCGCCACAAGCGTGGTACCGACGATCGTGGCAATTGCCACTCCATTAACGACATGTACCTCGGTCGTTTTCTCAACAGCTGTGTATGGTTTGCCTTGAAGTTGTTCGGCGGGACGGGGAGCAGCCCAGCTTCCACTTTGCGCTCCAGCCCCGAGAGTTCCAACTGCAACCGTAATCGTGGCAATCAAAGGCGCTGCTCTCTTGATCATGGGAACCCTAAAAATCACCATCTTCACTAGTTCAAGGACAATGACGTGCCCGTTGGTTGCCACGCTCAAGCTATTTTGGATATTTTCTCCGACATTATTGTGAGCTGACCTACCTTTTCCTTATGATTAGGTCGAGAGTCGGTTGTCCTGTTGAGCAATTGCCCCGCCTATGGGGGACAAAGCCTTCCCTACTTATCTCCGGCCTAGCTGACATTTGAGAATGGCTTGATTAGATCTACCGGCCGCTAGCAAAGGCCGCCCACTTTCAGCCCGCAAGGAGCATGTGCCTTCGTCCCCGGCGCTCAGGAAGATCTGGCCGTTTCCGAATAAACTAGTGTTTTACGCTTCTTGAAATGAACTAGAGCCTGTTATTAACCTTGGTGGAGCAGCTTGCGGAGTTGAGCGAGCATGAGCCATGCGAAGTCGAAGTAGTGGTATCCGGCGAGCGAGTTGGAGAGTCGCTCGTAGTCTCGGGCTAAGCGACAATGGAGTGGTTGGTTTGCACTTAACCATTTCTTTTCCTCGCTTCATCTATCGGGCATTCCGGTATTTAAGTGCATTTGCGATTTCGAAAATCCAGGATTTAACTGCAGGAATTCATCCTCCTGCGAACAATTCCAAGAATTTAGTGCAGCGCGACAGTACGCTAACGACCTCTTCACTCTTTAGCCATTGTTTGAATCGCGGATCACTATCCTCCGCCTGATAAGCGGGCAGTCCGTTCAAATCAGTTCCGGGTTCAAAATCTGAGACAAATGCGCGAGCGCTTGTCGACGCGCCGACGTCTTTCCTATCAACCGAAGGATGGCGTAAGTTGCATTTGGGGTGAGCTCACCATGCAATCTCCTGGCTACACATGGCGGGTGTTGTGGAAGAACCCGGCCGTGACGACGATCCTCCTGCTCACGATTGCCCTTGGCGTGGGCGCCAACACAGCTATCTTTACCGTCGTAAATGCGACGCAGCTCGCGCCGTTGCCCTTTCCCCAGCCAGATCAATTGGTTTCGGTGTGGACTTCGGTGAAGTCTCAACGTGGTTACCCTTTACCAAGAGACTTCATTGAATGGAGAGCGCAAAGTCGAGCCTTCCAGGAACTCAGTGCATTTGTCGGCGGCACGTTCGACGTTGCCAACCTCGATGAGCCAGAGAACGTGTTTGGCATGCGAGTCACTTCGAACTATTACCGCACGCTTGGCAGCTCGTTTTTTCTAGGGCGAGATTTCCTGCCGGACGAGGACCACGAGGGGAGGAACCATGTTGTCGTTTTGGCGCACAAGCTTTGGGAGCATTTTGGTGGCGATCCAAAGCTGGTAGGTCAGACGCTGCGAGTTAACGGGGAGCCATACACGGTGGTGGGTGTCCTGCAGCCGGGCATCGCTGATCGCGACATCTTCCAGATGGCTGTGCCCCTTGTCTTCACGCCAGAAGAATTACGGCAAGACGAACTGTCTCTCGTGGTGGCGGGTCGGCTACGGCCGGATTTCACTGTCAACCAGGCTCAAGAAAGTATGGATGCGGTCGCAGCCCACCTCGCGCTGAATGATCACGACAATACCCCGGTCAAGGGCATAAGCATCAGGCCGCTCAAAGACGTCATGGCATCCATGTCCAGCGATATGAAACAGGCCCTGTGGCTGTTGCTTGGGGCGGTGGGGCTTGTGCTTCTGATTGCCTGCGCGAACGTGGCGAATTTGCTTCTCGCCAGGGGGTTGGCCGGGCAGAAGGACATTGCAGTGCGGTGTGCGCTGGGAGCTACGCGACGGGCAATCTTCGTGCAGATGTTTACAGAAAGCGTTCTGCTCGCCGGAGCGGGCGGCCTACTTGGAATTGGACTTGGCTACACGATGCTGCGTGCGCTACTGGCATCGATGCCCCGCTTCACGCTTCCATGGGAGGCTGATCCACAGCTCAGCCTTCCAGTCCTTTTGTTTACTCTCGGAGTGACGATACTTGCCGGCTTGATATTTGGCTGTATTCCGGCGTGGTATGCTTCGCGGACCGATCCCGGTGATGCCCTGAGGAGCGGAAGGGGTGCGGGAACAGGGGTTTGGTCGCACCGGCTGCAGCGAATGCTGGTGATTGGAGAATTGTCGCTGGCATTGGCCTTGCTCTCCGGGATGGGATTGGCGCTGCACAGCTTTATCAACCTCATGCGGGTCGACACGGGCTTCAGGGCTGATCACGTCCTCACCTTCCACCTGAGTAATTCGAGGCCACAGTCGAGCCCACCGGAGAAACTCGTCGCGTACTACAGGCAGTTTCTCTCCAGCATTCAGTCGGTTCCTGGCGTTTCATCCGCGTCGGTACAAACAGGGACGCCGCTCTTCCCGGCGCACATGACACCTTTCACCGTTGTCGGCGACTCTTCCGCGAGTGAACCCTCGACGCTGCCGAAGACAGGCCTTAGAACAATCACGCCGGAATACTTCAAGACCTTCGGTGTTCGTCTCTTGCAGGGCCGCACATTGAATGAGCAGGACGGAGCTTCCGGCGTAAAGGTAGCGGTCGTCAACGAAGAGTTCGTTCATACCTTTCTGCATGGCACGAATCCGCTGCTGCATCAAATTTCGATCAAGCAGTCCCAGTCTGGAGAGACAAGTCCCGCAACTCCAACACAATGGCAAATCGTGGGCGTTTATCACAACGTGCGCAGCGGATCCATGCGCGAGCACCCTCCCGAAATGCTGACCTCTTTCTGGCAAAGCCCGACCCCTGATCCCGTCATTGCTGTCCGCACCGCTCAAGATCCGGACGCGATGATCAGAAGCATTGCAGTGGCGATCCATTCGGTCGACCCTACAGTCACCTTGGCCAGACCGCGCACCATGGAACAGATCCGCGCCCAGGTGCTTGGGTATGATCGGTTCACAATGATTCTCTTCGTGAGCTTTGGAGTCGTTGCGCTTCTGCTGGCCGCCCTCGGAGTCTATGGTGTGATGTCTTTTTCCGTGCAAGAGCGAACGCGAGAGATTGCCGTTCGCATGGCCCTCGGCGCGAATCGCGCCCGCGTGATCGCAAAGATTGTCGAAGAGGGCATCTGGATGGCTTGCGTGGGGCTTGGTTTCGGCCTGCTCGGCGCCTGGATTGTCGGTCGCGGAATGCGAAGTACCTTATTTGGCATCGGCGCAATCGACCTTGGGGTGCTAGGCACCGTGGCATTTCTCCTAATGCTGGCGGCCTTGCTGGCATGTCTTATTCCGGCACGCCGCGCCGCGTCTGTAGACCCA
>DASXLY010000276.1:0-38899 GCA_036495975.1 Occallatibacter sp. | reverse complement strand
TTTCGAGTCAGGTGCATTCAACCGGGCTCTGCCACCTCTCCGTTTATTTAAGGTGCATTGAATCAGGGCGATTCTTGAGCGACTGTCCCGGCCTCTTCATTGTAACCGAAGCCGGCTGCAGCGCCGAATGCGCAGACCTGTCGCTTTCCGCGGCTTATTTGCATCCAAAATTGAACATTCTCTGGCCCGCCATGGCTGGTGCGGGCAAAGAAGCGCTGACCCGGTTTGAGGTGTTAACTTACTCTCTGGCCACGTTTTCACCCGGCGTGGATAACTCCGACTGGAAGTCGGGCTGGGCAGGAACTGCAAGATTTGCATCAGACGGGGAGACTGGGTTTCTCATGATGGAGTTCCACATTTCGCGGAAAGCACGCGAACGTTATCGGTTCGCGGAGTCGCTCTTCTCCTACAACGGGAACGTGGTTTTCGCCAGCCTGGCGGCCTGCCGCGAGTTCGCTCACCGTATGAACCAGGTGCGCGAGGCGGACAAGAATCCCGACTTGGCGGTCCATGCCGGGCAGTTGTACGCGATGGGGCTTATCGATGAGGCCAGCCATGTGCTGATGGCGCGCTATCGGGAGCGGTTCGATCCGGAGGTGATGACCTCGGCGCTGGACTGGTTTGCGGGCAGGGTAGGCTCGAATGAACTCGACCGATTGCTCTTGACCTTTGTCGAGCATTTCCCCGGACAAAGCGTGATGAAGGGGCTAGAGACTCCGCGGCAATGGCTGAACGGCAAGACCGGAGGGCTTACGCACCGCGCGGCGGCGCTGGAAGAACTGCTGCTGTTGTGGTCAGCAAACCGCAACGAGGCATTTAAGAAGTTCGACGAACTATTTGAAGACAAGCCACTTGTTGATCGAACCGTATATCGTCAGGTCACTCAGGAACTACCCCAGTACTTCGCTACGCGGCCGCTTATTCCAGTGGAGGGCGCAAAGGCCGTCAGCCTCTTCGATCTGCTTCGCGCCCCAGCGAGCGGAGCTCCCGCGTCATTGAGCGAGCAGCTTGCACTGATCCGAAAGCTGTGGCGTCCGCTGCTGGGAGACAGCATGGATCGGCTGCTGATGATGGGTGGTGAAGTTCTGCATGAAGAAGAGTTGGGCATCTGGATGATGTTCAACCCTGATGCGGCCAAGGCTCGGGCCGCGGCGGAGGATGCGGCACGTCGTCGCCGGGAGCAGGGAACGCAGCAGTGGCCATCGATCGTGAGCGAGTCACAAGTTCCGGTCTTTGGCGATCCGGCGCACGAGTACGAAAAGTTCAGTCCCGATACCGCGTGGATGCCGAACACAGTACTGATCGCAAAGAGCACCTACGTCTGGCTGGCGCAGTTGAGCAAACAGTATGGCCGGCACATCTATCGGCTCGATCAGATCCCGGATGAAGAACTGGCTACGCTTGCGCATCGCGGTCTGAATTCGCTGTGGCTGATCGGAGTTTGGGAGCGCAGCCGCGCGTCCAAGACCATTAAGCAGCTTTGCGGCAACCAGGACGCTGTGGCATCGGCGTACTCGCTCTTCGACTACAAGATTGCTGAAGACCTGGGCGGGGAATCGGCTTACATCAACTTGCGCGACCGCTGCTTTCACAAAGGCATTCGCCTCGCCAGCGACATGGTGCCGAATCACATGGGGATTGATTCCCCTTGGGTGATCGAGCATCCCGAGTGGTTCATCTCGCGCTGGGAATCACCCTATCCGGCATACAGCTTCAATGGTCCCGACCTTTCCCACGACTCGCGCGTTGAGATCAAGATCGAAGATCACTACTTCGAACAGACTGACGCCGCGGTTGTCTTCCGCCGCCGCGACAAGTGGACTGGAGAAACGCGCTACATCTATCACGGCAACGACGGTACTAGCTTTCCGTGGAACGACACTGCGCAACTCGACTATCTGAATGCAGCAGTTCGCGAGCAGGTGATCCAGACCATCCTTTATGTAGCGCGTCTTTTTCCTGTTATTCGCTTTGACGCCGCAATGACACTGGCCAAGCGTCATTTTCATCGGCTGTGGTTCCCAGGCCCGGGATCGAGCGGAGCCATTCCTTCGCGCGCCGAGTACAGCATGACCCAGGCAGAATTCAACAAGCATATGCCGCATGAATTCTGGCGCGAGGTTGTCGATCGCGTGGCGAAGGAAGTTCCCGGAACTCTATTGCTGGCCGAGGCCTTCTGGCTGATGGAGGGATATTTCGTACGCACGCTGGGGATGCATCGCGTTTACAACAGTGCGTTCATGAACATGATGCGCGACGAGAAGAATGCGGAGTACCGGTCGGTCATCAAGAATACGCTTGAGTTCGATCCTGACATCATGAAGCGCTACGTGAACTTCATGAGCAATCCCGATGAAAGAACGGCAATTGATCAATTTGGAAAGGGGGATAAATGCTTCGGCGTGACCGCACTGATGGCCACTCTGCCGGGATTGCCGATGTTCGGTCACGGCCAGATCGAAGGCTTCACCGAGAAGTACGGGATGGAGTACCAGCGCCCTCGCTACGACGAAACGCCCGACCACTGGCTGGTCGAACGGCATCAGCGTGAGATCGCTCCGCTTTTGAAACGACGCTGGATATTTGCGGAGAGCCACAACTTCCTGCTCTATGACTTCTTCGAGCCTTCCGGCTCAGTGGACGAAAACGTCTTTGCCTACTCGAACAGGGCGGGGAATGAGCGTGGGATCGTGGTCTACAACAATCGCTATGGCGAAGCGCACGGGACAATTCACATCTCTGCCGCATACGCTGACAAGGGCTCGGCCCAGCTCAGGCAACGCCGGATCAGCGATGCCCTTGGCTTTGCGGGCGACTCGGGTGCAATTCTCGCCTATCGCGACTCTTTCAGCGGGCTTGAATACCTGCGTCGCGGCAATGATCTTGCAGAGCACGGACTAAGCTTCCATCTGCATGCCTATGAGTGTCACGTCTTCATGGATTGGCACGAGAAATGGGCGTCCCGCGAGAAGCCGTGGGATCGTCTGTGCGACCAACTGAACGGCAGCGGCGTCCCCAGCCTCGAGGATGCGCTGATCGATATGGAGTTGCAGCCGGTGCACCAGGCGCTGCACCAGTTGCTCGATCAAGATATGGTTCGGCTGCTGTCTGATATCGCGGAGCATCCTCGCACTACGGCCGGTACCGGCACCATGAGCATCGCTGTTGATCGCAAGCAGAATCGGAAACGGAGCGAGCTTTTCAACACCGCGTGGGCACGGTGCGAAGCGTTTCTGCGGGTTGCGCAGCTCGCATATCGATCCCATGATGGAGCTGCACAGCAGATCACGATGCCTGGATTGCTTGGACCTTCCTTCCGAGAGCGCCTAACCGCTGCCATGCGCATTCCGGTCGTCGAGGCGCTTTCCCCCGAGCCATGGACAGCGGCGGCCAGGCGAGTCCTGCCCAGTCCAAGCCCGCAGATGACGGCGACGGCCATGTGGGCTCCGATTATTGCCTGGTGCGCACTGGAAACACTGGCAGAATCCATCAATGGCGAAGAGCCAGATGCAATTGCACTGCGTGTATTCGATCGTCTGCGACTGCGAAGGCCCCTTGCGGAATCCTTTGCCGCACTGGGCTTCGATGGAGAATCTGGATGGCGGGCAGCCGCTCGCATCAAGGTTCTGCTGCTGGCCGAGGCCAAGAGCAATGCATCGGAATCCATGCAGAAATTGCCGGCCGCAACAGAATGGAAGCCCGCTGGTTCACCCCTTGGTAGCGTGGAATCGAAATCCGGTGAGGCAGCCGGCAGCGAGTCTGCCGTGCGGCCTGTCGTTGGTGGCCTGCGACGCGATCTCTGGTCCGATCCGGATGTTCGCTGGCTCACTGGAGCGCACGACGCCGGCGAATCGACGTACCTGGTCCTCGAACCATTCCAGGAATTGCTCTGGTGGCTGCAGGTGCCATTGCTGCTTCGGATCGCGGGTAGCGCTGCGCCTCGCAAGGCAGATGTCCAGACGATGTACGGCGATGTGCGGGCAGCGCTCGCTGAAGCGGAAAAGGCAGGATACCGCCTGCAAGCGATGTTGGGAGACGAGGACACTGACACGGCTGACGCGTCGATCAAATCTGAAGAGCGTCATGGTCCCGGTGAAAGCCATGAGACCAGCGATACAAAGGAAATAGAAAAACAGCCAATCTGATCAACACGGATATCGCGTCCGTGCGGTGGCGCCGCCGCTGCTTGTTGTTTGCAACTGCGAGCAGAAGGCTTCGCCCTTGACAAACTGAACTAAACCGTTCAGTATTGAATTTCGTCACAGCCACCGATAGCTCCTTGTCGATGGCGCGGCGCGGCTTTCGGCCTGGAGGTGACCTGCATGATCAGAGTGCAGAATCTCGTCAAAACTTTCGGATCGTTCACCGCCGTCAACGATGTTTCGTTTGACGTTGCGGCGGGCGAAATCTTTGCCTTCCTTGGTCCTAACGGAGCAGGGAAAACCACCACCATCAAAATGCTGACCACGCTGCTGCATCCCACCGGCGGCACCATTGAACTCGACGGGCTCGATCCGCAGAAGCATCAGAACGCAGCACGGCAGCGCTTCGGTATCGTCTTCCAGGATCCCAGCCTGGACGGCGACCTTACCGCATGGGAGAACATGGAGATTCACGGAGTGCTCTATCACGTGCCGCACAAGATACGGCATCATCGCTCCGAAGAACTTCTCAAGCTTTTTGAACTCTGGGACCGCCGCGACGACCAGGTGAAGAAGTTTTCGGGCGGAATGAAGCGCCGCCTCGAAATCGCGCGTGGTTTTCTGCATACGCCGAAAATTCTGTTTCTCGATGAGCCCACCCTCGGCCTTGATCCACAAAGCCGGAATCAATTGTGGAATCACGTGAAGCGTGTCAACGAATCAGAGAAAGTGACCGTCATGCTCACCACCCATTACATGGATGAGGCCGATCGCGTTGCCCATCGCATCGGCGTAATCGATCACGGCAAGCTGGTTGCCACGGGTACACCGAAAGCGATCAAGGAACAGACTGGAACGGAAAGCCTTGAGGACGCATTCCTCAAGCTCACCGGTTCCACCATTCGCGACGAGGGCGCCAACTCCACCGACCAGATGCGCCAATTCGCAAAAATGTGGCAGCAGCAAAGGAGGTAACCAATGAGTGCGATCTATATTCTCTGGTTGCGTGAACTGAAGCGCTACACACGCTCGCGCGCGCAGATCGTTGCATCCCTGGGCCAGCCCTTGCTCTACCTGTTGGTGCTGGGCTTTGGACTCAATCCCGTTTTCAAACGTGCCGGCTACGGTAGCTATTTTCAGTTTATCGCGCCCGGAGTTATCGGAATGTCGGTCCTCTTCTCGTCGATCTTTTCCGGTCTGGGCCTGCTTTGGGATCGCCAGTTTGGCTTCCTCAAAGAAACACTCGTGGCTCCGGTGCCGCGCATTCAAATCATGATTGGCCGCACCCTCGGTGGTTCCACCGTGGCCGTTATCCAGGGGCTGCTCGTCCTGGTCATCTGCCTCGTATCCGGCTTCCGTCCAGCCAGTTGGGTCGCCATTCCCGTGGCGATCGGCTTCATGGTACTCATTGCCTTGCTCTTTGCGGCGTTGGGAGTCATCTTCGGTTCCAGCCTTCAAGACATGCAGGGATTTCAGCTCATTATGAACTTCCTGGTCCTGCCCATCTACTTTCTCTCCGGCGCAATGTTCCCGCTCACCAACCAGGGCAAGATCCTGCAATTCATTACCGCCCTCGACCCGCTTTCGTATGGCATCGACGGGATGCGTTCGGTGCTCTTGAGCGCCGCATCCTTCCGTCCAGCTTTCGGTCCCGGCATCGATCTCACCGTGCTCGTTGTGGTCGGCTCGATTCTGCTGGTGCTCGGTGCGTGGCGATTTTCTAAGATCGAAGCTTAGGCCTGGTTATGGTTCGACCACGAAGTATCGAAGCACACGAGAAGGTCCTCAATGCCGCGCTCAGCCTGTTTGCCGAACGCGGCATTGAGGCCACCAGCATGGATGCGATCGCGCAGGGGTCCGGGGTAAGCAAGGCCACCATCTACAACCACTGGGCGGACAAGGAAGCCTTGCTGCTGGAAGTGATGCTGATGGTCAATGGCCTCGATCGCGAGCCTGAAGATGTGGACACGGGTGATGTGCAGCGCGATCTGACCACCGTACTCACCCGCAAACCTCCCGACAAATTCGAACATGCCCGAAACCGCATGACCCCGTCACTGATTGCGTATTCGGCCTTGCATCCGGAGTTTGGGAAGGCGTGGCGACATCGCGTGATGGAACCGCCACGGCAATGCCTGAAAAAGATTCTGCGTCGCGGCATCACGCGCGGACAGCTGCCCGTCGATCTCGATATGGAATCGGCCATGGCCCTGCTGCTCGGTCCCATGCTCTACGCCCACGTCTTCCACAAGGATCAGGCGCAAAGCAAACCCGATCTCGGGCCCCTCACAGCGCAGGCATTTTGGCGGGCGCATCAGCAGGCCCGCAAAAACGCAATCGAAAAAGCCGGAATCCAAGTACCCCACCAAAAGACTCCGAAATCTCCAAGCGGCATCACGAAGGCAAAGGCGAAGAGCTAGTTCTATTGTTTCTCTACGATTGATCGAGAAGCAGACGCCAAGCTTTGAAATGTGTCGATGGCTCCCCACACGCCAAGGCCGATCCCTTTGCCCATCTGAGCAAGGTCGACCATGTTGTGAGCCAGGAAAATGAGTTTCGAACCTCTTCGGGATCGCTTGCCACCAACCTCCGAATGCAATTTGCCCGCTGGCACCTAGAAGCCTGGCGGTCTCTCTCCCGCGACTCCAAACGCCCGCTCCATAGCAATTCCTGCCTCGCACAACGTGCCCTCATCGAAGAGGCGGCCAATCAATGTGATCCCATGTGGAACGCGGCGCGGTGGCGAGAACTTTGGCAGTGGATGCTTTGGATCGGGAGCCCAGTCGCTGCGCGCCTCCGACACTTCGACAAATCCCGCGCGGAAGGTGAGCGATGGATGGCCCGTGTTGTTGGTGATGACTAGGATCTCGTCGCGAAGCGAAGGCACCAGCAACAGGTCCACCTCAGACATCACGCGCGCCATTTCCTGGGCGACCTTGCGGCGCATCCGATCGGCCTGCACAAAATCAACCGCCGACAGGAAGCGCGACTGGCGAAACGTATTCGGCCAGCCATCGGAAACCTGCGCCCGCAGTTCGGCTTCCTTGTGGCTCAGCGTCAGTTCTTCAAACGCGGCCGCGCTCTCGGCGAAGAGAATGAGGTTCAGCGAGTCATACGGCCAGTCGGGAAGCGACACTTCGACAAGCTTCATGCCCAGTCTGCGTACTACATCGAGCGAAGCGCGATCGACATCGGTTGCGGGGGCTTCTTTCATCCAGGCAGGGAAGTAGCCGACGCGGAGGCCTGTGACTTTAGCGTTCGCATCGAAGGCGAGGGCGCTGGGAACGCTGGCCAAATCTCCGGCGTCGGGGCCGGAGATCGCAGTCAACACGAGAATCGTGTCTTCGACGTAGCGTGCCATTGGGCCAAGTTTGTCGAGCGACCAGCAGAGGGTCATGGCGCCGGTTCGCGCGACGCGTCCATAGGTGGGGCGAAGGCCGGTAACGCCGCAACGCATTGAAGGGCTCACGATGCTGCCGCCGGTTTCGCTGCCAATGGAGAATCCGACTAGTCCCGCAGCCGTCGCCGCTCCCGGACCGGCGCTTGAACCGGACGCGCCTTCCTCAAGCAGCCACGGATTCATCGTTTGTCCGCCAAACCAGATGTCGTTCAGCGCGAGGGCTCCAAGGCTCAGCTTCGCGACGAGAACCGCGCCCGCCGTATTCAGCCGATCTACAACCGCGCTGTCTTTCTTTGGAACACGTTCGCGATATGGCTCCGCCCCATAGGTGGTCGGAATGCCGGCCGTGTCGAGCAGATCCTTCGCGCCCCACGGGATTCCATGCAGCGGTCCGCGATATTTGCCCGCCGCAATCTCCTTGTCCGCTTGCCGCGCTTGCTCCAGCGCGTGCTCCTTGGTCAGCGTAATTACACAACGCAGCTTCGGATCGAACTTCTGAAGCCGGTCGAGGTAGATGTTGGTGAGCCGCTCGGAGGTAATCTGCCGCGATTGAATCCATCGCGAGAGCTGTGCAACCGAGGCAAACGCGACGTCAGTCTCATTCGCGGGAACTGTCTTTTGCGGGTCGGCGCTACGGATGTAGTAATTCTCGCCTCGCCCCGATTTCCCAGGGTTCACTCCTGGCAGCATCGGATTCCACACCGTAGCGGGAGGCAGGCTTGGTTCCAAAGTCATCTTCCGCGGACCGGTTCTGCGTTCGTACAGCGGAGCCATTGCCTCCCGCCAGTTGCCCGCTGCCTGTGCGCGATCGGCTGCCGACATCTCGATCTGCACCAGCTTTTCGGCTTCGCCGAACGTCTCCGCGCCCACCTCGGGCCCGACGGGCTGAGCGGTACCGAAGGCCGGCGGCGCTCCTGGCGTTTGCTGATTCTGGGAAGGCGCGGGAGTCTGCGCATCGAGGGGAAATGCAGCGCCCAGCGCTCCAAGGGCGCTCGTGGCGAGGAAGTCTCGGCGTGTCTGGGTCATCGTTCCCTTCAGTGAAGTCAGAATGAGGCAAATATACTACCCGGCTCAGAGCGATCATTTTCACATGGCGCTTTCGTCTAACTGCCGTGTATGACCCTACTGGCCCTGAATTCGCTCGTCGCCCCAACCTGACCTTATAGAATCGTTCTTGCACGGCCTTTGGGGCAGGAGGTTCGTTGGTGTCCCAGGAGTTGCCAACTAACGATGACCGAACACGCATCAGGTTTACCTAACAACCCGCAGCCGGTTTCGGCGGCGTGGAAGAGAATTGAAACGGCTCGCCACCCGCAGCGGCCCTATCCCATGGACTTCATCGAGCGGATCTTTACCGATTTCAGCGAGATTCACGGGGATCGCGCCTTTGGCGACGACTCAGCCGTAGCTTGCGGTATGGCGCGCCTCGGCGACGACGAGGTGATGGTCATCGGTAACCGCAAGGGTGGCAGCACCAAGGAGCGAGTAAAGCGCAACTTCGGGATGCCCCATCCCGAGGGCTATCGCAAGGCATTGCGGTGCATGAAAATTGCGGAGAAGTTCGGCCGTCCAGTCATCAGCTTCATCGACTTGCCCGGCGCATATCCGGGTCTCGGTGCCGAAGAGCGCGGACAGGCGGAAGCCATTGCACGCAATATCCGCGAAATGGCCCGTCTCCGTGTGCCCACCATATCAATAATCAGCGGCGAAGGCGGATCGGGCGGTGCACTGGCGCTGGCCGTCAGCGACCGGGTACTGATTCTAGAGAATGCCCTTTATTTCGTCATTACGCCCGAATCCTGCGCCGCCATCATGTGGCGCGATGCATCGCACAAACAGCAGGCGGCCGAGGCCATGCGCATCTCCGCTTCTGAAGTTGCCCAGCTCGGTTGCGTTGATGAGATCATCGGCGAGCCGCCGGGCGGCGCGCACATCGATCATCCTGCCGGAGCCGGTCTGGTTGGCTCCGCTCTTAGAAAGCATCTGGCCGAACTCAAGGCCACACCGATCGATGCAATGATCGAAGCCCGCCAGAAGAAGTTCCGCAATATTGCCCAGTGTTATACAGAGAGTTAGCGCGCGTGCAGCATCATCCAGGTGTTCAATCTAAAGCAGCGCACGGCAGCCGGAGAAACCAGAAGGCGGGTCGCGGGCATGATGGGGGTCTCCGATGAGCGCGCCCGCACGTATCAACAAAGCACGCGCGTACCTCGAATTCATCGCCGCTGTGCTGTTCTTTTTTCTGTCGCGTTCGTTGGCGCGACACATCGCCATGGGAATTCAGAACGAAATCTGGGCTCCCTTGCTCGAACAGTTCCTTCTTGCTGTAATCCTTATCCTTGGATACGCAGCGTTCGGCGCATTATTTGATCGCCAGTCGCACTCCATCGCTGCGCAGGGATTGCCACTCCGTTCCGGATGGACACGCGAGGCTGCCCTAGGGGTCGCCCTCGGCTGGGGAGCCGTGGTGCTTTGCGTGCTCCCCCTGATGCTCATCGGCGGAATCGCTGTCGTCTTGTCAATCCAGGGAAGCTCCTGGGGCTGGCTGATTGCCGATGCGGCCTACTTCGCATTGTTTGCCCTCGCCGAAGAGGTCGCCTACCGGGGATACGGTTTTCAGCGCTTCGCCGACGTGGTCGGATCAACTGGGGCAACATTCGGTTTCGCGCTCTTCTACGCCATCATGCAGGCCCTGTTGCCCGGGGCGACAAACGCCAGCATCGCATTCTCAGTCGTCTTCAGCTTCCTTCTCAGTGCGGCCTACCTCCGTACCCGCGCCCTGTGGGTGAGTTGGGGGCTCAACTTTGCGTGGAAGGCCGCCCAGGCCCTGATCTTCGGGCTGACGGTGAGCGGCATCAGCAGCCATTCCCCCATTGTTGAAGGCAATCCGATGGGGCCCTTCTGGCTGACCGGCGGCGGGTTTGGCTTGAACGCAAGCTGGGTCGCTTGCGTGGTGCTGCTGGTTACATTTCCGGTGCTTTATCGCGTCACGCGCGATCTCGATTTCCGCTACAACGCGCCTGAATTTATCCCCGGGGGCATTCCAGTCGATTTGGACGCGGCCGCCCGGCGGCAGCACGAATCCGCCATGGGCACACCTGCGGAACCAGCGCCCCAGTTATTGGTACAGATTCTTCCCGTCTCGACGCCACCTGCAACCCCGGACCCCGCATCAGAAACAGCAGCCGGCCCCGAAGAATCGCACTGATAGACATGGTCCGGCTCGCAGGTCCAGGGCTCCAGTTCAAATCTCCGATTTGACCTTTCTGGTTGATTGGAACTACTGTTGGCACAATGCCACCCCGGTTTTCGCGGTTAACCTATCCGAAGTCCGGGGCGACCAAGTGGCTTTCTTCTTAAGAAGAAAGCCACCTCGCATCAAATCGGAAAGTGGTATGTCGACTGCAGAACCGGTCTAGTTGCACCCATGGGAGGGCGCCCATGATCAGGCCATTGTCTCCTTATTCTTCTCGTACATTGCAGGTAAGGGCGTTCTCTTGTGCTTACGGACATCTTGCCAGGCTGGCCGCGTGTTCGGGGCTGATGGCAATGACGTTCGGCTTGGCCAATGCCCAGGTCATCACCATCGACACCCACACCGGCAACGCCAGCACCGCCAATGGCACAGTTGATCGGCGGTATGCGCAGATCCAGCCCACCAACGTTCCTCTCGATAAAGGGGAACTCGACGCCAAGACTCGCCAGGAGCTGATCCGGGTAATGCAATCGGAACAGGGGTTTGCCATGCGCCCATTTCCTATGGGGCACAAAGGACTCACCCTCGAGGCCAATGGCAAGCTGAAACCCGCCGGCGAAGGCTATCTGGACATGGTCACCCAGAATGGTATCTGCGCCAAACCCGGAGATCGTCTGGTGCTGACCGATGTAAAAATCGATCACGACAAGATCGTTTTTGACCTGAACGGCGGACCTGACCTGAAGCATCGTTTTCTGCGCCACATCGAAATCGGTGCTGGCAATACGACGCCCGTGGTCCAGGGCAATGGGGATCAGCCAACCGGCGCCCGTCTAACCCTTGAATTTAAAGGACGAATCCCCGAGTTGACTGGCACGCAAGTCAAGGCCCTGCTGGCGCCGCTGATCTCCTTCGACGTCAAAACGCCGATCCAGGCATTTACCGACACGCTTCCGCCAAAGCTCAAGGACGCCATCCTCAATCACCACGTCATGGTGGGAATGAGTATTGACATGGTCCTCTTCACGCTCGGTCAGCCGCAACGCAAAGTCCGCGAAACGCACGACCAGATGCCGTTCGAAGAATGGATCTACGGCGCGCCGCCCGATCCGGTGCAATTCGTTCGCATCAACGGCAATCGCGTGATTCGGGTTGAGGTTGCCAAAGTCGGCGAGCAGCCGGAAATCTTTACTAGCGACGAAGTCGAAGGCTTGATGCGTACCGACGGCACTCCCGTGATTGCCGCCAACCAGGGGCGCCCGGTCCAGATGGGCGACGTCCAGCGGAATCCTGACACACAGTCCGCCGCGCCGCCGCCAACCCTCACCGCTCCCGGCGAGAAACCTCCTGACCTCGGAAACACTGGCGCGGGCCAGATGAAGCCTGTCGAATTCCCCAAGCAAAAGCCTGACGATTATCCAGACGCCTCGAATCTACCGCGGAATCCGAAGCCCGCGGACGATGCGGATCAACAGGCAAAGCCGGATGCCCAGGGGACAGCACAGAAGCCAGAGCAGAAAAAAGACCAGAACGGTAATCCGCAGCCGGCTGCAGGCCAGGGAAGTACCGCGCCTCAGACTCAGCCGCCCGAGCCGCTCGACACGCCGCAGCCGCACTGATGCGACCCAGCCTGAGGCTGGATGCAGCTGCGTCTGGGAGTAGTTCGCGCTCCACGCGACTGCGCCTGTTGTAAACTGGACGTAGCGAGTCGACTGCCTCCCGCAAACAACTTGGAGCAGAGGTGTAGTTAGCGGAGTACCCGCGGACGAATTTATCTCTGCGGAGTGCAGTAACGACCGCGCCGTTGAAGCCGCGTGCAAGCCTGCGAAGTGTTCAGCATGGCACCTGCCCGTGTGTGCAGAGACAATTCCTAAAAGGAGAAACATCCGACCAATGGCCAAAATTGCCAAAACTGGTGATCGCAAGAAAGCAATGGATACTACGAAGTCCACTGACTGCCCCAAGTGCAGCAAACCGACGCGCATCGTCAAACGCGTAAAGGACCGCGAGCGCGGCACCCCTGGAGGAATCTATATCTCCTGCTCAGCGTGCGACTTCTACGAAAAACTCTAAGTGTTGATGTAAGTCTCAGCTACTGAGAAGCCCGGCCAGCGGCCGGGCTTCCCGCATATTTGCGAAATCCTTTGAGAGTGGGAAAGCAGTAGAGACGGGACCCTATAGCGCCTCCGCCATCTCCTCAAGAATCGCGTTCGCCGCCTCTGCCGGATTCGGTGCCTGCGTAATCGGCCGGCCCACCACCAGGTAGCTCGCGCCAAGGCGCAGCGCCTCGGCCGGCCCCGCAACCCGCTTCTGATCCCCGATGGCCGCCCCAGCCGGCCTAATCCCGGGAACGACCACCACGCCCTCAGGCCCTGCCAACGCACGAACCGCCGCAACCTCCTGCGAAGAGCAGACGAATCCGCGAATCCCTGCATCGAGGCCCGCCTTCGCCAATAACTCCACTTGCGCTGCAGGAGCCCGATCCAGGCCGATTCCGTGCAGTTGCGCAGCGTCCATGCTGGTAAGCACTGTGACTGCGAGCAATTCTGGAGGATGCGCAACACCCGCGAGGGCATTCCTTGCGGCTGCCAGCATTACGGGCCCGCCGGCTGCATGAACCGTGAGCATGCGCACTCCCAGCCCCGAGGCCGACTTCACCGCGCCCGCAACCGTGTTCGGGATATCGTGCAATTTGAGGTCAAGAAATACGTTGAGGCGGCGGCCGACAATGGGTTCCAGAATCGCGGGGCCGGCGGCAATAAACAACTCCAGGCCCACCTTGAACCATGCGCAGGTGCCCTCGAGTTCCGCAACCAACCGCATGGCAGATTTGGAATCAGGCACATCGAGTGCAACGATCAGCCGCCGTCGGGCCTGTTCGATCCGGTCGCCAGCGTGTGCGGTCGCATCGGTAATGGAAGCGGTCTCCTGGTTCGGCATGATTCCATGCTAGTCCAGTCCCGGCCGGTTCCGTTGCGGAATCGGCCGGATTAGACAACGGTTCCTGTAGAGCGTGCATCAAAATTGCGTTCGATCCGCCGTCGGCTCGATGGCTCGCATTCGACCCGGCTCGGGTGCTAGGTTGTTGTTTGTCGAACAGAGCTCCCCGGTTTTTCGCTCCCCGGTTTTTCCTCAGTTCTAAAAACGCGCTGTTGATTCCTCAAAGGCTCTTTACATACAAAAGACATGGCCGATTCCGCTGGACAGCAGCCCGAACGCCCCAAATCAAATCCGTGGATCATTGCGATCGCCGTCATGTTGGCCACCTTCATGGAGGTGCTCGACACTGCGATCGTAGCCGTCGCTTTGCCGTACATCGCCGGCTCGCTCTCCGCCTCGACCAGCGAAGCCACCTGGGTTCTCACCAGCTACCTCATTGCCAACGCGGTCATTCTTCCAGCCAGCAACTGGTTTGCTTTGCGCTTCGGTCGCAAGCGGTTTCTGATCGCCTGCGTTCTCATTTTTACGGCGGCATCCTTCTGTTGCGGCGCCGCGCCATCGCTGGGGCTCATCCTGCTGGCGCGCATTGTGCAGGGGGCAGGAGGCGGCGCTCTTCAACCCCTCTCACAGGCCATCCTGCTGGAGAGCTTCGAACCGCGCAAACGCGGGATGGCCATGGCGGTCTTCGCTTTCGGCGTAGTGGTTGCGCCGGTGCTGGGGCCAACATTGGGCGGATGGCTTACAGATGCTTACAGCTGGCGCTATGCCTTCTACATCAACATCCCCGTCGGAATTCTCGCCGCGTTCATGATCAGCAGATTCGTCGAAGATCCCAGCTATGTGCGCAACGCGAAGGTGGGCAAGTTCGACAACCTGGGATTCGGACTTCTCATCCTTTGGACCGGCTGCTTGCAGGTCGTTCTCGACAAGGGACAGGAAGATGACTGGTTCGGAGCGATCTGGCTGCGGTGGGCAGTTGCAGCCGCAGCAGTTGGGCTGGTCGGATTTATCGTTCATTGCCTGCGGTCGAAGACGCCCCTGGTTAGCCTGCGGATTCTTCGCGACCGAAACTTCGCCGTCGGCTGTCTGCTGATGGTCCTCTTCGGACTTTGCGTCTACTCCACGATCACCATTCTTCCGCTCTTTTATCAGGAATTGCTGGGCTACACCGCGTTCACGGCGGGCGTCGTGGTGTTTCCACGGGGCATTGGCGCCATCATCGCCATGCCGGTTATCGCCTTTCTGGGCACCCGATTCGACGCTCGCTATTTGCTCACCTTCGGATTTCTCGTTTTTGGAATCATGTCGCTCATCTTCGGCAACGTGAACCTGAGCATTACGCCGTCGACTCTGCTCTGGCCCATCATCATCACCGGCTTTGCCCTGAGCTTTGTCTTTGTGCCCATTACCACGGAATCATATGGCACCCTGCGCAACGAAGAAATCGGCAACGCCAGCGGCATCTTCAATCTCGTGCGCAACATTGGCGGATCGATTGGAATCTCCGTGTCCCAGACCATGCTGGTGCGTCGCGCCGACGTCCATCAGAACGAAATTGTGAACTACGTGGCCCGGTCTCAGGAGTGGTTTCAGCAGCAGACATCGACACTCAATGCACTTCTCCATCACTACTTCAATGGCGCAAACGCCCTGCCGCGCAGCCAGGCAACGTTGTACCGCGGCCTTGAGCAGCAAGCGCTCCTCTGGGCGTTTGTCGACATCTTCCGATGGACCGCGGTCTTATGCTTTGGCTGCATGCTGATCGTGTGGCTCTTCCGCAAAGTCAAGCATGGTGGAAAACCAGTGGCAGCCCATTGACTGCTGGTAGAGCCCCGACCCCGCACCCTGTTTCGCAGCTCTCGTTACAGCTGCCCCGAGGACTTCTTTCCGCTGCGTAGTACATGGTTTCGTCTCTCGAACAATTGGAACGGCGCGCGGGCTAGCTTCCGGCGGGCATGAAGTTGCCCTGGACCCCTTGCATCAAGATCCTGATGGCAAATCCGACTCTATGTCGCTTACTCCCAAGTCACTAATTAACCGGACCGGCTCGCAGAGGGTATATTGGTCGTGCCCGAAGAACAACGTGGAAGACCCCTGTTTTGCCCGGAGCGTGTCAATGCTGCAAGTGAATCCGCGTAGAAAGGTTTACGACGTCTGCATTATCGGATCGGGCGCAGGCGGCGGCACCGCCGCGAAAGTACTCACCGAGGGGGGACTGGACGTCGTGATGCTGGAAGCGGGGCCGCGTCTCGACCCAGATAAAGATTTCAAGGAGCATGTTTGGCCCTACCAGCTGCCCCACAGGGGCGTGGGCATCGGCGGTAAACAACGCGGAATCGGCGACGAATTCATGGCTCCCAATGGCTCCTGGGAGATTGAAGGTGAGCCGTACACGACGGCTTCGGGCTCGTCGTTTCGCTGGTTCCGGTCGCGGATTGAAGGTGGGCGAACCAACCATTGGGGACGCATCGCGCTGCGCTTCGGTCCGGCCGACTTCAGGGCGCGCTCGACCGACGGAATAGGTGACGACTGGCCGATCAGCTACGAAGAACTAGCGCCCTACTACGACAAGGTTGAATCGTATATTGGGGTTTTTGGTTCGAAGGAGAACGTGCCTAATTCTCCCGACGGTGTTTTTCTGCCGCCTCCTCGGCCGCGCTGCACAGAAACACTGATCAAGAAGACCTGCGACCAGCTGCATATCACCTGCATTCCATCGCGGCTTGCGATTCTTACCAAGGAGCTGAACGGCCGGGATCCATGTCACTATTGCGCGCAATGCGGACGGGGATGCAGAACCGCTTCGAACTTCAGCTCCAGCCAGGTCATGATTCCATCGGCGGTGGCGACCGGACGGTTCACGATGATTGCGAATGCCATGGCTCGCGAGATTGTCGTCGGGGACAACGGAAAAGTCGAAGCTGTCTCATACGTCGACAAGGGCACCAAGCAGGAACGGCGCGTGTATGCAAAGTCTGTCGTGGTGGCGGCGAGCGCATGTGAATCAGCGCGGCTGCTGTTGAATTCGCGGTCCGGGAGCTTTCCCAACGGGCTTGCGAATTCATCTGGAGTGGTGGGCCACTATCTCACGGATTCGGTGGGAAGCGATCTGGTTGGGTATTTCCCGCAGCTTGTGAACATGCCCGTGCATAACCATGACGGTGTGGGCGGAATGCACCTCTACATGCCGTGGTGGCGATTCGGACAGAAGAACGAATTCGTGCGCGGGTATCACATCGAGTTTGGCGGAGGACGCAATATGCCCGGCGTCGGCGAGTTTGACTACGTTTGCCAAGAGCACGAGGGATACGGAGTCAGTTTGAAACAGAAGTGCCGCAGCTCCTATGGCACCTTTATTGGATTCAGCGGACGGGGCGAGATGATTCCCAATGAAAACTGCTTCTGCGAACTCGACCCCAGCGTGAAGGATCAATGGGGCATTCCGGTGCTTCGCTTCCACTGGCAATGGGCCGAGAATGAGATAAAAATGGCCGCGGACATGCAGCAGACCTTCCGGTCTATCGTCGAGACCGCAGGCGGGACGGTTGTCGTCGGCGCACGGCGGCATGCGAGGTCCAGTGGAGACGTGCAGCAGCAATCGAGCACCATCTCGGTGGGCGGCGCGATCATTCATGAACTGGGCACGGTGCGAATGGGAAGCGACCCAAAGACATCCGCATTGAACGGTAATTGCCAGGCGCATGATGTGAAGAATCTCTTTGTAGCCGATGCAGCGCCGTTCGTGACAAACCCGGATAAGAACCCTACCCTGACGATCATGGCGCTGTCGTGGAGAACGTCGGAGTATTTACTCGATCAGGCGAAGAAAGGGGAGCTTTGAAGCAAACCATGCCTCGAGACCCTGTATCGCGTCGCGCAATACTTAAGTCGCTGACCATGGGAGTTGTGGCGGGCTCGGTGATGCGCGTCATTCCACTCGAAGCCGCTGAATACGCCCATGCCATGATTGAAGCGGAAAAAGGGAATGTCGGCGCGTATTCTCCGAAGTTTTTCGATGCAGGCTCTTACAAGACGCTGCAGGCGTTGTGCGAAACCATTCTTCCCGCGGATGCAGATGCAGGAGGAGCGATCGAGGCGGGCACACCGGAGTTCATCGATTTGCTGACCAGTGAAAATACACAATACCAGGCGACGCTGGGAGGGGGAGTGAAGTGGCTCGACGCAACATGCATAACCCGATACGGCAAAGCCTATCTCGGATCCTCGCCGGAGCAGCAGAAGACGATTCTCGACCTCATTGCCTTTCGAAAAAACGCCGAACAGGATGAAGCCCTGACAAACGGAGTGGAGTTCTTCGGGCTCTTGAGGAGCATGACCGCGGACGGATTCTTCACCAGCAAGATTGGCATCAAATACCTGGGTTATAAAGGCAATACGTATTTGACGGCGTTTCCAGGATGCCCGCCTGTGCCAGGCGTGTAGTTTTCAAAACGCGCCCGCTGGACAATGAACCTGTACGGGGATGACTGTCGATTCTCCTCCGTCAATCCAAAACCGAGGATCTTCCGGGTAGGTAAACCTCCGGGAACTGGCTCTCTCCTGCGCCAGCGTTCTTTTTGGATGTCAGCCTTGGCGCGATGTTCGCGTTTGGACGGTTTGGTCGATTTCGAACACGTTGTTAAACGATCTAATCTCGACGTTTTGTTATTCTCTTTCGATTGTTTCATCTACTCTTGAGAATCATTGGCCTCAGACGTGCATTCAGTAATAGGTTCGGCCCTGTCCCTGGGACCGCATTTCTCTGTAGCTTCCCGAGCTGAATGATGTTTCCAAGAGTTCTATTCAGAATTCGCAACTCAATCAGGTCGTTCGCCAACAGGCCCGGAATCTCGCTCGCCCTGGTATTGACGATCGCGATTGGGGTTGGAAGCAGCGCTAGTGTCGGCGGGTTCCTCGCAGGGCTGGCACATCCAAGGTCTCCGGTTGGAACATCCCATCAAATTGTTTCCATCTTTACGCATGACCGGTTATCCGATGCGGGGCCACTTTCAGATGGCGAGTATCAGGCGATTCGCAGTCGCACCGAAGTATTCGCCTGGGTGAACGTCGTCCGAATCACACCACTTGAGGTTGTCATCAATGGACACTCAGAAACCGCAATCGTTGCCGGCGTGATGCCTGATTTGGCAAAGACGTTGAACCTGACTCTAAACGGCGGTGTCGTTCTGAGTGACCATCTGTGGGAGACAGAATTCAGCGACGAGAGCCAAGGAATTGCGCCGCCTGTTCGCGTGAACAATGCGCAGCTTCCGATAACCGGAGTTGCGCCCAAAACGCTCGAAGGTCTCTACGGCGACCGCCCGATCGATCTTTGGGTACCGTTTGCCAATGGCGTTCCGCACGACGCAAATCCGGTCCGCCCTGATCTGTGGGTCCTGGCGAGTCTCCGCCCCGGCGTTTCACTCTCTGATGCGCAACGCGCGATCCGCACCGAGTTGAAAACGTCAGACGCCGTAGAGGTCATTCCTTACAGCGGCACTGCGCCCGCAACAGCAAGAGGATTGGCATCGATCATCACCCTGCTCAACTTCATGGCAGGATCGGTATTCCTGATCTCTTGCATCAATGTCGCGTCGCTGCTGCTTGGAAGAACATTCGAGCGCGCGGGTGAGACGTCACTTCGAGTCGCACTCGGAGCGACGCGACGAACATTGAGCGCCGAGTTGCTCACCGACAGTGTTGTGCTCGCATTTGCTGGAGGAATTCTCGGACTGCTGCTTGCAATGGAAGCAAGGCGAGTGATTCCGAACCTCCTCTTTGAACAGGATTCTGAGCGCCTCGCTTTCGTGCTTCCCGTTGCATCTCTCGTAACGTCTTCCATTGTGTGCGTCGGCATTACGGTTCTCGCCGGAATGATGCCAATGGTTGCGACGGTAACCGATCGCCCATGGACGGTTCTTCAGCGGGAACAAGGCACTTCCTCGACCAGAGTCGTGAGGCTGAGGGCCGGGCTGGTTGTTCTGCAAATTGCACTCTGCTGTGCGCTGGTCATATTTGCTGCGCTCCTCCTCGAGGGTTTTCATAATGCGCTCAAAACCGGAATCGGACAGAAGCTCGGAAATCCAATTCTTCTTACTGTTCAGCGCCATCCGTTGGATTTTAGCGGAGAATATTTTAAGGCTGTCGAACAGAGTGTGAAGTCTGTCTCCAATGTTGTGCCGGTTGCGTGGACAGCGCAGCTTCCAGGAGGCCAACCGGTCTGGCAATCATTTCGGATCCAGCCGGCGTCCCTGCCTTTGCACGAGGTTGTTTTGGATATTGCCGAATTTCCCCGAGACAATCGAGGCCAGCCGGCACAGCAGGCAACCGCAGGACGACTTTTCGAGGTACGGGATCAGTCGTGCGGGGTTGCTGTCGTGAATAGTGCAGCGGCCGACGCTCTATCTGTCCGTCCGACAGTCGGCGAGAGGATCTTCGATTCCACTGGAAGCCCCGTCGAAATCATCGGCGTAGTCAACACTGCATCCGGCGAAGTTGGCAATCGCCGTCCAACCATCTACTTCGATCCGCTGAATTCAAATGTGCCGTCCATTAACGGCGCTCACTTCCGGGCTCCGGCCTCAACATCCGACATTGAACTGAACGTCAACTTCGTGTCGAGTGGCTATATGCAGGCTTTTGGTCTCTCGTTAATTGGCGGCCATTGGTTCTCGGACCGCGGGCAATTATCTGCTCAATGCGGGGGTGTAGGAGTGGTCAATCAGGAGGCGGCGGATCTCTATTTCGCCGGCAAACCGCTGGGCGCAGAAATCATTGATCAGAACGGCAGCCAAACCGAAATTGTCGGGGTAGTTCGGTCTCAAAACGTGGGCATTTTCCAGCAGCATCCGGAACCAACGATTTTCATGCCCGCGTGGCGGGATGTCCCCCTTCGCATGACGCTCGTTCTCAAGGCCCCTAAAGTAAACGACCAAAAGATGTCCGAACTGCGGGCCAAAATCGAGTCTGGGCCCAGTTATGGTACGGGATCGCCTGATATCAAGACACTCGATGCGCAGTTGGCCCGGTCTGCGTTTGCTCCGCTGCGGATTGCAACATTGATCGCCCTGGCATCGGCGCTCTCTGCACTGACCGTCAGTATGATTGGGGTCTTCAGCATTCAGAGACACGTTGATCGCGAGCGTCGCAAAGTTCTGGCCCTTCACCTGGCGTTTGGAGCTAGAGGATGGCGCATCTTATCCAGAAGTCTTATCGAGTCAGGACGACTTGTCTTCGTGGGATGCGTGGCGGGAACGCTGGTTTCTATCGCGCTACAGCGGGTGTTGTTGATTGGAACCGGGCTCATCGGTCAGCCTCCACTCCGAGCCTGGCTACTTGCTTTGCTTTTGCCAGCCATTGTCGTCTTGATTTCCGGAGTTCTGGCCGCATTCCGCTCTTTGAGCGTGAATCCGATGGAGATTATGCGGGATAGATGAAGGTTCTGATCGAACTGATCAGAGACTCCAGAGCAGAGAAGGATGATGCAACCGACTTACTTCTGAGTGCTGACGGCTGAGAGCTAGAAGCTGGCCACTGATCACTGTTCACTATCTGCCGCCAGCAACTCATTCACCTTCGCCATGACTTTGAATGCATCGGCAACGTAGACCACATCGGCTTTACCGCGAGTCCATCCGCAGTTCGGATCGAGAGAGATCGCGCGCCGCTCGCCGATGAATCGCCAACCCACGACATGTGGCTCCTCGCCATGGCAGCACGTCGAGAGACCTTTCGCGTGGCGTGGCGTCGAGCCCGTTTGCCCCACCTGGTTCATGTGCGTGAGGAAGGGAAGCACGGGCTGTCCGTCACCGCCCTGGTCAACAAGAGACTTGGAACTGCCCAGCGAGGCGCCGGATTCACGGAGGAAATTCAAAATCAGATTTCCCGCTTCCGTCGCATGAGCCTGGCCGTCCGGCTGCTTCTTTGTCCAGCCCGCGCCGGCAACGAAGAGGATCTTCGCATCCGGTTTGATTGTTTGTGCATCCTGCGCCACTTCGCGTATTCCGGTGACGGTCGTCCGGAATGCCGGCAACTCCACTGGAACCTGCTCTACCTCTACTTCGCCAGGCGAACCGGCGTACTCCGCATGCGTTCCCGCATCGAGCAGCAGGAACCACGGCCGCTTGCTGCGCGTGATCACTGACTCGATCCGCTGTCGATACAACCAGCGGCAAGCTTCCACGGTCTCCGCACAACGAATCGCGGTGATATGCGTGTCGACGGAGCCGCCAACTCGATAGGCAACACCGGCAGCAACGCGCGCAAATCGTGAACTTCCCGGCGCCAGCACGATGCTCGCCTGCGCCGCCTTGTAGAGTGCTTCGCACGCGGCCGCGTCGCTTGCGTATCGCGCCTGCGCAAACGCGCTGCCCGAAACGGCGAGCACACGCACACGGGCACCGGCAAGCGACCGAGCCGCATTATCTGGATCGACTGCAACAATGCCGATTGCGAGCGAGCCTTCTGTCAGGGCGGCCAGTTCCAAACCGGCCGTCACCGCTTCGAGCGATCCCCTGGTCAAAGCGGAGCCGGTTTCATCGGCATGCGTCAAAACAAGAATTGATTCCGCCATCACTCCGCTCCAATCCACTCAACGAGTTCACGCGCGATCGCGTCGGGCGCCATGTCTTTCACTACCCGCGTCTGTCGCTGTTGGCTGGGCAGGGTTGCGGAAACATATCGCAATCCGTTGTTGTCCAGCGTGACAGGTCTCGCTTTCTGCAGCGCCGGCATCACCGTGCGCATGTTCGCCATGCCAATCTGCGGATTGTTGCGGGGCTCCGGCAGACTCCCCGTCGCCCAGCCGAGCACAGCAGGCGAGCCCGCGCAAACGGAAGCCTGGTGCTTGCCGCCCTCCACGCGCTCCAGCACTTCAAACGAGCCGTCGTCGTGAATGTTGATCTGATCTACGCCCATGAACTGATCGGCGATACCGAGGCGTTCGCCGATTATCTGTAGCGTAACGCCCGCTCCGCGCGCGGCTGACTCCCATCCACCGAACAACAGCAGCTTCGACTGATCCAGCCCGGGAATCGCCGAGATGGCATCGGCAAGTGCCGCTGCCGTCGCATGCGCGTCCGTGAATCCGCCGGACGGAGCGTCGATGGCCACCAACTCAAAGCTCGCCTTTTGCGCAATGGTCATCATCACCTGCTGCAGTTTGGCCTTCGGTCCCAGCGAGATCAGCCAGACCTTGCTTCCCACATCTTTCGCCGCAAGGTCCGCAGCTTCATAGAGCGCGCTAGCCGCCCACGGGTCGAGCACCGCGGGGAGCATCATCTCGTTCTTGAGTGAGTAACCATTGGGGCCGATCGCCGGCTCCAGTGTCTGCAACGGATCGGGAACGACGCCAGCACAGACGACGACGTGGAATGCAGTTGTCATATTTCCTTTCGATCACGCCATGAGCCGTCAGCTCTCAGCCCTCAGCTTCAGATCTTGAGATCTTCCTGTTTTTGTCAAAACCCAACTTGTTAATAAAGAATATGAGCATCTTCGAGGTCTCCTCGCAGAGCGAATCAGCGATGTGCAATTCTGGTGAACCAGCAAGACTGGGCCGCTCGGCAACTATCAGTTGTGTTCGCAGCCCAAACAGCGATCCCTGAGCCAATCCGAGAAATTGTCGAAACTCCATCGGGTTCAACCTTCCTCGGCCTTCGGCGATATTGCTGGCAACAGAGACACTGGCTCTCCGCATTTGTGAAGTGAGTCCGTAGATCTCCGCTTTCGGAAACCCTTGGGTCAGTTTGTATATCGATACGGTGAGTTCAACGGCCCTCTGCCAGACGATCAGGTCGTGAACGTCTTGTGGCATATCTATTGCATTCCTTTCGTGTGATGAGGTCGGCGCCGAAATCTGAAAGCTGACGGCTGAGGGCTGATAGCTGTTCTCTCAGTTCTCAACCGAGTGCAAACCGCCTGCTCCGGCTCGGAACTCGATGTTCGTCTGGCCGTCGGCCGTAACCTGCGAGCAGTTCCACATGCAACCGCCGCAGTGCACGCATTTCTCGCGTTCGAATGTTGGAATACTTTCGGCGCCGAGCGTTATGGCCTCTCCAGAACACATCGCAATACAGGTTTTTTCGTCGCAATGAATACAAAGGCCGGCATCGCGAAACACCACGTGATCCGCGAATCCCGGTATGGCTTGAATCTTGCCGCCCATCAGCAGGGCATCCTGGTGCGAGATCAGCAGTCTGTCATCAAACGCGATCTCGGGCCAACCGCGAGCGGACATCAGGGCATCGTGCAATGGACGTCCGTCTTCGACGGCGAGCATCGCTGCCTCGCGCCGCTTGAGTTCTCTCACGGACCGCAGCAGCCGGCGCTTGATCTGTTTGTGCGCCGGAGGAACCGGCACAGCGAGCGACAGCCGTCCGCCGGTGAGGCCCGCCAATGCCATGCCGCACATGCCGGAGACGAATCCGCGATGGAAGCCGTTGCGAGCGTTCTTTGCGTGGAGCGCGTTGTGCTCGACCCAACTGGCGCGGCGCCGGGCTTCGTAGGTTGCTGCCAGGTTCTCGCGCGTGAAGCCGCGGCCAGCGCGAAGAAGTTCGAGCACTGCTTGGCCGAGTTGAACGCCCGTTGTCCAGGCTTCGTCCACACCTGAGCCGGCGAGCATGTTGGTTGAGCCCGAGCCTTCGCCAATCCGCGCATAACCATCTCCCACGAGAAACGGCTCACCGTGCTGGCCCGATTCATCCAGCGACTTCGCACCCCACGAGCGAAGCGTTCCGTCTTTCAAATACCGCCATAGCGCCGGATGCTGAATGTAGTGCTGGAGATAACGGTACACAGTGCGCGCCGGATCGCCGAGCCAGGAGGGAACGAAGATGCCGACCGACGCCAGGCGCTCCGGATGCACGTAGAGAAAACCAAAGATCTCCGGCTCTGGATAGCCGAAGGTGTGCCACACCGTGCCGGGTTCGAGCGTGGTCGACTCGGGCAGTTCGATGACAAACTTCATGCCCATAGCCCACTCGCGCTTCTCGTGTCCGGCGGGCATGCCTATGCGTGCGTCGATGGCGCGACCGACGGGGCCGAATGGCCCATCGCCAACCACCGTGAGGCTGGCGTGCACATCCATGCCGGCGACAAAGTTGTTGTCGGGCGCACCGTGCTTGTCCACGCCTTGATCGGTGAGGCGCACGCCGACGACTTGATCCCCGTTCCTTTCAGGATTCTCCTTGAACAATGGTTCGCTCACCGGCATTGCCGGCCAGATCTGCACCAGCCCCGACGCCATAATTTGCGAGCCCACCCACTGGTTGAATTGCCCGATCGACATTACCAGTCCGCCGCCCTTATGCAGGAACTGCGGTGTCCATGGTAGGTGAAAGGCATGATCGCGAACGCCGAGTGTTCCACTCAGAGCGCGCAGTACGCGGTCGCCCATCCGTAGTAGCCACGGACGCCGGCTTGCTCCGATGGGATCGAGCAGGTACAGGATCCGCTCCGATCGCACCGACACAGCCATGGGAATGTCTGCAGGATTCAGGTCAGCAAAGGTGGCGCGAATGCCGCGCGCCGCCGTGACAACTCCGCTGACACCCGTGGCGATGTCGTCGGCCCGTTCATAGCACAACACCTGCAAGGGCACACCGGGTGCAACTTTGCTTTCGAATGCCGCGTCAGCCGGATTCTCGATCCATGCGCGATTCAGCGTGGTGAGAAACCCGCCCATCGCCGGTCCAAATCCGACACAGGCGATGTCGGCTTCCATCGTCTGCCGCTCGATCACCGGTGAGTCATTTTCCTCGCGGTTCATGCTCATGCGGGATAGTCCAGCGCTTCGGGAATCATTACCTTGCTCACTGTTTCGGCGGCGCGATCCTTCGCCAGCCGCGAACCGCTGAGGCAGCGGCAGAGCTGGTTCTGCTGGCGGAGGAACTCACTCGCTCCGGCACATCCTGCGCAAGGGCCAGCCTTCATGGGGTGAGAACCATCGACTCCGATGACATCGGTGGCCAATGCCGCGATTCCAGGAATCGTCTCTTCCAACTCGTCCAATTCGTCGGCACTGAAGCACTGCTTGCAACCCTGTTCGTCCCACGACGGATGTTGGTTATAGCCGAAGACGAGTTCTGCGCAGATGCGCGAAACCTCGCCTGCGGCCTGCGCCGCCTGTACATGGCTGAGATCGCTAAGAAATTGAACGGTGCCGGACAATTCATCGCCCGAATCCGCTTTGGCGGCGCCGCGGTGAAGTTCAAGCACATCCAGAATCTGCTGCCGCGACGCCAGGAGCCAGCAAAGGGCGTCGGCGAGCGGGAAGGTTACGCCCTGGCGCTGCCCGTGATATAGCTTGTTTCCCCCTGCATCTGTGGCTTCCTGCAGGCGCTCGAAAGTCCAGAGCCACATGAGCATTGCCGAAGCGAGAGTGCACGCACCGGTTCCCGGATGATTCGCAGCAATGCGTCGCATCTCTGCGATCCACGCCCGCAACTGCGCGAGAAAAACCTCTGAAGTCATCGTGACTGTGAGTTGCCGACGCTGCACGGCCTCGGGTCCCTCGTATGTTGCCTCGAGCTGGGCGTCCATCCATTTAGTCGCGAGGAAGCCAGGACAGTCTTCGGTGATGCCGTATCCGCCCATCAGGCTTACAGCCTCTCGCATCATGTTTGCCCCATGACCGGTGTTCCAGAGCTTCGTCGCTGGACAAAGCACATTGGCCTCGGCGTCCATCAATACGAACTGGACGAGGGGATCGGCGGCCAACTCTCCGCGCCTTGGATCGTTCTCGCGCATGGCGAGCAGTTCAATCGCCCGCTCCTCGCTTTCGCGCAGAGCCTTCAACTCGGCACGACCACCGGCAATGCCTCGCTCGGCAAGGATCGAAGTCTTCCGTTTTTCGATGGGATCGAGTTCGTCGAAGATGCGCGCTGCCCGGAATCCGAGCGATGCTGCCGCTTCTCCCGTCGCCCAAATGTCGACGAGGCGGTGCAGCGCATCTTCACGCTGCTGGATGCCTTGTTCGTACCGCACGCTTCCGGGTTTCGCACCTTCGGCCCCGCGGAAACGTCCACGCTGATAGCGAATGACGGGTTCTACAGCCGAAAGCAGCTTGGCCGCGGTCATCAAGCCAACCGTCACGCGTGTCCGCCGAAATACGGCTTCGATGACTTCGCTGTGATTAAAATTCGGAACGATAACGCCATCTTCGACTGTGTACCCGCCCACAATGCGGCTGGCGGGAACCTTCAGGTTGAAGATCGGGTCGCCCGTCGACGAGAGTTGGTGCACCAGCTTCTTTGTCGGCGTGCCATGATCGAAGATGCCCTCGTCCGTCTCTTCGAGAATTACCACGCAACTGCCCTTGATCTTCGGATCATCTGACGCAACGACCGCCGTTACGAAATTGGCAAATGCAATGTTGGTGATGAAGCGACCGCGTTTCTCAACTTGCAACCACGGTTCCTCGCCCTCGCGCCAACCCGCAACGCGGACCCTGCCGCTGAGCATGCCGGTATCCACACCCACGTAGGGAATAGGCTCAGTCAGCACGAAGGCTCCACGCCACGGCTTGCGGCCTTCACCGCGCTGTGGGGGAGCTGAAAGCGTTTTGTAGTGGCGAGACTGTTCGGGCGTTCCGCGCTCATGAATGGGTGCCAGTGCCAGGAATCCCGCGAGGCTCGCGGTGGCCGCGCCGCCATCGACCCAGGCCAGTTCGAACGCCGCAAGCGCCAGGGCAAGATTCTTCGGCCCGGAGATGAAGCCTCCTTCCTCTGGATCCATGAACACTGCCGTGATACCCGCGCGATCGAAGGCTTCAAGCATTTCGTTCTTTGCCGGGGTCCATTCGTGGCTGTTTCGTTCGCCGCCAGCCACCATGTGTGCTACGGTGCTGCGCGCCACCGAGCGCGAAGACTGCACGAGCATCTGCAGGTCGTACCGATCGGCAAATCGCCACTGGATCTGGCGAACAGAATCGCCGGGCAGGGTGAGCATGGTCGGAGTTGTTGTTGTCGCAGACGTCGCCATAAAAGCGCACCTCAATCAGCGGCAACAATTGTCCCCAAATCTCTCTGTTGCAGCATGTGACTCGCGTCACGACTACGAAGAGAGTGTGTGTTGCAGCGAAAGCCGCTGCTCAGCCAGCCGAAGAGTGCATTCTCTGCGCATTTGAAGTTGTCTATTTCCGCCGTGACGTAACTAGCGTCACATCGGCGAAACAGTTCAGAGGCTTTGACTTCATTGCAGTTGTGACCACTATCACTGCCATCCCACCCGCAAAAAGAGTCTCCTCAAAGTTGCAATCCCCGACAGAGAAGTTCGAAACAGTGGAAAATTCCGCTGCGGGGAAGCCACGTGCGTAGCCGCACCATGGGCGGGCAGCCGCCCCAGGCGCGAATCGGTGCCACATAGCGCACGCGACGTGGAGGAAAGACGGCCGCATGACCAAAGCCGCACGATTTGTAGCATTGTTGATCGCAATGTTTGTAGGGCCAGTCGAATGGCTGGCTAATCTGGCCAGGACGATCCGTCACCGCAAAGCAGTCACCCTGGGGCTAATTGCACTTGCGTTGTCGTTGCTCCCACATTGGCTTGTTGCGCAGACCGATTGCCTCTCCTGCCACGGCGACAAGACGATGACTGATGCGGCAGGACACAGCATCGCCGTCGACGGCTCCAAGTTCGGCGCGAGTATCCACGGCAGCCTGCAGTGCAACAACTGCCATAGCGACATCAAAGAATATCCGCACCCCGACCATGTCGCCAAGGTCGACTGCAAGACATGTCATGCTGACCAGGCTTCAAAGTTGGCAGACAGTGTCCACTCCTCCGCCAAAGAGCATCCCTGCACGAGTTGTCACGGCAATGCACACGAGATATTTCCCAAGACCGATGCCCGCTCGGCTGTCTATCCGCTCAACGTGCCGAAGACCTGCGGCCAATGCCACAGTGACGGCGCCATGGCCTCAAAAAAGGGCTTGCCCAGCGTCTACCCGCACTATATGGACTCAATCCATGGCTTTGCGCTCAGCAAGGAGGGATTGCTGGTCGCGGCCAACTGCCAAAGTTGCCACGGATCGCATGGAATTCTGAGCCACAAGAACCCGGCAAGCCCCACGTTCAAGACCAACATTCCCAAGACGTGCGGCACGTGTCACGCGAAAATCAATGACGACTACCAGGGCGGGGCGCACGGACATGCGGTCGCGACCGGCAACCTGAAGGCGCCCGTTTGCACGGACTGCCACACGGCGCATGCGATCCTGCAGCCGACGGAATCGGCATTCCGCATGCAGTCCACGCCGATCTGCGGATCATGCCACAAAGAGAAGCTCTCCACCTACCGCGACACTTTCCACTCGCAACTGGGCTCACTGGGCGGCTATGTGGAGACGGCCCGCTGCTGGGATTGCCACGGAGCGCACGAAATCTACCCTGCATCGGACCCGCGCTCGCCCATCAATAAGGCCAACCTGGTGGTGACCTGCAGTAAATGCCACGCTGGCGCAAATCTCAGCTTCGTACAATACCAGCCGCATGCCAATGCGCATGATCGCAAGCTGAACCCGGCGCTATATTTTGTGCGCCTCTTTATGAACGTACTGTTGGCGAGCGTGCTGACCTTCTTTGTGATTCACACGATTCTTTGGCTGATTCGTTCCCGATTGGACCAGGTCAGGAGAAAGTCGGCAAATGGAGGCAACAATGCCTGAGCTGGAACAAGCACAAGTAGCGGTCCAGGAGCAGCAGGCGCCCGCAACGGAGCGCTTCTTCAACCGCTTCACCCGTGAGCAGCGCTATCTGCACGCCGTTCTGTTCAGCACGTTCCTGGGCTTGGCTGGAACCGGGTTGCCATTGCGCTTCAGCGAGAGTTTCTGGGCCCGCAAGCTGGCCAGTGGCGTGGGCGGCTTCGGCGCCATCCTGTTCTTTCATAAGTTCTGCGCCTTGGTGCTGACTATGGCGTTCCTCCTTCATGTCAGAGAGATTTTCAGGCGCGGACTCTTCCGCCGCGAGAAGGGAATCTTCTGGGGAGCTACCTCGATGGTGGGGAACTGGAAAGACGTGAGGGATATCTTCGCCCACATACGCTGGTTCCTCGGTCTAGGTCCCAAGCCGCAATTCGAGCGCTACGCCTACTGGGAGAAGTTCGACTACTGGGCGGTTTTCTGGGGCATGATCGTGATCGGATTCTCCGGCTATGCGATGTGGTTTGCACCGTTCTTCGCGCGATTCCTTCCTGGATGGGCTCTGAACGCAGCACTCGTGATCCATAGCGAAGAAGGTTTGCTGGCGATCCTCTTCATTTTTTCGATTCACTTCGTCAACACGCATCTGCGTCCTGACAGCTTTCCGATGGACATGGTGATCTTCACCGGCGTCGAAAGCGAGAAGGAATTCCAGCACAAGCGTCCGCATGAGTACGCTCGCATGGTGCGTGAGGGGAAAGTAGTTGAGCGGCTCGGCCATGCGCCTGCGACTTGGTTCGTGAACTTCTCACGAGTCGTGGGATTCATTGCCATTTTCATCGGCCTTACACTGCTGGTTCTGACGTTGACGGCCTACTTCGACTGACGAACAAACAGAAGAGCGATGCTGCTCATGGCGCTGGCCGCTGCGCACCGCCCAAGACCGGATCCATCTGTTTCCAGCCGGATCATAAGATCACCTATGATCGAAGGCGGAGTCATACGTACAGATGAGATTGGGAATGAATAAGACACTGGGCCTGGTAGCCGCGGGGATTTTGTTATTCGTGGGATTGGGTTGCGCGCAGCAATCGCAGTTACCGCCAGTCGAGCCGCCGCCGCCGATGCCTAATCACCCCAATGACAAGGAGCCGCCCCCCGGAGCCTCGGCGTCGCACGCCTCCAACGTGCCCACGATTCGCGTGACAACAAACGAAGTGCTGGTACCGACGCTGGTCGAAAAGCCACACGGCGGCGGGATTGTCTACGGGCTGAAGCAGCCGGATTTTGTTGTCGAGGATAACGGGGTTCCACAAAAGATCCACGTCCAGGAAGATCTGGACACGGCTCCCGTAGCCCTCGTCGTAGCCATGGAGGAGGGCCGTGCAGGCTGGCTCGAGTTCCAGAAGTTGGGCAAGCTTGGGCCACTGCTCGACGTGTTCTTGGCCGATCCACGAAGCCAGGCGGCGCTCGTGGGCTTCAGTTCGAAACCGCGACTGATTCATGACTACACGCACTCGGAGGAAGAGCTGGCGCAAAGTCTGCGCGAACTGGAGCCGGGAGATGGTGGTGCAGCAATCCTCGACACCATCAGCTATGGGGTGGATCTGCTGCAGGATCAGCCAAAAGATTTTCGGCGAGTGCTATTGCTGATCAGCGAAGAGCGCGACCACGGCAGCAAGCACACCAAACCGGCGCAACTGGTGGCGAAGATCGGACGCACGGATGTGCTGGTATTGAGCATTTCGTACTCGCCATCTAAGGCGGAGTTTGCACATGACATCAAAGACTCCGGCGAAGACCGTACCCTGAACATGGTTTCGACGCTGGTGATGGCGGTGCAGGCCTTCAAGAAGAATGTGGCTAAGCAGATCGCCATCATGAGTGGCGGCGAATACACAACGTTTGTGGGGGATCACCGCTTCGAAGCGCGGGTGATGGAGGCGGCGAAGGACGTGCACAACCGCTATCTGATTACCTTCAGCCCATCGGATCCTACGCCCGGACTGCATACGATCCGCGTGCGAACCGTACAGGACTACGGTGCAAAAATTATCGCCCGGGCGAACTACTGGCTGCAGCCAGAGCAGTGAACTGCTCCCTCAGTCTTTTGTTCCCGACGTCATGCTGCCAAAGCGGCCTTCTGTTCCTGGCGGAACGTCGGCAGCGTGAATCCCACCGCCACAATCCAGATGAAGCCGGGGAAGCGGGTGAGCGGGATCAGGAAAAGAAGCTGCGGGAATACCAGGTGAAACACACTAAGCTCACCACAAGCGGCGAGAAAGAGACCAAGGATCATGACCCATTTAGGAATGAGCTTGTTGAGTCCGGCTGAGACGGAGACGCCGGCCATCAAGAGGCCCATGGGTATCGAAAAGCCGGGGCCGCCCAGCGCATAGGAAAAGTAATTGAGGGCGAGGATGCTGGATGGCGTCTGCGCGATTACAGGACGAACCAATGTCCATGTCGCCATGCCGGCGCCCAGGCTATCGAAAACCGTGAGAAATCCGCCCAGGAGAGCGATGTATACCCCAGCGGCGCGTACACCGAGAAACTGGAGACGACTGACAACCACTGCAGTGAAGAGTCCGAGGCAGATCACAGCTCCGGTCTGCAGAAGGACACAGACGAGAACGCGCGTGGTTTGGGTCTGGAAGAAGTAGATGATGTCGGCGGGGGGCTGCCAGGGACCGGGCCAGTAAGGCAATCCTCCGTACATCGTGACCGGAAACAATCCGGCGAGGAAAAGGACCGTGTAAAGCAGCGCCAGAAGCCAAAGTGGCGGTCCGGGATGTTTCAGGTTTCGAACTGCGACGGTCGGAGAAGTTGAAGTCATAAAACACTCCTTGTCTGCGGCTCACGAAGCAGCGTCGGCGCTTGATGCGCATGACGGCGATCGACTGACCGGAGCCATAGTTCAAAAGCAAGAACGTTGATGGAAAATCCGATCCAGAAGGCGATACCGAAGAATTGCGCCGGCACCAGGTGAGTGAGGCGCGCAGTCGCAAAGAACACACCCATGACTGGACGCGTCGTAGCGATTCCGAGAAGAACGGCCAGGGCGCGGAGTTGCCACCGCCGCTCCAGTAAGACATTCAGGCGCTGTCGATAAATGAAAGCACGACTCAAAGAGAAGAGATAGAACGAGTCGAAGACGAGAACCGCGGAGCGCTCGAGCCAGCCACCGACGGAGAAGGTGCTCATGGCGTATGCGGTGAGTCCGACGATGACTCCGAGAATGTAAAAGGCACGCTCCAGCAAAATCACCCGCTGCGCCCTGCGGAAGACGATGAACGGCGCGACGAGCACGAATAGTAGCGCGGGAATGATGTGGGCAAGTGTTAGAGCCGTATGGGAAGCAAAGGTATTGTCGAGCTGAGCCATCTGCGGTGGAGCATTTACGTCGGGTGCAGCCAAAGCAGCCAGCCGGCGGAGAACAACAGCCACAGAAATCGCAATGGAAATCCAGAAGGCGACGCGGAGCCATGCAGGAGATTTTTCGCGGTTTTTGGTCGCCGAATCAGCAATCGTCTCGGGGAAGACCATGATGTCCGTCGACCTCCAGCGGCCCCTGAATAGACACTCTACAATTAGATGTACATATTGTCAAATGTAATACAAACCGCTAAGATGAGGTCCTGTGGAAAGCAAAGCATCTCATTCATGCAAGCGGCCTTATGAGTTGGGCAAAAGGCTCGAGCAGATGGACCGCACCAAGGCGGCGGTGCTGATCGCGGCGCGTGAGCAACTCGAAACCGGTGGCGTGCGCGACTTTTCGATGGAATCGCTCGCCAGGGCAGCCGGAGTCACGCGCCAGACGATTCACAATCTATTCGGTACGAGGACCGCGGTGCTTGAAGCGCTTTTCGATCAGATCGCACTCGACGCCGGCATGGAGCGGATGCGCGAGGTGATGACGGCTGGCGATGCAGGGGTGATGTTGGATGGATTCATTCGGGTCTTCGCGGATTTTTGGGCGAAGAATCGGATGCTGTTAAAACGGATTCACGGCATCGCGGCCGTCGATCCAGAGTTTGGTAGAGCCATTCAAGGTCGTAATCAGCGGCGGCAAGGAGCAGCAACGCGAGTGATTGACCGGCTTGACGCACAGTTCGCTGTATCCGATCCGAATGAGAAGGCCGAAAGAATCTCTACGCTCGTGGCGCTAACATCCTTCGAGTTCTTCAATGCGTTAGCAGAGTCGTCAGCAAGCACCGCGGTCGCACAGGCGCAACTCCCTCAGTTGATAAAGCGAGCACTGCTGGTCGGGTGAGATGGCCTCGCGAATGCAGCTGGTTCAACTCAGCGTAGTTGAGCTCTCCTGCTCCTGAAGAATCCATAAACAACGACTTCAATCCAGAAGACCGAGATTGCCGTAACGACTGACTGGGTTGTGAACCTTTGCGAGCCATGAAGGCCATTCGGAACGCCGGATGCGACCGCGCGGAAAAAACCGGCGACGACCGCAAGGATCAACGCGACTGTAAGAATCATCCTGCTCGCCGAAATGGTGCGCTTATCGAGATCCTGCTGAATCGGTGGAGAACTGCGATACCAGTGAAAGCACCAGAACAGGATGAGCAACACACCAAGCACAGAGCTGACGTATTGGAAGATGTTGCAGTACTGCTGTCGGCCAAAGATTGGAATCTGAACCCTCGTTCTGAGGAAATCCCAGTGATTGTAGAGCCAGTATCGGGGGTGCGTGAGCGAGTCCCAGAGGATGTGGGTTGCTTCGCCAACAAGGATGGAGATTGCAATTAGAGCGAAACGCGAAAACGAGTTGATCGACAGCGATTTTGGACCGACTTGCAACCTTTCTCGCACACCTTCAGGGAGCGATTCCACCAGCGGTTCCTTGGCGTAGAGATGGAAAAGCCAGAGCCCGATGAAGGCAAGGGGTAAGTCGAGGATAAAGAGGCCGGGCAGGGTATGCCCGAAGCCTCCACTCGGACCAAACCGGAGGAAGTACTCAAAGTCGGGTGCGAAGCAACCGGCGATCACCGCCGAAGCCACCAGCCTTGTATGCCGAAAGGGAAGCGCCGCGGCGGCGTGAGAGATGGTAAAGGGCATTACGAGAATTATGAATGCCCGGAGGGACCCGCTGACTGTCCGCAGCTCCGTAGGCGCAGGCCGTCACATATTAAAATCCATAGAAATATAGCGAGAATCTCACTTTTTGAAAGAGTTTGCCTGACCCAGGGGATCTCGAAATCGCGGTCAAGTTACTGATTTCATAGATTAGTCACAAATTCCTCATATTGGTCCTCGAATTGCTCTTAGAGTGACAATCTCCCCATCCTGTGCCACCGGTTGGACCGAAAGTGGCACATTCCCCGACCCTGGTCAACGGCTCATTGCTCTTTGAAGTATTCGTTCAAAACCGTTTGTGGCCGCGGTCTTAACCAACCGAACAGAGGGAACAGACAAAGTATGAAAAAGCTTTGCATAACCACGATCTTCCTGTTTCTCATCGTGCTTCTGTCACCGAGGGCTGTGATGGCACAGGCGACGGCAAGCGGTACGTTGCTGGGAACTGTGACCGACTCGTCTCAAGCACTGGTTCCTGGAGCCGAAGTTACAATCACGAGCAAGTCCACAGGATCAGAGAGAACGATGCTGACCAGTGGGGTCGGCAGCTACCGATTCGATCTCCTGTCTGCCGGCGCCTACAAGCTAACCGTAAAGAAGAATGGCTTTGAAACTGCGGTCCAGTCGATCGAACTGCTGGTTGGCCAGACGGCCACATCCAACGTGATGCTGACGCCAGGTGCGACATCGCAGACTGTGGAAGTCGAAGCGTCGAATCCACTGGTCGACGTGATGAAGACCAGTGTGAGCACAGAGATCACGCCGAGCGAAGTGCAGCAATTGCCCATGGTGGGCCAGGACGCGGCCGACCTCGCTTACCTTGCACCCGGCGTGAAGCAGACCGACTCCTACGATCCGACCAAAAACCGTTACGCGATTCTCTCCGTGAACGGTGACGGCGGACGCAACGTGAACGTAACCGTGAACGGCGTTGACAACAAGGACAACACCGTTGGCGGTCCGGTGATGCAACTCCCGCTCGAAGCGGTGGAGGAGTATCACATCAGCACGCAGCGCTTCTCGGCTGAAAATGGCCGGTCAGAAGGCGCGGCGATCAATATCATCACCAAGCGCGGAACGAACCAGTTCCACGGTTCGGGTGTCGGCTTCTTCCGTGACACGAGTCTCGATACAGACGAGAAAGACGCGGACGGAAATGGCGGTTCCACTCAGTCGCATCCGGCTTACACGCGCCAGCAATTCGGCGGGTCGATCGGCGGCCCGGTGAAGAAGGACAAGGCCTTCCTGTTTTTCGCACTCAACCGTGAGCGCGAGCACCAGACACAGGCGGAAGACACCAAGGCTTTCGGCGAGCTCTCAGCGGCGCAGAGCTTCTTCGGAGATCTCGACAAGCCGTCGGCGACCATTCCGCGGCCATTCTTTGAAACCCGTTACAACGGCCGCGCAGACTGGGTCTTCGGCAAGCGTGAGAGCGCATATCTCAGCTACTCTTCACAGGCCAACAACAGCTTGAACGATCAGTCGAACGGCACCGGCGATCTGAACAACGGAAACTTCACCGTCAACCATTTGCAGATCGCAAACTTCACGGTGAGTTCCATCCTGTCCGATACCACGGTGAACGAGGCAACCTTCGGGTGGCAGTACTGGAACAACCTGATTGCCAGCAACATCAGCACCCCGCTGGTTACGTTCCCGAGCGCATCGTTCGGCACCAACACCAACGTTCCGCAGCAGTCGTTCCAGCGCAAGTGGCAATTCAAGGATGACTTCTCCAAGGCCGTTGGAAAGCACACCTTTAAGGGTGGTGTGGACTATCTCTGGAATCCGGTCGAAGGCGGTTTCTTCGAATTCAGCTCGACGCTCGAGATCGACTTCGGAGCCGACCCGACTGACATCCTCGCGAACAAGGGAGGGGCGTATCCTCAGGGATTCTCTACACCCGGTGCAGTCACTGGTATGACCCAGGCGAACGGCAACCCGTACTTCCTCGTTGCCACTAAGCAGCTTGGCTTGTATGCGCAGGACGACTGGAAGACATCTCGGCGACTGACACTGAGCTTGGGCCTTCGCTGGGACAAGGACTACAACATGATCGGCGGATCCGATATCAAGAACAGCCGCACCTATCTCGATCTGCGCACACTTAACAGCCCGATTTCGAATCCGTATGTAGATAGCATCGCGAAGGATGACAACTTGGACTTCAGCCCGCGGGTTGGATTCGCATACGACCTGAGCGGCAAAGGCAACCACGTGCTGCGGGGCGGCTACGGCCTCTACTACGGCAACGTGTTCCAGAACATCCCGCTGTTCATGGAGCAGATGGCAAACCCCACGGTTTTTCAGACCGTGATCAGTCTCTCGGCACCTACGGACTCGGTACCCGGAACGGGACAGACGCTGGGCCAATGGCAATATGGCGTTTCCTCGATGCCAACAATTCCTCCCCCAGGTACTCAACTGGCGGCAGGAAGTGTTGGCCGCCTGATGGATCCGCACTATCGCAACCCGGTGACCCAGGAATTCAATCTTGGCTATACCTGGGCGGTGAACTCGAACACGGCTATTGAAGCTGAGTACACCCACGTGCTTGGCCTGCATGGCAACAAGACGATGAATAGAGATCAGAAAATTCCGGTGGGTGGCGTATGCTGCACCCGTCCGCTCGATCCGGTGTTCGCTGCATCTTCCATTCCCGACCGTGAAGAGGCCAGCGTTCGCGTTGACTCGGCTATCGGCCGTGAACACTACGACGGTCTAAACTTCAGCTTGAAGGAACGGATGACGCAGCGCTTCCAGTTGCAGGCGAACTACACTCTTGCATGGGCCTATGGCTATGGCACGGGCGGCGGGTCGTTCCGCAACTATCCGAAACTCTCAACGGCTCCGTTTGCACCGTGGGAGTGGGGTCCTTCGCCAAACGACGAACGGCACCACATTACGGTCGCGGGTGTCGTCGATCTGCCGAAGGGCTTTGAGATCGCTCCGATCCTTCAATACGGTTCGGCGCGTCCGTTCGACATCACCAACTCCAGCAACACCCTCAACACGGGTGGTGGAACAGCGGTTGGTGTTGTCGTACCAACGTCGGCTCCGACGAACTACCTGGCGTTTGCCGGTGACAACACCGACGCGCAGAACTGCTTCTACGGCCTCGGCGGTTCCACCTCAAGCTGCACCATTGCCAAGTACGATCCTCTGCGCGGCGATCCGTTCTTCGATCTGGACGCCCGGTTGGCCAAGAACTTCAAGTTTGGGGAGCGGGCGAATCTGCAGGCGATCGCAGAAGCTTTCAACCTGACCAATCGCGCGAACTATGGAAACAACTTCAACGCCAGCATCGCATCAGGCTCGTTCGACAAACCGGTTGGATTCATCGGACCTAGCTCGGTCATCATCCCCCGCGCAACCTGGGGCGAGTTAGGATTCCGCTTCACGTTCTAACTTCCCAGCAAGGGAAGTGCATTGATCCGGGGGCAGGCTCACAGCCTGCCCCCGGTTTTTTATGTCGGCAATTTAAAGAAATCAGAGTTTCTTCGTGCCTTTCCTAGGAGCTTCGGAGTCCCACGCATCGCCCCGAAATCATGATGAACGGTGCGCAAGCACTTCAAAGTGCCAAAGAGTCACGCAAATAGCGCCGGCAGATGCGGTTATGGTAATCTCAATAGAGACACTTAAGAGTGGACTGAGAACGCAAGAGGAGTAACATACGCCGTGCTGGCGACCCAAAAGAAAACCTCATTGATTGAACGCTTCCGCACCCACGAGAAGGACACCGGTTCCCCCGAGGTCCAGATCGCGATTCTGAGTGAGCGGATTGGCGAACTAACTGAGCACTTCAAGACCCACAAAAAGGATCATGCTTCCCGCCGTGGTCTCCTGATGCTCGTGAGCAAACGCCGCCGCCTGTTGGATTACCTGAAGACGCACGATTCCGATCGCTACCGCGACGTGATCACAAAGCTCGGTATCCGCAAGTAATCAGAAAGCAAACGTTGAACCGGAAGCGCCCAGACCGGATTTTGGTCACGGCCCCGTCTTTCCCAGATTCTGGGGCCATGGTGTACCTGGCAAAAAAGCGATGCTGCCAGGGCCTGCGTGAAGCTGTCGCCTCGAGACGATCCGACAGTGCTCGCATGGCCCGCGCATCTTTTCGCGGAGCCACGCTTCGCGTCGTCCTCCAGGCGACACCCGCCTCTCCGGTACTTCCTACCCGAAAAGTTTCCCAAGCGAAAAAATACGAAACGAGGACTCCATGTCTAAACAAGAAGTGACAGTCGAGCTTGCTGGCGGCAAGCGCCTGGTCTTTGAGACCGGTCGCATGGCCAAGCAGGCTTCCGGCGCTGCACTGGTTTCCACGGGCGAAACCGTGGTCCTGGCCACCGCAGTTGCATCTCCCGATCAACGGGAGGGCATCGATTTCTTCCCCATCACGGTCGATTACCGTGAGTACACCTACGCCGGCGGCCGCATCCCCGGCGGTTTTATCAAGCGCGAGGGCCGGCCCAGCGAGAAGGAGATCCTGACC
>DASXLY010000275.1:0-1550 GCA_036495975.1 Occallatibacter sp. | reverse complement strand
ACGGATGACCTTGATATCGGACTGGTCGTGTCCAACGCGGGCACCGGAAATCCGGGAGAGTTCCTCAAGATCGATCGGGAACAATTAGAGAGTCTTCTGCGGCTCAATACACTCGCGCATCTAGACATCGCGCATCACTTCGGCAAGAAGCTCGGCGCGCGTGGGTGCGCTGGACTATTGCTCGTGGGAGCGATGGGTGCGAGCAACGGTATTCCGTATATGGCGAACGACGGCGGGGCAAAGGCCTACGTCCATAGTCTTGGCGAAGCGCTTCACGTTGAGCTCAAACCTCTGTGTGTGCAAGTTACGGTGTTGCAGCCGGGAATGACCGAGACGCCCGTAATCGCGCAGTTCGGTCTCAGTCTGGACGCCCGGCCGATGAAGCCGATGAAGGTGGAGCAATGCGTATCGGAGGCGCTCGAGGCGCTGGAGGAAAACCGTTCCATGATTGTGCCTGGGCGTTTAAATAAGATGATGAATGCGGCGGTTCCCGCGTCGGCGGCGCGCGGCATGATGACGTCCATGTTGAAGAAGACGCTCGCAGGTCGGCCCGCAAAGGCACAGCCGCAAGTGAAGCCGCAGACCCAAGCGCAGCCGAAACCACGATGAATACGGAGATTGGCGGGCACGTCCCAGCCGCCGCCAAGCGCGCGAAACGTGCGTACGGCGGCGCGTGCTGCGTCCGCTCGCGTGCTCTCTGTGCGACGCAAAGGAGGAACTTCGATGATCGACAAACTTAGTCTTGTTTCGGCCGATCGTCTCGATGACGATCAGTTCACAAGCATTCAAAGCCTCGAACATGCCTTGAACCAGGCCATGGTCCAGGCAGAAATTAGCGAGAGCTACGAAGAGTATCTCGATATCTTCGACGCCTTTTACGCGGACGACGTCGCGGTAACTAGCGACACCCTGCAAGACCCGATTCGTGGAAAAGCGAAAGTTCGCGCCCTTGTGGCCAATTTTCTCGTGCCCCTTCATATAATGACCGAAATCGGTGGTCTGATCGCATCCATCCGACAAACCGCAATCCCCAGAGATGTTGTTGCGGAGACCCATTCTAGTTGGACGCTTGAATTGGTTGGGGTGTCAGGTAACACCTGTACTCTTAGCTGGCGTGTGTTTCGGAAGTGGCGGGGTTCCCTCGTCGCCTATGAGCATCACTACGACTACGAGCAAAGCGGCGGCCCGCTTACATCGGACGACTTGTATTTCAACGCGCCTACGAGTGCGCCTGCAAAGAGGCGACCCTCATAGCACCAGATTCGCTCTCGGCACTTCGATGTGTTTGGCCCAGCCAGGATTCCCGAGGAAAGGTGGATAGCTCTCAGATTTTAAGGTAAGTGCATATTCTAAGTTTATTTGTTGAAATCCAGTAATGCCTTCCCGCCTTTTTGAGTGTGCTCGATTGCTTCTCGAATCTGAGAGGGCTTGTAGACCGCCGTGGCGGATAATTTCAGTTTACCGGAGCCAATCACTTCCATCGCCTCGAGCGTAGCCGCCTGAAGCTTCGGCAGAAATTGATCGTAGTACATCCAAAACCCATGTACCTG
>DASXLY010000274.1:0-16006 GCA_036495975.1 Occallatibacter sp. | reverse complement strand
ACCAACTCCTCTGTCTACGCTTCGGACAACACCTCGCGATGCTACCCGCAAGACTCGAGGTCAGGATGGATTCGCTACTTCCTTTCCTGCAGGGACTTGCACCCCTACAACATGCCGGTTTATCCCGGCGCACTCCGAGTGCGCGGTAAATCGCTCAAGACCACGAAGCAGGCGGCGAACCCTCGGAACCCTCGCCGCCTATCTCGGGTTCTCTGTACAGCCAGTTGCGCTCGAAGTAAGCCATTCCAAACGCGACCAGACAGCTGATGATGTCAGCGAATGATGCCCTAGACGAGCGTTTAAGGCGAAATGTGTCAGTCATCCAGAAAGGCAATGCGGGAACGATTTCGGTACAAATGCGGTAGCCGCAAAGAAGTATCGTCAGGAACATCGCGTGCGCCAACAAAACCTGCAGTTTGGATCGAGTGTTATTGCGCGAGAAGATGAAAGGTCCATCTTTAGCAAGCTCGAACCAAAAGACAGAGGCTGTATAGACGACAGCAACAATCGCGTATCGTGTCCATGAGAAATACCGCAACACTTCATCCGGATCGATATTTCCAAAGCGAGAAGTGACCACAAAGGCGAACACTCCGAAAGTTGGCACAGTATTCGTCTCCGTTCCTAAACGTTCGATCTCCAAAGGCGGATGTCTGGCTAGATTGTAGCTCTCTCTTCAACTGCCAATTTCGAGTACTGCCTCGCATTGACGAAGGTCTCGGGTGAATTGTCCGCAACCCGTCAGTGTCGTTAGCAACCCGTAAGTTACCTTTTGAGCAACAGCGAGGGGCGAGGGCGCCCCTCTTGGCGCTAGCTGCTTGGGCAGGCTGGCGATGGCGCGGGCTTCTTCCCACATCTGGCCTTCGTCTTGTTCGGTGTCTACATCCCACAAATCCATTTCCATCGGAATTGAACCGTCTGAGTTCTGAACAGCTAAGCTTGTATCCAGTCGCGCTCCAATTCCCGATGTTTTGTCGCCAAGTTTTGTTTCGAATTGCGTTGACCTGCCACCGCTGGCGCCTCGCCGCGGCGTTGGTCATCACCTTATGCTTCATTTCCGCCGTCAGCGGGTGCCGTAAGCCGCACCCATTCCCGCCGACCACACCGGAAATCCACGGCCCTGTGAAAGATCTGGCGGCGATCCGTGGCGCCAACGGGCTCTGGCTCACCTGGACCATGCCCAAAAGAAACGTCCGCAAACTACTCGTCAACGGACGCCTCGAAGTAACCGTTTGCCGCCGCGAAAATACTTCCAGGCCATGCACCCAGACCGGACCGGCGATGTACCTGGCACCCGGCGCCACCGGCTCATTCTCTGAAACGCTTCCCGATGCTTTGGCCTCGGGAAATCCGAGGGCTCTCTATTATTTTGTTGAGCTGCTCGACCGGAAGGGCCTCTCCACCGGACTCTCAAACAGCGTTGCAACCTTGGCCGGCGCAGCCCCTCAAGCTCCCAACGGCCTGATGGCCGAAGTAACAGACAAGGGCGTCCTGCTGCACTGGGCTCGGGTCTCCCCAACCGACGACCCGTCCGGCAGCGCGATCCGTATCCATCGCAGCCAAGTGATTCTCATGCCGCATTCCTCGACCGGCGACGCTGCCGCACCACCGCCTCTGCCGTCCGAGGAAAGCCTCTTGATCGAGAATGGATCGCAGACCGGCCACGCTCTGGACACGACCGTCCACGAAGGCGATACCTACGAGTACACCGTGCAGCGCGTTGTCCGCATCAAGCTCGGTGCCCAGGTGCTCGAACTCGATGGCCAGTTCAGCGCACCAGTGACCGTTCAGGACACGCCCCATTGATATCCGCCAGAAACAGAAAAGCCGCCCATTGGGCGGCTTTTTGCCGTAGGAGCAAGCAGGCGACTACCGGGTGTTGGTTGTGTTTTGCACCACGACTGCGGCGTGTGCCTGCATGCCCTTCTCAGCGAAGTAGTTGCGATCCCACAAATTGCGATAGAACTCGCCAGTCAGCTCCGCGGCGCGCGGTCCGAACGTCGGCCGCCCGCCCTCCAGGAAGAACACCGTCACCAGGCTCCCCTGCGGCGAATCCGAGTACGAAGCAAACCACCCAAACCGCGTACCCTTGTCTGAGCAGGTCCCCGTCTTTCCAAACACCGGCAGCGAATTGAAGTTGGCTCGTAGCCTGCGAGCCGTTCCATACTCCACCGCACCGGCCATGCCGTCCTGCAGGTCCGGAACATACCGCGCAATATTCAAAGTCCGTTTCACGTGTGGCTGGAAGCCCGCAATCTCTTCCTGCGACGTCGGGTGCTGCAGATAGTAGAGAGTCCCGCCATTGGCGATTGCGGCGACGAATGCGCCAAGCTGCAGCGGGGTCATCGAAACACCCTGCCCGAAGCTGCACATCCTTCCCACTCCGCCTTCTGACTGCGGAAGTGGTTCGGTCGGATACGTCCCCAGCTGCTCGCCCTCAATGTGCCACCCTGCCAGCTCGCCTAGCCCGAATTGCGTCGCATAATGCCGAACCCGCTCAAAACCAAGTTCGCGGCCGAGCTCTTCGAAATAAAGGTTGTTGCTCTTGGCCAGCGCATCCGTCATGTTCATGCGGAAGCCCGCCAGCTGCACCGGAGTATCGCGCGTAACCAGCCCTTCGCTCAGCGCTGCCAGGGCCACTGAAAGCTTAATAGTGGAGCAGGGCTCGGCGCCCGGCGAAAGAGCCAGTTTCTGGTTCACCATGGCCAGGATGCGGCCGCTCGAAGGATCAATCACCACGGCGGTCCCGTTCATGTCGCCCAATGCGTCAATCGCAGCCTGCCGAACTACCGGATCCTCCCCGGTCGTGATGTCACCTTCAAAAATGTCGCCCTTCGCGAAAGAGCTGGCCGTGAAGCGCTCGTAATACCGGTGATGACGGCGAGTCAGAACCGCGTGATGCAACGAAGCGGTCCCATGCGTGCGATGAACAGCCGTCCGATGAACAGTGGAAGAACTGGAGGCATGATGGCTGCCTGAGCGTTTTGACACCAGGTGATGACTGGAAGCCTTCGAGTGATGGACGGTGTGCTGCACATCGAGTGCAGCGGCGCCTTCAATGGCAACGCCCAATCCCAGAACCGCTAGACCCAAGGCAAAAACGCAAGACAGTTTCATCCTCGACAGATTCCCCTCAACAATGGATTGCGTGCCATGCGCCCGTCTAAGCAGCGCACTTATTTTCCGAACTCAAACTTCTTATCCCACACGCCTTGGCCGCAGTATGTGAGCAGTGTCACCTGATCGACTGCGCACCATCATTTGGGGAAAGACAACAAAACCAGGCTCTCTTCGAGCGAAGTCGACCCCAGGATTTTCAGGAACTACCTTGAACTATACCGCGCTCTTATTCCAAGGCAAGTCCCCCTTTTTGGGGTCCCCCGCTAGAACTTCATCCGGCGCATAAACGTCGGCACATCCAGATCCCGTTCCTCATCATTCGATGTTGCAGACAAAGGACTTACCGCTGACTCTGGAACAGGTTCTTCAGTAATCGAAGGTGATTTCCCACTATTACCAAAGTCAGAAGCGTGTTCCCGTGGAGCCTTCATAAATTCCAACTCCTCGGTCACCTCGGCACGCTTCGGCCGGGCGGCTGCCGCCACGAACTCTGCGGGACCGTCAGACTCGCCGTCTTCGTCCTCACTCATGAACCGCGGAGCCGGAGGCGCAGGCGGAGCCTTTTCGCGCATCCAGTTCTCAGCCGGCAGCACCGGCACCGTGATCACCGGAAGCTCCTCGACATTCAGCATGCGCGCCCGCCGTTCCGGCATCTGGTCGCGGAACCCGGTCGCAATCACCGTAATCTTCACCTCGTCGCCCATCCGCTCATCCAGCACCGCGCCGAAGATGATGTTCGCGTCCTCGTGTGCCGAACTTTGAATCAGCGACGAAGCCTCATTCACTTCCGAAAGCTTCAGGTTGCTCGATCCCGTAATGTTCATCAGGATGCCGCGTGCTCCGTCAATCGCGCCCGCATCCAGCAGTGGCGATGCCATCGCCGCCTGCGCCGCCTCAACCGCACGATTCGCACCCGTGCGCACCGCGGTGCCCATCACCGCGTGCCCCATTCCCGCCATCGTCGTCTTCACATCGGCAAAGTCGCGGTTGATGATCCCGGGGATCGTGATGATGTCCGAAATGCCCTGCACGCCCTGCCGCAGCACGTCATCGGCAATGCGGAAGCTCTCAAAAAATCCCGCATCCTTCGCAACCGCCAGCAGCTTTTCATTCGGGATCACGATCATCGTGTCCACAGACTCGATCAGCTCTTTCAGTCCGCGCTCGGCCTGCTGCAAACGTCGCTTTCCCTCGAATGCAAACGGCCGCGTGATCACCGCAACCGTCAGAATGCCCATCTCGCTTGCCAGCGAAGCAATCACCGGAGCCGCGCCCGTTCCCGTGCCGCCGCCCAGCCCTGCCGTCACGAAAACCATGTCCGCGCCTTCCAGCGCCTCAATAATCTTCTCCGAATCCTCGAGCGCCGCGCGACGCCCCACATCTGGATTCGCGCCCGCACCCAGCCCCGAAGTCAGACGCACCCCAAGCTGCAGTTTCACCGGCGCCAGCGAGAGCTTCAGCGCCTGTACGTCGGTATTCGCGGTAATAAACTCGACGCCCTCCAGCCCCGCCTGGATCATGCGATTCACAGCGTTGCCGCCGCCGCCGCCCACACCGATAACCTTGATTCGTGCCCCCCGGGGATCTTCCTCGTGAAATTGAATCCGCATCTCCGCGGCGGCTTCGTTCTTCGGCTGTTCCCCGATTCTCGGTGGTTCCCCGATCTTCGGTTGCTCAGCGATCTTCGGTTGATCCACGATCTTCTTTTGATCCATAGCGGCTGAAGCCTCCCCGTCTGTAATTGACATGTCCCCTTACCTTGCCTAAGTTCGTCCCGCGGTGAGTGAAGAACCTGCTAACTCTGTCCGATCCATCTTTCCAGCCCAAACATCTCCGACTTTCGTCAGTCATGACGAACTTCGGCTAGAAACTTGCTGCGAAAATCGCGCGCAGCTTGGCGCGCAAACTGTGATTCTCGGCCGCACGGGTCACGCGTGTGCGATGTGCATACAGTAGCATTCCGATGGCAGTGGAAAAGCTGGGATGAACTAGCTCGCCCGGCATGTTTGAGAGTCGCACCGGTGAGCCCGTTCTTGCCGGAACTCGCAGCTGGCTTTCGGTCACGTCCAGCATGCCCGGCAACATCGCGCCGCCACCGGTCAACACGCACCCGGCGCCCAGCGCTTCCAACACTCCGCCCTGGCGAAGACTCTCCTTTACAAAATACAAAAGTTCACGGGCGCGCGGCTCCAGGATTTCCGCCAGCGTGCGCAATGCGAGACGCTGCGGCTCCGGATTGTTGATTTCAATCTCCGCTCCGATCGGAACCGACGTCACCACGCAATGGCCATACTGCTTCTTCAGATCCTCGGCGTACGCCACCGGCATCTGCAAACCCACAGCGAGATCATTGGTGAAGTGATTCCCGCCCACCGGAACCGAACCCGTGTGCGCCACCGCACCTTCAAAGAACACCACCAGGTCGCTGGAGTGTGCGCCGATGTTCACCAGGCAAACTCCCAGTTCGCGCTCATCCGCCGATAAGGTCGATTCCGCTGCGGCAATCGACTCGAGTACCGCCTCCGAAACTTCCAGCCCCGCCCGGTTCGCGCACGTCACCGTACTCTGCAACGCGCTACCCGAGCACGTCGCAATATGCAGATCCACTTCAAGACGCGCACCCACCATCCCCACCGGGTCAAAGATGCCGGGCTGGTCGTCAAGAATGAACTGACGCGGCAAAAGGTGCAGAATCTCGCGATCCGGTGGACGTTCCACCGCGCGCGCGCGCTCCACGGCCGCCCGCACATCCTCGCGCGTAATCTCCCGCATGCGGCTGCCGAGATCGAGCCCGCCATTTGTATTCAGTCCCCGGATTTGCGGACCGCCCACTCCCACCACGCACTGATCGATGTTGGAACGCGACGTCCACTCCGCCTGTTCGTTGGCGGCCTTCACGGCCTTTGCCGCCGGACCCAGATCCGAGATAAGCCCCTTGCGCATTCCCGCGGACTCCGTCACTCCATGACCTCGATACCGCAGCGCTCCCTCGTTTACATCAGCCGCCAATACGCGTGTCCACGCGCTCCCCACATCCAGCACCACAATCAGGTTGTCCTGCTTTTCGCTCATCGTTCCTTACTGACCTGTCGGTGTTCCTGGGTGCGGTTTTGGCTTCTTGATCGGTTTCTTCGTCGTGTGCTTCGCGTCGGGGTGCTTCTTCGCGGTTGGCTTGCTTTTCGCGCCCTTTGGTCTGCTTGTCGTCTTCGCTGTGGTGTGCGGTTTCGCTACCTTCGCTACGGAAACATGTTTCGCTTCCGGCGGTTTCATCTGGGTAGCCGCTTTCATCTCTGGCCTGCCCGCTTCGGGCTTCGGCAACCCGGCGTCCGTCCCATCATCTTCCACAGGAGCCAACTTCGCGGGCGCATTCTCATGCGCTCCAGCCATCTGCAACACCACCTGCTGGTCGTATCGCAAATCCACTTCGGCAATCTTTGGATACTGCTGCCGCCACTCTGCGATGTGCGCCTTATAGCGGTGATACCGTTCCAGGAAATGATCCTCGCCAAAGTGCGCCAGGATGTCCGTTCCCTGCTCCGGCATCAGCACCCGCGCATCCTCGGGATCGCTCAGGTCGATCTCCGAGAGCTGATCGGACAGGTGCTGGCCGCCGGCATCCAGTTCACCCACCAGGCGCTGATAAACATCCATCTTCGCCCGCCGTCCCGCAAGCGAATCGCGGCTTTCGACACCCGTCACTACCGGGAATGAGTAGTGATGCTGCGCCATCATCGCCGGAGGCTCAGTCAGCACCACGCCGTTACTGTCAATCAGCGCCACCTGCGAGCCCTCGCGAACGAACGCAATCGGCTTGCGCTCCGTCACCGAGATGCGGATCTGGTCCGGAAGCAGGCGCATCACCGTGGCGTGCTCGATCCATGGAATCTGCTCGAGCTGCTTCCGGCGTTCCGCCAAAGCCACGAAAAAGATGTTGCGGCCGATGTCTTCTCCGAATACGGGAAGCATCTCGGCGCGACTCACCTGCGCCAGTCCGGTGGCTTGGATATTGCTGGTGCCGGTGATCCGGAAGCGCGCATCGTGCTCGAGGAAGCTCCTCAGGGCGTAAGCCGAAATCGCAAACGCTGAGAAAACGGCAACCACTCCCGTTCCCAGCAGAATGCGCCCGAATCTCGTAGCCGGACGCCACCACGGACGAGTGGGTTCTTCTGCCCCAAAGCGGCGCGGCTTCGATCGCCCCGGAGCCTGGTCATCCTCGTTCATCTCGACTGGCATCCCGGGCAATCCGCGGCCTGAAACCGGCGCACCAGATTGTGCACGCCGAAAGCGTGGCTCGCCGGGAGCATCGTCCTCCCAGACAAGGGAGCGGGTTTTATTTTCGCGTTGTGCCACGCCGTTGGTCGGGAGAGTCGCCAAGGTCCACTATAGCCCGCTAAACACTGGCTTTCTTCCACGCCACCCGCGGGGGGAATCCGCACCGTTACGGTCTGATGGCACGCAATAAAATAAGCTAGCGAAATGAAGTGTTTGCGTAGCCTCGGATTGGCCGGTCTACTACTTACGTGCACGCTGTCGACCCGCGCCCAGGCGACCGCGTATCGCTACCTCCGTGCCGGAGAACCAGCCAACGTCGAAAGCCGTCCGCGGCCGGGATTTGCATTGATGGGCGGCGGCACCGATCTCGACGAGGCTTTCCAGTTCCTGTGCGACCGCGCCTCCGGTGGCGATTTCCTCGTCCTCCGCGCCACCGGCGACGACGAATACAACCCCTATATCCGTCGACTCTGCCGGCTCAACTCGGTTGCCACCTTGATCATTCCCAACCGGGAAGCCGCCGCCGATCCCTTCGTTGCAGACACCATCCGCCACGCCGGCGCAATCTTCATTGCCGGCGGCGACCAGGCCAACTACATCCGATACTGGATGAATACGCCGATGCAAACCGCGATCAACGAAGCGATTCATCGCGGCGTGCCGATCGGAGGAACGAGTGCGGGCCTCGCCATTCTCGGCGAGTATGTCTATTCAGCCCAGGCCGACAAGGCGGACGATCCCAACCTCGACAGCAAGACCGCCATGGCCGATCCTTTCGGTCCACGGATCGATCTGGTGCGTGGCTTCCTCGACATTCCGATTCTCAAGAGCATCATCACCGACACCCACTTTGCCCGCCGCGATCGCATGGGCAGGTTGCTGGTGTTTCTTGCACGACTCAATGAACCGGACGGCAAACCGCTTCCTCCGCCAGGACTGAAAATTCGCGGAATCGGCGTGGACGAACGCGCTGCCGTTCTACTCGAACCGGATGGCCGCGCACATGTGATCGGGAACGGCCCCGCATACTTCATCGACGCGGACCACGGATTCGGCCTGATGGTTGACACCGAGCACGGACCTCAAGGGACGGCGACCCACAAGCCCCTCACCTTTGGCGCATTTGAGATACAGAAGGTCGCGCCCGGCGGCAACTTCTACCTGAATTCATGGGCGGGTGAGGCCATTACCTACAGGCTCTCCATCGAAAACGGCAAGCTCCGCTCCACCCAGAACGCCAACGAAATCTACTGACCGCCAGCCCCAAGTCCCAAGTCCCTGGAATTCGTTGTTCCCTACAACCGGTCTCATAAATATCTGAGCAGCATTCGGAGCCCCGGCAAAGTGGACGAATGGGTGTGCGGTTCTGCACCATTCATCCGTTGCGGCTATTCGGTCGAGATATATTGACAACCACCTCTGCCCACTGTCCCGCTTTGGCTACAGTTGATTCATGGTCGGTCCGAAGTTGTTCATTGGCGTGATTTACCTCGTTGTTTTGATCGGTACCAGATCACTCTCCGCCCAAGCTGCAACAAACACCAGTGTTCGGGCCGCTGAATTGCGAGCCCGGATCGAAGCAACCCCCAAGTTGACATTCAAGAGAACGAGGCTCTCTGTGGAGCTGCCCGCCGCGCAGGAGTTGGGCATGATCTCATGGCTGGCTTATGACTCTCAGCACAAGGTCATTTGGCTTATTCAGCGCGGCGCTAATGCCGATCCGATTATCGCGGTAGACATACAGGGACATGTTCTTCACTCGTTCGGAAAGGGCCTGTTTAAGACTCCCCACTCAATCCGGCTAGGTCCTAATGGGAATGTTTGGACCGTCGATGCCGGAAATTCGGGAGTTATCGAGTTCACTCCGGAGGGCAAAGAGCTTCTTCACTTTGATTTGAGCAAGCCAACCGAGCGCCCTGACGACAATTTCTCGGGAGCAACGGACATCGCCTTTGCACCCAATGGACAAATATTGATCAGCGATGGATACTCCAATGCTCGCGTTCTTGAATACACGGCACACGGAAGGCTAATCACAGAATGGGGCGCTGCGGGCTCTGGTTCTGGTCAGTTTCATTTGCCGCACGCAATCATCGTCGACAGAAGCAACGTTGTTTATGTTGCCGACCGCGAAAATGGACGAATTGAGAAGTTTGACCTGGCTGGGCACTATTTAGGCGAAATCGATGGTCTCGGAAGAGTCTATTCGCTTGCATTCGGCGACCATGGGACGCTATGGGCGACGATGTCACCGCTCAATGTTCCACCCGGGTCGCCCGGCTGGATCGTGAAGATGGAACGTGGCTCTGGAAAGATATTGGGGTATTTGCCTGTGACCGATACTCCCGCTCTCCACTGCCTGGAAATGGTGAATGGCAACCAGCCAATGACGGATGTCGACAATGAGGTGCTCTGGTTCAAATAGCGCGGTGGCAAGTCTGGTGCGGCGGATACTTCTCCGACATCTCGCGCCATTGTGCTCCGGTTCCCAGCACCCAGAACACTCCGTTCAGCACAGCACGGGTATCGTGCCATGGGCGGCCACGATTATCGGCTCGCCGCGTTGGCCGCAGCACCGGCTCCACCACGGCCCACTGTTCATCGTTCAGTTCCCAGAGTCCCATCAAGGCACATCACGGTCATCCCAGAGCAGCCCTAGGATCGCACGAAATCACCGCTCAGCTATTTATGAGACTGGTTCTAGTCCCTAGTCCCCAGTCCCTGGTCCCTGGTCCCTGGTCCCTAAGTCCCTAGTCCCCAGTCCCCAGTCCCTGGTCCCTGGTCCCTAGTCCCTGTTCTAGTCCCTAAGTACCTGCTCTTCACCACTCCAGCGTCTGCACCGAATCCGCCGGCAAATCAACATCCAGCGTCTTTTCGTTCAGCAATAGCTGCACCCGTTTCTCCGCACCCCGGTTCGCCAGCACCACAACATGGTTCCCATCGGCGTTTTTGAAACCCGTGTGCGAAATACCGGCTCCGCTCAAATCGCCCAGCGCGTTGGTCGCAAACACCCGCGCTCCGCGTTTAACATGCTTCGTGTAGTGCGCGTACGCCCAGTATTGCCCGCTCTGAGTCACTTTGTGCGTGGCGTTGTCGATGGTGATCGTTCCACCGCAGGAGAACGGTCCAATGTCGGGACGCCCCTTCTCATCGAGCACCACGTTCCAGCCGGTGATCGAGCGCGCCCAGTTGTTCAGGATGCCGTTGAACTCGCTGCCCCATCGTGCAAAGTCCGTCTGGTAATCAGGCTGATTGACGTCCGGACCACCCTCGGTCCAATAAGCATTCTTCCCCGGAAACGCGTCATGCACCCGCGTCATCGCCGACGCTTCGCCCACGTATCCGTGCCAGGCAATACCGTCTACCGCGTCGTAAACGGAACGATCGCTCAGTTCGTCCACGGCCCGTCCCCACAGGCTGTAGTTGTGATCGAGCAGCCAGATCTTCACGTCCAGCCCCGCCTTGTGAATCGCGGGCCCCAGGAAGCTCGCGGCAAATTCCATCTCCTCTTCCTGAGCCCACAAGCACGCCGGCATACGCCCGGCTTGCTCGGCATCCGTCTCGTTCTGCACCGTGACCGCATTGATACCCACGCCCTCGGCCTTGTAAGCCTCGAGAAACTTCACGAAATACCGTGCGTAAGGATCGAAGCTCGTCGTGCGCATGGCGCCGCCCATCATCGAGTTATTGGGCTTCATCCATCCCGGCGGGCTCCACGGCGACGAAAACAGGAACATTTCCGGATTCGCCTTCCGCGCCTCGCGCAGAATCGGAAGATAGAACTCCTTGTCGTGATCAATCGAAAACTTCTTCAGCTCCGGATCGGGCTCGTTGCTTTCGTCATAGCTATAGGCCTTCGTAGCGTAGTCGCTCGATCCGATGCACGTCCGGCATACGTTCAGGGCCATGGCATCCGGCGCAAACAGGTCATGCATGATCGGCGCGCGCTCGGCCTCGCTCAGCCGGCTCAAGACGTAGGCGGATGCTTCGGTGATCGCCGCTCCAAATCCGAGAATCTCCTGCTTGGTCGCGTTCGTATCCAGCTGAACCGCGTTTGCCGCAACTTGCCCTCCGCGCTTCCATTCAAGCGGAGACTGGGCCGCATGCCGTTGATCGCGGAATGTCCCCCACACCTTCACCGTGTCCGACATGCTAATTCCGGCAGCATGGGCCGATCTTCTGCTGATGGCCAGCAACGCCGCCGCTGCCGAGGCAGACTTCAGAAAACTCCTGCGCGATCCAACCTTCATCTCATGCTCCTCGGGGAAGACAATTGTTTGTCTGCGGTATGATACACAAACCGCAACGGCTAGTAAACCGTTTGACTGAAACTCGCGAACGGCGATTAACGCCGCCACCCAGCCGTCGAAAACCGAAACAATCTCGCACTTCAAGCTTTCGATTCGAGAGCAGCCAGAATCTGCGGACCAAGATGACTCACGCTTCCGGCTCCCAGCGTCATGATCATGTCGCCATCGCGTGCCTCTCCCGCAACCGCCGCCAGCGCTTCTGCGAAATCCGGCGCAAACTGGGCTCGCGGTGAGGTGATCTTCGAAACCAGCAGCTCCGCCGTGATCCCCGGCAGCGGTTCCTCGCTCGCGGCATAAATCGGAAGCACCACCACATGGTCCGCATCGCCGAATGCCCCGCCGAATTCATCCAGCAGATCGCGCGTTCGAGTATAGCGGTGCGGCTGAAAAATCACGTGAATCTTCCCCTGGCAGCACTCGCGCGCAGCCGCCAGCGTCGCCCGAATCTCCGTCGGATGGTGACCGTAATCATCCACCACCGTCACCCCATGGGCCCGTCCGCGGATCTGGAATCGCCGGTCAACGCCACGGAAACTGGATAGTCCCGCGATAATCCTCTCCGGCTTCAGATCGAGTTGATGCCCGATGGCCACCGCCGCCGTCGCATTCAGCGCATTGTGTCGCCCCGGCACATGCAGTTCAAACGGACCCAGTTCGCATCCCGGGCCATGCACGCGAAAGTGCGAAAAGCATCCCGGCTTTGCCCTCAGAAATTCGAGCCGGTAATCGGCATTCTCAGCTGTACCGTAAGTGAACAAGCGCCGTTGCGCACGCGGCAGAATCGCCGCCAAAGCAGCATTGTCAATACATGCTGTCACCGCGCCATAAAACGGCACCTTGTCCATGAAAGCCAGGTAGGCATTCTCGATATCGTCCATATCCCGATAGCAATCCATATGCTCGCGATCGAGATTCGTCACCACCGCAAGGATCGGCGGCAACTTCAGAAATGAGCGATCACTCTCGTCCGCCTCCGCCACCAGGTACTGCGTACTGCCCAGCTTGGCATTTGACCCCAGCGCATCCACGCGCCCCCCAACCACCACCGTCGGATCGAGCCCGCCCGCCGCAAGCACCGTTGCCACCATCGAAGTCGTGGTCGTCTTCCCATGCATCCCGGCGATCGCAATCCCGTACTTCAGCCGCATCAGCTCCGCCAGCATCTCCGCGCGCTGAATCACCGGAATCTTATTCGCATGCGCCTCCACCACCTCGGGATTGCTGGGCGACACCGCCGAACTGGTCACCACCACCGTGGCGCCCGCGACGTTCCTCGAATCGTGCCCTTCGTAGATGATGGCGCCCAACTGCGCCAGGCGATCCGTGACCGGGCCGCGTCGCAAATCGGACCCCGAAACCCGGAAACCCATGTTCAGCAGGATCTCCGCGATCCCGCTCATCCCGATCCCGCCAATTCCGATGAAGTGCGCGTGCTGTGAGGTAACAAACATGTCAGATGAAGTTTCAGGTTAGCACTCTGAGCAGCAATCGAACCCTTCCCGCCTAGTACAGCAAATACTTCGCCCGCACCGCTCCGAACTTCTCCAGCGCAGGCCGCCAATCATCGGCAATCCTCCGCGGATCCTCTCCCTGCTTCAGCGCATCCACCGTTGCCTTGTTCACAACCAGCCTGTCCAGCCCGTCCGGTTTGTACTGTTGCGGATACAGCTTCCACAGCGCCGCCGCAATCTCCAGTCCCACTTCCGGCCCATCCAGCGCGTTCCGATCCGTCAGCAGAACACTCACGCCGCCACATTCCCGCCCCGCGTACTCCGAACTCGCCGGCGTGAATCGCAACGGCACAAACCGTACTCCACTTAGCTCCCGCGCATTCAAATAGCGCGCCAGTCCGGCTGCATCCACCCACGGAGCACCCACAACTTCGAACGGCGTATCCGTCCCCCGCCCGACCGAGATGTTCGTCCCCTCGATCGTCCCGATGCCCGGATAAAGTTCCGCCTCGGTCTGGTTCCGCAGATTCGGCGAAGGAGTCACCCACATCAGCCCCGTTGAATCAAACCAGTCGCCGCGCTGCCAGCCCTCCATCTGCACCACCGCCAGCTTCGCGCCAATGCCCCGCTCGCCATTGAACATCCGCGCCAACTCGCCCATCGTCATCCCGTGCCGCACCGGAGTCTGCCAGTAGCTCACAAACGACTCGCGTCCCGCATCCGCCACCGGTCCCTGCACAAATGCCCCCGTCACCGGATTGGGCCGGTCCAGCACCACCATCGGCTTCCCTGCTTTCGCCGCGGCCTCCAGAAAATATCCCAGCGTTGTCTCGTACGTGTAGAAGTGCACCCCTGCATCGGCAATGTCATACACAATCACATCCAGGCCGGCCATCGTCGCCGCATCAGGCCTGCGCTGCGCGTCCGTCGCGCCATACACGCTATACACCGGCGCTCCCGTAGCCGCATCCCGCGTGTTCCCGATGCTCGTGGTATCGAGCTTTCCCTCAACCCCATGCTCCGGACTGAAAATCGCCGCCAGTTGCAGCCCCGGCGCATGCGCAATCACATCCGCCGTTCGCTGACCTTTTCCATCCACGCCCGTCTGGTTCGTGACCAGCCCCACCCGCACCGGCCGAGACGGATCCGGATTCAGCTCCCGGAACCCATGCTCCTCCAGCTCATCAATCCCCGCCTTCACCTCGCCATTGCGATGATCGAAACGCCGCCCCGCCATCAGCGACTCGTTGTATCCGGTAATGCGCGTCAGCCGCACCTTCTCCCGCTCTGAAACCGAAAGCTGCAGCCCATCCGCCACCGCTGTCGCCACTCGCGACCGCAGCGACACCACCGATTTCCCTACATGCGGATGCACCGCATTGGTCAACAGGATCACGTACGTATCCGTAACTGGATCCATCCAGAGCGAGGTCCCGGTAAACCCGGTGTGCCCAAACGATCCCACCGGCAGCAGATCTCCCCGATTGCTCGCAAACGGCGAGTCGATATCCCATCCCAGCCCTCGCAGACTCGAGGCATTCGCCGGTGTCTGCGGCGTCGTCATCTTCTCCACTGTCAGCCGATTCAGCACGCGTGATCCGCGTAGCATCTCCTGGGCAAAAATCGACAGATCATCCGCCGTCGAAAACAGCCCGGCATGCCCTGCCACTCCGCCCATCCTCCGCGCCGTCGGATCATGCACCACCCCGCGCAGCATCACATTGTTCTCGTCATACTCCGTTGGTGCAATCAGTGGCTTCCACTCCGCCGGCGGCAGAAACCGCGTATGCCGCATTCCCAAAGGTGCAAAGACGTTCTCCGCCGCATAATCATTGAGCGCCACGCCGGTCACGCTTTCCACCAGGAATCCCATCACCTCAAAATTGATATCGCTATAGACAAACCGGCTCCCCGGCGGATTCACCGGCGTCTGCTGCATCGCCATCGCGTAGGCAGTCGCGCGCCCCTGCCACGGCGTCTTCAAATCCAGATCCGGCGCCAGCCCCGAATAATGCGTCATCAATTCGCGCACCGTGATGTCCTTCTTCCCGTTCTGCGCGAACTCCGGCACATACGCCGCCACCGGATCGTTCAGCCGTACCCGTCCCTCCTGCATCAGCTTCATCACCGAGGTCGTCGTTGCAACGCATTTCGTCAGCGAAGCCAGATCGAAGATCGTGTCCAGCGTCATGCGTTCCCGCGTTGGCTCCAGCGAGCGCCAGCCAAACGCCTCGCGGTACACGACTCGTCCGTTATGGCCCACCAGCAGCACGCCGCCCGGAATCTGCTGATCCGCGACCGCCTTCTCCATGATTGGATCCAGCAGTTCGCGCAATCGTGCTGAATCCCTTGCGGGTGCTGAAAAGTGTTGCGCCCACCCCGGAAGGGCCGCCCAGAGCGTGCATGCGAAGAGAAGAAAGCAACGACGGAGTTGCCGCGATGGAATTACCTGTACAGGGGACGTTTCCCAACGGTTTTTATACACGCAACCACCATAAATCGAATGACCGCCGCCCACCCAACCAGTCTGTGCCCCATTCATCTCAGTTTCATCGCGATGAGTGGGCGTTTGGGGACCCGGGAAAGCACAACTCTCACCCGGTTGGGGAAATTCAACTCAGCACGAAAACAGGGCTCTGTTCACTGGTGAATCCACTGCCCACACAGGTCCGGCTTTCAACGGCTCTCGAAGACGCGACCCATAGCAACGATCCAAGACAATGGAAAGGGAATATGGAGCACTAGTCATGATCGCCAGCATAACTCGCGTTGGACACTGTTCCCGTGGTCGTCACCAATCCGTAGTCGTGTACCCTCGCATCCAGCCTTCCCGCGATCAGTTGTCAACACCGG
>DASXLY010000273.1:0-2010 GCA_036495975.1 Occallatibacter sp. | reverse complement strand
ATGCTCGTCACCGTGCCGGGAAAAGATCGCGCGGCCATCGTCGCGGTCCTCAACCTGAGCAAGCCGAAAACGCCGGTGGTCGAGACAACTTACTCGACGCCCGGTTGCGGCTCAGGCCTCGCGCTCGGCCCGGCGCAGCATCTCCTCGTGGGATGCGGAGCCGGAAAGCCGCTCATCATCATCGACGCGGCGACGGGAAAAACGATCGCGACGGTGGATGGCACGCACGGCGCCGACGAAGTCTGGTACAACCCGGGGGACAATCATTTCTATGCCGCAAGCGGAAATAATCCCACGCCCACGCTTAGCGTCATAGATGCTGACACCGGAAAGCTGATCAGCAATTTGCCCGCAGGTCCCGGAGCCCACTCCGTGGCCGCCTTCAGCCGCAACAATCACGTTTTCGTTCCCATCGCGAGCCCCAGCCAGGCGTCGCCGGGAGACGCGTGCAACGTCCTTTTCGGCCTGCCCGAAAAGCAAGGCTGCATCGCCGTTTACGCGCCGGAGAAGTAGCGCGCGGTGCCGCCTGCCCGCAGTGGTCGTAAACAACAGCCACAATGCCTTTAAGCAAGCGATGCGAGAAGTCATTTAATGGGATGGTCCGCCGCAGAACTCTAGAAGTTGTAGAGTGCGGGGCAAGGAGGCATCTCATGAAAATCTTCGCGCTGGGGATTGATTTGGGTAAGACCGTGTTTCATCTGGTGGGTTTGGATGAGAATGGGAAGGTCGTAATTCGGAAGCGATGTTCTCGCACGCAGTTGCTGGCGTTCACCGCGAATATACAGGTGCAGTGGATCGGCATGGAAGCGTGTAGTGGAGCTCATTTTCTAGGGCGGGCTTTGCGCGGGCAGGGGCATGAAGTGCGCTTGATGCCGGCTCAGTACGTGAAGCCGTATGTGCAGACGAACAAGAGCGACTACATCGATGCGGAAGCAATTGCGGAAGCGGTGCAACGGCCGAGGATGCGCTTTGTGCCGATCAAGACGGAGGAGCAGTTGGATCTGCAAGCTCTGCACCGGGTGCGCGAGCGGTGGGTGATGCGGCGCACGGCGGTGGTGAATCAGGTTCGCAGCCTTCTGCTGGAACGCGGATTGACAGTGGCCAAGGGGCGAAGGCATCTGGAGCAGATGCTGCCCCGGATTTTGGAAGATGCGGAATTGAATCTGTCCGGGTCGTTTCGAGTTCTGCTCGCGCAGCTCCGGCTGGAACTGGAGCAATTGGGGGGACGCATCGAGAAGATGGATGGGGTCATCGAGCAAGAAGCTCGAGAACAGGAAGCCTGCCAACGATTGACGACGATTCCAGGAGTCGGTCCGGTCACGGCGACGGCGCTGATCGGTGCGATCGGCAACGGCAGCGCGTTTCGGAAAGGGCGCGATCTGTCTACCTGGATGGGGATCGTTCCGGGAGAGTACACGACCGGAGGCAAGCAGAAGCTGCTGGGCATCAGTAAACGTGGCAACAAATATTTGCGAAGGCTGTTCGTGCAAGGCGCACGCAGCGTGCTGCAGCAGAGAGACAAACAGGCGCCCGGGCTCAGCCAGTGGTTAGCACAACTCTTGGCCTGCAAGCACCAGAACGTGGTGGTCGTGGCCTTAGCCAATAAATTGGTTCGAATCGCCTGGGCCGTCTTGAGCAAGAACGAAACGTATCGCCCTCCCGTTCTTGCCGAATCCAACTAAGACCACTCGGGCCCTACAAGCAAAACCGTTCTCGCCAGGTCTGCTGGCGGAAGACACAGATGGCCATGGGTCTCTCCCACGCTCTCGAAACCTGATATCGGTAAAGGTCCATGCGAGGCCGTCCAGTTTATCGGACGAGAGCGAGCGGAAATCCATCAAGGTCCGGAGTCCCTGACTCCACACGAGACCGAATACATTAGCGCAGACCATTTGCCATCGCGCGTTTTTCGCTTGCATCTCTGCGGCGGACCATACATACCGATAAGGTTATCAGGAACTGTGCGCCGGGAAAGCACGGCAATGGGTTTAGTTGAGGCGGAAATCGATC
>DASXLY010000272.1:0-2288 GCA_036495975.1 Occallatibacter sp. | reverse complement strand
GGCGGCAGCAGGTGGGATCTGCCATATGGCATTGCCATTGACGGCAGCGGAAACGCTTATATCGCGGGCGGAACAGAGTCTCCCGATTTTCCCACCACGCCGGGCGCATTCCAGCGTGTCAACAAGGCGACGATTTTCAATCTCCTGGGAGGAAGCTTTGTCAGCAAATTAAATCCCACTGGAACGGCACTTGTTTACTCGACTTACCTCGACGGGAGCCTCACGGATGTAGCTTATGCGATCGCCATCGACACAGCCGGCAGCGCTTACGTCACAGGCGACGCCACTTCCTCTGACTTCCCGACGACACCAGGAGTCATCCAGCCATCCTTGGCTGCCGGTCCGCTTAATTCGAATGTGTTCGTTACAAAACTGAAACCCGATGGTTCGGGTCTTGTTTACTCGACATTCCTGGGTGGCAGCCAATCGTTCAATCAAGGGGCATATGGCGACTCAGGGCTGGGTATTGCGGTAGATAGCAGCGGGAACGCATACATTACCGGCAGTACGGGAGATATTGATTTTCCGGTCACATCGGGACCTCTTCAATCGCAAGACATCACGCAATTCGTCTCAGCCGATTTGGCATCCTTTGTGGCAAAGATCAACCCCGCTGGATCTGAGCTTCTCTATTCGACCTATTTGACCGGCACTGGCGATCAGTCAGGCGACCAAGCCGGCGCCAGCTGCGACTGCGCAGCCGGCATCGCTCTTGACAGCTCCGGAAATGTTTATGTTGCTGGACGCACAGTTTCGACTGATTTTCCGACTACGCTTGGGGCATTCCAGAATCAGAGCGCCAGTGGAGCCTCTGCATTCGTAACGAAGTTCGATGGGGCAGAGATGCGAAGTCTTCCCTTGACGACAACGAGCCTGACGGCAAGCCCAAATCCGCAGACGATTGGACAGCCGATCACCTTTACTGCGACGGTGCAGCCTTCGTCGGGAAGCACTCCTACAGGAACCGTAGGGTTCTCCTACCAGGGCCTTCTCGCTAACGGCACTCCCTATGCGCAGGGTCCTTGGAACAATGTGGCCATGGATGGCGCGGGTGAGGCGAAGTTCACAACAGCTTCAATTCCGTCGGGTTCCATCTCTGTCGTTGCCTATTATCTGGGTGATCCCAGGAATTCACCGAGCAGCGGGTCGATGACAGAGACCGTCAGCCAGATTCCCACGACTACGACCATTACCGCGAATACGTCCTCGGCTCCCTATGACACACCCGTCACCTTTACCGCGACTGTTTTAGAAACCGGCTCGGGCAAGCCTGCACAGGGTTCAATTTCCTTCAATATAGGCAATACGTCCTATGACTCTGCTGCACTCAACAGTGCGTGGCAGGCGACGTGGACAAGCGGGACAGAATATTCGATCCTGCCAGCGGGCGCCGACCAGGTCGCGGCCTCGTTCACGACACTCAAGGGAGCTGTAGACCAAGACAGCCAGGGATCCGTCACAGTGAACGTCACCGGAGGGCCACCGGACTTCACCATGGCCGCCAATCCAACTTCACTGTCAGTCAGTGCTGGGCACACTGTTACAACGGCCATCTCTATAAACGCCCTCCACGGGTTCTCTCAAAGCGTCACATTCTTCTGTTCCGACCTGCCTTGGGGAGCAACGTGCGCGTTTTCGCCAGCCGCTGTTACCGGAGCCGGATCCACAATGTTGAGCATCTCGGCGCCAGCATCGAGCGCGAGCAGTAATCGGCCTACCTTCACCACTCTGGTGCTCGCTCTGCTCATCGGATGTCTTCCATTGCGGCGCGGAAGAATAGGCGGAGCATACTGGCTCATCACGATCGGCACGATCACATGCCTTTCCCTCAGCGCATGCGGTGGGTCGTCCGCTAACAAATCCGGATCACCAGGTTCGCCTAGCAGCAACTCTTACACAGTCACAGTTCAGGCGACGAGCGAATCGCTCGTACACGCAGTTCAGCTGAATTTGACGGTGAATCAGCCGTGAACTCCGCTCCAATACCGCAAAAGATAGATTGCAAATGGGATTAAGAAATGCTCGTGCTTCTGCAGGACTCCGGCGAGTACATCTCAATTGGATTCCTGTTGGGCTTAGGGGTGAACGGGAAGCCTTCCCCGAAAACCAAAATCACCCATATGGGTGTCGGAGACGCTCAGTGCTTTTGGATGTCGACGCTGAGATCGATTGGGCCGGATCTACTCCTCAAATAGTCGGAACTTCCCCAGTATTGGGCGTACACGGTCCCAGACTCCGGGCGATCCCTTGAGAACTGTTCGAAAGGGGCGGTCGCGGTCTGTGTCACT
>DASXLY010000271.1:0-4290 GCA_036495975.1 Occallatibacter sp. | reverse complement strand
CGAAATCAAGTCTTCACTACTAACCGAGCCGGCCAAGCGCAAAGCAGACAAAGAAGGCTTTCTTGTGGACTTTCGCCGCAAGTTTGTCGAAAACGAACGTGGAAAGCCAAAGGCCATCAAACAACTCACGGCCGCATGCCGGGCTATCCTGGCGGGAGATATTGAAATAGCGAATTCGGGAAGAGCACCAATCATTTATCCCATTTTCATCAGCGATGAGCCAGCTATCGAAGCAATGTTCATGAATACTTTTTTCAATGAAGAATTTCAAAAAGAAGGTGTCGTCGATCCGAAAGTAAAGCCACTTACAATCATGTCCATCGACGAACTTGAGCAGGTTCTCTCGCACGTCCCGGATAATGATTTCAGCTGGGAAGAACTCTTGCAATCTCGCTTCTTTGAGCAGGCAGTTTCCCATAGCTCGGTGGGGCAAGCCATTTACGATTTGATTGTTAAGAAGGGGCTGACCGCAAAGCAAAATACTGTACTGAAGCGAAAGTACGATGAATATACAGAGATGATGCGGCTGATTTATCAGAAACCATAGTGAGCCCGACGGGAGTCTATATGTCGAGAGCCATCATCTTGCCATCTGCGGGCACTTCAGAATCATAAAGGTTGGGCTTCGGAAAAATGAGCTCTGCTTTAGCCAATGAGCGACCTTGCATTGACGCGCAATCGTTTTGTCGAAGTAATGCATAAGGACAATCAAATTGCGTGCGGTCTACGCTCGTCAGTTCTAAGTGCCCTAGTCACTGGAGATGCCCGGCACCCCCGGCAGGTCGCCAGTCAAGAACCGCTCCAGTACGCGCCCCGACCGCTCTCCAGCGGTCACGGCCTTCTGCAGCCCATCGATGACGTCTTTGGACGAACGGGCGTCCAGCCTGGTTAGCAGCACCAGTGTATCCACGCAATTCGGATCCCTGGTGAGCGCGCGCTTGGCTAGCTTCCGCGCCTGCGTTTCTGTCTCCGCTTCCAGGGCCTCAAATGCCAGTTCCTAAGTTGGGGCCAATACCGGTGTGGTGCAGGTCCGCCGTGGATTCTTACACCTGGAGCCCGTCCCACGACCAGTGCGGGATGCTGAGGCCGTTAGGCACATCATCGGCGGACTGGTGATAGCGGGACATCGTTGTCGTGGTCGCCCAAGCGAAGTAGTCGTGCAGCACTTGTCGCAGCGCAGCGTCGTCGGCTAATCCGACATCCACAAGAGCCTGGTCAAAGCAGGCAATTGCACGGCGATCCATTTCATCGTGCTCCCCGTTGCCGCTGTGCATCTTGACGACGGAGGTCTCGTCACCATAGAAGTCGGAATAACTGCTGGGGCCACCGAGTGCCTCGGCCCAGTAAGCGGCGAGTCGCTCGACATGCTGGCGGTGGAAGCCGTGGCTGAACGCATGGGCGACCACGTCGTCGGCCATCACCCGACGATGCCAGGCGCCGGCAAGACGTCGCAGGCCGTCGTTGCCACCCGCTGCATCGAACAAGGTCTGCATTGCCTCCATAATGGCAATCGTCCAGAGTCTTTGCAAGACGATGGCTGCGGCGAGTTCAGCCGGGGGTAAACGCAATCCGCCCATCCGATGGAACCCGGCCACGTATGGCTGCACTCTGTCGCAAAGTGTAGGGCTAATTGGTAGGAATTTTCGGTTTGGTAGCTGACGGGCAATCCGAATGTTGCGATAGAACGACGTCAATTTCCGGGTGAGCCCGTGTTTTCCTTTCATCAATGATCTGAAGCATGGTGCAACGGGTTTTGGCGGAACGGCCGTTCTGGTGCAATTCCCCAATCAACGCTCTGGGATTGCAAGTGCCGTAAATCCTCTCAACAGACTTCGCAGAAGGCAGACGTGGTGGTTCAGAGATGCTGTCCGTATCCTTAAGGCGATTCGCTGCGTAAAGATAAATATGAACAATCCACAAGCCTCTGGCCCCTTCGAGGCACGCTATCTGGCGTTCCTTGAAACAATCACTCAATTGCGGCCTCGCCTCCACCGTTACTGTTCGCGCATGACCGGATCGGTGATGGACGGTGAAGATGTTGTTCAAGATGCGCTATTCGAGGCTTATCGGAAGCTGGACCAGTACGACGACCGTCGTCCTCTTGCCCCGTGGCTGTTCCGGATTGCCCACAATCGATGCATCGACTTCCTGCGCAGGCGTGGTGTCCGGATTGAGGTCGAAACAACTGCCATGAGTCCGGATTTTGTGATGCCTGCCGATACTCCTGTCCTTGGTGTGGGCCGAGCCGTCGAACAGCTGGTGATAAATCTCCCTCCCATGGAACGCGCCTGCGTGCTGCTGAAGGATATTTTTGACTACACGCTCGAAGAAATCGCGGAACTTGTCAGCTCCACCGTCGGCGGCGTCAAGGCCGCGCTCAACCGGGGCCGAATGAAATTGGCTGCCTCGTCTGAGCCCGTGATATCACGCCGCGAAGTGAGCCCAGAGTTGTCACGGCTTTTGCATCTCTACGTCGACGGGTTTAACAAGCGTGATTGGGAGGGACTCCGCAAACTCATCAGCGCGGATGCTCGACTCCGCGTCGCAGATCGCTTTGTCGGATCTCTCGACGAATCGCCATACTTCGGAAACTATGAACGGCAAACAGTGCCGTGGCGACTGGCAGTGGCGGAGGTGGACGGCGAGCTGGCAGTCGTCGCGCTGCGCCAATACGAAGGCGATTGGAGGCCTCATTCCGTCGCACGGCTCCAGGTGATCGATCGTCACATCGCGCAGATCGTCGATTACGCGCACTGTCCGTGGGTTCTCTCGGGGGCGACCTCTGTAGTCGTCGCCCAACCCTCCTGAGGAATGTTGAGCGACGCGTATCCTGGATCGCCGCGGGGCCGTAATACAGAGCAGAAGGGCAATTTCAAGGAGAACGGAACATGCACACGAAAGACGCTATTAAATTTGCGCTGTACCTCTCGAATCGAGCGGTGCTGGGCGTAATCGACGATATGAGCGACGCTGCAACGACGTTTCCAACGCCGAACGGCGGCTGCCACCCGCTCTGGGTCCTCGGTCATCTCACGCTGGTTGAGGGCATGATTCCGGCCGCATTCTTCGCAGAAAAAAATCCAGCGGCAGAGTGGCAACAGTATTTTGGCGAGAACTCGGAATCCGTCGCCGATGCCGGCGCATATCCACCCTTCGCTGAGGTTCGAGAGAAGTATCTTCAACTGCGCGAACAGAACCTGAACCTCTTGGAGTCGCTGAGCGAGGCCGATCTCGACAAACCCACTAAGGCGCCTCCCAAGGGAAGGGAGCAGGAGTTCGCTACCTACGGGCAGAGCTTCCTTGTGCTGGCCCTGCACCAGACCATGCATCGCGGCAACTTGACTGACGCGCGGCGTGCCGCTGGCCGTACAGCGCTTACAGCACAGGCCTCCTGACCCGCGGCTCATCCGGAACTGCTGACGAGCTTAGGCCACTACCTGGGCTCGTCCTCTCCGAATCCTCCTCAGCAACGACCTGAGTGCATATGTTCGCGCCGTAAAGAGCCGTCATAGTTGGCGCGAAATTAATTCGGTTAGGAGACGATTGCAATGAAACAAATTGTGGCAGGGTTAGTACTACTTTTTGTAAGTATGCAAGCCGCCCGGGTGCATGGGCAGAATTCGAAGTACCCTCCGCTCAGCGAATATATGATGACGCCCGAAGCCGAGGTGGCGTTAGCGAGAAGTGCAGCTCCCGAAAACGTTTCGGGGCATGCCACTGTCAAGATACTCGCGGCCTCTGGCTACAAAGTCGCCGCTCAGGGCGACAACGGTTTCGTGTGTATTGTCATGCGGGGCTGGGGAGCCCCTACGTTTACTCCTGCTCAGCTCCGGGACCTCGTGTATTACGCGAAACTCCGCGCGCCAATCTGCTTCAATCCCGCTGCGAGCCGAACCGTTTTGCCGTTGCAGGAACTACGCGCCAGGCTTGGAATGGAAGGCAAGACACCGGACCAAATTGCCGAAGCAGTTCAGTCGGCATACGCCAAGGGTGAGCTGTCAAAAATGGAGACGGTGGCATTCGCGTACATGTTCTCGGCGGACCAGGATCTCGGGCCTGGAGTTGGGCATTGGCATCCTCACATGATGGTGTACACCCCGTATTACGAGAACTCGATGCTGGGCGATAACCAACCAGGAGTGCTTCCCTTTGTGGGGGACGATGCTGGAACGCCGTTCGCCGTGACAGTAATCCCCGTAGACCACAACCTTGCGGTCAAATCCCAAGAGAAATAGGGCGCTAACCGGAATTTGGCCCACTTTGCCACCTTGGCGGTCCCGCCTGAGTAAC
>DASXLY010000270.1:0-4676 GCA_036495975.1 Occallatibacter sp. | reverse complement strand
AACTCTTTGCTCTAAAGCAGACTAGCGATAAGCATCCAATCGGATTCTTTTGGCAATGCACGTGCTCTAGGTATTGGCACAGCCTGCTTTCGGACTGCGCTAGGGATGCACGCGCGGGGGAGTTGGGCTTTCGCGACTTCTCCAGCTTGTTCCTAGTGAAGGAGAATCGCAGGGAACCAAGGAGGCGGAATCCTCCGAGCATCACACAACGTTTGTGTACGACGAGAGCACCAAAAACGAGGTGCTAAACACCGGATGAATTGACAATTGAAGACGACAGACGTATCCAACCGTTCTGTCCTCACATTGGCTCTCTCATATCTCACAGTAGGAGGTGGTCGTTCGCATGCGTGTCGACACACATGTTACTGGGGGTGGGGGATACTCTATGAGTCAATCACGGCGCTCTCCGATTTGTTCGGAGCGCAAATCACAACGAGAGAGCAAATCGCCATGGCAATTGAAAGCAACAGCGAAGAAAGAATCGTGACGTACACCGAGGCCTACTACGAGGAACTCGCAAGTGAGGAAGAAATCTATCTCGAGGAGACAGAAGAGGAACTGCGTGCGTATCTGCTGTCACTTGTGCCGGATTAGTACACCAACCATCAAAAAATTTGCGCAGGAGTAGAGCCTGATCGTTCGCTCGTCTGACTATCGTGAGTTCAGGCGGTTTCTAAAAAGATGTAGGTCAACCTGGGAGGAGTCATGATTGGATCAGATACGCTTCTCAAACCGGAAGAATGTGCCATGTTGTTGGTGGATTTTCAAGCCGGACTGGCCTTCGGCGTAGAGTCAATGGCGCGCCAAACCATCCTTAACAATGCCGTCGCCCTGGCGCGTACCGCGGCGGCATTTCAAGTTCCCGTCGTAATCTCTACATCGGCATCCCGCGTCTATAGCGGATCCCTGCTGCCAGCCTTGCAAGAGGCGCTGCCGGCGGTCAAACCGATAGAGCGAAAGAGTATGAATGTATGGGAAGACGACAACGCTCATGAGGCTGTGCTCAAGACAGGAAAGAAACGCCTCATCATCGCGGGATTACTCACTGAGGCGTGCGTATCATTCGCTGTTCTCTCGGCTCTTAAGGACGGATTCGAAGTTTTCGTCGTAGGCGACGCGTGTGGCGGCCTGACCGCAACTGGACATGAGTTGGCGCTTCGTCGAATGGAAGCAGCCGGAGCAAAGCTGACTAGCTGGATCCAGGTTCTGTTGGAGTTCCAACGTGATTGGACCCGGCACACTACCTACGAAAGCGCGCGTGCCATTGTGGTGGCAAATGGTGGTGGGTATGGGATGGGACTGGCGTATGCGCGCGAAATGATTCACCCGGCGTGAGCCGCAGCTACATGCACGATCGCGAGAAGACCACTCAAGAATCGGCCTCCGCCACCGATTCACCGGCGGAGGCCAAACCATGTGTAGTTCAGACGTACGATATGTCGTGAACTAGAAGGCGCACGATGTCTGACATACATTGCTCCTTTGCTGCGCTCCCCCCATCAATTCGTTGCCTTCACGCGAAAAGGTTGTCGGCTCAATCAGAGTTCTCTGCGGGAGGCCGCTCCAGAAAATACGCGCAATTGGCGATGTTTGGTAAGGAAAGCAAATCCCCATTGGAGCAAGACAAGCAATCGATTTGCGAATCCAATGAGGTAATAAATATGTACGCTCGCCCAGACGAGCCATGCTGGGAAGCCCGCAAATCGTGCGAACCGCAAATCCGCGATGGCATACATCTTCCCGACTATTGCGAGCTCACCCTTATCCCAGTACCAAAAGGGCTCAGGTTGTGCACGTCCCGCCACACGGCGTCGAATGACGTCAGCCACGTACTTGCCCTGCTGGATAGCCGGTTGAGCTACTCCCGGCATAACCATCGGATCTCGTAGTCTAATGCCGACCAGATTGCGAACCGGAGCGACGACATGAGCGGTATCACCAATTGCAAAAGCTTCGGGATGTCCCGGTACTGATAGATCGGGACCCACAATGATCTTGCCGGACTTGTCAGTTTCTGCGCCGAGCCAGCGCCCTGCCGGAGAGGCGACCACTCCAGCTCCCCAGAGGACAGTGCCGGCCAGGATTATCTGTCCGTCAACGACGATGCCTTCCGAATCGACGTTTGTAACCCGAGCATCGGTAAATATCTCGACGCCTAAACTCTGAAGGTGCCGCCGCGCTTTGATCGAAAGATTTTCCGGATACGCGGGCAGAATGCGAGGCCCTGCCTCATAGAGGAGAATCCGAGCGGACGTCAGGTCTATATGCCGAAACTCATGCGCCAACTCGCGCGACATTTCGGCGAGTTCGCTGGCCATCTCAACCCCTACGGTTCCCGCACCGACTAGGGCGAAGGTAAGCTGGCGACGAATTTCCTCATTTCCGGCATGTTCAATCGAAGCCATTTCCTCAGCTCGCTCGAACGCACGCAGTATTTTGCCGCGGATGACGCCGGCATCATCGAGCGATTCGAGGCCTGGAGCGAAGTGTCGCCATTCGTCGTGCCCAAAATAGTTGTACTGGATGCCAGTCGCGAGGATAAGAAAGTCGTACGGCAAGTCACCTCGTGTCAGATGAACGATGCGTTGGCCTGAGTTAACGCCGGTGACTTCATCCAAAAGTACATCAACATTTTTCTGATGACTGAAGATTGAACGCAAAGGGCCGGAGATTTCATCCGCGGAGAGCAACCCCGTGGCCACCTGGTACAGCATCGGGCGAAAGAGATGATAATTCCGCTTATCGATCAGCGTCACACTTAGTGGAGTATTGCGCAAAGCTCCGGCCGCGGAGAGGCCGCCGAAGCCGCCACCGACAATGACCACCCGAGGCAACATTAACTGCACCCACCAAGTCGAACACGTTTCATGAGATAAGACATGACAGTGCTTCCGTCGCCCTAAATCGCAAGGTTGTTGAAAGTGTTTACTGCTGGCACATACCCAAACGAGTTGTGCAGGCTAACATCTCGAAGCCCAAGAGACATCGCCGTACACCTACACGCCTTTCCACTTCGATACAATCCGGGAGCCCGGCAGACCAGCGAATGAATGCGATCTGCCGGTCTCAAGAATTTAGGCTGCCCTGCGACTTATTTGAACCGACTTGAGAAAATTCAGCAAGTCGCTTTAAGCCCACTCCATTGCGGCCCTCTCGCGACCGGCATAGAGTGCCGCCTCGCTCCAGGGGCTTAACAGGTAGAGCCGCTTTCCCAATGCGCACAAATCCTTGGTGTGCATCTTGATACAGGCACAGGCGCTCAGCTGAGAGCATCCCACGAGGTTCTTATCTAGACCCGATCCAAGCAATCAGAGAGCAATCCTCGTTCCATTTCGTTTCACTCAAGTGTTTTCGCTGCCAGCCGTTTGCTCTCTATGGCATCACTGCAGTTCTCGCGCCTACAGTCGGGCGATGCTGGGAGCCTGGATTGCGGACAACTATTCCTGGCACTGCGTTGGAAATGATCAAAGACTCCAGACGTGCAGCCGACATCATCGAGCATGTCCGATCCCTGTACCGAAAGGGTTCTTCACCCAGGAGATAGTTGACGTAAACGAAGTCATCCGAGAGATGGCGGTCATGCTGCCCAACGAGGCAAATCGACATTTCACTACGATCCGTGTTGATCTTGCTGAAGGACTCCCGGAAGTGATGGCTGACCGCGTGCAGTTGCAACAGGCGTTGATGAATCACATGCTCAACGGGATTGAGTAATGCGGGACATGACCCGGGAGCTCAGCACCGCGAACTCCGGATCAGGGGCAACGTTTCGGTTTACGCTGCCCATCAGGGAGACAGGCTGGCAGATGATTCCCGCCGATTCACCGTCAGCCTGGACGATCGTCTGATCGCGGTCAGATCAGGAGTGGGCTCCGCGCTCGGAGGTGCACGTCATTACGATCGTTACGACAACTTGCGCCACTACGAAGTCGGTTCATCAATCTTCGCCCTGATTCCATTCGTTCCTCGCGTAAAACTTGGCACAGATCTTGCGAGCTACGATATGTCGTGAGCTAAGAAGGCACACGATAGGTGGATGACGAAATGTCGTGAGTTCCTTTGACTCGTTCTGACATCCGGTCGCGCTAAGTCTCCTTGTAATAGCCAGATTAGCAATAAGCATCTGATCAGATTCCATTTGGCAATACATGTGCATTCTCTATGGCATGGGGAATGAGAACCCCTGTCTCCTCCAGTGGTTCTGTGCTTCGCCAAAATGCACAGAAAATTGCGCGACAAATGAACCGATACGGATGGCTTCTTGAATCTGTATTCACAATTAACCCTCTTCCTTCACATTGCTATAGAGGTGTTTGCGATGACCACCACAGTGTCCGCGCCTTCTTCTGCCGTGAGCCTCCCAGTGGGGCCGCTGCCTGTCGCTGAAATAGACAAAATGAATGCCTACTGGCGAGTTTGCAATTATTTGTCCGCGGGCATGATTTATCTGTACGACAACCCGCTGCTGCGTTCGCCGCTGAAGCCAGAGCACATCAAACAGCGATTGCTCGGGCATTGGGGTTCGGACCCGGGTCAGTCGTTTTTGTGGGTCCATTTGAACCGAGTCATTAAGAAGTACGAATTAGACATGATCTATATCTCCGGGCCAGGGCATGGTGCGCCGGCGACCAGTGGCTGCCAATCGGTGAGTTGGGCTACAGCCTGTCTCATGG
>DASXLY010000269.1:0-102504 GCA_036495975.1 Occallatibacter sp. | reverse complement strand
CGCAAAGTCATTGAGCTGCTGCTCGCTGAGTCCCTGGCCCGAAAGGCCAAGCATCAGGATCGGAACGCTCGATGCGTTGTACTGGATGATGAACGGTGGTGTGCTGCCCGGAGGAAGCGAGCGAAGCTGGACCTGGCAGATCGCCGTGATCTGCGCCACGGCATTCGCCACATCCACGTGAGGTTGAAAAAAAACCTTGATGAGGCCGATACCGTTCAGCGACTGCGATTCGATGTGTTCGATGTCGTTGACCGTCGTGGTCATGCCGCGCTCGCTGTTAAACACGATGCGCGTCGACATCTCCTGCGCCGACAGGCCCGTAAAGTTCCAGACCACCGTCACCACGGGGATGTCGATGTTCGGAAAAATATCCGTGGGCATCGACGTGATGCTGTAAACACCCAGGATCAAGATCAAGAGCGCGAAGACGGCAAACGTGTACGGCCGCCGAAGCGCAAGCCGAACAATCCACATCATAGGGCTGGTACTCGCTCCTACGGCAAAACCAGGGAAAACAAGTTCTGCCTGATTCTATTCAAGGTCGCTGCTCCCTGGTGGTTGCATCGACTTTGCCGCCGCAGCTTGGGACAAATCATCCCTGTTTTTGGGTGGAGGCGATTTGCCCGTCAACCAGGTGACGTATGAGAGATGGATCGCCACGGATATTGCGGCGAACCGTTCAAGGCAAACAGCTGGCTCAATAGATTTCAAGGTCCGACCGGCCGGGGAGCCGCCCGTTCCCACGCAAACTCGCAGTTAAGACTCAATGTTAGACGATGATGCTGCTGCTCGCAGGCTCGCACCCGGAAACAACACCCGAGTCCCGTTCCCGCTATACCACTGCTTACTAGGACGGTTTCGATTTGCCGCAGGCTTCATTTTGTCTCTCTCATAAATCTCACCATGCGAGTTATTCGAGTTGCTCTAATCGCATTGACCCTCTGCACCGCACCCAGCCAGCCCCCATGGCCGTGCCGCACCTCACTCCCCGTGCAGCCTGCGGTTCGCTAAAATGATCTGCGGCCATTCACCGCGTGGATTGAGGCTGCAATTTCCCGCATTTTCGTTGGAGTTCATATTCACGCCAGCCAGAGTCGCCAGCATTGCTGAGAGCCGGTTGAAACGGGAAACATTTCCCGCCGCTTTTTCGTCGGTATCAACAGCGCCATCCCGGTGAAACCATTGTTGTGTGGTTTTCCCTTAGGAATCAGATACACAGGGATTTATCTCGAAATAGAGGATCGACTGGAAGTTCATCATGCCCATTCAAAACGCCACTGAGCCATATCTGCCCAAAACCGGCGAATCCCAGCCCGCCCGCCCTAAACAAACCTGGCTCCGGGTCGTCGTCTATCTTGTTCTCGCCACCGCGGTGGGCATGGTTGCTTGGCGTATCTACCAGAACAAGCAGAAAGCCGCAGCCAGCAGCGCCAGCCAGGCGGCCGCGCTCCTGTCCCGCCCCGTTCCCGTCCAGGTTGTTACTGCCGAGCAGAAGCCGATGCCTATCTACCTCACCGGCCTCGGCACTGTGACTCCGTATTACAGCGTGACGGTGAAAGCGCGCGTCGGCGGAGAGTTGCTCCCCGTCAAATTCACCGAGGGCCAGGAAGTGAAGGAGGGCGACACCATCATGGTCGTCGACCCCAAGCCCTACCAGGCCGCCCTCGACCAGGCAAAAGGCACGCTCGCCCACGATCAGGCCCTCCTCAAAAACGCCCAGGCCGAATACAACCGCTACAAGGCCCTCTTTGCTGCCGGCGTCGTCTCCAAGGAAGCCCTCGATGCTGACGAGGCCCAACAGGGCCAATACGAAGGCGCGATCCAGTCAGACAATGCCGCCATCGAGACCGCCCAGCTCCAGTTGAGCTGGTGCTACATCAAATCCCCAATCAATGGCAAAATCGGCCTGCGGCTCGTCGATCCCGGCAACATCATCGCGGCCAATTCCACTGACCTCGTGGTGATCAACCAGCTCAAACCCATCGCTGTCTACTTCACCCTGCCGGAAAATCAGTTGCCGCAGGTGCTCAAGCGCCTCGCCTCCGACAAGCGCATCCCCGTGGACGCCTACGATCGCAGCGACACCCAGTCGCTGATCAGCGGAAACCTGCTCGCGGCCGACAACCAGATCGACACCACCACAGGCACGGCCAGGTTGAAAGCCGTCTTCGACAACAAGGATTCCGTTCTCTTTCCCAACCAGTTCGTCAACATCCACCTGATCCTCGAAAACCGCCCCAGCGCGCTCGTGGTCCCCTCCGCCGCTATCCAAAACGGACTCAACGGGTCGGTCTTTGTCTGGGTCGTCAACGACGACGGCAAAGGCGGCCAGGTCGCGCAGATGCAGACCATCAAGGTGGCCCTTTCCGAGGGCCAGGTCGCCATCCTCGACAGCGGCCCTTCCGCTGGAACCCGTGTAGTTATCGATGGTGCTGACCGTCTTCGTCCCGGCCAACCGGTAACCATCTCCGCTTCTCACCCGCAAAAAGCCTCCGGCCCGTCCGCCACCCAGACCAGCGGCGCCCCTGCGCCTGCCCGACAGAACCCCAGCGCAAAACAGGGGCGGCACCAGTGAGTCTCAGTCCATCTCGGCCGTTTATCCTGCGCCCCATCGCCACATCCCTGCTGATGGCGGCCATCATGCTCGCAGGCGGCATCGCGTACCTGCAATTGCCCGTTTCCGCCCTGCCCGAAGTGGACTACCCCATCATCCAGGTCCTCACCTTTTACCCCGGCGCGGGACCTGACGTCATGGCATCCTCGGTCACTGCGCCGCTCGAGCGTCAGTTCGGCCAGATGCCCGGCCTTAAGCAGATGACCTCGGTCAGCTCCGGCGGCGGCTCCGTCATCACCCTCGAATTCAACCTCGACGAGAACATCGACGTCGCCGAGCAGGAGGTCCAGGCTGCCATCAACGCCGCCAACAGCTTCCTGCCCACTGACCTGCCCAACCCGCCCGTCTACAGCAAGGTCAACCCCGCCGATGCGCCGGTTATGACCCTGGCGCTCACCTCCGACTCCCTGCCGCTCGACAAGATCGAGGATGCCGCCGACACCAACCTCGCTCAGAAAATCTCCCAGGTCACCGGCGTCGGACTCGTCTCCATCGCCGGCGGACAGAAGCCCTCCGTCCGGGTGCAGGTCAACCCTGCGCAACTCGCTGCCTACAATCTGAGCCCCGAAGATGTGCGCACGGCCTTGGCCGCGGCAAACGTTGACCAGGCCAAGGGCACGCTCAACGGCAATCGCCAGTCTTACACCATCCTTGCCAACGACCAGCTGCTCTCCAGCAGCGACTACCTGCCCGTCATCGTCGCTTATCGCAACGGCGCGCCGGTCCGCACCTCCGACATCGCCAACGTCATCGACGCAGCCGAAAACTCGCAGCAGGCCGCCTGGATGAATCGCCAGCCCGCCGTCATTGTCAACGTCCAGCGTCAGCCCGGCGCCAACATCATTGCCGTCGTCGACCGCATCAACAAGCTGCTGCCGCAGCTTCAAACCAGCCTTCCCGCCAACGTCCAGGTCCATGTCCTCACCGACCGCACCATGACCATTCGCGCGTCGGTGAAAGACGTCGAATTTGAGCTCATGCTGACCGTCGCGCTGGTCGTCATGGTCATCTTCCTCTTCCTCCGTAATCTGGCCGCCACCATCATCCCATCGGTGGCGGTGCCGCTCTCCATCGTCGGCACCTTCGGAGTGATGTACCTGCTGGGCTACAGCCTGAACAACCTCACGCTCATGGCGCTCACCATCTCCACCGGGTTCGTGGTCGACGACGCCATCGTCATGATCGAGAACATCTCGCGCTTCATCGAAGAAGGCGATTCGCCCATGCGCGCCGCGCTTAAGGGCAGCGAGCAGATCGGCTTCACCATCATGTCGCTTACCGTCTCGCTCATCGCGGTGCTGATCCCCCTGCTGTTCATGAGCGACGTGGTCGGCCGCCTCTTCCGCGAGTTCGCCATTACTCTCGCCGTCACCATCCTTGTCTCCGCGGTTATCTCCCTCACCCTCACGCCGATGATGTGCTCGCGCATCCTCAAGGACAAGGCGCATGCCAATCAGACCCGCTTCTACCACTGGTCGGAGAAGGTCTTCAACGCCATCATTGCCTCGTACGGACGCGGCTTGAAAAAAGTCCTCGAGCATCGCTTCATCACCCTGCTCGTCACCATCTCCACCTTCATCGCCACCGTCCTGCTTTTCATCGTCATCCCCAAGGGCTTTTTCCCTGTACAGGACACCGGCGTCATCCTCGGCATCAGCGAAGCGCCCCAAACCATCAGCTTCGCGAACATGTCCGAGCGGCAGCAGAAACTCGTCGACATCGTTCTCCAGGATCCCGCGGTCGATAATGTCTCCTCCTTCATCGGCATCGACGGCACCAACACCACGCTCAACTCCGGCCGCATCCAGATCACCCTTAAACCCCTCGACCAGCGCAAAGTATCCGCAACCGACGTCATCCGCCGCCTTCAACCGAAGGTGGCCGACGTCAACGGCATCCAGCTTTTCCTTCAGCCCCTGCAGGACCTCACCGTCGAAGACCGCGTCAGCCGCACCCAGTTCCAGTACTCTCTCGAGGATCCCAACTCAACGGAACTCGCCACCTACACCCGCAAAATGGTGCAGGAGCTCAGCAAAGAGTCCATCGTTACCGACGTTGCCAGTGACCTGCAGGACCAGGGCCTCGGCGCCAATCTCGTCATCGATCGCGATACCGCGGCCCGGCTCGGCATCGCCATGGCCGATATCGACAACACCCTCTACGACGCCTTCGGCCAGCGCCAGATCTCAACCATCTTCACCCAGCTGAACCAGTACCACGTGGTGATGGAAGTCGGCCAGAACTTCCAGACCAATCCCACTATGCTCAACAACCTCTACGTAAAGTCGAGCAACGGCACCCAGGTTCCGCTCAGCATGCTCGCCCACTGGGAGCAGACGCGCGCACAACTTGCCATCGGCCACCAGGGCCAGTTCCCGTCCACTATCATCAGCTTCAATCTCGCCCCCGGAAAAGCACTGGGAGATGCCGTAAAAGCCGTCAACGCCGTCGAACAACGCATCGCCTTGCCCACCAGCATCAATGCCAGCTTCCAGGGAACCGCCGCCGCCTTCCAGACCTCTCTCGCCAACGAGCCCCTGCTGATCCTCGCCGCGCTGGTCACGGTCTACATCGTCCTCGGCGTCCTATACGAGAGCTACATCCATCCCATCACCATCATCTCCACGCTGCCTTCAGCCGGCGTCGGCGCTCTGTTAGCGTTGATGCTCGTCCACGTGGAGTTCAGCGTCATTGCGCTCATCGGCATCATCCTCCTCATCGGCATCGTGCAGAAGAACGCCATCATGATGATTGACTTCGCGCTTCAGGCGGAACGCGATGAAGGCAAATCGGCCGAGGAAGCCATCTTCCAGGCCTGCCTGCTGCGCTTCCGCCCCATCATCATGACCACCATGGCCGCGTTGCTTGGCGGACTGCCGTTAGCCCTCGGCGGTGGCGTCGGCGCGGAACTTCGCATGCCTCTTGGCGTCAGCATCGTCGGCGGACTCATCTTCTCGCAGATGCTCACCCTCTTCACCACCCCGGTGGTCTATCTCTACTTCGACCGGCTTGCCCAGCGCATGAAGCCGCGAGAACTTGAGATGAAACCCGACCAGCACATGGCCACGGCCGACTAAAGGAGCGACGATGCATCTTTCCGCACCTTTCATCAAGCGGCCCGTCGCTACCTCGCTGCTCACCCTGGCTCTGCTCCTGGCCGGCTCCGTAGCTTATTCGGTGCTGCCCGTTGCCTCCCTCCCCGACGTAGACTTCCCCGTCATCGGGATCGGTGCGGGACTTCCCGGCGGCAGCCCCGAAACCATGGCGTCAGCCGTCGCCACTCCGCTGGAACGCCAGTTCGGCCGCATTGCCGGCGTCAATCAGATGACGTCCACCAGCTCGCTTGGTTCAGCCAACGTCACCCTGCAGTTCGACCTCAATCGCGACATCGATGCCGCATCGCGCGACGTCCAGGCTGCCATCAACGGCGCTCGCAGTCAGCTCCCTGCATACCTTCCTCAAAATCCTGAGTACCGCAAGGCGAATCCGGCCGATGCGCCCATTCTCATTCTTACCCTCACCTCCGACGTGATCCCCAAGCCGCAGATCTACGACATGGCCGACTCCATCCTCGCGCAGAAGATCGCGCAGATTCAGGGTGTCGGACAGGTCTTCGTCGGCGGCAGCGCGCAACCCGCGGTTCGTGTCGAGCTCAACCCCATGCAGCTCGCCAATAACGGCGTCGGACTCGATGCCGTCCGCACTGCCCTCACCAACGCCAACGCCAATCGCCCCAAGGGCAGCTTCAACGACGGACAACACCGCTGGCAAATTGACGACAACGATCAGATATTCAAGGCCGCCGACTACGCACCCATCATCGTCGGCTTCAACAAACAGACTGGTGCCGCCGTGCGCGTTGGCGACCTCGGCACGGTGGTCGATTCCGTCTCCGACATCCATACCGCGGGCCTCGCAGGCAACAACGAACCGGGCCACAGCGGAAAACTCAAAGATGCAATTCTGATCATCATCTTCAAGATTCCCGGCGCCAATGTTATCGACAGCGTCGATGCCGTCCTGAGGGAAATGCCGCGCTTGCAGGCCGCTATCCCGCCCACCATCAAGATGAATGTAGCGGTCGATCGCACAACAACCATCCGCTCCAGTGTTCACGATGTCGAGATTTCGCTCCTCATCAGCGTTCTTCTGGTGGTGCTGGTGGTCTTCCTCTTCCTGCGCGAAATCTGGGCCACCATCATCCCTTCCATCGCCGTACCGCTTTCGCTCGTCGGTACCTTCGGCGTGATGTATCTGCTGGGCTACACCATCGACAACCTGTCGCTGATGGCGCTCACCATCTCCACCGGCTTCGTTGTCGACGACGCCATCGTGGTAATCGAGAACATCACCCGTTACCTCGAAGAAGGCATGAAGCCCTATGAAGCAGCGATGCGGGGCTCCAGGGAGATCGGCTTCACCGTGCTCTCCATGAGCACCTCCCTCATCGCGGTCTTCATCCCCATCCTGCTCATGGGCGGTATCATCGGCAAGCTCTTCCGCGAATTCGCCGTCACCCTCAGTGTCGCCATCGCGGTCTCCCTGCTGGTCTCGCTGACCACCACACCGATGCTGTGCGCAAGATTCCTGAAATCGCGCGACGAAAGCCGGCACGGTCGCCTCTATCGCCTCTTCGAGGACGCGTTTCAGTGGGTCCACCACGAGTACAACGCGGGCCTGCGCTGGGTTTTGCGCCACCAGTGGATCACGCTTTCTGTTGCCGTGGGCTGCGCCGTCCTCAATGTCTATCTTTTCAGGGTTGTCCCCAAGGGCTTCTTCCCGCAGCAGGACACAGGCAGAATCAGCGGCCAGACCATAGCCTCGCAGGACATCAGCTTCCCGGCCATGAAGCAGAAACAGCAACAGCTGGCCCAGATGGTGCTCGATGACCCCGACATCGATACGGTTACCGCGTTTGCCGGTGGTGGACGAGGCAGCAATAACACCGGCTTCATGTTCGTCGCCCTCAAGCCGGTGAATCAACGTGCCGGCCATATCACCGCCGACCAGGTGGTGAACAAACTCCGTGCCAAACTCTCCAGCGTTCCCGGAGCCCGCCTCTTCCTGCAGGCCAACCAGGACATCCAGATCGGCGGACGCGGCAGCGCCGCCCAGTATCAGTACACCCTCTCTGATCCGGATGTCGATGAACTGAACACGTGGGCGCCGCAGCTCGAGTCCCGGGCACGCTCGATGCCCGAACTCCGCGACGTCTCCACCGATCAGCAGGACCAGGGCCTTTCCGAGACATTGGTCATCGATCGCGACACCGCATCGCGCCTCGGCATCTCCGCCTCCGCCATTGACCAGGTGCTCTACGACGCCTTCGGCCAGCGCCAGGTCTCCACCATGTATACCGGCCTTAACCAGTACTACGTGGTGATGGAGGTCGATCCGAAGTACCAGCTCAGTCCCGACTCCCTCAACGGCATCTACGTCAAGGTCGGCTCGCAGGGTGCGGCTGCCTCGGTTCCGACTCTCGGCACAACGGCTGCCCCCGCCGCAACCGCCGCCGCTGCGGGAGGTGCTGCAACAGCTTCCGCTCCCCGAAGCGCTTTGTCCGGTTCGCCCGCAGTCTTCGCCACCGCCGGCGGCCAGCTTGTCACCACCAGCACCACCTCGGGCATCAGTTCGTCCTCCGCTTCAACCACCGATCCAGTTGCCACAAACATCGCCGCAATTGCCGCGGCGAATGGCGAATCGACCAATGCCGCAGCCATCGCATCCGGCACTCTCACCGGTATGGCGTCATCGTCGCCCACTTCGTCCGCCAACTCCGGCATTGGCGCATCCCCGGTCGCTCCTTCCGCCACCAGCATCACAACCACCTCCGGTGCTTCCACCTCGGGTGCTATGGTGCCGCTATCGGCCTTCGCGCACTGGGAAGAGAAGCGCACCTCCCTCACCGTCAATCACCAGGGACAATATCCGGCCGTCACGCTCACCTTCAATCTCGCGCCCAATGTCGCCCTCGGCGATGCCGTCAATGCGCTTGAAAAAGCTCAGGGCGAGATGGGCATGCCCACCGCGATCCACGGAACATTCCAGGGCACCGCGCAGGCATTCCAGGAGTCGCTCAAGAACGAGCCCTACCTCATCCTCGCAGCGCTCGTCGCGGTCTACATTGTCCTCGGCATTCTCTATGAAAGCCTCATTCATCCGCTGACGATTCTCTCCACCTTGCCTCCCGCCGGTGTGGGCGCTATCCTCGCCCTCCTCATCACCGGAACCGATCTCAGCATCATGGCTCTCATCGGCATCCTGCTGCTCATCGGCATCGTAAAGAAAAACGCCATCCTGATGATCGACTTTGCGCTCCAGGCCGAGCGCGACCAGGGCTTACCCCCCGTCGAGGCCATCTACCAGGCCTGCCTCCTGCGCTTCCGCCCCATCATGATGACCACCCTCGCCGCCATGTTCGGCGGACTCCCGCTTGCCATCGGCATGGGCGTCGGCTCCGAGTTGCGCCAACCCCTCGGCATCACCATCGTTGGAGGACTCCTGGTCTCGCAGGCGCTGACCCTCTTCACCACCCCGGTCGTCTATCTCTTCTTCGATCGCCTCCAGTGGCGCGTGATGAAACTCCACCGCATCGGCTCAGAACTCGAAGAAGCCTCCGGAGACTGAAAAGCCCGTCTTGGTTCCTGAACCAGATTGCAGGACGCTTATTTTGGATTCTCAGACTTGGGAGATTAAGCCTTCGGTCTTCAAGACTTCTACGCACCGTTGCAGACCTTTGTCGCTGGTCAATATAGACCAGTGTTGAAGCGCGGCAACCGCGCAGATGATCATATCCACCGGCCCGCACATTGAGATGTGTAGATACCCTGTTTTGTCGCCGCTGTGCATCCCCCAAAAGCGGCGGAAATTGTCCATTACATCTTGCCAAGTGATTGCAGAAGCAGCTGCTGCGATATCGCCGGCAATCTCATCGGCAATGGCTGCCCCAGGACGGTTACTTGGCGGACCAACTAGGTGCAATTTTTTGTGCAGCTTACCGTCACCCACCCTCACAAAAGTCCGACGCGGTAACGCCTTTGGGTAATGTCTCACATGGTGACCTGGGTCTAGACTTCGGTCCATAGCATTTTTCGATCTGGGTTTCCTCATCTGTCCCCGGATTGGGCAAGACAAAAAGACAGGGCCCAATCGGCAGCGGAGAACCCTCGCGAGATCTGCTCAGGAGAACCCCATGGGCACCCAGGAATATCGCGCCAACTATCGCGCAGCCATGCAGGAGGCAAATTCCCAACTGGCTGAAATGTTTCGTGAATTCGAACAGCTTCAGCTGCGCAAAGAGCTCCTCGAGGACGCCCTCGGCGCTCTGGAACCCTTCCTCGCAACCGCCACGCCGGGCAATTACGAATCCGTACGTCACGAACCGCTCCGGGCCGAGCACACGGCCTGGGCCGAGCCGGCTATCCGGCCGGAGCCGGCTCCCTGGCCGGAGCCAGCACGATATGAACCCGAGGTGTCCTTGCCCGTTGCAGCGGCAGTTCCTAGCGAGCCTGTCCGCCCCGCAGCGTTCGCGCCGGCCCCCGAGGTCATTGTCGACCCGATTCAAAGCCGCATTAATCGTGCGCTGGGCCTCGCCGTAGCCTAGTACCATTTCCGGTCGGGTGAGTTGCCTGACCATTGCTGTGCCCTTGGTTCTCAGCAACAGAAAGCCCCATGCCTCTTGATGAGCATGGGGCTTTCATTCGTAGTTCCAGTCTCTGCAGACCCTACTTCATCGCATACGAGGGCAACGGCTCTTCACTGTTCGCTGTCGTCTCGATTAGCTTCACTGGGTAGTAGGCGTTGCGCGTGTACTGCTTCACCATGCGATTGGTATTGAAGTACGACCCGTTGAACGCCAGCGTCGTTCGCATCAGCTTCGCCCATTTCTCCGGTTCGTCGCGATACATCGGCACCACTGCGTTCTCGAGCTTTGCGTAGAGATTGGTGGCTTCCTCGGTGTCGTTTTCACCGTCTTCGATCGCCCATCCGGTCACGCCTTCGATACAGCCCTCAATCCACCAGCCATCGAGAATCGACAAGCTCGGCACGCCGTTCAGGGCAGCCTTCATCCCGCTCGTACCCGACGCCTCGTACGGACGCCTTGGCGTATTCACCCACACATCCACGCCCGCGGTCAGCAGTGCGCCCAGGTCCCAGGCGTAGTTTTCGAGATACACCACCCGCAGCATGTCGTTTGACAACCGGCTGGCTGTCTCGATCACACCATGGATCAGCGCCTTGCCGGGCTCGTCCGCCGGATGTGCTTTTCCCGCATACAGAATCTGCAGCCCGCCGGCCTCGACGGCAATCTTCAACAGCCGTTCCGGATCGGTGAACATCAGGCTCGCGCGTTTGTAGGTTGCCGCACGCCGCGCAAATCCCAGCGTCAGCACATTCGGATTCATCACCAGACCGGTACGCGTCGCCACCTCGGTCAGCAGTGCTTCCTTGGCCCGGTGATGCGCACTCAGAATCTTCTGCTCCGGCAGATCGATGGCATTGCGCAGCGTCAGATTGTCGCGCCGCCACGATGCGATGTGCGTATCCAGGATCTGCTGCATCGGCTCCGAGATCCACGTCGGAGCATGCACGCCATTGGTGATCGAATCGATCCGGTACTGCGGGAACATGTCGCGCGAAACCTTGCCGTGTTGCATCGCCACGCCGTTCGCATACCGCGAAAAACGCAGGGCTAGCAGCGTCATATTCAATAACCCGGCCTCGAACACTCCCAGCTTTTCCAGCCGCGCCGTTCTTTCGCCGCCAAGAATTCGGATGGTCTGCTCGGTTGAAAAGCGGTCATGCCCGGCAGGAACTGGCGTGTGGGTCGTAAAAACGCACTTGTTGCGAACCCGCTGGATATCGCTGTCGGTCGGCGAATTCAACGGCCCGCCGCCCATCTCGCTCTCCAGCAGTGCGAGCGTCAGCAACGCCGCGTGGCCCTCGTTCATGTGATAGACATTCACCCTCAGGCCGAGGGCACTGGCCATGCGCACGCCGCCAAGACCCAGCACGATCTCCTGCTGCAGACGATAATTCGTGTCGCCGCCATACAAATGGTCGGTCAATCCGCGATCCCAGCCGGAATTCCCGTCCAGGTCGGTATCGAGCAGGTAGATCGGAACAATGTGTCCATACCTGCCCTGCATGTCATAGCGCCACGCGCGAACCATCACGTCGCGGCCTTCCACCGACACATTGACGCGCGCCGACTCTTCGGTGCAGAAGTCTGCCGGATTCCACGGCTGCACTTCCTCGGTCTGGTCGCCGGTCCGGCTCAGATGCTGCTGGAAATAACCCTTGCGGTGTGCCAGCGAAAACGCTACCAGCGGAATTCCCAGGTCGGCTGCGGAACGCAGCGTGTCTCCGGCAAGCATTCCCAGTCCGCCCGAGTATGTAGGCATACCGCGATCGATCGCGATCTCCATCGAGAAGTACGCGACGAGGCCGGATGTCGGGGTTATTTCGTAGGAGAAGGGTTTAGTTGAATTCTGATGCATCCTTATACGTCTCTCTGCGGCGCTCGCAATGTTTGCAAAACAGCGAAAATCGGAGTTTCAATTGCCGACCGAGGAATAACTATCTTCCCGGCATTAATGAGGCAATCGAAGGAAACCTGTCAAAGATTCTAGCAAGGAAAATCGTTTTTGTTTGCAAGCCGAATTCGGCTCACCGTAACTTCTGAGGCCCCTTTTTCCACCTTATGATAATCAGATGCAATGAGAAGGTGTTACGACAACCGCACTGCGGCCGATCCTGTGAAACTCTGTGCCAGTTTGTGAGCCCCGTTCGAAGCATGACAAATGTGAATCTGCGGCACGATTCCCGTTTCGTTGGCGTAGTTTGCACCCAAAGCCTCTGCGAAATCGATTGCCTTCTGACGATCTACCAGGTTAATCGTGCATCCTCCGAAACCACCGCCGGTTAACCGCGCTCCAATCAGACCCGGCAACTGGTTCGCCAACATTACCATGGTGTCCGCTTCCAGACAGCTCGCTTCAAAATCACGGCTGTAACTCAAATGTGCTTCCGCCATCAACCTTCCAAGCTCTTTCAGATCGTGCTTGATCAAAGCGTCGGCCGCCGCCACGGTCCGTGTATTTTCAGTGATCACGTGCCGCGCGCGCTTCAGCGCATTCGGGCTCATCTCTCCGCCCCACTTTTCCAGATCGTCAACCGTTGCGTCGCGGAGAAACGTTACTTCGGGCCGATGACGCGCAATCACCGCCGCCGCCTCCTCTACCTCGGCGCGCCGCGTCGTATATTCGCCGCCTGCGACCGAATGCTTCACCATCGTGTTGGCAATGACCAGCGCCACACTCGACGGAATCGGCGCCAGCTTGAAACTCAGATCGCGGCAGTCGAGCAGCAGCGCGTGATCTTCTTTCCCATTCGCTGAAATGAACTGGTCCATGATTCCGCAGTTCGCGCCCACAAATTCGTTCTCCGCTCTCTGGCACAACCGCGCCAGCTTAGGTCCGGGATAGCGAACATTCAGCAAGGAACAGACCGCCATCGCGGTCGCCACTTCAATCGCCGCCGAACTCGAGAGCCCCGATCCCAATGGCACATCGCCAAACAGGCTCAGGCTGAAGCCAGTAACGCGGTTCCCTTCGCCTGCCAGGATCTCGATCACACCCAGCGGATAGTCGCTCCAGTGCTTGCTCGCCCGCGCCGGCAACTGCTCCGAATCAAATTCGCGTTCCTCTTTGAAGTTCTCCGAATAAACGACGATCTTGCCGTCGCTCCGAGGCGAGATCGCCGCCAGCGTTGCGAAATCAATCGCCGCAGGCATCACAAATCCTTCGGCATAATCGGTGTGTTCTCCGATCAGGTTCACGCGCCCTGGCGCGGCGAAGATCTCCGGCTCAGCGTTGAATCGGCTCAAATGCAAAGAACGCAGTACCTCAGGATCAACCATCTCGTCATCTCTCGATTCGTTCGATCTCAACGATCATCGGCCATGCAAACGACTCGCCCGGCGCAATCTTCCGCGACCACGGTCCGGCAACAGCAACGGAGTCCACCGGCGCGGTCGACGGTTCCATTGCCACGCATACCTGTTTCGGCCCCTGTCGCTCCGGCCATCCGCCATAGCAAATCCACAGTCCTAGGTATGGTGTCGCAATCGGGTCAAACGTGACGCGGATGCGGACACCCGCCGACGGCCGTTGCAGCGCGCACCAGTTCTCCGACTCGCAAAGTGGTCCGCCAAAAAGCTTGTCCCCAATTCCCGAGTCTTCCTCCTCTACTACGCTCATATCGGCCGAACCGCCGCCGGCAATATCCGCAATCGGCCACGCCACGATGTCCCCACCTTTTCCGAGTCGCTCACCGCCTGAGCCTTCAACCCGCAGCGATCGAATGGACTGTGGCAGGAAGATCCGATCGCCTTTCTCCACCGCGAATAGCGGATGCGCCGCCCACGACCACGGCACTGCAGATCGTCCCGTGTTCCGTAGCTTGTAATCCAGTTGCAGCCGCCACCCAGTGGTTGTCTCGCTCAGCTCAATTCGCCGCTCCAACTCCAGCGGCAGCGAAAAACACTTCCCCATCAAGGACAGGGAAGTACCGCTCTTATCGTCACGTTCTCGTCCCTGGTCCCTAGTCCCTGGTCCCCGCCTTTCTACTCCCTGCTTTTCCCACTCAACTCGCCACAGGTCCCCATGATCCGGAATCTCTGCAACTCCGCCATCCGTTTCCACGCGACAAGCCCCCACCGATGGCAGGCACTCATCCCATCCGCTCGCATCGCTTTGATCGAATCCCATCGTGTGCGTCCGCGTAGCAATGGCTGCAAGCGGTTCCTGCAATAGTTCGCGATCGTGGATTCGGATCGACGCGATCTTTCCACCAAACTGTGGAAGCACCGTCACCGTGCACTCGCCGGCGCAAATGAGAACGTTTTCAATCCTGGCGGCAACCATGCCTTCTCTCGCCATCTTCACCCCATCAGCACATCCGAACAAGCCGCGTTCAGCTCACTCCAGATCCGGTCCAGCCACGCCTCATGTTCGGGTTTCATCAGCACCGACCGCAGGCAGGTCACGTGCTGTTTGCTGCTGTCCGCAGGCCCAAACCAGAATTGCGGCAATTGTACTAGCGCCAGGTGCAGGTTGCGCTCAGCACAAGCCGAAAAAATCGATTGTCCCAGCTCTGACGCCCTCTCCGGCGTGCCTGCCTTCATCTTCCATACCACGATGTCCAGCTCCGGCTTGCCGTTCGCCAGCGCCTCAAATCGCCCATCGGCTCGCAATCTCCTATCCAACTCCAATGCCGCCGCGCGCCCTTTTGTCAGACCATCCGCAAACTCCCCGCCTGCCTTCAGCGGCAATAACCGCTGTGTCGCCCACAACGCCACGGCTGCCGCACCCGCCCGCGAGCATTCCAGGCTGATCTCTCCCAGATGCAGATCCTTTGATGTGAAATACGTGTAAGGCGAATCATGCTTGTAGTACCGCCCCACCCCGGGATCGTGGAACAGCACACATCCGCACCCGTAGGGCTGCAGGCCGTGCTTGTGAGGATCGATCACAATCGAATCTGCCTGTCCGATCGCCTGATACGCGCGCCTCGCCGGCTCCTCCAGCAGGTCTTCGATCAGCTTGAAATATCCGCCATACGCCGCATCCACATGCACCCGGAACCCGTACCGCTTCCGCAGTTCCAGGATCTCCGGCAACGGATCCACTGCTCCGACCGCCGTCGTTCCCAGCGTCACCACCACCGTCCCCACATCGCCTTTGCGCAACTCATCTTCCAGCGCATCCAGCCGCATCCGCCCCCGCGCATCCGCCGCAACCACACCGAATTCCAGCTTCAACGCGCCCGAAATCCGGTGGTGCGTGTAATGCGCCTGCTCAGAAGCCACGATCCGTGTGCCGTTCCCGGCCCCCAGTCCCTCGTTCCCTTGTCCCTTAGTCCCTTCTTTCCCCGCCACCCACAGCGCCTCCAGGTTGGCCATCGTGCCGCCCGAAGTCAGGTGCCCCAGGTACTCGCTCCAGCCGAACATTCCCGCAATCTCCCTCACGGCCTCAATCTCCATAACAGAGCTGGCACGGCCGCCATCGCGCGCATGGTTGTTCGGATTGATGGTCATCGCCAGCGCATAGGCCGCGCGCGCCACTGGATGCGGCGGTTTCAGCATCTGACCCGCATAGAGAGGATGGAAGTAGGGATAGTTGTCGCCCAGCCGCTTCGCCGTCTCCTCCAGCACCGAGGCCATTGCCTGGGCATTTGCATCACTGCGCCGGGCTGGAACAAACCCCGGCAGCGCTGCAAACTCCCGCTCCAACTGTTCCATGGCACGGGACAGCAGCTCGGGTATAGCGTCATTCGGCATAGCGACCCTTCACCCTATCACAATCAAACTGCCGTCCGTAACTCCCTCACTTTCAGCGTCATCCCCGCAGTGCAGATTGACGCCTGTCACACTCGCCGCGCAAAACCCGTCTGAAAATTTGGAGGGGGATGGTATACTGGTTACAGCGTTAGAGTCGAACCGGGCGTGTGCAGTAGCTCGCCCATAGCGGTTCAGGAACGCCTGAAACGCCGAACCAAGCAAGATTCTGCCAGTGGTCGCTCCGATTCATCCAGCGCAATTCAATCCAGGAAACACGCAAAAAATGGAACAAGGTACTGTGAAGTGGTTCAATGACGCGAAGGGCTTCGGCTTTATCTCGCGCCAGAACGGTGAAGATGTCTTCGTGCACTACTCTGCAATCAACAGCAGTGGATTCAAGAGTCTGCAAGAAGGTCAAGCCGTGCAGTTCAACGTAGTCAAGGGACCCAATGGCTGGCAGGCTGCGGACGTTCAGCCGCTCTAACCCCACCGGATTTTCGGCAGAATCTTCAGCGGTTCTCCAATCGATGTAATCCAAGCGATCCTGCTAAGTGGCTTTTTCGTTAAGAGAGAGCCACCTTGCACTGGCATCTGGGTCCCTCGCGGGAATTGGAGATCCGCGCTTGCAGACAGCAGCGAGGGCTGGCCCTTAACGATCCAGTCCTCGGCTTTTTCGCCCGGCTTTCAGCAGGCGACAGCTTATCTGCGTCCAATCAGAGCCGGGTGAACATTAGGTCGCCTCGACCAGGTTCCGAAGCTCCGGCCACACGTACCCGACCTCCAGCAACTTTGCCCCGCCGATTTCGATCACCTTCGAGGCCGCGAGGTGCGCACCCATCTGTTCATAGAACCCGCGCGCCGGATTCCTCTCCAGTACCCAGACCGCCATGCTCCTGAACCCCCGCTCCCGCAACGCCGACGCAATCGCCCGCAGCAGTGCGGTCCCCGCGCCATGCCGCTGCGCCTCCCGTAACAGATAAATGGAGTAAAGCTCGGCGTCGCACTCCTCCAGGACCTCCCGGTTTGCTCCGCCGTGAGCAAATCCAACCATCTGCCCGCCTCTTTCCGCTACCAGCACCAGCGCGCGGCCCGCCAGCCATTCATGCCATAGCTTGGCCCGCAATATCTCGTCCAGTCCTGCCAGGTAGGCGTCCGGCACGATTCCCGTGTAGGTCGTTCGCCAGCTCTCCACGTGCACGTGCGCAATTGCGCCCGCGTCGCTGTCATTTGCCGGTCGAATCGAAACCATGCATCAACGCTAAACCAGGCTCTGATCGCGCCGACTTTTCGTTTTCATCAAAAGTACCCGAACCGCCAACGCGACCGTTGCGGCGCTCCGGGATCATACACATGGCTCTCTACCATCTTGGTGTCTGTTTGATGGTTACCACTGATCGCGCCCTTCATTACGGACAGTGGATTGCAGCGATCGAAGCCGCATCCCACAATAACGGAACCACATAGCCACAAAGGAGCATGCGTGAGCACACTTCCACTTGCCATTTATGCTTTTCTTCGCAGCATCGTTGTCCGTGAAGAGGGACAGGACCTCGTCGAATATGCATTAGTCATTGCGATGATCACCTTCGGCTCCGTAACCGGAATGGGCTCCCTTGCCTCGGGCATCAATGATGTGTTCTCTGCCGTTGCCACCACCATAACCTCCAACGTCTAGCGTTTCGAGCTCCTCCCCCTCAGCACCTGCGGCACTGGGTCTTTCCCCTCTAGATTTGAACCGGATTCTTGCCCCCGTCCGATCCCGGAAGGTGGCTTCTTCCATCCCCGATCTGGGCGTTGTCCCGACCTGCTTTTCAGCCCATTCGCCGAGCCAAAGTCCCCCATTACTTTTGGGTTGATCGCCCTTGCGTACCTTAGTGTTTGAAGGTTGAACCGATGCTACACTTCGCCAAGTGGAGAAGAACGAAATGGATCCCTATCGCATTGCCTACGAACAAGCCATGACAGAGTTGAGCGAGATCACCAGAAAGTTCGACGTGCTCCGCGTACAAAAGGCCCAGGTCGAAAATCTGATCAACGCTTTCCGCCCGTTGATCGAGAACAACGACCAGGCTGCCATCGCCGGGTAACCCGAACCAGGATTGGCCGGATGCAATGCATACCGGCCTGAAGCCGGCTTCCCGCTGCTTCCCCTGCACCAATCCAATCGCTTTCACCTGGGCATGAAAGCATGCTTGCGTCCTGCTCTGCGCTCCCGTTCATCGCGGCGAGTCTCGCAGCCTGCGCCGCGCCATCCAGCGCTGCTCCCATCTTGACCGCAACAGCGTGACCGCAACCCATCACGCAATTCGTGATGGACCCTTGAACTGCCCACCTGTCCCATTCCTTACTTCCCAGCCGTCTCGGCTCAGGTATACTCCGGCCACTGATTCTTCCGACTCAGGAGGTCCTTTCCAATCATGTTGTTTCGTCTTCGCAGTCGCTGGGTTGCCGTCGTCACGATGGGCTTCGTTGCCGCTTCTTTGGCCTTCGCAGAAAACAATGCACCCGCAAAATCTGATACCAAAAATGCGGCACAGCCTGAGAGTCCCGCTGATTCCATCACCGAAGGCTCCGTCAAAGTGGAAGGGCAGGCGATTGAATATCGCGCCATCGCCGGCACCATCACGGTGGGCTCCTCCGATCCGCAGGACGCCATGATCGGTTTCGACGGCAAGTATCTGCCCGAAGCCTCCGTCGACCTCAGCGCCAAGCCTGAAGATCGCCCTGCCACCGCGCGCATCTTTTACACCGCATACTTCGCACGGAACCCCGCCAAAAATCGCCCCATCACCTTCCTCTACAACGGCGGCCCGGGCAGCGCCACCATGTACCTGCACATGGGCGCATTCGGTCCCATGCGCCTCGTTTTGCCCCAGGATTCGCAACACCAGGAAGGCGCGCCCTACCAGATTGTTCCCAATGAATTCAGCTTGCTCGATGCCAGCGACCTGGTTTTCATCGATGCTCCCGGCACCGGCTACAGTCGCGTCTTCGGCAAAGAGGCGGGCAAAGCCTTCTACGGTACGGATCAGGATGCGCACGCCTTCGACCGCTTCGTCCGCCGCTTCCTCTCCAAGTACGATCGCTGGAATTCTCCGAAGTACCTCTTCGGCGAGAGCTACGGCACCACCCGCACCGCGGTCCTCACCAACCTGCTGCAGCGCAATCTCGACCTCAACGGCTCCATCTTCCTCTCGCAGATCCTCAGCTTCGACTCGAGCGCAGACGGCCCGGAGGGCAACCCCGGTACTGACAACGGCTACTTCCTCGCCCTGCCTTCCATGGCCGCCACCGCGTGGTACCACCACCGCGTGCCCAACCAGCCCGCTGAGCTAGAGCCGTTCCTCAAAACCGTCGAGCAATACTCGCTCGGTCCTTATGCCGCCGCGCTGCTGCAGGGCACGGACCTCCCCGACGCCCAGAAGAAGGAAGTCGCTGCCAAACTCGAAACCTTCACCGGCGTCCCTGCCGCCTACTGGATCAAAGCCAACCTCCGCGTAAGCGGCGGCCAGTTTTCCAAGGAGTTGCAGTCGGAGATGGGCATCACCACCGGCCGCCTCGATACGCGCTACGAAGGCCCCGACCTCGATCCCCTCAGTGAAGAATCCGAGTACGATCCCTTCGGCTCTGCAACCACCTCCGCCTACAACACGGCCATCAACGAGTATTCCCGCGGCACGCTTAAATTCGGCGAGAACATGACCTACAAGCCCAGCGCCCGCGAACCCGGCTTTCACTGGGATCTTCACCACGCGCCTCCCGGCGGTCAAGGTTGGGATGAGTCCAGCGTCAACGTGATGCCCGATCTCTCCATGGCCATGAAGCGCAATCCCAAGCTCAAAATTCTGCTCATGGGCGGCTACTACGACCTGGGCTGCACCTACTTCGGCGCAACCTATGAGGACAAGCACCTCCAGATTCCGCCCTCACTCGAAAAGAACATCACGTACCGCTTCTTCCAGACCGGACACATGGTCTACATCACCACCCCGGCGCTGAAAGCCCTCCACGACGAAACCGCCAGCTTCATCCACAACACCGAAAACGGCGAAAAATAACGACGCGCATCAAACGGAAAGTCTTGGGGTGTCATCCTGAGCGCACGGGGCCCCAAACCGTTTTCTTAAGTTTGGGGGTGGTAAGCGAAGGATCTGCTTTCAGATGCATTCGCCTGCGGTCTCCCCTTCAACTTAATCTCACGGCCTGCCTTCCAAGGCAGGCCTCCCCCCTCGCACAATCATGAGACCATAAACCTCGGGTGATTCGATGCGGTTCCCTCGGCAAGTCCGCACGCTGATCTTCCTCCTCCTCACCGCATGCTGTGCGCCAATTCTGCTTGCACAGCCGACCAGCCCTCACTCCGTCGCAATCTCTGTCGTCGATGAAACCGGAGCCGCCGTTCCTGACGCGCAGATCTCCATTCAGGAGCCGGGCCGCTCCCCCATCCACATCGCCTCCAATTACGCCGGCCACGCCACCTATACTCTTCAGGCCAATCAGCCTTACGACCTCCGCATCGACAAGGCTGGCTTCTATCAAACCGCGACGAACAGCACCGATCCCGCCCTGCGCGAGATTCGCGTCGTGATGCATCACGAGCAGATGCTCATCCAGCAGGTCAGCGTGAGCGCCTCGGTCCCCGGCATCGACAAGGAGCAAACTTCCGACGCGCGCGTGATGAGTGTTCCGGAAATCATCAACGTCCCCTATCCCACCTCTCGCGACATCCGCAACCTGCTGCCGTTCTACCCCGGCATCATTGCCGATCAATCCGGCCAGGTCCACGTCGTCGGCTCTGACACCTACGCCACCCTCGACACCCTCGACGGCTTCGACATCCGCTCGCCCGTCAGCGGAAATCTCGCCATGCGCGTCAGCTCCGACGCCGTCCGCACCATCGATGAACGCACCACCCGCTATCCCGTCGAATACGGCCGCGCCACTGGTGGCGTCATCGCTTTCACCACCGGCATGGGCGACAACAAATTCCGCTTCAACGCCACCAACTTCGTCCCATCGTTTGAGAACGTAAACGGCCTTCGCTTCGACAAACTCGTTCCGCGCTTCACCTTCTCCGGCCCGCTCATCAAAGACCACGCATGGTTCTTCGATGGACTCGAGCTGGAGTTCGACAACATCTACATCCGTGAGCTTCCCGCCAACGCCGACACCAACCATCTCATCCGCGGCAGCAACCTGCTTCGCTTTCAGGTCAACACCACGCCGTCCAACATCATCTCCGCCGGGCTGCTCTACAACCTCTACCACTCTCCCTACGACGGCCTCTCGTCGCTGGTCCCGCAGGAAAGCACGACCAGGCGCAACACCATCGCGTGGCTTCCCTATTTCCGCAACCAGTTCAGCTTTCACAACGGAGCATTGCTCGATGCGGGACTTGGAATCCAGCGCATCCGCGATGGCTACGAGCCGCGTGGATCGACCCCGTTTGCAGTCACTCCTGAGCAGACCCAGGGCAGCTACTTCGAAAACGCCACCGGTCGCTCGCAGCGCGTCGAAGCCAATGCAGCGCTCTATCTGCCGCCGCAGCACTGGTTCGGCATCCACAATTTCAAGTCCGGAATTGATCTCGACCGCATCGGCTTCGGCGAGACCGTCTTCCGCGCGCCCGTCAGCTATCTGCGCGAAGACCGGACGCTCTCCCGCCTCAGCACCTTCCCCGTCACGCCTCGCTACACCAACCACAACATCGAACTCGGCGCCTATCTCCAGGACCGCTGGTCGCCCACCGCAAGCCTCATCGTCGAACCCGGCCTGCGCTTCGACTGGGACCAGATCATCCGCCATCCCGAATTCGCTCCACGCCTCGCCGTCTCGTGGTCACCCGCGCGACTCCACGGCGCCACCAAGCTCTCCGCCGGCACCGGTCTCTACTACGAACACACCCAGCTCGAATATCTCGAGCGCGCTCTCGCCGGCATTCGTTACGACACCTACTACGCATCCGACGGCGTCACTCCCATCACTCCGCCGCTGCTCACCACCTTCACCTTCGACCAGCGCTCCCTTCACGAAGCTCGCGCTCTCAACTGGAGCATCGGCGTGGAGCAGAAGCTACCCCGCGCAACCTACCTCACCGCAAACCTCATCCGCAAACGAATCTCCGATGCCTTCGCCTATGGGAACGAGGTCGCTCCGGCCGCCCTCGCCGGAACCTATGCGCTCACCAACACCCGCGAAGACCACGACACCCTCGAAGAAGTCGACCTCCGCCACACCTTCGCGCACGGCTACACGCTCTTCGGCGCGTATGCGCACTCCTCCGCGCACACCAACTCTGCCATCGATTACGTGCCCACCATCTCCATGCTCGGCCCGCAGCAAGGCGGCCCGTTCCCATGGGACAGCCCCAATCGCATCCTCTCCTGGGGATGGCTCCCCTTTGACGTTCCCTGGTTCCGCAAGAACTGGGACTTCGTCTATACCCTCGATTGGCGAACTGGATTTCCCTGGACGTCGGTCGACGTCAATGACCTGGTAGTCGGCGCCGCGGGATCACGCCGCTTCCCCGGCAACACCGACTTCAGTCCCGGCCTGGAATGGCGCTTCCATTTCCGCGGATCTTACTTCGGACTGCGCGGTGTCATCGAAAACGTCACCGACTCCGGCAACTACACAGTCGTAAACAACAACGTCGGCTCGCCGCAGTACGGCACCTTCACCGAACCCTTCGGCCGCTCCCTGAACGCCCGCCTCCGCCTCATCAACTCCAAGTAACCTTAGCCCCTTGGTCCCTAGTCCCTCAGTCCCTCGTCCCTACTCCCTTAGTCCCTCAGTCCCTCGTCATCACCCCGTGTTCCTCAATCCCGCCGAAATCCCGCTGATCGTCGCCGCAATCGCGCGATTCACCTCCGGCGTATCTTCCCCGGCGCGCTTCCGCCGCAGCATATCCACCTGGATCAAATGCATCGGATCGACATACGGATTCCGCAACCGGATCGAATGTGCCAGCACGCGATTCGTCTCCAGCAATTCCTTCTGCTGCGTAATCGCCAGCACCGCGCGCACCGTGCGATGAAACTCCGCTTCCAGCATGTCGTAGATACGCTCGCGCACCGTGGCGTCCTTCACCAGCTCCGAGTACACCCGCGCCGTTGTCAGGTCCGCCTTCCCCAATGCCATCTCCACATTGCGCAGCAGGTCGATAAACAGCGGAAACTCCCGCGCCATCCCCTGCAGAAGATCGAGCGCACCCGGCTTCTTCGTGAACTCCTCGATCGCAAACCCCACCCCGAACCACGCCGGCACCAGCAGCCGCGATTGCGTCCACCCAAACACCCACGGGATCGCCCGCAGATCCGATAGCCGTGGCGAACTATTCCGCCGCGCCGGACGCGACCCAATCTTCGCGTGCTCCAACTCGCTTACCGGCGTTGACTCCTCGAAGTACGTCACTACATCCGGGTCTTCGAGAATGTGCTTCTGATAAAACTCAAACGAGATCTGCGACAGCTCGTCCAGCGCTGCTTCCCACTCCGGCTTCAGCACCCCCGTAAAATGCCCCTGCGGATCGCGAGCATTCGGCCTGGCAAGAGCATCCAGTGACGCCGCAATCATCAACTCGAGATTGCGTTCCGCCAGCACCTCATCCGCATACTTGAAATTCAGCACCTCGCCCTGTTCGGTGATGCGCAGCTGTCCCTCGAACGCATCCATAGGCTGCGCAAAAATCGCGCGATGCGTCGGCCCGCCGCCCCGCCCTACCGTGCCGCCGCGCCCATGAAACAGCCTGAGCTTCACGCCGCACTCACGCGCCACATCATGCAATCCGCGATGCGCGCGGAAAATCTCCCACGTGCTGGTCAGCATCCCGCCGTCCTTGTTCGAGTCCGAATACCCCAGCATCACCTCCTGCCAGTTATCCCACGATGCCAGCAGCCTGCGATAATCGGCACGGCTCCACAGCTCGCGGCAAATCTCCGGCGCCTGCCGCAAATCCTCGATCGACTCAAACAGCGGCACCGGCATTAAACCAGGGTCCTTCTCAGAGCCCTCCACCGTCACGCCGCCCAGCCGCGCCAGCCGCACCACTGCCAGCACATCCTCCACGCTCGACGCTCCGCTGATCACGTATTGCCGGATCACCTCAGGCGCGCATCCCTGTTTCATCTCCGCTACCACGCGAAACGTCTCCAGCACCGAGGTCGTCTCCGCCGACATCTCCGCCGGCAGCACCGCCGCGACCGTGTCGTTGATCGCCTCCTGCAGTGCCGCTGTGTGTACCCGCGCATGCTGCCGGATATCCAGCGTATGCAGATGCAGCCCGAACGTCCGCACCTGAAGAATCAGCGGATCGATCACCGTACGCGCAATCCTCAACCCCGCATTCGCCGCCAGCGAGGACCGCAGGGTCTCCAGGTCATCCAGAAATTCTGTTACGCCGCAATACGCCGGCAACACTTGCGCCAGCTTCTCCTGCCCCTGCGCCAGCGTGTACGGCATTACCGGCAGAGAGCGTGCACTTCTGCCCGTCTGCTCCAGTGTTCGTTGAATACGCGCCTTCACGCAGATGATGAATCGCCGGTAATATTCAAACTCGTACTGCTCGCCGAATACCTGCGCTTCAGGCGTGTGTACCAGCTCAACGTACGCGTCCAACCGCTTACGCAGTTCGCGACTCACTGGCCGCTGCTGCGCGCTGGTCGTCAGCAGATCGATAATTTCGTCGAGCCGCGCCTGGTAGTACAGCAGCAGATGCCCGCGCGCCAGTTGGATCGCATCGCGCGTCACCTCCGGCGTCACAAACGGATTCCCATCGCGATCCCCGCCAATCCACGACCCGAAATGCAGCACCTGCGGCAGTTCATGCGGATCGATCTCCAGCTCATATGCCGCGCGCAGGGCCTCCGAAATCTCGCGATACAGCCCCGGCAGAGTCGCAAAGATGGACACATCGTAGTAGTCCAGCCCCATCTTCACTTCGTCGTATACCGTCGGCCGCCGCGAGCGCACTTCGTCGGTCTGCCACAGGCTCGTGATCTCGGCGCGAATCTGGTCTTCCAGCCGCGCCAGTTCCTGTTCCGGTACCGGGATACGATCGAGCGCGGCAAGAAACTCGCCGATCCGCCGCCGCTTCGTCATCACCGTGCGACGCGCAATCTCCGTCGGATGCGCCGTAAACACAGGCACAATCACGATGCGCCGCAGCCAGCCCATCGCCTCATCCGCACTGATGCCCACCCGCCGCATCGCGCACAGGGTGCCGGCCAGCGATCCGCGCTGCCGTTCAGCCTCGCCCGTTAGTTGCAGCGCCAGCCGCCGCCGCTTGCGGTGATTCGTCTCCGCCAGGTTGATCAGTTCAAAGTAAAACGCGAATGCCCGCGTCAGCAGGATCGCCTGCTCCACCGGCAGCGAGTGGACGATCTTCAGTGCCCTCGCGGCGTGCTGCGCGCCTTCTTCTTCCTTGCCCCGCGCCTCGGCGTCGCGCCTGCGAATCGTCCCCTGACGCAGCGCCTCCACGTGCTCGAAGAGCTCCTCGCCCGCCTGCTCGCGTAGCACCTCGCCCAGCAGTGTTCCCAGCGAGCGCACATCCCGCCGCAGCGGAGCCTCTTTCAACTCCCCCGAGCGCGCTTCAAGCTCCGCCAGCCGCTGCGACCAGCTCTCCGGATTCCAGAAAAGCGCCATCGTGTCTTGATTATGCACGACTGGCAATCCCCGCTGTCTCACCTCGCCAGCTTGTCGTCCTTGCACCAGGCATTTGAAAAACTTGATGTCATCCTGAGCGGAGCGGTTTTGGGGCCCCGCGAACGAGAATCGTTCGTGGGGTAGGCGAGCGAAGGATCTGCTTCGTTAGGTTGAGGGCGAACCGGCGCGCCGGGTGCTTCATCCTTGACGAAGTCAAAGGCGCGAAGTCCAACCCATCTTCGTGCTCGAAGGGTTAGCCTTCAACACATGCGCGGATAATCCGGCGCGGCATCAGATTCCTCACCTGCCACCCACCGCCCGCACCGTCGCCCCCAGAGCCTTCTTCACTCTCCGATAAGTCTTCCCCAGCGCATGACCCGTATTTCCCGATGCAGTGTTCAACGCCCCGTCGGTATGCGCGTCCGCGCTGCTCAAAGCTCCGTCCGTGGCGCGCATGCCAGTGCCACCCCGGCAATCGCGCTGTCGCCTCCCAGAATCGCCGCCTGGTGCCCCACCCATTCGACCTCTTTGTCGAATGGGTGGGAAACCACGAACCCCGGTCACCCCACAAACCTTCCCGGCGAAAACAACTCAATCGGATGCCGCGTCGCCCCATCCACGGCCAGGTCCGCAAGCAGCTCACCCACCACGCTCGCAAACTTGAAGCCGTGCCCCGAAAATCCGCACGCAATCGTGCAACATGAAAACTGCGGATGCGCCCCAATCACAAAGTGCTCATCCGGAGTCATCGTGTACAGGCACGTCTTCGCGCGCACCACCCGTCCCTCCAGCGCCGGAATCCGCAACTTCACCGCGTCGATCGTCCTCTGCAGATCGGTCTCTCTCACCACGCGATCCACCGTCGCCGGCGTACACACCACGTCGCTTCCGTGAATCGCCGCCTTCACCCCGCCCTCCGGCCCATCGATCGCTGGAAATCCATACACCGGCGCACCGCCCCGCACATCCTCCGCAACATAAATCGGAAATCTCCCCGGCAAGAATGCATCCACGCCGCCCCGCGGCTCAATCCACACCATCACCTGCCGCGTCACGCGCAACGGAAACAGCCCTGTCATCGCCTCATTCGCCCACGGCCCCGCGGTGATCACGAGATGTCCACCGCGGTACGTTCCCCGGCTCGTCACCACCTCCACGCCGCCATCGCTTGCCGTCCACGTCAGAACCTTCTCGTCGAAGCGAAGTTCCGCTCCCGCCCGCGCCGCCAGGCCCAGGTGCGCCTGAACACAATTCTCAGGAATCAGGTAACCCGCTCCGGGTTCGTACACAGCCGCGTCACCCGCCGTAATCGCAAAAGCAGGGAATCGCCGGCTGGTTTCTTTCGCATCCAGAACGTCAATTGGAATCGAATACCGCCGTGCCGCCGCAATCGTTCGCGGCACCAGCTCTCCATCGCGCGCGCCGACCACCATCCCGCCGGTGATGTGCAGCAGATCTGCCTTCGCATCCCGCTCCAGCCTCCGCCACAACTCGAATGCACGCGACACCAGCGGAATGTACTCCGCACCCTCCCAGTAAGCCTGCCGGATAATGCGCGATCCGCCGTGTGACGACCCCTGATCGTGCGGCGCCGTGAACTGCTCCAGTCCCAGCACCCGCTTCCCGCGCTGCGCCAGGTGATACGCCGTGGCGCTGCCCATCGCGCCCAGACCGAGAATGATGACGTCCCAGGACATTACAACCGATCTTATAAATTGCACTGCCGGTTGCAAGCACGAAACCCGATTTCAAATTGGGGAACAATCACCGCACGCCGCGTCTCGGCACAAAATCCGGGCCGCTCGATTCGGGCTCATCCTCGTCCGGCTCAGCGAGCGCCACCGCCCCGGCCCCAGACTTGGGCCTCGGCCGCAGCCGCGCCCCAACGCCCGCATAATCATCCCGATTGGAACCGGACTGGCCCGGCAGCTTCAACCGCTGCGCGATCAGCCGCCAAACCAGCCACGCGACCACCACCACGACGGCAAACTCAAACAGCTCGCTCCCCATCGCATCGCCCTCCAGCCGTGGACCACATTCTATCCCTGACTGAACTCGGCGGAAGTCGTAATCAGTCGAAAGCCAGGCACATATCCATGCCCGCGCTCTCGTCCAGGCAAACAAAGAGCCCGCCGTTGAGCGGGCTCAATGCTTGTAACTGGTCCTGAAAACACCAGTTCAAGCCATGCACTGACTCGATGTTAAGTATTCGACCGCTACTCCCGCATCCCACTCAGGTAACCAAGGCCGCGAAAAATGGAATGTGACTGTTTTCCACAGCCCCACCCGTCCTCGTTGGTCAATCGGGTGCTGCAGACTTGCAACCGCCGAACGGGCGCAACCGCCGACGGGCGCAACCGCCTCAGATCCCCTCGCCCATCGACACATACTCGGTCAGCTTGTCCAGCTCTTCCCGGTAGGCACTGCGCTCCGCCTCCTCCGTAGCAAACGGCTCAACCCGGCGCACATGTGCTCCAAGCTTCTCTTCCAGCTCCTCCACCCGGGCCGAAAGCGCGATCAAGGCATCCGACAGCGGGTCCTTGATGTCGTGCGGATCGGTGATCAGCACCCGCTCTCCGTTGCGATACACGATGTGAGCCGGCACGCCCACCACCGTTGAATTCGGCGGCACATCCGTCAATACCACCGATCCCGCACCCACCCGCGAGTTCTCGCCCACCGTGATATTCCCCAGCACGTTGGCATTGTTGCCCACAAAGACACCATCGCAGACGGTCGGATGCCGCTTCCCGTGTCCCTTCCCTGTGCCGCCCAGCGTCACTCCCTGGTAGAGCGTGACATCGCTCCCCACAATCGCCGTCTCGCCAATCACCACGCCCGTCGCGTGATCGATAAAGAGCCGCCGCCCCAGCAACGCGCCTGGATGAATCTCCACACCCGTCAGGAAACGCCCAAGCTGCGAAAGTATCCGCGCGATCAGTCGAAACTTTATGCGCCACAGTCGGTGCGAAATACGATGAATCCACACCGCCCACAGCCCCGGATAGCACAGCAGAATTTCCAGCCGCGAGCGCGCCGCCGGATCCCGTTCCATCACGGATCGAACATCTTCCCGCACGCGCTCAAACCAATCCAAGTCCTTCTCCCCTGTCCTTAAGTCCCTAGTCCCTAAGTCCCTGTTCCCTGGTTCTCAGTCCCCGCCTTTATCCATTCACCGTCTGCGTCGGTAACGCCAGCACTTCCTGCCGCAGCGAATCGAACAGCACACTGGAAAGATATCTCTCGCCAAAATCGGGCAGCACCACCACGATCAGCTTGCCTGCATTCTCGGGCCGCGCCGCAACCTTCAGTGCCGCAGCCACCGCAGCCCCCGAGCTGATCCCCACAAACAACCCCTCCTCCAGCGGCAACCTCCGCGCCAGCGCGATCGACTCGTCATTCGTAACCTGCACGATTTCATCAATCAGCTTCGTATCCAGCACGGTTGGAACAAACCCCGCCCCAAGCCCCTGGATCTTGTGCGGCCCCGGCTTCCCGCCCGAAAGCACCGGACTGTCCGAAGGCTCCACGGCAACCGCCTTGAATGACGGCTTGCGCGGCTTGATATATTGCGAAACCCCGGTCAGCGTACCTCCAGTGCCGATGCCCGAAATCAGGATGTCGACCTTGCCGTCCGTGTCTTCCCATATCTCCGGACCCGTTGTCTTTACATGGATCGCCGGGTTCGCGGGATTGTCGAACTGCTGCAGAATATATCCGTCCGGCGTTTTCGCCAGAATCTCGTTGGCCTTGGCAATCGCGCCCTTCATGCCGCTGGGCCCGGGTGTCAGAACAATCTCCGCGCCAAATGCCCGCAGCAGCACGCGCCGCTCTGTGCTCATCGTCTCCGGCATGGTCAGGATCAGCTTGTAGCCCCTCACGGCCGCGACAAAAGCCAATGCGATGCCGGTGTTCCCGCTGGTCGGCTCGATCAGGACCGTCTTGCCCGGCGAAATTCGCCCCTCCTTCTCGGCCGCATTAATCATCGCGAATCCAATGCGGTCCTTCACGCTCGACAGCGGATTCTGGCTCTCCAGCTTCGCAACCACGGTGCCCGGCAATCCGGCCGCCACCCGATTCAGCTTTACCAGGGGAGTGCGTCCAATCAGTTCGGTTATATCTGCGGCAATCCGCGCCATGTTAGCTCCTTCACCCGGGTTTCTGGGCCCCGGCCGGCAATCATTTCATGGGAAAAATAATGGCATCGCTGTGCAATGAAATTGGAAGAAGAGACTCCGCGCAAACAAACCCGCACGGGTGCATCGCAGCAGACACCAGGACAGTGTTAGCGACATCGACGCATACCCATAGCCTATTCCGGCCACGAGAGTTATGGCAAGACAGGGTCGAGGCCATGCCCTTCCATCGTTTCGATCAAATTTGAATTGGCGTCTCGCCTTCAGCGTTGGCCAGCAGTCTCCCTGGGTGCCTCGTACAACTCCAGATTCTGGCTCTTCCACACCATCGCCGAGTGAATCCGGTTATATCCGCTGGGATGATCGAAGAACAGAAATTCCTCCGCCGGCCCCGGATGCATCTTGCGGTATTCGCCCAGGTGAATCGCCGCCTGCGCGAACCCATCCGGCTGGCGTGAAGCGTTCAACCCGAACATGTCCGCCTCCTTCTCCTGCGTCCGCGTTTCTGTATTGAACACCGGCGTAAGCACGAAGAACAGGACGCCTGCCATCAGCGTAACCAGCGGCAGGATTGCAGGATCTGCGAGCGAACCAATCTGCCAGCGCTCGCCCCAGCGACTCAAAGCCCATTTCAAAATCCAGTTGAGATAGGCAAACGAGCAAACAATCACCACCGCCAGGAAGAAGAGAAGCTTGGGAATGTGATTCATCACGTAATGGCCCATCTCGTGACCCATCACCGCCTGAATCTCCTCCGGCGACCCGCGCTTGAGCAGGTTGTCGTTGAGCGTAATGCGCATTGTCTTGCCGAAGCCGCTCACATTGGCGCTCATACGCGTCGTCTGTTTGCTGGCGTCGATCTCCCATACATCATTCGTCGGAATCCCGTTGGCATGAGCCATCTTCAGGATCGGCCCTGTGATCTTCGGATCATCCAGCTTCTTCGGATTATTGAAAATCGGCTGCAGGAAAACTGGCCCCAGCGCCACAAAGATCACCGAAAACACGCATGTGACCAGCGCGCCCCAAATCCACCAGCTACGCGGCACCCACCGAACCATGGCCAGCAGTAGAGGAAAGATGATAGCGCCGGCGACCAGGCTGACAAGAATCCCCTTCAACTCGTCCCCCATCCAAGGCCCAAAGCTCTGCGTTGCAAGTCCATATTTGTGTTCCCGCACATAGTTCTCGTAATACTCCAGCGGAAAACCAAGCAACGTAGCCGCCACTAGGTATTGCACCCAATAGAGCATCGATTGCAGCCACTGGAAGCGCGTAATCCGCACCGCCGCATCCCGCATCCGCGCAGACCAGCGCAGATTCAACAGCAGCAGCGCAATCGCCGACCCGTACAGGAAATTCCACAGGATCAGCCAGTACCCGCCCTCAAAATACGCATTAGACCGCGCGATCGCCTCCGGCGGCATCATCGCCATGTAGGCATTCGTCGCTGCTTCGGCATCGAACTGCGGTGAAGGCTGTGCGGCTGCCGGAACCTTGGTGATGTCTACCGTGGGCTGAATCGCCGGTTGCGCCGATGCCGCTACACATCCAGCCAGAGTGATTAGCAGCCACAGCGAAAACTTTCTTGTTAGCCCGGTCATGCGATCCTCCTGCGGCCGGCTTCCTTATCACCGGCGCATGGCAAAAAAAATCTCCGTCGGTATAACGCCCTGTTCGACGTCGCGCTGCGCAAGGGTTCCAAACGCAACGTTATATCCTAAGGATGAACAAGATTCTGCCCTATTCTTGCACCGTAGTCCGGATTCAGGATCCCGAAATCATCATGAGTACACAAAACATTTCCATCCACTTGCCCGACGGAAGCGTCCGCGAAGTGCCCGCAGGCACCACGCCGCTCGATATCGCCAACTCCATTTCGCCGCGGTTGGCCGCAGCCTCCATCGTTGCGCGCCTCACCCCCGTCAACGCCGCCGCGAAAGAGAAGGCAGCCGGCGAAGGCGATTTGGAGGCGGCAATGTATGCGGCCGAAGATGCCTCGGCACCGCGCCTGGTCGATCTCTCCACGCCTCTCCAGGAGGACGCGAAGCTCGAACTCGTTCGCGAACAGGATCCCGGAGCGCTCAAGGTCGTCCGCCACTCCGCCGCACACGTGCTGGCCACCGCGGTGCTCGAACTCTTTCCGGAGACCAAGCTCGGCCACGGCCCCGCCACCGAGACTGGCTTCTTCTACGACTTCTATCGCGAGAAGCCCTTCACGCCCGAGGACATTCAAGCCATCGAAAAAAAGATGGCCGAAGTCGTTGCCCGCGACGAGCCGTTCCAGCACGAATTCGCTCCGAGAGAGAAAGCCCTGGAAGGGTTCGAAAAAGACGGCGACTTCATGAAGACCCACTTCGTCACGAAGTTCACCGAGCCCGGATCGCAGGTCAGCTTCTATCGCAACGGCAGCTTCGTCGACTTCTGTCGCGGACCCCATGTGCCTTCCACGGGGCGTGTGAAAGCAGTCAAAGTCATGAACACCTCCGGCGCCTACTGGCTCGGCAACGAGAAGAACCCGCAGCTGCAGCGCATCTATGGCACCGCATTTTTCTCCCAGAAGGATCTGGACGCCTATCTCGCCCTGATCGAAGACGCCAAGCGCCGCGATCACCGCCGCCTGGGCAAAGAGCTTGAGCTGTTCACCGTCAGTGAGGACGTGGGCGCGGGCCTTCCCCTCTGGCTGCCCAAAGGCGCCACCATCCGCCGCCTCCTTGAGGAATACATCCTCGACCTTGAACGCAAGCTGGGGTACGAGCACGTCTATACGCCCGACATCGCCAAGGTCGATCTCTACAAACGCTCCGGCCACTGGGCGCACTACCACGAAGACATGTTTCCGCCCATGGATCTCGAGACCGAGCAGATGGTCCTGCGGCCCATGAACTGTCCGCACCACATCCTCATCTACGAGTCCAAGCCCCGCAGCTACCGCGATCTTCCCATTCGTCTGGCTGAACTCGGCACCATGTACCGCTACGAGCGGTCAGGCGCGCTCAGCGGACTCAGCCGCGTGCGCTGCATGACGCTCAACGACGCCCATATCTTCTGCACGCCCGATCAGATCAAGGAAGAATTCTCCGGCGTCATGAAGCTGGTGGAGCGCGCCTATCGCGACCTCGGCATCACCAGGTACAGCTTTCGCCTGTCGCTCGGCGACCGAACCAACAAGGAAAAATACGTCGATAACGACGCCATGTGGGAGCTGGGCGAGCGCGTGCTTCGCGAGGCCATGGATTCGCTCGGCCTCAAGTATCGCGAGGCGCGAGGCGAGGCCGCGTTCTACGGCCCCAAGGTCGACATCCAGCTCGCCGATGTCATGGGCCACGAGGAAACCTATTCCACCATTCAAGTGGATTTCCACCTGCCCAATCAGTTCAAGTTGGAATACACCGCTGCAGACGGCACTCGCCAGCGCCCCGTGATGATCCATCGCGGCGTCATCAGCACCATGGAGCGCATGACCTCCTACCTGATCGAACTTTACGGCGGAGCTTTCCCGATGTGGCTTTCCCCCATCCAGATCGGTCTCGTCCCCATCAGCGAGCGCCATCTTCCGTATGCCGAAAAACTCGTCCAGGAGTTAAAAGAGGCGGGCTTCCGCGTAGAGACCGACGCCCGCAACGAAAAGATGAATGCCAAGATCCGCGACTTCGCCAATCAGAAGATTCCCTACATCCTCGTCTTCGGCGACAAGGAAGAATCCAATGGCGCAGTCAGCGTTCGCACCCGCGGCAAAGGCGACCAGGGCTCCATGCCACTCGCCGACTTCGTTGCCAAGGCGAAAACGCTGGTAGAAACCAAATCCACCGAACTCTAATCACCTACCGAACTTTAAAAAGCTGGGTGCCCCAGGTCTCACTTTTGAGACCTGGGAAAGCAAGAATCCTGGGTGCCCCAAGTTTAGATTCTGAGACCTGGGCAAGCCCGGTGCCCCATCCATTCGACGCCCTTTGTCGAATGGATGGGAGAGCACAACACTGGGTGCCCCGGGTCTCGATTTTGACACCTGGGAAAGCAACCAACCCTTCCGCGCCCAAACACCCTCAATTCTGAAACTTGGAACCGATCTGCACCTGCCCCGAGGCATTCGCCCGCTTACCACGGAACGCAAATTGCAACTGGTTTCACAGGAGATGAGCTAGATATGGCCTTGATTGCGTTCTAAAAGAAAGGAGCAAACCAAATGTCTCAAGCCTATACATTACAGTTCATACACCGGCTAAATGATGACGGTACAGTCGATTCCATCTGTTGCGATTGTTTTGTCACCGTTGTAACGGCAATATCAAAATCTGACCTGGAGCAGGAGGAGCGAAAGCATACCTGCGACCCAATCCTGAAGGAACGGTATAAAAAGGTCCGGTCCTGGTAAAAATTTCAGGGATTTCGCCTGAGGAAAACCCACGAACTCCCTGGGGTGCCCCGGGGTGCCCCATCCATGTCGAAGCATCATCGCGACATGGGTGGGAAAGCACGAACCACCGCACATCGACAAATCCCCGGTGCCCCATCCATTCGACGCCCTTTGTCGAATGGGTGGGAAAGCACGAACCATAGTCCACGACCTCACCACCCCATCTGCCGCATCCGCTCCAGGATCAATCCGCTGTAGTGATTCATCCTCTCCGGCTTCCTTTTCAACGGAGCCGGCAGAATCGCCGCCAGCCGCGCCCCTTCTTCCCGGTCGATACCCCGCGCCGAGGTTCGATAGTAGTTCCGACTCGCCGCCTCCGCGCCATAGATCCCCGGTCCCCACTCAACTTCATTGAGATACAACTCCAGAATGCGCTGCTTGCTCAGAACCAGTTCGGCCACTGGCACCAGTGTGAACTCCGCGCCCTTGCGCAGCACCGACCGCCCCGTCCCGAAAAACAGGTTCTTCACCAGTTGCTGCGTCAAAGTCGACGCTCCGCGAATCCGTCCGCCTTCCATATCCTCTTCCGCGTCGATCCTGATCGCATGCCAGTCGAACCCGTGATGCTGATAGAAGCGCGCATCCTCCGCTGCAATCACCGCGTGCTGAAAGTCCGGCGAGATCTGGTTCAGCGGAACGAATCTGTACCGTTCGTGATATGGCTTGCCATGAACCCAGGCCTGCAGATGCCTCTGCATGTGAACCGCCGTGGTCGGCGGATCAATCCATCGCACCAACACGAGCATCAGCACCGCAAGTCCCCACAGCGACAGAACGCCGATTCCAAGCCGCCAGACCACCGACCGGGCGCGCCACTTCCGAAGCAGGACTTTGACCTGCGGGTGTTTCAATGCGTTGATTCGAGTGTGAAAGCTCTCCGCCACACTTCAGAGTACCGCCAGGCATCGATGACACCGCCAACACTGTGCCCCATCCATCGCGAAGCGATGGGTGGCAAACGACACGGCGCGAATCTCAGCGCTTCAGCGGTTCGAGAAGCGGCGCGATCGGTGCCGCTCCTTCAATCGACGGCAGAAAGTGCGGCGTCAGCTTGACCTTGGCTGCCTGCTCGTAAGCAAACCCATAGCCGAGCAACCGCGCTTCACTCCACGCAGGCCCCATAATCGACAGGCCAACCGGCAGGCCCACTACCGCTCCCATCGGCACGGTAAGGTGTGGATATCCCGCAACCGCCGCAAGTCCACCCGCGCCCGAGCCAGGACCCTGATCATCGTTGGCCGCGTCGATCTTCCATGCCGGCGAAACCGTCGGGCACACCAGGGCATCCAGATGATCCTTCATGAGCATTGCATCGATACCATCCCGTCCGGCAATTCGCAACGAGGTCTCCCGAGCTTCCTTGTACTTGGGATCCTCCAACCCTTTCGTCGCCTCGGCCTTGATGAAGGTCTCCTGCCCGAAAAGCCCCAGTTCCCGGTCCGCATGTGCTGAATCAAATGCGATAAGATCCGCCAGTGTCCGCCACTTCACCGTCGCGGGAGTCGTGGCGAGATACGCATTCAAATCCGTCTTCAACTCCGTATTAAGAACCAGCGTTTCTCCATCGCCGATCTTGTCCTTGTCCTTCAAGTCGGCAATGTCGACAAGGATTGCGCCCTGGGCTTTCAACACTGCCAATGCCTGCTCAAACACCTTGTCCGTTGCTCCTGACCAGCCGGTCGCGAAACGCAGCACCCCAATGCGGGCGCCCTTGAGCGCATCCGGCTTCAGTGCAGCAAGGTAATCGGAGATATGCGCATCCGCATCCTTCGTAGCCGGATCACCCGGATCCGAGCCTGCGATCGCGCCAAGCACCCGCGCCGCCGTCGCCACATCGATCGCAATCGGACCCGCAGTGTCCTGGCTATGGCTGATCGGCACAATCCGGTTGCGGCTCACCAACCCGACCGTAGGCTTCAGCCCCACCACTCCATTCATCGCCGCCGGACAGGTGATGGACCCGTCCGTCTCCGTTCCGATCGCGGCTTTCACTTCGCCTGCTGCCACCGCAGCCGCGCTGCCCGACGAAGAACCACACGGATCCCGATCTAGCGCATACGGGTTTCGAGTCTGCCCACCCACCGCGCTCCATCCCGAGATCGACGCGCTCGACCGGATATTCGCCCATTCCGACAAGTTCGTCTTGCCCAGAATCACCGCGTCTGCCGCCCGCAATCGCTTCACCAGCGGAGCGTCGCGATGCGTGACATTCTCCAGCAGCGCCATGCTCCCCGCGGTGGTAGGCAGCGGCCCGTCAGCCTCGATGTTGTCCTTCAGCAGAATTGCGTAGCCATAAAGCGCACCGCGCGGACTCTTCTTCAGATCAATCGCCCGCGCCTGTTCGAGCGCCGTAGGATCGAGCGCAATCACAGCGTGGATCTTCTCGTCGATCGTCTTGACATGCGCAATGGCAGCCTTCGTCGCCGCCTCTGCCGTCTGAGCAGCCCCTGTCGAGGGAGTCGGGCTCTGCGCTGCCACCGCCATAAGCGCCATCACCCAGAAGCCCACAATCGCTGAAACTTCCTTCAGTGTCGATTTCATGTGCTTGCAAGAATACGCACCCGTCGCGCCTCGCAGCAAGATAGCCGCCACTTTATGAAACGCTATCTTCCGCAGCCTCACTATTTCCCTGACCCGCATCAAGACCTGGGCGTTGCCGCCTGCCACCTTCGTGTTAGAAAGCGCAACTCAACGCCCCGAAACGGGTTTTTAACAACAGTACAGAACGGAATGAAAGAATTACTCATGACCACACGAATAAAGAACGCGACCATACCCCTTGATCATGCCGTACTTTGCCTCGACTGCAATTGCGTCAGCGATACCAATCGCGAATGTCCCGCCTGCAGCTCAAGGGCGCTCATGAATCTGAGCGTCGTCCTTGACCGCCGCACACCCTTCGCCGCGCACAAGCAGTTGGCCAACGCCGCTTAGAAGTAGTTTGCCGGGCTGCGTTCTGAACTCAACCCGGGCTGGTCCAATCCAGAATCACCTTGCCGGCTTCGCCCGAAGTCATCGCCGCGAAGCCCTTCTCATACTCGCTGTATGGGAACCGATGCGTGATTACCGGCGAAATATCCAGGCCCGAGTCCAGCATCACCGACATCTTGTACCAGGTCTCGTACATCTCGCGGCCATAGATACCCTTGATCGTAAGCATGTTGAAGATGATCGTGCGCAGATCGAGCGGCGCACTTTTCGCCGGGATGCCCAGCACCGCAATCTTCCCGCCATGGCTCATCTGCACAATCATGTCGCTCAGCGCCTGGGGATTCCCCGACATCTCCAGGCCCACATCGAACCCCTCGGTCATTCCGAGTTTCTTCTGCACGTCGCCCAGCGGGGTCTCGTTCGGATTCACCGCCAGCGTCGCTCCCATCCTGCGCGCCAGGTCCAGCCGGAACGGATTCAGATCCGTGATCACCACGTGTCTTGCCCCCGCGTGCCGCACCACCGGAATCGACATGATGCCGATCGGCCCTGCGCCCGTGATCAGAACGTCCTCGCCCAGCACCGGAAACGACAGCGCCGTGTGCACCGCATTGCCGAAAGGATCAAAGATCGCGGCAACTTCCAGGTTGATTCCCGCATGGTGCCGCCAGATGTTCGTCATCGGCAGTGAAATCAACTCTGCAAAGGCCCCGGGACGATTGACGCCGACGCCCTTCGTCGAAACACAGAGATGACGCCGCCCTGCGAGGCAATTGCGGCACCGCCCGCAAACCACGTGCCCCTCCCCGCTCACAACATCGCCTGGAAAGAAGTCGTTCACATTCGCGCCGACCGCGACAATCTCGCCCACAAACTCGTGCCCGATCGCCATCGGCACAGGGATCGTCTTCTGCGCCCATTCATCCCAGTTGTAGATATGAACGTCGGTGCCGCAGATTCCCGCGTACTTCACCCGGATCAGCACATCGTTGATGCCCATCGCGGGTTCAGGAATGTCTTCCAGCCAAAGTCCGCGCTCCGCCCGCGCCTTCACCAACGCCTTCATCCAAAGCCTCCCGTCTACAACCAACTCCTTGAAAGTTTAAAGGTTCCAGACGGGGTGGGCCACAGCTGCCGGCCGCCAACATGAGCGTTTTCCGAACCGAACAACGGTCGAGCCCTTACCATTGGCATTCTCTTCTCGGCGAAAGCTCGATATTGCCTGCAAAAGTTCTGCTATCTTTTCCTGTACACCCGTGACATCCGATGCAGACTCATCCGGCTCCGCTCACCCGTAGTAGTTCAGCCACTTTCCTTTGCAGACTGCGCCTGCTCCTGGCTTCCGCAGTCGTCCTGTGTTGCGCCCTGTTCGCGGCGGCGCAAGAGAAGCCCGCCTCCGATCGCGCTGCATCCGACTCAGGCAACTCCACAGCCACTTCAAAGTCTGGCAAAACTCCCGATGTCTCGAAAGAAGCTTTGGCGTGGGACAAGTTGCAAACCCGCATGCGTTTTGAAGCGGATGGCACCGACTCCCGCGAGACCACTGCAGTGGTCCGCGTCCTGGCTGACGCGGGCGTAAAGCAAATGGCAGTGCTTACGTTTACCTATACCTCGTCGAATCAGGAGGTCGATATTGGCTACGTTCGCGTCAGGAAGCCCGACGGCGCCGTCGTGGTCACCCCTGATTACAACACCCAGGACTTGCCCGCTGATGTCACTCGCGAAGCGCCGATGTACTCCGACATCCATCAGAAGCATGTCGCCGTCAAAGGCCTTGGCGTAGGCGACACCCTTGAGTACAACGTCACCATCCGCACCCTCAAGCCCGAGGTTCCGGGCCAGTTCTGGGCGGAGTACACCTTCGAGAAGGACGCGATCATTCTCAATGAGGAACTCGATCTCGACCTTCCCGCGGATAAGGGCGCCACCGTGGCCAGCGCCGATGTCCAACCCGCGATCTCCACCACCAACGGACGCAAACTGTACCGCTGGACCAGTTCGAACCTCTCCCGTCCCGACCCGAACGCCCCGCCAAAATCGACCAAGCACTGGAAGCCCTCGATACAGGTCACCACCTTCACCAGTTGGGAACAGATCGGCGCGTGGTATGCATCCCTGCAGCAGCCCTCACTCGCCGTCACGCCCGCCATCCAAACCAGGGTCGCAACCGTGACGAAAGGCCTGACCACGGACGACGGCAAGATTCGCGCCATCTTCAACGATGTCGCCCTGCACATCCACTACGTCGGTCTCGAATTCGGAATCGGCCGCTATCAGCCACATCCCGCCGACGATGTGCTGTCCAATGAATACGGCGACTGCAAAGACAAGCACACCCTCCTTGCCGCGATGTTGAAGGCTGCCGGAATCCAGACGTGGCCCGTTCTCATCTCGAGCAGCCGCGAACTCGACGCCGCAACCCCCTCGCCGGCGCAGTTCGATCACGTCATCACCGTCGCGCCGCTCGCAGGCAAGCTTGTGTGGATGGATTCGACTGCCGAGATAGCGCCGGTCGGCACCCTCTTCGCCACCTTGCGCGACAAGCAGGCCTTGGCCATCCCCGTTGACAAACCCGCATACCTCGAGCGCACGCCCGCCGACCTCCCCTACCCGCAAACCGCCAAATTTGACGCTTCCGGAACGCTCTCCGGCGACGGCGTATTCACTGGCCACTTGTCGCACACCTACCACGGAGACGTCGAACTGATCGTGCGTGCCGCGTTCCGCCAGGTTCCGCAGTCCCAATGGACAGTATTTGTCCAGAGAATCTCGAACTTCTCCGGATTCGCTGGCGAGGTCAAGGACCCTGAAGTCTCTCCCATCGAAGACACCGCGCAGCCTCTGCACTTCTCCTATGACTACAGCCGCGAAAAGTACGGCGACTGGGACGATCATCGCATTACGCCTCCCTTGCCGCCGGTGGGTAACGAGCTCGCCCCAGGCGTTGTCCAGAAGAAGCCGGCCGATGACGTCGAATTGGGCTCCCCCGGCGAGGCGGATTACTCGGCTTCAATCCAGTTGCCGAAAGGCTGGAGCGCCTTTCCCCCGCAGAATACGAATCTCGTCGAAGACTGGGCCGAGTATCACTCTTCGTATTCCTTTAAAGACGGAAAGTTCTCTGCCGAGCGGCGCCTGATCACCAAAAAGAACAAGGTCCCACTCGATCAGTGGGACAAGTACCTCGCGTTTCGCAGGGCAATCTTCGAGGACGAGGTGCGCATGACTCCCATTGCCGGCCCCGGAATGCCGATGGTTGCAGGCGGGCTAATCAACGGCTTTGACTTTGCCTCGTCTGCAGGCTTGCGGCTTGCGGACGACGAGCGAACTCAGATGCTGCAACCGCTGCTCGATGCCACGCAATCACTCGGTGGCGAGAAGCCGCCGCAGCCGGCCGACCTCGCCAAACTACGTGATTCCGCCAACAAGGCCGTGGAGGCTGTTGAAACAAAGACCATCCAACTCCCGGTTGAGGACATTCACTCGCTCTACTGGACTCAGTTGCTGACCCTCGCATGGGAAACCAAAGGCCGCATCGCGCTTGAAACCCATGATCTCCCCACCGCGGAGACGTATCTCCAGGCCGCGTGGCACCTGGGCCAGAACCGTCAATCGTGCTTCGAGCTGGGCCGCGTCTTCGAGGCAAAAGAAAACAAAATCGAGGCCGCACACACCTACCTGCTGTGCAAATCCGCAAACATCGCCAACCCGCTCCTCGGACTTGTTGATTCTACTAAGGTCGACAGAGATATCGCGGCGAGATACCAGGCCCTCGCTGGACGAGATGTAAATGCCCCCTCCGTCCGCCTGCCGGGTGGCGCCTATGTTGCGAGCCCCCAGGCCGAACTCGACAAGGTGAACGAGTTCCGCCAGATCACCCATACCAGCAAGGTCACCGGATCCGCATTGTTTTCGCTGTCCTTCGAGCCAGGCAAGCCGGCACAGGTGCGGTTCCTGGGCGGCGATCCCTCCATCAAAACCTTCGAGCCGGCATTGAAGACCTTCAGCTACCATCCGATGTTTCCCACGGGATCAAAAGCGCGCATTCTCAGAGAAATGCAGCTCGTCTGCACTCCCTACGCAGGCTGCGACGGTTACATGAAGCTGCCAACCTCAGTACAGAATCCTTCTATCGAGTTGAAGAGCACCGGTTCCCGCACAGAGAAGAACGGCGTCATTCAGATTCAACTGGCTCCGCCGCCTCAATAGCGGAACGGGGAACCCCATGCCCTGCAGTATCCGCCGATCAGGCTCATGACTCTATGAGCGTAGAATTCTCTTCGTTCCTGAAACATCTGAAAAATGAACTGACGATGCAAGCGAAAACAGACATTGATTCCCGATTTACATCGGGTTTTGCGCTGGTCTGCTGCGTGGCTTTGATTCGCGTGGCACTTTACCTGATCGCCGCGCCAAACTACGGCTATTTCCGCGATGAGTTGTATTACCTGGCGTGCGGCGAGCATCCGGCGTGGGGATACGTGGACCAGCCTCCGATGATCGCCTGGATGGCTTGGTTGCTGCAGCACACCATTGGCACTTCTCTGTACGCGCTTCGCTTGCTGCCAATGCTGGGTGATGTCGGGGCAATGTTTGTCGCAGCGCTGCTGGCGCGCGACCTGGGCGGGAAACGCTGGGCGATGTTCCTCGCTGCGCTCGCAGTGCTGGTAACACCAATCTTCCTCGGCTTGAGCCATCTGTTCACCATGAATGCCTTCGATCCGATGCTCTGGGCGCTGCTGGCCTGGCTGATGGTAAAGCTGGTGCAGAGCGGCAATCAGAAGTTGTGGCTGTGGATCGGCGCCCTGGTCGGCATCACTCTGCTGAACAAGTACGGCGTGCTGTTCTTCCTGTTTGGATTACTGGTGGGGGTCGTGATCACTCCGCTGCGCAGGAGCCTCATCCGTCCGTGGTTCTGGCTTGGCGCGGCTCTCGCGACCGTAATCGCCTTGCCGAATTTTTTATGGCAGAGGCACTGGAACTATCCATTTCTGCAAATGATCATCAACGTTCGCAAGGGGCCTCGAGACGTGATGCTGCCGCCTTTGCCTTATCTCTGGCAGCAGGTGCAGATGATTGGATTTGTTTCCGCGGTCCTGGTGGTGCTGGGGTTATGGTTTGTGTTTTCCACGCGCGGACGCCAGTATGCCGTGCTGGGATTCGGGTTCCTGGGCGTTCTCGCGCTCATGGTCGCGCTGAAGGGAAAGTTTTATTACGTCGCGCCGGTGTACCCCGTGATGTTCGCGGCCGGCGGCGTGCAATTTGAACATCTGACCGCAGCCGCGAAATGGAAATGGTTATGCCCCGCATACGCCGCACTCATGCTGGCTGTGGGGACCTTAATTGCCCCCACCATCATCCCGGTTCTGCCGGTGAAGACCTTCATCGCGTACTCGCAGACCCTTGGCATTCACCAGCAGAAATTCGAGAACCAGCCGCAGAGCGAATTGCCGCAGATCTTCGCCGATATGTACGGCTGGGAAGAGCGGGTGAAGATCGTCGCCGACTACTACCACTCCCTGCCGCCCGAGGAACAAAAGGTGACCGCCATTGGCGCTTCGGATTATGGGCAGGCGGGCGCCGTCGACCTCTTCGGTCCAAAATACGGGTTGCCGAAAGCAATCAGTTCCAACAACAACTATTGGATCTGGGGACCGCGCGGGTATCACGGCGAAAGCATCATTCTCATGAATGAAGACTCACCCGAGAACTACGTTGATCAGTGCCGGACATTCACGATGGTCGCTCACCCCTCCGACCCATACTCGCGGCCAGATTCCAACCGGCCCATCTACCACTGTCGCGGCCTGAAGACAGATCTGCAGACCCTGTGGCCGAAACTCAAGGGCTGGAACTGAAACTGGCTCAATTCGAATCTGCTTCACCGGAGCAAGAAACCTGCCTATTTGCGGCTCATCTTCGAACCGAAAGGCGACTGCGCTGCCTCGTCTGAAATGCTCGCAGCTTGGTCTTCCGCGAGCCGCTGCTGCGCCAGCTCTTTCTGCCGCGGCGTCATCACACCCGAAAGCTCCTTGAGAATCCGCCCCGCGTGTTCGTCCCCCGCGCCCGCAGCGCGGCTGTACCACAGGTATGCCATCACGTAGTCAAGCGGAACGCCTCGGCCCGAGTAATACATAGTGGCGAGGTTATACTCTCCGCGCACCACGCCCTGGTTAGCCGCCTTGCTGTAGAAGCCTGCCGCCCGGCCATAGTCCTTCGCAACTCCCAGGCCGTCTTCATACATCACGCCGAGATTGTTCTCGGCCTCAGCCAATCCCTGATCCGCCGCTTTCTGATACCAATAGAGCGCCTGCGGATACTCCTGCGCGAGTCCGATCCCGTGGTGATAAAACGCGCCCAGGTTGTTCTGCGCAATTGCGTTCCCTTTCTCCGCGGACAAGCGATACCACTTCACCGATTCCGCATCGTCGCGTACAACACCCCGTCCCGAGTGGTACAAATTCCCGAGCTTGCACTGCGCCACCGGATCGCCGGCATCCGCCGCCTTCCCGTACCATCTCGCAGCTTCAGCTGGATCGGCTTTCACTCCCCATCCCTGCTCGTAGAAATACCCCAGTCGCGTCTGGGCCACCGCGTATCCCTGCGCCGAAGCCGCGCGGATCAACGCAAAAGCCTTCGCATAGTCCCGAGGCACGCCAAGCCCGTTTTCATAGAGCGCGCCGAGATTGAACTGGGCCGCTGCATAGCCCTTCGACGCCGCAGCCGCGAACCACGTGGCAGCTTCCCCATAGTTCTGTTCCACGCCTCTTCCAAATGCGTAAGCAAATGCCAGGTTGTTCTGCGCCAGAGGATCTCCAGCCTTGGCGTCCCTCGTCAGCTCAGGGATATCCGGCTGCGCGTTTTGTATCGCGGCCTGTTCCGCAAAGCCCGTAGCGGGGTTCCCGCGGTTCTCCCGTGACCCGGTTGACTGGCTCCAGGAAACGGCTGCAGAAACGAGAAAGACTGAATAAAGAATGCGAGAAGAGAAAAAACCGCACGTCATAGGGTCCACTCCACAAATACCCGGAATGAAAAATAGTACCCCTATTCACAATCTTTTCTCAAGAAATTCACGTTTCTTTAATGACAAATAGCTTCGAAACCACCCTGGTTCCTAGTCCCTCTCACGCGTTGATCGCCATCCCCTCTACCGCCGCATACGCATCCAGCATCGCTTCGCTCAGCGTGGGATGCGCGTGGATGGTGAACATCAGTTCGTCGATGGTTCCCTCAAGCTCCATCACCGCCACTGCTTCCGCAATCAATTCCGTCGCCTGCGGACCAATGATGTGCACCCCGAGAATCTCGCCGTACTTCGCATCCGCAACAATCTTCACAAAACCGTCATGGCTGCCAACGATGGTCGCCTTGGAGTTGCCTGCAAAGGGAAACTTGCCAACCTTAATCTCCAGCCCCCGCTCCTTTGCCTGCGCCTCCGTCAATCCGGCTGAGCCAATCTGCGGATCGCAATACGTGCAGGCCGGAATCCTTTCCCGCTTCACTCCGCGATACGGCTTTCCCGCAATCTTGGTAACCGCAACAATCCCGCTCATCGCTCCCACGTGAGCCAGTTGCGGAAGCCCCGCAACGATGTCGCCGATAGCGTAGATGCCTGGCTCCGCCGTCTCACCGGCTTCATGCACCTTCACGAACCCGCGATCGAGCTCGATGCGTGTCTTGTCAATTCCCACATCGCCCACTCGCGGAGCGCGCCCCACGGCAACCAGCACTTTTTCGGCTTCCTTTTCAACCGCCTTGCCGTTTGCCCCCGTCCAGGTGACCCTCACGCCGCTTTGGGTCTTCTCAATCTTTTCCACCTTCGCTCCGGTGTTAATGTCGATGCCGCGCTTCTTGAATACCCGCGTCAACTCCTTCGAGACCTCCTCATCCTCCAGCGGCATGATGCGCGGCAAAAACTCCACCAGCGTCACTTCCGTCCCGAAGCTGCGAAAGATCGAGCCAAACTCGACACCCACTGCGCCTGCCCCGATCACGATAAGAGACTTCGGCACTTTCGGAAGCGCGAGAATCTCGATGTTCGTCAGGACGCGATCATCCGGCTTGAGTCCGAAAATCGTCTTCGCGTCCGACCCGGTGGCGAGAATGATGTTCTTGGCCTTCACTTCGCTCTTCGCGCCATCCGGGCCCGTCAGGTCCACCGTGTGGATGCCGCCCTTCGCGCCGCCGGTCAGGCGTCCATAGCCGGAGATCACCGTCACCTTGTTCTTCTTCATCAGGAAGCCGAGACCCTTGGTGTGCTTGTCCACGATCCCCGTCTTCCGCTTCTGTACCGCATCCCAGTTCAGCGATCGGCCGTCAACGCCATCAATCCCATACTCCGCCGCGTCCTTCAGGTGATCCCAGAGCTCGGCATTGAACAAGAGCGCCTTGGTCGGAATGCAGCCCACGTGCAGGCAAGTGCCCCCCAGCACATTGGCCGACTCAATCAGCGCCACCTTCAGCCCCAGTTGTCCCCCGCGAATTGCCGCCGTGTACCCAGCCGGCCCGCTGCCGATGATCGCCACATCAAAAATCGTCTCTGCCAAAGCGAACCCCATTTCCCGCCGCGTGCGCCCGATGAATCTATCGCAGTACCGCGCCATTGTTCAGTCTAAAGGATTTCCGGAGCCGATCTGTGGATGCGCATTTCTGGGGTCCGGCAGCGCATACAACCGTATTACTTCCTGCTGACAACCTGAAGACAATTGCACGCCGAAAGCGGGCTAACATCGGGCCGATGGAGAGTGCGCTTGCCCATCCGCATCGGCCGGAGACGGCTGTCCGGCACGACATTCCGTCGCTCGACGGATTGCGAGCCCTCGCGATCGCAATCGTCATCCTCTCCCACACCTCGTCCCTGCTCCCGGCAAAGTTGGTCAGCTCAGGTCTGTATCGCTACCTGATCGGCGGAGGATTGCACGGCGTGCAGGTGTTTTTCGTGATCAGCGGCTTCCTCATCACCACGCTGCTCCTTCGCGAGTTTCAACTCATGCGGGATATTTCATTGCGCCGCTTCTACGCTCGGCGAACCCTGCGAATCTTTCCGCCCTTCTACGTCTACCTCGCGGTCCTCCTGCTGCTTTGGATCACCGGCCTCCATCCCCAGGACCTGTCCACCTTTGTCTCCGCTGCCACCTACACCATCACCTATCATCCTCATCCCCAGGGCTGGCTCCTGCAGCATGCCTGGTCGCTGAGCATTGAGGAACAGTTCTATCTCCTCTGGCCCGCCATCCTGCTGGCCACCATCCGTCGCGGCATTGCAACGCGACTGGCAATAATCGTTCTCCTGTCAATGCCCATCGTGAGAGCGATCCTGTTCGTCGCGTTCGGCCATGACCAGCGCCTGATTGTGAATTGCAGTTCCGTCGACATGTTGATCGCCGGCTGCCTGCTCGCCCTTGCCGCAGAGAATCGCGACTGGCAGCGATGGAACCGGCGCTGGATCACGGCATGGTCCGCAGCGGGTTTGGCCGCGCTTGGATTGGTGATCGCACCCTACGCGGATGCCAAGCTGGTCCGAACTCCCCTCGCCGTTGTCTGCGTCGCGCTCACATACAGCATCACCGCCCTCGCGATTGCCGCGGGATTGCAGTACGTCGTTCGCGATCCCAAATCAATCGCAGGAAAGGTGCTCAATCTCCGCCTGGTGCGGCACCTTGGAGTCATCTCGTACAGCATCTACCTTTGGCAGCAGCTATTCACCGAAAATCCCGCGTCCTTCGGAGTTCTCACCTACGCGCTCATATTGATTGCCGCCGAACTGTCCTTCTGGCTCATCGAAAGGCCAATCATGCAACTGCGTGCGCACCTCGCCCTCTGAACCGTAGAACCCGTAACTGGTTCCTCAAATGCTCCTTTGAAAGGGCACGACTTCACAGTTGCGGAAAGATTCAGTGTTGACGCTGTTTTGAAAGGGCACGACTTCAGTCGTGCCGCCAAACGCATTAAAAACAACAGGGCTTTAGCCCCTCCGGGATGTTCCTCTTCGTGATTCGCCAACGTTCTCGGTTTTCCGCTGCCTGTTCAGTCCTGCCGAAAAGCCCAAGTCTGGCTCACGCTCTCTTCCCACCCGCCGAATGTACGAAGCCCTCCGCCACCAGCATCGTCTGCGGATCATCTCCAAACGCCTCGATCCAACACACATCAGGCTCGCGTCGAAACCACGTGAGCTGCCGCTTGGCATAGTTGCGATGGCCCTGCTGCGCCTCAGAGATGGCGACTTTTTCACTGATGCCCTTGATCAGAATCGACAGCGCCTGCCGGTAGCCGAGCGAGTCGAGCGCCTTGATCGGCCCGTAACAGGCCAGAAGAGCGCGTGTCTCCTGTAGCAGCCCAGCGGCGAACATCCTCGCGCAACGCTCGTTCAGGCGTTCATAGAGCGCAGCTCGCGGCGGATTGAGCCCGATCCGCAGAAGCCGAAACCCGGTCAGCGGATTGCGCGCAAGCATCTCCGACATCGGCTTGCGCGCGGCCAGGCACACCTCGACCGCCCTGATCACCTTGGGTGTGTCATTGACGTGAATTCGTTCCCCCGACGCGTGATCCAGCCGCATGAGAATGCGATGCGGCCACGTGCTTCCGTGGCGATCGAGGCTCCGCCGCAGGCGCCTGCGAAGATCTTCCTGCTGTCCAGGACCGGCAAAAAGCCCTTCCGTCAAAGCGCGCAGATAAAAGCCGGTCCCGCCCGTCACAATGGGAAGCTTTCCGCGATTCGCGATCTCGCGCAATGCCGCGCGCCCACGGCGGCTGTATTCGCCTGCGGTGAATGCCTGATCAGGATCGGCAATGTCGATAAGATGATGTGGAACTCGAGCGCGCTCTTCAGTCGTGGGCTTGGCGGTGCCGCAGTCCATGCCGCGATAAACCGCGACCGAGTCGCAGCTTACGATCTCGCCATCAAATCGCTCCGCAAGCGCCAGCGAGAGCGCCGTCTTGCCGCTCCCCGTAGGCCCCAGCAACAACACCGCCAGCGGCTCCGTCTCGCTCACAGACCTCGTCCGCCCATCAATCTCCCCCCATCCCTCAGTCCCCAGTCCCTCAGTCCCTCAGTCCCTGTCCCCAGTCCCTGCCTTTACGTCCTCCACCACCCAGCCGGGAAAATCCACTTCGGGTTGGTATGAAACAGCCACCACGACACGATTGCCGCGGCAACGATGAGCAGCCCGAAGACCTGGTTGCGCCGGAATGCGTGGCGCTGAGCCTCGCGTCGCTCTTCTTCGGCAACCTGTTCCCCATACGGCTTGATCCGGCGTTCCACCATCGTCATTCGGGCGATCCGCGGATCACCACGCATCAGTATAGGCGCAGCTTGCGAAAATTCCCGGAACCTCGCCAGCATCGCGGTTACCTTAACTTGCGAGATCAGATTGTCCGCTGTTTTGAGAACCCACGCCATCACAGCTTGCGGAGACACTCGGTGTTGACGCAGTTTTGAAAACCCACGACATCACAGCTTGCGGAAACACTCAGTATCGACGCTGTTTTGAAGGGGCACGACTTCAGTCGTGCCGCAGCGCCATGCAAAATCAACGAGGGCTTTAGCCCCTGAGGGACATCTTTACCGTGAGACCGGACCTTTTCCGCAATCTTTTTAGTCGTGTCGCAGACTCCCGCAATATCACTGCAACCCTTAGTCCCCAAGGAACGTTCTCATCAATTAAATGAAGGGTTGCGGTTTATGAGGAAAAGCTTCGCCGTCACACCACCCTCGCCGCATCCAGAGCGCCAAGCATCCGGCCGCGCACCGTATCGTCAACGAACGCAGCACGCAAAGCTTCGCGGTTGCACGCCATAAACTCTGCGTCCCCCCAGCCGAAACCCTGCTGAAGCCGTGCATACTCCTGCTCCAGCGTCACGTTGGTGATGGTGCGTGCATCGGTGCTAATGCCCAGCGAGACACCCGCCCGATACAGCTGATCTGCGCAATGCTCCGCATACGTCGGAAATGCGCGGGTCTGCACATTGCTGCTTGGGCAAACTTCGAGATGGATCCGCTTTGCCAGCAAATGCTCCAGCAGTGCCGCATCTTCAACACTGCGAACCCCATGCCCGATCCTCGTCGGCTCGAAGGCCTTCAACGTCTCCCACACACTGTCCGCTCCACGCGCCTCCCCCGCATGAGCGGTGCGATGCAACCCGTTCTCGATCGCAAATCGATAAGCCGGCACATGCGGATCAATCGGGAAACCCGCCTCATCCCCGGCAATGTCCAGCGCCACCACCCGGCTGCCCCGGAAATCCCTGACCAGATGCGCGGTCTCCAGGCTTAGCTCCGCATTGAAGTGCCGCAGCGTGCACAGAATCAGCCGAGCCTCGATGCCCGTAGCGCGGATGCATTCTTCCGTTGCCCGATCCACGGCTGCCACAACCGTCTCCGGCGCAAGCCCCTGGTACGTGTGCAGCAGCGGCGCAAACCGCAACTCCGCATAGATCACGTTGTCAGCGCGGAGCTGCTCGAACACATCTTCGGTGACGATGCGCAGCGCCTCCTCGGTCTGCATCAGCTGAAAGCCTCGTGGCGCACGTGTAAGGAAATCGGCTAGGCTTGCGCACTGCGGCGGAGCAATGAACTCCTCGTCGTATTCTTCCCGCGAGATGTGCGGCGCCAGCTGCGAAACCGCCCCGTAGCTCAGCGAGCAATCCAGGTGCAAATGCAATTCAACTTTGGGGAGGGAGTGCATTGTTTCTGTGCTCCTGCTGCAATTTCAAACCCATTACCAGTGGTCCTGCAGCTCAATCGCTTCGCTGAAGCCTGCGAACCAATACTGCTAGCATTCCCATCATGTTCGAAAAACCGAATCAGCCTCCGCAATTGCGAAGCGCTGAAATTGTTCACCGCCGCGCTCTCGCTCTCGCCTATGTGGTGTGCCGCGCCATGATCGATGTGGACCCGAACCCCAACGCCAAGAAGATGTCGGAGATGATCCTGTTTTTCATCAATGGAGTGGGCCTCACGCCCGATCTCCTGCCACATGAGTTGCGAATGCTGAATACGCCATTCGGAAAGCTTAAGCTGGACGAATGCGCTTCGACCAGTTGGCTCTCGGAGGGAATGGTAACCCTCGCCTGGGCTCTCGGTCTCGCAGACCTTCCCGATCCCCGAACAAAATGCCATCCCGGTCCCCCAAGCATGGGCCTGGGAATGTTCCGGCCAGGCACCAAGGAACGCCTTTCACAAGCGGCTTTGCGGGACCCAGCGGAAATCGACATGAAATTTAGCACGTATCTCTCTTTCAACTGGAGGATCGGGCACTTTGTCCTGCATCCGGAAGAGAAGATGGATTTCATTGCGAGACTCAAAGACCCGAACAGCCCGCATCTGCTGGTGGACGAGCTGGAATTCATTGATGACGACGTGGCAATCGATGGAATGCCACTTGCAAACGTGCCGCATGACCGCGCCGGCGAAGTCGCCTTTATCGTCCGCGAGCGTTTCAATGCATTCAAGTGGCTGCAGGGATACAGCGAACAATATTCAACGGAAGTTCCTGTGCAATAAGCGTTGATTTAGGTCGCTCTGTTTCGGCCGGTTTGACTTCCCCCCGCCCCATTGCCGACCATGGTTTTTCTGGTTCTTGTCATCAGTTGCAGGGAAGGCTGAAGAATGAAAGTACTCATCCTTGGTTCGGGCGGGCGCGAACACGCATTGGCGTGGGCAGTCAGCCGCAGCCCGCGTGTCACCGAGGTCGTCTGCGCGCCCGGGAATGGCGGCATCGCTGAGGTCGCGCGCTGCGTCCCCGTGGACATGAAAGACGTAAACGCCATGGTGCGACTCGCCGAGATCGAGCAGCCCAGCCTCACCATCGTGGGCCCCGAGCTGCCTCTTTCTCTCGGCGTGGTCGACGCCTTTCGCGAGCGCGGTTACCGCATCTTCGGACCAACCCGCGACGCGGCCCGGCTCGAATCGAGCAAGGCCTTCGCCAAGCAGTTCATGAAGCGTTACCAGATTCCCACCGCAAACTACGCCGTCTGCACCAACGCCGCAGAGGTAGAGGCCGCGCTTGGCTACTTCCACCCTCCCGTCGTCGTCAAGGCCGACGGCCTGGCGGCAGGAAAGGGAGTCATCATCTGCCCCACTCGCCACTTCGCCCAGGAGACCGCACAGGGCTTGTTCGATGGCCAACTGCTCGGCGCCATCGAACACCAGGTGGTCATCGAGGAGTTTCTCGAAGGCGAAGAGTTAAGCTTCCTTTGCCTCGCCGATGGCAAACACATCGCGCCGCTGGTTCCGGCACAGGACCACAAGCGCATCGGGGAAGGGGACACCGGCCCCAACACCGGCGGCATGGGAGTCTACTCCACCGATGACATGCTTGAGCCCACCATGACCGAGTGGATCCTCCATCACATCGCCGAACCCACAATCCGCGGCATGGCCGAAGAAAACATGCCCTTTACAGGCGTGCTCTACTGCGGCCTCATGATGACCGCTCGCGGACCCCAGGTACTGGAATACAACGCCCGCTTCGGAGATCCCGAGACCCAGGCAATCCTCGTGCGCCTCGAGTCCGACCTGGTCGACGCGCTCGAAGCGTGCGTTGATGGCAGCCTCTCGGAGACCGAGATGCGCTGGAGCCATGGCGCCTCCGCATGCGTGGTCGCCAGTTCCTCCGGTTATCCCGGCAGCTACAAAACCGGCTTGCCGATCAGCGGACTCAGCAACGCAGCTCAAACCCCGGGAGTGGAAGTCTTCCACTCCGGAACCACACGCATCGGCAGCCAGCTCGTCACCAGCGGCGGTCGAGTCCTGGGCGTCACCGCCACCGGCGATTCGCTTGAACAGACATTGAGCCGCGCCTACCAGGCGCTCTCACAGGTTCACTTCGAGGATATTTACTACCGGCGTGATATCGGCCACCGGGCGCTGAAACGACCGGGAGGATCCAAGCGCTTGTGACGCAAAGGCGAACCACCGGCTCACCCAGCGGAGGTCATCCAGCGGCAGCCGTCAACCCGCAACCGGAGTCGTCGGAACCACTGGCGCCGGGTTGGCCTGCTGCTTCTGAAAACAGGCTCGGCACAGCACCGGCCTGCCCTGCGTCGGTTTGAACGGAACCGTCGTATCCATGCCGCAAGCCGAACACGTCGTTCGAGTTTCCGCTCGCACACGACTCCCGCTGGCCCGCTTTGCCTTGCATTGCTTACAGTGTTTAGGGTCGTTTTTGAACTGTTTGTCGTGGAAAAACAGTTGCTCACCCGCGGTGAACACAAACTCGACCCCGCAGTCATGACACTTCAAGACTCTGTCTGAAAATTCCATGGCCGGCTTCCCCAAAGCAGGGGGTCGTGATCGAAATCGGCCATGATTAGCTGAGCTCGCCGGTCCCGTATCCCTGTCTTTGATCGTCCTTAAAAACAACAAGGGCCCGGGCCGCCATAAAGGGGAAGCGGCGAACTATTCAACGCTCCTCGGAGCGAGATTTGAATCTCCCTTTGTGCGCCGAATGCGGCTCAGCGTCAGCGCAGTTTCTGGAAAGGTGTTCGCATGTGCCGCCCATTCAGGCTTGTTATGTGGGCTGTTCCTGCCGGGGAAGCCGAACAGCCCAGAACGGCACATGACAAACTACAACAAAGAAATTAGTCCTGCTCTTTACGAGCTTTCTTGCGATTCCGCTTGCGTGCCAATGCTGCTTTCACGCGACGCTTCTCGCCCGGCTTCAGGTAGTAGGAGTGACGTTTCACTTCCTTGATGATGTCTTCCTGCTGCACCTTCCGCTTAAACCGGCGTAGCGCGTTTTCAAGCGGTTCGCCTTCCTGCAAGCGAACCTCTGCCAAAGGGTCCCACCTCCAAACCTGCCAGAAAGGCCCACAGTGATCATACCGCAAGTTCTTGTACTAATCCAAGTTAGTAAAAACCCTAAGCGGTTATCCACAGCCTCTTCCATAAACGCAATCCTGAGTGTGCAACATCGGTTTTCTCCGCCGAAACATGAGCGCCGTTTTGTTGATCCCCTTGCCGCCTGCTCCCGCCACTCACGTAAACTGATTCCCTGAGGTTTCAACATGATCCGCCCGTACCAGGGGCATATGCCCTCCATCCCCGCCACCTGTTACGTCGATCTCTCGGCGCAGGTGATTGGAGATGTCGCGCTCGGCGAGAATTCGTCCGTGTGGATGAATGCCGTCCTGCGCGGCGACGTCCATTCCATCCGGGTTGGCTCCAACTCCAATGTCCAGGACTGCTCCGTCCTCCACGGACAACGGCGCCTCTATTCCGTAACCGTCGGCGACTGGGTCACCATCGGTCACAATGCCACTGTCCATGGTTGCGTAGTCGAAGACGCCGTGCTCATCGGCATGGGCGTGACCATCCTCAACGACTGCCGGATCGGAGAAGGTTCCATCATCGCTGCGGGAGCTGTTCTGCCCGAGCACACCGTCGTTCCTCCCCGGACCCTGTGGGCCGGCGTGCCCGGAAAACAACGCCGCGAACTCGCCGACACAGACCGCAAACTGATTCTCGAATACGCGCAGAATTACCTCGACTATGTGAAAATCTACCTGGCCGAAACTGAAAAATGAGACGGCTATGACTTTTCGTTCATCTCTCCAGTGGCTCTCAGACCGTTCGCATCAAACGAATCGCATGAACATCCTCAGCCAAATGTCGCGAGTCTGCCGTTCGTGCGTTGTTCTCGTCCCGCTTTTCGGCTTGCTTGCCTGCGTCAACGTTCTTGCCCAGACCTGGCCGCCCGCTCCTTCACTCCCTGAGCCGCCCCCTCCGCAGCCGGTCACGCTCCGCGAAACCCCCGTCAATCTGCTGAAAGACCAAGGCGCAATCTGGTCCAGTCCCGCGCGCATCCGCACGCATGACTTCAGCTACTTGGTCCCCCTCGGGCTCATGGTCACCGTCGCCATCGCTTCCGACCATCAGGCCATGTCCGACGTCGTCTCCCACAAAACCAGCTTCAACAACGCCAACACCACCGCCTCGAACGGCCTTCTGGCTCCCTTTATTGCCGCGCCCGTAGTTCTTTATGGCGTAGGCCATCTCACCGGCAGCGAGCATGCAAGCGAGACCGGGATCCTGGGCGGGGAAGCGATGGTCGACAGCCTGGTGGTCGACGAGGCCATGAAGTTCATCTTCCTGCGCGAACGTCCCACCGTCGACGGCGCCAAGGGAAAGTTCTTCCAGACCAGCGTGGGATCGGATTCGTCGTTCCCCTCCACCCACAGCTTTATCGCCTGGTCCAGCGCCGCAGTCCTCGCCGACGAATACCCTTCAAGATTGCATTCCATCGCCATTTACGGAGTGGCCACCGGCGTCAGCCTTACCCGCGTTCTCGGACAGCAGCACTTTCCCTCCGACGTCCTCGTGGGCAGCGCCTTCGGCTGGATGATTGGCCATTATGTCTTCAAGAAACACCATCGCTGGCACGTCGATTTCGACCGATAGCGCCTCTTCACCGCTCCATCCAGATTCACCTCAATCCCTGTCAATACCCACCCCTCCCGGAATCGGTCTCATCTCCCTCATTCCGTTCACGATACTTTTTCCCGGCGTTTTGCGAGTTATTTCCCCAAATTCTCTAAACTCGTACTAGTAGCAAAAAAGGACATGGACGGTGATCGTCTGGGTGCCCCATAGCCTGCCCCTGAGCTTGTCGATGGGTCTCGCTTCTGAGACCTGGGATTGGATCTTAGGATTGAAAAGGAACCAAGGGTGCCCCATCCATTTCGCAGCTTCATCGCGAAATGGGTGGGAAACCGCAAATCTGGGTGCCCATTAGCCTGCCCTGAGCCCCGGGTGAAGCGCAGCGGAACCCGGGGTAAGCAACAACAAGGAACCCAAAGTCCCGGAGGGACGCCCGAACCAGCCGCATTTTTCATGGTCTTCGGGTAGTGCATCGCGCCACGCATAACCTGCACCGGCTAGATTTAGCTTCCTAAACCGTGCAAATCATTCAAACTCGTCATTAAGTCCTTATTTATGACGATTTTGAGACTTAAGTGCCTTGTTTTCAATCGTTTACGGCACCCCCATCGGAAGCTAAACTGCTTTGAATCAGGAACTTACTTCAAAAACGGAAAAAAAAATCGCGCAACCGATCACAACAACTGCCGCAGTCGTTAGGTTCGTCACCTTCTCCTTGACAATCTACATATCCCGGCCCAACCATATAGGTAGATTGTCTAGGAGAGACCCGAAATGGCTCCTCTTGAAAAAGCCGACCTGCTGCAAGGCACCCTCGACCTGCTCATCCTCAAAGTCGTAGCCCTCGGCCCCATCCACGGCTATGGCATTTCGCAGCGCATCCGGCAGATCTCTGCGGAGGTCCTCCAGGTTCAGCAGGGTTCGCTCTATCCCGCTTTGCATCGGCTCGAGAAACGGGGTTGGCTCGAAGCCGACTGGGGCGAATCAGACAACAGCCGTCAGGCCAAGTTCTACCGGCTTTCTGAGAAAGGTCGCGAGCAACTCGCCGCCGAAGAGGACACCTGGAACCGGCTTTCGAAGGCCGTCACGCTCATCCTCGAGACAGCGCGATAGGAGACCACCATGGCCCGCAAGAATACCCCTCCGCAGGACCCACTGGCCCAGGAGATCGCCTTCCACATTGCGCACCTCACTGAGGATCTGATTGCCCAGGGTATAGCGCCCCAGGAAGCCCGGCGTCGCGCCATCATCGAATTCGGCGGCCGCGAGCAAGTAAAACAAACCGTTCGCGAAGTTCACATCTCCGCCCTCGCCGAGACATTGCTCTTCAATCTCAAGGCTGCTCTGCGCTTTCTTCGCAAGTCGCCTTCGTTCTCCGCCGTGGCGATCCTGACCCTCGCCCTCGGCATCGGCGCCAACAGCGCTGTCTTCTCCGCAATCGATGCCATCATTTTGCGTCCCTTGCCATATCCAAATGGCAACCAATTGGTTGCAATATCCCAGCAGGATATTCAAGGCCGAGATGCCAACCACGCTGTAGCGCCGACGCGCCTCGAAGACTGGAACCGGATGAGCTCCTCCTTCCAGGCCATCAGCGGATACTACTTCGACGATCTCTCCGAAACCTCCGGCTCGCTGCCCGAGAAAGTCACCGAATGCCTCGTCGCGCCGCGATTCCTCGAAGTGATGGGCATATCTCCAGCTCTGGGCCGCGAATTCGTGCCCAACGAAGAGCATTGGGGCGGCTCCAGCGCCGTGCTCCTCAGCTATCCCTATTGGAAGCGGCGTTTTCATGCGGAGCCATCCGCAATCGGGCAGCAGGTGCACGTCGGCGGATACACCTCCACCATCATCGGCGTAATGCCGGCATCCTTCCAATTCCCAAACGCTGACGTGGACATGTGGACGCCCAGCGCCCCCGATGCCCCGTTCGCGCAGCGGCGTGATGAAACCTGGTTCACCGTGATCGGCCGAACCAAACCTGGTGTCACCCTGCGCGAGGCCACTGCCGACCTCGTTACCGTGCAAAGCAGGCTCGGCAAGCAATTCCCGAAGCCCGATGCCGACTTGACCGTCCGCACGCAGGCACTCAAAGACGTCATCGTGGGCGAATCCCGCAGTTCTCTCTGGCTTCTCTACGGATCGGTAACCCTTCTGCTCCTCATTGCCTGCTCCAACATTGCTGCGCTGCTGCTGGCGCGGACCACCGAGCGGGAACACGAGGTTTCCATCCGATTCTCCCTCGGAGCTTCCCGCCTCGCCATCGTTGGTCAGCTCCTGTCTGAAGTCTTCGCCCTCGCACTCATCGGTTCTCTTGCCGGCCTGCTGGTCGCCGCCGTTTCGGCGAGAGGTTTTCACCTGCTCGCCAAGACTCTGCCTCGTGCTGAGGAAATAACCCTCAATTGGAGAATCGCGGCATACACCCTGATCGCAGCCCTCGCAACCACCGTGCTCTGCGGACTCTTTCCCGCGCTGCGCGGAACCCGCCGCACCCTGGCCCAGTCCCTGGCAACGGGAAGCCGCACCCAGGTCTCCGCGCGAGGCGCCGTTCAATGGCTCCTGGTGGGAATGCAGATCACTCTCGCCGTAACCCTGCTCATCGGAGCAGGACTGCTTTTACGAAGCTTCCAGCAACTCTCGCGCGTGTACCCTGGTTTCGATCCCAGTCGCGTGCTTACCTTCCAGATCAGCGGTTCCTGGGGCGAAACCTCTGACATGCCCAAGGTGGTCCGGCGCATCGATCGCTCCCTCGATACCATTCGCTCGATCCCCGGCGTCGAAGCCGACTCAACCGCCGCCATGCTTCCCGGAGTTCCGTCCCTCTATCAGATCGAGTACAAGATCGACGGCAAAGTCGAGCCCGGCCACCCCATCCTCGCCGACAGCCGCTATGTCTCTGCGGGCTACTTCAAAACAATGCAGATCCAGCTGCTGGTCGGCGAAGCCTGCAAACCGGCATCGACAACCAGCGATGTCGTCGTCAACCGCGCTTTCGCCGACCGATATATGAGCAATTCGTCGCCGATCGGTCACCAGCTCTCGGGCGCTGCTTACAACGACTTTCAGCCTAATGGAATGGTTCGCGGAATCGTCGGAAATGCGCGGGAAGAAGGGCTGAACACCCAGCCCGTACCCACGGTCTACTCCTGTTTCAGCGCGCCCGGTCCATTCCCGAACTACCTGGTTCGCACGTCGGGGAATCCCATGGCGATGGCGGAAACAATCCGGCGTCGCATTCACGACATTGACCCGTCACGCTCGGTCTATGCATTCGCCCCGCTGCAAGACCATCTCGACGACGCATCTTCAGAGAACCGCCTGCGCACCATGCTGCTCGCAATCTTCGCGGCAACCGCGGTTTCGCTGGCCTGCATCGGTCTCTACGGCACTCTGAGTTATCTCGGACGTTTGCGCCAGCGCGAAGTAGGCGTCCGTCTCGCACTCGGAGCAATGCGCAACAAAATAGTTGCGCGTTTTCTCATCCAGGGCCTGCGCGTGGCCGCCATTGGATGCGCCGCGGGCCTCATGCTGGGCCTCTGGCTCTCCCATTTCATCGCCTCGATGCTCTACGGAGTCTCGGCGCTCGATCCTGCAACCTACGGCGGCGTCATCTGCCTGATCCTGCTGGTCGCCGCCAGCGCCTCACTCATTCCCGCCCTCCGCGCCTCCCGTGTGGAACCCATCGAAGTCCTGCGCGAGCAGTGAAGAGAGTTCTGAGTTCTGAGTTTGCACGCTCACGTATCAACTTTGAACTAAGAACTTTGAACTTCGACTCGTCCCGTCACACCGGCAGCGGGTTGCGCTCTTGAAAGTTCCTCTGGTGCCAGTAGGGATATGCCGGCTGCACAGCGCTGGCAGCATCAAGCCTGCCGACCTGCTCGGCCGTCAGGTTCCAGCCCACGGCGCCGAGATTCTGCTGCAATTGCTCCGCGTTGCGCGCTCCCACGATCACCGATGACACCGTGGGCCGCTGCAAAAGCCAGTTCAGCGCTACCTGCGGCACCGTCTTGCCCGTCTCCGCCGCAAGTGCATCCAGCGCATCCACAACCTTGTAGAGGTATTCATCCGGCATCTGCGGCCCAGGGTCCGCCGCTTTATGCAGCCTGCTAACCTCCGGCAGCGGCTGACCTCGGCGGATCTTGCCAGTCAGTCGTCCCCAGCCCAGCGGACTCCATACCAGCGCGCCAACCTTCTCAGCCTGCCCGAACGGCATCAACTCCCACTCGTAGTCGCGGCCTACCAGCGAGTAATACACCTGGTGCGCCACAAAGCGCGGCCAGCCGTAGCGATCGGCGATGGCGAGCGACTTCATCATCTGCCATCCCGAGAAGTTCGAGGCTGCGGTGTAGCGCACTTTGCCCTCGCGGACAAAACTCTGCAGCGTATCCTGCACCTCTTCGATCGGTGTCAGCGCATCGAAGGCGTGCATGTGGTAGATGTCGATATAGTCCGTCCGCAATCTTTTCAGACTCGCTTCCAGGGCCCTGCGCAAGCGCCATCGGGACGTGCCTGCATCGTTCGGCCCCGTTCCAATCCGGAAATACGTTTTGGTTGAGATCAACACCTGGTCACGCCGTCCTTCGAGCGCCGCGCCCAGAATCTCCTCCGAGCGCCCGTCCGAGTACCCATCGGCGGTATCGATCAGGTTGACGCCCGTATCGAGACAGACATCCAGCAGGCGTGTGGCCTCAGCAACCTGCGTGTTGCCCCAGGCCTCGAAAAACTCGTTGCCGCCGCCGAACGTAGCGACTCCAAAACTGAGCGCAGAAACCTTGAGGCCTGAGCCTCCAAGCAGTCGATATTCCATGGCGGTTGGATTGCCGCAAAGGACTGGAGGATGCACTGAGTTTCCTCCTGAAGTCGGCTCCAACTCCATGGCCCGCAACATACGGCCATTTAGACTGGGAGGGATATGGCCACACTGAAAGCCGTGCGCGGCACCCGCGATCTGCTGCCGCCCGAAACCGCGCTGTGGAACCGGATCGAAGCCGCCGCGCGCTCCGTCTTCGCCCGCTATAACTTCGGCGAAATCCGCACCCCCGTCTTCGAAGACACGTCCCTCTTCTCACGCAGCGTCGGCGAAGAAACCGACATCGTTTCGAAAGAGATGTACACCTGGGAAGACCGGGCACGTGCCCAATCAGAGAAGCCGCAGTCGCTGACCCTTCGCCCGGAAAACACGGCTGGCGTGGTTCGCGCCTACATCGAGCACAAGCTCGGCGAGACGGGCCAGCTCCAGAAGCTCTACTACATCGGACCGCAATTCCGCCGCGAGCGCCCGCAAAAGGGCCGCTACCGTCAGTTCTCTCAGATTGGCGCCGAAGTCATCGGTCCGCCCTCGGCAGGCAGCGAATCTCCGTTGCGCGATGCCGAAGTCCTCGAAATGCTGTCCACGCTGCTCGATGAGCTGGGCATCACCGGCTGGACGCTCGATCTGAACTCGGTGGGGTCTTCGGCAGACCGCGCCCGCTACAACGAAACCCTCCGTCAGGCCCTCATCCCACTCGCGCCGAAGATGTGTGAAGACTGCCAGCGCCGCGCCGTGACCAATCCGCTCCGCGTGCTGGACTGCAAGGTCCCCGAAGACCAGCCCATCATCGAAACCCTGCCCAAAATCGCCGACTCGCTCGACGACGCCTCAAAGTCACATTTCGCGGCAGTCATGGCCGCGCTGGATGCGACAGGCGTTCCATATCAGCGCAATCACCGGCTGGTGCGCGGCCTCGACTACTACACCCGCACCACCTTCGAGTTCACCCACGGCGGTCTCGGTGCTCAGAACGCTCTCCTGGGTGGCGGCCGCTACGACGGACTGAGTGAAGCCATCGGCGGCCCCAAGGCTCCTGGAATAGGATTCGCGATGGGCGAGGATCGCCTTGTCCTGACCCTTCAGGCGCTAGAAGCCGCCAGGCCGGAGAAGAAGGATGCCTACATCGCCCCGCTTGGCGAAGCACTCGATCCGTCCGCTCTCGCACTGGCCCGGGAACTCCGACGCGGCGGCCTCAGCATAGAGTTGGGCGACGGATCGTTCCGGCTCAAGAAGTCCTTCGACGCGGCCGATCGCACCGCCCGGCGCATTGTGATCCTGGGTGAGGATGAGCTGGCATCCGGTATCCTGACAGTGAAGGACTTTTCCACTGGTACCCAGACCAAGGTTCCGCGCGCGGAACTGGCTCAATTCCTAGCCGGATGAGCGGGTCGCAGGAATCCAAGCTTTTAACATTCGCCAGTGCGCTGAATACGAGAACGGCACCAAGTGCCTATCCCGTCCCATTGGCGCATAAAGGAAATCCGTAGTGCTCGACTTTTTAGGCAATCTTGAACGAACTCATATGTGCGGCGAACTTCGTGCCGCCAACGCAGGCGAACATGTGGTCCTGATGGGTTGGGTAAACCGTCGCCGCGACCACGGCAACCTCATCTTCCTCGACATGCGCGACCGCAGCGGCATTGCCCAGGTGGTTCTGGACAAGGAGCTTACACCCGAGGGCCACGCCAAGGGCGAGCAGGTCCGGCCTGAATACGTCGTAGCGGCCGTCGGCAAAGTGCGGCCGCGGGGTCCGGATGCAATCAACCCCAAGATGCCTACCGGCGAGGTCGAGATTGAGGCTACCGAACTGCGCGTTCTGAACGACAGCAAGCTCGCGCCATTTTCGCCCTCCGAAGAGGCGATCCAGAACGAAGAGGTACGCCTCAAGTACCGCTATATCGACCTGCGCCGGGCGGAGATGCAGCGCAATTTCTGGCTGCGCCATGAAATCACCCGGGCGATCCGCGGAAGCCTGAGCGATCAGGGCTTTCTTGAGATCGAGACGCCGATTCTCTGCAAATCCACGCCCGAAGGCGCGCGCGACTTCCTCGTACCCAGCCGCATACATCCAGGCGAGTTCTACGCCTTGCCGCAATCTCCGCAGATCTTCAAGCAGATCCTGATGATCTCCGGCTTCGACCGCTACTTCCAGATCGCGCGATGCTTCCGCGACGAGGACCAGCGCGCCGACCGGCAACTCGAGTTCACCCAGGTCGATCTGGAAATGAGCTTCCCAAAGCGCGACCACGTCTTCGGCGTGGTGGAGAAGTTCTGCTCGGCGGCGTGGGCAGCTGCGGGCGTCACGCTCCCAACCCCATTCCCACGCATCACCTACGACGAGTCAATCCGCCAGTACGGTTCAGACAAGCCAGACCTGCGGCTCCCGGGGTTGACCGATGTTCGGTCGGCGTTTCCTGAGCCGGCTCTCGCAACCCTGCAAATCGATCCGGCGCTGCCCATCGTGGCGTTCCGCATTCCCAGTGTGGGCGAATTAAGCCGCAAGGAACGGGAAGAAAACCATCCCCTCTTCGACCAGAAAAAAGGCGCGAAGTTCATCGACGACTTCAAGCGCCTCGCAAAGTCGTTCCCTGATACCGCAACGAAGGTTCGCGAACTGAGTGGCGCAGCTGAAGGCGACTTCCTGATTGTGGTCGCCGGCGACCCCGCGCATCACATCAAGGCCAGCGATACCAAGTTCGCAGGACGCCTGAGCGAGCGCGAGATCAACGTGTACTCCGCGGCAGGGAACTTTCGCAGCGAACTGGCGAAGAAGTATGCCGACCGACACAAGGCGTTTCAGCTGACTGATGAACTGGTCGCGGGTGCCGATCCCCGCAGCGGGAAGATGCTGGATGGTTCGAATGCGTTCCAACCGATCTGGATCATCGACTTCCCGATGTTCGAGTACGACCTCGCCAGTGGGCACTGGGTCCCGGCCCACCATCCATTTACCGCTCCCTACGAGGCCGATATGGCTAATCTCACCAGCGATCCTGCATCGGTACGTGCCGACTGCTACGACCTCGCGATGAACGGACTGGAGCTGGGTTCAGGCTCGATCCGAATCCACCGCAAAGATGTGCAGCAGCAGATCTTCGCATCCCTAGGCATCTCAGAGGAAGAAGCTCGTCAGCGCTTTGGGTTCTTTCTTGATGCGCTTGAGTACGGCACGCCTCCGCACGGTGGTATTGCTCTGGGCCTCGACCGTATCGTAATGCTGTTGACCGGCGCGCCCAGCCTGCGCGAGGTCATCACCTTCCCAAAGACGGCCAAGGCGATCGACTTGATGGCCGACGCACCGACAACCGTGAGCGAGCAGCAGTTGAAAGAGTTGCACATCCGGGCAACGCAACGAACCTAATCTCGGAGATCGCGATCGGGCCCGGATCGTTCAAGGAATCGACGAGCCTTCAGTCTCCGGTGGTTTCCACCAGCTGATCCGGCGCGGTCATCGCCGTGGTCTCAATCGACAGGCACTTCCCTAGATCGTTGAAGTCCTTGTCCCATCGTGGACGATCCTCAGCAATCTGCGCGGTGAGCGCATAGCTTGACGTGCGCAGAATCTCGTACCAGATATTCTGCGCTTGCCACAGGTTCAGCTCGAAAGGCAGTTCAACTAGTGTGCGCGCCAGGGTGACCGCCCGATCCAGCATCTCCAACGATCCGGACGACATCTGCAGCTCCACCATCGCCCGCTTCATCCGCTGGTCGGCAATGTAAGAAAGCGTGGCCGTATCGAGCGGCACCTTGTCCGCCTTCGACAATTGCAGAAACGACCGCAACAGCGCCTGGTCGATTGGATCCCCTTCGAGGGCACGCCGCAACCCTGCATTGATCGCAAACTCCGCCGCGAGAGTCAATGCCGGAGGCTTCGGCAACCCCGCTTGCGATAGATAATGCAACAGGCTCGCATGATCTTCGTAGATATTGGTCAGCGAGCTCTCGATATCCCATAATGTTGAATTCAGGATTAGCTGCACGATGCGACGCTGCTCGTCGCTGAAGAGCGAAGTAAGCGAGTAATCCACGTGCCCGTAGTAGCGGTCGATCAGGCGAATTACATCGGGAAAGTCGGCGCGCTGCACCTGCTCGGATGCCTCCGATGCAAAAGCCTCGAATTGCGCTGTGTCTTCGTCGCAGTAAGGCTTCACCGCCGCCGTAATGTTCTGATCCCCGAAGTGAAGCACAGCGAAGCTGAAAGCCTGGGCCTTCTCGGTGATGCTGCTGGTAATGTATGCGCGTCCTAATGCCAGCCGGCCTCGTCCCGATGTGAAAACGTCGTACGAGATGCGTCGCACCCGATAGCAATAGAGCTCGGTTTCCTCGGCATAGGAAGAGAAGATGCTGCTGATGGCGTAATGCGCAGCCACCTGCTCAAGCCCCAGCTGCATCGGCCCGATCTTCTCTTTGTAAATCCGTGCGCCATCCCCGGCGCTGGCCACGTTCGATTTTGCTTCGGCGAGACGCGCAAGAAACGCCGGTTCAAGCCCGGAGGCATGCTCACCGAACAATTCTCGCGCCAGTTGCAGGGCCCGCGCCGCATAGGCGATCACCTGGACCGTTTCGATACCCGAAATATCGTCAAAGAACCAGCCGCAGCTCGTGTACATCAGCTGGGCGTGACGCTGCATCTCCATCAATTGCAGCGCGCGCACACGTTCCTTCGCATTCAAGCCATGCGCCTGATGATCTTCGAGAAAGCGCTCCACCACCTCTTCGCTGCGGTCGAGGATCACATCGATATATCCATCCCGAGCCGCCCATACATCTTTGAAAAGCTTTGCTCCCTCTTCCTCAGTCATCGGGGCGATCGCATCGCGCAACTCGTCCAGCGCCTGCCGCAGCGGGGTTCGCCATGCCTGATTCCAACCGGGTTTGCCGCCGTTGCAACCGCAGTTCGATCGCCAGCGTTCCACACCGTGAGCGCAACTCCACGACGTGTCCTCGACAATTTCGCACTCCCACTCCGGCGGAAACTTCTCCAGGAACTGACCGTAATTCGTCAGCTTGATGGTCTTGTCCTGTTCGAGCAGGCGCAAGGCATACGCCAACGCCATCTCCCCATGCCGGTGGTGATGCCCGTACGATTCGCCGTCGGTGGCAACACTTTCGAGTTGCGGCTCGGAGTTGTCCTTGAATCCCGCCTTGAGTCGCGCGGCAAGGTTCTCACCTGAATTTAGAAGTCCCTCAAACGCGATAGCTCGCGATGCCGGTCCATCGTAGAAAAACACCGCGATCGAGACACCGGAGTCGAAGCACATCAGGTAGGGCCGCGTAGTATCCACCGAGTTGCCCAGCGGAGTCGTCCAGGCCGGTTCGGGCGAAGTGGCGTCCGTCTTGAGCGGCCGAACGCGCTTGCACTGATGTGGCGCAAGGATCGTGAATTTGATGCCATGTTGCGCGAGAAGCTCCAGCGTCTCGTTATCAGCAGCAGTTTCGGCAAGCCACATGCCTTCCGGCACAATCCCGAAATGGCTTTCGTAGTCCGCAATTCCCCACCGAATCTGCGTAATCTTGTCGCGCTCGTTGGCCAGCGGCATGATTACGTGGTTATAGACCTGCGCCACGGCAGAACTGTGGCCGCCAAAGAATTTGCGGCTGCGTCGTTCGCCATCGAGGATCATCCGGTAGGTTCGCGGCGCGTTCTCCTTCAACCAGCTCATCAGCGTTGGCCCGAAGTCGAAGCTCATCCTCGAATAGTTGTTCACGATCCGGATGATCTGATTTTTGTTGTTCACCGTGCGCGCCGCGCCGTTTGTGGCGTAGCACTCCGCGCACACCCGTTCATTCCAATCGTGGTAAGGCGTGGCTGTATCCTGCGTTTCAACCGTCTCGAGCCAGGGGTTCTCTCGCGGCGGCTGGTAAAAGTGCCCATGGATACAAATGAAGCGTTTCGTTGCCGTTGCCATTCTTCTCGATTGCAGTCCGGCACAAAGGCCGCGCTTGACTATTGTAGGCCGCGACACTCGGACGAGTCGGCCGGGCCTGCAAGGAATTCATGCCCCGATTTCCACTCCGGGACAGACAATCCTGAAAACTCCGGCATCTCTCAGCCCGTCACAACCGATCTGCCTTCGGGAGGCGTCCCTCGCGCAAGATCGCAGGCGCGCCACATGTACCAGCTCGCTACCGACCGGAACGGCCTCCACTTCTGCCCGCGCTTGAAGACCACATCCGGCTTGGGCAAATCCGACGCCTCGATCGGGCGGCTCTTCGGCAATCTCTGAAACGTCAACGCAAATCCCTTGCGCACACCGTAATCGGTCACCGGCAGCACGTCAGGTCTTCCCATCCGAAAGATCAGCAGCATCTCCACGGTCCACGGGCCGATACCGCGCACTTCAGTCAGCCGCTCCACAATGTCCGCGTCCGGCATCTTCAAAATGGCTTTATGCGTAGGCACAGTTCCATCCAGCGTCTTCGCGGCCAGATCGCGCATCGCCTTGATCTTGTTACCGGATACACCCGCTGCCCGCAATGGCCCGTCGGGAGTGTCAAGCAGTTGCTTTGGCGATGGATCGCCATGGAAAAACTCCCGCACCCGCCGATGGATGGTCGCCGCCGCCTTGCCATGCAGTTGCTGATAAAGGATCGACTCCAGCAACGACTCGAATGGCGACGGCGCCGCATCGAGCCGAAGACTGAATTCACCCACCCTGTCGATCAGCGCACCAAGCTTGGCGTCGCGCTCTTTCAGATACCTAATTGCCTCCGCGGGATCAAAGGGAAGTTTCCTGCTCTTGCCGTCATGAATCATAGGCGAACAGTGTATCGTTTTGAGCTTCTTGCACGCCTGCTGCTGGATCGCGTCTGAACCGAACCCCACCCTCTCCGGCCCGCCTCTTTATCATGGACAAAGAGCAACCCTCTGAGGAGTAGGCTTCTTTATGAAAATGCGTCCGGGCGCGCAAACTGGTTTTCTTCTGAGCGGTAAGGAATGGACAGATGGAGAAGCGCTTGAAGTGCGTTCCCCCTGGGACCAGGGCCTGATTGGCAAAGTCACCATGGCGACCCGCGCCGATGCACGCGAAGCGGTAAATCATGCCGTAGCCAGCATGCGCCGTACACGCGCCTTGCCACGCTGGAAGCGGCGCGAAGTCCTCGAGGAGATTGCGTCCGCGCTCATCGAGCAGAAAGATCGTTTCGCGAAGCTGATTGTCGCGGAAGCCGGCAAACCACTCCGCCTTGCACGTGCCGAGGTCGACCGCGCCGTGCTCACCTTCAAAACTGCAGCCGAAGAGGCGGCCCGGCTCGGTGGCGAAACCATTCCACTCGACCTGATTGAGGGAAACGAGAATCGCTGGGGATTGGTTCAGCGTTTCCCGGTCGGTCCGGTACTGGCGATTACGCCATTCAATTTTCCGCTGAACCTCGTGGCGCACAAAGCAGCGCCCGCCATCGCATCAGGCTGCCCCATTCTCATCAAGCCCTCGCCGCAAACCCCGTTCACGGCACTGGCGCTTGGCGAGGTGATCCTCAAAGCTGGCTGGCCAGAAGAAGCGCTCGCCATCCTGCCTCTTGCAAATGTGGATACGGCATGGCTTGCCGAAAAGGAAGACCGCATCAAGCTGATGAGTTTTACCGGATCGGCCAAGGTGGGCTGGGAGTTGAAGGCGCACTCCGGCCGCAAGCGCGTCCTACTCGAGTTGGGCGGAAACGCTGCATTGATCATCCACGGTGACTATCGCGAGCTTGACGCGGCCGCCGAGCGCACCGCTCATGCTGCTTTTGGATACGCTGGACAGTCCTGCATCAGCGTTCAGCGCGTGTTCGTCGACAAAAGCATTTTTCAAACCTTCCTCTGGAAATTCGTGGAAGTCGCCGGCAAACTCGTCTCCGGCGACCCCGCAAGCGAGGCCACCGAGATTGGCCCTCTGATTCGTCCCGGCGAAGCCGAACGCATCGAATCCTGGGTCAAGGAGGCCGTCGCAGGCGGTGCGCGACTCATCGCGGGTGGCGAGCGGGAGGGATCCATGATTTTGCCTGCGATCCTGACCGGGACCAAGGCCGGCATGAAGATTCGTGATGAAGAAGTCTTCGGTCCCGTCGCGCTCGTGGAACCGTATGTCGACTTCGAAGAGGCGCTTGCCGAGGTCAATCACTCGCGCTTCGGCCTTCAGGCCGGTTTACTCACGCGCGACGCAGGACGCATTCTCACCGCGTACCGGGAACTCGAAGTCGGCGCGCTTATCGTGGGCGACACGCCTGCATGGCGTCTTGATCCGATGCCCTATGGCGGCGTAAAAGATTCCGGACTGGGCCGGGAAGGCATCCGATCCGCCATCGAAGAGATGACCGAGCCACGGATGCTCGTTATGTCGGGCATGAGCTAGGACTGCAGGTAGCCGTTTCCCCGACGCTAGGCAACGTTCCCGAATGGGTCGTCCAGCGACGGGCATTGCGGCGTCAGCAGTTCCGCTCCATTCTCCGTGACGAGCAGATCGTCCTCGAGTCGAATTCCGAACTCGCCAGGAATGTAAATGCCGGGCTCGTCGCTGAGCGTCATCCCAGCAGCAAGCTTCGGGTTCAGGTCCCATCCGAACATGTTGTTGCGCACGAAGTAAGGCCATTCGTGCCCATCCAAGCCAATACCGTGCCCGACGCGATGGGTAAAGTACTTGAACCCCGGTCCGTAGCCCCCATCGACAATCACCTTGCGTGCCGCGGCATCAACATCAGCAGTGGGGACCCCGGGACGCGCGGTATGAAGCGCAGCGGTTTGGGCACGCCGCACCAGGTCGAAAACTGAACGCATCTTGTCCTTTGGCTTTCCCAGTACAAACGTGCGCGTAATGTCGGACTGGTAGCCCTCAACAGAGCAGCCGTCATCGAGCATCAGGATCGAACCATCGCGCAACGTTTGCGGCTGGCGCGACCCGTGCGGCAGAGCGGTAAACTCATCGACATTGAGGCTGGCTTCGCCGTCAAATCCAACCCGCCGGTACGCCGCGGCGATAAGAGTGTGAACATCGGCGGTCGTCATCCCCGGATGCAACGATTGTGCAACCGCTCGGTAAACCAGCAGAGTGGCACGACACGCCAGCCGCATGCATTCAACTTCATGCGCGCTCTTGATCATGCGGCAACCCGCTGTCACCGGCGTAGCCGAAACGACATTGAGATGCGGGCTGGCGGCGCGAATGCCTTCGGAGAACACAAACGCCATGTGCTCATCGAGCCCGATGGTGCCGGTGCTTAGGCCGCGATCTGCGAGGCCTCGCCCAAGCAGAACAAATGGACTTTCGTCTTCCTGCCAGGTCAGAATGTCGCAATTAGAGGCCACCGGGCCGCTGGCGAGGAGTTCGTGCGCACGACCTTCTTCAAACGTCGGGCAGATTAGAAACGGTTTGGCGCGTACAGGAATCACCAGTGCCCAAAGGCGCTCCCCGCCATACAGCCGCAGATCGGCGAAATAGACCGACGAACTAGTCGAGTTGGCGAGAACGATAGAGTCAATCTTGGCAGACGCCATGAGTTGGCGTGCCCGCTCAATGCGTTCCTGTCGCTCGGAATTCGTGAAGGGACGAGCCTGGCTGGAAAGTGTAGGAAGGGCAGCAATCGCGGGTGGCGCAGGCTTCGCTGCATCGGACTGAGAAGATTGCGCACGGGTTGCCACCGCGGTCGCAGCGGCTGCCGAGCCAAGTACAAAGCCGCGGCGCGTAACATTCGATGGGTCGGACATGGATCTCCGGGGAAAGGCGGGGATGCTTCCAGACTAAACCTGCCAATCAGCTTGCCTCGTCGCCTCGGATCACAGCTCACGCTCAGCTTGCCTTAATTGGCCCCACCAAGTTGCAGCGTCATGCAGTGCTGCTTCGTGACCTCGCACTGCAACATGTCCCCGGCAAGCAGGTTCCAGCCGACAAAGCCGGCGAATTTGCCGCCGGGCGATTGCTCCGGTGTTGGCGCCAGGCCCCCTCCGGTTTCCGCATCGTAATCTTCGTGCATCGAACCCCATTTCTCGATGTCACGGTGAACGTCGGCGGCAAGCGCCATCGCAATCCATCGAGCCTCGTCGTTGAACCCGTACCGTCGCAGACCAATCCAATCGAGAAAGTTCACATTGATCCAGATCGGCCCTCGCCAATTGGAATAAGGGTTAATGGTGGCCTCGTTGTTGTATGCCGGATCAAAATGCGAGAGGCTGCGGAATCCGTGATCTGATCGCATCTGTGTGGGGTTGAGCAGGTAGAGACTGATCATGCGGCGGCCTTCATCCCGGGGAAGAATGCCGTCGACCAGCGGCAGAAAATTGGACCATGCAATTACGTGCACAATCGCTCCAGTGTCACGCCGACGATTCCAGAACATGACATCGCGCGGAGCCCACAACTGGCGCAGAATCGCATGACGTGTGGCGATCGCTTCAGCTTGATAAGAGCGAGCCGAAGGCGCATCGCCAAGCTCATTGGCAATTTCGGCCATCGCGAAGTATTCGCGCATTGCCCAGACCGAGGCGTCGACGGCGAGAATAGCGCTGCGATCGTGCTCGTCATTAGTCAGCGCGGGGTTATTATCGGCACCCGACTGCATCGCGTTATCCCAGAACCACAGCTTCCACTTCGCGTCATACTGCGTACGTCTCCGGTATTCCAGAACACGCTGCATCGCCGGCCACACTGGCCGGATCCAATCGAAATTATTCAGGTCCTGGGCTGCCACCAGGGCGCCCTGCGCAAGGAACGGCTTCATCGCGAACTTCCCGAACAGGGGACGCGGACCCTTCGGCGTGATGCACCCCGCGACGTAGCCGTCGGCATCGGCCGAACCCGCAAAGCTCAACACCCAGTCACGGAGATACTTCGCGTTCGCCGGATCCTGGTTGGCCCAGTGCAACCCGATGAAGAACCCATCCCAGTCCCACATCTGGTTGTAATACCCGGCGGGAATCAAATAGGCGTGCTTGATGTACCCGTCCGCGGGCCGGACAGTCTGCGGTGCAAGCCGATCGAAGTCAGCTGTCAGATCATGAAGTAGCGCAGCAGGATCGGGCTGATCAGGCAAGGATTGCGGAGAAAGCGCGACAGCAATAATCGTTAGCGCAAAGACTACGAGATTTGCGCGATAACGCCTGCGATAAGTTTGCACGCTGGAATGATAGCGCTCTCATTCGTAGTGCGCAGTAGAGAAACCCTCGGTGAAACTCTCGGGTCCCATACGATCTGGGTGCCCCATCCCAAGTCAGCCCACAATTCTTACCAGAGTCATGCCCCATGGGCTACTGCAGTTGCCCCTCGCTCACACCGGTACAACCTCACTGACCTGCACGACACTTTCTCCGCTGAAGTACTTGCGCTGGTCCGCAACCAGTTCCAAGGCCGTAGCCGCAAGGGCGTTATCGAGTTCCTGCATGGTTTCGAAGTAAAGATGCCCGAGAGCGTGGTAGTGCGACGGCGTACCCGGCGGAAACGCTCCGATACCGCGATCGACCTCGATGCGAACCAGGCCACGCGGCACCAGCAGCTGCCGCGCCAGCACCAGATGCGGTCCAAGGTAGTACTTCCAGTCAAAGGTGGACCCCTCGGAGACGGGATACAAAACGCTCAATCGAACCATGCACTGGGAATACCGCGCAAGAAGATCGGATGTCAATCAAAGTCCACAGCGAGGTTCCCTCTCTTGAAACTGTGCACTCGGTTTTACTGCGCTGAGGTCGCCGGCAGAATCTCCACATAGTCCAGCGCCGCCGGGTCGACTCCCTCTGGGGTTCCCTGTATCCGGATCGTATCGCCTGGCTTGAGCGTGACTTCATGCACCACGTACCGTGTGGAGTTGTCGCCGTGCGGTCGCCGCGAGGGCAGTTGTGCGTCCGCATCCCAGGCACCTCTGGACTGTCCATTCACCGACAGTTCGAATCGCGCAGTCCCGCCTTGCAGATCGAAATACTGCACGGCGATGTCGAAGCGACCCGTTGCACCCTTATAGGTCCATTCCGCCGTGCATCCGATCGCCACCGGGCACGAGACAGCCTTCCCCCGGCTCGCGTCCTCCCACGGATCTACATCGATCACCTGGTACCCCGTGGGCCGTGCATCCTCCGCTTCGAGCCGATTCGGATAGTGACCAGCCCGGCCCTGTGCATCCGGGATTCCGCTCAGCTTGAGAAAATACTGCACCACGGCGTCGCGCCAGACAATCGCGTGACCGGCCTGATATTCGAGCCTCGGAAGCATATTCCCATAGAGATCCGGATCAATACGCCCCTTCAGCGACTCCCAGTCCCCAACAAACCGCGCCGCCTGCGCCGCACCTTCGTAGTGCGAGTCGTACAGATACTGAATCACGGTTTTTCCATCGCGCAGCTTGTACGTATACGGCACGTGGTGAAAGAAGAGCAGCAAGTCGTCAGGTGTGCTCGCCACAGACTCGTACATCTTCGCCACCTCCACCGAGTACTGCCCCACATAACCCGTCCCGGTTGCGACGGTGCGATCAAAGCCCACGCCTTCATGATCGGCCTTGTGCCACTGTCCCCACCCGTTGCGTTCGCTCGATTCGATATTCGGGCCGTAGTGACTCCCAGTGATGTCGGTCAGCGTCTGCAGCCCGAGCGGGCCGGTGTAGTCCTCGTAAGCCGGCCAGCTTTGCATCAGCATCGTCGCAACTACGCGAACAACATTCGGGTCCACGGAAATGGTCTGGCGTGTCCACTCCGTTGCGATCGCTTCAGGAGTAAGCTCAGGATTCCACGCGAGTCGCCCAAAGGCGTATAGATTGGCAAGCGCCAGCGGCGATCCCAGCCACGCCTGCTGACCGATTCCTGCAACACCTACCATTCCTCCCAACTCGCGGTGAGATGACTGCCCGGCGATGATCTGCTTCACCGCGGTGGATGCGCCACCAACCCGCATGTCGAAATCCAGCACTTGCTTCCACATGGGCGCGAGATATACCAGATGGCGCTGCTGCCCGGTGTACTCCTGTGTGATCTGCAACTCCATCGCCTGGTTGGTCTGCGTCAATCCGCCGAATAGCGGCGAAACGGGCTCGCGCACCTGGAAATCAATCGGACCTTCTTTGGTCTGGATCACAACGTTCGGCGCAAACTTCCCATCCAGTGGATGAAATATGTCATAGGCCGCGCGTGCGCGATCTGCCTTCGGATCCCGCCAATCCAAATGATGGTTGTAAACAAAGGCGCGATAGAGCACCACCCCGCTGTGCGGCGCCAGCGCAGCGGCAAGAGTATTCGCGGCATCCGCAGGCGTGCGGCCGAAGCTCGCCGGTCCGGGCTGGCCCTCCGAATCGGCCTTCACTGTGAACCCCGCAAAATCGGGAATCAGATCGTAAATCTCGTTAACCTTTGTCGCCCACCAGTTCTTCACCGCCGGATCGAGCGGATCGTACGTCTTCAAGCCGCCAAGCTTCTCTGGGCTCGCAATATCAACCGACAACCCCACCCGTACCCCATACGGCCTCATCGCGTCCGCGATGCGCGCAATCCCACTGAGCATCTCCGGGGTCAGGAAAACAGCGGCGTTGTTGACATTGTTCAGGTTGCATCCGTTGATCCCGACCGAAGCCAGCAGCCGTGCATACTCGGCAACCGGCGCAAGGTCATCGCGTACGTGTCCGGCATCGAAGAAGATGCTGCGCCCTGCATATCCGCGCTCGATCGATCCATCAGCGTTGTCCCACTCATCGACCCAGCGGATCGGCATCGCAGGCTTTTCCTGCACGTTGGCCCTGCTCATGTCAGCGCCCTCTGCCAGTTCGCGCAGTAGGGCAAAAGCACCATAGAGAACTCCTCGATCGCTACCGCCAAGGATGTCGATCTCGCGAGCAAGGTCCCCGCGCCTTGCCGAAATCAAGAACTCATCCGGGCCAAGCGAGGGCGAAGCGTTCTTTTTATCGCGCGCACGCATCTCCTGCACCGTGCCCAGCAGAATCAGGTTGGGACCCATCTCGAGCAGCTTGCCGCCGGAAAGCGAAAGCAACCCCCGCCGCAACTCGATTGCGGCAGTCTGCTCCAGCACGCTTTGGCCCAGGGTGCCGACGCGCATTGGAACGCTAATCGGCTTACCGGTCGGTCTGTACTTCAGCCACGCCTGACCGGCCGTCTGCCCTGAAGCTTCGAGAGCCAGGGAAACCGTGAGAAACCCGGCGCCAAAACGTCTGAATAATGTTGAGCATCGCACGCGTTCATTCTAATCAGGTACACAAGACCTCGATGGGCGCCGGCGCGTCGTTGATCGATTTGCTTGACACACCTAGTTACCTATGCCTAGACTTCTCTATACTAAGAATTCTAGGGGTCCACAATGGCCAAGACCGATCTTCAGGGAACGCTCGACCTGCTCGTCCTCAAGACTCTCGATCAGAACGGGACGCTGCATGGATACGGCATCGTGCTCCATATCCAGAGCGCATCGAACGACATGCTTCGCGTTGAGGAGGGCTCGCTTTATCCCGCTCTCCATCGCATGGAACAGAGTGGCTGGATCTCGTCAGAGTGGTCCATGACCGAGACCAACCGCCGCGCCAAGTACTACAAACTCACCGCCCAGGGCCGCCGGCAACTGGAAATTGTCCAGGAAAGCTTTGACCAGCTTGTCCGAGGAGTACGCGCCGTTCTGCGTTACGCCTGAAGTCGACGCACCACAGGAGGTGCACTATGGCCGCTTTTCGCCGCTTTGCCAATCTCTTCCGCCGTTCCCGCGTCGATCGTGAAATCGCCGACGAACTACAGTCCCATATCGAGTTGCGCGTCGATTCCAACCTCGCCGCTGGCATGTCGCCTGGAGAAGCCCGGCGCGACGCCCTGTTGCGCTTTGGAAATCCCACCTCGACCCGCGAGCGTGTGGCCTCCGCCGACGCCGCCCTGCGCCTCGCTTCTGTGTGGGCCGACGTGCGCTACGGCGGACGGCAGCTGATAAAGTCTCCGGGGTTTGCCATCACTGCGGTTCTGACCCTCGCGATCGGCATTGGAGCAAACACGGCAATTTTCAGCAGCATGGATGCCGTTGTATTACACCCGATTTCCGTGCCCGATCTGAACCAGGTGGTGACGCTCGCCGAAGAGCAAGGCAGCGGCAACTACCACTCGGTGGCCTTGGCAAACTACTACGACTGGAGCCGGCAAAACCGTTCGTTTGAACAACTCGCTGTTCGCACCTATGCCGATATGAGCCTGATCGGCGGGGGCGACGCCGCCCACGTACAGGCAGCCCTGACCTCGGCGAACTTCTTCGGCGTTCTCCGCGCACAGCCTCTGCTGGGCCGAGTCTTTGTCGACAGTGAGTGCCAGCAGGGCCATGATGCTGTGGCGGTTCTGAATTATGGCTTCTGGCAGCGTCGCTTTGCCGGCGATCCGTCCATCCTGGGCCGAAAGATCGAACTCGATCAGCGCCTGTTCACTATCGTCGGTGTCATGCCGAAAACCATGCAATATCCGTCGATGGCCGACCTCTTTCTGCCCCTCGCGCCAACACCGCAGCAAGTTGCTGACCGCAGTTCCCATGACTACCTTGTGACGGGCCGTCTGCGCAGGGGAGTCACGGTCAAGCAGGCCCAGGCGGAGATGCGCATCGACGCTGAACGGCTGGCGAAGGACTACCCGGCTACCAACTTGGGCTGGTCAGTAAAGGTTGAGCCCCTGCTCGACGGTATCAATGGCGACTCCACCCTGCTCTATTACCGAATGCTGATGGGTGCCACCCTCTTTGTCCTGCTCGTCGTCTGCGCCAACGTGACAAATCTGCAATTCGCACGCGGGATTGCCCGCCGTTCTGAGATTGCCATGCGCTCCGCGCTCGGCGCGAGCCGCCTGAGGATCATGCGCCAGCTGCTGACGGAAAATGTTTTGCTGGGACTCGTTGGCGCCGGCGGCGGCCTGCTCTTCGGCGGCATCTACCTGCACTTCCTCATCATCAACATGCCTCCGCGCATCGCGCGCTATATGGCGGGCTGGTCCAATACTTCGTTGAATTGGCGGGTCATGGCCTTTTCCCTGCTGATTGCCTTGGGAGCCGGCATAATTTCAGGCATTGCGCCCGCGATCGAAGCCATGCGCATGAACCTGGTGGAACAACTGAAGGCGGGTTCCCGCGGGACCACAGGATCGGGGCGTCACGGCCGCCTGAGAAACATCTTCGCCGTATCGCAAATCGCGCTCGCTGTCGCGCTGGTAATCGGCGCCGCCCTGATGTCGAAGGGCATGTTGCGCCTTCTGCATCTCGGGGATGTCTATGAGCCAAACAAAACACTCACGTGGAACGTGACGTTGCCCCCAGCCCGCTATGACACTCCGCAGAAGCTGGCCGCATGGTATTCCGACAGCCTTGAAAAGCTGCGTGCTCTCCCCGGAGTTACACATGCCGAGGTCACCACGTCACTGCCCTACAGCGACAACGGCTGGCTGCGTGATGTGACCCTTGAGAACCGTCCCGCTGTCCCCGGCAAGTTTCAGAGTGCGCTGCATCTGCCGGTAAGCGACGGATACTTCGCCGCATTCCACCTGCCTATCGTCTCCGGCCGGTCTTTTGTGAGGAGCGACGCGATCGGCTCGCAGCCCGTGGCCATCGTCAGCAGAAAATTCGTGACGCAATATTTCCCCGGTCAAAACCCGATCGGCCATCGCATTCGAATGGGGGACCACAACGAGAAGCACGAGCCGTGGCTGACAATAGTCGGCATCGCGGAAGACACTAGCTACTCCACGTGGGACCAGTCGATCCAGCCGGTTGTCTACATGAGCGCTGCCCAGATTCCACCTCCCGGCGTAACCTACGCAGTTATGACGGACGGAGATCCGCTGGCCCTGGCTCCGCCTGCGCGCAAGGCGCTCGCCTCGCTCGATCCCTCCTTGCCGCTTGACGGCGTGATGACTTATGAGCAATCCCTCCACGAAGCGTTGACTGGTCTGATCGACGCGTCCGTGATGCTGGGCATCGATGCACTCATCGCCTTGCTCCTTGCTGCTATCGGCATCTTTGGCGTGATGGCCAATCTCGTTGGTGAACAAACGAGAGAGATCGGCGTCCGTCTGGCGATGGGTGCGCCACGAGAACGAGTGCTGCTCATGGTTCTGCGCCGGGCATCCTGGCTCACGGCCATCGGGCTCGGCTGCGGCCTCCTCCTGGCATTTGGCCTTGCCCAGCTGGTGGCCAACCTGCTGCGCGGCGTCAGTCCGCACGATCCCGTCATCTTTGTTGGAGTTTCCACTGCGATTACAGTCATCGCGATTGGGTCCAGTTGGATTCCTGCCCGCCACGCCGCTCGAGTCGACCCCATGCAGGCCCTGCGAGGCGAATAGCCGAAAAGACAGGAGACTTCCCCATGGCTCTCTTCCGCCGGTTCGCGAATCTCTTCCGCCGCTCCGCCGTCGATCGCGAGATTGCCGACGAGTTGCAATCGCACATCGATCTGCGTATCGATGCCAACCTCGCCTCCGGCATGTCGCAAGAAGAAGCCCGGCGCGATGCCCTCCTTCATTTCGGCAATCCCACGAGTACAAGGCAGCACGTCGCCGCTAGCGACACAGCCCTCGGTGTCGCCGGACTCGGCCGTGACATCCGCTACGCCCTGCGCCAGCTTCGCAGGTCACCGGGTTTCGCCGTCACCGCAATCCTCACTCTCGCACTCGGGATTGGGGCCAATGTCGTTGTCTTCGGCGTGCTCAATGCAATCATCCTCCGACCACTCGATCTCCCGCACGTCGACCGCCTGGTACAGATCGAACAACAACACCCCGGAGACCCCACCCAGTCCTATCCCGATTACGTCGATTTCCGCGCTCGCAACAGCGCCTTTAGTGACGTCACTGCCAGTCGCATCAACAGCGCTGGCATGGCGTTCCAGGGATCGGCACAGCGGTGCTGGATCTATGAAGTTTCGGGCAACTACTTCGACATGCTCGGCGTACAACCGGCGCTGGGCCGGCTCCTTCATCAAAGCGATGAACACGGCCCCAACTCAGCCCCCTACATCGTCCTCAGCAATGCGTTTTGGCGCACGCGATTTAACGCCGACCCCCGCATCATCGGCACCACGGTTGAACTCAATAAGCATCCCTTCACCATCATTGGAGTCACACCCCGCACCTTCAACGGCACCGAACTGTTCTTCTGGCCTGACTTCTTCGTCCCCATGATCAATGAAGAGCAGATTGAGGGCTACAACTACCTCGTTAAGCGTCAGAATCACGGGATCTACGTCATTGGAATGCTGAAACCCGGAGTGACTCCGCGCCAGGCCACCGAAAACCTGCTTACGGTCGCACACCAGATGACCCGCGAGAATCCCGCGCTCGATGATGGTCTCGGCGCGCGTCTCGCCAAGCCAGGCCTTCTCGGCGATCTCCTCGGTGGTCCGGCTCGTCCCTTTCTTGCCGTCATTATGGCGCTCGCGTTGCTGGTCCTTGCAGCAGCCTGCGTCAATCTTGCCGGAATCTTTGCCGCACGCTCCGCCGACCGCGCCCGTGAACTTGCCATCCGTCTTTCGATCGGTTCCTCGCGGTGGCGTCTACTTCGGCAGATCCTCACCGAGGCCGTCCTCATCTCCGTGATCGGCGGACTCGCCGGAACAGCATTCGCCGTTGCTCTCCTCGACGCCCTCACCCGCTGGCAGCCCATCAGCCAATATCCAATTCACGTCACTGTTAACCCCGATGTACGCGTCTTCGCTCTTGCCCTCCTGCTCTCGCTTCTCAGCGGAATCCTGCCCGGCCTTCTCCCCGCTCGGCAAATCTGGAAAACTGACGCAATGCAGGCCATGAAGAGCGGCGCATCGACATCCGTTTTCCTGGGTAGGTTGACTCTTCGCGATGTGCTTCTTGGTATTCAGATCACTCTCTGCGCGTTGCTCGTCACGGCCTCGCTCGTTTCTCTGCGCGGCATGGACCGGTCTTTGCACGCGCCCCTCGGTTTCGATCCGAAAAATGCAATCCTGGCCATCGAAGACCTTCATATGGCCGGCTACTCCGATGACTCCTCCTACCCGGTTCAGCGCCGCATGATCGACGAAGCGGCTCGGATTCCCGGCGTCACTGCCGTCGGGACCATCGACACCGCAATCCTCGGCGGCGGGAGCGACGATTCCGACGTGTATCGCGAAGGCACCACCGATATGCGCCCTTCCAACAGCGTGCTCGACGCCCAGTACTTCGGCATTTCGCCCGGCTATCTCTCTGCTGCCCGCACTCGTTTGCTCGCCGGTCGTGACTTCACGTGGGATGACGGACCCAACTCACCGAAGGTCGCCTTCGTGAACCAGACGTTTGCGCACAGAATGTTCGGCGACACACCCGCAGTTGGTCGCCACTTCCTGTTACGCGACAAGACGCTTTACGAGGTTGTCGGTGTCGTTGAAGATGGCAAGTACGGATCCTTGACCGAAGATCCCACCGCCGCAATGTTCTTCCCGCTTCCGCAGGAGCATGACGGCAACACCGTTCTCGTCGTCCGCTCCCAACTCTCCCCGGCCGAAACGGCTTCTGCGCTCAATGCGATGATTGGCGGCATCGACTCAAGCCTGCCGATCGTCCTTCGAACCTGGGAAGACAACCTCGCCCTCGTGCTCTTTCCAGCGCGCGTTGCTACCGCCGCTCTCGGAGTCATGGGACTGCTGGCCGCGATGCTTGCCGTAACCGGCGTCTTCGGTATGGCCGCCTACTCCGTCTCACGTCGCCTGCGCGAACTCGGTATCCGTGTGGCGCTCGGGGCTCATCGCGCCCAACTGGTGCGCGCCGCTCTTGGCCGTCCTCTCCTGGTTTTGCTCTTGGGATCGGCCGCCGGCCTCATCTTCGGAGTCCTTGCCAGCCGGCTCCTCGCTGCGCTTGTGTACCAGGCCACCTCGCGCGATCCACTTGTCTTGCTCGGAGCCGTCGCCGCCATGGCCGCCATCGGCCTCATTGCCACCTGGATCCCGGCCCGTCGTGCCCTTGCCGTTAATCCTGCACAACTGCTTCGGGAGGAGTAGTGCCGGCTGGTTTTTGCCGCTCACTATCCCTATTCCCTTCACAGCGTCCAACTGACATCCGCTGGAACAGGCCGGGAAGCTGTTCGCCTCTCCCGCCCCTGCCGGATACAATGGGAGTACGCACGAAAACCGGGCGATAACGACTTTTTCTACTGATTTGGAGCAGGTGCACGTGATACGTATGTTTTGCCGCGGTCTGCGGTTTACCTTGGCTGTCGGACTCGGCGTCGCTCTGGCGACCCCATTATCCGCAGCCGCGCCTGTCGGTACGCAACAAGCCACGCAGACGACCCTGCTCGTCGATACCCGCGACATGAATGGCCTGACCGAAGCCAATCTGTTTGTAGCGGTTTCCGGCGCTGACGGGCTTCCCGCCGCCGGTTCCATCTCGATCATGGACCACGGCAAGCCGCTCGCTGGCTTTACGCTCGACCCTCAGGGTCAGGCCATCGAGGTTCTCGAGCTTGCTCCCGGCAATCACAACTTCACGGCCATCTATACCGGAGACTCCTCCCATCTCACCTCAAAATCTGAGGTCACCCCGATAGCGGCCGTCTCCACTTCCACACCAGGCTTTACGGTCGCGGTTGCGCCTGGCACGCTCTCACTGGCCCAGGGTCAGTCAGGATCGGCAGTGGTCTCTGTCACCCCGGTCAATGCCGCCTCGCTCGCGTCTCCAATGTTCGTAACCATCTCCTGCTCCGGACTCCCTGACCAGTCCGCCTGCACCTTCACCCCTGAGAACATCGAGATTCCTGTCGGTGGAACAGCCGCGATCAACAGCACCATGGTGATCGCCACCGAAACCGGCACCCTGACCGGCGCCAGGAATGAATCTCATCGGGATGCCGCCCCCATTGCATGGGCAGTGTTCCCCGGTGTTCTCGCCCTGGCTGGATTGGCCTTCGGCGCTCGCCGCCGTCGCTTCCTCAGCCGTTTAGCGCTGATTGCTTTGCTCGCCCTGATCACCGTATTTGGTGCTAGTGCATGCTCGCCGCTCTACAACTACCACAATCACGGACCCAACCGTAATCTGCCCACGCCAGCCGGAAACTACACCGTAAAAATTGCGGCGCAATCCAGCAATGGCGTAACCGCAAATACGCAATACACTTCTGTCGCGCTGACCGTCACCGCCGGGCAGTAGCGCACAACCGGCGGTTGCATGAATCGCTGGCACTCGCTCCCCAACCAGCTCTACTCACTGGTTGCGAAAAACCCGGGTACTCTCCTGTTTGAGACGTCACGGCCCGGCGAATCTGCGTTCAGCCGCATCTTTACCAACCCCCAGCGCGTCATTGAAGCTCGTAGTGCGGCTGACCTTGATGCGCTGTTCCCCGAAGTTGAAGATGCCATGCGGCGCGATCTCTTCGCTGCCGGATTTTTCGCCTACGAATGCGGGCAGTATTTTGAGCCCACCGCAACCCAGCGGCGCACTCGCCCCGACGATCTCCTCGCCTGGTTCGGGATCTACGAGCATTGTTATCTCTTCGACCATCGCACCGGCACATTTCTTGGCGACGAGCCCCCCGGCTTAGCGGCACCCGGGCATGGCGAGCCACTGCCCCCTCCCTCGGTGTCGTTTTCCCTCGACCAGGCGAAATATTCCGCTCGTATCGCGCAGATTCATGACTGGATTCGCGCCGGCGATGTCTACCAGTTGAACTTCACCTTTCCGCTGCACGCCGAAATTGTGGAATCGCCCGCTCAACTCTATGCAAGGCTTCAGGCAGCCCAGCCAGTCGACTACGGAGCATTCCTCCACTGCCAATCGGGCTGCCACATCCTCTCACTCTCGCCCGAGCTTTTCTTCCATGTTCGGCATGATGGCGCCGCGCGTCATATCACCACTCGGCCCATGAAAGGCACCGCACCGCGCGGTCGCACCACCGCCGAAGACCGGGAAATCGCGGCCTGGCTGGCCAACGACCAGAAAAACCGCGCCGAAAACGTAATGATCGTCGATCTCATTCGCAACGATCTTGGCCGCATCTGCAAATTCGGCAGCGTCCACGTCGACAAGCTCTTCGAAGTTGAGCGCTTTCCCACGCTGTGGCAGATGACCTCTACGATCAGCGGAGAATTGCGGCCCGACGTGCAGCACAAAGACATTTTCCGCGCGCTCTTCCCCTGCGGCTCGGTCACCGGCGCGCCGAAGATTCGCGCTATGCAATTACTGGCGCAAATTGAAGACCAGCCGCGCGGCATCTACACCGGCGCCATCGGCTTCCTCTCTCGCGAGCAAACAGTGTTCAACGTCGCCATCCGGACGCTCACCCTCCAAGATCGCCAGGCAACCGCCAGTGGCGCCGCCATGGGCGTCGGAAGCGGAATCGTCATCGACTCTGACCCCCCGGCTGAATTTCGCGAGTGTCAGCTGAAAGCCGAATTCCTCACCCGTACCGCCGAACCATTCTCGCTGATCGAAACCATGCTCTGGGACGGAGCCTATCCGCTCCTTGATCTGCATCTCGACCGGCTCACCGACTCCGCGAATTACTTCGGCTTCACTTTTGACCGAAATGCCATCCAATCCGCACTGCTGGCAGCCACCAACACCTTCACCGGCAGCCATGCGCAGAAAGTCCGCCTCCATCTTGATGCGAACGGGACAATGCACATTGACTCCGAACCGTTCGCCGAACCGAATCGAACAGCCATAGCACGGGTGTGCCTTGAAAAGAAACGCACTGACCCAAACGACCTATTTCTTTTCCACAAAACTACTCGCCGGGCTGTCTACAACCGGGCATTTGCAGCCGCATGCGCGGAAGGCTTTGCCGAAGTTCTCTTTCTCAATACCAACGGGCAGGTCACCGAAGGCGCCATCAGCAACGTGATCATCGAGAAATCAAGCCGCTGGTACACACCCTCAATCGAGTGCGGCCTTCTTCCCGGTGTCTATCGCCGCCACCTGCTTGAAACCCGCTCCAACATGGAAGAACGCGTCCTCACCCTCTCCGAACTCAAATCTGCCGACGCTGTCTACATCTGCAATGCTCTCCGCGGACTCCGCAAAGTCCAGCTATCCTTCACCGAGTAAGCGGCCCCCTCTTCGTACACTCCACCCCACCCGCCGCGCTATCCTTTCAAAGTTGAGGTAAAGTGCCATGACGGAAACGGCTACTGCTCCGCAGACGACAAGTCGTCCGCAGCTTGCCTATTTAACCGATGTTCTGAACGATCTCCGCGCCAGGGGAACGCACTTCACGCTGCGCGTGCTCGATGACCAGCAGGCCCCGGTGTGCCACTACGATGGACGCGAGGTCATCAACCTCGCCAGCAACAATTACCTCGGCCTCGCCAACCACCCCAGGCTGATTGAAGCGTCGTTGAAGGCCACTCGCGAACTCGGCGTCGGCTCCGGCGCCGTGCGTACCATCGCCGGAACCATGCGCATCCATATGGAGCTCGAAGAAAGGATCGCCCGGTTCAAAAACGTCGAAGCCTGCGTCGTCTTCCAAAGCGGTTTCGCCGCCAACTCGGGCACTGTCAGCGCCATTCTCGGCAAAGAAGACTTCATCCTCTCCGACGAACTCAATCACGCCAGCATCATCGACGGCGCCCGTCTTTCCCGCGCCAAGATCAAGGTCTTCCGCCATAAGGATATTGCCCACTGCGAACAACTGCTGAACGAAGTCGCGAACGAGCCCGGCCACAAGCTCGTCATTACCGACGGCGTGTTCTCGATGGACGGCGACATCGGCCCGGTCGACAAGCTGGCCACGCTGGCCGAGAAGTACGGAGCCATCATGATGGTCGACGACGCCCATGCCAGCGGCGTCCTCGGTCGCAATGGCCGCGGCAGCGTCGATCACTTCGGCATGCATGGCCGCGTTGATGTGCAGGTCGGCACGCTCTCGAAAGCCATTGGGGCCCTCGGTGGCTACGTCTGCGGATCGAAGGACCTGATCGACTACCTCTATCACCGTGCGCGCCCATTCCTCTTCTCAACCTCGCATCCGCCGTCAGTAGCCGCTAGTTGCATCGCCGCCTTCGACATTGTCGAGCAGGAGCCGGAGCGCATCGAGCGCCTATGGGACAACACCCGCTACTTCCAGGGCGAACTGCGTCGCTCCGGCTTCAACATCGGAGGCATCAATACGCCCGCTACAGAAACTCCGATCACCCCGGTCATCATCGGCGAAGGTCGCGCCGCCATGGATTACTCGCGCGCGCTCTTTGACGAAGGCGTGATGGGCACCGGTATCGCCTTCCCAACCGTGCCGGAAGGCAAAGCCCGCATCCGCCTGATTCTTACCAGCGAACACACCCGCGCGCAGCTCGACCGCGCCCTCGAAACCCTGGAGCGAGTAGCCAGGCGAATGGGACTACTTGGTTGAACACTGCTTCGAATCGTCCTGAGGTCCCCCATCGCCCGCAGGGCCTTTACTCCAGACGCTGGATGCGGCATTGAACCATCTGCCGGCAACGTCGTAGAGCCCTTTCAGCTCGCTCCGTTCTGCAGAGGAACGCACCTCTTTCCTTTGCTGAGGCGTAAGCGACCAATTTAGCGGATCGGTTCCCACCGTATCGGTGGACCATTGATCCGCGAATACTACCGACTCGATGATGACCCTTCCGGCATAGGCATGTTCCAACAGTTCCAGCGCCGACTGATCCCTCGGGGTAATGCTCTCGTGACCTGCCTGCCAGAAACCAAGCAGCGGGGCGCCCACTTGGCTGAAGAGGTTCCACGGGGCGCTGCCGCCGTTGTGATCAGGAGTAGATTCCGAACTGCTGCCGTAAATGGCATTGCTGTTGCGAATTTCGATGAGCAGGATTCGCAGGGGCGCGTTCTCTGCCACCTCTAGCGACTGGCAGCGGACTGCTGCCTTTGCAGGCTCTGGTGTGGTGCCCGAAGCAGGGTTCGTGTTGGCGGGGCCCAGCGCGTAGCGCAGAAACTCCAGTGCCGATGCCGTTCCATCGTTGTCGTAATAACCTCCGTCAGCAAAATGCACGCCGTTCACAGCGTTGTCTACAACCATCGGCGCTCGATCAGAAGACGAGACATACGGAAAAGTTGCGGAAAGCTGCGCCGCGCTGGCAAGGGGAAGGTCGGAGTAGCCCCCATCCTTCTCGTCTACGATGCGCTTCTTGAAAGTCTCAAGAAAAGATCGCGCTCGGTAGTCAGGACGTGGTCCATCCTCCAGCTGGCAATTCGGAATCCGGTAATTCGCAGATAGAAATCGTTCTCCACTCTCAACCACCGTGGTATTCATCGTGAACGCCGGACCCGACCCAGCAGGGAAGTCTCGCAGCGTGAGGCCACTGCCGGTCTGATCTTTCAACTTCACGCGGAACTCTTTTTGCACATCCTGACGAGAATTCCATCGGGCCTTCGTATGCGTATCTGTCTCCCACACATGCTTGCAGTAGGCATCGTTGAGGTTTCGCAAAAACGACTTTCGCAGCGCCCATGTACGATCTTTCCCCAGGGGCGTCCGCCCATCGCCATTCGTATTGAGATCGCCATCACCCGACGATGGTGGCACGATATAGGGAAGCACCGGAATGAATGATTTGGGCAGATCGTAGTAGACCAGTCCCCATCCCACGCCCTCAAGACTCGAGCATTGCGCTACGGTTTGCATGCGTTCCGTTGCTATTTCTGGAGTGCTGGAATCGAGCGTGCCGTCGTGAAGTTCACGCAGATAAGGCATTAGCCCCACGCTCCCGCCCGACACGGTGCTGGCGAGGAGAAGGTGCTTGTGAAAATCCGGCCCCAACGTCTGTTCGAGATGCGCAAGCACCGTTGCCGTCCATGCAGAAGCATGAAGTCCGCCTCCAGTAGCGGTGACGATGATTAGCGGCTTGCCATCTTGAATTGCCTGCAGACGCGCCCTGAGAATTGTGGAGGGATCAGGCAGGTCCTCACCTGCGCCTTCCTTTGCGGATGTGATGGAGACATAGTGCTCCTCTTGCCCATTTCCGGCGTGCACCCCCGAAGAGTCAACATAGAAAGTGCGGTCCAGATGAAACATTCGCGGGACCACCAGCGCAACCAGAAGCAAGGTGAGGACGGGAACCCGATAGCGGTCGAGGAAAAAAGCCAATGCCGCCAGCATCCAACCCACGGCAATAACGAGAATGAGAACCGTTGCGAAAATCGGAAATCTCTCAATCTGAGTGAAGAGATAGAGCGCCAGCACAGTCAGAAAAAATGCACCGATAGAAACTGTGTTCCAAACCTGGATCTTCTTCAGGTGAGCAACCTCTCCGTGTTCTGCTTCTGGTTCCGCTGTCCAGAACACGTAAACGACAAATCCTAGGAACACCCCCAGCGCCGCAATCGCAATCCATGACGCAACAGGCGCTCCCACTGGGGCCGTGAGCGGCCAAATCAGAAAATACAATCCCGCAAATACCGCTAGCGAGATGATCGCGAAGTTGTGCGCTTCATAGAGAGACTCTGCTTTGGGATCCTGCTGATAGCCGGGCTGTCCTATGAACAATTGAAGACCCGATAACTTATGGATCTTCGTGAATGTGGCGCCGCAAAGGACAGTCTTGACCTGTTCAATTGTTATCTTGCCAGGGCACGGATCATTTGCCCGGTTCAATCCGAACATCGGCCTGGGAAATATGATCGTTCGCGCCGCGTTTTGTCCGAGGATGAACGTCTTGGGCGCGTTGGTGTGCGCTTTGTAGGTGAGGTAGTACCACGCGTTCGCATTCCACCAGAAAATGCAGGCCAGCACCAACCCGATGAAAAAGCCGACGATGATGGCCTGGGGTCCGACCCCCTGGCATACTCCGAAATGAATGAGGTACGCGAAGACAAATAGATTTGGAACCTGGGCGACAAGGAGCGCCAGGAACTCCCGCTCCCCCTTGTCATTCACCAGCAGGGTTCTCAGTACATTCGGTCTGCAGTCTTCAGGTGCGATTGGCAGGTCAAGCCGCTCGGGACCATTGATCAGTGCGATGCGCGCCAGGACTAGCGCGGCGAATCCTGCTGAGACCAGAAAGAAGCCAACGCACAGGTATTGCTCCCAGACCTCTGAGACCAGGATTCCGCTCGTCAAGGTCTTATCCAGCATGTTGAGAACACAAAGGACTGGACCAAACAGCCAGAGCAACAAGGCGAAACGGAGCAAGTAGGCGAAGCTGGCCCACTTCCCAAGCTCTTTCAGGAACGCCTTCATAAAGTTCAGGAATGCTTTCATCTCCCAATCTCTCCCTCTGTTTACCATTTCCAAGGCATCGATCAGGTTTCGCGATCTTCCGCGCGGCACCAAAATTTTGGGACGTATGGGGACCGCAATCCAAACGCAGGATGGGCAAGAATGAATCGACCCAGCATAACCCGAAACCGCATCCGTCAAACGGAGTATCTTGCGAAGCAACAAAGAACACTGAACGGTCCGCCGCAAGTTTGTAAGATGGAGAGGGGCTCACCCCCTTGTTCTGAAAGACCTTGATGATCGCACACCTTCGCGGCAAACTCATCCATAAAGAACCCGGCCAGGCCATCGTTGAAGCCGCCGGCGTGGGATATGACGTCGTCATCTCCGTCCCCACATTTACTGCACTTCCCAGCGTCGGTGCCGAAACGTCCCTGCACATCCACACCCAGGTCAGCGAGGATCAGATTGCGCTCTTCGGCTTTCTCGATCGCGAAGAAAAGCGCCTCTTCGAACGCCTCATCACCGTCAGCGGCGTAGGTCCCAAACTCGCCATCAAGATCCTCAGCGGCCTCTCGACCGAACGCACCGTGCAAGCCATCCGCGCGCAGGATCACGCCCAGCTCACGCGGATCCCCGGTGTGGGCAAAAAACTCGCCGAACGCCTCGTCGTCGAATTGAAGGACAAGCTGGAAGACTTCGCCGTCGCTCCGACTCCAGGCGCGGTTGCAGGTCCAGCGGTAGACGATGTGCTTTCGGCGCTCACCAACCTCGGCTACCAACGTCTCGCCGCAGAAAAAGCAATCGAACAATCAGTGGCCAAAGACAAGGCTCTCGCCGCCGACTTCGACGGCCTCTTCCGTGCTGCGTTGAAAGTGATCCGATAGCAAATCGCGAGGGCGTCAATAGCTCAGGCTTGGCGGTAGTTGCCTCACATGTCATGGGCCAGCGAGATCGAAAGCTCACGCCAGCGATCGAGATCGGTTCGCGCCTGCTCCAATTTCTGCTCGAACACACCGACGGCATCCGAGCCAGCCAGAAAGCGGAGCGGCGGATCGCTGCTATTGACGATGCGCAACAGGGCGAGCGCCAGCTTGCGCGGATCGCCAGCTTGCTTCCCGTGCATCTCAGGTGCCGACCTCCGCACCGCTCCTGCGGTTTCGGCGTAGTCATCGATCTCCGTCGCCGCGTATTGCAGCGCTTCCGGAGCGAGAAGCTCAGTACGAAAGTAGCCGGGCTCAACAATGGTGACCCGGATACCCAGCGGAGCAAACTCCTTGGCCAGTGCCTCGCTCAGGCCTTCCACGGCAAACTTGGTGCCGCAATATGCCGATACCCCGGCATCGGCATGAAAGCCGCCGACTGAGCTGATGTTGATGATGTGTCCAGCGCGTTGAGCTCGCAGAACGGGCAGCGCGGCCCTTGTCACATTAATTAGGCCGAAGACGTTGGTCTGGTATTGCGCCAGTGTCTCTTCAACGCTGCACTCTTCGAGCGCGCCGCACAGTCCGTATCCTGCGTTATTGACCAGAACATCGATGCGGCCAAACTGCTGCACGGCAGCTTTCACAGCTTTGTCGGCGTCAGCCGGATGCGTCACATCGAGCGTGAACGGGTAGAGCCGTTCGAAAATTCCAAGAGCCCTGATTACGCTCTCTGCATTGCGGCTAGTGGCGACGACCGCATCGCCGGACTCGAGAGCGGCCTTGGCAAATTCCGCACCCATGCCGCGGCTGGCGCCGGTAATGAACCAGACTTTCATAACGTGATTTGTACCACGCTGTTCGGGCTGCATTCGCCGGAAAAGATCCTGCGTCGCGCGACCCGCATCCCAGTTCGAGCGTACGATTCAACCGATTTCCTCAGGAATTACGTCCCCTGTGCATGCATCGCACTGCCCACTCACCTACACTGGCAAACGTATGCCACGCACTCCCAGGGCCACCGCTGCCACACCGGCGCCGTATCTCCGGCCCGAAGCCATTACTTTTCTTCGTAATCTCACCAAGCACAATGACCGCGACTGGTTCGCGCCGCGCAAGCCGGAGTTTGACGCACTTCTGAAAGAGCCCATGCTCGCCATCATCCGCAAAGTGACTGACGCGATGATGGACTTCGCGCCCGACCACGTGCGACCGGCAGAAAAATCTTTGTTCCGCATCTATCGCGACACGCGCTTTACTCACGACAAGCGACCCTACAAGACGCACGTTGCTGCGTGGTGGACCCACACCCGCCTCGACAAAACATCCGGCGCCGGTTATTACTTCCAGGTCAGCCCCAAGGGCGTGGTGATCGCGGCCGGCGCTTACATGCCGGAAAAAGAACAGCTCGCAGCCATTCGTCACTGGCTGCTCGAAAATCACGACGACTTCCGAAAAATTCTCAAGAAGCCCTCGGTCCGCAAAACATTCAGCGAGTTTGAGGGCGAAGCCTTAACGCGTCCTCCAAAAGGCTTTCCCGCAGACCACCCGGCCATGGATCTCATTCGCTGCAAGCAATGGGGACTAAGCACCGTGTTGCCCGCCGGTGCCGCGCAGCGCAAGGATTTCGCCAAGATCCTGATCAAGCATTTCAAGCTGCTGGCACCGATGGTAGACGCGCTGAACACCCCCATTTCAGCTGCAGCACAACCCAAAAGGAAAGTGCTTTTTGGTCTTCATTGAGGCTCCTTTTCGTCTCCCTTCAAACGGTGACCGCAGGCTTGTCCTTCCGGCCCGAAGGACACAAAAGTACCGAAAAACCAGTAAAAACCTGCATTTTTAGGCTAAACAGGCATAAAAACCCAAGAAAATTGTGGAAAACCGACGTTTTTCCATTGACTTCAGGCCGTCCCAAGCCGCATTGTTACGAACGACAGGGTTTCTCGGAACCCGCATGAATACAGGGTTTTCGTGCAACAGGTTGCCTCCAGGCGTTCAGTTATAAGGTTCGAAACACCTGAGGTCGCACCTCCCTCATGCGGCACGTTTCGCGGCTTCCTTTTGCGATCTGCGGAAGAAGTCTTCGACGGCGGGATACCAGGCAACGGCAACAACCGGTCTCATGATCCCTGTGCGGCTGGTTACGAAGTATGGCGCCCGACCATCTGGCGGGTTCCATGAATTTAGGCAAGTTGATTAAATCCGGTTCATGAGACCGGTTCTAGCGAAGGAGAACATCACATGGCAGCAGGAATGACCAAGACTGGACTTACCCGGCACATGGCCGAGAAGCTCGAATTGACCAACAAGCAAGCAGCGGCGTTCCTTGATCTTCTGGCAGAAACCGCCATCAAGGAAACCAAGAAAAACGGCGTGTTCGTAATCCCCGGCATCGGCCGCCTCGTCAAGGCAGAGCGCAAGGCGCGCATGGGCCGCAACCCCCAAACGGGCGAGGCTATCAAGATCAAGGCGAAAACCGTGGTGAAGTTCCGCGTGGCAAAGTCGGCCAAGGACGTCATCGCTCCGCCGAAGAAGTAGTTCCATTCCCTGAGGGGTGCAGTACAACCTGGGGAAGAGCTCCCGCTCTTCCCCGATTTCATTTGCGCCGATCTCCCTCCCCACCTGCTGCTGAAAATTTCGAGTAACTCCGCGCCCCCTGCACATCTATAAGAAATGGCGACGCAGGTAAACGGAATCACTCAGTCAAACGCCACGGCAAACGGGTCCGTGCTGACGCTGTTGCGGCTTGAGGGTCTCGCGGTCGCCCTCGTTTCGGCAGTACTATACGCACACACCGGAGCGAGTTGGGGGCTGTTTGCGGCCTTCTGGCTTGTGCCGGATCTCTCGATGCTTGGCTACCTCGCCGGATCCTGCCAGGGCGCACGCGTCTACAACGCTATGCATACCTACGTGCTGCCGGGCGCACTCGCGCTCAGCTCCCTACTTCTGCACGTGCCGGTTTTACTTCCTTTCGCCCTCATCTGGACCAACCATATCGGCGTAGATCGCCTGATGGGGTACGGATTGAAATACTCCAACGGCTTCGGTTGGACACACCTTGGTCGCCTCGGCAAGCAACATCCTACTTTGCCAGTTCAGCCTTAACCACACCGGGTAGGAAGGCGCGCGTCACCAGCGAAACTCCGAAGGAAATGAGAATGATGCGCCCGGCGAGAGCCAGATCATAGTTCCGCGAATACACCACGATGGCCGCAAATATCCCGATCGGCGTCAACTCCGCGAGCACGGCTCGAAGCCAATGCGGCTCTGTCTCCGTCGAAACGGGCGCGCCCCGCAATCGCGGAATGAAACGCGGCACCGCTTGTAGATACGCGACATATGGATTCCCGAGCTGCTCCTTGAGAAATGCCTCTTCGCCCAGCGTCAGCCGCACCATGAAGATCGTGACCAGCACCACGGCAAACAGCGCTCCTGTTACCGGCATCAGAAAAGCCATCCCTGCCACCATGAACCACAGCCCGATATAGAGCGGATTACGCACCAACCGATACGGCCCATCGGCCACCACTTTGCCGGCCAGCATACTCAGATGGTTTACCGTGCTCGGACCCAGGTAGGCTGACCCCCATACACGAAATATCGCGCCCATCATGGAGCAGAGTGCGGCCAGGATGACTACGATGGTCGTGGAAATTGCGAACGATGTCGCATGCGAGCGGCTCAACTCCAGCGACGCCCACTCAACCAGCGAAATGCGATGGCCGATTCCCCACGCCTCGGTCCATGGTGCCCAGAAACCCAGAATAATAATTGCCGCATTGATCGCCATTCGCAGGCGAAACTCCATTGCACTGGCTCGCATTCAGCCCCTCGCGCGGAGTGTATCACCCAACGCTTTGCGAGCACGCGCCACCCTATTCCCAGCGAAGCGCACTCACCGGATCAGTCTTCATCGCCGATCGCGCCGGAATGAGAATTGCCAGAAGCGCTACCAGCCCGAGCAACACTGCAACCACGGCAAAACTGGCCGGATCGTGCGGTGTCACCTTGAACAGCACAACCTGCATCACCCGCGCCAGTGCCAATGCGGCGCATAGGCCGATCGCCCCGCCCAGCAACACCAGACGCAATCCCTGGCCAAGGATCAGCCGCAGCACGTCTGCCCGCGTCGCACCGAGGGCCATGCGAATCCCAATCTCGTGCGTGCGTTGCTGAGCCATGAACACGACTACTCCGTAGAGTCCGATAACCGCCATCAACAACCCCGTCGTCGCAAAAAAACTCAGCAGCGCGGTCTCGAAGCGCGGCCGATCTGCAAGCCGGCCAACCCACGTATCGAGGGTTCCCACTTCAACTGGCACCGTCGGATCGACCGCTTGAATCTGCGCGCGAATCCAGCCTTCCAGAGCCTGCGGAGCCAGTGTCGTCTTCAGCTCCAGCACTACCGTGGGTGCCTGCTGCCAGTCTTCCACCACGTTTCGGCGCAAACAGTAATACTCAGGCTCATCATCGCCGTTCAAGCCCGCGTTCTTCACGTTCGCCGCCACGCCCTGGATGGTGAACCATGGAGAATTCGGAGTCGGCCTGATGCGCTTCCCCACTGCATCCTGTCCCGGAAAAAGCCGTGAAGCGAGGAGGCTGCTGATAATCAGAACGTTTTCCTTCGAATTCCTCTGCTCCTCGGTAAACGCCTGCCCGCGCACAATTGGAATATCGAGCGCTTTGAAGTAATCCGGCGTCACATTGCGCCAGACGACCATCCCGCCCGTTCCTCCCGTCATCGGCGCGCGGCCTTCCACGGTGATGATGCCGAAAATGTGGTCGTGATGATATCCACCCGGCGGCACTGTATCGCTCAGGCCAACCGCTGAAATCCCCGGTAGTCTCCGCAGGGACTCCTCGACCTGCAGAAAGAACTGCATCTGCCTCTGGACCGTCGTATAACGATACCGATTAAGCGAAATATTCGCCGTGACCACTCCGTGGGTCTCGAGTCCCAGTGGTTCCGATTGGAGGCGCGAAAAGCTGCGCACCAGCAATGCAGCCCCCGCCAGCAGGATCACGCTCACTACGATCTGAGAAACCACCATCCCCTTTCGCAGCCACGCGCGAGCGTGCGCACTCGTTGTTCGCGCTGCAACAGCGATTGCGCGAGGCCGGAACATCGCCGGGATCAGGCCAAAGACAATCCCCGTGAGTATTCCAACAATCGTAGTGAACCCCACAATTCGCAGATCGATCTGCGCCTTGGCGAGAAACGGCAAGCTCGAGGGTGCAATCGCCACGAAAATGCGCAATAGCCCTTCCGCCAGCAGGCAGCCTGCGATGGACCCGAAGCACGAAAGAAGAATCGCCTCCATCAATGTCTGGCCGATGAGGCGGCTACGGCTCGCGCCGAGGGCGGAACGCACCGCCAGCTCGCGCTCACGATTTGCACCTCGCGTGAGCAGCAAGCTCGCTACATTGGCACACGCGATCAACAACACCGACATTCCCGCCCCAAGTAATAGCCACGCCACCAGCTTCACATCCTGCATCTGGCGGTCGCGCACTGAACGCACGCGAAGATGCACCTCACTGCGGAACCGCGCCGGAGCCAGGCTCAACGAATAATTGAATACAGGCTGTAATTGTTCTATCGCCTGTGACGCCGTGACTCCGGGCTTGAGCCGCGCGAACGCATACATCACGCGTCCGGGATCGGCCTTGCGCTGTTCCGCCTCATCCAGCGCCTCGGGCACAACCACGTCTGCCTGCTCCAGTGCCGGCATCTCGAAGTCACTCGGCAGCACGCCGATGACGCGTACTTGATTTCCATCAACATCAATTAGCCGGTTGACGATCCCTGGATCACGGCTGTAATGGCTCATCCAAAGCCCGTAGGAGATCAGCGCCACCTTCGGTCCATTCGGCCGATCTTCCTCGGGCAGAAAGTTACGACCTAGAATCGGCGATACTCCGAGCGTAGGCAGAAAATTCCCTTCAACGCTCGCGCAATTCAGATGCGCGGGATTGTGCTCGGTCAGATCGCACGGATTCACGCCTGTCTCTGAGGTCAATGCCGCGAACGGCTTCTGATTATCTCGCCAAGCGTAGTACGAGCCACCCAGCATGAATTCCTGAGGAATGATTGGCGCGGTCAGGCCGACCGAGACCAGTCGGTCAGGATGCGCATAAGGCAAGCTTCGGAAAAGCACTCGATCCACAACGCTGAAGACCGCGGCAGTCGCGCCGATTCCTAATGTGAGCGTTGCGATCGCGGTTACGGCAAACACAGGATTGCGGCGAAACCCACGCAACGCGTACCCCATATCTCGCGCGAGATGTTCGAGCCAGGGTAGCGTTGTTCGTTCGCGATATCTCTGGCGTGCCTGCTCCACACCGCCAAGGCGCAATAATGCCTGACGCCGCGCCTCCGTCGGAGTCAAACCTGAACGCGTGCCTTCTTCCACATCCGCCTCAATGTGGCTCTCGAGTTCTGCGTCAAACTCCCCGGACATCCGCTTTGAATCGAATAGGCCGCGGAGCCTGGCCCAAAGCACGCGCATTCTGTGCATCTCGCCTCCTCACTCCGTTCGTAAAGCCTCCATCGGATCAACCCCGGCGGCCCTCCGCGCAGGCACCCACGCTGCCAGCAACGCCACCATTGCCATCAGCAGCGGCACCAGGCCGAAGGTCAGCGGATCGATCGCGCTCACCTCGAAGAGAAAACTATGCAGCACCCGACTTAATGCCACCGCTGCGGCCAGACCGGCAACGCAACCCGCAGCCGCCAGGTACAGGCTCTGTCTCACCACGTCCATCACAATCTGCCAGCGCTGTGCGCCTAGCGCCAGCCGCAGCCCAATCTCGCGCGTGCGCCAGCTCACGATATACGCAATCAGGCTGTAAACGCCCACCGCGCCAATCACAATGGCCAGCGCTCCAAATCCCAGCAGCAGTATCGCCAGCGCCCGCGGTGCCGCTACTGAGGTCGCAACCAGGCCATCGAGCGTGCGAACCCGCGTCACCGGAACCAGCGAATCTATACTCGCGACGGCGTTGCGCAAACCAGATGCAGCTTCCGCAGCAGAGCTTCGCGTCCGCAACATGGCGAACATCACCGGCTGCTCCCTCTCAGGAGTCATCGGCAAATAGACCGCATCGCGAAATCCTTCTTCAAGGTTCCCTTCGCGCGCATTGCGAACTACGCCAACCACGACCGACGCCTTCGCCGAATTCCACACCGCTGGAGATGGTTCATCTACGACGCTTTCCAGGTGCTTGCCAATGGGATTCTGATTCAGCCATAGATGTTGCGCAATGTGCTCGTTCACAACAACTGCGTGAGTGGTGCCGGAAGAATCCTCCGCGTCGAGCAGCCGCCCGGTCACCAGGTGCAGGTTCAACGTACTGAAGTACCCGGCAGATACGATCCGGCCGGTTGCCAGGCGCGCGCCCTCTCGCGCATCCCGCGGATGATCCTCCGCGTCGTACACGTAGTTGTCTTCGCGCCCGCTCATGGGAAGCGAGTCGACAAACGCAACACCCTCCACCCCCGGAATGCTCTGCATGCGATCGAGAAGCGCGCTGAAGAACGATGCGCATCGACCCTTCTGCTGGCAGGCCGACGCATCGAGAGAAACCTCCGCCGTCACAGTGTGGTCCGTCCGGAATCCTGGATCGACACGCATCAGCCGGTAAAGGCTGTGCAGCACCAGCCCCGCTGTCGTAATCACCAGCACCGTGAGCCCGATCTGCGCCACCACCAGCATCATGGCAAGCCTGAATTTCGATCCACTCCCCAGCAAAGTTCGCCCGCCCACCCGCAAGGTGCCCAGAAGATTCATCGAAGCCATCTTGATCGACGGAATCAGCCCAAACAGCAGACCCGCCAGTACCGATGCGCAAATTGTGAAGACAACATCGCCGGCGTGCAGCGATACATCCTCGATCCGCGGCGTGTCTGCGGGCAGCAGGTGCACAAACAGGCGCAGGCTTGCAAAGCCCGCGCCCAGGCCCACAATCCCGGCGGTCAGCCCCATCACGACGCTCTCCGAAAGAAGCTGCTGAACGAGCCTTCGCCCTGACGCACCCACTGCGCTGCGCACCGCGATCTCGCGCTCCCGCGCCGTGGCTCGCGCGAGCATCAGGTTGGCAACGTTCGCACATGCAATCAGCAGTATGAGCCCAACCGCACCGAATAGAAGCAGCAGCCGCGGACGCATCGACCCCGTCTGCGACTCCAGCAGCGGTACCGCGGTCATGTCTGAAGCCCAGATATCGGGCATGCGAAACGGAAATCCCGGCAGCAGAACTTCATGGAGCCTGCGCAGTTCAGCCTGTGCCTGGGCAAGTGTTGCCCCATTGGCCAGGCGCCCAAATCCTCGCAAATCGAAATCGGTCCAGGGATCGAACACACTGTCGCCCCGGAACGATACCGGAGTTATAAAGTGCGTGTCGGCATAAGGAAAATGAACGCCCGCCGGCATCACCCCAATGATCCGCCGTGAAACGCCATCGATGCGCATCAGCCGGCCAATCGCCAAAGGATCCCCGCCAAAATGCTCACGCCAGTAACCGTAGCTGAGCACCACATCGTGATCCTGCTCCGCAACTGCATCCTCAGCCGAGAAAAACCTGCCTGCCGCCGGATGAATCCCCAGCGTGTCAAACGCGTTCACCGTAACCATCGCCCCGAAAACACGATCTGGCACATCCGATTCCGAAACGTTCGACTCTGCATCCGGACCATAGCCCGCCACTGACTTGAGTGCCGTGCCATGAGAATTCAGCTCCCGTATCCAACCCTTGGGAAAGGTTGGAGAGTGCTCTCCGTGGATACGGACCAACCGGTCCTGATGCGCGTAGGGAAGCGGCTGCAGCAGAATCGAGTCGACGAGCGTGTAGATCACGGTGTTGGCGCCGATCCCCAGTGCCAGCGTGAGCACCGCCGTAATCGTGAATCCCGGTGCGCGCCGCATCTGCCGCATGGCAAACCGCACGTCCTGCAAAATGCTCTCAATCGGGCCAAGGGTCGCGCGATCTCGGTAAGCCTGTCGCGTCTGCTCCGCACCGCCCAGCCTCAACATCGCCTGGCGGCGAGCCTCGTCGCGGCTCAGACCCTCCTGTGTCCCTGATTCGACGTCCATCGCAATGTGGCTCTCCAGTTCGTCTTCGAACTCAATCGCTTTGCTGCGGATAAAAACCCCTTCGAGCCGCAGCCAAAATGCCCGTAGTCTTTTCATTCCCATACTCCTATTCCGTCCGCAACGCCCGCACCGGATCCACCGACGCAGCGCGCCGCGCCGGAAGCCAGCAGGCCATCAATGCAATTACCGCCAGAAAAATTGGCGCAATGGTGAACGTCAGCATGTCATGCGGCTGGATGCCGTAGAGGAAACTCGACGCGAGCTTCGAAAGCATCCATGCCGCTGGCCACCCCAGCAACATTGCGATGAGTGCAAGTACCATGCCCTGTCTCACGATGAGCCGCTCCACAAGACCACGGCGCGCACCCAACGCCATCCGGATTCCGATCTCGCGCGTGCGACGGCTTACCGCATAGCTCATAACTCCATACAGTCCGACGGCGGCCAGAACGAGCCCGATGCAGCCGAAAACCCCGAACAGCGTCGCAGCCAGCCGCGGCAGGAAATAGGCGGAGCGCACGTGTTCCTCCATCGTCTCCTCGTTGTAGATCGCCAACGCCGGATCGAGTGCGTAGACCTGCCGGCGCACTGGTTCGGCAAGTGCCGCCGGGTTTCCCGCCGTGTGGACGATGAGCGTGTATCCCATCAGCGACGGATCCTCTGTGATGCTCTGATCCAGAGATCGATAGAGAATTGGGCGCGTATCTTCTCCGAGAGTCCGCGATTTGGTATTCCCCACAACGCCAACAATCTCGTACGTCCAGCTGCCGCCGCTCACCTGCTGTCCGATGGGATTGGTGCCCGGAAACAGCTGGTCGGCGAAGGCCTTGTTGACGATTGCAACCCTTGTGCCGCTGGCTACGTCACTCGCAAAGTCTCTACCCGCAATCCGTGGAATCCCGAGTGCATTGAAGTATCCCGGCGTGGTCATGTACAAATCGGCCGTGGGAATTGTTTTTCCCTTCTCGTTTTCTCCGGCAACCATGAACCCGTCGCTACGATGGCCCGCCGAGAGCAGCGCCAGATCCGTGGTGACAACCGCATCAACCCCCGGCAAGGCCGCAACTCGGCGGCGAAGCTCGACAAACAACCGGCTGATCTCCGCCGGTTTGTACCCATTCAGCCGCGGATCGACCGACAACAGAAGCAAGCCATTGGGTCGGAAACCGATATCAATCCTTGCCGCACTCTCCAGGCTGCGCAGAAAGAGTCCCGTCACGCAGAGCAGCACTATCGACATCGCAATCTGCGCTACCACCAGGATGTTCCGTAAAGAGAAGCGGCGACCCGGATTTGATAGCGCGTCCTCCACCTTCAATGCATTGGCAAGAACCGGACGCGACGCGGCCCAGGCCGGCGCCATCCCCACGAACGTTCCGCAGAGTATGCTGACCGCCAGGATGTACAGCATTGTGCGCCAATCCAGTGCGATGTACAGATTGAGAGGGATTGGTGCCGGCACGTGAAACGCCGAGAGCGCCTGGGTGGACCAGAGCGAAAACAAGAGACCAAGAACTCCTCCCGCGATTCCGAGCAGGATGCTTTCAATCAGTAGCTGCCGTCGCAGCCGCCCGCGTGTTGCTCCCAGCGCAAGCCGCACCGCCATCTCGCGCTGGCGTCCGGCAGCCTTCGCAAAGAGAAGATTCGCCACATTCGCACCCGCAATGGCCAGAAGAAGAACAACAACGATAGACAGGGCCAACAGAAACGTAAGGACAGCAGTCCGTTCCCGCGGTGGAAGCGACCCAGCCTGCTCGAATATGAAGAGGTTGTCCTTGTCCGTCTTTGGATACCCAACGGCGAACCGGTGCGCAAGCGTGTCGAGTTCGCTGGCAGCCTGGGTCCGTAAAACGCCGGGGCGAAGGCGCGCGACAACCGCGAGCCAGTGGTATTCGCGAGAATCGCGCGGCGGCAAATTCGGCACCAGCTGCTCTGCAATTCCGAGTGGAACCCATACTTCAGGGTCCAGTATCTGATCGACGCTGTGGAACGAAGCAGATGCTATCCCGATAACCGTGAAAGAGTGGCTGGAAATCTTGATGTTCTTGCCAATGATTTCCGGATCACTCGCAAATCGGCTCTGCCATAGCCGCGCGCTGATCACTGCGACGGGAGCTCGATCTTCAGCCTGAGAGAAACCGCGTCCAAGCACCATCGGTAGTTCGAGCACATCAAAGAAGTTCGGCGTAACCGCCTGCGCGAAAACGCGTTCGGGTTCTCCGCTGCCGGATAGAGATGCCGGAATGAGCTCGTAATAGGCAGCAACTCCGGAAAACGCTTTGGCCTGGTCGCGTATATCGTCGTAGACGGGCAACGGGAATTCATTGCAGCAAGGCCCGCCGTCTCGCGGCGCAATATGAAGCGACAACAACGTTGACGGATCGCCCACCGGCGCCGGCCTCAGCACAAACCGGCTGACCATCGCAAAGATGGTTGCGTTGGCGCCGATTCCAAGGCCAATGGAGAGGATCGCAACCATGGTGACAGCAGAATGCTTCCCAAGCGTGCGAAGAGCATAGCGAAGATCGCGCATCAAGTTCTCAAGCCACGGAATTGTACGGCGCTCTCGATACCCCTGCCGCACTTGCTCTGCGCCTCCCAACTGAATGAGCGCACGCCGCCGTGCCTCTTCCGGGCTCAAGCCAGCCCGAATCCCATCCTCCACGTGCAGCGCAATGTGCGACTGCAGCTCAGCCGAAAAATCGCCTTCCGCTTTTTCCCGGCGCAGCATGTTCTTCAGCCGAATCCCTAGTGCCCGAAGCTTTCGCAATGCTCCCTCCCTATTCCGTTCGCAAAGCCTGCACCGGATCGACCGACGCAGCGCGCCGCGCCGGAACCAATGCCGCCAACAAGCCGCAAACCACCAGCAGCACCGATACCATTGCCACCGTGAGCGGATCATGCTGGCTCACGCCAAACAGGAATGACTTGAGGAGCCGCGTGGCAGCCCACGTGCACGCCAGTCCCACAGCCAGCCCGCAACCCACCAGCACCGCGGCACCCCTCAGAATCAGCAGCAGAACATCACGCCGTTCCGCGCCGAGAGCCATGCGGATACCAACTTCCCGGGTGCGCCGATTCACTGAGAACGTCATCATGCCCGACAACCCGACCAGCGCCATAATCAATGCAATTCCGGCAAACACCGTCAGCAGGGAAGTCTGGAATCGCCGCCTCGCGCTTGCGACCGAGACAAGATCTCCCATCGTGTGAATATCCGTTATGGCAATACTCGGATCAATGGACTTCAGTGTGGCCCGAATTTCGTTCTCTATGGTGGCCGACGGAAGCGATGACCGTACCGCGACCGACTCGTCGCCGAAATCGTAATTTGCACCGTACATTTGCGGCTGTGGTTCTTCCTCAAGACTCATGTGCCGAACATCAGCAACTACGCCAACGACTGTCGACCACTTTGCATGCTTGTCATCCGTGCTGATTCGTCCACCAAGCGGGTTTCGGTTCGGAAAATAGGTATCGGCGAATTTCTGATTGATGATGGTCGGCCCGCTGCCTGTCGTATCCGCTTCGGTAAAATAGCGCCCGGCAATCAGCGGAATCTCCATGGCCTCGAAGTAATGCGGCGTGACCACACGGCCCTCCGCCTGCTGAAACTCCTTATTCGAAAATCCATCGACCCACAGAAATCCGATGCTCTCGGCGTTGGACAGCGGAAGATCGTTAACCCCTCCTGCGGCCTGCACGCCGGGCAACGCCTCCAGCTTGGTCATGAGCTCTTTGTAGAAGTCACGCTGCTTTTCTGGTGCGTAGTGCTGGTCGAGGCTCACGTGGAACGTAACCGCGGAACGTGTAAATCCTGTATCCACCGACTCCACGTTGATGTAGCTGCGGATCAGCAGCCCCGCTCCGGCCAGCAACACCACCACCATCGCTGTCTGCGCAACAATCAGCGCGCTCTGTAACCGGCTATGCCCCGCCGATCTCCCGCGCATCCCGTGCGATTTCAAAAACCCCGTTAACTCCATCCGCGAAGCACCGATCGCCGGCAACAACCCCGCCACCAGGCTCGTCAGCATCGCCGCCCCGATCGCCACCAGAAAGACGCGCGCATCGAGCGACGCCTCATTCAGCCGCGGAATATTGCCGGGATCAAGCACCGGAAGGAACCGAAGAAAGAAAACCGCGAGCACAATGCCCACGACACATCCGCCAATCCCGACCAGCATTGATTCAGTCAGTAATTGCCGCACCATGCGGCCGCGGCCCGCGCCCAGGGCGGCGCGTACGCCCAGTTCGCGCGCCCGTTCGGCGGCGCGTGCCAGCAGGAGGTTGGCCATATTTCCGCAGGCGATCAGCAACACCAGTCCTACTGCCGCCAGCAGTAGCTGCATCAGCGGCCGCACCGGCCCGATCGAGAGTCCGGTGAAACTATCAACCAGCGCACCACCAGTGCGCGGAATCTCCGCGTCTTGCGGATCGGCTGCATATTGCTTATTCAGGCGCGCCATAATACCGGCCATCTCCGCCTGCGCCTGATGAATGGTCACCCCCGAACGGAGTCGTGCTACCGATACATTGTTCCCAAGCGCCCGCGAAGATCTGGCCTTCGAGTCAAGCGCAAGAGGCACCCAGATCTGCGTCGATTGAATATGTGAATCCCCATAGGGCAAGTCGGACTTGAACGGGTACTCAAATTCCGCCGGCATCACACCCACGATCTGGTAGCTCGCCGAGTTCGTCAGTGACTTCAGCTGGATGGAGCGCCCCAGCACGTCCGGGCTCGCGCCGAACATCGATACCCACAACGCATGGCTGATGACCGCAACTTTCGCATGTGCCGCCTCATTGTCTTCCTTCGCAAAAACGCGACCGAGTTCCGGCATGGACTGGAGGGTCGAAAAGAAATCCTCGTCAACCCGCGCTCCACCGATGTGCTGCATGATGCCCTGTTGCATCAGGCCGAATTGAGCCTGCTCGAAGTTGCTCATATCCGCGTAGGATTTGGCCTCGCGCTTGAACTCGTAGAAATCGCCATAGCTGGGGCAGATCACTTCATCAGGAATTTTCAGAGCGGGATTAGGCGAAAAGAGATAAACCAGCCGCTCCGGATTGCCATACGGCAATGACCGAATTAGCACCGCATTCACCAGGCTGAAGATCGCGGTGCACGCTCCGATCCCCAGACCAACCGTCAGAACAGCAGTGATCGTAAATCCCGGTGCGCGCAGCAGTGTCCGCACTCCATAGCGAACATCCTGCGCAAAGTTCTCCAGCCACAATAGGCCTCGGCCATCGCGATGTGCCTGTCTCACCTGATCTTTCCCGCCAAGGCGCAGCAGCGCCTGCCGCTTCGCCTCTACAGGATCGAGCCCCGCTTCTACCCCGGCGTCGGTATGCATCGCGATGTGTGCATCCAACTCCGCATCGACATCGCCCATTGCGCCGCGATGCCGCAGGGTGTCCCACATACGCCGCCAGAATCCCCGGATTGTCGCGCGCGGGTTCATGTGTTCTCCGATCAATTGCCTTCCGCGGGCGTCAGAAACCTCGACAAAATCTCAGTCGCCTGCTCCCACTCTGCCGCCGCCTTCCGCACCTGCTTCTGGCCCGCCTTGGTCAACTCGTAAAACTTGGCGCGGCGGTTGTTGTCCGAAGTTCCCCATTCCGACCGGACATAGCCTTCCTGTTCCAGCTTCAGCAATGCGGGATACAGCGTGCCGTAATTTAACTGCAGCAGGTCGCCGCTCGTTTGCTCGATTCGCCGCGCCAGCCCATACCCGTGCTGCGGCCCCATGGTCTGCAGTGTTTTCAGGATCATCAGGGCCAGCGTGCCCTGCCAAACATCGGTCTTGTCGCCCATTTCTTGCTCCTCTGGCTAAGCAATAGGAGCACTCTACTCCTACTTCTATGGGAACGCAATAGGAAGATCCGAATGCACTGTATGTTGGGCAACCGACGCAGGAAAGCAGCATGCCACGCATGGTCGCGCCAACCATCAAAAGCGCTTGGTTGCCCCATGCCGCTCGATCTGCTGAAGTAAGTCCGCTCTGAAAACTCAATCGGGGTTTGTGCCCCGTTCATCGCGGCTTTATTGTTCAGTATCAGGACATGCTTTACAGGTTGTTATCAGGACATTCTTTACAAGTCAGAATCGGTGGATAGATTCCGAACTGGGGGTAAGGGATGCCGTGGAGACTTGTGGGCGTGCGAGATCAGCG
>DASXLY010000268.1:0-41514 GCA_036495975.1 Occallatibacter sp. | reverse complement strand
TGAACTGCGCAATTCGCACCGGGTGATATCGGAATACTTCAAGAGCGGCGGATCCAATCTTGAAATTGTGCTGAACCGCTTTATGCCGCGCTCGGGTGGAGTGGATGAAGAACATATTTCCAAGGCGTTGACCAGACCGGTCTAGTGGAAGATTCCGAGCGACTATGTCACGGTGCGGAAAATGCAAAACGAGGCGACACCCCTGGCGCTTGAGGACTCAATGATTGCCAGGGCAATACAAGATATGGCACGGACGGCAGCGGGAATGCCCGCAAAGCCAGAAAAGAAGAGAGGATTCAGCCTGTTTGGCTGAGCTTCCGACACTGATAACGCTTTTGTTTGAACGGAATGGTGCAAAGTGGAACATCTAAATCTTGAAAACTTTAAATCAGAAGTACACCGTACCCTGATTTCCAAGCTGGACCTCGAGAAGTTGTCGCGCGTCAACTCGAACCAGGCGCGCCAGGCCGTATCGAGCATCATCAGTGAAATCATCAGCGATCGCAGGGTACCGCTCAGCTTTGACGAGCAGGAAAAAATCCAGACGGACCTGCTGGACGAAGTCTTTGGCCTTGGACCTCTGGAACCGCTGCTTAAAGACCAGAAGATCTCCGACATCATGGTCAACGACAAGGACCACGTGTTCATTGAGCGTGGCGGTCTCTTGACCAGAGCTGACGCCTCATTCCGCGATGACCGCCACCTGCTGCAGATCATCGACCGCATTGTTTCGCGCGTCGGCCGCCGCGTTGACGAGTCTTCGCCGATGGTGGACGCCCGCCTGCCTGACGGCTCGCGTGTGAACGCGATCATTCCGCCACTCGCCCTGGACGGCCCTTCCCTCTCCATCCGCCGCTTCGGAACCGGTCCTTTGGCCGCGAACCAGCTGGTTCAGTTGAAGAGTATTTCCGCGGAGATGATGGAGCTGCTGTCATCTGCTGTGCGCGCCCGCCTCAGCATTCTGATCTCGGGCGGTACAGGCGCTGGTAAAACAACCTTCCTGAATATCCTTTCGCAGTACATTCCGCAAAACGAGCGCATCATCACCATCGAAGACGCGGCGGAACTCCAGCTGGCACAGGAAAACATTGTGCGCCTGGAAACCCGTCCTCCGAACGTGGAAGGCCAGGGCGCCATCCGTCAGCGACAGTTGCTGATCAACTGTCTCCGTATGCGTCCCGACCGCATCATCATCGGTGAGTGCCGCGGCGAAGAGGCATTCGATATGCTTCAGGCCATGAACACCGGTCACGAAGGATCAATGACCACTATCCACGCCAATACGGCTCGCGATGCGCTGGTTCGTCTCGAATCGATGGTGGCCATGACCAACCTGAATCTTCCGGAGAAGACGGTGCGTCAGCAGGTTTCGTCCGCGCTTACGATCGTCGTCCAGTCTTCACGTTTAAGTGATGGCTCCCGTAAATGCGTTAGTATTCACGAGATCACCGGTATGGAAGAGAATGTCATCAGTATGCAGGAGATCTTCTCGTTCCAGAAGAAGGGTATCGGGCCCAACGGTCGAGTGCAGGGCGCGTTCGTGCCTAGTCGCATCCGCCCCAAATTCCTCGAACAGCTGCGTACCGCGGGCATCTTCCTGCCGCCGAGCTTGTTTGAAAAAGTAACGGAAGTGAACTAGGCGGGAGCGTTGCGGAGGTAAACATGACAATAATCGTCATACTCGTGTTCCTGGGTGTTTTCGGCGTGGTTTTTCTCATCGCGGCAGCGAGCGGCTCCGGTGCAACGGAACAGACTCGCGCGATGATGACCCGCCTGGAGTCCGCGATCGCGGTGGGCAAGCCCGAGATGGCCGATCTGATCGTGGACGTTCGCAAGAACGAGCTGATGAGCTCGATCCCTTGGCTCGATCGGTATCTCTCCAAGCTCGAACTCGCACCCCGCATCCGCCGGTTTCTCTATCAGGCGAACGTCAAGTGGACGGTAGGTGGCCTGAGCCTGTTCTGCGGCGTCTGCTTCATCGTGCCCGCCTACCTGGTTTACCTGCGGACGGGAGCTCTGCTTTTTGGGTTCCTGGTCGGGTTGGTAACCGGATCGGGACCAATACTCTGGGTTATGCAGAAGCGCAAATCCCGGCTGGGTAAATTCGAGCAGGGATTGCCGGAAGCTATCGATTTGATTGTCAGCGCCCTTCGCGTCGGCCACAGCCTTAACGCGGCCATGGGCCTGGTATCGCGGGAGTGTCCCGAGCCCGTGGGCGGGGAGTTCCGGCTGGCATTCGATGAAATGAACTACGGTCTCGAATTGAAATCGGCGCTCGACAACCTGGTCACGCGCGTTCCCCTGCAGGATATTAAGATCGTTGCGACGGCAATTCTCATTCAGCGCGAGAGCGGCGGCAACCTGGCTGAAGTGCTCGACAAGACTGCCCAGGTTATTCGCGAACGTTTCCGTTTGAAGCGCCAGGTAATGACGCACACAGCCCAGGGGCGTTTGACGGGTTGGATTCTTACTCTCCTGCCCGTGATCCTGGGAGTTCTGCTCTATATGGTGAATCCAGACCTGATGAGCAACCTGTGGAAGAAGGAAATCGGCTTGAAGTTGCTCTACACTGCCGGCGGCATGATCTTCGTCGGCGGTATGATTATTCGCAAGATCGTAAACATGGACGTTTAAGGAGCAGCCATGACATTCGCAATTGTTTCGTTCCTTGTGGCGTTCATCCTGATCGGCAGCGGACTCCTGCTTGTCTTCTACCGCGATAAGATCCAGGAGCGAATTTCTTCGGCGCTCTATCCGCGCGCCAAAGCAAAGTCTATTACCACCACCTTTGAAGAAACACGCCATGTGATCGGTGGTGTGGTCGAACACTTCGAAAAGATTCTGCCGAGAAGCCAGGCTGAAATTTCCGTCGTGCAGCAGCGGTTGGTCCGCGCCGGCATTCGTTCCGATAGCGCGGTGAAGACGTTCTACGGCACCAAGGTGATGGTGCCACTCGCTCTGATCCTGCTGGTCTGGCTCACGGGCGTCTACCACTTTGCTCCCATCTTCATCTTCCTGATGGCCGGCGGTATCGGCTTCCTCGGTCCGGATTTCTGGCTGGGACGGAAGATCGCCAATCGCCAGACGGAGATCAAAAAGGGCCTTCCGGATGTGCTTGATCTGCTTGTCATCTGCGTCGAAGCCGGACTAAGCCTCGACCAGGCGACGGCCCGCACCGCACAGGAATTGGTGAAGGCGCAACCGGCGCTCAGTGATGAGCTCGGAATCGTCGCCCTCGAACAACGTGCAGGTCGCGCCCGCTCCGACGCCTGGAAGCATCTTGCCGAGCGCACCGACGTTGAAGCCGTCCGCAATCTGGTTTCCATGCTGGTTCAAGCCGAACAATTCGGAACCAGTATTGGCAAGACCCTGCGCGTTCACTCTGATACGTTGAGAACAAAACGTATCCAGGAAGTTGAGGAAAAAGCGGCAAAGCTTTCGGTTAAGCTGCTGTTTCCCCTGGTATTGTTTATTTTTCCGTCGTTGTTTCTGGTGGTGCTTGGTCCGGCCGTGCTGGTGATGGCGGATTCGTTTAAACAGTTTTTCAGTCACTGATGTGCTTCAACCACTTTATGAAGGGAGAAAATTGATATGGACACTACCAACATTATCCGGGCGGTTGCCGCTGCGCTTTTTGTCATCGTGCTGGTAATCCTCATTCAGCGCCGTCGCACACGGGTAAAGTAATTCTGGATTGTTCGAAAGGTAGCGGGCGGATCGCGGCAGTAACTGGCCAAGAGCCTCCGCGTTTCTGCCCGGTGCCTTTGCCTCGCAGAAATCGCTCCCCCGCGATAACATCCGAGTTGTCCCGTCTGCAGTGAGGGTTTTCATGGCAGACTAGAATTTAGTTTTCCTCTTCGTGCGATCGAATGCTTTTCGTCGATTGAGCGGAGCTCATTCGCGGTGATACGAACGCAGAAGCATCTCTGCGTCACCTGGTCGGTAAGGTCATTTGGCGGGAAACTGCGCGGTGCGTCGTTTCTCACCCAATCCAGGCAGCTTCTGAAGAGGCGCTAGAGAATGGAAACCCGCAAGTATTGTGTGTACAACCAGAGCCGCGAGAGCTTTCTGAGCTTGGGCGTTGTTGTTGCCGACACCGCCGCCAAGCAACTGAAGGTTCTCATCGAGAACCTCACCATCCAATCCGATTCGGGATTGTGGTTAACTCCATTTCGTGGCGTCCCAGCCACCAAGGGACTCACACCCGTTGATCTGATTTACCTCGACGAAGAAAATCGCGTCCTTCAGGCCATCGAATCTTTCCCCAACTATGCCATTGAACCGACGCGGGATCAGCCGGCGAGTGCCCTGATCCTCGCGGGCCATACCATTTTTTCAACCCAGACTCAGCCCGGCGACATGCTTCTGATTTGCCCGGCCGATGAGATGCAAGGCCGTCTGTCGCATTCTCCCAATGGGACGGGGCATAAGGCAGCGTCGTCCGGTGATTGGTCCGGAGGCGCAAAGTCTTCGCCCGTTGCCGTCATTGAGGCGCCCAGTGAGCCGGATCGTGCGACAGAATTGCAGATCGCTCATCAGCGCCTTGTCGAGAAGGATACTGCCGAAGCAGATTCGTTTCAGAACGCGTCATGGTTCATCAAGTTTCTACGTTGGCTCTCAACCGACCGCCGCGGTTCCAAGCGTCATCCGCTTCCTGGTCTTGTCGCGTATTACTGGACCGGCGGCGCTCCTCAGGCCTTCCATATCGCAGATATCAGCAGCAACGGGTTATACCTGCTGACCGATGAACGCTGGTTTCCAGGCACTATGATCCTGATGACGTTGCAGCGCACCAACACCGACGGCGATGATCCTGACGATTTCATCTCCGTGCTGACCAAGGTGATCCGGTGGGGCACCGATGGCGTCGGACTGTCGTTCGTGCCGTCAAACACAGTCGATTTGAACAGCGGTGAGCCCCTGCCTGAAACCGGAGTGGGTAAGAAGGCGCTGCATCGCTTCATTCAGCGCACCCAGGCGCCGTAGCTCGTCTTTCGCCAAGGAACCCAGCCAGAGTCGCACTTCAAGCGCCCCCGCGGGCCCCGAAGCCATCGGCCTGGACCTGTCAGTTTGCGCTTCTTTAATTCCTATTGCATGACTTCAGGAATAATCAGCAACACCTCAAGCTTGGCCACCTGACCATTGTGTGTGCCGGCTCTGAATTGCCACTGCTGAAGCGCATTGAGCACCAACTGTTCGCGCGCGAATCCCATATCGGTTGGGAAGACGACTGAGAGCTTCTCGAAATGACCCGATTCATCGACGAATCCGTGCACCATTACGGAATCGGAACTGGCGTCGTCGGGATTCAGATTAGGGCGAACAATGTAATACGGCCATGGCGCCTCAAGATGAGCGGTGCCGGCGTTGGCCGAATCAGCGGCGCGCGGAAGGGAATACTGCAGAATCCAGTTCTTCTCGAGGCCCACGTGCAAATAAACCGAGTAGGCCAGACGACCCTTCCATACGTCTGCGGTCTCGGGATATTGATCGTCGAGCGCGGTTCCCACCACGACGACGTTGAATTGACCATTCTTCGGCATGTTGATGCGGGTGACCGTGCCATTGTCGCCGTCGCCCGAACCAGGCCCTGCCGAGGATCCAGTGCCCGCCCCGGGGTTGTGCCCTGCGCCCTGGCCCCCGGCTCCAGACTCAGAGCCTTTGCCTGCCGTTCCGCTTCCGGCTCCTTTTTGCCCACCGCCGTTCCCAGGCCCCGCCGATTTCCCACCGGTTGCGCTTTGCCCCTTGCCCGCGCCTTTGTCGGCTCCCGTGCTTCCTGATTCTCCCGTTCCGTTTTGCACCGAATTCGGTGTTTTGCCGGTGCCCAGTCCGCCCTGCTCCGTGCCTTCCGCCGATTGATTCGCTGCCGGCATGCTGACCACGCCTTGATTCATGTGCAGATCAGACGCGGACAGGACCGCCGCAGGCGTCGGCTCGATGCCGGCAATGGATCCCGTCTCGGGTATACGCTGAACATCGAGATCGCGTTTCAGGATCACCGGAGAGGTCTTGCTCGCTACCGGCATGTTGAAACGCGACTGGAAAGCTGTCGGCGAAATATTCAGGTCGGCGATCTGCTCCGCCTTGTTCGGGAAGTTCAGTTTTGGTTTGTCGAGCGTAATGTTGGGCGGCTGAGGCTTGGGTGGCGTTAGCAGCTGCGCCTTGGGCCGATGTCCCGACCAAAGCAGCATTGCAGGAACCGGTGTCTCCTTGGGCAGCATACGGTTCGGATCAACGTCTGGATCGATCAGCGTCTGCTGAGCAAGCTTGCGATGCATGAAGCGAATACGGCTGGAAGCGGGTGCAGCGAGCTGCTCCTGGGCGGATGTTTCAGCGCTCGAAGAAGATGCTTTGGGATACATGCTTCCGCTGCCACCCGATTTCGGAATCGTCGGATAGGGCATGTTCAGGCTGACGTGCTGCATCATGTACATGTCCGGCGTGTTGAGCCGGAACTGCGGCGCATACACAAATGCCGAGAGCACAAGAAAGATTGCTCCGCTGTGAAAAAAGACCGAAGCCACCAGCGCGGAAGGCCTGCGCCGCGGCTCGGGTTGCAACGAAAATAGGGTGATCGTGCGCGAAGACCTCATTCGCTGGGTGAACCCCCTCCTGATGCTGCCTGCTCGTACTTTCCGGGGAACAGGTGTTAATTCTGGTCGAGTGTTGCTCCTCAATGATCCCCTAACTCAGAGGGATTTTGAGTTACACCCGGGAATGGTCACAGCTGTAAGGTCGCGTGATCCAGGTTCGCGTTGCAAGCGTTACTCCAAGTATGCGCGTAGATCTATAACTCCACAAGGTCATTTAGGTAATGAGACCCACATTCGTTATGAACAGTGGACGATCGGTTCTGTGCCGCGGTCGCCATGCACGCCGTCCAGCGTTTTCAACGCTTTGGTACCGTTGACAAGAGCGCTGACGCATGCGGATATATCCTCATCGAAACGGGAATTATCCTGCAGCGGCGAACCGTTTTTTTGACCCTGATTCCGTTTAATTGGCGTTCTAGGTACTTCGGTTTAGGGCCACCAAATTCGGTGCACTTCAAATGCAGCATGATGCTATACTCTAGCGGCATTCACCCGTGCAGGCAGTTAACCATTTCGACCAATAACTCTCGTGAAGAGGTCGTTGGTTCTGGGTGCCTATGCCGTATTTGGCAAGGGACTGAAAAATAGGCGATTCACATCGCGAAGACAGGATTCTGATGAACCGAAGACTGGTAACCATCCTCCTTGCTGCATTCGTCGTCGCAGCACTGTGCTCCGTGCTCGTGTACCGGTTGGTCGGCATGCGCATTGCTTCAGCGAAACCGCAACCCACCACACGAGTGGTTGCCGCCGCGACCGATATCAAGATCGGCACGGTATTGAGCGCTCCCGACCTGACCACCGTGCAAATCCAGGGCACCGTGCCGAAGAATGCGATTCTCGACGCAAAGAACGCGATCGGCCGCGGAGTCACTTCGTCTCTCTACGCAGGCGAACCGATTGTGGATGACCGCCTGGCTCCCATGGGAGCGGGAGGCGGTTTTGCCGCAACCATCAAGGATGGCATGCGCGCGATCGCGGTGAGAGTCGACCAGGTGGTCGGCGTTGCCGGTTTCGTGCTCCCCGGAATGCGTGTCGACGTTCTCGTCTCCGGAGTTCCGCCGAATGCTCAAGGCGGCGGCAACAACAACACGCAGGTGAGGACAGTTCTGCAGAACATCGAGGTGCTGTCGGCCGGTACCGACATCCAGAAGGATGCAGAAGGTAAGCCGCAGCAGGTGCAGGTGGTCAACTTGCTCGTGACTCCGGAGCAGGCCCAGGTTCTGGCACTGGCCAGCAATGAGACCCGCATCCAGCTAGTGCTTCGGAATCCGCTCGACACCAAGGTCGCCCCCGTACAGGGAACGGCAATGACAAATCTGTTCGTCGACCAGAATCAGCCCGCAACAGCCAAGCCAAAGCTTACCGGAACCGTTCATTCGGCCAAACCGAAGCCAGCTGAATGGACGGTGACCGTTATCAACGGCAGCACGAAGACGGAAGATAAATTTGCAGCGCCCGGGGGGAAACAGTGAAAGTTAGATCTGGGATCGCCTTTGCCTGTGTCAGTGGTCTGACACTAGTGTTTTGTGCCACGGCGTCCATGCGGGCTCAGGCACCCCTTCCGGGGGCGCAACCCGCAGCAGCGACAACTCAGGATTCGACCAACGACTTGTCATTAGCAGTAGGTAAATCAGTCGTACTCGATCTTGCAAGACCGGTGACACGAATTGTTGTAGGTCTGGGAGGCTTTGCTGAAGCCCAGGCCGTGAGTCCTACACAGATTCTGCTGAGCGGCAAAACCCCAGGCGAAACCAGTCTGATTATTTGGGATCAGAGCGGTGGCCGGCAGTTTTTCAACGTCAGCGTACGTCCCAGTGCTTTCGGCGCCAACGACGCATTGGAGGGCATTCGCCGCGAGCTCCGCGCCGAGTTGCCAGGGCAGAACGTCAGGGTTTCTGAAGATAACGGCGTAGTTTTTCTGCGCGGCACCGTCAACAATCTGAACAGTTCAGACCGGGCGGTGATGATTGCATCGACAGGCGGCAAGGTCGTTAACCTGCTCAACGTAAACGTTCCGGCCCCAGAACCCCAGATTCTTCTCAAGGTACGCTTTGCCAGCATCGACCGCACCAAAGAGAAGCAACTCGGGATCAACATCTTCAGCACCGGTTTCGGCAACACGTTCGGTTCGATTTCGACCAATCAGTTCGCGGCGACAGTACCGACTGTTGGTGGAAGTGCCCCTCAGGTCAATCCGCTGAACTTGTGGGCGTTTTATCCGGGCATCAATCTGGGTGCGGCGATTCAGGCGTTGGAGCAGAAGGGGCTTGCCGAAGTTCTGGCCGAGCCGAATGTTCTGGCCAAGAACGGCCACCAGGCGAGCTTCCTCGCTGGCGGCCAATATCCGTATCCAATCGCTCAGACGGGCGCAACGGCTGGTGCATCGGCTCCCATCACAATTCAGTATAAGGAATATGGCGTTCTGCTCGCCTTTATTCCCACCATCACCAACCGCGGAACGATCCGGTTGCAGGTGGCGCCCGAAGTCAGCTCCTTGGACTACGCGAACTCTGTCAATATCGGTGGCGCTCAGGTCCCAGCTCTAACCGTCCGGCGCGTCAAAACGGAAGTGGAACTTGCCGATGGGCAAAGTTTTATCATCGGCGGGTTGCTCGATAACCGGGAAACCGACAATTTTGAAAAGATTCCATTCCTGGGCGACATTCCGATCCTGGGCAGGTTCTTCCAGACTATGCAAAGGACGAAGACGAACTCGGAGTTAATCGTGATCGTCACACCTGAGCTGGTAAATCCGATCGATGTCGGAACGCCGGTGCCTGAGCTCAAGTATCCGGAAGGCTTCCTGCCTCCAAACTCTCCGATTCCCATGCATACTCCCGATACGAAGGTTGCAGGAGCAACAGCTCCACCTCCACCCGCAACCATTCCTGTGGAGAAGCTGATTGAGAGCCAGAAACCGGAGACGCCGCTTGTCATCGAAGGCGGTATGTCAGTCGGTGGTGGCAGTGGCGGCGGAACAGCATCACAACAAGCAGCACCGCAATAACACTGTTCGAGCCTGAAATAGCTGTGTAACGAATTGTGAGCCCCAGTGAGACCAGCTCGCTGGGGCTTCGTTCGCACAGGGACCCGAGTCGAATTCTGAACTCGGAAGAAACTGTAGAGCATTCCAGCAAATCGATGAGAGATTCAGACGGAACAAATTCGGAAAGCGGCGGAGCCAAGAAGATGGCGAATGCACTCCCCCCCGGGATGATGGTCAGGAACACGACGCGAGATACACAAATCGCGGACAAACTCGAGCTGGCTGGAAGCGGGTCCAAGCGCACCAGGGGGCTCCTCGGCCGCAAGAGGCTCGCCCAGGGAGAGGGAATGTGGATCATTCCCTGCGAGGCGGTGCACACCTTCTTCATGAAATTCCCAATCGATCTCATTTATCTCGATCGAAAGCAGCGGGTGAAGAAGATCAGAAACAGCGTTCCAGCATGGCGAATCTCCGGGTGCCTTTCAGCGCACTCTGTGCTCGAATTGCCCGCGGGGACCATTCGGAATACCCTCACCGAGTGCGGCGACGTCCTCGAAATCGCAGAGCGCACCCAGTGAAAGAATGAATTGGCGGGAAGTTCCAGACTGAGCCGTGTCTGCACGTAATTCAATATCCATTCTCACGCCCATTTCAGGAGTGCATTGCAGGCCATGCGATCTAAAATCCTCACCTCCGGCCTGATCGTATTCACGCTTGGAATTTTGTTTTTCGCGGCCTTGATGGCAGCCTCTGCTCTTCCGCCGCAAGATCTGACCCAGTATTGGTCAGCAGCGCATCTGGTCCGGCAAAATCCCTATTCGCCACAACTGGTCGCCGAACTCGAAAGAACGCATGGAATCCTCATTCGGGCTGAACCTCTGGTGTTAAAGAATCCGCCTTGGGCGATTCCCTTCATTCTTCCCTTGGGACTGTTCAGTTACCACGTCGGGTTTGCTTTGTGGGCCGTATTTAGCGTAGTTGTCGTGGTGGGATGTGCAGGGGCCATCTGGAGGCTCGTCGAAATACCGCAATCGATCATCTCAATTCTGCTTCCTCTGCTCTTCGGTCCCACCATCGTGCTGCTCGAGTTGGGCCAATGGACCGTGTTGGTCCTTTTGGGAATTACCGGCTTCCTCATAGGGGTCGAACGGCGGAAAGATTGGATTGCGGGAGCATTTCTCCTTCTGGTAATGGGAAAGCCGCATGTGGCGCTTCTTTTCCTGCTTGCCATTGCACTTTGGACAGTACAGACCAGAAGATGGGCAGTCATGTATTCCGCGGCGCTCTCGCTGGCCGCGGCCTGCATATCCATGCTGGCCGTGAATGGGCATGTGTTTGGCCAGTTCCTCGAGCGCACTCGGCAAGTCGTCGATGAGCGAGTAGCCTATCCCAATCTCGGCGGGATGCTATACATCGCCACAGGAATCCATGCGCTTGCGATTCTTCCCCAGGTGATGGGCGTTCTCTGGCTCTTGTTTTACTGGAGCCGGCATCGGAATAGCTGGGACTGGAAGAGCGACGGAATGCTCGTGCTGGTCAGTTCGATTGCATGTAGCTACTACAGCTATCCCTACGATGAGATATTGGTATTGCCCGCACTAGTTATGGCCTTTCTTACTGGCAATCGAAGAACCTTTCTTCTCCTTTTTGCGGCCACCGAGCTGGGATACGGCGTCTATCTCTTGCAGATAGCGGGCAAATTCGGCTTCAGTTATATGTTTCTCTCCTGGACTGCTGCCGCGTGGTTAGTCACCTACCTCGCCAGCCAGCCATCAGCCCAGCGGCATGGAATGCTCGCGGAGACCTCCTGAGTGCCTAACGAGCGCCAAAATCGTTACGCCAAAGCGCTTGATTCCGACGGAGGAGCCTCGCGGACAAAGGGCGTAAATGACCGTAGAACAGCGGTTGTTGTGCCCATCCTGCTCTCGATCTGCAGTTGCTTTGCACTGGTGTGGGGGGTCGCTCTCGCCAGTGCGGCACGGGACAGGATTGTCGATTTCAAGGTCGTCTATTTCGGCGCGCGCTGCCTGGTCGAGCACTGTGATGCCTATAACGAAACCGAGTTACTTCGAACCTATTACGCCGAGGGTGGAGAACGAGTGGCCAAGGCGGCCGAGGGTTATCGTACCCAACTGATTGTGGCATCACAGATGTATCTTCCAAGTGCCGCATTCCTCATTGCGCCATTTGGACTTCTGCCCTGGCCGATTGCCTATCTCTCTTGGATTGCCATAACTGTTTGCGGAGTTACAGTTGCAGCCGCCCTGATGTGGCGCATCGCGAGCCAATACGCCGTCGGACCGCCTCTTTACCTGATGTCGTTCGCCCTGTTGAACAGCGGAGTCTTGTTTGCGGGCGGGAATCCGGCAGGCGTGGTGGTGGCCTTATGCATCATCGCCGCGTGGTGTTTTCTTGAAGATCGTTTCGTCAATCTTGGCATTGTTTGCATGGCCGTCAGCCTGGCCATCAAGCCCCACGACGGGGGACTGGTCTGGCTTTATTTTCTGCTGGCCGGGGCATCCGCCAGGAAACGCGCTCTGAAGTCCCTGCTGATTACCGCGCTGATCGGGGTTATCGCCTTCGCCTGGATTCAGCGAATTTCACCGCATTGGTTTACAGAACTCCAGCAGAACATAAACGACTACGCAACACCGGGCTCCTACAACGATCCCGGACCCATCGCCAACAAAACCGTTGGTACGGGAATGATCATCGATCTGCAAACTGTGACCAGCGTCGTTCGCGACGACCCAACGTTTTACAACGTGACAGCGTACTTGCTATGCGCCCCGCTGGTGTTGTTCTGGGGTTTTCTGACTATCCGGTCCCCGTTCTGCCGGAAGCGTGCGTGGCTCGCTTTGGGGGCGATCGCGCCGCTGGCAATGCTGCCTGTGTATCACCGTCCGTATGATGCCAAACTCTTGCTCCTGGCGATCCCGGCGTGCGCAATCCTCTGGTCTGAACGACAGATCCATGCGTCGCTCTCCCTTGCTCTCACTGCCACGGCAGTTGTCTTCACATCCGATCTGCCCTTGGCGCTCCTTTCGATCCTTTCGCAAGGGTTCCATCCTCCCGGCGGAGCGTCGGGAGCTGCCATCACCATTCTCCTGTTGCGGCCCGCCCCCCTGGCGCTTTTCGCTCTGGGAGCATTCAACCTGTTTCAGTACGCCAAAGCCTGCCGTCCTGAAACTGAGAACAGCCCAGGTGGATCATCGGCTTCTTTCGCGACTATCACCGCGAGCTAACAGTAACTAGGGGTAAGAAACTCCGGTTATGCAATCTTCGAAAGGATCAACCCGCGGGTAACTTGGCCGCCAGAAACTATTGTTATAGTGTGAGAAATATGCACTCACTTGCAGCTGCGGAAACGGTAGCCGCTGAGCGCGTGGACCCGTCCTCGCGCCGGCCGACCGGCCGTGTGCATCTGGCATTGGCGTGTTGCTGTACGGTGTTGCTCGTTTTCTCCATCTTTGCTGCGCCGAAGGGCGCGATGCATTCGGCGTTACCACTGATTGAAACCGTATTGCTGCTGACGCCCCCGTTGTTATTGCCCGCCGCATTCCTGCACGAGAAGAAAAAATGGGAGAAAAGGGATGCTGTCCTCATGCTCCCCTGGACGCTCACAATCGCCGCCCTCATCACGCAGGCTGCGCCCACCACGGCAACCTTCGCGTTTCCATTGCGCGATGACTTGTGGCGAGACCTGGATGCCCGGCTCGGTATCAACATTCCTGCGATCATGTCGTTCTCCGCGCATCATCGATGGGTCGACGTGGCCTTGACGAATTCCTATAACTGGTCGCTCCACCCTCTCATCCTGGCCGCCATATTCTTGCCAACGCTGCTCGGGAAACGCGTGGCCGCGCAAAGATTTGTATTAGTGAATGTGCTCAGCTTCGTAGTGGCGCTGCCATTCATGCTCTTTCTCCCGGCGATCGGCCCCTGGGTGGGATGGCATTTTCCGCCGAGCGAGGTACAGCGACAGTGCCAGGCCACAATCCACGAGCTCAGGCAGGGCTCCCTGGTTATCAAAAACACCTTCGGGGGGATCGTGTGTCTTCCCTCTTTCCACGTGTTCTGGGCGGTTGTTTCTGCGCACGCCCTCTATCCCTTCCGCCTCCTTCGATATCCCGCCGTGCTTGTGGCCTGCCTCATCACAATCTCGACGATGACGACCGGGTGGCACTACGGTGTCGATGTCCTGGCAGGGCTCCTGATGGTGGCTTTGTGCACCTATGTCGCGAACATGATCATCTGCGGCAGGTTCCACTCGCCATTTGCTGGCAGCAGGGAGTCAGCCAAATGAGCTGGGACAATTTCAGAGAGGCACACTATCTTCCAGATACTCTTGGCCGGATACCACTTTCGTACGCGCCTACAACTTTAGTGTTATGCACTTTTGTGACTTGTCAATTCCTTGAGATAACCGAAAGTTACCCCTTTCGTGGCATTCAAATTTCGAAACGATTGACTTCTAATAAATCCAAGTGCTAAACCTATTGCACAACACTTGCTTCAACCCATGCACGAAAACCCCAGTCGTAGACTGGAACCCCAACCCAGGAAATGGAGAACTAGGAATGAACGATCTGATGATCAAGATGTACGTTGCAGTGAAGTCCATGATCGAGCGCGAAGAAGGTCAGGACTTGGTTGAGTATGCTCTCGTTGTCGCTCTGATCGCCTTCGGTGCGATCGCCGGCATGGGCTTCCTCGCCAAAGGCATCAACAACGCCTTCTCGGGCATTGCGACCACCCTCACCGCCAACGTGTAGTAACCGCTACGGTCTTCTGACCGTACAACCAATCGCGTAATTTGGTAAGACAAGATGCAAAGACAGTCAAGGCTGTATTTGCATCTTGTCCCCAAGCGATAACCCTCTCCGGAACGCCCCCCGCAGAAATCAATCCTGAAGCAATCACCCTCCGCCAATTTCCCGCCACGAAACTTAAGTGTTTGCGCTGTCTGTTCCTTCCTGCCTCCTTCACCATTCGGCTCTCTTGGCTCTCCCTTATAATTGCGCCATAGTTCCTCATGTTTTCAGTTTCCCCAGCGCCCCCGGCGGCAGGCTTCTCGTTAATGGGATGGGAAGCGGCCTTCACGGCGGTCGCAGCAGGACTCAGCTTTGCCTGGCCGCGCATCGGTTTGGGATCATTTCGAAAGATTGAGCGCCAGTTCAGCCGATTAGCCCGCCATCGCCGGATGTCGCTCCTCATCGTGGCCCTGTCGGTTCTGGTCTTGCGGTTCTCTATCCTCCCCTTGCTGCCCATCCCGGTGCCCTTCACGGTGGATGACTACAGCAACCTCCTGGCCGCCGACACCTTTACCCACGGACGCCTAGCCAACCCCACGCCGGCCATGTGGGTCCATTTCGAGGCGATCCACATCGACATGAGGCCCACCTACACGTCCATGTACTTCCCTGGACAGGGCCTGCTTATGGCAGCAGGCAAGGTGCTTCTTGGCAATTTCTGGCTCGCGGTGCCCTTTGCTGCCGCCCTCATGTGCTCGGGCATCTGCTGGATGCTCCAGGGCTGGTTGCCGCCCTCCTGGGCCCTCCTGGGGGGCTTTATTGCGGTCCTGCGCCTGGGTGTCTTCAGCTATTGGACCAACACGTACCACACCGCCGGCACGCTGGCGGCCCTGGGAGGCGCCCTGGTGCTGGGAGCTATGCCCCGATTCCAGAGATCCCCCGAAAATCGATACGGGTTGATCATGGCGGCGGGGGCCGTGCTCCTGGTAGTTACGCGCCCCTACGAAGGCGTGCTCCTATGCTTAGCGGTTGGCATAGCCCTGCTCAGATGGGCACGGAAGCGCCGCGTCGGGGCCCAGACGCTACTCCGGGCGGCTTCTCCGGGATTGATCCTGCTGGCGTGCGGCATCGCATGGCAGGGCTATTACGACCTCCGGGCCTTCGGCAACCCCCTTACCCCGCCCTATTCCCTGAATCGAGCCACCTACGCAACGGCGCCCTACTACGTCTGGCAGAAACCGCGTCCTGAGCCTGCCTATCAGCATGAGCAAATGCGCCGGTTCTACAAGGTCTACGAACTGGAGGACTACGAGCGGGTCCACTCGCTCTCTGGCCTGCCTGTGATGACCCTCATCAAGGCTCTGCGTGCGATCTTCTTCTTCTCGGGTGTGGTGTTCCTGCCGGCGCTGTTCATGCTCCCGTGGGCCCGGCGCGATCGCCGAATCCGCTTTCTCGTCGTCAGCCTGCTCGTCCTCGCCTGCGGTATGGCGATTGAGATATACCTCATTCCCCATTACGTGGCGCCGTTCGCGGCCGCATTCTATGCCGTGGGATTGCAATGCATGCGGCACCTGTGGCATTGGCGTCCGGGCGACCAGCCCGTCGGAACGGCAATGGTGCGCCTCGCCGTCGTCATCTGCGTCCTCCTGGCGGGAATCCGGGTGTTTGACAGGCAGCTTCAGTGCCCGGTGCCCGGATACCCATTCTCAACCTGGATCTGCAACTGGTTTGGCCCCGACCACTTCGTGCCCGAACGGGACCGGGTGAGACAGGCGCTGTCGCAAAACCCCGGTGGCCAGCTTGCCATCGTCCGCTACTCGCCGGATCACGATCCCCTCGACGAATGGGTCTATAACGCTGCGGATATCGATGCCTCCAAGATAGTCTGGGCATGGGATATGGGCGACGCCAGCAACCAGGAGTTGATCCGTTACTACAAGGATCGCAAGGTCTGGCTGGTCCAGCCGGACGTGCCGGCGACGGAGATTACCCCCTATCCGCCCGCAGGCGGCTATCCCGTGCCGAAGCAGGTTACTCAAGCGTCGTCCCAGTGACCGTCTGCTCAAAGAAAGATGGGAGAATAGGAAAGCGGAACAGCGAAGCATGATCAATGGAAAACGCATTGCCGTGGTGATGCCGGCCTATAACGCCGAGAAGACCCTTGCGATGACTGTCCGCGAGTTATCTGAGCTTGTCGACATCAAGATCCTGGTGGACGATTCCAGCAAGGACGAGACGGTGAAGCTCGCCCGTGAGCTGGGAATCAACACTTTCGTGCACGAGAAGAATTTCGGCTACGGCAGGAACCAGCAGACGTGCTATCGCGAGGCATTAGCTGCCGGCGCTGACATCGTGGTCATGGTCCACCCCGACTACCAATACACGCCGCTGCTTGTCCCCGCCATGGCGGGCATGATCGCAAGCGGCGTTTACGATATGGTGCTTGCCTCGCGCATCCTTGGGGGCGGAGCGTTGCGCGGCGGCATGCCGTTTTACAAGTACGTCTTCAACCGCTGTCTTACTGCGTTCCAGAACCTCTTCCTCGGTGTAAAGCTCTCTGAATATCACACCGGTTTCCGCGCCTTCTCGCGCGAATTGCTTGAAACGCTGCCGATTCTGGAGAACTCGGATGATTTCGTATTCGATAACCAGATGATCGCGCAGGCCGTCATGTTCGGATTCAGAATCGGCGAGATCTCCTGCCCGACGAAGTATTTTGAAGAGGCCTCCTCCATCAATTTCAAGCGCAGCGTCGAGTATGGACTGGGCGTTCTGGGCACGACCCTCAGTTTCGTCGCGCAGAAGCTGGGTATTGTCCATCTGCCGCGCTTCGACGCCAATGGACGTAAAGTCAGCCAGCAGGTCTATTCCGAAGCCCCCAACCACTCCTGACCGAAACCGAATGCCTAAGCGATCGATGAGTGTCGTTCTGATCCTGCTCAGTTGCGGGGTCTCGATCCTCACGGGCATTCTTCTCGATCGCTCTTCGCCGGCAGGCACGGCCAACTTCCGGGCGGTCTATTACGGCGCGCGCTGTCTGCTCAATCACGGCGATCCCTACGACCCTGCGGATTTTCTAAGCGTGTACATGAAGGAAAGCGGAGAGCTCCCGACTGTTCCATCGAAGAAGCAATTCTTTCTGCGCGCCACCATGGTCTGCGTAAATCTGCCCACCACGCTGTTCCTCGTGGTCCCGGTTGCGATGCTCCCATGGAGCCTCTCGCACGTCCTTTGGCTGCTCCTCGTCGCGGGCAGCATCACTGTTGCTGCGCTCCTCGCATACGACCTCGCAGGGGAATATGCATCTGGTCCGGCCCTCCTCCTGATCTGCATCATGATGGCCAACTGCGAAGTGCTCTTTGCCACCGGAAACACCGCTGGAATCGCGGTAGGACTGTGCGTCGTGGCGGTCTGGTGCTTTGTCCGGCAACGCTTCCAGTGGCTGGGGATTTTGGCGATGGCCGTCAGCCTGGCCATCAAGCCGCACGACTCCGGCCTGGTCTGGTTGTGCCTCCTGCTGGCCGGAGGAGTTTTGCGAAAGCGCAGCCTCCAGGTATTCGCGCTCACCGCATTGATAGCGATCCCCGCCATACTTTGGCTCTCCAGCGCGGCGCCGGATTGGAGCAGAGAACTGCGCGCAAACCTGGCCGCCACCTCGGCTCGTGGCGACATCAGCGATCCGGGGCCGGCATCGATCAGCCGCAAGGGCAGCGCCGACGTCCTCATCGACCTGCAAACCGTGGTCAGCGTCTTCGATGACAATCCGCGTGTCTACAATCCAGTTGTTTATGCCATCAGTGGTCTGTTGCTCCTCGGCTGGGGATTCAAACTGGTTCGAACCGCGCCGTCAGCCGGCAATACCTGGTATGCTCTGGCCGCAATCGCGCCGCTAGCCATGTTGTTCTCCTACCACCGTCCCTACGACGCCAGGCTGCTCCTCCTGGCTGTTCCGGCGTGCTCCATGCTTTGGGCTGCAGGCCACACCGCAGGGCGCATTGCCGTCGCCGTGAACGTTGCCGCGGTATTGCTCACATCCGACATTCCCCTCGCAATCCTGACCCTGCTTACAGGACACGTGAACATCGTTTCGCTGGGTGGAGTTGAGAAAATTCTGATGCTTCCGCTCCTCAGGCCGGCGCCTCTTGCTTTGTTCCTCGCGGCCGTTGTGAACCTCTGGGTTTATATGCGACGCGCAGGGAACGCCTCAACGCCAATCATCGAATTCCCGCGCACAGCCGCGTCTTCCTCGCGAGTGTGATGGCTCGTATCAAGGTAGAAACTGGCCGGTTCAAGCCCCGGACCGCCTGCCTGGCCTCATTTCGCCAGCGCCACTTCCACTCGCCGGTTCAGCGCCCTGCCGTTTGCCGTGGTGTTGTCTGCCACGGGCCGTGTTGCGCCGAAACCTCGAGGCACCAGCCGGCTTTGGTCGATGCCGTGTCCTGCCAGCCACGCAATCACTGAAGCGGAACGGTTATCGGACAATGTCTGATTGTGCCCAGCGTCGCCCTGGTTGTCGGTGTGCCCGGCAATCGTCCAACGCGAGTTGGGATGATTGTTGATCAGGCCAAGCACCGCATTGAGAGCGGGCATGCTGTCTGGCCTGAGCTTCGCGGAATCGGTATCGAAATGAATGCCATAGATCGTCGCCTGACCGGTCTGCGCAAGTTCCTTTTCTAGCGCCGCCGTATCTTCGCGGTGCCGTTGCAACGGGATTTCAGCGTGGCCATTCTGCCCGGCAACCAGGTCGACTGGAACAGAGTTTTCGTCATACCCGGGAGCGGCTGCCGTGGCCACCACCAACCCGGCCGGCAGCCCGCTCAGCTGGCACTTCCCGGCAGAATCCGTAGAAGCCGATCCCAGTGCGGCGGTTACGGTTGCACCTGCGATGGGTGTGTGCTGATTAGCATCCACTACCCTGGCCGTGAGCGAGACCTGGTACTTCGACTTATGCGGATTGATGAGAATCCGCGCAAAGTCCACGGCGTAACCGTCGCCAATATGTGTAGTCGGATCATCGATCAGCAGCTTTACCGCTCCCGATTTGAGCAGAGGCCAATACTCGGGTAGCAATTTGAACGTGACAAGCTTTCCGATCGGACCCGTCTGATCGAGCGAGTTGATCGCATACTCGAACGAAGGAATTCTCGTCCCGTTCAGGCTCACCTGAAAATGCGAATGGAACTGCGCGGCCTGGAAATCATCCACAAACATCTGCACCAGGATTTCGTTAATCTTCGATGGGAGAGTGCCGACCTGCAATTCGATAGGCGAAGGCATTGACTCCAGTCTGTTCTCGCAGGGCGCCCAGTTTGCGGGGCAGCTGCAACTGGCGGAACGACTATAACCGTCGTAGCCGGTATTACCCGATCCGAAACTCGAGCCCAGCATAATCCGGTCGGTTCCTGCTGCGGATCCCGGGCGAATCTTCCACGGAAAAGAATGCGGTGGAGTTGACTGGCCAGAGAAGGGATCAAATCCCAGCGGCCAGCCAAAACCCAGGTTGTTGATGTCTCCAGTGCGCACCACCAGGTCCGCTTCCGGACCCCCTTCGGTACGCTCATACTGGAGTTTCCAGTCTTGCTCCTGATTCCCAGTGGCCTTCGATGGTGCGGTAGAAACGGCTGCAGCAACTTCACGCTTGATGACAGGACACTGGCCATACTCGCTGGTCCCGCGCGCAAAGGTGACCCTTACGATGTCGTCCTCCCATAGATACTTCGCCCCGGCGCTTGTCCACGTGTAGCTGTTCGGTGTCGGATTCGAAATCGCCCCCGTCCCCGCCGGCAATTCGCTAGCCGGAATCGCCGATGGAGGCTTGTCGAGGTTGTGTAGCAGGGCCTGCGATACCAGAGCCGCATCAGCCATGCTCTTCGCCTGGTCCCCCGGCGTCCCTGCCGCGTCCACGCCTTGCGTTCCTGAGCTTGCGGCCCCGCCCACGTTGCCGAGATCCTTCATCACCGAGGCGAGGTCGGAGTCCGGAGCGCCGCCGCTGCTGCCCTCGGCTTTGCTCTTTTTTGCTGACAGCGCGGATGGGCTCTTGATCTCAGCTACCTTCTGCTTCACTCGGTATGCGACATAAATCACTCCGGTTGCGATCGTCGCCACAAGCAACAAGACGGCAACGAACCCAATAATCAGAAACTTTGGAAGTCCACTGGTAGATCCCCCTGGTCTCGCAGTCTGCGCTGTCGTCCCCGCGCGTTCCGTCGTGGCCGCCGCGGGAGACTGTCCCCGCCGCGCACCACACCGAGTACAAAATGCGTTCGTCTCCTCAAGCGCGGATCCGCAGTGCTCGCAAACGGTGCTCATCGTTTTCTCCGACCATGAACCATGAATTCATTTGCCCTGTGGTGCTAGGCGAGTTGCTTCGCGGCGATTGCGCCAATGATGGGGATTCGAAATTCCCGCTGGTTGTAGGCCTGATACATGAGGAAGAGCCAGAAGATGAAAAACCCCAGCGAGATGATCAAACCCACTGGAACCAGCACCATCACAGCCCACCCGCTGATGTCGATCAGGATGCCGATCAGCATGCTCCACGCGATTCTGAACACGATTGCCGCCGCACAGTACAAGATGGATTGCATCGCGTGAAAGCGCACAAAGGGGTCGCGCTTGTAAGGCTCAAGCACCAGGAACAGGATCCCGGTAATCAGCCCGAGAACGTAAGCCAGTGCGCCAGCCACATTCGATGTAAGGCCGGTACTGGCGATTGCCGGACCTGCTGCTACAACTTGTGGGCTCGAAGACGCAGCCTGGCTGCTACTGCCGACTGAGTTACCACAGCTTCCACAAAAGGCCGACCCGTCTGTCAACGTCGCACCACAGTTCCTGCAAATAGCCATCGGTTTAGCTCCTCTCCTGGTCTGCTCATCTATGCGCAAGTGTCGAAACACTCACCGCGCAATCGCGTTATTTCTTGATCATCGCGACTTCGTAGTGCCCCTTGTTCGCGTTTCCATTGGTCTGCACAATCGCCTCATCCAGAATCAGCTTCACGGCGCAGCCATCCGCGGGAACCCACACCGTGCCTTTCTCAAAGCTGCCCGCGCCGAATAAAGTCTGAAACTGCTTTTGGTCCGCGGCGCTGGCGCCTGCGGTATCAATCGAATATTTGGTGGTGCTGTAGCCATTCATCGACTCCGCGCCCTGCGATGTGATGGAGGAGGATCCGTTCAGCGAATCAATCCTCGCCGTCATCCCGGTGAACCTGAGACTGGAAAGATCGAGCACCGCCGCATTCCAACTTGCCTCATCCGAGCGCACTCCGTGATAGGAGTGAGTGCCCGACCTGTCCGTCGACGTGATATCCATCTTCTGCGGCGTGATGTCCGCTTCATTGTCGATCGAATTGGATTCATCCAAATATTTGTAGGAATAGTGGAAAGGCCCGGAGGGACTGTTGATTCGATCACCCAGGCACAACAGGTCGATATGTGCGCCAGAATCCGCTGCTTCCGCTGCCGCGCCACTTCCACTTTGGGCGCTTGTTGACGCGTGCGTTTTACAACCCGCAAATGTTCCCAGCAAAAGGCCGAACGCGAAACCAATTCCCAGGTTCGCCGGCCATCGATTTCTCCGCCCCATCTTCCCCTCCTCGTACGCAGCACCGCTGGGTGCCACTTTTCTTTCAAATCACTTCGGATTGACCCTGCAACCTGCAACATCGGGTTCGGTCTTGGTCGACGCACTCTTGAAGAGTTCGAACGTCCCTTTGCTGTCGAGTCCCAGCAGTTTGGCGTCAACGCCGCCGGATGCGATCAAGTTGAAGTGCGTGGTCGTGCAGTTGGGCACTACGCTCATCGGCCCCGACCCCGCCTAGTCGTACTCGTCCACCCATTGCACGTAGGCACCACCTTCGGTCCGGAAAAAGTCTGGGTTCTCCTTCGACAGGAATTTTGCGAGTTGCGATTCAAACCCGTCGGCGCTACGGCTGTTCTTCAGTGCGGCCGGGATCAGGGAGTGGACAGCTTCCATAAAACTGGTAGTTCCAAAGCTGATTGCTACCTTCGGTTCGTTCATCGCAAGCACGATTCCATGAGCCGCTAAAGCTGACGACGCGACCTTCTCAATGGACTGCGGCGAGGCTTCCATCTGTTTCACTGGCGAACTGTCCTTCGCAGTGGCCGCAAATGCCGTTGCCCTTAAAGCCAACATCGAAACCTCCGGAGACAGCATCTTTCTGGCCTCCCAGTCCCGGGATAAAAATCAGGTTTCCGCTGATTTCGTACAAGAACGGCAAGTGATCGGCCACGAATATTTCTTTGAAGAATGCGGGCAGCCGCAGTCGCCGTTCTCCAATGCCGCTGTTGGCGCCGCTGGTTTTGGCCGACCAGTCGACCTTCAGGCTGCCTTCTACCGGGGCCGTGAACAGAAGTTTCTGGAGTTTCGCTCCGTGGATGTCGGCCATGAAAGAGAAGCCGCCGTTCTTCAAATGTCCTTCGCCCTTCACCGTCGCTTCGAGCCCGTTGAGATGCTTCTCGGCGTCGAAGGAAAAGTCGAGGTCGCTAGGCTCCGCGCCGCCCGCGTCGCTCGAGGCGGTGTACTGCCACTCGTTGACCGTGCCGGAAAGATGATCCATTCCCGGACCGAAGTTCGTGTCCTGCTGGTCGAGAATAGTCGGGTCGCGCGATTTGTTCGGGAACTGGATGGTGCCGTCCTGAATAAAGTCCGCCAGCGCGGCTGCATTCGTCGCGACTGCGGTCAGCGGCCCCTGTCTCACCGTGCCAAGTACAAGCCGGGCACCCAGATCCTGCAGAACCAGCACCTGCCCTTTGGCCATGTTCGTGATGCGCGCATCGGTCGTATTGAAGACCAGGACGTGCCCATCGGTGCTAATGCTGGTGAGCGCGTTCTGACCCGTGTTTCCATCGACGACGACTGCATTCTGTGTCCATTGCAAAGGAGCCTGGCCGTGGGCCGCCATCGCCGCGCAGGCAACCACTAGGTACGGCAAAATCGAGTACGGGTTCGAAAGAGCGTGCATCTTTTTCATTGCGTTCCTTTCGCGGCCCTCAACTCTCCAAATCACATCAGCCATCAACTTAGTTCGGGCTTTGTTTCTTAACCATGGCTTCTTCGTAGTGCGCCTTGCCGCTCACCGTGCCGTCTTTCGCATGCAGTTCCTCATCCAGAGAGAGCTTAACCGGGCATCCCTGGGAAGTTACCCAGACCGTGCCTTTTTCAGAGCCACCGGGCCCCAGGGTGCTCGCGTAAAGACCCTGCTCGGTCGCGGTCGCGCGTGTCGTATCGATTGAGAGCTTGGTGGTGTCGTAGCCGTTCACTGTCTCCGTTCCCTCGTTGACCACAGCCGAGGTGCTTCGCACCAGCGCAAACAGGCTGGCCATTCGCCCAATAGCCCACTGATACTGATGTGGAATTTCCGCAGGTGTCCCGTGCAACGGAACGGGCTTAGGCACGGAGCCACTCTTGAAACTGCCATCGATCATTTGCGGCGTGACGTCTGCTTCCTCCATCCACGGGTTGTCAGATTCATCCTGAAACATGTAGTGGAACGATTCCGCCGGATTCTGAAGGTGATCAATAACGCAGTTAAGGTCGACATCGGCACCTCTGCGCATCGCGTTTTCGGTCGCAGCCGATTTCACCAGCGATTGCGTCTCCGGACTCTTGCTCGATTTACAACCCGGAAGCGCGAACGTGGATGTCGATAGCACGAGCATCAAGGTGACTCGAACTGGTTTCGTGAAACCGGCGAAACAATTCATTAGCAACTCCCTCAGCATTTCAGCGCACTATTGCGCATCGTCCGAAATCCGGAATGTCCATATCGCGTCAAACATCAAGCCATCCGCCTGGGCCCGCGCTACATCGCCGCCCGAGAACGGCTTGGTGGTCGAAACCGGGCGCAGCACCACCGCATATTCGCCGGGAAACAATTCAGAGGTTGGTGCAACTTTGTACTTTCCTGCAGCCAGTCTTTCGTTTTTCGTCATCACGCGTTCTTCGAGAAAATGCGAATACACTTCCCAGTCGGCTGCAGGGCTCGATCGCACGTCTTCTTTTCCCTGGGTTGCGCCAACAATTCTGCAGGTGTTTTGCGCGGGCGTAAGTTTCACAATCGTCGGCTCATAGTCGGCAGAATTCACCTGCGGCACCCGCGAGAAATCGACGGCGAATGCCGGAGACACCGTCTTCAGCACGTTCCCTGAGGCTGGACTGGCGACTCCCCAGACATACGTGACGGTCGGCTTGCGGCGCGACATCACGCTGGAAAATATCCCGCCTGCCTGCGATACCGCCGATCCGCCGAGCGGGGAATTGATGTGGGTTGAAGCATCCCAGGCCACGGTGTTGACGCCGGCCTGCAGCCCCTGCGTGACTACCGAGTCTCCAGCCAGGCTCTTCATCGAGGAAGGCTTGGTCTTGGTTTGCGCAAGCTGTGTCTTTTCGAGCGGCAATTCATGCATGGCGCCGTCCTGCTGAACATAGACCTGGGGCATGCGCGATTGGGAAACCGGCAGCGCCACTTCGCCAGGCGCCGGCGCAGCAGAGTTGTCAGCATTCGCGGCCGCGACGGCGGCCCCATCTTGACTCTTGCTTGACGCTGCAATCATCGCGTTCATTTCGGTGTCGGTAACGCCAAGCTTTTTCAGACGAATCAACTCGGAGGTCGACGTATTGAATTTGGTCGGGCCCGACTGGATTGCCGAAATCACGACCGACTCAGCCATATGGTTCTTCACCATCTCGATAATGTCGTCGTTGGCTATGGGCTTGGTCGTCTGGGCCAGGGCTGCGGTGGTAAACGCCAGTCCCACAATCAAGATCCCGCGGATTTGAATATTGCTCTTCATATCGAAACTCCAGAAAGTTCTGTCTCCAGGCTGCACGCTCGGCTACGAAAGGGGTTTGCCGGTCCATGGATCCAGGCCGCGCGGCCCGGTCACCCACACATCGACGCCGTAGTTCGACTCAGGCGAGTTCACGAAGCAGTCCGTTTGAAAGATTCCTCCACCTCCGCAACTTCCGGGAGTGGGCTGGCACACTTGCCCTTGCCAATTCACCTGAAGTCCCGAATTCCCAGACCAGTCGATCCCCCAGTTGTCGCTGGATGTCTTGAACTGGTTGTAATTGGGATCGGTGCACGACAGGCTCCGCCACTCCAATACCGCACTGTCCAGTACGAAGGTGGAATGGATCGCGCTGAAGTCGTAGTTGTCCTTGCCGCCCAGGACACTTCCATTCGCGTCTGTGGCGATGTCCCAATGCACCTCGGCGGACAGGTCCGGCAGATTGGGTGTCACCGACCCGGAAGATGCTGACGTGTACGTGGGTTTCCAACTCTGGATTACAGACTGATCCGGACGAAATTGATCCAGCGAGAAATCTTTCTTCGGAATCTGCGGCAACAGCACTGTGTTTCTTGCCGCGTAGAATTTGTATCCGCCCTTGGTGGCCTGCTGGCCATCGTCGCGCTGAATCACCAGCGTCACATTGCTTTGATCGTCAACGCCGGCGAGATTGGGATCCACGTTCAGAGCGATGAAATTCTCGCTCCACTGCTGAATCTCGAGATTCTCATGAAACGTTCCCTGGTAGTAGATGTAGGCTTTCGCATTCGGTCCAGGATTTCCGAACGAACAACCGGTAATGGTGTAAAAGTTGAAATTGTTCGTGGCATCCTGCGTAAAGACCGCGGCATTTGGCCCACCATTTACCGTCAGGATGCGCATGGCTGGATCGCGCCCGCACTGCAATGCGGTTCCAGGAATCATTCCGGGCGACATTGTGCCGTAGCGATTACTCGAACCCGGCGTGGCGGGAACAATTGCCGTGCTGGCAACCGGCTGAGCTGTTGAAGCCGGCCTCAACATGCCACCGCTGCCCGATGCCGACATCAAGGTCGATGGTTGCGGCTGGAACCCCGCGGGGCGAATGCTCAGCTTCATCTGCGCGGCCTCGGCGGTCGCTGCCGCGCTCTGTTTTCTCAAAACCGCGATGATCGCCGAATCCTGCAACCCCGCTTTCGGATTTGTGATCTTCTGCCCCTGCTGAGGCGCACTCAGTACCCGCGGGATGGCGCGAGCACTTTTCAAATTACCGGTCGATGCCGCTGGGCTTCCCGTCGGTCCCGGCGGAAGAGGCTGCGGGTTGAGTTGAACCGTGCCGCCTGCTCCCGGTTTCGCCGGCAACAACAGTCCACGTGTCGCTGGTTGCGAGTTTGTCGTCTGAGTTTGCGGGCTTGCGGACAAAAGCATCCCGGACGATGGATTGCTATTACCCAGCAAACCCCGCTTGGTCCCACCGCTCTGGGCCTCCCCAGAGACTACGGTGATCAATCCACCCCGCGGCGCGACATGCATGTCGAAGTTCACGCCGTAAGCCATGTCCTGGCACGTGCCCCAATGCCCGGTCAAATCACTCACCGTAGGGTTTGTGATTCGGGGAAGCATGTTGCATTGCCCGTTGATGATCTGGATGGGTCCGACCGTTCCGTACTGAGGAACCGCGGCAGGCGAGAATGACGTCGGCTGGGTGACAGTCAGGGAGACTTGAAGATTCTGACCCACCGGCACATGATCGAACCCATAAGTACAAACGTCATACGTTGTCGCTTTGACGCCCGAGAGCAACCCCCTCACTTGCCCGACGTATTTGAAGTTGTTGCTCAGCGTGCCGATCGGGGTGTACGACGTAAACGGTCCGGAAGAACTCCCTGCGCTCACCGTGATCGCGAGCCCGCTGCAACTGGATGCGGGATTATGCGAAAACTGGCTCGCATCCCAATACACGAACCCTTCGATAGTCCCATTCGCGAGCGTCTGATTGATGGGCTGTGGCGCGCGGGTGCCAGGGGGAACCTGCTGTCTTCCGACCTGTGGTTGATGTGCCTGCGGGCCAGGGAGTGTGATATTCGGGTTAGGCGGCTGAGTCGAAGTAACCTGCGCCGCAACGTTCTCGCAGATCAGCAATGCAAGTGCGCTGACCATCCACGCCGATACGAACCGGACATAATTTCTTTGCCGCATATTTTCTCCTCGAACAAGGGGATCCGAGTGACTGAGTGATCAGTTGATCGGATGAGCTGGGATTGTGATTTCTTTTGCTTTTGGTCCGCTCCAATCTGAGCTGAACCTGTGAAACCCGAACTTCGCGACCGTGTGATACGTCCCGTCCACGAGGAATGCAGCGGCCTCCATCGAGGCCATGTTCCAGTTGTCCCCACCCGATCCGCCGGTGAACGTATCTCCAAGCGTGAAACCGCGAATCTGGCTCATATCGACCGCCCGGTCTAGAAGGATTTCGGCGCCCTTCGTGCTTCCGTTCGGCCAGTTCTGACTGTGGTTGACATTCGACGCAGCCTGGCTGGTGCCATCCGCAAAGAGAATGGTGATGTTCAAGTTGTCGTTACCACCACGAAGATCGTCATCCGAAGTCTTGAATGTGAACGAGACCTTGGCGACCTGGTTTCCGGTGGGACATCCGGCTCCCGCGTGCGCGTCGATATCGAGCGATGGGTTGCTTCCTGTGAACCGGTGAAGTCCGAACGAGGCAATTGGCACGTTGACTCCAGTTCCCAAACCAAACGCCTGAAGCCCCGTCATGTCCCAGTTGTCTTCTGACTGGACTCCTTGCGCCGCGTAAATCGGCGCCAGCGCCGGTCCCGCGGGAGTTGCCGCTAGGCCTGCCTGTCCTGCGGATGGAGCGTTATAGCCGCCCTGCGCGGAGTGGACCAGAGTTATCTGCTTAATTTCGTTTGGAGCTACCGGATGATTCAGCGTAATTCCAACTTGCTTGACACTCTGGTTCGGCCAGTTCTGTCCCTTGTTCACATTGGGAGCCGTTTGCATGTCGCCGTTGGCATAGTGCACCTGCACATCGAGGTTGTTCTTCCCGCCGCGCAGGTCGTCATTGCCGGTAGTAATCCGCAGATTGAGAAGACCGATGGTGCATCCACCGCGTGGCGCATTTAACAACGTCCGTGGCTGGGGGCTCAGCAGCACCGTGCCCCTCGGTGCCGTCGCCTGGCCCGACGCCGCACCTCCAGTGATCACAAAACAACTCAGCATCAACGCGCATTTGCTAAGCGATGGTTTTTTCATTGGGTCTCCGCTCCTGCGTGTATTTCGAACTTGCATGCCGAGAAATACCCCGCAATCGCAGAGGGGTCAAAGGAAACGCGAATGAAATGAAGCTGACACAATAAGTGTTCTGATTTGAATGGGCTGGAGCGCTAAATGACTCGAAGAAAGCTATCCCGGCCGGCTCGGCGGCGATCGCTATGAGGAGCGAACGAAGATCCCTGGAGCTTTGGCAGGTGTCGCAGCGTTACCAAAGGACACGTTTGCCCGGTTCGGCGGCGGAGAGGGAATTGTGGAGTTAGTGTATGGGACGATTCTCGGCGACTATTGCGCCGGTGGAGACAGCATTCTCGGCATGCCGGGCGACGAGTTCATAGCCGCGACTGCGAGCCTCCCCTGCAAGTGCCTTTAGCTGTTTGACACCCAGGGATGAGTTGACCTTCAACTCCAATTCGCCGAGTGCAAGGCGCCCTTCGCACTCAAGGTTGTAGTAGCCAAGCCGCTTCGCGGTTGTGATCACTGAATGCAGGCGTCGCATCGCCGTCGCCAGGTTCACTGATTCCTCACCGGGTGCCGCCATCTCTATACGTGCCTGTTGAATGTCAGCGGGCAGTCGCAGGGAAGGATCGGAACTGGTCAGGCTCAGTTCGGCTCCGCGCTGGGCGGCTTTGCGTGCCTCGTCCAGTTTTCGCTCCTGCAGCAGCGCGCGACTCAAGATCGTATAGGCGCTGCTTGCATCAGGATCGCTCTTTTCCTTTTCAAACTCGCCAAGCGCGCTCCGAACTAACGACTCAGCTTGATCACCATGTCCTTCCTCGATCGCCAAAGATGCAAGTTCGGCGTGACTCTCCGCGGCAAGCTCCAGCTGCCCCATCTTTTGTTGAAGAGCCAGCGCCTGCTCAAATTGCGAGTGCGCGCCCGCAACATCGGCTTGCGCTTCCAATACTTCTCCCAGTTCAATCAGCGCCATCGACAAGTCGCTATACCCTCCGTGGATAGGCGCATAAATATCGATAGCCTTCTGCGCAAGGCGACGAGCGTCGCCAACCTTGCCCCGGGCTAAACTCAGGTCCGCCAGCCGATAGTAGATATACGCGGGTTCGCTGTTATCCACTGACGAGGAAATTTGCAGCGCTTCCTGATAGAGCTTTTCCGCGCCACTCAAATTACCGCGAAGAAAAAGGATGTCTGCGATATTGCCGATCGCAGTCAATTGTCCCGTGCGATCGCCCCCAGCCTGGAATTCAAGCCTGGCCTTCCGATAGAGCTGCTCGGCATGATCAAGATCGCCCTCATTGGCGTAATTGATGGCCATGTTGTTCAGAGCCGAAGCGGTCTTCTCGTGTTCTCCCAGGCCGTCGAGCAAAGTCAGGGCTCGCCGGTAGGTTTCGATTGCGCGCTCGCGATGTCCCTGTGCTCCCACTCCATCGGCCATCAAGCGAATGGCATCCGCTGCTGCAACCCTGTTACCGGCTCCCAGGAAGATGTTGTACGCATCCTCACAGGCCGGCGGTCCTTGATCAGGCTGCTCGCCATAGATCAGGATCATGCATTCTTCTTTTCTTGCCAGCGCGTACAGCAGTTTTTGGCCGCGGTCTGAAGCCTTGCGCACGGCGGTTCTGACGATCACAAGTTCCGCGGGCTTGTTGTCTTTCATCGCCCGCGCTTCTGCTAAATCAATTCTCGGATCGTCGGAGACAGGTGCCCGCAATGCCCGCAGCTGGCCAATTACTTCCATGGCCTGGGCGCCGTGTCCCGATTGGGTTTGAGCCGCGGCCAACCTGAGCCCATAATCTACATTGTCCGGAAATAACTCGAACAGGGCGTGGTATACCGATGCGGCCTGTTCTTCCTTGCCCAGGCTCTCGTAGTACTCACCCTCCACCAGCAGTCGCTCTGCACGCGGTAGATCCGCGGAAAGATCGAAGGCCTTCTTGGCCTCTTCCTGGTGTTTTTGCTCGTAGCCCAGTTGCGCCCAGGCTCGCGCCAGCATGGCGTGTACCATCGAGAACTTCGGATCCATTGCCGCTGCTTCTTCAAGAAGATCCTTGGCTCCGAGCGCGTCAAACTGCCGCAACTTCGCCACCCCAAGGGAATAGAAACGCGCTGCGTCTCGATCGAGCGGCAATGCCGCCAGTACGCCCGCCTGTTCGGTGCCCTGCAAGGGATCCACGCCAAGGCGGTTGCGTAATCGAGCGCCAATTTGCGAAACTACGCGGAACAAATCTTGTGTGCCGCCAACCTCTGCGACCTCAGACAGAATCTCGCCCGTCGCGCCGTCCTGCATGCGAACGTCGAGCCGGAGCTGCCCATGATCGCCCGACCCGATCACCATGTACGACCCCAGCACCAGCACATCGCTGTTCAAAGCGCCGCCAATGCGGGCGCTCGTGCTGCGATCCAGCGTATCGGCCGCTGGCAACGGATCTGAGGCACGGAAATTTGCCACATCCTCTCCGGAAACAAGCCTCAGCTGTTCACCACCCGCCAATTCAGTGCTTAACATCTCCGCAAGCGTGGTAGCCAGCCAGCCGTCCTCGGAGCGACCAGACAGGTTCCGAAAACCGAGCACTGCAACCGATTTGCGCATTCGCACGGAGGCGCTTCGCAAAGAGGTCTGCTTCCTCGGACGGTCATCGCGCCGCGCCAGCGCCGCGGTGATCACCAGCAGCAGTAAGCAAAGAACTGGCGCAGCATACAGAACAAAGTGCCGATCCCTGCTCTTCTTCGCGGATGGAATCAGGATGGAGTCTGCAGGGGCCTCCGTTGCGATCTCATTGACCGAAATTGGCGCCTTTTCAGCGATGTGCAGCGAGCTCTCGGGGACCTTTTCAATGACGGAAACCGGAGCAATAAAACGGTAGCCACGCCGCGGAACTGTTTCGATGAAGCGCGGATTTTCCGGGTCGTCATCGAGTGTGTTCCTCAGCCTTTTCAGGATGACATTCAGGCTCCCGTCAAAATCGATATAGGTGCCTTCCGGCCACAGGCTCTGCCGGAGTTCCTCGCGGGTCACAACTTCTCCGGGACGCTCCAGCAATCGAGTAAGGATCTGGAATGGCTGATCTTGAATCTTGACGCGGACGCCGTTGCGCGTCAGGGTGCTGGCGGCCGGATCCGCTTCGAATAGACCGAAGCGAAAGACTCTGCCTGGGGCGGCAGTTGTGTCCATTTGCACTCCGCTGGAAGCTCGCATCATTCACGTCTTCAACTTACAGGCAGGGGCCGCAACGAGCTACGCACGCATTCTACCGCGGTTTCGCCTGTTTGAAACTGAGTCTTTGGCCTCCCAAGGTAACCCTGCTTGTCACCAGGCAAGCCGACCGCTCTGAAGTTCCAGGAAAACTCAGTGCGACAGACAAGTGGTGCGAATGACCACCAAAGCGTTTCACCCGGGAGCAAACGGTGCCCATGTCCACTCATCAGCGCCCGGTACCAAATTCGCGAAATCCGTGCGTCAGATTCGCCCCCGCTACGCATGTCATAAACATTTGTATTGTCCTCAATCGAAATAGCTTGCCGTGTCAGACGCGTTTCACTCGCGTTTCATTTGACCTGGCTTCTCATCCGACGCATCCTGCTCAACGTGATCAACCCTTGCCGCTCATGTCGATGACTTCTCGGTCACACATGCGGCAGAGGGAACGCAGGAGGAACTATGAAAGCCGGAAATTTATTGATTGGCATCGTCAGCGTTTCGTTGATGCTCCCCTTAACCCTGTCGTCTCAGACCAAGGATTCCAAGAGCAAGGACGCCATTGCGCCTCCCCCGCTGCTCAAAGAGCAGGTCAAGTTTCAACCGCTAAACGTCAAAACCGGTCTCTGGGAGAAGACTGCAACCTACAAAACCGCCGGTCATCTGCCCGTTCCGGCCGGGATGCTCGATAAGCTTACGCCCGACCAGCGTGCCCGGTTCGAAGCCAGGATGAACGCCAGTAGCGCGGGAAATACCCGGACAACGACGGAGAGGTCCTGCCTGACCGCCCAGCAACTGAACGATCCGGCCGACCTCGCCGACAAAGGCTGCTCAGTCACCGTCACTGAATCCACGAGTTCCAAAGCGACGGGAAGCGTTGCCTGCAGAATTCAGGGCATCGAAATGAACGGCAGCGCTGAGTTCGATGCAATCGACCAGGAACACGTCAAAGGCACGGAGCATGTCACCTCAACTGGCAATGGAAATACGATGACCACCGATGTCACGTTTACGTCGAAGTGGCTCGGCTCCAGCTGCGGCGGTGCGCAGTAGCGATTACCGGGTGCGACGCACAACGAACCAAACACCTGACTCAGCTTCAAAGCTGAAGCGTTCGGAATATCGTTGGAGCCAGCACGATCGCGATTTGCCCAGAGGGTTAGCTGTTCTTTGCGCACTATCGTTAGACTAGGTGTTCTATCGGCACTGACTTTCACGTCGCACCCGAAGAGTCCTTCCAGAATATTGGACTCGTTCACAAGAGTTGCATTTTCTTGCCAGCCCTCAGGTTCTTAATAGTCTTATCAAGTGCGCCTGCACAAAGCCCGCCGAGCAGGCCGATCGTTTTTGTGCACGGCTGATAGTCCATTCAGTTGGATACCACTGTTTGCCCCCAAGTCGGGTATTTTTGATCATTAGCCGTTCGCCGATTTTTATTTTTGCGTTACAAGGGATCATCTCCGCTAATACCAGGAATCTCAGATTGCTTTAGAGTGAGATTGGTGAGTTCTCAGGTTGAAAAAAAGCGAGCCGAAACTGAGGGTTATACGGAGTTTCGCCTAATTCCGCGGTTGGAGACGATACCGTGGGTCGTCTCCTTCGTCCAAATGGGCCCCGGGAAGACCTTGCTACTGGCCCTGTTTGGTTGTGGCATTTGGATATTTCTCCGTGATTTCGCCCTATGGGCTGTTTTGCTGGCGTCTGTCAGCATCGCGACCTTTTGGCCAGCTCTTAGGAACGTTCTGCTCGCGGCAGCTCCAATGCTTCTTGTAGTGATCAAGAATCTTCGAGATCCTCTGCGGCTGGGTATGACTCTCGGAATTATTGTCTCCGGCATATTGCTCTATTGGTGCGCCAATCGATGGCCACGTTCGTACTTTGGACAAAGACCCGTAGCTCATCTTCTGGTAGGATTCAGTGCAATCATATTTCTCGCATCAGTAACCCCAGTGGATACGACCCTGAATAAAGCGGCATGGAACGTCGTAGGGATTCTGGCGAACTACGTTTGGTTTATTGCATATGCGTTTTTAGATCGAAACTCGAAGCCGGCCGACGACTTTACACTACAATTGGCAACCTTCCGGCCGATATGGGGGTCCACCAACACGCCTTTTCCCAAGGGTGCTGCATATCTCCGCCGAATTGAGGCAAGGACTCCGGAGCAACTTGCTGTTGCGCAGTTGAAAGGGATGAAGCTACTGATCTGGGCGATTTTGCTTGGGTTGCTTCAGGTCCTTTGGAATCGGTTCTTTCACGGTTATCTGAGGATTCCTCTAGCCAGCGAGGCTTTGGCGATGAGCGTGAGCAGGACACCGGTGGCGTGGCACTTGCGCTGGGAGAGTCAGATACTCTTCTTCTTCGAGCAGATATTTGCGGTTTCAATCTTCGGCGGGTGGGTGATTGGCTCGTGCCGTATGGCTGGATTCAACGCTCTCCGAAACACCTATCGGCCCCTGACTTCAACGACGATTGCCGATTTCTTCAATCGGTTCTACTACTACTACAAGGAGTTGCTTGTCGATATCTTCTTCTACCCGGCATTTCTTCGCTACTGGAAGAAACATCGACGAATCCGAATGGCGTTCGCAACATTTTCTGCCGTTCTTTTTGGTAACACCTTTTACCACTTTACTCGCGACTGGCAAATTATTCGGGATGCAGGCCTTTGGCAGGCGATGGTGAGCTATGAGGCATCGCTTTTCTATTGCTTTCTCTTGTCTGCAGGCCTGACAATCTCGCAGCTCCGAAAGCGGACTCCCAGATCTCCGAGCGTTTTCCGCCGTCATCTTTTGCCGGTGTTCGGTGTAATTGCGTTTTACTGTTTGATCAATGTCTTTGTTATTAGTGAACGCAGTTATCCGCTCACTTCTTATCTCATGTACTTGAAAAGCCTATTCATCCCTAATGTTTAGAGAGACAGATGAAATCAAAAGCTGAAGTCCGTGAATTTGTCCGTGATCTGCTCAGCGCAAATGGAGACATGGGCAGTCTGTCAGATCAAGACTCGCTCCTGCTGAGTGGGCGTCTTCAATCGATCGATGCGGTCGAAATCGTCGTTTTTCTTGAGGATAGCTTTGGGATCGACTTTGCAGAGATCGGTTTCGACCGTGAGCAGGTCGACAGCGTGGACGCGATTTATTTTCTCGTTGAATCTGTGACGGGACAGGCCGGTTGAGAGTCGCGTTGCCTGAATCGCTCAATCGGGCAGACAGCGAGTGTGGAATCCACTGATTGGGGTGCTTGGAATGCTCGTTCGAGAAGAAAAACCGCGACAGATCTTGGCTGAGAATTTACTTTGTTCCCATCCAGCCGTTCGTGAAGCCGCGGTGGTCCGAGATGACAGCGGACGGACCGTAGCATTCGTCGTTCCTCAGGATTCCTATCTCAGCCATGAAATGGGCGGGTCAGTCACAAACAGACTCACCGTGAACAAATGGCGAAAGATCTACGATCTCAGCCAATTGACGAAGGGGGCCGCCGTTGCCCAACCGGGATTCAACACCGCCGGTTGGGACAGCAGTTATACGAATAGGCCCCTTCCTGCCGGGGAAATCCATGAATGGATTGATGCGGCGGTCGGGGCCGTGCTTGAGTTGAGGCCTCGCCGTCTCTACGAAATCGGCTGTGGCACGGGGTTGTTACTGACACGGATAGCGCCGCACTGCGAGCGATATGTAGCGGCAGATTTTTCGAGCGCAGTATTGGCGCGACTAAGGAAGGAGCTTCAGGACAAGCCTTCGTTACTGGAACGCGTCGAGCTTTTCGAGCGCCAAGCGGACGACTTCAGCGGGCTCGATGCGGACTCGTTTGACACAGTTGTGTTGAACTCCGTAGTGCAGTACTTCCCCGGCCTTCCGTACCTGACTGACGTGCTCAAGCAAGCAGTGAGAGTGGTCAAGCAGGGAGGGCATGTCTATATCGGAGATGTTCGCAGTCTTCCGCTTTTGCCAGCGTTTGCCACCTCGGTTGAGCTATTTCATGCGGCAAGCGACCTAAGCATCGAGGATCTGAAAGTCCGTGTTCGCCACCGTCTTGAACGGGAAAAAGAGCTTGTCCTCTCGCCAGCGTATTTTCTCCAACAGGAAAATCAGCTTGCGAAGGTATCTAGGGTTGACATTCGACCCGCGCGGGGCCGCTCAGACAACGAGATGACCCGGTATCGGTTCAGTGCAGTCCTTCATGTGGGCCATGATGCAGCACCGATGTCTGATGTCGAGTTTGCGGATTGGGGATCGCAGCGAAGGAGTGTCAAGGAGATTCGAGCAAGCCTGGAGCGGGGTATTGTCGGTGCCGAGGGAATCAGGTGCGTAAAGAACGCTCGTGTGGAGCAAGACTTGGTCGCGATGGAGCTGATCAAGAGCGCTTCAACCACAGATACCGTGGCGCAATTACGCCGTCGGCTAGGAGATACCTCAGTAGCGGGGATCGTTCCTGAGGGTCTTCATGAGCTGGCGGTGGCACATCATGACGTAGCGGTTCATCTGAGTTGGGCGCAAGCGCGAAGAGATGGCAGCTATGACGCGCTCCTGGTTCCGCGGCATCCTCAAAACGCATGCAGCTCGCCCTTGGTGAGTTGGCCACAGCCCGCTCCGCACGATCTAATGCGATTCGCGACTTGGCCTGGACAGGAAAACGCACGCCAAGAACTGATGAAACAAATTGAATTCTATACGAACAGAAACCTACCGCCGGAACAAAGGCTTAAGAGCATCGAGCTGGTCGACAATCTTGTCCGGGATCGAAGCGGCGAGGTCAATACCGCCGCATTGTTGTCTTTTCAAATCTGATTGCGCGCGCCCAGTGAGGCCGAAGGCCAACTGCAGTTCCAAGGAATGCTCATGCGAACGACAGCGAATTTGAGAATAATTCAATTCGGTCGGGTACCGAACAGGTCGAATAGCCGAGTGCCCTGCAGCATTGGGTCCTGCTCGACAGTCACGAGGAATCCGCGATGCGTCAATTGTCTCTGAATGACATCCAACGCGCCCGTCTCGTCATGAATCTCGATCACAATTTGTCGAATCCGATTCCAATGCTCGTCCCGTATTCCTGCCAGCACGTCCTGCTCACTCTTCTCGGTATCTATCTTCAGCAGATCGATTCGATCGACATGCTCCTGATCAACGATCTCAGAGAGGGTGCGCAACTGACAGGTGAGAGTGACCTTTCTGAAGAGTAGGCCAGCGAGGCGATCTGCGTTCTGCGGCGTGAAGCCGCTATTAAGGAGATAAGCTCTGGTATAGTTGCGGTCGGTGTTGGGGTTTGCATGGAATCCGGAGAGGATCGTATTCCCGGGATAGAATGTGAACTCCGCAGAGCCGGAGGTTCGCGATAAGCCACACTCAAAGATTCTTGCATCCAGCCCATGGAGCTCGGTATTCGCTCTGAGGCATTTCGACGCAGCCGGGCTGGGCTCAAACGCGAACACTTTTACTCCCTTGCGCTCACGATGAAAAAACAGAGCTGATAGTCCGATGTTTGCCCCGACATCGAAGACGCAATCTCCGTCACGTAACTCGATCCCGTTCCGCAAGTAGCACCTAGATTCAAATACTTCTCGATGAACGAATCGCGTCTCATCGGGATTGAGAGAGAAAACGGTCAGATCATCTGGGAGAACGAGTTGTCGCATTATCTCCTCACAGAGTCTCATCAGATATGATCGGAATCGACTGGTTTTTCAGGGGTTTGGTGATTCGGGAACGACGAGGGATCAGATATTGCCTCCTTCGAGCAAACGTACCAGTGCGTTTCGATCTATCTTGCCACTGGCACTTAACGGTAAATCACCAAGCTCCTGCACGCGTTGTGGAATCATGTATTCGGGCACTCGCAATTTCATGTTTTCACGCACGTGGTCTCGGCTTACGCCCGTCTTGCAATGGAAGACTACGATTCCGGCAGCGTGACCCTCCGATATCGGCCAAGGCACAGCCGCCACCAGGTCTGTTTCCAGAATCTCGCGCAGGTGAGCTTCAACCTCTTCGAGTTCGACGCGATTCCCAAGGACCTTCACCTGATTGTCAATCCTACCCAGGTGATGAAATGAGCCGGTAGAATCCTGGTAGGCCAAATCTCCCGTTCGGTACCATCTCTCCCCGTCTATGATTGGAAACCGTTTCGCGGTCAAATCCGGGTCGTTGAAATACCCTCGCGCAACCTGTCGGCCGGAGACTATCAGTTCGCCTTCTTCTTCCGATGACAGGAACTGGAGATCAGCGTCCACGATCTCAGCTTTGATCCCAGGGAAGGGTTTGCCAATGGCAATGGACCCTCGGTTTCTCGTTAAGCTTGGAGGTTCATCGAGACGGTGGGCGATGCAGTCCACGGTAACCTCGGTAGGTCCGTAGAAGTTCTCTACGATGCTGTTTGGCGCGGCAATCTGCCATGCTCTGGCTGTCGCAATTGGCAAAGCCTCGCCGGCAAAAATGGAGCAGCGCAGGGACGGAAACGAACCTGTCGTCAGCATCTTCATACGGTCCATCATGCAAGCCGTCGACGGTACCGAAAACCAGATTGTCAGTCCATGATCTCGGATAAATTTGGCTGGCCCGATTAGTTGCGAAGCTGGCACGACATAGAGTGCAGCTCCGGCGGCCCAGGTCACAAACAGGTCCAGCACCGAGTTATCGAATGTCAACTCGGCCATCTGCGAAACTCTATCATCGCTGATGAACCCACATCTACTCTGAACGACAGACCGAAATTGTGCAACGCTGCCGGCCTCGATCATGACCCCCTTGGGCACGCCCGTTGTGCCGGAAGTAAAGATTATATAGGCCAACGCATTCTCAGCCACCTCGACTGGCTTGTCGGGCCCGGCTTCCGATAATTCCAAAAGATTGCAAAACTCGACCTCGCCGCTGGCAGGGTGCTTCGTTGGAACTTTCACACTTGGTCCAAGCAGAATTCTCCTTGGGACAAAGGGAAGGACCTCGTTTGAAAGAAGATCCAAGCCAGCTTGGTCCACGACGAGCGCATCAAGCTCAGCTTGTCGCAGTATATGTATTAATCGTGCAGAAGGAATCCGTGGGTTAAGCGGGACATATGCGCCACCCGACCAGAGCGTGCCGAGAACCCCTGCGTATGCCTCTACAGTTCGAGATGCGAGAATTCCAACCTTTCTCGAGCGTTCACCTCCTGCTAGCCCCAACCACCCCGAAACTCGGCGTGCCAACTTGGCTAACCCAGCATAGGAGTATTGCGAGTTGGCTATATGCAGTGACAGAGCGTGGGGGCGTTTGATTGAGTTCTCAAAGAATGGAAACGCGGGATTATGGCCATAAGACGTCTTTTTCGGTTCGCCCATTGATCGATAGGCTCCTAAGACTGCTAATTTACCCGCACGCTGTTGCTGGTTTGCGACAGGCATGTACTACCTGAAGCATGACACTTGCACAGTTTAACCCGAGGTCGAGAGGTTACGGCCTTCGATTCCCCAGTACATTTTCAAGGTCTTACACTTAAGTCACTGCTGGAGTTTCCGTGAAGATCGGTGGAGTCTTGATCATAACTCCATGGAAGCCGGCCTCTTTGAAACGCAAAGCGCAAGCGAGACACTCTTCGAGCCCGCCCCATTTGCTCTTCGCACAGCTCGGAACTGGCCTTTGACAATCGTGGAAACCCGCTCGGAAACGTTTCATTCCGGATTGAAAAATTGGAGATCCATCGGTGACCTGATTTTAAGGTCGCGTGTTCTGCCTTGGTCAGTCTCACACGATCGCGATTGCGGATGCTCGCTCATGAACCATTGTCTGACCCCAAGGCAACGCGATGGTTGCTCGAGAATGCACCGCCAACTGGGCTCAGAGCAAGCCGATCCGAAATGCGACCAACTGGCGCAGGCAACGGAAACCGACCGTGATCCACCTCCATAGCCCGCTCAACGATTGGTAGCCGGCCACCCGCGGCAAATGGCTCACCACCACCTCGGTTACGCGATAGTTCATCTTGCGGCAAAGAATCGACAGCATGACCATGGGAATAAACGAATCCCGTGGAATGCGCGCCAGCACCTTCTGCATCGGCTGGCGCCGCATCAACTTGAACGGACAGTTCGCATCCCGAATCCACAGCCCCCACAGCACGGAGTTCGCGAGCCGCATAACGGTAGTGATGACGACGCGAACCGGCCCGTCCGCGCGCGTCGAACGCACGCCCAGTACAAAGTCGCTCTCGTCCTTCTTCTTCCAGAGTTCCCAGAAATCCGAGGGAATATGCTGCTGATCGCTGTCGGTCTGGAATACCCAGTTCTGCGTCACAAGGTCAAAGCCATACCGCAATGCCTTCCCATGTCCCCCATTGCGCTCCGGAGTTACAGGGCGAAGCGCCGGTATCTCCTGGACGAGCCGAGTTAGTATTTCGCCGGTGCGGTCTTTGCTGCAGTCATTGACGACGATCAACTCTGAACCCGGTATTCGCGAAGCGACTTCGTCATACCAGTCCCGCACCGTCTTCTCGATGTTTTCTTCTTCGTTGTAGGCGGGCATCACGATTGAGAGCATAAAAGGAACCTGCCGATCAGTGCCGAATTCCATTGGCAATCGCCGGAAACCAATACGTCATCTCCGATGTCCCGAAGGCCAGGCGATTTACCAGTTCGACGCCCTGCATCAATGAGTGGTCCTGGTTGGACACTTCGTACTTCCAACCTCCAAAACGCCCTCGGCTGTAGACGGCCCTTGCCTCGAGCTCCGCCAATATCGGTTCGATCAACCGGTCACGCCCCAGAAAGGGAGTCGGATAGCCGTGGCATGCGGTATGTGTCCACACGCTCGCGACCTCATTCGGCGTCTCGATAAGCTTCGTCGCGAGGAGCCCTTCAATTACCGAATCCACCAACCCGCCCCGGTCCACTGGCTTGTACCGCGATTCCGAAACCTCGACCATCAGCGACCAGTACCGGCTGCTATCCGGCACATTGTTGGGCGAGTAGTTCGAAAACACCGTGGCCCGGTAGAACGGGCAATTTTCCTCTGGAAAATACATCCAGCACTTGGTCTTCAGTTGCGGCGGCGGCGCTCCCTTTAAGCCAATGCCCACCACGTGCACCGTGGAGTAGCAAAACTGGTCGATACACGGTTTCAGCGATTCCAGATCAGACAGCGAGAGGAATGTATCCATCGGTATCGTCGAAATCAGCCGGCTGTACGCTTCCTGGGAACCATCTTCGAAATGGACTATCCGCTTCGCCGTGTCGATGCGCACGCAACGGCGATTGGGATGAAACACCCCACTCGGCAACCGGCTCGCCAGCGTCTTCCATATCGAACCCGTTCCGCCTCGCCGTGGAAAGCGAAAACGGTTGTTCGGCCCCCAGCTCTTATCCTCGCGATTGTCCAGCGCATTGGAGATGATCTTCATCAAATCCACGCTGGCCACGCGTTCGCCCACCCAATCGTAGGACATTGCATCCGCTGCGTGCGCCCAAACCTTGAAGTTGTACGGCAGGAGAAAAATATCCGCCAACCCCGTACCAAAACTCGCCACAAGCCATTCCCTGAAGTTCTTCACGGGAACATTCCCTTGCTTCAACGAACCGATGAGCCCGCGAACACATTGTTCGAAATCCTCTCGCGGCAGCATGTGAATGTTGTTCTGCAGCGGGTAAGGAATAAAACGGTCGCGCATCCACACCCACGACTCTCGCTGATGGTGCAGCCAATCCTCCCTCAGCAGTTCATCCATCAGGTCATCGAAGTAGCGATAGTGCGAAAACTGGACATGCCCGCCAATGTCCCACGTGAAGCCTTGCTCATCGAGGAATGAAGAAGCGAGTCCCCCGGCATGGGGATTCTGGTCGAATACCCTGAAATCTGTTTCGCCTATCTCGGTCAGCCGATGTGCCGCCCCTAAACCGGTCGGTCCTCCGCCGAGAATAATGACGGGCTCGTTGCTGAGTTTGTGCATGTTTTCTAGATATTACCCGAACGTA
>DASXLY010000267.1:0-3645 GCA_036495975.1 Occallatibacter sp. | reverse complement strand
CAGCGAAGATCGGTCCCCTGGAATATGACGTGCGCACCAACTCCGCACCGCGGACGATTGAAGATCTGGGCATGCTGCCGATCAAGCAGGTCAATGGCGCCACCGTCTATATCCGCGATGTAGCCACGGTCAGCAGCGGCTCTGCATTCCAGACCAATGTCGTGCGCGAGAACGGCCGTCGCGGAGTGCTGATCACCGTGCTCAAAGCCGGCAATGCATCCACTTTGAGCGTGGTGAAAGGCATACGTGGGTTGCTTCCCCGCGTCCTGCAGATTGTTCCTCCCAACCTCAAGATCACGCCGCTCAGCGACCAAAGCGTATTTGTACGTAAGGCTGTCTCTGGAGTCATTCGCGAAGCGGTCATCGCCGCCGCGCTGACCGCGCTCATGATTCTGCTCTTTCTCGGCAGTTGGCGCTCAACCATCATCATCGCGATCTCCATTCCCCTCTCCATCCTCACCTCGATAATCGTCCTCAGCCTGATCGGAGAGACAATCAACACCATGACCCTGGGCAGACTCGCCCTTGCGGTCGGCATCCTGGTTGACGACGCTACCGTGACCATCGAGAACATCGAACGGTTTCTGGAAAATGGTTATGAGCTGCGCGAAGCGATCCTCGAGGGCGCAGCTCAGATCGCCGTGCCCGCACTGGTCTCGACACTTTGCATCTGCATTGTCTTCCTGCCCATGTTTTTCCTTGAGGGCGTGGCGCGCTATCTATTCGCGCCGCTGGCCGAGGCAGTCATGTTCGCCATGCTTGCCTCCTATGTTCTTTCCCGCACCCTGGTCCCCACCATTGCCATCTATTTGCTTCGCCCCAAGGAGCATGGCCCATCCCGCAATCCGCTGGTTACGTTCCAACGCGGATTTGAAGCTGGGTTCGAGCGGGTACGCGCTGCTTATCAGATCCTGCTCACCCGGCTGGTGTTTGCCCGCAAGGTGTTCATTCCAGCGTTTCTCGTGGTTTGCCTCTGCGGGTTTATCTTGTTGCCGTTTCTAGGCCAAGATTTCTTTCCCAGCACAGACTCGGGAGAATTCATTCTTCACTTCCGCGGGAAAACCGGGACCCGTATTGAAGAGACAGCGCGTACGACCGACCAGATCGAAGCATCGATCCGCAGCAAAATTCCGGGCAGAGAAGTCAACAACATCCTCGACAACCTCGGCCTGCCCTACAGCCCGTATAACACCATGCACCTCACCTCGGGCATCGTGGGCGCGGAGGATGGCGACATCCTGGTCAGCTTGGATGAGCACCATCACCCCACTGCGAACTATATTCGCCGGTTACGCAGAGATCTTCCGCGCGAGTTTCCGGGAACGGAGTTTTATTTTCTGCCCGCCGACATCACCACCCAGATTCTCAACTTCGGCCTGCCGGCGCCCATGGATATTCAGTTCCAAAGCGATGACGTGACGGCGGCCACGCAACAGGCGACAGCCATGTTGGATGAGCTGCGGCAAGTCCCCGGCCTGGTAGATCTGCGCATTCAACAGCCCATGGATTATCCGACCCTCAACGTGACCTTGGATCGGACCAAGGCGGAACAGGGCGGGTATACCACCCGCGATGTGGCGCAAAGCATGCTGAACACCCTGAGCGGCAGTTTTCAGATCACGCCCATGTTCTTTCTCAACTACAAAAACGGTGTGGACTACAATCTCGCCGCGCAGACTCCGCAATATCGCATGGACTCGCTGCAGAATATCCAGAACATCCCGGTTAACTCCTCGTTGGCGCTACCCCGGGCTACGCCCGAAGTTTTAGGAGATCTGACGTCGACTGAGCGCGGACACGAGATGGCCGTCGTGTCCCATTACAACATCCGCCGCGTCATCGACATTTACGGCGGAGTGCAGGACCGCGATCTGGGCGCCGTCGCGAAGAATGTGGAAGCCATCGTTCATCGCCACGAGAAGGCGCTCCCCCGCGGCATGTTTGTTTCCGTGCGCGGCCAGGTGCAAACCATGCGTACTTCCTACATTTCGCTGCTGGGCGGCCTGGCCTTTGCCATCGTGCTGGTTTACATGCTCATCGTAGTCAACTTTCAGTCGTGGCTGGATCCGTTCATCATCATTACCGGCCTGCCGGCGGCGCTGGCCGGCATCGTCCTCTTCCTCTTTCTCACCCACACAACACTCAGCGTGCCTGCCCTGATGGGCGCCATCATGTGCATGGGTGTGGCGACGGCGAACAGCATTCTCGTGGTAGCGTTCGCCAAGGAGCGTTTAGCCGAGCATGGCGATGCCATGCTTGCAGCCATTGAAGCCGGCGCGACCCGTTTTCGGCCGGTGTGCATGACCGCGCTGGCCATGATTATCGGCATGGTGCCGATGGCCCTCGGCCTGGGCGACGGCGGGGAGCAAAATGCGCCGCTTGGACGAGCGGTGATTGGCGGCCTGCTTTGCGCCACCGTGGCCACCCTCGTCTTCGTGCCCGCGGTCTTCTCCATGCTTCACGGCGGGAAGGGAGAGGGAACCGCGGCACAGCGAGAACACCAGGACCAGCCACAACACGCATAGCTAAAACAGAAGAGGCAGGCGGAGCGATGGAAACCGAGGACCAAATGCACAACGAAGCAACAGCGAGCATAGAAAGTGAAACGAGCGACGCCAACACCCGGCCTGTCATTCTCGATCCGCAGCGAAAGCTAGGACCTGGTCCCGTGATTGCCGCGTCCTGTGTTGCTCTGGTGCTCGGGATTCTCATCACCACCGGTATTCGCGCGCGTGCGCATGCCGAAGCAGCGCTGGTCACAACCACCCGCCAGGATGCTGTGCTCTCCGTCGCCGTTACCACCCCGGTCCCGGGAGCCGCCGCCCAGGAGATCACGCTGCCGGCAAACACCCAGGCCTTTATCGACACACCTGTTTATGCCCGCACCAGCGGATACCTGCGCAAGTGGTATGCCGACATCGGCACCCGTGTCCATAAAGGACAATTGCTGGCCGTGATCGAAACCCCGGAGCTTGACCAACAGGTAAGGCAGGCGCAATCTGACCTGGCCACAGCGCAGGCCAACATGGACCTGGCCCAGATCACCGCCGAACGCTGGACCAAATTGATGGCCAAGAACGCAGTCTCAAAGCAGGAAACCGATCAGGCGACCATGGACCTCAAGGCGCGCCAGTCTGCCCTCGCGGCAGCTGAGGCGAACGTAATGCGATTGCAGCAACTGCAGGGCTTCGAAAAAATCGATGCGCCCTTCGATGGCGTGATTACCGCCCGCAACATCGATATCGGATCACTGATTCAGGCAGGAGACAACTCCCCCAAGGCGGAGCTGTTCCATATGGCTGCGACCGACAAATTGCGTCTATTCGTGCCTGTACCTGAGGTATATACCAACCAGGTGCGTACGGGCAGCCACGTCGTGGTCACTTCAGACGCCAGTCCTGATGCGAAGTTCACCGGCACCATCGTTCGCAACTCCGATGCAATCGACATCTCGAGTCGAACCTTAAACGTCGAGGTAGATGTCGTCAATGCGGACCACAAACTTTTGCCCGGCCAGTATGCATTCATCCATCTGCCCATTCCGCCGTCCAGCTCATCGATGACATTGCCTTCCGGCGCCCTGCTGTTTCGTGCGGAAGGGCTGCGCGTAGGCGTGGTACGTGACGGCCGGGTACAACTGGTCCC
>DASXLY010000266.1:0-14014 GCA_036495975.1 Occallatibacter sp. | reverse complement strand
GCAACCTTCCCCTAGCCGTCCTCACCGAATCCGCCACCAACCCCCGCCGCATCTTCGAGGGTTCCGCCCTCAAGGAACTGGCCGAGAGCATTCGCAGCCAGGGCGTTCTCTCTCCCTTGCTTGTGCGGCCTCTCACCCATCAGAGCTTCGAGATTGTCGCCGGAGCCAGACGCTATCGTGCCGCGCAGATAGCGGAAGCCCCCACCGTTCCCGTCCGGATCGTCAACCTCACCGAGGCCGAGGCATTGGGGGCGCAGCTAATCGAAAATTTGCAACGCCGCGACGTTCACCCGCTTGAGGAGGCGCAGGGATTAAAAGCCCTGCTCAACTTGGAAGACCCTAAGTACAGCATCGAGCAGATCGCCGCGAAAGTTGGAAAAACACCAGCATATTGTGCGCAGCGAGTCCGTTTGACCGAGCTTGCCGCGCCAGTGGTCGAGGCTTTCTATACCGAGGAGATCGGCGTTGGTCATGCCTTACTGCTTGCCAAATTGCAGCTAGCACAACAGGAACAGGCGCTTGCCAATTGCTTCCGGGAAGAGTGGAACGGAGCCGGGGCAAAGACAAAACGCATCCTGCTCCCGGTGCGGCACCTACAACAGTGGATCGAGCATAACGTTCTCTTGCTCTTGAAGCAGGCACCTTTCAACAAACGCGATCCGCAACTTGTTCCCACTGCCGGACTCTTCGCGCCGAACCGTCGCGATCGACTGATCTCTGTCTCGATGCCAAGCCGGTCCTGATACTCATAGAGTGAGCCCACAGCGGCCAGGATCACATTAATTGTTGCGTCGCAGCGCTGTCTGTGGGCGCCGGTCGACGACTGACGAAGCCAGCCAACGAACGATGCGAGATCTTTCAGCGCTGCCTGCCTCCAGGGGAGTTGTCGATCACTCAGGAACTCATAGAACACCCGAAGATGATGGGCGTACGCTCGCACCGTGTTCGGTGATCGTCCAAGATGGTGAAGGTATAGCAGGTATTCATTCGCTTCTACGACGGGTTTCCCGCCGTCGCTCAGCACGGCCCAACTGCGCTCATGGCCTTCCGCCAGGATGATTCGTTGCACTTTGACTACATCTACCCCCAGAGGCAAGGGCGCCAGCCCGCATTGGCGCAGTTCGCTACGCTCACTGCGCCAACGCAAGTGACCAGCCGAAATTCTCTTTCGGTCTGCTCAGGTCCTTTCGCCATCGTGTTCCGATAGGGACGATGCGCCCATGCTTTAGCGGCCTTTTCAACCGCGGCACGTTCTACCGGAGTGCTGTCGTCCAGATTCATGTACACAGCGGAACGATAGATCCCTCCCGCATTAGCACGGAGACTGTGCAGCGTCGCACCGCCTGCCGCCAGGTGCGCAAGATATGCCAATCGAGACTGGGCTGCAGGGCCACTTTCATGGCGCGCGGCCGTACGGGCGCAACGATATAGGGTGTTGAACATGTGATTCCTCCTGCTGGAAGAATCACCCTTCCACATGCCCCTCTCACTTATTATGTACTGAATCGGAATCAGGGGGCTTGCGATCGCGAATCCGAAATCGATACCGAAAGCACGACTAATGCCCGTAGCCTTCTGCGTCGGCTGGGACCTTGCCCCGGAAAAGCCAGTAGACCACCACGAAGTACATCAGCGCCAAGCACATGCCGACGCACCACCAGACGAGGCCCACCCGTAGCGTATGTGGACCAGATATAGCTCGTGCGATGGTCATATCATGGCCCTGCGGGCCAACTGCGGGAAGAAGCACTGGGAAGAGCCCAGTAGCAGCGCCGACCATCATGGAAGCGAGATAGCCACACGAAGCAAGGAAAGATGGAAGTCTCGAGGCAGTCCCCATGGTCAACCGCATCATGGCCACACTGGCGATGACGGCAACGGGAACGAGGAAGGCGATGGGATGGCCCTTGTAGTTATTCAGCGAAGCGGGCCGCGCAAGAACTGTGGCTGGAATGCCAATGACTGTGAGGACGACGGTAACGATCCAGATGCGGCGAGCGAAGTGCAGCGCCCGACGCTCCAGGTGGCCTTCGGTTTTCAGAGCGAGGTAAAGGGCTCCGTGAAGCGAAATTGCGGCAAGGGCGAGCACGCCGCCAAGAACGGTATACCAATCGAGGACGCCGGGGCTGGGACCGGTGCGCCAGTTCGTCCAGAGGGGGAGAAAAAAGTAGTCGTCGGCACCTATAGGAACACCACGGACGACGTTGCCTAATGCAGCCCCGAAAAAAATGGTGAGCAGGGCGCTAGAGAGGGTGAATAGACCATCGAAGAACGACCGCCAGAGTGGGTCGCCTGAGTGACCGCGAAGCTCGATGCTGACCCCGCGCAAGATGAGCAGCCAAAGCACCATCATGAGAGGAAGATAGAAGCCGCTGAACGCCGAGGCATAGAGCAGGGGGAAAGCGAAGAAGAGTGTGCCACCAGCAGCGATCAACCAGACTTCGTTGCCGTCCCAAACCGGGCCAATCGATCGGAGCGCCTGCGCGCGTTCGGACTCGGTGCGCGCGACAAAGAGATATATGATGCCGACGCCGAGGTCGAAACCGTCGAGAATGACGTAGGCCGTGAGCATCAACGCCACGATCCAGAACCAGAGGGTACCCATAGCAGTCGGCTCCTTACGCGGTGAGAGATTGAGGGTGGGGTGCGTGATCGGGTGCGTTCGGACCATGCTGGATGTGGTTGTAGACGAGGATGATCCAGAGCAGCGAAAGCAAGGTGTACATGCCGAGGAATCCGAGCAACGTGAAGAGGCTGTTGCCTGCGCCGACGTGACTAGATGCTCCAGCTGACGTTCGGATAAGGCCAAATACAAGCCATGGTTGACGGCCGATTTCGGCGGTCATCCAACCAGCCGTAGTGGCGATGTAAGGCAACGGCCAACTGAGCAGGATGCACCAGAGAATCCAGCGCGCGGAATCGAGTTTGCCTCGCCAAAGATAGAGCGCTGCAATGGCCATGAGTGCGCCGAACCAGGTTCCGAGGCCAACCATGATGTGGTAGCTGTAGAACAGCAGCGGCAGGGTGGAGGGCCACTGGTCGCGGGGGAAATGGTCGAGGCCTTCGACTTCAGCGGCAGTAGTGCCGTAGATGAGGAAGCTGAGAACCTTGTTGACGCGGAGTGGGTTGTCGATGGTTTGCGACTCGTAGTCGGGCTGGCCCATGACGATCATTCCCGCACCCTTTTCGCTGTGGAAGAGGCCTTCCATGGCGGCAATGGCGGTGAGTTGGTTTTTCGCCATGTACTTGCCATGGAGGTCGCCGGTGGGAAAGACCTGCAGGACGCACGAGATGACGCCTGCGATGACACCGAGCTTGAGGAAGATGTGGCCGAAGGGGCCTTCGCGGCATTGCAGGATGTAGAGCGCGCCGACCGCAGCCATGACGAAGGAGGCGGTAACGACGGCGGCGCACATGTTGTGCGCGTACTCGAGCCATGCCCAAGGGTTCAAGAGGAGTTGGGTGAAGCTGGAGACTTCGTAGACGCCGTTAGGCAAAAGCTTGTAGCCGACGGGATGCTGCATCCAGGCGTTGGTGACGATGATGAAGAAGCCCGATATCCACGAGCCAGTGAAGACGAGCACGGCGGAAAGCCAGTGGACGAGCCGCGAGAGTCGTTTTTCCCCGAAGAGAAACAGGCCGAGGAAGGCGGACTCCAGGAAGAAAGAGAAGATGCCTTCCATGGCGAGGGGCATACCGATGACGGCCCCGGTGCGGCGCGAGAACTCGCTCCAGTTGGTGCCGAACTGGAACTCCATGGGAATGCCGGTGACTACGCCGAGGAGAAAATTGATGGCGAAGATTTTGCCCCAGAAGCGCGCGGCGACATCATATCTTGTCTGCCTGTCCGGATCAGCAGCGCGGAGGGCGATCGTTTTGAGAACAACGATCAGGAGCGCCAGCCCCATGGTGAGTTGGGGAAAGAGATAGTGGTACGTGATGGTGAAGCCGAAGTGAAGTCGGTGCAGCGTGAGAGCGTCCAAGCTTGACTCCAGTGGTGCAAAGACGAAAGAGCCTAGTGCTGTAAATAGTCTGACACGTTCCCGTCGTGTTCTGTATTGCTTCCATTCTCGACACTGCGCATCGTCTGCGGCAAAAGAGCAACCCTGGAATTATCAGTAGGGCTGATGCACTTCTTGCGCTCCATCTAACCGCACTAAACTTATGTGGTCTTCAGAACAAGACACGGCGCCACGGCTGAGCCTCCACCCCCGGGGACCACATAAGCAACTACGACACATAAGCGGCCCGCGTCCGCTTGACCGAACTTGCCGCGCCAGTGGTCGAGGCGTTCTATGCCGAGGAAATCGGCGTAGGCCATGCCTTGCTACTGGCCAAATTGCAACCAGCGCAACAGGAACAGGCACTCGCCAACTGCTTCCGCGAAGAGTGGAGCGGAGCCGGGAACAAACCGAAGCGAATCCTGCTCCCGGTTCGCCACCTTGCTGGACGAAATGCGGCTGGAGATAGTTGGACGAAACCGGAGCATCAAGGCGAAAGAAGGAGAAGCCGTCGCCAAATTACTGACAGCGTTTGTCCGCAAAGCCGACGAAAGCACACTCGGCAAGCTGATCGTCGAAGCTGTAATTCTGCTCTCTGCCAGAAGCCAAGCAGACGGCGGCAAGACGCTCCGCACAGCGGCCCAGGCGTACGGTGTTGATATTGACGCCGTAGCTCTCAAGGTCAAGAAGGAATTCGCGGCGAAAGAGAAGGCGAGGAAGGTCGTCAAGCCGGAGGGGAAACCAGCGGAAAAGACAAAGCGAGCCGCTTAACAAATAATGACTCTTCGGGCCTGCCTTCGGGCAGGTCCCTTTTTTGTCCCCGCCCGTCTTCCGATCCTAAAAGTTGCACTCGCATTCGCAGGAGCGCCATTTTCTGCTCGCCAGATGGGCTTGCAGCTCATGCTCATTCGATCCGGGCGCATCAGTGACGGCATATCATGAAGAATCGGGATCTATGGCGAGAGCTGTGCGACAAACTTCTCAAAGACACTTGGAGTTCGTCAGTAGCGATTGAACGCAGAAGGCAGCGATATCGTAATTTGCTTGATGGTTGATATGAATGACTATTGCCGGAAGCATTCCAGGGCATCTTCGTGGAGTAGCTGCGCCATGTATTGTTCCGGCTCAATTCACGTTGCTCGAAATGGCTGCAGAGTTGGGCGACGGTCATCACGATAGAATTCGCTCGCAGGTTGGCCCAGTTAACTTCAGTGATCAAGCTGAAAACTGTATTGCGAGCTTCCTCAGGAGTTGGAAATTCGGCGACTGTTCCAATCACTCTCTTGCGGTAAATGCGCGTGCCTTGCGGACCTTTCTCCGACCATCTGAATTGCCAAACATCGGGCCCTCCCAGGCGGCTTTTGATTGTGAGGCTGCCGTGTTGCATGAGAATCCTCCTTGCCTGCATGTGCAGGGCTGGGAAGATGTTCTCTGATTCGGTGTGGCTCCGTCATCGGCACGAACGACGGGGTTCGCAAGCGCCACGACAATTGGCGCAGAACTCGCGAGTGAACTTCCTTGCGGGGGCAGAGATCGGTCTCTCATGTCCAATGCCTGACGGGACGCAGCGGGATGGCAATTGACTCTCATGAATCTATTGCTTTTTCTTGCTCTTCGAGGTGTGCGGGTGGCAACCCGGTGGCCGACCGCTTCCCGTTTAGATTTTCGGATGGCAGTTCGGGAAATCGGGGGCCCTTTGACCTCGATCGAGGGCCGCTTCGGCATGTAAGACAAATGAGACTTTTGAAGTTGTGACCCGACGGAGAAGCGTACGCAAAGTGCACATTGGGCGAAGTAAACACGCTCACCGCGAATCGGGCCAGGCTCGATTCACCACGGGCCTCATCCGCCAATCCGGAGCGCAGAAGCTTCGCATGTTTCAAGCCATTTTGCATTCCCTGTTTTATCGCGTGCGGTGAGAAGCTAGCGTGCAAAGCTCGCCTCAGCCTTATGAACGCCATTGCATCCGGCCAATTGGCCTAAAACCAGCGTTTCATCATTGCGTGGCGGACCGATAGTCGGCCGCTTCGGGGCCGAGAAGAAACAAGCAGCCAGGAATCCTTCCCGGCCAACCAGCCCGACCTCAATTGAATTTCCTCCTGCCATCGTGCAACTACTGAAGCGAGGCCCGAAGTGATGAAATAGAGGAGCTCCCGCGTGGTCCGGGGCTCGAAAAGGACTGCAAATGGATATCTCGACGATGATATAAGCCAGTCTTTTGCTCGGTATGTTCGGTAAAAAACACAGGTATTTTGAGCCGTCCGCAGCAATCGGTGAGTTCAGCCGCGACTATGCACAACTGCAATGCGAATCTAAAATTTGATAAGCCCCGCCGGTGGGCTGTACAACATCGCTGTGCCTTCAATGGATTGAAATGGTTTCACAAGGCAGAGAATCTATTAAATGTATGAGGGTAAGATGAGCTGTGAAGCGAAACTTCGACTTGCATCTGAGTATGAAACGGCGACCGCAGTGTTTTTAGAGGCAGTTACGGAGCAGAACCGAAAGATTGGGACGTCGACCAAAGAGGGCTACGAACGGCTTGGCCGGCGCGCAAACGACGCTCGCGTGAAATCCGAGCAAGCACGATTGGCGCTAGAGCAGCACATAGCGGAGCACTGCTGCTGAAGGTTTTCGTTGTGAGATGACCGAGTTGCATACGAATCCTCCTTGCCTGCAACTGCAGGGTAGGGAAGATGTCCTCTCGTTACTGAGGGCTCTTACCTTTTCCTGATTCTCCGACGACATTCTTGATATGCGCCCATAGCCCGCTAATTTTGTTCTCGAAAAGATCTTTGTCGCAGTATTTCTCTTGGGTGAACTGAGGCTCCAGCGGCGAGAATCCTCGTGTCTGTCTGATTTCGGGAAGTGGACGCGCCTTCATGGATCCATGGGGAATCGAGAATTGCTGAAGATACTCGCCCGTAGCTTCTTCGAGCGCCTTAATGATCCATTGGTATTCGTCGACAATGACCTGGGTGATCGGTGTCCGTACATGCGATCGAAAGCCTCTGAGTTGAGCGACCGCCATTCGAAGCTGCATTCCATCTGCCATATTCCGTATCTGGTTCATGGGTTAAAACGCTGGCACAGACTGTTTACTCGCTAAATGGGACGCCAAACGCGAGGAGGGCTGTGCGTGGCGGTCGAGATTGCTCGCCAATGATCTTTGGCATCTTTCCCATTCCCTTCCACACTCGAATCGCCGCTGCGTTCATGTATAGGAGCCGCACCTGCTCTCGACTCTCTCCGCGGAGGCTATAGATGCTAATCGCCGTCAGGAGCCTATTCTGACCTGATTCGATCAGATACGGTCCTATGCTGACGGCTGGTGCATTTTGGATGTTCTGCACATCTTCTGCGCTTTGCGCGACGATTTGATAGTTCAGGGCAGCAACTGAGCGTTTCGCAAGAAGTTCGTGCAGAAGATCGTTCGATGTGCGAACCGAAGCAGGAAATGGGGGTCTCACTCAGCGGCTCCCATGGAAAACCAGTAGTAGCGCCGCCAGCAAAACTTGCAACGAACGGGTCGAAGCACAAACATAGCAAGAAGTCCATCGAATTGCCGCAGTTCGGCTGATTTGAATTGGATGGAGGTGCAGCGAGGGGCACATTCTTCGCGGCCACAATATTTGCGGCATCCAACTTGGCCAAGTCATCGTTTGACCGTTCATAAGGGGATCTTCCTCCGTTTGATCTTGGTACTCATCGCGGTCGAGTTCCATCTTCTGTGTTGCAGTGCGCGTCGAGCCAGGCGAGAAGGGTGCGAATGCTACCCGTAGCCATCGCCATGCAGGAATCGGCCGCTCCGTAGTAGAGGCGAATCGTATCTCCATCTGCGGCGATCGTCTGGCCGCAGGGAAAGACAACGTCGTGCACATCTCCGTTGCGTTCGTACGGAGCCTCGGGTCCAAACATCCAGGAATCTCCCCGCTGCAGACACAAGTCGGGCTTGTCCAAATCAAAGAGGGCGAGGCCTAAGCGATAAATGCTTCCAGAGGCGGTCCGCCGCACCCCGTGGTAAATCATCAGCCAACCCTTGGATGTTTCGATCGGCGGGGAACAGAGTCCGATCTTGTTGGCATCCCACCATCCGCCGCGCCGCGCTTCGAGGATCACTTTGTGACTTCCCCAATGGCGCAGGTCGGGCGAGTAAGAGATCCACATGTGGGCGCCTGTCGTTGTCATCGGGCGATGGATCATGGCCCAGTTGCCGCCGATCCTGCGCGGGAGAAGCGCAGCGTCCTTGTCCTCGGGAGGCATAATGACACCGAAACGCTCGAAGTTTTTGAAATCGGTGGTCAGCGCAAGGGAAACTCCGGGGCCACCGCGGGCGAACGACGTGTAGGCAATCGCGTATTTCTGCAACTCCGGGACGAAGGTAATTCGCGGATCTTCCATGCCCCATATCTCTTCGGGATACTCGCGTGGATTCGATGGCAACGTGGGAGTCTGATCGACGCGCCATCCATCGATTCCATTCGCTGAGCGGGCTGCGCACAAATGGGATAGACCGCGCCGATCTTCAACTCGACACAGAAGTAAAGTATCGCCGTCTGCGAGCCTCACAGCGCCAGCATTGAAGACGCTGTTGATCGGATACGGCCAGTCTTTTCTGCTGAGGATCGGATTGCCGTCGAACCGGGTAAACAGCTGGATTTCAGCATCCACTTCTGGTGCCTGTGACGAATTCGCCGCATCCGGCCAATGTGCCGGAGAGATGATGGGATTCAACTTGACGCGCTCATTTCAAGACTGGGTTCTTCTGCGTTGACGATTTCTGCTTGTTTCATCTCAAGGAGAGACATGAGGAAGGAGAGGGAGGATTCAGCACCCTGGTTTTCATTCACGCGTTCGGGATGGAGGCCATCTCTGCAGCCGCCTGTCGCTTCGTCATAGAGCGGAACCCTAAGATCGTTCTTGCCTAGGAACCAACGAAACGCGCACCAGGCTTCCTCTAGCCAGTGTTTGTCGTTCGTAACCCGGTATGCCTGCAGACACGCGGATATGGTTGCGCAGGCTTCAACTGGTTGTTGGTCGAAGCGCGCCTTCTCCTCTCCCACAGTGAAGAACCCCCGGGAGCCGATCGGCACGAACACTTCAGAATCATCCCTGTGCTGCTCTTTCACCAGCCACTTGAGGGATTCGCAAGCGACCTCAATCATCGTGTTGTTGGCGCTCCGCACTCCTGCGATCAAGAGTGCCTGCGATAATCTCGCATTCGAGTAAGAGAGGCTTTTCTCGAACCAGTGCCAGGATCCGGCCCGAGTTCGCTCGTAGATATCAAGTAGCTTATTGGCCAACAAATTGCGTGCACCCTGAATCACCCTGTCACCAGGGAACCAATCCAGGTACGCCTGCATTCCGAGTATTGAAAAAGCCCAGGCTCGAGGACTGGTAAACATCATGCTTGCCGGCTCTGCCGCTTCGAAGAGCCTGCCTGCCGCCCCCCGCAACCCAGCGTCTCCTGAGTGCCCGAGCACCGTTCCCAGTGCCCACAACGCGCGGCCGTGGCTGTCTTCGGATCCGACGTCTTCAAGCCAGCGTCGATCGTAGCTGAGAAAATTCCGGAACCGACTCGTTTTCAAGTCAAAGGCCAGCCAGAGAAACGCGAGATAACGGTGGGTCAATTTCGCGTGCAGGTTTGGTTCCGCTTGAGCGTAGCCATTCAGAGCAGTTGCCACGATCAGGGCGCGAGCGTTGTCGTCTGTTGTGTAGCCCTCGTTGCAATTGGGCAGCGAGAAGATCGCATGCTGCAAGATGCCCGTGTCGTCTGTCAAGGCGGACAAATGCGCCGTGTTGAGCTCCGGTAGCTGATCTGCTTGATTCGCTCCTGAGTTGTCCAATAGCGCTGGTCGCGGCAGCAATGCGCGTTCGATGCGCGCACGCTGGAAGCTATCCATGTAAGCTCGTGCAGTCTTAGGCCAGGTTGTGTTGCGCGAGTGGAGATACGCGCGCTTCCGCATGGCATGACGTTCGGCGTCATTCTCCAACAGTCGAAGAACCGAGAGTGCGATTGCGTCAGGTTCGTCAAAGGGCACGATTATTCCCTGACGGTCGGCAAGCAGTTCCTTCGCGTGCCAATAGGGGGTAGAAATGATTGCTTTGCCGGCGCCAAGCGCGATCGCCAGCGTCCCGGAGACGATCTGGGCTTCCTGCCTGTACGGCGTGATGTAGATATCTGCTGCACCTACGTGCTCGATTAGTTCCTCTGTACTTACGAATCGATTATTGAAGACTACTTGCTCTGAAACGCCCAGCTGCGCTGCGAGATCCTCGAGCCGTTTTCGGTAGCTTTCACCTTCGCGCTTTAGGATATGGGGATGAGTAACGCCTGACACGACATAAACGACGTTCGGATGCTTCGCCAGGATCGCGGGAAGAGAGCGAATGACATTCTCAATTCCTTTGTTCGGCGACAATAAGCCGAATGTCAGCAAAACGGACTTTCCTTCTGTTCCAAATTGGTCCTTGAAGTAATTCGGGTCCATGAACGGAATATCCGGAACGCCGTGCGCAATCACATCGATCTTGTCGCCAGGAACGTTATACACACCGCGCAGAAGACTTCTGGCGAGTTCACTCATGACAACTAATCGATCAGATAGCTGCGCAATTTCGTCAAGAACTGAACGCTGGTTTGCGTCAGGTTCACGCAGAACAGTATGAAGCGTCGTGACTAGCGGCATCTTCAATCTGCGCAGCAGCGTGAGAATGTGACTGCCAGCTACTCCACCGTATATCCCGTATTCGTGTTGCAGGCTCACAAGGTCGTTCCCGTTGAAGTTAAGGAACTCGGCTGCGCGCTCATACGATGCCCGATCTTCCTGGTCAAGCTCCAGCCGCACCTGGCTTGGATACTGATAGCTCGAGTCGGGATCGTTAACAGGTATCGCGAAAAGGCGCTCTCCACCGTACGCCGCGGCCATCGCAGTGCACAGATCGGTTGTGAACGTCGCAATGCCGCAACGGCGAGGAAGGTAGTTTCCAATGAAGGCGATTCGGGTCGGAAGTGGTAATTGCGAGGAAGCCGCCGTATCCACATTCGCCAAGCTTCCCGGGGAGGCTCCCGATAACTCCTTGAAATGTATTTCGTTTGAGGCAAACATGGTCAACAGACTCTTTTCATATGCATGGCAGAATGCTGCCGGAGACGATGTGCAGCGTTTTTAAGAGGTCGCAAAGGGCTGCCCATTGCTTTCCAGGACGGTTTGCTGTTGGATGTGTCTGGCGTGCATTTCAACGGTGACCACCTTAAGCCCGAGAATCCGCCTGACGCCGACTGATTCCACCTCGGCAGCGTTGTAGCGGCGTTGGATGTACTTGAATGCGAACGCAAGCGCCCTTCGGGTCGCAGCTTCCTCTGTGAGACCAAAGCCCATCTTGCGAAAGGCTCCTGCTATTGCCATGAAGTGCCAACCCGCGTTTCGCAGCGAGGAGTCGAACGTAGCTGGCGAAATGTTACGAGCCAGCAGCCAGTTTTCATCGAACTTGTCCTGTGGTATCCGAAAACGATTGGGCAAGGTGCAGGCTGTGCGCAGGTACACCGAGTGCGGCGTCACGACTTTGTCGTTTCTGATATTGTCTGCGGAACAGCAGTTTCAGGCGAGCCAACAGCGGATTGCGAGGCGGAAGTTGCGCCCGATTCCAAAGCGCTTGCCTTCGCAATCTCGGCATTCTCTTGAGGCGGTCCGGCAGCGTCAGGCTGAGTTTCTGTAGAAACCAGATGCAGATTCGATTTTCGATGGGTCGAAAAGTGATTTCTGACGTCGGACTTTCCATTCCCGAGGAGGGTCACGGGAGCTCCGGTAGTTCGGTTGTGTGCTTGAACGGTGCTCGTCTGGAGCGATGCCCGGAGTGCTGAAGGCGAGAGGGCGGAAGCTTCTAACTACTACCCTAAGCATACTCTTCAAATGACAGACGCGCCGTCCGTCCGCGACTAATTAGCCTTTCAGCACGGAATGTCTTCTACCTTGAACTCTCTTAGTGCCAGTTGTATGGGCGAGATCGGACTGGCTTTGACTTGATGGGAAAGGAGCCCTACTCTTCTTCCGGCAAGACGATAAAAGGTGGCATAGTTCGCGGAAAATCAATTTCAGCAAATGAAGCCATGGCGGGCGTCGGTTGCCAGGCGGGTGATTTCAGCTCCGGCATGGGTCGTGCCTCAAACAGCTTTTTGCATTGCCCCGCCATCCACCGCGCCCACCTCTTCGCCTTTTTCTTGCGCGCGCTGTCTGTTGAGATTCCGGTGCCTGTGAAGAGTGGCGCTGCAAGCACAAACAGCCATCGCGGTGTAATAACGGCGGTTCCAAACGCATTGTCACCGGGATTGACCAGATGAACGTTCAACGGGGCCGACCTTTCCGGGCGGTACTTACGCCTTCGCGACGTCCAACGGGCCTGTTTGTGCCACCGATTGTAAATACCGGGTTGTCCAGCAGGGTGAGCAATATTGACCACCCGCCGCGCGATGAGAGCTATACTTCCGTGTGTACCGAGGTGTTGGCTCATGGGCTGGTTCCGAGCCGGTTCACTCTCCGCTCGGGAGGTTTTCCGTTGGCAACCATGCGCACGACCAAATCGAAGAAGCCCCGCAACACTTCAGCGGGCCGGCGGCCGTCTTCGAAACCGGTCGCAAATCGCAAGTCGGAGGTTGCTCGAGAGGGAATTGGCGTGGTGCAGGAGCAAGCGACTTCCTTTGATTCCAACTTTCTTCTATCCAAGCTCGGAAGTGGGAAATCTGGACGCGAGTATCTGGCAAATGAGACCGTCTTCTCGCAAGGCGATCCTGCCAACGCGGTCTTCTATATCGAGAGTGGCAAGGTAAAGTTGAATGTGGTGTCGAAGAGCGGCAAGGAAGCTGTCATCGCCATTCTGCCCGACGATCATTTCTTCGGCGAAGGTTGCCTGGCCGGACAGCCGATATGCATGGCAACCGCTAGCGCGTTGCTGCGCAGCACCATTGTGCGGGTGGAGAAGACTGTCATGTTGGGCCTGCTCCGTCGCGAGGCGGACTTCGCGCAGCAGTTCCTGGCGCATCTACTCTCCCGTAACATTCGCATGGAGGCGGACCTTGTAGATCACCTTTTCAACTCCAGCGAGAAACGGCTTGCCCGCCTCCTTCTGTTGATGGCCAACTTCGGCCAGGAATCGAAGCCCATCCCTGTGATCGCCAAGATGAGCCAGGAGACGCTAGCCGAGATGATCGGGACCACGCGCTCTAGGGTCAGCTTCTTCCTCAATCGATTCCGGCAGATGGGCTTCATCGATTACGACGGCGGCACGGGAATGCAAGTCCATAGTTCCCTGGTCAGCGTTGTTCTACACGACTAGAGACAGCGACTAGATTTGCCCCTGCCCAATTGCGTGGAACCGTGGGACGCATTACCTTGATGTTCTTTGCTAGCCTGAACAAAGCCAGCAGCCGAATGCCCCAGTAATTGAAGTCAATTTCCCACCAGGCCATCCCATGAGCGGCGGACGCCGGATGAGCGTGATGATTGTTGTGCCAGCCCTCCCCGCCGGTCAACAGTGCGACCCACCAGTTGTTGGTTGAATCGTCGTGTGTATCAAAACGACGCGCTCCCCAAAGATGCGTTGCAGAGTTGACCAGCCAGGTTACGTGGAATCCAATTGTGACCCGCAGAAGAACTCCCCACAGCAACCAAGAGAGGCCGAGACTCCATCCGCCCATCGCAGTGCCGCAGCCCGCGAGCGCGATCCCGGTGAGCGTGATCGGGAGCCAATGCCAGATTTCGAGCCAACGATAGAAGCGATTCCGCTGCAGGTCAGGCACGTAGCGCGCGAGCATGGTGGTTTCGTTGTGAAGTGCACCGCGCAAGATCCATCCCATGTGCGACCACCATTTGCCATCGCGGGGAGAGTGTGGATCACCCGGCTTGTCTGTGAACTGGTGGTGCATGCGATGCACCGCGACCCAGTAAATAGGGCTACCCTGCAGCGCCATTGAGCCACAGATCGCCATTGCATACTCGACCCACTTTGGAGTGATG
>DASXLY010000265.1:0-5321 GCA_036495975.1 Occallatibacter sp. | reverse complement strand
CGTTCCGGTTGATGGTTGTCCGATGTCTCCAGCAAGGACCCGGACCATGCCAGGGTCCGAGGAGATTTCTTTCGCCGTGGAACGCAATTTTGCTTCATCCCGTCCACTGAGAACGACGGATGCGCCGTGGGCAACGAGGCGTTTGGCCGTTTCTTTGCCAATGCCGGAACTGCCACCGGTGACGATCGCTACCTTTCCTTTAAAGTGCACACAAACCTCTCTTTCTGTTGTAAAGCTGTTCTTTAACGACCCTGCGGCGTGTTGTCGCGCCGCATTCAATTTCTCCTAGCTCGACGAAATTCTTAACTCTTTAAGGAAGTGTCTATCTTCTAGCGTTAACCGCTGCGCGAACGCGAGAAACATAATTATGTTCGGAGCCCTGAATGCTATTGCATGTCCTTCAGGTCTATTAAACCAATGCATCCAAGACAGCATCTCAGTCTCCTTTGTTGAATGAATCGTGCAAGAATTTGGGCAGAGAGGAGACGGCACTCAGAGAGTCAGCGAGTGTCCACAGAGCAGCTCCGAGTAAAGTTAAGTCTTTTATCAGAAACTCCCCTACATCACCTGAAAGCGCAGGAAACCCGCCAAGGCTTGGTTCCCAACCTGGAGTTGTGATGATGAATGACAACGTCGTCAAAAACATAAGCGCCGCACCCAGGCTTCCGACAGCGGATGCTTTTGGAAACCAGTGCCGAAGAGCAATCAACGTCGCGATGGTCATCTCCATGGCGCCTATGATCATCGTGAAATGATGCACACTCCAAACCCTATAGCCCCAGCTTAGAAATGGGCTATGCGCAATGAGAGGTTGAATGCCTTTTGCCTCGTATTCGGTGACCTTCATCGCTGCGATCCAGCCAATTGCGACCACCAAACCATACCGAAGGAAAATTGATCCCAGCCGTTCGATCTTCGCGACGCTTCCTGTCTTGCGAATGTCTAATACGGGCGAAGGATATTTCATAGCCATCTCCTCTTCTTTCTGATCCGATTTCTCTGAGCGATACCCCTTAGGACTCATACATCTCCCGGTTTGGTGTCGCGACGCTCTTCTTCGACGATGACAAAAGTTCAACTGGGTACACGACGATTGTGTGCCGGAAGTTTGTCACGGACATCCTCGAAGGCGACAGTTGGAATGCTGTAGTTTTCTTTAGGTGCATGCAGAGGCTTAGGCGTCGTTTCGCAAAGTGTTTCGAAACTCGTTCGGCGAAGGTGAGACGAGCTACGGAAGTCCAAGATAGCTGAACGGTCGATTGCACATCTGTCGCAATTGCTGCCAGTGGCCTTCACACCCCCAAGCACTAGCGGGGTAGTAAGGTGAGCACGGGCCATGACCTTCATACTCGTTGTGATGGGATAGACCCTCTTGATTGGATCGGAGACAAGAAGGGCGATCCCGACCATAACCACCGCGGAAAACATGATCAGTTCAATCAACATACCGCTACTCTGCGCCAACTATCGACGCCTGACACCCTCTACAGCTCTAGTTATCCGCCTAAACATTTGTTTAGCTTCATACCTGGAAGCGAGTTCGGATATCCTCACCCATCCGACGGCCCCAGACGCGGCAATCGCTTCGGACCTGTAGAAAAATGCAGTATCACCACTACCGGCACTCATGTGGTGCTATCACGTGTGATGAGGAATCATTCACAGCGTAGGCCACGTGCAGGAACTCCCGAACGCCGCAATTCCGCGTGGTCAATAAATCGGTTAAAGAGGATGAGTAGACGATGAGGGCGACAGCATTGCTTAGGGACTTCGGCCAGAGCCTCTGGCTCGACAACATAACGCGCTGACGATGATCGTGTATCAGCCCCTGAAGCATGAATCTGTTGTTCATGGACTACCATCGCCCATAATGGCAACCGCTGCTGCGCCCAATTGCGCACAACGATCCAAGGGAGAGCGCGGCATCCAAACCCGCTCTCTTTCGGCCCGATCATCTTTCGAGATCGACCCGCTGATTCCGCATCGGCACGGCGATTGATCACGAGTCGTTATGCAGGGTCTAGGATGGAAGCGCTGGAACACGCTTCACTGATTAAAAGTTGTGCTTCAATCGCGCAAATAGCAACGGTAAAAGATCTGTGCAGCAAACCGTCTTATTCAATAAGGTAGCTTCTTGGCTGTGGGAGTGAACTTGCGCAAAACGAACTCCTGTAAGAGGCCATTAGCCATATTGGCAGCAATATCAATAAAAGCGGTCGAAAACACCAGTCCCGGGCCACGATTCGACGGCGGATAATAAGCATTGGAGATGGCACCCGCCGCCAGATAGCCGCCCAAGGCCGAATAGTTCGGCCGACGTTGACCATAATCTGTCCTGCAGATGAATGGCGTAGAGAGGGCGTGGAGGATACGCGACTTGTTTGTGCCTGTGCCCTGGTAGAAGTAGCGCGGATCCTGATGCAGGATGGAAGGCAGGATGGCACCCCCGATCAAAATGTCGGTCAAACCGTTGGCATAGGCCGCGCCGAAACGCTGACCATAGCCCTTCACACCCTGCTGGTAATCGTGGAGGTCGGTAGCTTGATCGAAGCCTGCGACGAAGGCAGTTCCGAGGAAGGTGATGGGGTCCGCTGAGGTCTTGAGAGCAAGTCTGAACTTCAGCGCTGGCGTCAGAGGTACAGCGTTACGGTCGTAGACCACGTAGAAGTTGGGAATAAAGCCGAGGACACGTTGCTTCTCCTCGATCTCGACCTGCTCTCTGGCGATCTCCTTTGTCGAGAAGACCGCATTCACCGTCGTTACCACCGCTGCAGGCCGGAGCTGGATTCCGGTCAACTCCAGATATTGACCTGGCGTGAGGACGACCTCTGGCGAGGTCCAGTCTGCGAATCCGTTGGCGCTGACGGTGACGTGGTAGGGTACTCCCGGATTGAGGTGGTCAAGATGAAAGAAGCCATTATCATTCGCCACGACGCGCGGATCATCGTCAGGGGAAGGGCTTTGGAGCGCGACGCTAGCTCCGGGAACGGTGCCGCCATTGACATCGATTATGGTACCGATAATGGTCCCAGCCTGTGGTTCAGGTGCGGTGATCTCCTGCCCTGCAGCGGCACAGACAACAGATACGCAGAAAAGAAAAGCACAAAGGCAAAGCCTGGCACTCATCGGCAGCCCGCCCTTCTTTTGACAGTGCACTTGGCAGTACTTGAGGTATGTTCCGCTGCAGTTGTGACGTGATGTGCAGTCCCCGCCGTGACAACACTCGCACTTTTCTGCCTCGTAGCGTTTGGCGGTGTTCCCTGCGGCGGACACATGATCCTGCGCGTCTGCTCTGGCTCTTATCGCACGAAGCGGCACTTGGGGCGCGGAAAACATGATCAGTTCAATCAACATACCGCTACTCTGCCCCAACTCTCGACACCTGACACCCTCTACAGCTCTAGTCCTTCGCCTAAAGATTCGTTTAGCTTCATACCTGGAAGCGAGTTCGGATATCCTCACCCATCCGACGACCCCAGATGCGGCGATCGCTCCGGCCTCTGTAGAAAAATGCAGTGTTACCACTAGCGGCACTGATGTGGTGCTATCACGTGTGTTGAGGAATCATTCAATGCGGAGGCTTCGTGCAGGAACTGGCGAACGCGCAACTCCACGTGGTCAATAAAACGGTTAAAGAGGATGAGCAGATGATGAGGGCGACAGCATTGCTTAGGGACTTCGGCCAGAGCCTCTGGCTCGACAACATAACTCGTGACCTATTGAATAACGGCACGCTCGAGCACTACATCAACGATCTTTCGATCACGGGGCTGACGTCCAACCCCACAATCTTCGATCACGCCGTGAAGAATAGCACTGCATATGACGCTGCGATTCTCGAAGGTTTGCGAGACGGCAAGACGGGTGCTCCGTTGTTCTTTGACGTTGCACTGCAGGACATAACGAGAGCGGCGGATCTTTTTCGAGCCGCTCATGACAGAACAAACGGCACCGATGGCTGGGTGTCTTTGGAGGTTCCGCCTTCTTTGGCTCATGACGCAACAAGCACCCTTGCTGCGGCGAAGCTTCTCTTTGCACGCGCAGCCCGGCCTAATGTCTTTATCAAGATTCCGGGCACCCAGGAGGGTCTTGCGGCTATTGAAGAGGCGATTTTTGCCGGTGTGCCAATCAATGTGACTCTGCTCTTCTCGGCCCAGCAGTATCTTGCGGCCGCTGAAGCATACCTCCGCGGAATAGAGCGTCGCATTGCGGCAGGCCTCAATCCGGTTGTGGAGTCGGTGGCTTCGGTGTTTATCAGCCGTTGGGACGTTGCAGTCGCGAACCAGGTGCCAGAGCATCTCAGAGGACAGCTTGGCATCGCCGTTGCGGGCCGAGCATATAAGAGCTACCGAAGTTTACTATGCTCACCACGTTGGCAGCGAGCGTACAACTTCGGTGCCCATGCCCAGCGACTTCTATGGGCAAGCACCGGTACAAAAGATCCGAAGCTGCCGGATACACACTATGTAAAAGCGTTGACGGCCCGCTTTACTGTGAACACAATGCCCGACGCAACGCTCCTTGCCTTTGCGGATCATGGCGAAGTGGGCGATGGCATGTCATCGGAGCAGTCCAATGCGGAAGACGTCATACGACAATTCTCGGAATCGGGTATCGACGTCGATGCGCTGGGCACCGATCTTCAAAACGAAGGTGCCAAGGCATTCGTTAAGTCTTGGACGGAATTGATGGATATCATCACGGCCAAGGGCGCTGAGCTGGCACGCGTCGGATAAACAGGGAACAAGAGGTTGATGCGCGGCAAGATAAAAAGGGTCTATGAGGAGCCGGATGCGGACAAGGGGTTCCGCATCCTCGTTGATCGCCGCTGGTCCCCGGGTTTAACAAAAGAGCGCGCCAAAGTACCTGTGGCTACGAGATATTACACAAAGCACAGAGCTGCGCAATTGGTTCATCCACGATCCAGCCAAATGGGAGGAGTGCCAGCATCGCTGGCATACGGAGCTTCAGCGCAGTCCAGAGCAGCTTGCATTGCTTTTGCAAGCCTTCAGGAAAGGCCCCGTGACCCTGCTCTACGCCGCAAAAAACAAACTTCGGAAGGAGGCAGTTTTGCAGCAATTGCTGAAGAGATGAGGGCATTCGCGAAGGTTGCCATTCGAAGCACGGTTCTCGGGTTCATTGCGGAAGACATACCTAAATAGAACTAGAGTATTTGGACTGTGCGATGGGATGTCGCCATGAATGAGCTTTCGGAACAGAATCATGGAAGCTAGGTCAATCAGACGTCGACCCGTTAGGTAGAGGTAAGCGGTTGGACAGAATGGAATACAGATCATGGACGAGTACAGCGCTCATGGAAG
>DASXLY010000264.1:0-23447 GCA_036495975.1 Occallatibacter sp. | reverse complement strand
TTTGAGTCACCTCTGTATCTTGTTTTGAATACGGAAATCCGGATCGGGATGCATGTGCACTGATTTGCTTGACTGGCAGGTGACTCTCACGCCTGAATGTGAACCTCTCTGCTTCTCCAAGAGACGCTGCAAACCATACGCACATTGCGCCTTAGATGCTCCAGCGGAGCTCGGCTGCGAATTGGCGATGCGGACGACAATGACATTGCGACGAAAATCGCACGAGGTGCTAGAACTCAGGATCCGGATTTCTTCCGGGGTTGGCGGTCAACCATCCCGACCTTGACCGGCAGTTTCATCGAGGATTCAAGAGACTTTCACACAAAGTCTTCTCAAATGCTGCAATTCGAATTCAGCTTTCAGACCTACCCATACGCAACGATGTACGTCAAAGACAACCTACAGCGCTTGAGTCCTCCAGGATTTCGCGGAGAGAGACTCGACCTTCTCCACGTAATCCGAATTGAGATCGCCATCTACGTTCTCTCCACTCATTGCCGTAAAAAGCGTCTTCGACAATACTGCACCACGTCCAGTCGCCAGGCTTCTTGTGCACGTCCAGTCCGATGTAATACATAGTCTCTGAGGAGCCTCCGAGGCCGTTCTCTGGATCAGCCTCACGGCTGAGTCCAGCCTTTTGCAACACCTCCCGCTCCTCCTCGACTTAACATTCGAACAATACGGCAATGATATGTAGTGACCGGTCAAGGTGCGCTGGTCGTTTTTTTCGAACGAGGACAGGGCCAGCGGCAGCCGAGGCAGGTAATGGCGACGATTGATCAAGCTGATATTCGCGGGTCGGAACCGCATAATCAAGATCCGCCGGGAGCTGCCTCTGACTAACCACGCGAGTCCGGCATTGCCTGTCGCCTACTTCCGCCGAGGAGCCGAGCCGCGTGTTTTTGACCTCAGGCGAGATTCGTTCACTCAAGAAGGAATTTGCCGTGTGCAAAAGGCCACATCCGGAGACGAAGCCTTTGGGTTGGGGGAGTGATCCTATTCAATTCACAGTGACAGAATTACCGTAACTCGGAACCGCGGGTATGCTGTCGGTGAAAATCTTCACCGGCTGTGATTTGCCGCTGCCGTGAATCTCGATCATGACGTGATTGTTTTGATTGAGCGATGGATCCCCTGAGGGCAGGGACCGAGCGCCGATCGCGGTAAAATCCGACGTGTTGTTATTGAGCATCCGGCAACCCCATAGCCGAATGTTGACCGTATTGTTGCTTCCTCCTCCCTCGGCATCGGAAGCGTTGTCAATCCCAAGCACGACGAGGCCACCATGATCAAAATCCGTTTCGCCTGTATTTCTGACGAACTCCTCGCCATGTGCCTCGAAATTGATCGTGTTCCCGTCTGCTCTATTGGGTCCCTGGGTCAGTCCGCCGGCGATGATGGTGCCGGCTCCGTTGCCGTAAAACCGATTTCCGGTGGAAATTACACTCACCGTCGAATCGATAGCCGTGTTGTCGACAATGAGGCGCCCCTGCTGCTGGCCCCACAAAAGATTGCCGGACATTCGGACATTGACGGTGCTTCCGCGAGTTCCCTGGAAGTTTCCGAAACGGACACCTTCGGCGATACCGAAGTTATTGGCGAAGAAGTAGGAGTCGACGATATCGGCTTCGATGGTCTGTCCCGACGTCTGAGGCCCGAAATTCAGAACGTTCAGTCCGCGCGCCGACCCGGTCGAGGCGATATGTGCGATCCGGATAAACGCTGTCCCGGGATCGAGTGATTGAAGGCCCGAGTCGATATTCGCCTGCCCGAACCTGGCGTCGCGAACCGTGAGCCACTCAAGTGAGTTATGGCCGAGCCCCATCCTTACGGCTGCATTAGGGCCGGTAGCTACGCCGTTCACATCGTTTGAAGGAAACGAGCTGTCGGGAAGGTTAAACGCGCTTATGACTACTGCGTCTCGGTTACCTTCGAGGCCTACCAGTGACATATCAGGCTCGAGTTCGATCCGTCCCCCTTTGGGACGCGGGACGTTGTTCGCATCGCTCGCCGAGAGCATGTAAGTCCCAGGGGCAAGCACGAGAGTTGCGCCGGCGTTTGACGAATTGTTCACTGCGCGGTAAAGCTCTTCGACGTTCGTGATCTGAATCGATTGAGCCACGGCACAGGGGCTCAGTGCGAGCACGATCAGCCAAAAACGAATGCAATTCCTTGAACCGAGTTTTTTCACGGTGGGGTCTCCTTAAGGTTTGTTCTGTCGTAAACACGGCGCCGGATGTCTTGGGGTTGGGGAATCTGGCGCCTTCTTCGATGGCACTCTGGGATGTTGCTAACTACTCGGTCAGCTCTACGCGTAGAATCTGTCCCAGTCCTGGGGGGGCCGCGCCGAAATTTGAAAAGTAAAGAGCGCCGTCGGGTCCAGTGGTCAAGTCGGTCGGTACTACTAGACCGGTGAGGATGTCTTTCAGCTGATAGGAGCCGTCTACTCGAACTAACTTGCCTGCGCCCGGATTTGGGAATCCAGGGGCTGCCGACAGTTCCAGTGCGTAGAGTCTTCCACTGTTGTCGAAGGTCAAACCCGTAACCGTAGTCAGGCCGGCGATGATTGAGACGATTTCGCCCGACTCCGAAATCTTGAGAATCTTGGGAGGGCCCGGCGTGATGGGAAACACGTCTAGCGTGCCGACGTAGAAGTATCCGTCATGAAAGGCGATGGCCGTTGGTACCGCGTGGCCTTGCGTGGCGGAGATATCGATGAACGTTTCTATATGTCCGCCCGGGTTGACTTGGAGAATTTCGCCGTGGTTCGGCTCTACAGCGTAAAGATGCCCATTGTGTTCGATCATGCTGAAAAAGGATCCGTCCGGCTCGAAATCAGCAGGATTGGGATTGGCGACCGGATTGTCGCTGATGTACTTCGACAAATCCGCGATGTATTTCCATGTGCCTTTGCGTAAGTCGGCACGCACGATTCCAGCGGGGGCATCCGGATTACCGTGCGAACACCCTCCGCCGGCAACCAGGACGTACAGGTTGTCGCCCAGAAAGGCTACGTCAGCGGCGCCGTGAGTATCTCCCGAGGGGAGGCTGGTCATTCCGGACGCCAACCCAGACACTACGATTGTCCGCTCGCCATTCGAAGCGATGCGGGAGACTGTCGCTGTGGGCCCGCCATGATATGGACCTACCGGAGTCGGGACTTGTGGGCATGGGTATTTGCTGCTGTTGACGGGTCCTCCGGTTCCGGCTTCGCCGATATAGAGTGCGCCATCGGGGCCAAACTTCAGGCCCCGGGGACCATTCAGGCCTGTCGCAATTGTTGTGACCGTTTGAGCCCACGATGAAGATGCGAGCAAAGCAAGTGACATTGCACAGATGATTTTGGGGAAAGCGGATTTCATGAACATCTCTCCTTGGTTTGAATGAAGCTCGTTAAACAGAAAAGAACTTCCACATGAACCGCCAAGTTGGCGAAGTATGCTTCGCAAGCTGCTCAGTATCAAATCTCCGCACTGGAAGTCCGAACTCCTCCACTGAGTACAACGAGCGACCCGCCCGGCGCAATTCTCCGAACCTCCTCAAAATGTGCCTTGTTTATTCCCGTGTGTTTTGATCACCTTACTCAAGAGTTGGCATGCACTGGCAACGGATGCGTCGCGCGCTTGATCCGTTACGGACAGCTCGGAGGCGGCGTCAGGCAATTGGACTTCTGCTTAGGTAGGGATACGGCGGATGAACTTAGGCCAATCACGGCTCGATGATTGACTCGTCGATTCGGCATCAACTGAGATTTGGCGGGGATTGATTCCGATTTTGCGGTCAAATCGAAAATCACAAATGCAAGACGGGTCTCGCTAGTCGCGCTGATGCAGATGGTTCAGGCACAGCCTGCACGACTAATACGAAATTCGCAGTACCATTTGAATGATGCGTGGCGAACCGGCCCCTGAGATCATGCCAAAAGCTGGACTCTTCTTCGTGGTGTCCGGGGCATTCATATTGACGTTATTGAAGGCATTAAAGACTTCGGCACGAATCTGAAGTGCTGCTTGCTTTGACACAGGAAGAACTTTAAAAGCCGAAAGGTCCGTCGAGACATATTTGGGACCGAAGAGCATATCGAACGGCGCGTTTCCATATGGGGTACCCGGAGGCGGCACCGAAAACGCCTCAGGCTTAAAGAAGGCCGTCTTAGTCTCAACTCTGCTACGTCCTCCAGGCAAATGCGGATTTCCGACGACGTTTGGCCGGTCGTTGTTGTTGCCATCAAAGTTGGTGTCGATACCTGAGGTTACATTGACGGGTTGACCCGATCGCAGAATCGTAATGCCGCTGACTTCCCAGCCGCTCAACATAACCTTCCCTAAAGATCCCAATCTGCGAGGGCCGGGGACTACGAGGATATATGACGCTCTAAAGTTGATCGGAACATCGATATCGAGCAAACCAAGGGAGCTGCGCAGATCGTAAGCATTCGTCGGGTCCCCGAATCCGGTTAGTTTGGACCAAACGAAATTGGCCTCCAGGGAGAACAGACGATTGAATCTGCGATTAATCACTGCCTGTAAAGAATGATAGGAAGAGCTCGCGGCAGGTGCCGCGATTGAGATGGCGCCAAAGGTGTAAATAGCAGGCATCGGCTGGTAAGGGCGCCGCGCATTCTCACCGATTGTCGTGCCGCACGTCGCCCCGGTGCATGCCGTGCTGTAAATCGGAGAATTTTCGTCCAGTACGCTGTAGAGGTGCCGCCCCACGTTCCCTGCATAGTAGATTTCTGAACTCCATTTCGGGCCGTATTGCTGTTGAACACCAAGACTGAACTGCTGAACTGACGGGATCTTAGCGTCGCCGACAGGTAAACCGGAGATACTCGCACCGGAGAGAAAGACCGCGTTTGCGGGAGTCGGTGTGTAAGGAAATGGATCCGGTGCGGGAGAGAACGGCATTACCAGACTGGGAGCTTGAGCAATCGTGACAGATCGTGAGAACGGTTGTTGCACCAAGTCGTTTAGGATCTGCTGCTGTATGGGTGAGTAGTAGATGCCATACGCGCCTCGAATTGCCGTTGTTCCGTCGCCAAACAGATCGTACGCGAATCCAATTCGTGGTGCGAAGGTGTTCCACGGCGTGCGTAGAACACCATCTGGAATCCCACGATCCCCAGAGGTCAATAGTCCCCGTGGCGCAGATGGAAAGCGTGTCGATTGAACTCCTGCAACAAATGTTCCTGTATTGTTCTGGCCAATGTACGGAGGGTAGTACTCCCAGCGCAGCCCCAGGTTGAGTGTCAGGCGGCGGTTAGCTCGCCAGTTTTCCTGGAAGAACAAGGAGGGATCTTGGGAATAACCGCGCTGAAAGACGCCGTTGTCTTGTGTTAATGAGTCCACCTTGCCCTCGAGGAAATCCGCGAGGGCCTTGCCGGTGAAATATCCAGTGAACGTAAAGAGCCCATTCGAAGCCCCTGCTCCCGTGTTCGAAAAGCGATGCCGCATGTAGGCGCCACTGATTTTCATTTCATGGCCTCGAAATGTCCAATTCAGCGTCTCGGAAACTCCAAGTGTCGACGATGCCGTGTTGTTCGGTCCGCCCCCATTGGTTCCCATCTGCCAATAACCGAGTATGTTGAAGTCAGGCGGCGCGGTATAGTTAGAGCCCATGACAGCTTGGCTGCCAAGGTTGGGCAACATGTGCTGGTTGCCGTAGATATTCACTCCAACGAAATGGTTGAGTGAATAAACAATACGAGCCGAATTAACCTTGCTTGATGAGATACTCCAGACTTCGCTCAGCACACCGTTGTACTGTCCCCCGTAGTTTTGGACGCCAGCATAGCTCAAAATCTGATTGCCTGTTCTCGTCGGGTTGTTTTCAGTCCCTCGCGACTGGAAGTACATTCCGGATACCTGATGGCCTTCTCTGAGACGAAAGTCCGCGCGCACCATCGCCTGGTCCACATTTCCATTAGCGTTGGCAACTTGCTGAACCGGATGGCCAAGACTACTTCCCGGAGACGAGTCACCGACAGGAACAAATTCAAGCAGATTCTGCGCGACGGGGTCGAGAAGATCTGGGCAAATCAGATGTTGGACTCCGAGACATGAGACATCGGGCTGGAACGGAGTCGGTGTGGACCTGAAATCTCCCTTGCGTTCCAGGATTGTCGGAGTAATTAAAGATGAGGATGCCACAGTCGCCGGCTGCCTTGTTCTGAGTCCCTGATAGGAAACAAAGAAGAAATCCTGCTCATGCGTTATTGGTACTGGGCCACCGGCATTTCCACCAAACTGGTTCTGGCGCAACGGAGTAACTGAGGTTAGAAACCAGTTCTTCGCATTCAGGACATCATTGCGAAAATAGTCAAATGCAAGGGCGTGGAATTGGCTCGTCCCGGACTTAGTGATGGCGTTGACAACGGCACCCCCAAGATGACCAAACTCAGCATCGAAGTTCCCCGTCAACACGCGAAGTTCCTGAAGAGCATCTGGGTTTGGAAGCAGATTGCCTCCTAGCTGAGTGTCAGTGTTGTAGGCGCCATCAAGATAGAAACCTGTGTTTAAGGAAGCCCCATTGACAGTAACCTGTGTCGCGACGCGAGATCCCGTTGCAACATCGGGCATATAGTTCGTCACGCCAGGTACGACTTGAAGAAGGTCATAGGCATTCCGGCCATTCAATGGAAGGTCCTGGAGGCGAATCTGATCTACTGTCTCTCCAAGCTGTGATTCATGCGTATCGACAAGAGCGGTATGCGCCTCGACTGTCATCGTCTGTTCAGGTGAGCCGACCTTCAAAGCAAAGCTGACGTGGACATTCTGATTTGCGTCGAGACGGACGGGCTCCTGTGTCTGCGTCTGGAACTCGGCTGCAGACGCATAAACTTCATAGTCACCAGGGCAAAGAACCGGAAATTGATAGTCTCCCGACGTGTCAGTCTTGAGCCTCTTCGATAGAGCTGTGTGCAAATCTGTCACGACCACGACGGCTCCTGAAATAACGGCGCCGGAATCGTCTGTGACCGTTCCGTAGATCGATCCACTTGTCTGTGCCAATACTCGTGAGTTAAGAGACACAAGCGCCAGAATCAGCACGCTCATTCGGCACGAGGATTGTCGCAAATCGAACATCTGTCGTGGCTCAGTCCGTTGATCATACGACAAAAGCAGTTGGAACACTGCTCCAAAGCTGACGAGAACCCCGCGGAGGTTCGAAGCGCGCGGCCCATCTTCTGCACGTATACCCTTGGCTTAGCGCCGACTTCATCTCGATCGAGCATCCCAGTGGATGATGTTTTCATTGATAGCCGCTGACAAGATGCATCGGTGCACTGGCAATCCAATCGCTCTAAAGCTGTTTCGTCTCGCCTAATTCACAGCAACCCAGGACGGCTCGGCATTCTATTGTGCGCCGGGCATCGAAAATGACCTGCAAATTTCAGCGCAACAACCTTCTTCGCGTATTCAACGACCTTGCACTTCCGGAGCACAGCAGAAGCCTTGACAATGTGCTTGAACTCCGGCACCGAAGATCGGCGTTCTGCTGCCATTAACGCTGCTGACTCAAAGGGATCAAGGCGCTGTCGGATTTGGGAGAGGCCATGGTCGACGACTTTTCGAGGCTTGCAATTCGGACACCCAGTTCGTCTGCCTCCGCGGTTTCTCCGCGCTGTACAAGGAAAGTTTTGTATTGCCGGAGAGCAGCGGGGTAGGTGGGATGCCCCCAGCCAAGCTGAACGTCCATCTCGGTAGTGCCGTGGCCCGCATCAGCTCGGTGGTAGCGCGATTGTCGCCGCTCTTCCAGTGGACGTAACCCAGCAGGAAATCGACAAAGCCAACCGGGAAACTGTCGATCGCATAGTGCGCGTGGGCGAGACTGAGAGCTCGATCGAGATCTTGGATGGCTTCTGCGCAAGCGCCCCGAGCGCAGCGTATGAGGGAGAGGTTGATCAATGCGGACATCTGCTCTTCAGGAGTCGCGCGAGTTTGAGCTGCATGCCCCAGATGCTCGGGAACGAGAATACTGACGGCCATTTCCGCATCCGCCTCCGCTGCAGCGAGGTCGTGGCGGCCGTAGGAAAGGGTCGCGAGGTGGGTGTAGGTTGCGCCGATTCCTGCGGTGTCATTTGCATCCTCGCGAATTTTCAGCGCCATGCGCTCTAATGGTTCCGCCTTGGCGAATTTGCCGCGCTCCACGTAGAGGCTGCCCATGTGGTCGAGTGTTGTGGCAAAGGCGCCGCGATCCTTGGTCTTCAACAGGGAGATGGCTTTGCGGTATGCGCTTTCAGCACTGCTGTAGCGCGCGGCATCCTGATAGAGGGTGGCCAGCTTGAGCCAGGCGACACCGTCGGTATGGCCGGAGGCTTGATGCATCACGATTTCCTGAGCTCGAATCTTTTCGCCGAGGGGACTTGGTGCGTTCTGCTGCGCTGAAGCCTCCGCGTATGCTACTCCGATACTCATTAATAGCGTTGCCGCGAGCCTTGCCGTATGCCGCATGATCTTCGACCTCTCTGCCGAGCCGAGGGTAGGGCGGGTGTACTACGCTTTTCTATCGCAAAGGGTTCAATTGACCTTCGTGGGGACGAATCGTCGGTCGGCCGGTGCGAATCGCAATTGAGGTTCGGAAGACATGAATCTTTGCTTATGGACAGTGCATGGAGAGCCACTGTCACTGTATTGCGAGATATCAACTCGGGGCGATGGACGCAATTCCGCGAATCTCCCAAAAAGATGGATTAAATGTCCCCTTGTCTTTTCTGCGACTTGCAGGCATCCTCTTACCATGTCCCAGCGATCACCGGCCGTGGTGAATCGTTCCGAAGCTGTTAAGGCAGAGTTCGCTGACTTCAAGCTGGACCTTGCCTCGGGTGAGCTCGACCGGAGCGGACATCTCGTTCGCCTGCAGGGCCAACCTTTCCTGGTCCTCTGCGTTTTGCTTGATCACGCTCGGGAAGTGGTGACTCGCGAGGAGTTGCAACGCCAACTCTGGCCAGATGATACTCTGGTCGACTTTGACCATGGCCTTAACAAAGCAATCGCAAAGCTAAGGGACGCGCTCGATGATTCCAAGTCGACCGCGGCGCTTATTCAGACGCTTCCACGCCGCGGATACCGATTCATGGCGGAGGTGAATTGGGTAGGTCCACGCATTGCATCGCCAACCTTGGAAGCGCCTGTTGTATTGCGCAGCTCGATTTCGGTCCGATACCGGTTCGGTGGGGCTATCGTGCTTGCCATGCTATTGATGACGACACTATGGATCAACCGGTACGCGATCGAAGACTGGTTTCAGCCACGGCCAGTGATCCGATCTGTTGCGGTTTTGCCCCTGACCAACCTATCGAACGATCCGGAGCAGGAATATCTAACCGACGGAATCAGTGAAGACCTAATTACGGATCTCTCCTATACAAAGTCGCTACGCGTTATCCCGCTCACTTCGACCAGGAGATTCAAGGATTCACTGCTATCTGTTCCGCAGATCGCGGACCAGTTAAGCGTTGACGCTCTAATTGGGGGAACCGTGCTCCGCGCAAACGACACGATACGGATCACCATTCATCTTATGGCTGCCAAGCCGGAGAGGCAACTATGGGCAGCCTCGTACGAGCGCAACATCCGCAATGTGGAACAGTTGCAAACCCAAATTGCCGCTGACGCTGTGGCGCAGATCAGGACGCAACTCACCTCTGAGGAACGAGACAGGCTCAAGCTCGAGAGCCGGATTGATCCAGAGGCCTACGACGACTATTTGCGAGCCCGATATTTCCTGAGCCAGGAGAAACAAGAAGACAAAGCAATCCCGCATTTGGAACGGGCTATCCGGCTCGACCCTAACTTTGTGGCGGCTTATGCCGCTCTCGGAGAGGCGTGGGGAATTGATGGCGTGTGGGGAGAAATCGGTAATCGAGAGGCATCTGCGAAGGCCCTGAAATATTCAGAGCAAGCGGTGAGTCTTGATCCCAATTCGTCGGAGGCCTGCACTTCTCTTGGACATTCGCTGATGCAGGCCCATCGCTGGAACGACGGAGAGACGGCGTTGCGACGAGCCATCCAGATCGATCCTAACAATTTTCGTGCCATGGAATACCTCTCCATCTTGTTAGCGCAGAAGGCCCGCACCGATGAGGGCGTCACGCTTGCTCGCAAAGCGGCAATCGCCAATCCCGTTGCAGTCGACCTGCAGCGCATCTATGGCCTGATGCTTTTTCGTGCGCGCAGATACGACGAGGCGATCACCCAACTTGAAAGCGCGATCCACCTTGACCCAAATCATTTGACGCTCTACGGCACATTTGCAAGCGCTCTTGTCGAGAAGGGCCGCTATCAAGAGGCTGAGGACGCCCTCAGGAAAGGGAAAGTAGTGGATCCTGGAAGGTGGGCCTGGCTCTATCTTCGGGAAGGTAACCCAGCCGCGGCACGCCAACTTCTGAAAGAGAACCCTTCCCAAGCTGATCCTTATGCTGCGGTGACACGGTACCTACTCGGAGAGCAGGAAGCCGGACTGACTCAGCTTGACTACCTTGCAAACGTAGAGTGGGAAACAAAGACATATAACCTCAGAAACGACCCCATGTTCGACCCCTTGCGAATAGACCCGCGCTTCACCGCAATCGTGAAGAAAACAGGTCTCATGGATAACTGAGCGACCCGTCCTGCGCATATCCATGCTCGTTTTATACCTTGCGGTCGAGTAGTGATTCGCTCGTGAGAGGTTGAAAGTGTTCTCATTTGTCGAACAGTTCTGTTCTCTCAAACAAAGATTTGGCATCGATAAGAGAGCGGAGAAATTCCTCATCGAAGGCACCTTCCGCTAATAGACCGCAATTGTTGCGTCGACAGTATCGGGTTGATTCGTCCCAATCGTTACGGTGTGACGTGAGAGGTATTTCACGTCCTTCTGGAGAAGAAAAGAATGTCGTCAGGAGCTGAGGTCCCAAAATGGTGAAATCGCCGAATTGACTCCGTACCATGGTACGGACTTTAGAGTGATATTGAGAAGGGCTGTCCCAAATGCGATGGAATCTCAGTGCGAAATCCGCTGTCATCGGGGGAGCGCTGGCCAGTATTGGAGCCTCGGCCTGTTGCGTAGGTCCTCTCCTGCTTCTAAGCCTGGGATCGCTGGAACGTGGATCGGAACCCTTATCGCCTTTGAGCCGTACCGGCCTGCATTCATCGTGGTCGTCCTGGTATTCCTCGGGCTGGCGTTCCGAAAGCTGTATTTGACGCCTCAGAGCTGCGATTCAGATGATCTTTGCACTGCGGATCGCACCAGAAATGCCCAGCGAGTCATCTTCTGGATCGCCGGTCTGCTGATGCTGGGGCTCGTTGCTATACCGTGGCTGATGCCGCTCTTTTATCACTGAAAGGAATCCATGACTCGAAAACTCCTTGCATCTTTGTTTCTCGGCCTGCCAGTTGCGGCCTTTGCCGCAACCCCGCAGATCGCGGTCCTCGACGTGCAGAACATGTCCTGTTCTATGTGCTCGAGCACCGTCCGAAGGGCTCTCGAAAAAGTACCTGGAGTGGTTGATGCCAAGGTGGATTGCGATCACAAGACTGCCTCGGTAAAGTACGATCCCGACAAGGCGGATCTAGCAGCGCTGGTCAAGGCCACCACGAACGCCGGATTTCCTTCAAAGCTGCTCAGCGGAACACAGAAATGAGGTCTTCTGACGTCGTCCTCCAATCGGTGCTGACGTGCCCACATTGCGGACACGTAACTACAGAAACCATGCCTTCGGACTCATGCCGTTTCTTTCACGAATGCGTGCAGTGCGGGGCTTTGATTCGACCTAAGGCAGGCGACTGTTGCGTGTTCTGCTCATACGGCTCTGAAAAATGTCCTCCGGTACAGTTGCAGGGCCGTTGCTGTTCAGGCTGATCCGAGCGCCACCAATTGGCATTCAGTCTCCGAGTTCGGTTATTCTGGAAAGAAGTGAGAATTCTGCGCCAATTCGGGGTGCTGGTTTTGATGCTGGCGACTGGCCTAAGTCCGGCGATGGCGTGCATGGTCCCTGGCGCACAAATGACACCGGAAGAGCGCGCCTGCTGCCGCATGATGCAGAACCAATGCGGCCAAATGGAAATGCCGGCGTCGCATGGCTGCTGCCAGAAAGCCCCGACCAATCTCTACGATACCGCTCTGAATGCAAGTGCTGCGGTCCTCCACGTACCTGCGGCTTCGGTGATCGGGCTGGACGCCTCCGCGTTGTTCACTCCGGAGGCTTCTATCGCCGGATGGACTGAGCATCGCGATTATTCGCCGCCGCAGTCGCCGCCTTCGACCGTTGCCATCCTAAGAATCTAGCCGCTCCATTCTCGCACTCTACTGTCGCCGAGCAGATTAGCACCTCTGCGCCTTTGGCGATTGTCTTGAACTGCGTTCGAGAAGGAGCCTTTTCAATGAACAGGGTATCTCTTTTAACCACTGCATTTGCGGTGGTTGCCCCGCTTTCTGCCTTTGGGCAGGAGCCGATGGCAAACAGTCGTACACCTTTGCCCCAGCTTTTGGCTGAAGCTGCCGCCAATAACCCGCAGATTTCTGCGGCCGATCACGAGGCGCGGGCAGCGCGGCAAATGGCGCCGCAAGTAACCACATTGCCCGATCCCAAGGTCACGTATCAGCAATTCAGTGTAGGAAGTCCGAAGCCGTTTGCCGGGTACACGAACAGTGACTTCTCCTATGTCGGCATCGGAGCTTCGCAGGAGCTTCCGTATCCGGGAAAATTGCGGCTTCGCGGCGAGGTGGCCGAGCGCGACGCCGACACCAAGCAAGCTGAAATCGAAGTGACAAAAACGAGTGTTGCCGACGCGATCAAGGCCGACTACCTCCAGTTGGCGTATCTGCAGCAGACGCTCGGCATCTTGCGGCAAAACGAAAGCGTTCTGGATCAGCTCATTCAGGATGCTACGGCTCACTACAAAGTGGGCCAGGGGATGCAGCAAGATGTTCTCCAGGCTCAGGTAGAGCGGACGAAGATTGTACGCGAGATCACAATGCACCATCAGCAGATGTGGCAATTGCAAGCGCATCTGAAAGGATTGCTCAATCGAGACCAGGGATCCGCGGACATCGTCACGGAAGATCTGACCGAAAGCGCTTTAAAGCGTACCTCTCCCGACCTGCTTGCGATGGTCCGCCAGAACAATCCGCAGATCGCCGTTGATGCAACTTCAATGCAGAAACAGGATGCGCAGTTGACGTCCGCGAAACGCGAGGGGAAACCGGATTTCGAACTTGGCTACATGTACCAGAACACAGACCGCAAGTATCGGGACTATTACATGTTCACGTTCGACGTCCGCTTTCCGCGCAAGAAGCGCGTGAACGCGGAGATTGCAGAAGCCTCGGAGCGGCTCGCGGCCTCTCGCCAGACACTCGATGCGCACTTGCAGCAGCAGCTCGCAGAAGTGCAGCAGGGATATGTGCGAGTCACGAGCGATGAGGAACTGCTAAAGGAATACCGCGAAGGCCTCGTTCCGCAGTCCGATGCAACCTACCGTGCAACGCTGAGCGCGTATTCGGCCAACCGCGAACAGTTTGTTCATGTGCTGTCGTATTTCACCGACCTTCTGAATTTGAAGCTCGAATACGCGCAGACACTCGTCGATCACGAAATTGCATTGGCTCACCTCGAATCACTGACAGGAGCGACACTGCGATGAACAAATATGTCTTGAGAACCTCTCTTGTTTGGCTCGCCGCTATCGCAGTTGCTGGTGCTATATGGGTGTATCGCTCGCACCGGTCGAAGGAGCTGCCAGCGATGACCATGCCCGGCGAGGTGCAACCCGCAGCCGCTGGTCCAGCTCCAGACGCCGCGGGACCGGCGCCGCCTGAGCAGAAGATGGAAACGCCGCTGACACCCGTGCAACTCTCACCCGAACGGATGCAGAGCATTGGTGTCGAGACAGGTGCGGTCGAATACAAGCAGCTGAGTGACGATATCCGGGCGACGGGCACCGTTGATATAAACGAGCGCCTCCTTTCCTATGTGCAGGTTCGCTTTCCCGGCTACATTCGGAAAGTTTTTGCCAATGCCACGTACCAATATGTCCGAAAGGGAGAGCCGCTCTTCACTATCTACAGCCCTGATCTAGTGGCGACGCAGCAGGAGTATTTGCTCGCGCAGCAGAATCAGAAGCAGTTACAGGCAAGTACCGTGGATGGCGTTGCAGCAGGAGCAGCAACTTTGTCTGGCGCGGCAGAACAGCGCCTGGAGCAATGGGAAATTCCTCCGAGCGAAATCGCAAAGCTCAAGGAGACAGGCCAGCCAATTACCGACCTCGCAATCAACTCTCCGGTAAGCGGGTACATCACCGAACGCAACGCTCTGCCCAATATGTATGCCGAGCCATCGACCCGACTTTACACCGTTGCAGATCTCTCTACCGTCTGGGTCTATGCGCAGATTTTTCAGGATGACATTAGCCGATTGAAGCCTGGCGATGTAGCAGCCATCGCAGTGGATTCGTATCCTGGCCGGACCTTCACGGGTCGTATAGAACAAATCCTGCCTCAAGTGGACATGGCGACGCGCACGGTTCGTGTGCGGCTCGCGATTGCGAACCCGGGCTTGAAGTTGAAGCCGGGCATGTTCGTGAATGTCGATCTCAAAACCAACCTCGGCCGCCAGTTGGTGGTTCCCGCATCAGCGGTTTTCCAATCCGGTACGCGGCAGCTAATCTTCCTGAACCACGGAAACGGCCGCCTGGAGCCGAAGGAGATCACGGTTGGGCCTCGCGTCGGTGATGACTTCGTTGTGTTGAAAGGTATTGAACCGCATCAGTCCATCGTCACCTCCGCCAACTTCCTAATCGACTCGGAAAGCCAACTGCAGGCGGCGGCGGGTTCGTTTGCTCCGCCCCCTCCGGGCGCCGGCGCCAACGCTCCACAACCCAACGCACCCTCTGCCGCAAGGGTCAATATCGACTTCACCACCGATCCCAATCCACCGCAAAGAGGCAGCAACGTTTTCCATGTGAGGCTTACCAGCGCAGATGGAAGTCCCACGACGGGAGCTGACGTGACGGTCACGTTTTACATGGCAGCGATGCCGGCAATGGGCATGGCCGCCATGAACACGACGGCCAAGCTGACTGAGAAAGGCAACGGCATGTACGAGGGCGGGGGCTCACTCGGTTCTGGCGGCACCTGGCAGGTCACCATCTCAGTCCAGAAGAACGGCCAAACCATTGGCACCAAGCAACTGCGCGTCAACGCGACAGGAGGCATGTAATGCTATCCAGAGTCATTGAAGCGTGTGCTCACAATCGCTTTCTTGTATTCACCGCGGTTCTGCTACTGGCACTCGCCGGAATCTGGTCGCTTGAACACGGTCCACTCGACGCATTGCCCGACATTTCGGATGTGCAGGTAATAGTCCATACGAGCTGGGAAGGTGAACCACCGGATGTCATTGAAGACCAGGTCACGTATCCGATTGTCACCAGCCTTTTGGCTGCGCCCCATGTGAAGGCCGTCCGCGCCCAGACCATGTTCGGAGACTCCTACGTGTATGTGGTCTTCGAAGATGGAACGGACCTTTATTGGGCACGCTCGCGTGTCATCGAGTATCTCGAACAGATCAGCGGACGGTTGCCGACCGCCGTTCATCCCGTGATCGGCCCGGACGCCACGGGAGCGGGCTGGGTCTACGAGTACGCGATCGTCGACAAGAGCGGCAAGCAGAATCTGGCCGATCTGCGCAGCATGCAGGACTGGCATCTACGCTACGCGCTTGAAACTGTTCCCGGAGTGGCTGAAGTTGCCACGATAGGCGGGTTCGTCCGGCAGTATCAGGTCCAACTCGATCCGAATAAACTGCTGGCCTACGGCATTCCGCTTTCGACCGTTATCGACAAGGTGAAGATGAGCACCAACGAAGTCGGCGGACGCCTGCTCGATCTAAACGGCGCAGAGTACATGATTCGCGGACTCGGCTATCTCCGCTCTCTGGACGATCTCGCTAAGGTCGCGGTAGGAAGCAAGAACGGAACGCCGGTTCTGCTACGCGACCTCGGCATCGTGAGTTTTGGCCCAGATATTCGCGAAGGCGTTGCCGAGTGGAATGGCAAAGGCGAAACGGTGGGCGGCATCATTGTCATGCGTCAGGGCATGAATGCCCTTGATGTCATCAATGGCGTCAAGCAAAAGTTGCGCGAGATTGCGCCATCGCTTCCACCCGGCGTTGAGATTATGCCAGGCTACGACCGCTCAGAGTTGATTGATGCCTCAATCAAGACTCTGCAGCGAGATTTGCTGGAAGAAGCGATCATCGTCAGCCTCGTGATCATCATTTTTCTCTTTCATTTCCGCTCCGCACTCATTGCGATTCTCGCATTGCCGATTGCGGTGCTCACCGCCTTCATCCCCATGTACTGGTTGGGAGTGACCTCGAACATCATGTCGCTTGGCGGCCTCGCGTTAGCGATCGGCGTTCTCGTCGATGCGTCCATCGTGATGGTCGAGAATGGCTATCGGCATCTCTCCGAGCGGCAAGAACACGGTGCCGAGCCTGTATCGGAACCTGAACGCCGGAAAATTCTCATCAGCGCAGCGAAACAGGTCGGGCCGGCGCTGTTCTTTTCACTGCTGATCATCGTCGTCTCGTTCCTTCCGGTGTTTCTGCTGGAAGCCCAAGAAGGGCGCATGTTCCGACCGCTCGCTTGGACGAAGACCCTGGCGGTGGGCTCTTCCTCCGTTCTTGCAATCACACTGGTCCCAGTTCTGATGGTGATGCTGATCCGTGGCAGGTTGCGGCCGGAGCGGCAAAATCCAATCTCGCGGATCACGCAGGCCATATATATGCCGATTCTCAAGTTCTGCCTGCGTTTTCGATGGCTTACCATCGCTGTCAATCTCATCTTCCTGGTCGTGACGTTTCCGCTCGCGCTCCGCCTCGGAAGCCAGTTCATGCCACCACTCCTTGAAGGCTCTACCCTTTATATGCCGACCGCGCTTCCGGGCATTTCGATCGAACAGGCCAAGGTGCTTCTTCAGGAGCAGGACCGGATTCTGCGCAGCTTTCCCGAGGTGGCGAGTGTCTTTGGCGCAGTAGGACGATCCGACAGCGCGACCGACAATGCGCCACTCGATATGTACGACACCACCGTAATGCTCAAGCCTCGAGAGCAGTGGCCGGCGGGGACGACCTACGACACCCTGATTCAGCAAATGGATGAGAAGTTGCAGTTTCCCGGCCTCTCGAACACGTGGACGATGCCCGTTGAGAACCGGCTGGACATGGAACTAACCGGCATCAAAACTCCCCTTGGGCTGAAAGTGCAGGGGCCAAATGTGGACGGTATTCAACAGCTTGCCTCACAGATCCAGAGGATTCTTTCTGGAATGACCCAGGTGCGTTCTGTGTTTTCAGAGAAAGTGGCGCAGGGCTTTTATGTCAACGTCGACGTAAATCGGGACGAAGCGGCTCGCTATGGACTCACGATCGCCGATGTGCAGACGGCTGTGGAGTCAGGCATCGGCGGACAGAATATTGCCGAAAACATCGAGGGTCGCGAGCGCTACCCCATCAACGTTCGTTATGAGAGAGATTTCCGCGACAACGTCGAACAAATGCGGGGCGTTCTCATAGGGACTCCCTCGGGCGCGCAGATCCCGCTCGGGCAGGTCGCCAAAGTATCGTTTACACACGGTCCTGCGATGATTCGGGACGAGGACGGCGCACTCACGGGGTACGTCTACCTCGATCTCAAGAACACGGACTACGGCGGCTTTGTTGCGCAAGCAGACAAGCTCCTTCACGAAAAGATCGCTTTGCCCGCGAACTACTCCTTTCACTGGTCGGGAGAGTATGAGCTTGAGCTGCGCGCAAAGCAACGCCTTCGCTTGATCCTTCCCGTTGTATTCTTCGTGATTTTCCTGTTGTTGTATCTGGTCTTCCATTCGGTCACTGAGGCGCTCGTCCTGATTTTTCCAACTATCTACGCCATGAGCGGAGGGCTTCTGCTGCAATGGTTCCTGAAGTACAACTTCAGCGTCGCCGTGGCGGTCGGGTATATTGCCCTGTTTGGAATCGCGGTAGAGACAGGTGTCGTTATGGTGGTGTACCTCCACGAGGCTTTGGATCGCAAGCTGCATTCCGGAAAGACTTTGACAAACGCCGATGTGGAGGCGGCAGCCATCGAAGGCGCCGTGCAACGCCTGCGGCCGAAACTGATGACGGTCTGCGCCGTCCTCGCAAGCCTCGTTCCCATCCTCTGGGAGTCGGGCATAGGCTCCGATGTGATGAAGCCGATTGCTGCTCCCATGGTCGGCGGAATGATCACTTCGACCGTCCACGTGCTCATTCTTGTGCCTGTCTTCTTCGTGATGATGAAGGAGCGGGCGCTCAAACGAGGCACGCTGCATCCTCGGGATGAGAACTCAACTCCAACCCAAAACAATTCAGCTACGCAACCCTCGATTTAAGCTTGCAGTGCTGGCCGGACTTCTCGCGCAAAGAGACGCAGGTCTTTGTCGGCAATGCGGCTACATCGACTAGTCCCAGGAAGCCACCGCTACGGCCAAAGCGAGGCAGCGGCAGGCTCTCGACAGGAAACCTCGGACTCTACTTGACTCTGGAGTGTACTTCAGGGTGTATGCTCCCTCACGTAGAGGCTGTTGATGGGCGCACTTCTTCAGATCGGCGATGTGGCCAGTGAAACTGGATTGACCGTAGACACGATTCGTTTTTATGAACGAGAGCGGTTGTTGCAGCGGGCGGCCCGCTCCAGCGGCGGTTTCCGGTTGTTCTCGCAATCGGATGTCGATGATCTGGCATTCATCCGCAATGCTCAGGAACTTGGCTTCTCACTTCAGGAAATCCGCGATCTGTTGGCCCTGAAAAATGTCCGGCCTTCCGACTGCGGCGAGGTGGAGATGTTGTTGGAACACAAGATTGCCTCTGTCCGCGCAAAGATCTCCGCAATGCGCAAACTGGAGCGCGAGCTAACGCGGACGATGAAGCGTTGTCAGACGAACCTGCACCGGAGTAAGGGCAAAGTCCAAGCCTGCCCTGCGCTCAGCGACATCTCGCAGGGGAAAGGAAAGAGGGGGCTATGACTCTGGAATTGCTGTATCTTCCAGGATGTCCAAATCATGAGGGGACGGTGAACCTCCTCCGCTCTGTTTTAGAGCAAGAGGGGTAAATACCGATGTGCGGGAACCCTGTCCAGTCCTCAGCCGGATGGCGAGTTCCGGCCCGTCCGGAAACCGATGAGATATCCGTTGTCGCCAGAGCATTCCAAAGCAAGAGATCTAACGTGCAGTTGGAGCGGGCTTGACTCTGGAGTCGACTCTGGATCGTACTCTTGAGCACGACATCCGAGAACAAGGAGGAGAATGCAGTGACAGTATCGGAACTACCCAACGTAGAGCAGTACCTGCGGAGTTTCGGCACACTTATACGGCAGTTCATGCCACAACAGCAACGGGTTGCTTTAGCGATATATTGCGAGCTGGCAAGAGGCGCTCCAGTTGACCCTCATCAGTTTGGGCAAACCCTTGGAATGTCGTTAGAAGAGGTGCGTACTCTTTTCGGGGGCGATCCACTCAAGTCATTCATCCATTCAGATCAACAAGGCCGGATACTCGGATTTGGCGGCCTCTCGACGGTACCTACGCACCATAATTTCGAGGTGGACGGCCGTGCTCTCTTCGCCTGGTGCGCAGGGGACACCCTCTTCATACCGGCGTATCTTGGCCGGCAAGCGCGCGTTAGGTCCAACGACCCGGAAACCGGTGAACTCGTCGAGCTTACCGTAGGACCGGATCGGGTTGTATCAATTACGCCGGAAAGTGCTGTAATTTCGTTCGTCGACCCGGAATCGGCCCTGTTTGGCACAACGGCGGAACAGATGATGCAAAGCTATTGCCATTTCATTTTCTTCTTCGCATCTCGAGCTTCGGGTGAGCGGTGGGTTGCCAGGCATCCCGGGACATTTCTCTATTCGATAGCGGAGGGCTTTGCGTTTACCAAGCGAGCCAGCGCGATGATTTTTGGTCCGGCTCCTTCAGAGTGAGGGATGCGTGCGGATTTATTGTCCGGCCGTGGACGGCACAGGAAGAAGGCTTAATTTAAAGGGACGTGTTCATGAATTTCAAGACGGAAAGGCTCCGAATGACGATTGACATTCTCTATTTCGAAGGTTGTCCGCATCACCTGCCTACTCGCGAACGAATCTCCGCGCTGCTGCGCGAGGAGTGCTGCGAAGCGGAGGTGAGAGAGGTTGAAGTCCCCGATGCGGCGACCGCCGTGCGCATGAAATTTCCAGGCTCGCCCACGGTTCGGGTGAATGGCGTCGATATTGAACCCGAGGCCGCGGACGGATATGGGTTTGGGCTTATGTGCCGCAGATATCCGGGTGGAATACCGTCAGATGTGCTGATCCGGACCGCGATCCGGCTGGCATCGGCCCCGGCATCAGCTGCTCTGGGAGGAAGCGCAAAATGAAAAGCACTGCGATCACGATCGGTTCGTCGTTCGGCGCCATCGGCTCAAGTTTACTGGCAGCCATCACAAGCCTTTGTTGCATTGGGCCGGCGGTCTTTGCCATTCTCGGCACCGGAGGCGTACTGGCTGCTGCCAGACTCGCGCCCTGGCGTCCACTCTTTATTCTCGGGTCGGTGGTGCTTCTGGAACTCGGCTTCTGGCTGGCCTATCGACCCGGAGGCGGATGCATTGGGAAGACATGCGCGACGACAGGCGCGAAGGTCACACGCGCTGTTCTATGGCTCGCCGCCGCGTTAGCCGTAGCGGCGATCCTGCTTCCGAACTTCGTACGAGGCTAACCATGAAGAGATATCTTCTCATTGCGGCTACGGCATTGGTTCTCAGCGCGACAGCCTGCGCGCCAACTGGTACGGTTCAGCCGTTCAATGTCGTGGGAGCGACGACGGATGCAGTGCGATCGGCTTTCAATGGGGACGCCGGGAAGGTACGAGTTGTGATGTTGGTCTCTCCCACCTGCGGCATGTGCCTGAAAGGCGCGGCCGAAGTCTCACAGCAGATCGCGAAGATCGACGGCGGAAAAGCGGTTCCGCTCTATGCGGTCTGGGTGCCGCGGCTAGGCGGACAGGAGAAAGACGTATCTACCGCGACACGAGAGATCGCCGACCCGTTGGCGCGGGAATATTGGGATGGTAACGACCTTCTGGGAGTCGCGTACAGACAAGTGTTTGGATGGAAAGACGACAACGCCTGGGATGTGTACATGCTGTACGGTCCGAAGGCCCGCTGGACGGCCGACCTGCCGCCGGCACCAGACTTCTACATGCATCAGGACGCCGAGCCCGGGTTGCGCCTGGACGCTTCAGTGTTCGGAGCGAGGGTCAGACAACTGCTGCGGAATTAGGGAAATGAACGAGAGGTCAACAACACCGGGGAGGCAGGAGATGAAAACTTTTCAGGGATGCTGCACGACACGAGCGTCCATTCGCTACTGGGCGATCGTGTTTGTCGCGGCCCTGGCGCCCCTTGTCGCGCTCAGTATTTACTGGCGCCCGCTTTCGGCTGCGGCAGTTATGTTCGCAGCGGGGATAGCATGCGTCGCTAACTGGTTGAGGAATCGCACGTACCATTGCGGTATTTCGGGTCCGATCCTGCTGATCGCCGGTGTTGTCCTTCTGCTTGCCTCTGCGCGAGTTATTCATGCCGATCTCAATGCGGTGGGGATCATTGCCATCGCGGGCGTCGCAGTTTCACTTCTACTGGAATGGCGGTATGCCACACGCTCGACAGGTGAGCAACCAAGCCCAGGAGTACGCATATGAGTTCTAATTCGGCGGGATTGCCTCCGATAGCGTGCGCACTCGGGACAGACGAACTCAAAGCTCGTCTTGTGCGGAATCGCCGAGCTAAACGCAGCAGCCCTGCAGGATTGGCACAGTGTTGACCTGAGACTCGAACTGGTCTATGCACCGGAAGCGGAAGAACAGGTGCGCGAGATGGTGCGATACGAGCGGGAGTGCTGTGCATTTCTGTCCTTTGAGGTGCAGGAGGACCAGAACTGCCTCAGAGTTATCGTCCAGGCGCCGGACGCCGCGCGCGACGCCGCGGAATTCATATTCGAGTGTTTGCGGTCCAAAGCGCAAACGGCCGCAGGCCTTCAGAGCCCGCCTGACTTTTCGAAATAGCCGGTCGAAAGACCCACAGTCTCGGAAAATCGGCCCCGGTTCGCTGCGACTTTACTACCAAGCTTGCATCTCTACTGCTGATCAGCGGCGAGGCCAGATGCCCGGCAGTGGCCCTCTGCTCTGGCCAATCGTCTCCATCGTCTCGCGTGTTGCTGGAGTGGCCGTATAGCAACTGAATCTGACATGATCCCGTAGCGGCCAGCCAGTTTGGGTTGCCGTAATCAGCGGTAACCGCGAGCAAGCAGGTACTCCGCGCCCGATTCGCTAGCCGATCCTCATGGTATGGCCTGTGTCGGCTTGTCCGGAACAACTTCGAGCACAGAAGAACGGATCATCGTTCAAGCCTGCAATAGAAATAGAGGAACTGATGAACGGTTCCAAACGGCGTTTGGTGAAGTTGTTTGGAACTCTCCAACAATTGAAACCGTTCGCCGAACTCGTTGTGCAGGGATTCGCTATCATACCGGGCGACATCGAGATCACTACAGCGTGTCGGCCCCTCAGATCCAAATGTACCAATGATTAGGTGGCCGCCGGGCTTCACGGCATGGACAACTTGGCGGACATATGCCAACCGGTCAGCCGGGTCGGTAAGAAAGTGGAACACGGCACGATCGTGCCATACATCAAATGCCAGCGCTTCAAGCTCAACCTTCGTGATATCCGCTGCGATCCAGTGGACTCGCTCGGAAGCGTTTCCCAACCGTGTCTTGTTTGCGCCGATCGCGGTCTGCGAAATGTCGAGAACGATGACGTTGTCGTACCCACGAGCAAGCAGGTCGTCTACCAGGGTGGATTCGCCACCGCCTACATCGATAATGGCGGCGGATCGCGACACGGACGTACGGTCTATGAGCGTAAGAGAGGTATCGAGGTGGGGTGAGTACCAACTCACCGCATCTGGAGCCTTCTCCCTGTAGATCGTTTCCCAATGCGTCTGAACGTCCATAGGAATGTGCTCCGATTCCCCTTCTATTTTCTGATAAGCGGACAAAAGAAGCCAAATGCGGCTTCCAGCACGACGCTTCGTCCGGCACTCGCTCATCAGGCTCTACATTTCCAACGACGATACTTCGCGAGCCCTCAATCGGCGAAGCTGGCAGGGCCGGCCGACCAGAAGTGATCTCTGTTCCGCGGGCGCCAGTTCTGGATGAGCGGCAAATCGCCGAGGCGCGTCTCCAGACGGTGCGGTTCTGGAAACGCGCATTGGCCTGCAGGCACCATTCGAAAACCGTGCCAAGCCCCTGAAGAGCCGGCGGGGATTTACAGCCCGTACAGATTGTTGATCGCCTTCGCCGCCCTTGACTGAGGCCAGCCATAAGGTCACGTCGGATCTGCGTTGTCGCTCT
>DASXLY010000263.1:0-2354 GCA_036495975.1 Occallatibacter sp. | reverse complement strand
ATTCAAGTGTGTGCTCCCATCTGCTCTCGGTGGAGCAAATCGTATCGTCCGAGGGTGGGCTAGCCAAAGCCTGTGCACTAGCGTGAGCTTGTTGAACAAACATCTCACTTGCAATGGTCTTGTGGTCCTGAATTTCGCGGGCTTTCACGATGGAACCTCGCATTGCCTCTCGTTTCGACGTCGTGCGACCCGAAGTGAGACTGACGAGTACGCTGCTTCTACATGAAATCGTCCTACATAACCGGGGCAGCGGATCCGTCTGACCACCTGCCCACGGGAACGACAAACACGTCGATTGGTTGAGCGCCTTTGAATTGTGGATTCAGTATCACCGGTGATTTTGGCAGATCGGCACCCCACGCCTTACCTTCCAGGCCCGTGTAGGTTACATCTGCCCGGTGCTTGCTGCTGACGGATAGCCGGCCCCACCGAAATAGCACTCAAGGACCTCGACCTTCCCATCTCTGACCCGGAGATATTCCACGTTCCGGAATGATTTACCGTTCGTCGTGTGGCAAAGATACTTCACAAACGCCTCGTTGCCACTTGTGATCACTCGCTCCAGATCAGATCGATCGATAAGCTTAGCCTGTGTATCCCAGCATTGCGTTTTGAACGTGCTCCTGCTGATGTGGTCGTCGCCAGCCGCGCTAGTGAAGGTAAAGTTGTCGGTCATCAGGGCTTCGAATTGACCCTCGTCCTTTTCTACCCACGCCTTATACCACTTCCGGATGATATCTTCGGTTGCGGTGCTCGACTCCGCTCCTGCGGGCGCGCTTGCCGTCACCAAGAGTCCCGCCGCTGCAGCCAGTGCGCAAGCTCCCGCCTTGAGCGCTTTCCGCCGTGATACTCGGATTCTTGTCATGTCCATTCTCCTGTTCCAGGTTCTTGGGTTAATAGTCTCCGGGGGCCGTCCTGAGTGGGCGCAAAGACCGCAGCCACTCCACGATGTTTCTGATCCCCGCTTCCATCACTTTCGCATCTTGGGCATTCTTGGCAAGCGCGCCGTAACCTTCGACCATGGCAATCAGCAATCCAGCTGCTTGAGCAGGTTCCAGGTCGCGGCGCACCTTTCCATGGTTCTGACCATCCAGCAAAGCAGCGGCAACGCCGTCCTGCCAGTTACGAAATATTGTTGCGAGCCGTTGGCGGAATCCCGCGTCAAGAGGAGACATTTCCTGCGCAAGATTGATCAAAGGACAGCCGCCGCTCACAGCCTCGGGCTGAACTGACAATGCTTGAACAGCGCCGATCAAAGCGTCGATAGGGTCCTTGCAGTCCTCGAGAGGACGCAACCACTGGCCGCGATTGTCGGGGGCGATGATCTCTTCGACGATGGCGTATCCCAAGGCTTCCTTGCTGCCGAAGTGGTGGTACAACGCCCCCTTCGTGACCCCGGCTGCGGCCAGAATGGCATTCAGGCCGGCACTCTGGAAGCCCGATCTGTACACTTCGCGGAATGCCGCCTGCAGCAAGCGCTCCCGGGTGCGCTTCGGATCGCGCGGTGTAGGCCCCCTGCGTCTCGGTCTGTTTCTACCCACTAGCAGATCAATTGTACCCGGTAACATACCAATAAGTATGCAGCTTCCGGCTCAATTTGTCGAGGCAGATGTTATGAGCGTTGGAAAACTCGATTATGTGGCGGGCCTGGGAACTCTTTCCGACTTTTCTCCTTTGTTTTCATACAAATCTGTGGCGATATACTACGAAATTCGACAACGTCAACAGCCGAAAGGCAGGCGGATCAAATTGGGATTGACTTTTCAATCAATTAATATGCAGACTGGTTGGTATGGTTGAGGGTTCGCATGCTTCCTCAGTTGACGCTCAACCAGGGTTTGTCAAGTTGTGAGCCAATTCTGCTCTCAATTCCACGCAAACTCTCACAACGCCGAGTTGAACCTGACGTAGATTGCCAGCCATCTCGGCACCACGACTTTACTGGAGGAAAACGAGATATGAGCACACTTCGACAGTTCCGGAATTTCTGGCTACCGTGGGTTACGACGATTGCTCTGGCTTGCCTCAGCAATGCGTTCGCTCAAACGAGCTACAAGATTACCGATTTGGGCGTCAACAAAAGCACGGACAACTTCGACATGGTCATGGGACTCAATAATGAGGGCTGGGCAGAGAACATGGATGGGGTTGGAAACCCGCCCCTCCTTTCGCTCTCCACGACCGTTGCAAGTGGCCGCGCGGTAATAAGCATTTACGGACTCAACATCGACCTCGGCACGCTTGGAGGAGCGAACAGCTGGACCAACTATGGCGGGATCAACGATCGCGGGGAAGCTGTCGGCATGGCCGAAACATCTGCTCTGGATCCGAACGGTGAAGACATGTGCGCCTTT
>DASXLY010000262.1:0-86809 GCA_036495975.1 Occallatibacter sp. | reverse complement strand
CCGCACTGACTCTGTTGCTGAACCAGCCGGATACATTTGGCCTCGACCTCCTTGAGAGCACGTCACTGGAAAAATGGTAACGGCAGAGTGTCGCACGAGACCTCCCTTGTTGTTCAGGGTCCGATGCGCGTGTCCATTGGAGTGGGCACAGCAGGGGTGCCGCCAACGGAAGCTGCGGCACATGGATTTCCTTACTTCGACGAAGCGTTTGTCGCAACGAGCCCAGGCGCTCGCTGAGAATCTGAAGAAAAGTTTGATGAACTCCCGAGGTGACCCTGATCTTGCAGCAGGGCGGTCAACATCAACCCAAATATTGGAGTGAACCGGCCCCGCTGTGAGCTTCCTGTTCCCACCTGAGACAGGAAAAAATAAGGGTGGGTGCCGCATCGAGCGACGCAATGTTCCGCAATACTTTACTCACTTGTCTCTTCGTGAGTTTTGATACGTCCCTGTAAATCGGGGCTTATCGTCCAGAATCCGCGTTCCGATCGTATGACCGCCAAGCCAGAAGAAACCCTGTTTTCGAGTCAGGTGCATTCAACCGGGCTCTGCCACCTCTCCGCTTTTGTTTACAACATGACGGCGAATTTGTTTACCTCGGGAAAGAATTGGATGTCTTCCCAAAGATTCGGCTCTCTTGTTTGTGGTTGATGTCTTTCGTTGAACAACTTTGTTCTCCAAATGTCCGGTTGTGAAACAGGTTTGCGTTGTAGACACACGGAGACAAAATGCGCCCAATGACTGCTGCGAAAACTTGAATGGAAGATGGGGAATGCTGACTAGGCAAGGGGATTGATGCAGGCTGGCTTAGATGTCGTCAGGATGCAACCGGGGTACGTTGTGGATGCTGATACCGTGCGGAGCGTATGGAGTCCCGGGCCAGGGTGCGTATCGATCAACCCTTTTGTGGTAGCCGAACGGTGACAGATACAAATCGTCGTAATAACCAGCACGGAACCCGTTCCAAGTCGCCAGCGACCACTGCGTGTGGTGCTTTGCATTCTGGTCCATTGTGTTTCCAGATTCCTTCCAGCCATGTGACCAGCCGTCTGGGAACAGGATCAGCAGTCTGCCTTTGAAGAGCGGGATTACAGGATTGCTCATCTCGATTCACTCCAGGTGTAATCGTTGATGTCGTCTGACTGTGTGCCGTTGCCGTTCTCTTCCTTCTCAAATGGGCTGGCTTCCACTCGCGGTCTATCCAGCGGATTCAGGCCGAACTTGACCGCTGCTCGCATAGCAGCTTGCGCGTACATGATTTCGTTTCTAACCGCTGGGTTAGCAATAGGCTTCTGCGTCATGCCAGTTCGTGTTGTGCTGGTGACCGTCAGGGTCTGCCCGTAGGTTTCCACGTCTAGGGCGGCTTCACGCCAGCGGGCATACAGGATGCAGTAGCTTGCGAGCAGGCTGATATCAACAACCTTCAGGATGCCTTCCGCTTCCAGGAACGGGGCAACGGCTGTCCACTCCGCATGAGCCAACTTGTTGTGGCGAACGTATCCAGGTGGTTTGATTCCGCTCGCGGTCACAAACTGAGGCGACTTGCGATCACGGCTAACACGATAGGTGCCCGCTGCTTTCTTCTCAGCAGCGCTCTTGCGTCTCATGATGTCATCGTTCCTTTAAATGTCTTTTGGTATGAATTCGGGCCAGATTAGGCTCAATTTGGGTGAGTTTTCGTTTTCTGATTCCTGCTGAAAAGTATTGGCGGCAGGTGCTGACGGCTGGGGACGCTCCGAGAACCTGTGCACCAGCGCATTTGATCGACCCCTATCCCCTTTGTTATCAATGGCTACTTGCACCGGAATTTGTTCCTTGTTTTACACTGAGCAGCCAACGCTAAAGCGATTTCTCTCATCGAATGATTTTGCGGGAGTCCATGACCTTCAGACATTCTCATCAGTTGGTGGAGGTGCTCCGGGGCACGCTCCGCAATATCGAAGCTGATCCCGGGGAATCCAAGCCAGAAGATGTCATCGAACTCCAGCGCATAATGCTCCGCTGGATTGCCGAGGCTGAAGCCCAGTCTGAGACTCCATCACCTAAGCTCGACCCGACGCCTACAGTCATGGCGTTGAATCTTGCAGCCGCACTTGTCGTCGATCCTGACGACTCCGGTCGTTAGGTTAGCGATAACAAATGCACGGGGCACCGTCTAAAACTTCCGTTTTGAAAACCTTGATACAGGCACAAGCACAGTCTCCGTTCTCTGCGATAATGGAGGAGTCTTACCCTCTGTATCAATGTCAGCCGAGTCACGCTCCCGCCTCGTCGAAGTCCTGCGTCGCACTCTCGCGGTAGTCGAGTACTACGACAGCATGGAGGAGCAGACTCCTGCCCTCAGAGCTGCTTTGAAGAACCGCTTACTAGAAACCGTTGCGGAAATAGACGCCATAATCGCTGCCGGAAACACCGAGCACAACCCTGACGAAGCCGCATAGGTTAGTAGTGGTGCAGTTTGACTCCGCACAAGCCAAAATAGATGAGCACATAAGGCGTAAACTTGAGGCATGGGAAAGAAACTACCTTTTGATCGAGTTTGTCCAAAGTGCGGTGCGAACCCAAAAGGACCTTGCGTGGATGAATCTGGAATCGTTATGCTCCGGAGCGTTCATGCCGAACGTGAGTCCAAGGGACGGCAATCAAAAAATCCGCGCGAGGACGTGAACCAAGCCGCTGCGCGGGTGGTTAGAGAAGCCACGGAAAAGTTCTAAAGCGGCCACGCTTTAAGAGCCAAGTCAGCAAGCGTCTTTTGTCGGGATGCGATCTCCTCTTTCGTCCAAGTCTTATTCTGAGCGTAAGCGTACGCACTTTTATCCGGCGTACGCTTACTTCTGAGCGATCATTCCGGGGCCAGCGGATTGTATGCACACTGACCCCAGTATTGGCGTCATTCAAAAGATGCGACAACCTAAGTGAAAGTGTACTTCCTCCTAAAGCCCCTACTTCTTAGCCTTCCGCTCTGCCCATCTTCTCCGCTGGCCGACTGCAATCTTCCTTCGCGTCTCTGCACTCAACGTGCGCTTCTGCTTCTTAGGGCCAGGGTTGTTCATGGCTGAGTGCAGGCTGGTGGTCGCCCAAACCATCGTGATCAGTTTGCGAGCCTCTAGAAGTCGGCGGATTTCTTCATGGATCGCATTCATGATTCTGTCCACACTCATGCCGTCCTTTCGATCACTGCGCGGACTGGGCCTCTCCCGCTCTCCGGAGTAAGGCTAGGCCCAGATTCCCCTTGCTGGTTGGTAGCAGGACCGCGCCTTTCTAAGGATACTGGCTGGGAGCACACAGGGCATTACCTAAGAGGGAGCACCTGAGCAGTTTCTGTTTATTGTCTCCGTCCGCTTCCGATACTATTGCTGGAATCACCCAACTTGATTTATCGAAGGAGCAGCAATGCGTGTCGGGTCTCGTGTGTTCATCGCTGCAGTACTCACACTGTGTTCTATTCCTGCCGGGAACTTGTTTGCACAATCTGCGACAGAGCCAACTGTCTTCATCGCCGCTGAAACCGGATTTCAGACATCGCTGGCAGCCGCAATGCTCAAAAAGAAAGTTCCGCTCACAGTGACGACGGACAAGGACAAGGCAGATTATGTGCTGCAAGCCGCGCCCGTGGATTCAAAAGGTGAGAGTGGTGCAGGCAAGGTTGCACGCTGTCTCTTTCTGGATTGCATTGGTATCAACGGCTATTCCGAGGTGTCAGTTCAACTTTTGAAAAGAGACAACAGTTCGGTTGTTTGGGCCTATCAGGTTCGCAAGGGCAACAGCGGCCCCCTGGGTGTCCAGTCGCTCTCAGAAGCAATTGCCAAACACCTGAAGAACGACTATGTGAAGAAGCAGAAGTAAGCTGCAATTCGATCATTTGTTTCTTGGCATGCCCTCACCGCGACGGATTCCGGTGGGGGTCTTTTTTATTGGGAAACACCGCACAGGACCTAACGCACAACTCTCTCCGGAATCGACCGTGCCAGCTGCACGCTATCGGCAATCACTGACGTCAAACTTGGCGATGGAGGGCTGATGTCCATCACGTGCCAACCTGACAGCAACGATGATGGCGCCGCAACGCTGGAATTTTCCCGTTGACTCGGACTTCTGCCGATTGACCTTTCCCAAAAAACGGGTCACACTTTTGTCACCGACCGGTTCGACAAATTTAGCACCTGCTTGTCCCCCCCGGATGGGTAGATAGATGGAGGCCAAATGGCGTTTGTTGACCGGGACATCAAGTGTTTCGACTGTGGTGCAGAATTCGTTTTTTCGGCTGGCGAACAGCAGTTCTTCCAGGACAAGGAATTCAAGCACGATCCCAAGCGATGCAAGGTATGTAAGGCGAAGCTCGCCGGAAAACGGCGAATCGAGTCGAATGTTACGTGCTCTGAATGTGGGTTGAGACGACCGTGCCGTTTAAGCCTACACAAAACAAACCGGTGCTCTGCAGAGGATGTTTCAATAATCAAGTACACCACAATGTCGCCTAAAGAACCGACAAGCTTTCTGCAGTTTGCTAGTCTCACGGGCGCTTCTCGCGATCAATCCCATCTCGTGCGACACAGCGCTGACGGGCAGCGCGGACTGGGCTTTCATAGCCTTGGAAACAAAGCCCAGATTCCCTGCTGGTATGCGGGAGCAAGGGCCGCGCTCTGGAGATCATAACGCCGGACTGGGCTGTCTATCCAGAAACGACAACGGGTGCAAGCGGCGGAGCTTGCCTGCCAGTCGGGAGCTTTATTCCTTGTTCTTGACCACCAGCGGACGTTCGAGTATCCAACCGCACAGACTGCATTGAAAGCTGGAGGCGGAAGATATTTCGTCATGAACGGCGAACGTAATATTGACCCTTCCGCACACCGGACATTCCACTGGAACTGGTGTTTCTCGCTGCAAATTATCCTGCTCCACTTGGTCTTGTCCTCGCGTTTCACTTCGCTCTCGTTCGGCGCTTACGGTGGCCTCCAGTGATTTTTTCTTCCGAGTCTCCTCGCTCATCGGGTGACTGCGAATGGTGTCACCCAAGCCGTGGGCGGTAAGTACCGCTCGGATTTTGTCCATCTTGGGGGATTTGTCGTCAATCCTTTTAGCCGTCATTTGACTCCCTATTCCGACACAAACGCCCTGGTTCCTCTGGTTCGGAATTCGACCAAGGCGTCCAATGCAGGGTATGTTCTATACCTTCCGGCAGGGTTCGGCAACCGGGGTAGTGGGTCAGTTTGAGGTCTTGTAGGACTGCGAGAGGCGTGAGAGAGTATGGCTGGCATGGACGCTCCTCGCGCTATCCGACTAGAGAGTCAGATCGGAGCACTATTTGTTGCGTGCTCAGGCGTCTGGATAATGCTCCACCGGGGAAGCCCAGCAACCCGCACCAGCGATCTCATATAGTGGCTGCTGGAGCGGTTGGTGCCGTCATGGTTCTCGACGCCGCAATCAAGAACCACCCAAAATTCAAACTGACCCACTACCGCAACCGCCAACCCAGGGCATTTTTTGGTGCGCGGGAGTATTTGCCCATGTGTAACTTTCTGCTTTCTGCTACACTGAATTCCCTTACTCGACAATTCAGGCTCAAATGACCGGCAAGTTTACTCATCGGTTCAACGCGGACGGCACTGTAGATTCCGTCTGCCATTGTTGCTTCCGCACCGTTGGCCCCGTCGAAATTGAATCCGCTCTCGCGACCCTCGAAGAGGAACATGTCTGCGATCCCGACGACCTGTTACGCTTTAGCGACGCCCAGGGGTCTACCGGCAGCTAACGGCGTTCTACTCCAAGCTCGCGGCTGGCAGCTTCCCTGAGCAAAGCTTAGCAATCTCTTCCTTCGTCAGATAGCGGCGGCTCTGAACGCTCCAGCACCTTTCAATGATGTCAAGCCGAAGTTCGCGGAGATTTCTCAGCGTCACGCGATTGAACATGATGCCGCCTTCACAGCGAACGTTGAAAGTCTGGGTACCAGAAGCAATGTAATTGCCGTCAGCATCGGGGTGACGAGCCTTCATGGTCCTATTCTATCGGGTCAAGGTTTAATTTCCGGCTCAATCCAGCGATACCTCAAATCAGCGAACCGCTGCTGGTGAACGTGGTGAAGCCATTTCTCAAAGGCAAATTGCGAAGCCACCTGCGCGGCCAGTCTCGATTGCGTTGCGCCTTCATCAATGGTGTCGTTGTCGTCCGAACGGCGTACCTTCCAACACCAGTCATCGACTCGGCATTGATTCACAATGAGCCGAACCCATTGTCCTCGAACCCGAAGTTCGCAGATGAGGGTTATTGGCGCAGATTGAAGCATCGGAACATAATAATGCCAACTCCGAATGGAATGTGGGGGAATTCTTCAGTTCACAGGCGCGGGACCAAGTTCGCGCGTCACTCGTTCAAGAATCTCCTTCGGATGAGCAGGTTTGGCCAACAAGTCAAACGAGTATCCGGCACGTTTGGCCTGCTCTAGGAGTCGCGCGGTAGCGACCTGTCCTGATATCAGAAGAATCGCGCAATCGGGATATTTGCCTTTCAACAGGATCGCAAGATCGAAGCCGGTAATTCCCGGCATCACGACATCAACGACAAGCACACGGGGAGGATGCTCAGCGGCGTAAATGAGCGCTTCGCTGCCAGAGCAGAACCGAAACGGCTTTCTAGCCCTGCGCGTTCAGAATCAGGCGCAGTGTATCAGCAATTATGCGTTCGTCATCGACGACAAGGACGTAAGGAAGCTCGTCTGGCATAGAGGAGAAGTTTACATCCGTAGCAACAACTCTGTTTGAGGATCAGTCGCACAAATCCGAACCCCCACCTGCAACTGCTGAGGAGTTGACGAATCCTGAACTGTGCTCAACCCGATGACATTCTCCAATGTCGTCGTCGGAAATCTTAAAGGCGTCATTCAAATAGATGCGACCATATTATGGTCCACTGTTTTCTAGAACTCCGAGAGTGGAAGAAATGAAAGATGGGTCTCGAATTTTCCCGTCGTCCGATGGCGGCCTTCAGTACAAGGAACTCCGAATGCACGGAAGGAATTTGCATAGTCCTTTCCGTGTTCTTGCGACAGGCCGGGACCGGTCACAAAGTGGATTTGGATCAACCCCACGCAATGATCTATCCCGCATGGAACCAGGAGTTGATACCCAACCAACTTTTCCAGACTTCCGAATGAATGCCAATGGCAGTCATCTTCCGAATACTCGAACACATATCGACACGCTAGACACGCGAAGTTGAGCGTGTCGTTTCCCCAGGGCCACGGGCATTGTTTGGGTACAACATTGGCCTCTACTGATCGGGTAAGCGGAATCGGCTGAGAACAGTTTTTACAGAGAAGCGTCGGAGCGAAGAACACAAAACACCTCCCAGCTCTATCGTATCCGCATACTATTTCAGCACTCACGAAACTATGACGCGACTATGACGTGAGTATGACGCACGATCTTGCTATCAACTGAAAACACAACAACATCGTGCAACAACTTTATCGATCTCCAGCGCGGGCCGACTGGTTGCAAATAGCTGATTGTCTAGAGGATGCTATTCAAGCTGAGGTGAATTTCGGGTTAGGGACAACCCAGGTCGGTTGTACGCAAGCAGTACGCTTAAGGGTGCGCCGCGGGCGGATCGAGAGACGGTTCCGACGGGGGTTTCCGGTTGTGTCGCCGCATCCACAATCGGGTCACCACCCATGTAAATGCGAGGAGAATCACAAGCGCAATGAGAGGCCAAAACTCAACAAGCCACAGGAGAATGCGCGCAACCCATTGCAGTCTCTGCGCGCGCGTTATGGACTGCGCCGAGATGGTCGCCGACTGATGCCAATCCATTGTTTCGAGGCGGTAGAGAAAGCCGAGCCGTACGACGCCCTCGAGATTGTAGACGCCGACAACGTGGGAAAAATGGCTGGCGACGACCACGCTCGATCGGACGCGATGGCGCCGGCGCTTCAACCACTCGATCGCAGCCCTGTGCAGGTGAACTTCGGCCGCACATGGCGGATGACCTTGAAGCTCTCAGGAACATACTCGAGCTGTTCAGAGACGTCGTCCCCGAAGTGGCGCAGACCGCCACCGCAATCCGGGCAGCAATCGCGCCCGGGCCTGTGATGATCTCTTCGCGTTTAAGGTGTTCAGGCAGGGCATGCGTTCAGAGCGAGGCTTCGACTCCTTAGGCGGCGAGACCCGTTCGGCAATCGCTTCGGCTTCCGCCTGCGTGGTCTCGTCCTCTTCCAGCTCAAACTCCATCTGCTCGAGCTTGAGAACCAGCTTCTCGCTCTTCTTGCCGAAGCGGTAGCGCCTTTTTGCACCGTTAAGTGCAGATTTCGTGCATTGCTAACCGGGGGCCAGTGTTGCAGTTTAGTTTTTCGGGACCCACAGCTTCTGCTCGATTGTGGTGGGTCTGGGGATGACAGCGAGGTATTTGCATCTGTCCCAGCACCACACGCGGCAGGTCCTCAAGGCGATCGAAGGACTGAATCTGCCGAGCCTCGACGCGGCAATCTTTCGGCCTCGCGACTTCAGCGCGGCGCATGCCGTGCCGCAGAGAACCATCGGCAGGACGCTCCGCAAGGTAAACTGTAACGGCGGCCAGTTGTCACCGTAATAAAATGCAAACAAACTCTGGATGGGGTGCAATCGGTGCGGGCCTTACTAGCGGCCGATTGCTTGCAAAAAATACTATTTGGAATCTGCTAGGCCAAGTATTACCGATGGCAGTGGCGATTATTGTTGTGCCGAGACTCATTCACCGTATGGGTGCTTCACCATTCGGTGTTCTCTCTCTCGCGTGGGTCATCATCGGATATTTCAGCTTTTTCGATCTCGGAATTGGCAGAGCAGTTACCAAGCTCGTCTCCGACAAACTTGCACTGGCTGAAATCGAAGATATTCCTTCACTCGTTTGGACTTCAATGTTCCTGATGTTTGCATTCGGAATGATCGGGGGAAGCCTCTTGGTGGCGCTGTCACCCTGGATGTGCCACAAGGCACTCAATATCCCGCTCAATTTTCAAGCTGACGCGATGAAGTGCTTCTGGATATTAGCCATCTCAATACCTATCACCACTTTAAGTTCGGGAATACGCGGAGTCTTAGAAGCAGCACAGAAATTTCGATTACTGACCACGTTGAGAATCCCTCTGAGCAGCTTCTCGTACCTAGGTTCGATACTGGTGCTTCCTTTCTCTAATAGCTTGTTCGCTGTTACCGCAATGCTCTTGATCGGACGAATAATCGGTCTGGCTCTTCACTTCTGGTATTGCATGAAAGTGATGCCTTTCCTTTTAGAAGGCGTGGTCATTCGTCGGTCTCTCTTCACTCCGCTTCTCAGATTTGGAGGCTGGCTGACCGTTAGCAATGTAATCAGTCCCATCATGCTTTATGCGGATCGGTTCTTAATCAGTGGTTTGGTTTCAGTTTCGGCCGTGGGCTACTATAGTGCACCCTTCGACGTAATCACCCGAGTCTGGATCATTCCAGGGTCGATTGTCGGAGTATTATTTCCTGCTTTCTCCGTCAGCGTGAACGAGGGTATCGAGAAAACTCAACTGCTCTTGGATCGCGGCATGAAGTATGTCGCGATTATCGTATTCCCGATCGTTCTGGTGGCGGTCGCGTTCGCTCCGGAAGCACTGAACCTCTGGCTGGGATCATCGTTCGCGGCATCTTCGATTCCCGTGCTACGGTTGATCGCCGCCGGCGTTTTGATAAATTCCGTCGCACAGGTTCCGTTTACTCTCATCCAAGGATCAGGTTTCCCCAATTGGACCGCGGTCCTTCATGCAGTTGAGCTTCCAATTTATCTCATTTCCGTATGGATGCTGACGATTCATTTCGGAATCGCCGGTACGGCACTTGCGTGGCTTGGTCGTAATGTTCTGGACACGATAGTCATTCTCTTTATGACAAGGAAGCTGGGTTTTGCGCGGCTTTCGTCATTGCGGGCATTTGGCGCCGCCGCTGTAGCCGCTTCTGTCTTGTTGTACGGATGTACCAGCATCCAAGGAACGACTCTTAGACTGTTTTTGGTTGCATTGTTGATTACTCTCTTTCTTTTCGGAAGTTGGCGATACGCGTTCACAATCTCAGAGCGGTCCGCCTTCTTGCGGCTCGCGTTCGCTCGTGAAGGACCTGCGTGATAAAGAAAAATCTGATTGCGTTCTACCTTCCGCAATTCCATCCCACACCTGAAAACGACGAATGGTGGGGGAAGGGCTTTACGGAATGGACTAATGTGACGCGAGCTAAGCCGTTATTTCGCGGTCACTATCAGCCTCACCTTCCCACTGATCTTGGATTTTACGACCTTCGGGTCCCTGAGGTTCGAGAGGAACAAGCCAATTTGGCTCGGGAATACGGCGTCACTGGATTCTGTTACTACCATTACTGGTTTCATGGGCGGCGGCTTCTCGATCGACCCTTTCGTGAAGTTCTCTCCTCTGGTACTCCCGATTTCCCATTCTGCCTCTGTTGGGCCAATGAGAGCTGGGGCCGTAGATGGGATGGGCTGGAGAAACAAATACTACTTAAACAGACCTACTCGCCCGAAGATGATGTTGAGCATATCCGCTGGCTGTTGAAAGCCTTCGAAGATAACCGCTACATTCGCGTGTCCGGTAAACCGCTGTTCCTAGTCTATCGAGTGGGCGCACTTCCGAGTGCAGCCAATAGCTCCGACATATGGAGGGAGGAAGCACACCGTGCTGGCATTGGCGATATTTTCCTGTGTACAGTGCAAAGTAATTTCGATGGAAATTTCGTGAATCCAAAGGACGTAGGATTTGATGCTGCCGTTGAATTTCAGCCCTATCTTCCTCAGAGGAGTCGCCTGAGCAAAATTCTTGAAAAGATTTCCGCGGGAGTTTCTACGAGGGGTGCCGTCAGCTATGACACATTGATCAGGTACTCTCTCGATGCTCCTGAAACGAGCTATCTACGGTTTCGATCTGTTACCCCGTCCTGGGACAACACCGCTCGTCGAAAATCTCTAGTCTTGGTGCATTCCACCCCTGCGAAATACTCCTACTGGCTGCGAGAAGTGATCGGACGTTCTCCCGTCGTAGATGGGGAGAAGTTTGTCTTCATCAACGCTTGGAATGAGTGGGCGGAGGGCAATCATCTCGAACCCTGTCAGAAATGGCAGAGACAGTACCTCGAAGCTACCTTGCAAGCTTCAGGTAGGTAGTGCAATCGGCGACGGCACGCTCTTTTTCTCCGTTCTAGGCGACAAGAGGATTCCGTTGCCCAGGTATCGACATCCGGAGGAGAAATCCAGCCAATCCCGTTTCTAATGATAGGGAAGTCATGAGCCGTCGGTGCCCCTGGACGATCCTCACCCGGAACCGCCCATCTTCGCCTCCACACCAATCAGCGCATTGCTCTACACGACTCGCCTGCGGGTCTTTCGTTGCTTATTAAGCGTACCGCCAGTCCCTGTTGACAGCAGTAGAGTGTGCCATACGCGTGTCTTGAAGAACTTTCGGAATCTGCGGTGTGGTTGAAAACCTAGCGGGCCTTGATCTCAAACCTGTCTTTCAATTCCCACCGCGAAGGGGAAGAAGGTTCGACAGAGAACCGATACATCTGGCCGACTATCTTCTTTCCTCGCAGAGTGAACTCGACAAAGTGATAATTGGGGAAGCCTGTGTCCTGGTATAAATCCCCGGGTTTGCGCTCAACCTCGACCGGAGAGGCAGCTCCACCGCCGGACACGAGATAGGTCACGCCACCCCGTTCAAAGCGCTCGTAATTATGAATATGCCCCGCGCACACGATGATTCTGGCTCTGATTTTTGGAGCAAGACCTTCAAGATAGTCCCTCAATACAATTTCGTTTGAGCGAGGATTGTGGCTGACGTTGATCCTGGTTTGGACATCGGCTACGGGTGGATGGTGAAGGCTAATCAAGACTAACTTGGCGGATTTGGGCAGGTTTGTCATCTGTCCATTGAGCCAGTTGAGCTGATCGCTGCCGGCTTTAAGCGACGTGTCACTATCCAGCGCGATTGTGTAGATCTTCTTGCCGAGTTCGACGGAGTACCACCGCCGGTTGCGCAAAGCCGGAAAGGCGTTCCACCAATGTTCAAGAGCTTCCTGAGGGTCGCCATGGAATTCATGGTTGCCGAGCGCGGGAAAAACGTGCAGGTTCTCGCTTCTCCAGATCTCGGTCTCAGATTTGTAGACGGCATAATCATTGATGTCGTCTCCGCTGTAAGGCACATCCCCATTCATAAGCACGGCGTTTGGATGTTCTTCCGCGATTTTCTCAACCAGCATCCGCCGCACCGCCGGATTGGTCACCTTCGTGTTCGTCGGATCAGTGAAGCGCTGATCGCCGTAGACGATGATCTTTACGGTCTTTGCAAGTTCGCTTTGAGATACGATAAAACTTGGACCGGGCTCGCTGATGAGAGAAGACGTTGGTAGGTCTTCGGGACGTGGTCCCTTGTGGTCTGTCTCTTTCTCTTGCGCCAAAAGTGCAATAGAGACGGTCAGGGCCGAAACAACAAGAACTCGATTCAAATGCAAACAGTCCTCCAGAATCTCCGACGAATGTAGCGTAGGGACCAGCCTTTGGAATTTAATTTGCGAAGGTTCTTACATAGAACGAATCGGCGGGAGCGAGGAGTCGTGATATTCCCAGCTGCGATTCCAAGCTCTCCGGCAGATCTTCTTGTGAACGTCATAGAACGGGAACTACTGTCCGACTACCAGAACGCAGAAGCTCCCATCGGTGATGGTGCGCTTTGGTTTTTGCGAAGGATCCTTGGCAGGCGTGATGATGACGGTTGCGGCGGGAAGGAGAATCTTGCCGGTCTTCTTGTCAATGGTCATTGTCTTTGCACTTTGCTGCGTGACTACAGGTTCCAGCGGTTCGTACTCGTCCGGCGATTTCTCCCGGATCACGGTGATGTTTCCTTCGCCGTTCGAGAAGAAAACGAGCTCTGTATTTTCGTCGAAACCTGCCGCGTCGGTGCCTGACCCGGTAGGAAAGCTTGCAATCTTCTTGCCGGTGTCTGCATCGAGCACTAGCATAGTCTTGTTATGGCCGCCAACAAACAGGCGGTTAGCTTTCTGGTCGATTGCCAAGCCAGTTGGCGCAGTGACGCCCTCGAGAGGGATATGCCGCTTCACTTCGAGCGTCTTCGGATCGAATACGGCGATTTGGTTCTTGTCTTCGAGAGCCACGTAGATCAATCCGTCCCTGCCGATGACGGCACCCTCTCCGTCTCCTTCCACTTGCACCGCGCCGACCACTTCGCCGGTAGCCGCGTTGATGGCTGTGATGTCGTGGGAGTGATGGTTATTGGTGAACACGCGCTGCGAGCCAGCATCGAAGTAGATTCCGTCAGGCCCTTTGCCGACATCAATTTTCTTCACCACGGCGAGGGTGGAGAGATCGAACATGGTTACCTTGTCTTCTTTCCCATTGCTCGTAAAGCCATGCTTCTGCGCGGATGCAATCGCAATTCCATGCACTCCGGGAGTGTCTTCGATGGTGCCGATTGCAGCTCCGGTATCGGCATCGAGCACGTTTACGCGAACACCATGCGAGACGTAGACGCGTCGGGCGCCGCTATCGACGGCGATGTAGTCCCACCCGTCGCTTCCAGGGATAGCGAAGCGCTTCTGTACCTTATAGCCTTGAGCGGCGGCGGATAAGGTGCACCCGATGAGGATCGTGACAAGAATTGTCTTCTGCTTCATCTTGAACTGTCTCCGTAGTGATGTGATTACGCTTAGGTTCGGTTACGCGTCGGCTGATTCTCAGATGGGCCGCGCACCGCCGTCTGGATAGAACTGACTGGCAAGAGAACGGTTGCACTATTCCAAGAGTGGGCCGACGCCACAAGGGATTATTCGCGCTGGTCCATTGCCTCTGCCAGTCCCACTATTCGTGGTGCAACGTCCAGCGAATGCCACCAGCGTAGGTTGGGTGATAGTATTCGCGCTGCACAACGTATTGGGGGCCGCCATTGTAAAAGCCGAAGACTTCGTTGTTCAGGTTGAGACCGTAGCCGTACACCTGGAATCCCCAGGGCAGGCTATAGCTGGCCTGGGTATCAAACTGGTAGTGCGCATAGAGGTAGTTGTCGCCCGCTGGGCCAGCCGTGCCGCCAACTTGAGGATTCGGCACTGTCGCCTGATTCCCATTGGGAAGAAGGATCGGATTGCCGTTGCTGTCGGTGGCGTATGCTAGATCCTCATACTGGTAGGCATAGATCATCTTGTCGTCGAAGGTCATGCCTACGCGCATCGAAAAATGTTTGGTATCAAAGGTTGGGCTGATATTCCAGCTGTTCGGAGCCTGACGTAGAAGAGCCGGGCTGTCGGTGCGCAACGGATCGACATTCGAGGCCTGCGAGGTCGTGTAGCTGTAATTGGCCGTGAGTCCGCCACCCCTGAGGACGCCAGGCAAGAAGGAGAGGCGCTGCTGGTAGGCGAACTCGACGCCTTGAACATGAGCGCTTCCGGCGTTGACGGGTTGAGTGACGAGCACATTTGTTCCCGGCGGAACATCAGGAAAAGATTGTGTCGAATGAAACTGCTGGGTGACGATCGGGTCGGACAAATCCTTATAGAAATAGCCGGCCTGAATGAGCCCGACGGAACTTAGAGTGCGTTCGTATAGCAGGTCGTAGTTATTGGCATGCTCCGCCTTCAGGTTCGGATTTCCGAGGCTGATGGTGACTGGAGTTTGATTGAGAGTGGGTTTCCCAACTGCTTCTGAAAGGTCCTGAGGATCGGGACGAGCCAGACCGCGACCAAAGACAACGCGCAGATCCGATTCTTTGTCCAGAGCGAATCGCAATGAGGCGCTGGGAAGAACGTCGATGTAGTCTCCGCCAGCATGGAAGGTGAGACCATTCGTGTTCTTGTCGAAACTCAACGTATCGACGTGAGTCGCTTCCACGCGAAGCCCGGCCACCAGGCGGACGCGGCTGGCCAATTCGATGGTGTTCATCACGTAACCCGCCGGGATGCGCTCGATCATGTCGAAGTTCCCCCGGTTCGGCCCTTGGTCGGTGTTGAATACGAGTTGGCCACTATTTTGGTCGACCCAGCCCCGCATTTTGCCCCAGTCGGTCACGGTTCCGTAGCCCGCTTTGCCGTTCTTGTACGTTCCGTCATAGTAGTTCGGATCGACAAACGAGGAGTTCCACTCCGGATGTGCCGAGATGGGGATAGGGATGGGATTGCCATTGGCGTCGTTGGGCACCGTCCAAAACGTGTCATACGTGTCGTCGAATTTGTGAGCGTTCCTGATCTTGGCTCCAATCTCTAGAGTTCCGTACCGGGAGCCCAGATGATAGAACCTGGCGTAAGACGCCGATCCCTGCAAGTTCAGCTGCACGCTCTGCCCGAAGGTCGGAATGTCGAATTCGGTGAGACCGTAGTTATTGCGGTCATAGGCGTTATCGGCGCCCGTGAGCGGTGTGGTGGCGTTTCCGATGCAGCCCGTCCAACCCGGACGATTCACGCTTGCCGCGACGCTCTGATCGTTCACGCAGGTGGCACCCGGGTCGCCGATCCACTGGTAGTTAGCACCGCCGCTGCCGCTGAGTGAGCGTGAGCGCGAAACGGAAGCATTCCAGATGATTGTGTTGGCGTTGAAGATGTGCTTGCCTTGAAGCGCCAGGCTGCCTACTGCCATGTTCGGTCGGCGCCAGTCCTGGCTGTATTGGGGGAGATCACCGTCCGTGAGGGTAAAGACCCACTTATGTCCCCAGTTGCGGAAGGTGGAGAACAGGCCGCGAACGGAGATGTTGGAGCCTTCGTTCAATTTGTAATCAACACTGCCGGTCGCCCCCCAGCGGCTGCGGTCATAGACATAATCGCGAAGATCGATACTGTCGTAGTGAGGAGTCAGGCTTGACGTGGTGGGAACGGGTTCAATGTCGTTAATGCCGCGGCCGTTGTAGTCATAGGTTCCGCCGAGGAGGACGCCCAGCTTTTTGTTGGCTCCGAAACGCCGGCCCATCGTCCCGCCCGCCTGTTCCACGTTGCGCCCGCCAACAATTGGGGTGTGTCCGTCGATGCCATAGAGGGTGACGGAGGGCGTGTCACTGGCCGTCTTGGTCACCAAGTTCACCGAACCGCCAATCCCGTCGGCGTCGATGTTGGCTTGCAGGGTCTTGTTGATTTCTACCGAATCCACCAGGTCGGAGGCGATTGTATCGAGCTTGATCTGGCGCACTCCGCTCTCGGGCGAAGGGACGGTCACACCGTCGATCATCGTGTTGCTCAGACGAGGTTCTGTACCGCGAATCTGTACATATTTGCCTTCGCCCTCGTCCCGTTCGATGGTGACAGACGCCATGCGGCCGAGCGCATCGGCAATATTCGCGTTGGGTAGGGAGACAATTACGTCGGCCGGCAGAACTTGTAGGATGTTTTCCGCAGCGAGCGTTCGGTTTATAGCCTCCGCTTCACCGTGCGGACGATCGGCCGCCACGATCACCTCGTCGCTCGCGGAACTGACCTTTAGCACAGCTTCGAATCGAGCCGTCTGGCCCGCCGAGACCGTCACGATGCCCTTAAAAGCTGCGAAACCTATGTAGGAGATTGTCACCGCGTATTGGCCCGGAACAACCTCCGTGACCGTGAACTCTCCCTGCTGGTCCGTGGTGATAGGCCTCAGTTGCGGCTGTATGTCGACCTTCGCGCCTTGTAAAACGGCGCCACGCGAGTCCTTTACGACCCCGCTGATGATGCCCTTCGCGGACTGGGCGGATGCCCCGGAAATACCGAGTAGACAGAAGAAAACACAGGCGAGTGCGAGCAATTGTCTTTGCATGGGCGCTCCAAATTCCGGCTGGTCGCCGGAGAGGTTTACAGAATCAGTCAGCAAGATCGATCTGCTCTGGAGCATAGGGCGGTTTCTTAAAGCCACGTTAACTGAGCGGTGAATATCCTCTAAGGTTGTTCAGTGGCCTTTGGGCAATTGTCAACATTTGATGAAAATGAAACGTCGAATTTGCCCGAACCGACTGCTTTGAATCTAGGCTTAAGCTAAGAAACAGATGCGCATACTAGTAATAGAGGACGAGCTTCGCATGTTGGACCTCTTGCGCCAGGGGCTCTACGAACATGGCTGTACAGTCATGACCGCCTCCGATGGAGAAACGGGGCTCGAAATCGCCTCCGCGTATCAATTCGACGCCATTGTTTTGGATATCGGTCTGCCTCATTTGGACGGCTACGCGGTCATAGAACTACTGCGCGCCCGATCGCGTTCTACTCCGGTATTGATCGTGACTGCGCGGGATGCCGAAGATGATATCATTCGCGGGCTCGACCTTGGGGCGGACGACTACCTTACTAAGCCATTTTCATTTCCCGAGCTGGTGCTGCGCCTGCAGTCCATCACGCGCCCGTTTCGCTCGGAACCTGAAGGAATGATGGAGTTCGGAGATGTCACCATCGATTGTGTCCGTCGCTCCGTGGTGCGAGACAATCGCAGGATCGACCTTACCCGTCATGAGTATCTCCTTGTGGTAGCCCTGATGCGCAAGGCAGGGCAGTGCGTATCTCGGCAGCAGTTGATGGAGTCGATTTGGGGACAGAATCACACCGCAGGCTCGAGTACCCTCGATGTGCTCGTGAACTCTCTGCGAGCCAAGCTAGATAGCCCATTCCAGACTAGATTGATCTGGACGGTGCGCGGATCGGGATACTTCCTCAGGGATCGGGCGGATGTGGCGGAAGGAATCGAATCATGATCAACCTGCCCATCCGACTCCGCCTCACCCTTCAGTACATCACCCTGTTCGCTTCTGCTGCCGCATTACTCTGCTTGGCCAGCTTTTGGATGTTGCAACGAAGTTTGGATGCAACCGAATACCACGATCTCGAAGAGCGCGCCGAAGATGTGCAGTTGATCCTCAACCATGACGATCCGGCACGCAGCCTCGAGCAATTGCGCGCCGATTTCGCCGCGTTCTACAGATTCAAGGACGATGGCAAGTATCTGCAGGTGCGCGACCAGAGCGGAAACTGGCTTTTTCGTTCCAGGCGGATGGTCGCGCGGGATCCCTCGTTTCCCCCCTCGATCGAATTCCACCCCATGGCGTCGTGGACGAGTTTCAGATTGACGACGACCACGTCCGCGTCTTGTCCTATGCGGTCAAGGTGCGAGGTAAGGGCTACGCGGTGCAGACCGGGCTGGCATTGGAGCGATCGAAGGCCCTACTTTCCAGTTATCGCCGCAACATGCTCCTGCTGGCGCCAGCGATGATCCTGCTTGCTGCGCTTGGCGGACATCTCATGAGCCGCAGGGCTCTCAAGCCGGTTGCGGCTCTTGCAGCGGAAGCGCGCCGCATCACCGAGCGTAATCTGGAGACTCGACTTCCTGTACCGGTGGCCAACGATGAGATCTCAGACCTTTCCTGCACCTTGAACCAAATGCTGGAGCGGATTGACAAGGCCTTCACCAGCGTCCGCACCCTCACTGGCAATGCATCGCATGAACTGCGCACGCCAATTGCACTCATGCGCACGGAGATTGAAGTTGCGCTTTATCGTCCTCGAGCTACCGAGGAGTATCGAGCCATTCTCAATCGCCTCCATGAAGGAACGGTGCGTATGACGAGCCTCTTGGAAAGCTTGCTCTCTCTGGCTCGCGCCGATGGAGCGGCGGAGGCTGTCTCCATCTCTGCTATTCCGGTGTTGCGTCTTATGAATCAGGTCGAACAGACGTGGACAAGTCCAATGATGAAACTGGCGCTTGACTTTCGCGTCGTGCGGCCCGATGGCGATCCGATGGTCTTGGGAGAACCTCAGGGTATCGCGCGCCTGCTCTCCATCCTTTTGGACAATGCAAGCAAGTACACTCCGCCGGGTGGCATGGTCCGATTGCGCACGATCATCGATGGACCGCGCATGGTGATCAGCGTGAACGACACGGGGATTGGCATCGCCCCCGAAGATCAGGTGCGTGTATTCGATCGCTATTACCGTGTGCCCAGAGTCGACAGCGAGGCGCCGGCCGGTTCCGGACTCGGGCTGGCGCTTGCAAAATGGATTGCGGAGCGGCACGGAACGGAGTTAACCGTGACCAGCGCATTGGGCGGTGGAAGCTGTTTCTCTTTCTCGCTCCGACTCCAGCCTTCGGAGCGCGCTGAGGATTTGCAACTCACCATGAGCATGTCGGGCTGACCCTTGTAGTTCCGAAACTTACGTCCGAGGCTAGTTGAAGCCCCAGCACATCGCGAATGGCGCAAGTTCTTTTCCCACGGTGTGTACCGTTGTGCCCCGCATGCGTGAGAGAACTTCAAATGGCCCAGTGAAGTCAATCTGATCCATGTTGGGGGAAGATCAGGCAGCCAGAAAGCAGCCGCCTGGTCAACCGCGGTCGAGGCCGGTAGCTAACCCGTAAAGCAGCGCTCATAAAGGCTCATCTTCCTCGGCATGAGTTGGAAACAGGCATTCCCCACGGAGTTCCTCCGCCGTGATCGACTGGGGCGTACCGACCGTTGTGATCAACGAGAAGTAAGAGAAGCGCCCAGCGCCTCGTCGAAAAACAATGGGCAGCACCGGGCTCGGGGGGCTCCAGATCGGTCACTGTAACGGTGGTTGCCAGACATCTTTAATCGAAATCAGTGGGAATCAGGCGGTACGAAACTGTGGTTGTTAGCACCACCAACAGCAATCGTTAAGAGTCCTCGAAACGCTCCGCGAGCCGCTCCAATCGTTCCAGGAAGAAATCTTTGTCGCAATACGTCGCAGACGTGAACTAGGCTCAAATCTCGAAGACAGGATCGATCGCGACTGTCTGGCTTCGGCAACGATATGGGGTCGCATCCTGGATCGAGGAATGAGGAAAGCGGTGAGATCTTTATCCGACGCCTCTTGGAGCGCGATAAGGATCGTGTGATACTCCTCCACCATCGCCTCGGTGATCGAACCGAAGACGTGCGACCGGAAGCATCGGAAGCTCACGAGAGCGTGTTTTAATGCCTTTTCATCGACCATACAATTTTGATGCGGGGGAACGCGACGTGAGTCAGATGGCTTTCTTGTAGACATTGAGGACCTTATGAGCCGTAACTCTGACCGCAGCGGAGGCCACCTTTCGCGCATCAAGCGCGTGCCTCAATGCCGATATTCTTCGCGTTCCGCTATGATCCACGGGAATGGTCTCGATCGCGCCGCCGAAGATGGCGTGCGATTCTTCAATCCAGTCGATCGCCGAATTCAATTCCGAGACCACGGCATCGGCCTCCTCCGAAAAGACGACCAATTCGAGGTTGATTTTCTGGTAGGTCATGACGTTCTACCCCCTGCACAATTCTACTGCTGGTCGGATTGGTTGTTCTTGTTCCGCCAAACTTCCATTAATCCCCTCGTTCGCCGCCGTCACTCCGCAAACACTCGTGTATCCGCAAGCAGGTCAAGGAGTTCGGCACCGAAATGGCATGCGCGTCCGGCAAGAAGTTATCGTCCGGCTATCGCCGATACCAGCCAGATGCCCGATATGTGCCACGCATCTTGGTCTTATCCCGTCCGTTGGGCAACCGGGATCGAGCGATCCAATCGCGGGTAGTCGAAAGCAGTTTCTCGCGATCGTAGCGCTCGAGTCCCTAACTTCAACGCTTCATCAAGGATCTTCGTCCTTCTCTCTCATCTCCTTTTCCTGGTCGCGTTCGAACCTCATCCCCTCCGCGCAAACCCCTAGCAGAGGCGGCCCTTTCCGCCGTCAAGGGTGAAGCTCGCGCCAGCCGGTGGAACGGCTGCCCTGTGACGGCTCGGTCCGCCTCTACTTCACGAGCTCTCCGCTACGAGGGGATGAGGTTGTTCCTCCGCTCGTAAAGGAGAAAAGGACATGCAGAGAGCTGAAAAGCAGGACATCTACACTCGAATCACGAATCAGATCGTGAGCCACCTCGAGCGCGGTGTGAGACCGTGGATCAAGCCCTGGAACGCCGAACACGCAGCTGGGCGCATTACTCGCCCTCTTCGCCACAACGGAAAGCCGTACAACGGGATCAATGTGCTGTCTCTGTGGGCCAGCGCCATGGCGCAGAACTTTGCGGCGCCCATCTGGATGACCTTCAATCAGGCCACCGAGCTTAACGGACACATCCGCAAGGGTGAGAAGGGGTCGCTGGTGGTTTATGCCGATTCGATCACGCGCAAAGAGACCGATGAAGACACCGGCGATCAGATCGAACGCGAAATTCCGTTCCTCAAGGGTTACACCGCATTCAACGTCGAACAGATCGATGGCCTGCCGGCGGTTTATTACGCGAAAGCAGCCCCGCAGCTGGATCCGGTCGCTCGCATCGGGCGGGTAGAGAAATTCTTCGCAGCTCTTGGTGTAGTTATCGTTCCGGGCGGTAATCGCGCGTACTACAGCGTCACCAACGACACCATCCAGATGCCGCCGTTCGTCAGCTTCCGGGATGCAGACAGCTACTATGCGACCCTGGCCCACGAGTGCACGCACTGGACCGGAAGCACCAGCCGGCTCAATCGTGACTTCGGTGGACATCGTTTCGGCAGCGAAGGCTATGCGCTCGAGGAACTGGTTGCCGAACTGGGAGCCGCGTTCCTGTGTGCGGACCTCGAGCTCTCTCTGGAACCTCGCGAAGATCATGCATCCTACATTGCTACCTGGTTGAACGTCCTCGCCCAGGACAACCGCGCCGTCTTCACGGCTGCATCTCATGCCCAGCGTGCCGTGGAATACATCGCGGCTCGGCATGGTCGATCGTGTCCGTGAGCATCTGGTTCTCGATCCGCAGCTCATGATGATGTCGCGTGCGTCGATATCGGCACCGTGATCCAGGGACAGATCAACGATCTCAATGGTTGCCGCGAGGTGGAGCGGCAGCTGGCTAACCGCTATCGGCTCTCCGGCCGGACCCGGGAAATCTTTCTTCACCTCAACGTCCCGGCCAGCCGGGATGACGAATCCAATGTCACCGAGATTCAGGTTCCATTAGAAAAGGCCTGACGGTCAGCAGAGAGAGGTTCGAAAGCAAGGGCTCCGGAAATGAATGTGAGCGTTCTCTACTTCAGCCGCCACCCCATTTCGCTTGACGGGCGCCTACAGAGAATCGCTTCGAGTTCTTTGCGCCATATCCTCAAAATGTCCGGGAGGCATGGTTATCGCTCTCAAGAATTCTCCAATTCACCGGTCATCGCAGAAACCAGCCCACTGCCAGCGCAACAATCATCAATTTCACCAGCCACCCCAAAGCGTACGAGGCAACAAAGACGCGATGCAGCTTCATGAAGGCAGCGTTGGTGAGGATCAGGGGTAACGGTCCGATTAACCATATCGCGGCAGCGAGTTCGATGGCGCTCGAAATGGAATGAACACCTAGGCGGGTGACGATCAAGGCAAACCCTGCACAGGTAAGAAATGGAAGAGGGCTGGTGAGGGCAATCGCTCGCGCCTCGGCCCCCGGGCGCCAGATTTCAGGGTAGGTAAAACGCCGATGAATCCAGTCGCCAGCGAAGAACCAATCGGTAATTGACGACACCACCCCGGCAGCGATCACGATCGCAACGAATCGTATCCAATTCATAGCCGATCTCCCGTTGCAGGATTGACCTGCCCGAAGTGTACTCCTCCCTTGTCCGGGGCCCTGCGGCCAGTTGCACCCCATCCAATATCGGGAAACGCTTCGGTCATCAACACTTTACGGAAGGAGTCTAACCGGTCCGATCCGGGTGCAGCTGCTCCCACCGTTCCTTTGCAGGCGTCGCCCCTGAGTCGACCTAATCCACCCGCTTCAGACGTCTAGAGCCGAGGGGTTCGCATCTCACAGAGATGAGGAAGGGCCCCCAATATGGCTAATCCGTACAACGTTCTCTTTCTTTGCGCCGACAACTCTGCGCGGTCAATTATGGCCGAGGCGTTGTTGAACCATAAGAGCGGCGGGCGCTTCAAAGCTTATAGCGGAGGAAGTCAGCCGGCAACAGCCCTTCATGAGGAAGCGCTGGCGGAGCTGACGGCGGCTGGAATCGGTACTGAAGATCTTAAAAGCAAGTCGTGGGACGAATTCTCGCCCCAACGGGACGAATCATCCATGATGGACTTCATTTTTATGCTGTGCGCCGGCAATGAGGGCTGCCCCACCTGGCCGCATTCTCGGGTTACGGCAAAGTGGGATATCCCGGATCCTGCAGTGAAGGTTGGCTCATCGGAAGAGATCGCCCGTCGATTTCACGAGGTCTTGAGGCTGCTGGACAGCCGCATCAACCTGCTGTTGGCATTGCAGGATTCCGAGCTGAAAGAGATGGCGCTCGAGCTGAAAGGGAAAGAGATCGAGGCAGCCTAGAAAGTGGTTGCCAGAGCACAATGCTCTCCGCTGGACGCCCCTCTGTCAGGCAATGCGTTGCTCCTGTCGCTCGGAAGTTGGTCCGTGCACGGGAGGTTTCTTGCCCACACTGGGGAATAGACCGTACTTCGACCGAAGCCACTTGGCGACCTCCTGAGGATCGAAGCGGACTGCCCCTCCGACCCGGAAACTTGGCATTGAGCCACGCGCCGCCATGCGATAGAGGTGTTTGTCGTCCACTCCCAGAAGTTCGCAGAGTTCCGCGACCTTCATGGCGCCCTTACGTGCCTCCAGTTGCTCGATAAGGTTCACCGATGCCCCCAATCGACGTTCTCCCCACCTTGCTATGGACGCCGCGCGCTGTCCAATATTTCTCACGAATGGGGGCATCGCTCGGGGAAATAGAGGCATCCCTCCGGACGATGGTTGACGGTTTTGATACCTTCGGCGGAAAATCTCTTTCAAGTAGGAAGGTTCTTCCCCCGTTCATACTTCCGCAAGCGATCGCCCGCAATGCAGAGTTCCGGAGGTCGGCGTGAGCGTAGAGTACCTGGAGTTTCGGCTGCTCAAATACATCGTCGCCGTGGTGGACGCGGGCGGCTTTACCGCCGCCGCGCAAAAGGTTCATGTATCGCAGTCCACTCTCAGCACTCAGATTGGGCAGCTTGAGGACGTGCTGGGAATCCGAGTTTTCGATCGGGAACATGGAACTAGGCTGACATCGGAAGGTAAGGTACTGGTGCGCTACGCGCGCGAGGGTTTGAGGACCCGGGAGCGCATCGTTCGAACGGTGCAGGCCATCCATGCAGGGAAGCTGATGCCGCTGCGTCTCGGCTTCACGCAGTTTGTCGATAAGACCCTGCTGAAATCGGTCACCGAGTTATACAGAGAACTTCTGCCGGAAAGCGAGTTTGTTCCGGACAGTGGCGATACCGACGAGCTGACGGATCGCATCCGTGAGAGCAGCCTGGATGCAGCCCTGGTGACGCTTCCGATCTTGGATCACGGACTGGATATTCATGTGGTCGAGCGGGAGCAGCTGGTGGTATGCATGAGGAGCGATGACCCGCTCGCAGATCGTGAGTCACTGCCTCCAGATCTGCTCGACAGTAAGATCAGCGAATTCACCTACCAGCAGCATCATCCCACGGCCTATGTGCGGCTTGTCGAGATGTTCCAAGAGCTGGGCGTTACTCTGCGTCCCTCTCGCCCGACTCTAAATATCGATCACATTCAATGGATGGTGAAAGAGGGGGTCTGCTACTCGCTGATGCGCGCCGGGCGTCCGCTGATGAATGGTCTTGTGACCAGGCCCATCGCCGGAGTGGATTGGACAATGGATACCGCCTTTGTCACCAAAGCCGAGCATGAGAATCCGGCATTGTCATGGTTCGTCGAGGAGCTTCAAAAGCACTTCAAAGTGGCGCCCGAGATTCCCAGGAAGCCGGTCGCATCCGCCCGCGGGCGCCACGGGGAAGAGAACCCCGGGGATCGGGCATCGAGCAATCAACTCGCGCTGTTCGACGTCCACGAGGAATCCGGAAAATCCCGCCATCGACGAAAGCAATAGCCCCATTGCGAAGAAGTATTGGACGAGGAACGATCATCGAAACTACGCTTCGACACATTCGCGACTGAAACTCAGTCGAGGGAGGTGCCGATGTCCAGTAGTAGCCGTTTCTTCCTTCCCCTCAGCAGGTTCCACACATCCCGCCTTCGTTGCCGCCTCACGCGGCGGCGAAATCAACTGCCCTACAAGCGAAAACTCCTCCACGCAGCACGGGTGATGGGGCCGACGCTGATTGGGCTCGCCTTCGTCGGTCTTACCAACGCTGCGCTCGCCCAGGGAACGATGGACTTCTCCGGTGCGCAAACGCTGATGTCTACTTTCAAAACTTTTGCGATTTACGCTGGGGCTGTCATCTGTTTCGGTGGCCTGATCTTCGCCGGAATCCGCATGATGAGCGGCCGTTTTCAGGACGCGATTCCCGGTCTTTTCGGCGCGCTCTTTGGCGCCGGCGTGCTCGGATGGGGCGCAGGTTGGATTGGCTCGCTCACCGGCCAGTCCATGTAAGGTGAGCGGCCATGACCAAGCGAGGAGAACTGTTACCGATCAATCAGGCGCTGAACCGGCCCAGAGCCAAGCTCGGTCTCGACCTCACCGCATGGATGGCGATCGTCTTCGTCTGCGTAACGGTTTTCCTCCTTGGGCTTCAATTGCTGGCAATGGTGGCATTTCCCACGCTCGCCGTTGGCGCGTGGCTGATCGTACGCAAACACCCAAAGATGTTCCAGCTCTGGGGCCTGGGCCTCAGCCAGAGGTCGTATTATGACCCGCGCAAACCGTGAACAACGCAGGCATACACCGTGGTTCGCCAAGGCCGGAGCCGCATGCAGCATCGTCCCGATTGCGCGCTTTGTCGGGCCGAACATCTTCGCCCTCAAATACGGCGGATACGGATGCCTGTTCAGGCTCGCCGGCATCGACGAGGAGGGATTGACCGACCAGGAACTTGACCGACGAATGCGCTCGATCGAAGGCGCTTTGCGCGGCCTCCCCGAAGGGTCGTGCCTCTACCAATACACGCGCGTCATGTCGGGGTTTGACCTGCCTCGTCAGGGGAAGTACACGAATCCCGTCACTCAGGTTTTCGCCGACGACCGGCTGGCCTTCCTGGAGAGGACGGCAGGTTTCCGGCGGATCGATCTGCATTGGTGCCTCACGCTCGAGCCGTTAGAGCTCAAGCCATTCGAGCGTAAGCCGAAGGAGAACGCCGCCGAGTCATTTCGGATGCTGGCCGATCTCGAGAAGACGGCCACAATTCTCGAGGGTCATCTCGGGAGTTGGTTGGGACTGCGGCTGCTCGATAAGTATGAGGCATTTCAATTCTTCAGCTATCTGTTCAACCTTGAGGAGTGGGTCGCCTCCGGCCGACTCCGGGACGATACCGGCGTCGACCGGCAGCTTGTGAAAAGCCCGGTTGCCTGGCACAGCGACCATATTCAGGTCGGCCACCGCCACGTCCAGATGTTCTCGCTCAAGACGCCCCCGGAGGCGTCCCGGCCGTGCCTGTTCTCCGGCCTGCTTACGCTCGACTGCGACAGTATTCTTTGCTCGACCTGGCGGCCCAGGTCCGCCGCCGCAGCCCGCCGCGAGATCGACGCCCAGGAAAAGTTCATCTCGTTTTTCAAGGTCGGGGTTCTAGCCCGCGTCATGAGCGGACGCGATTTCGCCTCTCTCGAAACCGGCGCAGGAGCCAAGGCCGCGAACAGAAAGGTAGACGATCTCAGCGAAGTCATCCGTGAGCTCGATACGAAGGCTCAGGGCGAATACTCGCTCCGCCTGCTCCTGGCCGCGCGCAGCACCGAGCAGCTAGGCGACACCACCCCCGTCGTGCATCGGGTCTTCGTCGATGCGCAAGCGCAGGTGATCGAAGAGACGCTTGGCAATCTCTCCGCCTTCTATGCGATGTTTCCCGGCAACCGCAAGTTCAATGTCTTCCCTCTCTGGCTCTCGGAGGACCATCACGCCCGTCTTTCGTCGGTGTTCGCTCCGCACCTTGGACACCCGCACTCGGACGACCTCGACGCCGAATACCTCAATATCTTTGAGACCCGCACCCGGACGCCGTTCTTTCAGGACGTTTATGTGGACGGCGTGCGCGTCATGCTCATCATCGGACCAACCGGCTCGGGCAAGAGCGTGCTCGCGAACGCGACGGTCGCGTTGGAGCAGAAATACGGCGGCTTTACCTACATCTTTGACATCGGCGGCAGCTACGAGAGCGTTGTGGAGCTTTATGGCGGGCGCGTGGACCGCATTGGGAAAGACGGTCCGCGAGTTGCCTTGTTTGCTCTGGAGCCGACCGAAGGCAACATCAAATTCCTCTACTCATTCATCAAGCTGTTGCTCGTCAACAGCGGGGCGGAACTGGAGCCGGAAGATGACGACGTGATCCATAAGGCCGTGCAGGATATGTATCTCCTCGACCCCGAGAACCGCCGTCTGTCCAATCTATTTCTCCCCAAGAAGCTCGATCGTTACCTGTCCAAATGGGTTGGCAAAGGTGTCTATCACGCCATCTTCGACAACGTGAAAGACAGCCTGTCGCTCTCGCGGGTGCAATGTTTCGATTTCCAGGGAGTGAATAACCAGCAGTACGCTGACCTCATCGAGCCGCTGATGGTGTGGCTGCTGCGCCGCGTCAACGATGTGTTTTACGATCCCGCCAATCTTGGCGTGCCCAAGCACATCCTGATCGAAGAAATCTTCTCCTCGATGAAGAACCGGCAGCTGTTGGAAGGTGCGCTCGCTTCCATCAAGACCGTGCGTAAGAACCTCGGCGGCGTGACCCTGATCGGCCAGTCTGCCGAGGATCTGGGCGAGAACGCCGACAGCATTGTGAACTCCTCGACCTCGTTCCTGTTCCTGAGAGATGCGACGTTCAACCGGAAACGGTACGCCGAGCTGTTCAAGATGAACGAGCAGCAGATCGCGCTGTTTGAGAGCTTAGAGGACCGTGAGGCGCTATACATACGCCGCGACGGATTGACCAAGGTCATCCGGCTCAATCTCGACAGCCGCAGCTACGCCACCTTCTCAACCAAACCGAAAGACCGCATCCGCCGGTCGAGACTGATCGCCAAATACGGGCTCACGGAAGGTATTGAGCGTTTCGCGCAGGGCGAGACCGCGTAAATAATTCGCCAACGAAAGGAACAGAGCCGTGCAACGACCTCTCCTCCTCCTCCTCGCCTATGGGCTCGCCCTCGCGGGTGTGGCCTTCGCCTCTGGGCCTGCTGTGCCCGAGCCCAGGCAGCTTGATCCGAGCGCGCCGCGCACCATCGTGGTGTCGGAGACCGACACGCCGCCGATGGTTCGCGCCGGCTTGCTGCAATCGACCTTGATCCTGCTCCCCGCCGAAGAAAAGGTAGCAAATGTGTTCGCCGGGGATACGGTCGATTGGGTTTTCGACGGCGGTCATGTCGCCAGCCGCTTTGTCAGCATCAAGCCCAAAATCGCCAACAGCTCAACCGATGTGCATATCGTTTCCGACCACGGCAACGAGTACACCCTCGAGTTGCACGAAGTTTCGGCCGACCAAGATTCCCATTTTGATTCCAAGGTGTTCATCGTGCCCGGTGACAAGGCGGCGAAGGACCGACTGGCGGAGCTGCCCGTTTTTGTGCCTGCGTCCGAGCTGGACAAGGTCAAGCAGGAAGCGGCGACGGCAAAAGCGGCCGAGGAAGTAGAGCGTAAAGCCGAAGAGACCAAGAACGAGCAGTACCGCAGCCAGTATCCCGGCACGCTGCACTTTGATTACACCTGGGACAATGCCAAGGGAAAAACGCTAGGGCTTCAGCAGATATGGCGCGACGATAAATTTACCTATCTGCGTGGTGAGTTTCAGGAGACTCCTGCGCTCTATGAAGTGAAGGACAAAAGGCCGTCGCTCATCAACTTCGATTTCGCGAGTGGCCTCTACACCGTTCCCAAGGAACTCGAGAACGGTTACCTCGCCATCGGGAAACAGAAGGTCGAGTTTCATCGCACCGGGAAAGGCAGGTAGTCATGCCCGAGACGAATGAGAACCCGCCCGCCATCGTTCCTGAGCAGCCCGAACCCAAACCTCCGCTAAGGAAGAGTATGCCGGTGGTCATCGCGCTAGTGGTCATCATCAGTCTCATCGGGCTTGCCAACATTTCGAGTCTGCTCAGAGGGAACAAGAAGGCTGCGCCATCGAGTTCCATCCCCCTGCGTCCCGCAGCCCCCAATGCGCAGCAAGTGACGAGTTTTGAGACCCAGCAACAGTTAGAGGCGCGGCGCGACGCTGAGGGTCGCCAGCGGAAACAGGAAATTGCGGCGGCCGTCGAGCAGCTTCAGGATGCCCAATCCGCTCCGGGGCCGGAAGCGTCTGGCGCCCCGCCCATGACCGCCGCGCAACGAGCGGCGATCTACGGGGACAGTCCCAATGCGCCCGCGCGGACCTCGGAAGTCTCGCAGGCTCAGGCCGAAGCGAAGCAACGGCAACTTGCCAAAGAGAAGCAGCAACAAGACGCCGTCAACAGCGACACGCTGGCGATTGACTTCGCGCATCCGGGCGAAACCTTTCCGGCTCCCGCCGCTGCGGCGGCGGCAACCGTAGAGAGCACAGCTCCTGATATGGCCAGCGCGACTTTGTCCCAGCCTGGCAACCTTCAGACCAGAGTCGACGGCAAGAACGCGGCCATGGCTCCCTACGATTTTGACAATTACGAGGGCCGTCTATACCGCGTCTTCGAGGGAACGGTTCTGGAGGGAGTCGTCACCAATCACATCGACGGGGGATTCAGCGGGCCAATCATGGTCGATTTGACGACCGACCTCTACTCGCACGATCACCAGCAACTCTTGCTGCCCCAGGGAACACGATTGCTTGGTGACGTCGCCAGTGTTGGGAGCGCGCAGCAGCGCAAGATGTTCGTGACTTTTCACCGGGCCATCTGTCCCGACGGCTTCTCGCTTGAGTTGGGCAAGTACCTCGCTCTTGATCAGATCGGAACGACAGGACTTGCAACCAAAGTCGATCACGGCTACTTCGCGGCATTCGCTGCCGCCGCGGCGGTGGGCGGACTAGGCGGTCTCGCCCAGATCGGCAACAACGGCAGCATCCTTTCCCCGTCCACGGAGATTCGCAACGGCATCTCCCAGCAGTCGGCGACCGAGGGCGAGCAGGTATTGAATCATTTCCTCGACCGGCTGCCAATCATAACGCTCAAGGAAGGCTCCCGCGCCCGTGTGTACATCGGAACGGATCTCCTGATTCCGTCCTATGCCGAGCATCGAGTCAATCCGAATCTGTGACGGAGGCTAAATGAATCAGCTTGCCATCGCCCACCGCAGGCTCATCGCCTGCGCCGCAATGATTGTCCTGGTACTGGTTGCTCTCCGAACGCCCGTCGTACCGAGCATCGTCCTTGGCGGGGTAGCCGAGTGTGTTGGGATCGCGGAGAGAATCGCGCGGTTCCGATGCTGGCTTCTCTATCGCGAAGACTGTTTTTCGCTCGACAGGTTTGACCCAACCTGCCCGCAGTGCATGTAACCCGCTCAACCGGAGGTACTATGAGGTTCTCACTCAACCAACGTCGCAAATGGATCATCGGCGGCGCGGCTCTGCTTCTTGCCGCTACGCCCAGTTTCGCGCTCTTCGGTATCGGAGACATTGTCTTCGACCCGACGAGCTACGCCAGCCTAGTACAGCAGCTCACCACGCTCCAGATGCAGTACAACACGGTTAAGAACAATCTCACTCACTTCTCCTTCAAACAGCAGTGGCGGACCACACTTCATGCTCTTGAAAACGTGAATGTCGCCAATAGGTTTGGCGAAACCGCGGGCATCAAGATTGCTCTGAACTCGAGCTCGCCCGGTACATCGTTGACGGCGTGGAAAGTTGCAACGGTCTCGATGAACGGAAATGCGGCTTCCTACCTGCAGGGACAGTCTCTAGGCAGCTCACGGATGTCGCAACTCGCCATGATCGAAACCTCGGACGCGATCTCCCCGGACTGCCTGACCGCTGTGGGGCAGTACCGCGGCGGAAGAAGCCAGAATGCGACGGCAAACGCTTCGCTACTTTCCCAGCAGCTCGACGGGAGCGACGCCACCAACAGCGAAGTCCAGCAACTCAATCTCTTGAACGCAGCGGAGGCGCAGAAGCTGACCGAGATGCAGTCCCAGGGCGCATTGCACGCCTGCCTTGCGGCGCAGATGACGATCGCCAACATGGACCGACGCAATGCGGCGGTTGAGGACCTCAATACCGCGGTCTTCGTTCAGCAGCAGCGCGCCGCCAATGATACCAGCGCGGCCCGCGAGGGCAGCACCTGGGATAGCTACGTACCATAGCGGAGATGCCATGCTGAAGCTCATCAATACGAAGATCCAGCTCGCCATTCTTGCGGCCCTGACGGCCATTGGCGGTGCGCTTGTCTACCAGCGACACGAAACGGAAAGGGCCCCCGCTGCCGCAGCAAAAGCGGCGGCCGTCCTTGACCAACAACGACAGAACGCTGAAGAGCAAAAGAAACGGGATGAGGCATTCCGGCGAGAGGTCGAAGTCAATAAAAAGAAGCACAACTCCGCCGCGGCGAAAGAGGGCAAGACCTGGAAGACCTATGTTCCATAGACCTTGAGAGGAGATGCGGTATGGTTCCCGTGACACTCGTGGCTCAGACCCTTCCAAGCACGAGTTCTGGCGTCGATTGGCTGTATCAGTTCACCAATAATCTGACCAATCTGACCACCCAGAATGGCGGTGCGCTGACCCAGCTTGGGCTGACTGAGCTAAGCTGCATTGCTCTGTTCACCCTGATCAGTATGGTCATCAACTGGAACACCACAAGCATGACCCTGCGATTTCATGCGCAGCCCGTTCACGCCGGCGATTTGGTCAACTTTCTGTTGCGCCTTATTATCTGTTGCCTGCTCGAAAGCTATTGGGTCAACCCCTTTCCCGGCGTGAATTTCGGCATCAATCACTTCTTTTCCTACATTGCGCAGGCCATGGTCGCGGCTTTCGATCAGAACTCGCTCGACAATCTGCTTCAGCTTTTGAAGACTGCGGGCGACAATACCGCGATGCCATCGCTGCTGGCTCCGGTTCAGATCCTTTGTTACTTCGTCGTACAAGGGCTGTTGGGCATCGCATCCGCGATTCTTTTCGTCATCAATTGCAGCGCATTCATTCTCTACGGCGTGACCGCTTTATTCGGCCCCATCTTTGTGCCGCTGCTGATGACCAAGACCTTTCGGGCGAAGTTCTTTCACTTCCTCGACGTGCTCATCGGCTTCGCCATGATCCGCGCCGTTGCCGCTGCCTTCATCTTTGTATGGGGCGGTTTCATGAACGCATTTATCCAGCAGACCTTCAATGGAAATTATTCGATGGAGATGTGGCTCGCCAACCTCATTCCCTGCATCATGGTATTTGTCGCGTTCATCGTGAACATGCTCTTCATTCCGAGCATGACGCAGGCGATCTTCGGCGGGGCGGCCGGACTCACATCGGGAGCGGCGCAGATTGCAGGAGGAATCACAGCACTAGCGATCAAGGCAGGAGCTTGAGCTTATGTGGAATTTCTTACTAGGGTTTTTGTTCGCCCGAGCGACAGGCATATCGCGCATCGTTCGACCTTTGCTCTTGCTTGCCTTGTTCGGGGCCATAATCGCCGGAATCATTTATAGCGCCGTCCAATTCAAGGCGCTCAAGGAAAGGACTCACTCTCCCCATGTCCACGCGCACAGCACACATTGAGCAACCGTTGACGCCCGAGCAAGCCTTGCTGACCGATCAGATCGGCAACGAGGTGTATGCCTCGCACTACGCCGAACGGAAGGCGTACCGGCTCATTATCGGCTGCGGGACTGTGCTGCTTTTGGGATCGATATGGCTCAACTTCTCGCTCGCCCGGCGCCCCGTTGTCAATCGCTACATCCGCATCGACGAGATGGGCCGTGCCCAGGCGATCCAGTATAGCGACCTGAACTACAGCCCGCGCGACGGCGAGGTGCGGACATACCTCATGGACTGGGCCAACTACCGCTACACGATCAGCCGCGACACCATCGCCAAAAAGTATCCCTTGAACTATTACTTCCTCTCCCAGGCTCTGGCGTCGCAGTTGATGACCGCGGATAATCAGAACCACTTTGCCTCGCAGGTCATGGGAGGCGAGATCGAACAGAGCGATACCGAGGTGAAGAGCGCTACCATCACGTCGCTCTCCGAGGAAACGATTCAGGGTGCGATCCTGGCGCGCGGCACGGCATTGGTGGCTCTCGACAGGCTGTATTCGCCCAGCCACTCCCATGAGCCGCGAACCGAGCACTGGATGCTCAGCATTACCTACTACTTGAATCCCAAACAGGTGAGTGACCAGGCCAGGAGTTATCCGCAATACCAGTTCATCAACCCGCTGGGTCTGACGATAACTGAATTCCACGAGAACCGCGTCTCGGTCGATCCCATACAGCCCGGAGCAGCCGCGCCGGCAGTCACGGGAGCGACGCGGTGAGCTTCGAGCTGATTCTGCCGTTCTTTCCCGAAGAACTGCGCGCTCTCCTGCTGGATCCGTCCATCTCCGATCTGATGATTAACGGAGCGACCGGCGTCTATGCAGATCGGGACGGGGTTGTCGAGCACATCGCGCTCGGAACTCCGTACACCAACGACCGACTGCAGGCCGCGGTTGAGCGCGTGGCCCGCATCCTCGGCCAGGACCTCACCAGCCAGAACCCCATCCTCAATACACGCCTGCCCGACGGCTCTCGCGTCGCCGTCGTCGGCGCTCCATCATCGATCAACGGCCCCACGTTCACGGTCCGGAAATTCAATCGCTGGTTCACGTCCGAGGAATTGATCCATTCGGGCAGTCTTCCCGAACAGGTTCGTAACACCGTGATCGGCCTGATTGCTGACCGGAAAAACGGGATCATCAGCGGTGGAACCGCCAGTGGCAAAACAACGTTGATGAAGGCTCTCCTCGATCACGTTCCGTTGCATGAGCGGCTGATCGTGATCGAGCAACCCGCGGAGTTGAAAATAACGCATCCCAACGCAGTTCGCTGGGAAGCTGTCGATGCCATTCCCGGACAGATCGCCGTCAGTGCCAGCCAGCTTGTGGCAGCGGCTCTCCGCCACCGACCCGACCGAATCATCATTGGCGAAATACGCGACGAGTGCGGCTACGACCTCTTGCAGGCCATGAATACCGGCCACGGCGGAAGCCTCTCGACGATCCACGCCAAAAGCGCCCGGGACGCTCTCAATCGGCTTTCGGAGTTGGCGCTGAGTGCCAGGCCAAACCTTAATCACTCATTCATCCGCTCCGAGACGGCCGAAGCTATCGACTTCGTTCTCTACTGCGAGCGCGATCCTACGGGCCGGCGCCGGGTGCGCGAGTTGATTGCCGTGAATGGCTACAACTGCGCCGACGAGTCCTTTGAGACCGAGGAACTCTATCGAGCTTCTTGCCCGTCGGCAGCCTGAGTTGAGAGATGGAAAACGCGAATCGGAGGCTTCATTGTGGATCGCCATCCTGAGCAGGATGCGGCAAACGGAATCTCGTTCTTCGCGTGCGCTCTTGGGGGTGGCCGCGCCGAGCCGAAGACGGGCGGGTTCGGTTGCAAGTTGCGGCTCTTGGCCAGACACCCGGGCGGGGAGAGTGATTCTGGCTTACCGGCAGACCCCATCGCCCGGAAGCACATAGGAGCACGCCGATCAACAGCGCGTCTCCCCATCAATCCCCGTTCATGCTCGGTCACTGCTTCGGGGCCAATGCGACGCCCGGCGGCAGGCTCGCTCTTCTGCTTCCGCTACCCACCCCAGCCCGTAACAATCACGTGCCGAGGGCCCCGGTATTGCGCGGCCCTCCGGGTTACGGTTTCCACCTGCGGCGGATCCTCCGCAAATGCAGAGCTTCGGCCTTGGGAGTCGCGCCCACTCGCTTGGCTCCGCCCGGTGTGACCCGAGCAAGACGCGGGAATTCAAAAACGGAGACTCAAAATGTATCTCAATCGTGCAACCATCATGGGCTTCCTCGGCGGCGACGCTGAAGTCCGCACCGGCAAGAACGACCAGAAGTTCACCACCTTCTCCCTCGCCACCAAGACCTCTTACAGAGACAAAGAGTCCGGCGAATACATCTCGCGTACCGAATGGCATCACTGCATCGTCTTCGGTAAGTTTGGCGAGTTCGCAGCTACCCTCAAGAAAGGCGCGCACGTCCAGGTCGAAGGCGAGATTCGCCACACTGAGTACACGCCCAAGAAGGCGGAGAAGCCTGTGCGTTCCGACAACATCCGCGTGATTTCCATCCTCAAGCTCGACCGCGTAGAAAAGACCGGCGCGGAAGAAGACTTCGATGAGATTCCCGCCGAGGAAGAGACCGAATAGGCCTCTTCTTCACGCAATAGAAGTCCGGTTTTCTCCGGGCTTCTATTGCTACTAACCAGCAGCAGGATCGCGCGTCTTCGAGGTGCTTTCATGAATCAGATTGCAACAGAATTCCTCGCCCATTGCTTCGCTCCGACTGAGAGCATAGCTCTTCTCCTGAGAAAGGATGACGGCCGCACGCCAACGCAGAGAGTCGTTCTATTGGAGCAGGCTCTCGCGCCGCGCTATCTCGGTTGGCTGGCCCATGAAAACCGTAATGGCGCGAACATTTATGTCGCTGCCAATCCGCTTCGATCCGGTAGTCGCAAACGCACCAAACAGAGCATCGCAAAGATTCGGTATCTATATATAGATATCGACACGGACGGCGAGTCCCGGCTCTCTGCCCTGCGGGCATCGGCCTCCGTGCCCACTCCAACCGCGATCCTTTCCACATCGCCGGACAAGTATCAGGTGCTATGGCGGGTCGATGGCTTCGATTTTGAGCGTCAGGAGCAGACGCTTAAACTCCTCACCGTCACCTTTGGCGGCGATCCCGCCTGCACCGACTGCAACCGGGTGCTTCGCCTCCCCGGATTCCTGAATCGGAAATACAATCCCGCTCCCCTTGTGACCGTCGAATATCCGTCGGATTCGGTCTCGAATCCCCGCGACTTCCGGCTGGAGATTCGCAGTTCAAATGCCGAACACTTCGACCGCGCAACCCTCTCCCGAAACCGCTCCGGAAAGCGCTCGAATTCTGAGACGGATTGGGCATGGATATGCCACGAACTTACGACCGGAAATGACCCCGCCAAGCTGACTCGTGAGTTGGCCTCAAGACGTTCGGATAAGCCCAATCCTCTGTATTACGCTCAGCGCACAGTAGATATTGCTTCCGCAAGACTGTGGCTCCGCGAAGGGATTCCGGTTTCAGATGTTGTCACTATGCTTGAATCCCGCCGGCGCTTCGAGATTTCGCCTGCGCTTTGTTCCGCCCGCGCCTATGAGATTGCGCTGACCGCACAGCGCATGATCATGCGCAAGACAATTGCCTGATTCCAGCCCCAAAGGAGTAGACCAAAAATGGCATTGCTTGAAATCGTTCAAACCCACTACGTCAGCACCTCAGTCCGATTGGAAGAGACTACGGCAACGCAAGTCGATCAGTACGCGGCATTCCTTCATGCAACCGCCGATGAGGTGATCGACAAGGCTCTTACCTACGTCTTCGCCAAGGACCGCGAATTCCAGCAGTTTCTGAAGTCTCCGCAATCCCGGCAGGTTCCATCGACCTTGCGCGTACGCAAAGCCGTCGCGAGCGATGTACCGGAGCAGCCTGCATCGCGGCCCAATGGCGGAGTGGAACCCACCGAGATCCTTCGCGGAGCTAGGGCATAATGCTCCATCGAAATCCGTGCCCGGACCACGGCGGTGCTGCGCACCGGAAAAATCTCGACACTCCACCCCTGAAAGGGTCGTGCAGGTATACCAAGGTAAACCTGCACAAAGCTCATGAATTAGTTAACCGCCGGTATACCCAGGTATACCGGCTCTGGAGATACCAGATGTCCCTGCTCGCTCCCCAGAAGACAGTCTTTCGCAATACGACGCGCTGCCTCAAGCTGACCGAGGAAGAGGCGCGGTTGCTCGATGAGGTTGCGCGCGCCAACGGTGTCGGACGCAGCGAGTGGATGCGCGAAGTGATCCTGCGCGAACTACGCGCTGCGCCGACCAGCGATACCTCTCTGGCCGAGATCCTTGGTGTCCGATTGCTCCTGGTCAATGTGCTTCGGCCCTTGGCCGCGGGCCAGCGGCTCATGCCCGAAGCCTTCGACAAACTGCTCGACGAAATCGGTGCTGCGAAGCACGAATTGGCCGGCAAACTGGCGCGAGAGAAGCAGAGGTGACGCGATGGCTAAGACCACCTGGGGACGCAAAGAAACATTTATTTGGCCGCGCCACATGCCCGTCTACACCTACGGCGCGACCATCGTTGCCATCCTGCTCACCGCGCTCTTTGCATTAGGCTGGCTGCGGTTCTCCTGTGCGCCGTTGGCGAGCTTTTATCTCTCTCTGTACGTCCGCACGTCGGTGGTTGGCTTGTTCAGCGCGACGCACCGGGACAATTACAAAGTGCTCTTCGTCACGGGCTCTCGCGTCACGCCGCGCCCCGCAATGAACAACGATGTCGTTCGCGGGAAGACGCCCGAGCCGAACGGCAGAGTGATCCCTCTCGCTCTCTCGGAGATGGCTACGGAACGGGGCTTCACGATCCTCTTCTCCAGTCCTCAGCGAAGCTATGTGAACCGACGGTTGAGCGCCTTTCTACGAGATGTTATCTACAGCGGCAAAAGTCCCGTTCTGTTGCTCCGCGCGCCGCTATGCGGCGGGCTATCAGCGTTCCTCATCTTGCTTCCGTTTTCGGTCCGCATGGATGTCGAACGGCAAAAGCAGCTCCGCTACGGGCGGCGTTTGAAAGGCCCTGAGATGCTAACGCCGCGTCAGTTCAATCGGATTGTCAAGGGCGACGGCCTGGGCTTCAAGACCGATGAAATGCCGAAGATGCTTCGCATTCCGGCGCGTGCAGAGGCACAACACCTACAGATCATCGGGGACACAGGGGCCGGTAAAAGCTCGTTACTATTTCAGGTCCTGCGCCAAGTGCGCAGTCGCGGTGATGCGGCCATTATTTATGACCCGTCGCGTGAGTTCGTGCAACGGTTCTACGATCGCGGACGCGGTGACGTCATCCTCAATCCTCTCGACAAACGCTGCCCGTATTGGGGACCGGCTGAGGAGTTGCGCAGCCGGTCGGAAGCAAAGGCATTGGCGGTCTCGCTTTTCCAGCCACCTCAGGACAAAAAAGGCGAGTTCTTCATCGAGTCGCCGCAGAAAATCTTTGCCTTCCTAATGGCCTATGGACCGACCCCAGATCAACTCGTCGAGTGGATGTCGAACCCCGATGAGATCGATCGCAGACTTGAAGGAACCGAGCACGCGCACTTGATCGACTCGCGGGCACACCAGCAACGCGCGGGCGTTCTGGCCTCTCTTGGGCTAATTGCCGACAGCCTCCGTCTCCTTCCCAAGCGCAAGGAAAGCAATGGATCTTGGACCGCTACCGACTGGGCTGAGAAGCGCCAGGGATGGATCTTTCTTACTTCTCTGCCCGCGGAGCGCGAGGCGCTTCGCCCCTTGCAAAGCTTGTGGATTGACTGGCTGGTTTTACGCCTGCTCAACGAGCCGACCGACGGACAAAAGCGCGTGTGGTTCGTGATCGACGAGCTCGCCAGCTTGCAGAAACTTCCGCAGCTTCATACCGCCATCACTGAAAATCGCAAGAGCCAGAACCCGGTCGTGCTGGGATTCCAAGGTAAGGCTCAGCTTGAGTACTTGTATGGCCATCTTGCCGAGGTCATGTTGTCGCAGCCGGCGACGAGCGTTTGGCTTACGACCAAGGAGCCGAACGCCGGAGAGTGGGTCTCAAAATTCATCGGCAAAGTCGAGATCGAACGGCTGCGCGAAACCCACTTCGACGGCAGCCGATCGAGCCGGAACTTTGCTCTCGAGCGCCAAGTAGAGCCTTTGGTCCTGGAGTCAGAAATCTCCGGCCTCGCCGACTTGCACGCCTTTATGAAGTATCAGAACTACGTCACCCGGTTTTCGTTTCCATATTTCGACATGCCGAGAGTCGCCAGCGGTTTCGAACTGCGGGAACGGCCGAATGAACGGCTGCCTTATGACCCGAAGCGAATGGATCGAGCGAAGGCGCCCCCTGTGGAACTGAAGCGGGCGCCGCAGGCTTCCATCTTTGTCGAGGCGAATCAGATTCCACCGACTGAGCAGATCAAGCCGGACTCTGCCAGTGCACCGCATGCCAGCGGTGCGCAGAACCTGATTTTGCGTGGATGAGGGTATTGCGATGTTGACCATCTCCAAACCCCTCTCCGCTGGGCAGGCACGGAACTATCACGCCAAAGAGTTCACCTCTCCCGAGCAGAGCTACTGGAGCCGCGGACAGACTGTCGAGAGCGAGTGGCAGGGGCGTCTGGCCCAAAGATACGGCCTCGTTGGACGGGTTGGCGTGGAGGAATTTGCACACCTTTCCGAAGGCCGGCATCCGGTCACCGGCGATCAACTTGTGCGTCATCGCCAGTCCCATGAATACAAGACCAGAGAGGGAAAGACCATCCAATCCGTCGAACATCGCGCCGGCTGGGACGCCACGTTCTCGGCTCCCAAATCCGTTTCCTTGACGGCTCTTGTCGGTGGCGATGAGCGAGTGAGCCTGGCCCACCGCGCGGCGGTGGCCGCTGCACTGACGGAGTTGGAACGATTCACCCAAGCGCGGATCGGCGGCAACCATCCTTCCGAGACGACTGGCCTGTTTGTAACCGCGAAGTTCGAGCACGACACCGCCCGGCCTGTCGACGGTTACGCCGCGCCTCAGCTTCACACCCACGCCATTATCTTCAATATGACAGAGCGCGAGGACGGGACAATGCGCGCCCTCCAACCGCAGAGCCTCTTCGAGTCCCAGCAATTCGCCACCGCCGTCTATCAGTCCGAGCTGATGTACCGGCTCCGCAACCTGGGTTACGAGATTCAGTCCGGCAAGAGCGGTGCGCCGGAGATTCGAGGCTATTCCCAGGAGTATCTGGACGCCTCCAGTCCGCGCAGCCAACAGATCCGCGAGTATCTGGATCGTACCGGTCACAATGGAAGGGAAGCGGCGGAGATCGCAGCGCATTCCACCCGCGATCGGAAAGAGATTCACTCGCTCGACGAGGTCATGGCCGCGCATCGCCGGCTCGCCGCCCAGTACGGCCATCAGGCCGACGCCGTGGTGCGGGCGGCGCGGGAACATGCCCTGCATCCGGTCGAGGACCCGCAACAACCGGTCCGGGAGGCGGTAACTTTTTCCCGCGACAAGAACTTCGAGCGCGAGGCGGTTGTCGATGAGCGCCTCATCGTCCGTGATGCACTGCGCCGCGGCATGGGAGAGATTACCTATGCCCAAGTGCGCCGGCATCTCGCCGCGCGTCTGGCCTCTGGCGAGTTTCAGACCGTCGCGCTGCGGCACGCACCCGGCCGCCAATTTACCACGGCCAGGACCATTGAGGCCGAGCGGGAGATTCTTCGCCACGTGCAGGTAGGTCACCGTCAGGTGCAGCCAGCGACTACCCGTTCCGAAGCCCATCAGATCACCGACAGAAACCCCCATCTGAACTGTGCACAGAAAAGTGTTGTTGAAGATGTACTCAGCTCTCCGGATCGCATTCAAGGTATCCAGGGTTGGGCCGGCTCTGGCAAAACAAGCGTGTTAAGAATTGTGGGCTCCGCCGTCGAAGCGAATGGATACGAAGTGCAGGGTTTCGCGCCCACTTCGCGTGCTGCTCGCCAACTCCGCGAAGCCGGCATAGCGGCGGGGACACTGCAGGGTTTTCTTGCCCGTGCTCGATCTGATGCCTTGCCGGAACGCCGGAGCTTCTACTTCGTCGATGAGTCAAGCCTGGCGAGTACGAACCAGATCCGGGAGTTTCTGGGCCGCCTTGGTCCCCATGACCGCGTATTACTCATCGGCGATATCCGCCAGCATCAGGCAGTCGAGGCGGGCCGTCCGTTTGAACAATTGCAACGGGCCGGGATGCACACCGCACATCTCGACCAGATCGTTCGCCAGAAAGATCCGGCGCTCAAGTCCGCCGTCGAATTGCTCGCCACCGGGCGGACGGCCGTAGCGCTCGAATCATTGCAGCGTCAGGGTCGTGTGCGCGAAATCCCCGATCACGACGAACGCATCCGCACCATCGCACGCACCTATGCGGAATCTCCCGCCGACACTCTGATCGTCTCTCCCGATAACGCGTCGCGGCGGGAATTGAATCTTGCCGTGCGCGAGGAATTGAAAGCCAGCGGCGCGGTTAGCCTCAAAGACCACAGTTTCCGGATTCTGGTGCAGCGCCAGGAGATGACCGGTGCCGATCGCGCCTGGGCCAATCACTATGAAATTGGCGATGCGGTCCACTATACGCGCGGCAGCAGAAGCATGGGAATTCAGCCGGGCTCTTATGCAACTGTCATTGCCATCCATCCCAATGCCAACCTGCTTAGAGTCGAGACGCAATCAGGCGAATCCGCCATCTACGATCCGCGCCGGCTCCGCGGCGTCAGCGTCTACCGCGATGTCTCCCATGAGTTTGCTCCCGGTGATCGTATTAGGTTCAGTGCACCTGATAAGGTGCTTCGCGTGTCCAACCACGATCTTGCCATCATTGAGTCCATCGCAAACGATGGTCGCGTTGTTGCCCGGCTCGACGATCAACGGCGAATCGAATTCAATGCGGCCGAATACCGCCACTTCGATCACGGCTACGCTGTGACCAGTCACTGCGCTCAGGGACTTACGGCAGAGCGCGTGCCCGTCAACGCCAATACCGGTGTCCATCCCGACCTGCTCAATTCCCGTTTTGGCTACGTCTCGATTTCGCGCGCCAGTCTCGAGGCGACCGTGTTCACCGACGATGCCGCGAGACTCAGCCAGCAACTTGGAACCGAAATCACCAAGACTTCCGCCATTGAAGTCGGCGAGTCGGCCTCCATCGGGCAGGGACTCAGTATGATGTGAGCCCGAGCAGAGGCCGCGATGATTCCCGCCCGGAAAGCTCGTTGCACCGTACGCAGAAGCTAAGGAAAGGCGACCAGGCTAAGCTCCGCGTTCTTCTTCGATCCAGAGTTCAAGAGTCAGGTCTTCACGTTTCGGATTACCCAAGTATAGGCGGACCCATTACGGTTCGTACCTCGCTTCGTGGAATTGCTTTTTAGACACTGGAGCCGCACAAATCTGATCTGCTCCCCAAAATCCGCACCTAACCGGATATGAAATCGTATTTGGAGAGGGGCGGAAGATGTCGAAGAGCAAGCACACGGAGGCGCAGATGATCGCTGCGCTGAAGCAGGTTGAGGCTGCCCGGAAGGTCGAGGACGTGGCGTGTGCAACACGAGTACGCCTTCAGTCAGCGGCGATCATGCGGATTGTTGATGGTCGCAGTGTCGAGTTGCCGGTACCAGGCGCGAGGCTCCGATGAAGATTTGGGAACGCGGTTGGTGGAGTTGGCGCGGAAGAAGCCGCGCTTCGGATATCGGCGATTGCATGTATTGCTGCGACGTTCGGGAGAAGTGGTGAACCACAAGCGAGTTCATCGCGTGTATCAGGAGGCAGGATTGACTCTGCGCCGGAAGAAGCGCAAGCACTGCGTAAGGCAGAGTGCGCCGTTGCGCCACTACACAGCCGCGAACCAGGAATGGGCCCTGGAGTTTGCGCACGATGCGATCGCCGCGGGACGGGCGATCCGGGTGCTGAGTGTGGTGGATGCATATACGCGGGAGTGTTTGGCGTTGGAAGTGGATACAAGTTTCGCCAGCCGGCGAGTCACACGAGTGCTGGAGCAGATCATCGAGCACCGCGGAGAACCGCGAGCGATTCGCTGCGACAACGGCCCGGAGTTGACCAGTCGCCACTTCTTGGCCTGGTGTATTGAGAAGAAGATCGAGCTGGTACATATCCAGCCCGGCAAGCCTACGCAGAATGCGCATGTGGAGAGTTTTCATGGTCGGCTGCGCGAGGATTGTTTACGCATCAGCTGGTTCGAGAACCTATTTGACGCCAGGAGGAAAATTGCATTCTGGCGCCGAGACTACAACGAAGAACGGCCACACAGTAGCTTGACCTACCGGACGCCAGCAGAGTTTGCACGTGAAGCAAGCTATGGAAAAGACGTGGGCTCCGCCCACTTTGAAAACACCGATGGCGTGTCCAACTTTCCCACAGCTACTGCGGCTGGCTAAGTTGTAAGATCACGGCGCGGAAAACGGGGGCAGGTCAAATCCGCATGACGGTGAGGCAAGACTAAGAGACCGTAAGTTGTTAGATATAAAAATCATATACCAATTTTAGGAAGAGAAACAGACTGTTATTTTATAGCGATTCCGGGCAGGATCCTCTTAATCGCTCCCCAGTAGCCTTGTGAGAGGCATTTCAGGCCACTGAGTGCCTCTCAAAAATCCATCAAGGCTGTCACCGCAAAAGGAGAACAAGAGCAGAAGGCCCAACGCGAGAGCCTTCAGGCTGGCATCAATCTCTGCTGATGGGTAGATCTGACGAGGGGCCGGGGCAGGATCCTCTAGTTGCAATCGAACTGCATCCATGCGACTGTGCTGAGTGCAAAGCAGCCTAGACAAATACAACCCGATGACATTTTCCAATGCCATGGAGAATCTTGAAGCTGTCATTTAAATAGATGCGACAACATAATCGCTGATGATTGTTTCGAGTTTCATGGGACGCTGAAGCTGCCGACTGCGCTCAGGGCTTACAAACTCCGCAAGTGGCGCCATCTTTCGCGCAATGTTTGTAGTACTGGCAATTCTTGTAGGTGTGGCACAGGTCGCTCCCGGTACAAGTCGAAAACTTCGCGTCGTTTGTCAACACAGCGAGCATGGCCAGAATGGCCACCAGTGGAAAAACACCAACAAGGCTGGACACTGGAGACCTCCGTCGTAGGGATGACTGATCATACGCTGAATTCCGAGAATGGTTGATTCGGATTTCTGCCAGTTGACCTTTGCCCCAAAAGAGCAAGCAAGCAGACCCTTGTACAGCATAAAAGCCTTTTACCCCTTGACAGCGAGATATGCTAAATTGCTCGAATGCCGAAGGCTGACCACTCCCTGTACTTCGCTTGCCCGATTTGCGGTGCGCAACCCGGGAATCCTTGTGTAACTTTTACGGGCACTTCTCGCGATCAATCCCATCTCGTGCGACGAGATATGGCCAAAGATCACGAATTTCCTCGGCGTCGGCTTGACGCTTCTCGTACGACACGATAGGTTCTTAGGCACGGCGAACCATGGGCAAAATGCGATGGGTTACTGCTCCAGGAGGCGGTGCCCATCGCGTTGCGTCAACAATTACAGAGTGTCCGATTCCCCAGCACACATCTGCTCTATCTCTGCCATGGCCGCATTGCGCTTGCGCTCTACTAACCAGACCCCATTCAATGACTTCAGGTGTGGCATCCATGAAGTGGCGCAACGTCACCCGAGAGAAAATCGCCAGTTACGGGACCAGCCGAGTAAGGTCAGCGCTCCGCTCAGTCCAGCGATACCTCAGGTCAGCGAACCGCTCCTGGTGAACGCGGTGAAGCCACGCCTCAAAGGCACGCTGTGACGCGACCTGTGCGGCCAGTCTCGACTGAATCGCACCTTCATCAATGGTGTCGGTGTCGTTCGATAAGCAAACCTTCCAGCGCCAGTCATCGATTTGACACTGATTCACAATGAGCCGAACCCACTGTCCTCGAACCCGAACTTGGCAGATGAGGCTTATTTCCGCAGATTCAAGCATCGGAACATAATAATGCCAACTCCAAATCAAATACCGGCGAATTGTCGAAGACATGCAACATTGCCTGATCTGTGATTTGGGGCCACCATTCGGTGAAGATGGAGGCCATCTTGGGCCAAGGAATCGAATTTCCATGGCAATAACACCGTTGACTAACCAGCGGGCTGAATGGCACCCCGATTGTTTGGCGAATTGTGCTGCGTAGCTAGTCTGGGGGCGTATGGTTGGTACACCCTTCATGGATGTCCAGCCACAAACCGCGTTTTATCGTCGCGTAAATCCGGATGGCTCTATAGACCTGATCTGCCCCAAATGCTGGTGCACCGCCGCCACCGTCAAGTTAGCTAGCGAGATCGCCGAAGCCGAGAAATCGCATGTCTGCTATGCCGAACGGATAGCGTCCTAGCCCTAAATGGAAAAGGGAGGCTAATCCCTCCCCCGAGGTCAGCCTCCTTTTTCCTTGGGAACTTCTTGGATTCCCTGAAAGCTAATTGATTCCGACTATGCTGACCTTCCGAGGCCGCCACCAAGTTTTAAAAGAGCTCGTTAGTCAAGTCGGTTATTGCCATTTCCATGGGCACCTTTGAGACCGCCGAAGCGGTTGGAATGTGCGCCGCCAGGTCGCGACTTTCAAACTCAATGTCGTCCACTCCAGCGGCATCCGAGTGAACATCGCGACGAAACCAAGGTAGCGATTTGCTCTCGCGAAGCGTAAACGGTTACCGACTCAGTGGCCAAGGACATCTGTGAAGACGCGTGCCGGGACGGCGATTTCGTAAGGAGCTCCCAAACTCAACCTGTCGAACGCAAAAGCACCGGTATAGCCGGTGGTGGTGGATTCTTCCTTGCACGGGGCCTGACACCGGAGTAATAGCTCCAGAAACAATCGTGCTATTCACTTCCAGTTTTATTGGGAAAGATCAATTTCGGATGAAGCCCACGCGTCGCATCGTACAAGCCATCGTGTCTCATGGCGTGATTCCTGCGCCGCCTACCTCCGTTGTTGCGGTCAAGCAGCCCAAGGGGAGCCGGACAACGATCGCTCGAAGAGGCAGTCAAACTCCTGGTCATGAATCGCGCTAAATACAACTTCTACTTATATTTCAAGCATCTCTCTTAGGCAGAGGCTGTCGAAATTGAAAGGAAAACATGAATGTTCGCGGTCAGGCTCATACTCTAACCCTCGGCGCGGCCCTCTTTGGGGCTATTTCCGTAATCGGCTGCACGGTCCACGCGGGATACTACAACGACCCGTATTACCACGATCGGCATGCGGTATCAGGCGAGGTCGTGTACTACGGTCAATGGGAGCAGGAAACCCATCGTGAGCATCGTGATTTGAAAGCGCGCAACAAAAGAGAGCAGAAGGAATATTGGGATTGGCGCCACAAGCACGAAGATCACCATTGATTAAGGGATCATCTGATTTCGTCTCGGATTGGACATCCGGTCGAAGGTTTCTCCGCGCCTACCCGAGTGGTCAGCGTTAGAGAGTGCGTGAATCTCTTGTGGTGACGCCGTGGAGATATAAACGCTCCGCGAGCCGCTCTATTCGCTCCATAAAGAATTCTCTGTTGCAGTAAGTCGGAGATGTCAATTCAGGCTCAACTCTCGAAGACAGGACAGATCGCGATTGTCCGGCTTCTCCAACGACGTGCGGTCGCATCATGGATCGAGGAATGAGGAACGCACTGAGATCCTCATCCGACGCCTGTTGGAGCGCGATAAGGATCGTGTGATACTCATCCACCATTGCCTCAGTGATCGAACCGAAAATGTGCGAACGAAACCCTCGGAACCTCATAAGAGCGTGTTGTAATTCCTTTTCGTCCGACATACGCGCCATCACACCGTCTGTCAGATGACTTTCTTATAGGCATCCCGGGCCTTCCGAGTCGCTGATTTGACCGCAGCGCTCGCCACTTTTTGTGCATCAAGCGTGTGCGTGAGGGCCGATTTTCTTCGCGTTCCACTGTGCTCCACAGGACTGGTCTCGATCTCGCCACCGAAAATGGTGTGTGATTCTTCAATTCGGTCGATCGCTGAATTCAACTCTGCGGCCACGGCATCGGCTTCCTCCAAGAAGACGACCATTTCGAGGTTGATTTTCTGGTAGCCGGCCATGCGCTTCACCTCCCGCCACTTCTTATTTCGATGCACGCGGCGAAAAAACCAGGTGCCTCATTGATCTCAATTTTCGCTATCTACTCTGAATTCCTTTTTGTTCGGGTTGGTAAACTGCGCTCCTACACGTGGGAATTCACTCGTAATAGTCAGGAATTTCGGGATACACTCTCTGCAAATCCCAGGAGGTCATCCGATGCGCAAACCCATGTGGCTCGCCGTTCTCTCTCTGCCGCTCGTTCTCGGTATCGTCACCGACGCCTCATTCTCCACCTGCTACGGGAACGACCCCTGCAATGCCTGTAAGAACTGCAAATATTGCAAGCACTGCGCGAAAGAGGGCAGCACGTGCGGCGTGTGCAAGAATCGTCTCCTGGCACAGGCGCATTAGTGAAGCTCGGGCCTGGGTACTTGGCCGAGACATACGCTGACCAGCGGTGGCCCACTTCATGTCCAAAATGCAGATCGCATAGTTGTAAGAAAGCGGATTCCTCCATTGCGATTGGATCAACACCGATCCTTAGCGATTTCCATAGTTTGCCCGAAAAGGGACAAGCGAAGTTCTGCAGGCTGACCGCAGTGCCGGCGACTTCAGCTCCATATTCTCGATCCCAAATGCTCGACATGATGCCGGCGTGCGACGGACATATCGTCGATGTCGTCGATTCCGACTCCAAGGGCAAGAATCGGGCCGCTTTCGGGCGCATCTTTGCCGAGAACCGGCAGCTGGTCTTCTACGCCTACGACCTCAACGAAAAGGGTCTTCAGGACGCCAGTTACGACTACCGCATCTAGGGTCAGAAGGAAGGCCAGCCCCACACTGCGCGCAGTTTGGGCATCTTCTACTCCCACGACAAGACGCAGCACCGATGGGTCTTCAAGTGCGAAGCCCCGAAGGTCTTGAGCGAGATCGACTCGGTCTTCGTGACCTTGCGCCATCGGCGCCGACACAGCTTTGGGTTATGAATCAAGAGGTGGAGCGATAACAGCTTCATCCGATCGTCGGGCATTGAGCTTGCATTAACGTCCCGTTTCGCCGAGGTAATTGGCGATTCGCTAGTACTTGACAATAATTAGCTAAATATAGAGTTGTGGACGGAGTTTTCAAAGCTTTGTCGGATCCAACGCGGCGGCACGTTCCGCAACTGCTGCGCAAAGGGCCCATGTCGGCCGGCGAGCTATCCGAGCAATTTCCTGTCTCGAAGCCGACCATGTCGGCGCATTTTTCGGTGCTGCAGAATGCCGGATTGATCGAGTCGGAGAAGAACGGCAGGACGATCTTCTACCGGCTGAAGAGTCGGTGTTAGAGGATGCGCTGCTCGGATTCACGCGGACGCTGGGATGGAAGATGAAGGCGGGTGCGCGCCAGGGAACCACCAAAGGGGTTGAGAACAGAGAGCAAACATTGCGTGCTCCCAAACAGGAGGGTTGAATATGAAGCCAAGCCGATATCGCGCGGCGCGAACGAAAAGACGGGAATACAACGGACCGGAGATTCGAACCGGGCTCGTGTACGCGGAATTCATAGTCGAACAATGACGGCATCTACTCCCGAGAACAGCGACTATTGGCTGGTGTCTAGACCTTGAGCACGAGAACGACTGCGCGCCGGCAATCCGACCGACTGCCGACGTTCTGGTGAGGATCCCCAATCGGGCTGAACCTAGGCTATTACCCCTCAACCTAGGTCTTTTTAGAGTCGGACTGGACAAAACGGCACTTTGGCGCTGTCCAGCGGCGGCCTATTGGGGAGGAAAGAAATGGTATACGGGCATCTTGTAGATTTGGGCCAGCTCTAAGAGCTCCATCACATCAATGCTACGGTCGCCGCTCTCGCATTTAGTGAGAAAGTTAGGTGATCTTCCCATCATCGCCGACACTTGGTGCTGGCTGAGGCCGGCGTTCTCGCGCGCCGCAATCAGGCGCTCCAGGAGATTGCTGTAGGCAACCTGGAACTGTGCAGTCCTTGCTTTTCGTGATTTTCGTGTCTCGGCAGGCGCGGCCTTCTTCACAGATGACAGTTTTCTAAATTGGAGCTAAAGTACCTAATAAGGACTATCTGCCGTGAGCTCCGAAGCCTCCTATTTTCCCGATGCATTAGCGCGCACTGCGGAAGTATGTGAGGCAGCACAAGATGTGCTTGATATCATGGTCGCATCACCCCGCAAAGCACCACGGTCCGTCGCCTTAGGGGCTGCGAAACTCTTCGAAAATTCGGATGAACAGTTACTTGTCCAGGTCCGCGATGGGGCAAAAGAGCCGCTCGGTGTCCTCTTCCGTCGTTACGCCCGCTCCGTGCGAAATGTCGCCTATCGAATCCTGCGAGACGAGGCCGAGGCCGAGGATCTCGTTCAGGAAGTGTTTCTCTTCATCTTTCGGAAGGCTGCTCTTTACGATCCGGCGCGCGGAAGCGCCGCCACCTGGATCGTACACGTTGCCTATCACCGGGCGTTCGATCGCAGGCGATACCTCAACACCCGCCGGTTTTACGCTAGCGAGGAGCTGAAAGATGCCGGTTTGAGCTTAGAGGACCGGAGCAAAGAGGTCCCATTTCATGCGCGCTCGATCGAAGGCGTGCTCGGAAAACTGGGCACGGCCAAATTCAGGTCCAGGCTGAAACCTGAGCAACAGGAAACGCTTCAACTCTTCTTCTTCGAAGGATATGCTCTCAAGGAAATCGCCGAGCTGACGGGACGGTCGCTCGTCAACGTAAGAAGCCACTACTATAGGGGACTGGAAAGGTTGCGCAAGTGCATCTTCCCAGAGACAATGCAGGAAAAGTGAGCGAAATAGGACACAGCGGCTCCGATCATGGAGCTTTGACGATGCCGGACGATGCTCATGAGGAGTTTCGGGAACTCTGTGCTGTTTCAATGGGCGGCGAGCTTACCGAAGCAGAGTGGACACGGCTCAAAAGACACCTCTCTCGCTGCCATGCTTGTCGGGATGTGAGGGAGCAATATGGAGAAGTAGTCGCGATGACCATTCCCGCGATGATGGCCGAAGGAGAGTCAGATCGGGACGAGGAAATCGCGCCAGGTACGTGGTCCATTGAAGAGGCCGAACAGGCTCTCATGAAATCGCTGCGGAACGAGCCGAAGTCAAGGCGCAGCCTCTCTCTTTCCAAGTCATCACTTTTGCGAAGTGGTTGGAAGTATGCGATTGCGGCTTCAATCCTTGTGGCTTTGTGCCTTGGGAGTTATCAAGCTGGCCGTCTTCAAGAGCACAGTGTGGCGACCCGGGATGCTCTTGCGCGCCTCGCTTCGCCGAACTCATCGCCTCAGGGAGTTGCCCCGTATCTGCCACCGTGTCGCTTGCGGCAGAAAAGAAGACGCATGAAGATGATTCGACGACATTGCGTAATGAGGTCCGTCATGGAGGGGAAGAAGCGGCCAGCTTGAGAAGGCAATTAGTCCAACTGGAAGACGAGTTGGCGCAGCGGAGTGCAGACCTTGATCAAAGTCTAAACGATCGAACGGAACTGAGCAGGGAACTGGCACAAGCCGAAATCAATGCCCAGGGTCTGCAAGCCAAGTTGAACGGGATCGGCAGCCAGACCTCGCAAGACACTCCAGAACTTCTGAATCTAAGAACGCGAATTACAGAGATGAACTCGTCGCTTGAGGTCAAGAGCAACGAGATCGCGCACGAGCGGGAGTTGCTCGAACAAGACCGCGATATCCGGAATCTCATTGGTGCTCGCAAACTCTATATCGCTGAGATTTATGACGTCGCAAAATCCGGAGAAACCCAAAAACCCTTTGGACGCATCTTCTACACGAAGGACCAATCACTCATCTTCTATGGATACGATCTCGACCAGCAACGCGGTCTCAAGACAGACACGTCGTTTCAAGCATGGGGAAGCGGGGCGTCAGATGGCATGCACAACGTGAGCCTTGGGCTTCTCTACCAGGATGACGCCAGCAAGAAGCGCTGGGTTTTGAAACTCAATGATCCCAAGACCGTTGCCCAACTCGATGCCGTTTTTGTAACCATCGAGCCGAAGGGCGGAAGTGCAAGTCCGACGGGCAAGCCTCTCTTGTTTACGTACCTGCGGCTCGATCCCAACCATCCGTGATGTTGGAATTTGTCGTGTTGCGATCGATTTCGATCGACGACGGTCAATCTCTGAATGGAGATCCAAATGGCGCAGTTCATCATTCGACTTCTTCAAATCGCATGTCTGATATTCTTCGCGATGCTTCTGATCGATGTGTTCGTCGGTACGATGAGAACCGGACCACCGCTTGTGCCATTGGATACTCAGGGACATATGGCACCTTACTCCGAATCCCCGTTTTTTGGGATTTGACGAAAGTAGTAGCAACTTTCTCGCGCAATTACGCGCCTCGCAACACGAGCGCGTGATCCGGAAAAGAGGTAATCTCCTGAATGGCGAATCAGCAATTGCGACTTGATTACTCATCGCTGGACGACTCACCGACCGTCACCCGAAACTCGATCGGTGTTCCCGCTTCGCGTTCATGCGCGCTCAATGAGCGGGATCGTCGGTGTCGGGGAGTCTACGCCGGTCTGGTACTCCCTACCAACATGATTGGCATAGGGCATCAGAGGGTACACTTGGATCGATCCATATCACGCGATTTTGCTGTGCGCGGAATCAGAATGATTGAGAGTATTTTTGGGTGGCCAAGCACACGTGCGCGGCACCTTTCTGCCCCTTCCGTCAAGGAGCGCGAAAGGTAGCTTTCGCATGTATTGAAACAGGGAGCCAGTCTGGATCCGGATCAAATGCATCGCGACGACTTTGATTCATGCTGTACGACTGCTCGAGATGTCTGATTTGAGGATGATAGATCCGACTGAGATTCTGTTGGCAAGTACAGTTTGGCAAGAGGATGACAAGTTTGGTCTGCGCGGAGTCGGAGGGAAATATTCCGCGCTCAAATTCCAGGGAATAACGAGAGGCTGGCTGCGTTTCCATCGCTTGCTATCAAAGGCCGAGGTAGTTTCGGCGCCATTCGGCCCTGTATTAACGGCATATCTGGCAGACATGCAGCTCATTCAACGCCTGGCTGATGCCTCAGTCTATAGTTACAGGGAGCGAATAGCTACGTTTCTAAACTGGCTGGGCAGGGAGCACTGCAGCCTGAATGACATCTCTCTTAAGCACATATGCTCATATCTTGATCACCTTCGTACAATTGAGTGGAAACCAAGGTCAATAGCAGCGGCGTGCAATGCTCTCCGAGATTTCTTTCGATTCTGCGAAAGACACGGCTGGTGTGCACCGGATATTGCCTGAGGTATTTTTATTCCCCGCATTCACAAGAGCCAACGAGACCCTAGGGGGCCGTCTTGGCGAGATGTCCGCCGATTGCTCAGGTCCATCACCGGTAACAGCCCCGCTGAACTCAGGGCAAGGGCCATAATTGTTCTCTGCGCAATCTACGGGCTCAGAAGGAGCGAGGTGGTCAACCTGCGACTTGGTGACTTCGATTGGCATCAGGAGACATTTACACTTCGCCATTCCAAGAGAGGAAGAGTGCAACAATTCCCAATCCAAGATGAAGTGGGACACGCGATCATCCAGTATCTCAAAAACAGTCGTCCGGTCTGCGAATGCAGAAGCCTGTTTGTGACAAGAAAGGTTCCTCACCGTTCGATACACTCAACGACTGTGACGGCTATCATTAAAAAGCGAATGAACAGCCTCAATATCGCTTCTCAAAATAAGGGCCCGCATGCGCTTCGCCATTCTTGTGCAACGCAGTTATTGAAGAACGGATCGACGCTAAGAGAGATTGCAGATTTTCTTGGGACACAATGACATCGACTCCGTAAGCATCTACTCGAAATACGATCCACGATCTCTTCGCAGTGTCGCCAGATTTAGCTTGGTGAGCGTTCAATGAAGCTCTCTGAATCCGTTGATCCTTATGTTCGCCGTAGCGGTCAGACGGACTCCTTTATGAGAGGCAGAATGTACTCTGTCCGCGTTTTGGGGGCACTGTGGGAATGTGCCACTGTGCAGCGTAACCTCCGCGCAGGTGCTTGCGTTCTTGAATTTCTCGGACCTATCGAGTAATAGCTGGAGAGCGAAGCACAGCGTCCTAAAACAGTTTCGAGTTCTGGGCCGCACGTGGTGCGCGACCATCTCTTGCGATGCCTCCACGCCCTGTAGCAGGCCCGCGGCAATTCGCGCCCGATATCTACAAACGCAATGAAATTCGGGCAATTCTGCGAGCCCTGCCGGCCAATCAAGAGAGTCGGGCCGCAAAGATCGGGGATCAAACATTTCGTGCGCTCCTACGGACGCTCTATGGAACTGGCGCAACGCTGGGAGAAATCTTGAAACTGAAGCTTCGCGACATTGATCTGACCAAGGGGTTCATTGCATTGCAAGGAAACCGACTCGTTCATCGAGACGTATCCCAATCTCCTCGGATCTGAAAGACCTGATAAAGGGCTACTTATAATCGAAATGGCACATAAATATCTCAAGTGAGTACGTGTTTGTAACAAAGTCTGGCAATTTCCTTATGCGTCGAAACGCAAGCGATAGTTTTCGTAGACTCTGCAAGCGGGCCGGCGTTACGCGGAAAGACGGAGCGCACTGCGGACCGGGAATACGCGGCTTTCGCTGTACACCGGATGGCCTCGTGGATAAGGAACAAGGCCGATTTGAATCGGATGATGCCAGCCCTCTCTGCCTATTTAGGCCATGGGAGCTTGGTCTCCACTGAGCAATCTCCCTCTTTGACTCCGGGCAGGCTTCGCAGACATCTGATGAGGCTTAGCCCCGGGCATAGAAAAAGACGTTGGCGTGATGATTCAGAACTGAGACCTTTCCTTGTAGGACTCTAAATTAAGCGCGTCGGAAGCCCGGGAAATCAAACGAATCTATTTAACAGCTCTCACAGAAATCCGTGTGCGCAACAGTCGAACCTTCGTTCCTTGTGGCAAAGAGTCACTAAGCCCCACAATCTGAGTCGGATGGGGAGAGCTGTTGCTCTTACGCAACAACCGCCGATGGTTGATCTTGCCGGAACCCAGATCTGTGGTCTTCTGGACCCATTGAGTGGCCTCAGGAGCGCCTGGAAAGACACCTTTTTCTCTTGCCAATCTCCATTTCATAGGAGCGTTTCCGGTGCTTCAAATCCGTCTCACTGACACCGGCACCCGCCCCAGTTAGTCTCGCAAGACTAACTATGAGCTTTATCGGTGACTGAGGAGCGCAATGGAAAGTCAACAGCTGGATAGGAGCGGGAAAAAGCCAAAGCTAAGCGCCACGTGTGCCGGCAGTGTGGATTGTAGATTAACTTGAAGGACCTCAGACTGAGGGGGAAGCACAACCGGGCTTGTTATTAGCGCGGAGCGAAAATTGTGACGGTCTTCGTCGCTCAACCCACCGGCATGGATGGAGATCGCTTGCCGCGATGTCATCTCTCCATGCTTATTGCACGACCACGATTGATCGGGAATCCTCCCGCCGGAGTTGGCGCTTTGGAAAGAATCGAAAACCTTCTCCATATCGCAGCATTTGTCCTCGCGGAAGAGTTCGATTTCGCTCGTGCGGCGCGACGACTCCAGCTTTCGGTCCCTGAGTTGACGGAACGAATTGCAGAGCTTGAATCGAAGCTAAGTCTGATCCTGTTTGAACAGGATTCAAACCATGTCGCGTTGACTGCTGAGGGGCTGGTCTACATCGAGCAGCTACGCAAGAGCCGATTCCTTAGGACGTGCTGATTGCCGATGCCGGCCCTATCGGCATCATGGCGATTCCCGTCGTGCGCCACGCCGGAGCGCGCCATGTCGTCATCACCGACCTCAATCCTTATCGCCTCGATCTGGCCCGCAAGGTGGGCGCGACACTGGCCGTGAATCCTCGAGACACGGCGCTTCAGGAAGTTCAGAAGCAGCTTGGCATAGCCGAGGGTTTCGACGTCGGCCTCGAAGTTTCCGGCAATGCGCAAGCCCTGCGCGACATGATCGCCAACATGAGCCTCGGCGGCAAGATCGCCATCCTCGGCATCCCACCCAACGAGATTCACATCGACTGGCGCCAGGTCGGTGATCTTCAACATGCTGACCATCAAAGCCATCTACGGCCGCGAAATGTACTAGACATGGTACAAGATGTCGGTCATGCTCGAATCCGGCGTCGACATCGCCCGGTTATCACTCATCGCTTCCCCTACCACGAATTCCAGAAAGACTTCGCCCCAATGCTCTCCGGGCAGACCGGTAAGGTTATCCTCGATTGGAGCAGTGATCAGTGGCAAGTGGCTAGTGGCGAGTGCGGGGAATAGTGGCAAGTGTCGAGCGGCCAGTGCTAATCACCGTTACTCGGCACTGCTTCTATGGTAGGCTTTGGGTTGATTTCCCCAAGTAAACCATCTTGAAGTGCGGCAAGGAGCTCACGCTCTTTTTTGGACGCATGGGCCTCTGGAGCGTCTGGCATGGCTGGTGCAGCAATAAGCCCGATTGCGTTTGCGCAGGGCGAAGGCGAAGTCTTCTGGTCTTTCGGCGGCCTGGTGACGGTGAAGGCGACAGCTGAAACAACAGGCGGCGGTGTTGGAGTGATCGAGGTGTTGGCTGCGAAGGGTGCGGGGTCTCCCCTTCACGTGCATCATCGCGAGGACGAATGGTTCTACGTCATCGAGGGCGAACTGACATTCTGGGTTGGCGGCCGTACGATTCACGCTCCTGCCGGCTCGTTCGTCTTCGGTCCGCGTGACATTCCCCACACGTTTCTGGTTGAGTCCGACCTCTCACGTTTCCTGCTGGTCGCCGAGCCGGGCGGCTTCGAGAGCTTTATGCGAGAACTCTCTCAGCCGGCGCTGACGCTGGCGCCACCGCCGCCGCTCACCGAGCCGCCCGACATGGAGTTCATCTTGGCCACGGCAGCCCGCTACGGCATCGAAATTCTCGGTCCTCCGGGCATTCCCGAGGAGAAAGCATGAAACGTCCAACTGCTTATAGGAATCGCTTGAAACGGCTCAAAGGGCCCTTCCACTGTTGACGGGCATAACTTCACGCTCACAGTCCATCTGCCGAAAAAGGAGCACCGAGAGCATAGGAACTCGGAGTCCAAGCAGAGCGGCGGGACCGAACCTGGGGCCTCCCGGAGCGGGGCGCGATCTCACTTCCGGAGTCTCGGGCGAAAACTGGATCTGGTTTCAATCCACGCGCCCATGTGGAACCCGATGCGTGCAATGCGTGGGTTTCGACTGACGTCCAATTTTGACCGGACATTCATCGCAATGTGAAGCGGCGATAAACAAGGGCGAATTATAAAACTGTCATGGTAGAACGGCGCCGCTCCAGCTCATCGTGGCGGCCTTTGAATGTCACGGCAAAGCAGACGAGTTGAGGCAGCTGACGGTCCTTGCCTTCGCACGCACGTAAAATCTTCGTCCAAACCCGATCATCGATCTGGAGGTTGTGTGTACCCTAAATTCAAGGAGAATCTCCATCGCGACGGAAAACGTGTTGCACTTCGGCTTCGTCCCCTCTCCGCATTCAGCGTGGTCTTGCTTTTTGCTGGTCTTTCTTTCGCGCAGGTGGACCGCAGCGGACTGAGCGGCACGGTGACCGATTCCTCTGGTCGCCTGCTGCCATACACTCATGTCGTGGTAGTCGAAAACGCGACCGGACTGCGCCGCGAGACCGTTTCGGACGCCAGCGGCAACTACAGCATTCCCCAACTACCCATCGGCATCTATGCCGTTACCGTCGAGCACCAGGGATTCAAGAGGCTTGAATTTGTTGATGTGGAGCAGATCATCGGCAGAACCCGAATCCTGGATGTGAGGTTGCAGGTCGAGGGCAGCGAGGAGCGCGTCAACGTCTCCTCCGCTTCGACGCTGATGGACCGCAACACCAGCGCGATGACCGGACTGATTGAGCATGAACAGGCAAACGAGCTTCCGCTCAATGGCCGCAACTGGTCGACTCTGACGGCTTTTGTGCCCGGTGTCGTCGATATCGGCGGCAGCAATCAGCGGTCTGTCCGATTCGCCGGCCGCGGCACCGACGACGATGACTTCACCTACGACGGCGTTGACGCGACCAACATCGTGAATCAGGCGCAACGCTCCTGGGTGCGGCTCGCCATCCCGCTGGACGCAATCCAGGAGTTCCGCGTCGATTCACTGCTATCGCCGGCCGGGTCCGGCGGAACAGCCGGCCCGCAACTGGCAGTAACTTCCTCCTCGGGCACCAATCGCTTCCACGGACGTCTGTTCGAATACTTGCGCAACGACGCTTTTGATGGCACCGAGCCCTCGTGGGCTTCTGGTGGCGAACGGCAACAGCCGTTGCGACTGAATCAGTTCGGCGGATCGCTGGGCGGCGCGATCGTACACGATAAGACATTCTTCTTCCTTGCGTCTGAAGCCTATCGCCAAAACTGGGGATATCCGATTATCGGATGGGTACCCGATCCTGCTTATCGCGCGACGGTTCCAACCACCTCGCCTGTCTACGCAATCATCAACGCTTATCCGGTTGCCGGACCGCGAACGCTTCTAATCCGCGGTCTGAACAGCGATCCGAATATCGACGAACTTGTCTGCGCCTGTGAACAGGTGGTCAACGAGAGCTCAGCGATGATACGGCTCGACCAGCATTTCTCCAAGAAGACCACGGGGTTCATGCGGTTCAACTACGACCGATCGGTCGATACGCAACCATTTTCGGTGAGCGCGACAGACTTGCAGCAGCAGGTCTCGGCGCCGGTCAATGGCGTGCTTGAGTTGTTGCATATCTTCAATCCGCATCTCGTGAATGAAAGCAAGTTCGGTTTCAATCGCGCCACGTCTAACACCTACAGCTTCGGCGAAGCCGGTACCTTCTACCAGGTTGCCGTGACTGGTCTCAGCACCCAGAACTACAACCGCGTCAGCATCGGTGTAGGCAATTCGTTTTCTTATCTCGACAACCTGACCTGGGTTCATGGACCGCACACGGTCCAGGCCGGCGTGGAGTTCCGCCGCGTTCAAATGAACCAGGGAAAATCAATCAGCGGCAAAATTACATTCTCTTCGATCGAGAACCTGGCGGCGAACGTGGTGAGCAAGGCCTCTCTCAGTGATGCTTTGCCCGTGAACGGTTTACGCAAAACTGACTACATCGGATTCGTGCAGGATCAATACAAGGTGAGCGCGACTCTCACCGCAAATCTGGGCGTGCGCTACACCATCTTCGATCTCTTCCATGAAGTTCACGGCAGGCCCAATCCGTTCGACTTTGCCACGTGCGGTCCGCAGGGATTCTGCGGCGTTGGCGCCGGTTTCGGGCAGCAGAACTATGGTGATATCGATCCCCGCGTGGCGTTGGCCTGGTCTCCGGAAAGAGAAGGAAATACGGTTCTCCGCGCTGGCTTCGGGATGTATCACGAAGATGGACAATTGGACGATCAAAACCTGCCCGAGAGCAACGAAGCCGGCTCCTATTCGCTGACGAAATGTTCCGGTTCGCAACTCACTTATCCCATCGATTCGTCCTGCTACTCCGGTCCGGGGTCCATCTCGCCGCAAGCCGAAGACCGCAGGCGCAGGGACACCTACACCGAGGAGTGGACCGCATCCCTGCAGCGCGCCCTCCCGGCTAATATGGTTAGTACCTTCTCTTATGTGGGCAGCCACGGTGTCCACCTTCTCACACTCTCCCAGGTCAATATGATTGATCCGGCCACGGGAGATGTCCCATATCCGGTCTTTGCCCCCGCAATCGGTTGGCGCGGCAACAGGGAAAGCAGTGTCTACCACGGATTCTCCGCGTCGCTCCGGCGGCCCTTTGCCAATGGCCTTCTGCTGGCTGCCAATTACATGTACTCGCACGAGATCGATGCAGACTCCGATGGCAGTGGAGATGGCGACTCGCAGGTTCCGCAGAATGTCGCCTGTTCGGGCTGCGATCGCGCCAGCGGAAACTGGGATGTGCGCCATGCCTTCAACGGCAATGCTCTTTTTCAGCTCCCGTTCGGCGCGGGCAAACCATTCCTGAATAGCCGCGGAATTGTCAGTGCCATCGCCGGGGGCTGGGAGCTGACTTCAACCGCGCTCGCTCGCACCGGCTTCCCCGTCAATGTTGTTCTGCCCGGCAGTTACACCGCGCCGGACGGAAACAACGCCGGCACCGAACGTCCTGATCTGGTTCCGGGCGTCTCCCTTACGCCGCCCAGAGGCAAGCACGTTGCGGGGTGGATAAACCCCGAGGCCTTTGCAACTCCTGCGTTAGAATTCGGTACCACTCCACGCAACCTCATTCGAGGACCGGGCACCTGGCAGATCGATCTCGGCACCGGCAAGACATTCCCATTGCGGGAGCACGGACGGCTGGAGTTCCGCTCGGAGTTTTACAACATCTTCAATCACCCGCAGTTGGGTCAGCCGCAAGCCACCATCAATCCTTCGAACACCACCAGCTTCGGCAGCATCTTGAATACGGTGAACACAAGCATCGTATCGCCGATCACTCCGGTAGGATCGGGAACTCCGCGCGAGATGCAGTTCGCACTGCGGTTGGAGTTCTGATGCCTGCACTTCATTGGACAGCGCAATAGAAACGACTGGTGATGAGGGCGGAGTTGACATATGAAGATCCTGGTTATGGAAGACGAAGCCAAGACTGCCAAGTTCCTCAAGAAAGGCTTGAGCGAGGCCGGCTACGTCGCCGACGTTGCCCTGGACGGGCTGGAGGGCCTGCACCTGGCCATCGAAGTCGAGTTCGATCTCATCGTTCTCGATGTGATGCTTCCCTCCTTGAATGGATGGCATGTGCTTGCGCGGCTGCGCGAGGCGGGACAAAGGGCACTGGTGTTGATGCTGACCGCGCGCGATTCCGTGCATGAGCGCGTACGAGGCTTCGAGCTTGGAGCTGATGACTATCTCGTAAAGCCATTTGCGTTCTCCGAACTTCTGGCCCGGGTACGTTCGCTCCTGCGCCGGTCAACGCCGCGGCCGCAGGAGACAATCCGGATGGCAGACCTCGAGATTGATCTGTTGCGGCAACGAGCGACGCGGGCTGGCCAGAAGCTTGAACTCACATTCAAGGAATTCCTTTTGCTGAGTTTGCTGGCGCGGCGTGCTGGGGAAGTGCTGTCGCGGACGCTGATTGCCGAAGCGGTCTGGGATATGAACTTCGATAGCGACACCAACGTCGTCGATGTAAACGTGCGCAGGCTGCGAAGCAAGGTGGATGACCCTTTTCCCATCAAGCTGATCCAGACCGTTCGTGGCGCGGGCTATGTTCTCGAAGCCGAATCGTAGTACGCCGGCGAGGCGAAGCACACTGGCGTTTCGACTAACGGCAGCGTACTCGATCGCAGGACTGTTGCTCGTGGTTCTGGCAACTGCGAGCCTCTACATGGTTCTGCGGGCAGAACTGGACAGAAGCACCGAGCTTTTTCTCGCCGACAAGCTGCATGTACTCCGAACCTTGTTGCAAGAGCGGCCGAACGACGAGGATGGGTTGCGTGAAGAGATTGAACTCGAATCCGCGGCGCGACGGTACCAGCAGTTTTACATTCGTCTTCTCGATCCGCATGGCATCCCGATCCTCACCACGCCGGGCATGGCCGAACAGCTGGATCTCGCAGAACTCGCCAGTCGCGCCGGGGGCCGCCCGGAACGTTCGATTTCCATGATCGGAAGACGAGGGAACGCCTTCCGGATCACGAGTGCGAAAGCATCGGTAGGTACGTCGCCTGCCCGCACCGACACGATTCAGATTGCCATCGATGTCTCGCAAGCCGAAGAACTGCTCGCACGCTACCGACTCTGGTTCTGGGCGATCCTTCTCGTCACGTCGTTTCTCTTCCCGCTGGCGGGATACAGAATCGCTTGCCATGGCATCCGGCCAGTCGAGCAGATAGCCGCAACTGCCCGGAGGATTACATCGACCAATTTGCGCGAGCGGATCCATGCAGAGGGATATCCTTCAGAACTGGCGTCGTTGGCCAGGACCTTCAATGAGATGCTCGACCGGCTGGAGGGATCTTTTGAGCGAATCTCAACATTCTCGGCCAATATCGCTCATGATCTTAGGACGCCTGTGAACAACATTCGCGGCGAAGCCGAGGTGGCGCTCGCCCGTGCCCGGACGGTTGACGAGTATCGCACCGTACTCGAGTCCTCGCTGGAGGAAGCCGTCAGGCTCTCGGAGTTGATCGGCAATCTGTTGTTTCTTGCCCGTGCGGAGAGCCCGCTGACCGAGTTGCACCTCGAAAGATTAGAGGTCGGTGAGTTGCTGACCACCGTTCTGGAATACTACGAGGCCACTGCAGCCGATGCAGGAGTTTCGCTGACCTCAGTCGAAGACACAAAGGCTGTGATCGCGGACCTGGATCGATCCTTGATGCTCCGCGCTGTAAGCAACCTGGTCTCCAATGCCATTGCGCACACACCCAGGAACGGCTCGGTGACCCTGGCAGTATCCGCCGACCAGCCCGAAGTGCGCATCCAGGTCACCGACACTGGCAGAGGCATTCCGGCCGAGGCTCTGCCCAGGGTATTCGATCGATTCTTTCGTGTGGATCCCTCGCGCTCCCAGGTATCCGGTGGCACAGGACTGGGTCTCGCGATCGTGCAGAGCATCATGACGCTCCACAACGGCAGCGCGGAGATCGCCAGTCAGCTCGGTCGCGGAACGGTTGTCACCCTTCGCATTCACACCGCTGCAAAGCGATGACAAAACCGTAATCCTCATGCCATGCCGATGTCATTTTTCCATCGGTAGACTTGCCCTGGGTTTCCGAATTGGGACCCAGTTCTGCAGTCGAGGAACCATACCGACGACAGCCTTAGTTTCTCAATCCACAGCTCGGCGTGTCGGGGTGTCGATAGATAGATGAATCGCACGTGAATTGATTTTGACCTGTCATCGTCTCCAAGCTCTCCACAAGTTTCGGTTTGTTCAAGCGAGCCCACCCTGCGCAGCCGATTCCTGGTGCGCGAACCAAGAAACCCAAGCAAAAGAGGAGAACAACAGATGTCTCGAATTCATTTTCGGATCAACCTTCTGGTGGTGGGCCTTCTGGCGGCGGTGCTGAGCGTTCTGGCGACCGCTCAGTCCACACCGTACCCGACCTACCAGGTAGGAGCGAACCAGAACGGCTCCCAAGGCCCGGACTACCCATCGACAATGTCCAATCCGTGGGTTGTCAGTAACGGACAGATCATCACACCAGTCGGCACCCAGGTCTACCTCGGCACCACCACCCGCGCCAAGGCCATCGCGCTGAATCCAATTGCCAGCACGCACACGGCCGCGGTCCTGCAGATGGGAGCACCCCAGGCCGTCTCGATCTTCAACACCCAGAGCGGCGCGGTACTGCAGACCTACAAACCCTTCGGCACGAAGAACGGCAGCTCCACCGGTATTGCCTATTCTCCAGACGGTAAGTACCTGCTCTTCAGCCAGGACAGCAGCTTCGTTGCCATCGCCAGCGTCAATCCGACAACGGGCTTGCTCTCAGACTTTGCCCACGTCAGCGTTCCCATGGATGTTGACGCTTCCGGCGTTCTGACCACCGTCACCTGCTTCCCGAACAGTCCTTCGGGGACCACGGGCAGCTCCGAAATCCCCTGCGGCCAGACTGTCTCGATCGTTTCGGACGGTACCCACACTTCCTATCCCACCGGCATCGCAATCTCGAAGGACAGCAAGGCCGCTTACGTCGTGCTGGACAACAACAACACGTTGACTAAAATCGATCTGACTCAGACCACGCCGGTCGAGGGGCCGGAGATCCGCGTCGGTAACGTTCCGCATAGCGTCGTGATCTCGCCGGATGGAAAGACTGCTTACGTCACGAACGAAGCGGGTCGCATTGCCACCCAGAAGGACTTCCAGCAATACTCCAACGGTACTCCGGTCGTCGCTGAATATCCGACCGGCTCGATGGCCCACGGCACCATCTCCGTGGTCAACCTGGCCTCGTTTCGGGTTACTGACAGCATCACGACCGGCCACCATCCTACGGGCATGGCGTTCTACGGGAATGAACTGCTGGTTGCCAACGCCTATGACGACACAATTGACGTGATTGACACGGGCCGCAACAAGGTTGAGCGCACCATCAACCTTGGACTGCCAATCGGCGTGCCCGGCGAACGCAAATCAGCTTATGGCGGCGGACCAAACGCAATTGCCGTCGATGCAAAGAGCAGCATCGCCTACGTCGCACTCTATAACGCCAACGCCATCGCCGTTGTTGACCTTCGCGGCCACGACGGCAATCCCGTGATGGGTCTGATTCCGGTCGGCTATGCTCCGAGTTCGGTTGTCCTGGACGAAGCGGACGACGCCCTGCTCGTTGCCAACGACAAGGGCATCGGTACCACCGGTTTTGTGCACACTCCGCCGGAAAATTCGACCACCAGCTCTCATGGCTCGCCGAAAGCTCTCAACACCCACCAGGACCTTGGCACCGTCAGCATCATCCCGGTCCCCAATCGCTCGACCCTGGACACAGTGACGAAGCAGGTCTTCGAGAACAACCACTGGGATCTCTGGAAAAACATTTGGTCGGCCTCTGGTGGCAATCAGCACAAGCCGGCGGTTGTAATCCCGGAAAAGATTGGCGATCCGTCGAAGATCAAGCACGTGTTCGTGATCATCCGCGAAAATCGCACTTACGATCAGATCCTCGGCGATGTCTCCGGCGGCAACGGCGACCCTTCGCTCGCGGTCTTCGGCGACAATGCAACCTTTGGCAGCGTCACCCCCAATGCGCACGCACTCGTGCAGCGCTTCCCGCTCTTCGACAATTTCTATGACCCGAGCCGGCAGTCGGCCGACGGTCACAACTGGATTGTGCAGGCGATGGCGCCATACTCCGACGACGTCCAGTCGCCAGACTGGCTCCGCGACTATCCCTCCAACGGCGGCGATGCGATTGCTTACCAGCAGAAGGGCCATCTGTGGGATGTGGCTGCCAAATCCGGCATCCGCATGAAGAACTACGGCGAGTACATCGAGTACAACACCTTCCACACTCCGGCGGGCAGCACGACCGAGCCGAGTTGGACCGACTTCTACAACGACACCCTGGCTTACGGGTCCGGTCAGGAGTCGCAGCTCTACTACTACAACACGGTCGCCTCGCACACCCCACTTCCGAATTTGTTCAAGATCACGGTCCAAAACTATCCGCAGTTCGATCTGGGCATTCCCGACCAGTTCCGATTCGACGTCTGGAATCAGGATTTCCAGAGCGACCTCAAGAGCGGTTCGGTGCCCCAGTTGGAGTTTTTGTGGATCAGCTCCGACCACACTGGCGGGCCGCCGACCGCGCAAGCCATGCAGGCCGATAACGACCTCGCCCTGGGCCGCTTTATCGACGCCATCACCCACAGCCCCATCTGGAAAGACTCGGCGATCTTCATCGAGGAAGACGACGCACAGGACGGAGTTGACCACGTCGACGGCCACCGCAGCCCTGGCTACATCATCAGCCCCTACGTCAATCAGAAGGTGAACGACGATGGTACCGGGGCAGGGGTAACCGAAGACAGCACCTTCTACACCCAGGTCAACATGACCCGCACGATCGAGCAGATCCTTGGACTGACACCCATGAACCAGTTCGACCTGGTGGCCTCGCCGATGAAAGAAATCTTCATCGAAAATCCGCCCGCGGCGAACTTCCTGCCGTGGACGCACGTGGCCAATGGGATCGCGCTTGATACCGGCGTCAATGCATCAACCCAGACCCATGTCGCCCGGAACATGAGCCCCAGCGTCAAAGCACTGCAGGCCGGCTGGCTGAAGAAGAAGGCTGAGATCTTCGGCGGGAAGTATCACATTCCCGACTGCGAAGATCCTGAGACCGTCAGGCACTACAACTGGTATGAGGCCACTGGTTTCAAACTGCCCTATCCCGGCGAAAAGACGGTTCGTCCCGCGAGCGAGTTCAACCGCAAGGCGCCCGCTGCAAGCGCCGACCTCGACGACTGATTCCTCATCCCCAAAAAACCAGCCCTCTTTCCGTCACCGGGAAGGGGGCTTCACCATTCAACCCACCCATCGGTTGAACTTCGTGCTCATCCACGTCGGAGATTGAATTGGCCCAAACGGCAAGCGCTTCGTTCGGCCCTGAGCGGAGCAGAACGATGAAGAGCGAAGACGCCTTAAGGAGAGGTAGGCTGAGCATCCCTGATCAGAGGAACTTTGGGCGGTTCCGAATCGGGGTGTTCGTGGCGCACCTCCCAGAACAGAATGAGTCTCGCTGTCGCGAGCACGAAAACCGTCAACAACGCCAAACTGAAAACCTCAACTGGTCTCCAGCGAATTTGCTCGAGCCGCCGCCTGCTGCCTCTGTTGAACCTGATCACTTTTCGCGGCACAACCACTACCTCTCTTCAAAGCCGCAGTTGGAACAGCAGACGAACTGCTGCCCCAACTGAATCCGAAGTGATGGAATGTGTCGCCCGTCAGAAGTTGAGTGTCACCTTTGCCGTGAGTGCCCGTGGAGTCACATAGTGCGTTCCGCTGAAGGTGGACAGGAAATTGTAGAGCGCATACTTGTTGGTCACGTTGATCGCCGTCAGGTCGAGATCTACTTTGTAGCGATCCGCGTGAAAGATGTTGTTCTTGCCAAGCGAAGTGTCAAAAAGATTGCGCGGCGAAATCCGGGGCGGGTTTTTGTCATCATTCTCCGTCCCTGGAGCCGGAATGCTGACGAGGGACGAGCCATACTGCGATGGCAGACAAGATTGGAATCCCGCGCTGCGGGTCGCTCTTACGCCGCCGCAGGTCAGGCCGGCCTCAGCCTGTTGATCGAATGTGAGACCGCTCAGGTCAACCGGCGTTGTGGTGTCGGTTGCAAAAGGCACTGAACCAGCCACGAGTCCCGAGTCATAGCGCCAGTTGAAGCCACCCCATAATCCATTCAGCAGCCTGCCGTGAGTGAACGTGTACTGAACATGCGAAGTCTGATTAAACTTCTCGTCATGGTCGATGCGGAAGGGCTGTCCACTCTGCCCTACGGTAGCGCCCGCGCCAGCCACCTGGGGCGGGAAGAAGCGAGCTGCCACGGAGGACATGACCGAGTAGGCGCTGAATCCGTGGAATTCTGGAACTTCAACATGGAGGGCGTAGCCAGGAATCTTTGAATTATGCCAATCGATGGGAAAAGTGATCGGCGTATTGCCCAAAATGCTGAAGTCGAAGGCGTTGTGGGTGTATTTCCAGATGTACTCGCCACTTACCACTACCCTTTTGCCCAGGGCCTGCTGCAAGCCAGCATGAAACTCATTGCGAAACCCCGGCTGCAATGTCCCTGAAACACCGGGACTACATGCAAGCAGCGGAGAAAGTACTGCGTTTGAGCAACCGTTGCTAGAGAGAACCAGGTTTTCGTTGAACGGTGTCTCCAGCGTGCGCGCATAAGACACGCTCAGTACGGTGCCGGAAGGCTTGATGTTGTAGGAGACGCCAAAACGCGGCTCCGCTTGTTGCGCTTTGGTCAATCCGTTGTAGATATCTCCGCGCACGCCGAGGTTGAAGTTCCAGTTGCCCGCCTTGATCTGATCTTCCACGAAGAGAGCCAGTTCCTTCACGTCAGTACGACCAATGAAGGAATAGAAGCTCCCACCGCGAGTCAGGTCGAACGGAGCGAGGACAGACAGATAATTTGGATTCGCATTTGGGCCGGCGGCACCGCCGTTGGAACACTGGGATGGATCGGAGTAGCCTGGCAAGGGGTTTCCTCCGTCGTCCACGCAGGGAGCACTGAACGAATAGATTGGGTCGACGACCCCCAGGCTGTCGTTCTCGCGCAAGAAGGTCTGCCCGTATTGAGCGCCGGCCTTAATGTTTTGAATTCCCTTTACGTATGTGAAATCCGTGTGTACGCCGGCATTCGTAAGGGTGCGATTCTGGGAGATCGAAGAGGTCTGCAGGTTTTCCGGTCCTCGATCGGCGAGGGGATTCGTGCTCGAGTAGTAGTTGTAGTTGTCTCTGCGAACAAAAGTGCCAAAATTGAAAACGGAGTCGTTGCTGATGACGTGCGTGTAAGTGGGAGAAATGTTGAAAGTGCCGATCTGTGATCGCTGGTCCGTATTGCCCACGGTTCCGAAGACCGGGCTCGCGTTGGTGCCACCGCTCAGCACATTCTGCACGTTCAAATTATCGAACGTGTTGGGCGTCTGGAACCACGAGCGGCTGTAATTGAAATCCACGTGAACCGAGTCTTTGGCGCTAAAGCTATAATCCACGCGGTCAAAAGCGTTCTCCTCATTTCCCTTGTCGTGGAATACTGTGAACTCCGGAGGATCGAGGAAGCGTCCGCTATTCAGTCCGTCAACCTCAACGAAATTCCCCCAATTCTTTCCACCATAGGCCAAGTCGATTCCGGCAGATGCCGATCCAAATGCACCATAGGAACTGCTGACGCTACCGGTAGGCTTTGTCACTCCCTGTCCAGACCGAGTAGTCGCAACAATCACCAAGCTGGTCTTATCCCCGTATTCGGCCGGTGGCGCACCGCTGATCACTTCGATCGATTGAATCGAGTTTGAAGGAATCTGATTCGAAAATACCTTGCTTTGCTGATCGGTAATCGACTGGCCATCCGCGTTAAACGAATTGGAGGCGTGATCACCAAGCCCATGAAAGAGCCCGTTCGAGTCGGCCGCAACCCCCGGAGTCGTAGCCGTCACAAGGGAGCTCAGCGTTGAGGACTGACTCTCCATCGGCACTTTGATAAACAGGTCGCGATCGACGTCGGTGTGAAACGTCGGATCGGTTTCGACGAGGTCGCCACTGGCCTCTACCGTCACAGTAGAACTTGCGCCGCCGATCGAAAGGGCCAGTTTTACGCTTGTTCCCACCGAAGAACGAATTTCGACGCTGCGATTCAATGGGCCAAAACCATTGGCCGAGACGCTGATTTGGTAAGGGTTGAAGGGAATATTCGAGAATTCGAACTGGCCGGTCGCGTCCGTGGTCGTCGTTCGGTCCAGTCCACTGACAGCGTTCGAGAGATGAACAGTCGCGCCCGGAATCACAGCACCGGATGGATCCGTTACCGTACCGCGGATAGTGCCTGCGTTTCCGCTTTGCGCAAACGCGGAAAGCGTCGCAAAGCTCAGAGTGACGAGAGAGAGAAAACGAAGTATTGCGCCGAATTGGAACGACATAGGGAGTCCTCCGAATGATGGCTGGATGAAATGGGGAATCGACCGCGATGGAAGATCGCGGCGGCCTCAGTTCTTTGTGCGTCGTTTCAATTCAAAGGCCAACTCGAATGAATGCACCAAGGCCTCGCTTTCACGGAGGGCAAAGCGAGACCGCAATCGAGGTGAATCAGAAGAAGGGAAAGACGCTTTAGCAGTCGGAGGGAGGAGGGCGAGTGAAAAGAGCAGGGTGCCAGTGACGAACGATCGAGCGGGGCTCAAAAATCGGCACCTGGATCTCAATTTCGACCTGTGTGACTTCAGGAGCCGCCGCCGCGGTGAGGGGAGTGGCACTATGCACCGCGATGCAGAGTGGGCAATGATCAGCATCTGTGGCAACAGCGTGCACGTGCGCTACCTGGACGAATGCAAGTAGCGCCAGGAGAGCCAGACACAGAAGAACGGCAGCACTAAAAGCGCGTGACCTTCGGCGGCGATCTCCTCGGTAATTTGCCCACGAGCCTGTCAACGAACACATCTCTGCTAGAGATTACATCTTAAAGGATGTAAAAGGGCCATAAAGGTTAGCATTCGCCCTAAACTTTGGGCTTAAGAGGCCCTACTCGGAGGCGATCCAGGATGGCGGCTGCTCTATTCAAGATCATAGACCTCGTCAGAAAAGAGACGACAGAATTGTTGGCACGATGCCGATCTTTGATCAGATTGAGTTGGGCAACGACCTTCGGTTCCAGGCCGCCGAAAGAGCCTCCTGACAAGTTTGCTCTGCGCGCCAGCCAACTGGGTATTGAAGGTGCGTCGCCTGATTGAACTTCTCATCATGGAACCCAGCCCACACCACTCCCCGAAGCCACCTCCACGGGCCGCCGACCGGGGTGGTTTCTGCACGACTTCTCACGTCCGTCAATTTCGCTGCCGACCACCGCCGCACGCCCGTCACAGGCGTCCTCACTCACCCACTCCTCATGCCGGATGGCAAAGAGGTCCTCTTTCCTGAAGGCGCCAAGATGACCGGCTTGGTCACCGTCGCTCGTCCAGCCCGCAGGTTCGCCCGCAACGGACACCTGCGTTTCACCTTTGACAACATCGAGAGCAGCGAGGCAGGGTTCTCGGTCATTCACGGCCAACTCGCCGCCGCAGAAGCCAGCCCCGGCGCTCACGTCGAACTCAGCGGGGAAGGCACCGCCAAGTCCTCTTTGGATCCGGTAAGTACCTCGCGCCATTGGCACTGCGGGTCATGGCCATTTAGGCCTAAGATGGAGGCCCCACGTCGACCCCGTCCACCCGGCGTCGACAGCATGCGGGCCGCTACTCTTCGTGGCTGAGTGCGTTCCCTTCAGGGCCGACCTGGATCTCTTTGTGCCTGCCATTCGCACTCACTTGCGCTTCATAGGCGACGAGTCTGCCGTTCTTCACGATCGATTCCACTTTCGTGATCTCTCCCTTTTCTGCTTTCGTCTCCAATGCCTGCTGTACCTTGGCTGGAAGAGCATTCAACTGCACCTGCTCCTCGATTTCCAGAACACGGCCGTCGGGGGCAATGCTGACGTCTTTGGAGTGACCATCGACGGTCATCTCCACCTCGTACTCGAGCTGACCATTCTCCGTGTCTCTGCTGTAGCTCTTGACGGTCGCCCCTTTGCTGTGTTCTTGTGCAGTCTTCTGCACCGCGAGAGGCAGGTCCGAATGCGAGATTTTCTTCTCTGCGCTGTAGCCCAGGGGAGTAAGGCTGAAGGCTATAGAACAGACTACGAGCAAAGCAGACGGAAATCGCATGATGCACACTCCATTTGCTGCCAACGGCAAGCTAGAACGACTATGCTCCAGGATCGGTTAAGGGATGCTGAATGGATTGAGAAGAACCAGCCTTCTGCTCGTTAGTTGATGGAGGGTTGCCGGTATCAATTTCGAATTCTGGCGTAGTTTGAATCGGTGTCCCCATGGGTGGGTCATTATCGGGAGCGTTCATGGTCGCTACTAGCGTGTTCAAATGGACACGCTGGCGGCCACGCAGCCGACAATTGAGAAGATGCGTGCCAGCATGGATAATGAGCAGTGGCAACCCATGACGTGCTTGGACGCCAGCGAAAATGCACTGCGACCAACACGCGAGATCGAAGCCATCGTCTCCGATCAATGCGTTTAGACTCTTCAAAGTCTGTTCCAGATCTGATGTCGGCGGAATTTCCGGCGCTTGTGTTTGCGCGTTTGATGAAAGTCTGGCGTGGAGGCTCTTCTCCTGCTTTCGCAACAGAGCAATTTGTTGTTTCAGTGCAATTGTGAGGCTTTGGAAAGGTGAGACTTCCGGTCCATTCGAGACAGTGAGCGACGTGCTCAGCATTCGCATGCTGCCCCTACAAGATCATTTCTGTTTAATCGAAACGATTGCACCAGTTAGGAAATTCAGGAAGGCTTAATGCTCCGCGCGATACGATCAATGGACGTGAGAACGCTCTCGGCCATCGCTCATTCGTTGCCGATATTGCTCTTGGTCGTTGCGCTTGTGTGCGCGGGCGCTCAGACCTTCGTTATCGTGCGTGGCTCGGTTACCGACGCCGGCGGCGCGGCAGTGCCCTCGGTGAAACTCGAATTACTGTTGCCCTCCGGGATCTCGGCCGGTACGACTACTTCAGACGCAACGGGACAATTTGTCTTTGGCGGAGTTGCCCCCGGAAGCTACGTGCTCCTAGTGCCGGCAGCAAATGGCTTTGCATCTCAACAAATGCTGGTTCGGGCCTCCGCCAAAATGACGCCTCTACACATGCGGCTCGGAATTGAGTCTGTGACGCAAACGCTCACCGTGAGCAGCGACGATCTCACAACCGAGGCGGCCGAGAACACCGATGCCGTGACGCTGACGGGAAACGAACTCGAGGACATGCCGGTCTTCGACCAGGACTACCTTGCAGCGATGACGCCCTATCTCGACCAGGGCTCGATATCGGCCGGAGGGATGACCATCATCGTGGATGGGGTCGAGATGAAGGGCTCCACAGTCTCGCCCTCGGCGATTGCAGAGGTGCGTGTGGGCAACGATCCGTATGCAGCAGAGTATGGACGTCCGGGCCGAGGTCGCATTGAGATTATGAGCAAGCCGGGTTCGCAGCAGTTTCATGGCACAGGCAATCTCATCTTTCGCGACGCGGCGCTCAACGCCGACAATTACTTTTCGCCGATCAAGCCGCCGGAGCAGCGGCGCATTTACGAGGGAGAAGTTACGGGACCTGCCGGCAGGCATGGCCGTGCCAACTTCGTGGCTTCAGTAGACCGGCGCGAAGAGGACGTAGCCGCGGTCGTGCATGCGGTCGGATTGCAGGGGCCGATTAACGAAAATGTGTCCGCGCCTAACCGGAGGATTCAGATCTCAGCGCGCGTCACCCGTGATTTTTCAAGCAATCACCGCTTTTCTGTGGGTTACAACTTTGAACATGCGACTGCCCAGGAAAATGGTGCGGGCGGAATCGTCCTGCCGGAGGCTGGAACCAATACCGACGCGGTCGAGCATGACCTGATCTTCAACGACCGCCTGTTCCTGAGTCCGCTTTTGGTCAACCAGTTGGCAGTCACAATCGAGAAGGATGAGGACCAGACTGAGAGTGTCACCAACGCGGCAGGGATCCAGGTGCAGGGTTCACTTACAGAGGGCGGAGCGCAAGCGGACGTATACAGAACAGAAAACACGATCCACATCAATGAAGTGATGAGTTGGACACACAAGAACCAATATCTCCGCTTCGGTTTCAACGGGCCTCAGCTCAGCCGGCGAGCAGTGGATGACCATACAAATCGGCTGGGAACATTCAGTTTCAATTCCCTGGTCGATTTGGCGGGCGCGAAGCCATATGTTTATACCGTTCAACAAGGAACTGGGCGCGGAACCTACTGGATCAACGAACTGGGCTGGTTTGTCCAGGATGAGATTCAACTATCCAAAGCGCTGAAGTTGACAGCCGGTCTGCGCTATCAGTTTCAGACCTTTCTGGATCGATACAATAATCTCGCTCCGCGGCTTTCAATGGCCTGGTCGGCAACGCCGCATACGGTACTACGTCTAGGCAGCGGAATCTTTTACGACCGCACCGGGGGCGACTTTCCCGGCACGTTTGTGGTGGACAACGGAGTGGTGCTGCGTCAATACCAGTTGCTCAATCCTGGATACCCGGCGGCCTTGGGACCGAGTCAAAATTTGAATATGTTGCCGGTCAGCCTGGTGCGATTGCGGCCCGACGTACGCACGCCCTATACCATCCAATATTCCGCGACCGTGGAAAGGCAGATTGGCAAAGGTATCGTGGTCAGTGCGGGATATCGGGGTTTTGTTGGGGTGGCGAGTTTCCGGTCACGAGATGCGAATGCACCGCTTGGTCCGTTGTATACGACGAGGCCTGACCCGCAATTGGGATTCGTGCAGCAGGTTGAGTCAGGTGGAAGACAACTGTCGAATGCAATGGATGTTTCCATGCGCAGCCAGGGATGGCGATGGTTCCGCGGACAAGCGCAGTATACGGTCGGCCGGATCGAGTCGAACACCGATGGCATTCGCTTCTATCCGCAAGACCCATACAATCCGAACAATGAATGGGGCCGCGCGAGTTTCGACCAGTTGCAGCGATTTAACTTGATTGGGAATGTGAATCCTGGCTACTGGCTATCACTGGGCGTGTCCGCCTCACTTTATTCCGGGATGCCGTACACCGAGACGGCGGGAGTGGATACGTTTCACACGGGGCTAAGCAATGCGAGACCCGCGGGGGTGGGACGAAACAGCCTGGAGGGCGGCGGGACTGGAGATCTGGATCTGCAGTGGGCGCACAAGTTCCAATTGGTTAGAGCGCGGAAGAAGGCCGCCGATGCCCAGTCTCTGAATATCAGTGCCGGAACGTTCAACGTCCTTAATCATCCCAACTTTCAGAACTATGTGGGAAACTTGCAGTCTGCCCTCTTCGGCCACGCCCAGACCGCCATGGCGGGACGTCAGTTGCAGTTTGGAGTGCGCTACGAATTCTAGGTACGCCGATCGAACATCGCGATCGGCCGAGTCGTAATCGAAATGGCGGAGAACACTCTGGCGATCGTCTGAAATGTTCGATATTGGCATCTGTATGGCTCTGGGCGCCGATAGCGCCGCTGTCATGCCCCAGCTGCTTCGGCAGGCAATGCGCTCGACCCGGATCGGCGGCATCGTTGGCGCGGCTCCATGCGCCGCCGTGCTTTCTAGCATGATGTTTGGGCTCGGCGCCCACGACCCAATCGCGTTCACGTCTGTGCCACTCTTCCTCCTCGCTATTGCACTCCTGGCAAGCCTCGGATCTGCTCGACGGGCGACGCGAATTAATCCAAAGGAACTTGCCTCACTGATTTCGATTGGCACCTCGATTGCATCTCCGGATCAATGCGTGCATGCAAGAGAATGCGCACGATTTGCTTTTCCAGCATGAACCGGGATCACCGACCGCAACAGGAGGAGGATGCTAAACGCGGAGATAAACAAACACATAGAGCGGGATGGTGACAAGGACAGCAGAAACACGCATTCATCAACTCTTCAGTCGTAGTCCAAAAATGCTGTTCACGTGATCATTCGCCATTACGCGATCTCCATTACTCTGTGAGCACTGTCCGCTCAGCGACGAGGTACGGCTGGCCTTACACTACTCCTCGATCATTCAGCGGCACATTGACCCAGTCTCTTGCTCTTCGAGTTTGGAATTGTTTGCTACTGCGTAATTGTCGTCGCGAGCATGATCTACCTCAGCGAATTGCAAGTTAATCCTGCCTTAAGGGTTCTTTCGTTAAGGTCACCTTGATTCAGGCGGTCTCGAGCTCTCAGGACGCCCTGGGAGGTGTTGACTGTTCAAGTCTGGGTCAGGACGAGGACAACTTCAGTGAGGGTGGGAGTGAATTTCGCGCGTGGTCTCGGTATTTTGGCAGTCTCTTTGCTCGCTGCCGCATCCATGGACTGGGGGCAGACCGGGAGTTCGCCTGGCCAGGGAACGCGGCCATCGCCGGTTTCGATAACGCTCGTAGAGGCAATCCATCGGGCCAGAGAAAATGACCCGAGTTTTGTAAGCGCTTCAGGCGGTAATCGGATCGCTACATTAGACCGTTCTATCGCTTGGGCAGGGTTGTTTCCGAGCGTGGTTTATCACAATGAGTTCCTGTATACACAACCAAACGGATTGCTCAATCAGGCAGGCCAAGGGGCCGCTGCCCAACCGGCGCCGCGGTTCATTGCCAACAACGCAATCCGCGAGTATGCAAGCCAGGCCGTGGTGAATGAGACGCTGGGCCTTGCCCGCGTGGCAGGGGTACGGCGCGCCGATGCCGCAGCCGCGCAGGCCGCAGCGGAAATGGAAGTGGCACGGCGCGGCCTCGTTTCTGCTGTGACGGCACTCTTCTATGGCTTGGCTGCGGCAGATCACAAGCTGACCGATGCCGACCGCGCTCATAACGAAGCGGCGGACTTTACCAGGCTGACCACGCTGCGCGAACAGGTACGCGAGGGAGCACATGCCGATGTCGTGAAGGCCCAACTTCTAGAGCAACAGCGGGGCCGGGACCTGTCCGATGCCAGAATAGCTGCCGAGAAGGCACACCTTGAATTGGCCGTCTTGTTGTTTCCCGATCCGCACACGCAGTATGGGCTCGAAGTCCCTAAAAGCCCGCCCGACCTCCCTGCGCGAACTGACGTGGAGCGAGCCGCGGCTGAGAGCAATCCGGAACTGAGCAGCGCGCTGAGCGCCTTGCGCGTGAGTAATGCCGATGTGATGGCTGCGCGTGCGTCCTATCTGCCTGATCTGGGATTTAGTGTCGCGTATGGCGTTGACGCCCCCCAGCTTGCGGTGAATGGGCCCGACCACGTTCGGAATCTCGGCTACTCCGCCAGTATTACGGTGGACATTCCGGTATGGGACTGGCTATCGACCCGGCACAAGGTGAAACAGAGCGAGATAGGCCGTGATGTTGCCAAGGTGGCGCTTAGCGCTACGCAGAAGCACCTGATCGCGCGACTCGATGAAGCGTATAGCGAAGCAGTGAGTGCACGTGAGCAGTTGGCCTCGCTCGACACGAGCGTAGCGACAGCCGCAGAAAGCCTGCGACTTGTGAAGTTGGGGTATCAAGGCGGAGAAGCTAACGTGCTCGAAGTAGTGGATGCACAAAACGCATTTCTCGCGGTGCAGAATGCGCGCGAGGACGGACGCGTTCGCTACCAGATGGCATTGGCCGATTTGCAAACCCTGACAGGAACGATGTGAGCTAATGACGAGAATGAATTCCCAAGTAGTTTCTTACGCGCACTCTATTCAAAGGCGGGGCCAGGCGCGCCATACGTGGTCGGCGGCGATCCTGATCGCAATTTCCTTCGCTTTCCTGTCTGGATGCAAAAAGGAAGAAGCGGCGGAACCCGAAGTCACCGTGCAAGCCGAGCATCCGGAGCAGGGAACGATGTCGGCGCACATCATTGCCGATGCCATTCTTTCGCCCGCGGCACAGGCTGCGATCGTGCCCAAGATCACGGCCCCGGTGAAGAAGTTCTACGTGCAGCGCGGAGCTCGCGTGAAAGAAGGCGAGTTGCTCGCTACTCTGGAGAACTCTGATCTCGCCGCCGCTGAGATGGACAACCAGGGTTCATATGAAGCTGCCGAAGCGGCATATGCCACGGCTACAAAAGCGCAGGTTCCGGAGGATGCTCAAAAGGCTGAGTTGGACTGCGCGCAGGCGAAGGCAAATCTCGATCTGAGCAACAGCATCGTGAACAGCCGCAAGCAACTTTTCGGTCAAGGTGCAATCCCTGGGCGCGATCTGGATACAGCCATGACCGTGCAAGTGCAGGCGCGGGCGGCGTATGACGCTGCGGCCAAGCATCTTGAATCATTGCGCAGTGTAAGCCACGAAGCGGCCTTAAAGGCAGCAAATGGACAGTTGACCTCGGCCGAGGGCAAGTACAAAGGTGCTGAGGCGCAAGTAACCTACTCTGAAATTCGCAGTCCGATCAATGGTGTTGTTACAGACCGGCCGCTCTTCGCGGGCGAAACGGTAGCAGCCGGTGCTCCGTTGATTACGGTGATGGACACTTCTGCTCTGATCGCGAAGGCGCATGTTGCCCAAGGAGTGGCCCAGGAGATGAAGGTTGGCGATGAAGCATCGATCAGTGTGCCCGGAGTGGCTGAGCCGGTGAAGGCGAAGGTAGTCCTGATAAGTCCAGCGTTGGATGCCGGCAGCACGACGTTGGAGGTTTGGCTACGGGTTGCCAACAAGTCCGGTGCCTTGAAGGTCGGAACTCCAGTGAAGGCTTCGATCACGGGGCAGACGGTAGAAAAAGCCTGGAAGATTCCGGCTGCGGCGGTTCTGACAGGCCAAGACGGTAGTAAATCCGTGATGCTGATGGGCGCCGATGGAAAGGCCCACCGCAAGACCATCACCCTAGGAATCGGCGATGACGACGACGTGCAGGTGACAAGCGGACTTGCGCCGGGCGACACCGTCATTACCGGGGGAGCGTACGGGCTGGATGACGGCGTGAAAGTGAAGGTAGGTCCGGCGGAAGACGACGATGCCAAACCTAGGGCAGAGAAGGGTGGGGAGGACAAATGATGGCGGTCGCTTCTCCACAGATTGTGCTGACGGAAAAGCCATTTTGGCTGGCGCGTTCGACGCGGAGCATTTTTTTCTTCGCTACCATTCTGACTCTGGCAGGGATCTACCTTGCCTTCAAGGTGCCCATCTCTGTTTTTCCGGAGACCAACTTTCCGCGCGTGATCATCGCGATCGATAACGGGGTGATGCCGGTCGAGCAAATGGAAGTGACGATCACGCGGCCGATCGAAAACGCGATCAACTCAGTTCCAGGGCTTGAGACGGTGCGCTCGACAACCAGCCGCGGGTCGGCCGAAGTCAGCCTGTTCTTCGACTGGAATGTGGATATGGTCACGGAGCTGCAGCTTGTTGATGCTGCGCTTACGACCGTACGGCAGTCTCTGCCGGCGACCGTAAACATCACCACCAAGCGCCTGACTTTTGCCAGCTTTCCAATCCTGGGTTACAGCCTGACCTCCGACACGATTCCGCAGACGCGATTGTGGGAGATCGCCACCTACGATCTCAAGCCGCCATTGAACCGCGTCTCCGGGGTGAGCACGGTCCTGGTCCAGGGTGGCCAAGTACCGGAGTTCCACGTAGTGCCGGACCCGGCACTGATGCAGGGAGCCGGGATCACGATCCCTGAATTGGCTGCGGCGATTGAGGCGTCGAATATCGTTGATTCGCCTGGACTGTATGAAGCTGACCACCAACTCATTCTCGGCCTGGTGGGTGCGCAGACGCACGATGCTGAGCAACTTAGGCAACTTGTCGTAAAGACAATGGCGACGGGGGCGCCCGTGCGCGTGGCCGACGTCGCGAAGGTGGAAGACGCCACGATGCCGGTCTACACCACGGTCACCGCCAACGGTAAGAACGCGGTCCTGCTGAGCTTGATGCGGCAGCCCACCAGCAACACGGTGGCTGTCGCTGATGCAGTAGCCGCGCAGATTGCGGAGTTGCGCAAGAAACTCCCACAAGGAGTCAGGCTTGAGCCCTTCTACGATCAGTCGCAGCTGGTGCGGGATGCAATCGCAAGCGTGCGCGACGCTATTTTCATAGGTCTTATCCTTGCCTGCATCATCCTGTTCCTTTTTTTACGCGATTGGACCTCATCCCTGATCGCGGGTCTAGTGATTCCGGTCACTATTGCCGTGACAATCGTATTTTTATGGATCATGGGCGAGAGCTTTAACTTGATGACCCTGGGCGGGCTGGCCGCGGCAATCGGCCTGGTCATCGACGATGCGATTGTGATGGTTGAGAACATTGCGATGCACCGCGACAACGGCGAACGCCGGGCAGAGGCCGTGCGCAAGGCGCTTCGTGAGCTTACGGTTCCCCTTCTCGGTTCAACGATTACGCCCGTCGTTGTTTTTCTGCCCCTGGTTTCTGTGACCGGTGTGACTGGTCTTTTCTTCCGCGCCCTGGCGGTTACGATGACGGCCGCGCTACTCACATCGCTCGCACTGGCGCTCACTTGGACTCCGGGGTTGAGCTTTGTTCTTTTGCGTAGCCGGCAAGATCAGACATCCGCCGGTGGTCACACTGCCGGACGATTCCTTAGCAGTGTCTTGCGCATCCATCGGCGAGTACTGGACTGGTCGCTCATGAAGCCGCTTTGGCTGGGGGGCACATGTCTTCTGCTTGTGGCGGCTACCTGGATCGGCTACCAGGCGCTCGGTTCCGATCTTCTGCCGATGATGGACGAGGGGGGCTTCATCCTCGACTACTTCACACCGTCCGGCAGCTCACTTCCGGAAACCAATCGCGTACTGGATCATGTGGAGCGCATCCTCCACTCGATTCCGGAAATTGAGAGCACCTCGCGCCGTACCGGTCTACAACTCGGATACGCCGCTGTCACCGAGGCTAATCGGGGCGACTTCACGGTTAAACTCAAAGCCAATCGAAGCCGTTCCGTGTGGGAGGTGATGGACGACGTTCGCAATCGGGTCAACGGCACCGAGCCCGCGCTCGATATCGAGCTGGTGCAGATTCTGCAGGACAACATTAACGATCTCTCCAACGCACCCGAGCCAATCCAAGTCAAGCTCTTTTCGGACGATGAGCAACTCCTGACGAAGATCGCTCCGAGGGTGGGAGGCGCGATCGCTAAGATCCCCGGTGTAGTCGATGTACGGAACGGTGTGGAGGATACGATCAGCGGCCCCGCCACTGACTTCCAGATCAATCCTTCGGTTACGTCGCGACTCGGCTTCACACCGCAGGAAGTTTCTGAGGATGCAACCTCGGTCCTGGACGGCATTCCAATCACTTCGCCTCTCATCGCCAATGGCCGTCCGTACACCATCCGGGTCCGCTTGAGTAACGAGACGCGGAAATCGCTGGACTCGATCCGCGACACGGTTTTCAACAGCGCATCGGGTCACACCTCAACTCTCGGCTCACTGGCCAACATTGAGCAACTTCCACCCCAGAACGAACTCCTGCAGGAGAATTTGCAGCGGCTCGACGTGGTCACGGGCGACCTCGAGGGTTCGGATCTCGGCACCGCCATCGGAAAAGTGAGAGCGACCGTATCGGCTCTCCATCTGCCCTCATCGGTTCGCGTCGAATATGGCGGCACCTACGAAGAGCAACAGAAATCATTCCGCGATCTGCTCCGTGTACTGCTGTTGGCCCTAGCCCTGGTCTTCGGGGTTCTGCTGGTAGAATTCCGCAATTTCCCTGCACCCATTGCTATTCTTACCTCGTCGATACTCTCAATCTCCGGGGTTATTCTTGCCCTGCTTGTCACGAACACGACATTCAACGTGGCTTCATTCATGGGGCTTATCATGGTGATTGGTATCGTGGCTAAGAACGGGATCCTGCTTTTGGATGCAGACGAGAAGTACCGCGCTCAAGGTGCCAGTGCTGCCGATGCCATGATTCACGCCGCGCAGCGTCGTTTGCGGCCCATTGTAATGACCGCGATTGCAGCTGTCTGCGGTATGCTGCCCTTGGCGTTTGCTCTAGGAGCGGGCTCTCAGATGTTGCAGCCGCTTGCCATAGCGGTGATTGGGGGCTTGGCAGTCTCCATGGTGCTGAGCCTCGTCGTCACGCCAGTGGTCTATTTCGTTCTTACTCGCAACCGCGCCGCAGAGGCGCAAGAAGCCGTTTAAGTCCGATGCCTGGCTCCCGCAAGAAGCGTAGTCATGTTGCTTATGCTCCACGGTCAATCAGTCTCACCGGAGGGAAAGGACCGACTGGATGCGCGTGCTGATTGTCGAGGACGAAGAACGGCTGGCGCAGAATATTGCCGGAATACTGCGCGACAACGCTCTCTGCGCTGTCGATCTTGCACCCGATGGGGAGGAGGGGCTCTTTCTTGCGCGTTCAAGTCCCTACGATCTGGTCGTGCTGGATCTGATGCTTCCCAAATTGACCGGGCTGCAGTTGTTGAAGAGTTTTAGGGCCGACGGAGGGAACGCGCCCGTTCTTGTCCTTACCGCTCGCGACGAAAAGGAGATTGTTGTCAAGCTGCTCAATGCCGGTGCCGACGATTACCTGACCAAACCGTTCGACCTCGGTGAATTCGTAGCCCGATGCAAAGCGCTCATGCGCCGCGGAAAGGGTGAGCACTCGTCGGTGATTCAGAACGGTCCCCTGGAGGTCAACACCAGCACCCGCCGCGTCCAGGTGAATGGAACACGCATACTTTTGACCGCCATGGAATATCGCGTACTGGAGTACCTTGCGCTTCGACGCGGGGCGCTGGTTTCAAAAATGGAACTGCTCGAGCATCTGTACGACTACAACTGGGAGAAATTCGGGAATGTTATCGAAGTATATATTTCCGGGCTTCGGCGCAAGATAGACACTGTCGCCGGGGAAAAACTGATCCAGACGGTGCGTGGGCTGGGATACGCGCTGCGGTTTGAACGGGAACCGATTCTGAAACACCGCGATTGAAGGGGTCACAGAATTCGCTCCAACTGTAAGGTGGTTGAAGGGGGCGGCGCGACCGTATCGTCGTCCGTCCGGTGAAAATCGCGGCCGGTTTTCTCCGGTCCGAATGCGAAAAGGCATAGGAGCGCCGCGATCACCGTGGCCTCGAATACAGTCAACGCCCACGGATAACCGATGCGATCGCGCAACGAAAATTCAAGGGTAACCGCAGGTGAAGACAAGAGTACCCCGATTTGATAGACGAGTCCCGGGAACAGGCTGCGAACAGAATCCGGAGAAAGCTCCGTAAGGTGCGCTGGAATCACTCCGAATGCGCCCTGCACGCCCATCTGCATGATGAACGATCCAGCCAGAAGCGCCGCAAGGGATCCTCCGAAGGCCCATCCAGGAATGGAAATTATGCAAAGGAAGAGAGCGATAAGGAGCGCGCGTCGCCTGCCGATTCTCCCCGAGATGTGCCCGAAGAAAAGAGCGCCCAGAACCGCGCCGACGTTGTAGACGACCGGGATGCCATAAACGAGATGCATTCCAAGTATGGTGCTTCCCGTGAGCGCTGGATTGCTTTTGAGAAAGTTTGGATATAGATCCTGGCTTCCGTGTGACAGACTGTTCATCGCAGTCATCATCAGCAGCACATAGACAAAGAGAGGTAAATGCCTCCCTAACGTGCTCGCGATTGTGCCCAGCCCGGGTGAGCGATGCAGCATCCAGGAATCGGATTCAGGTGCAAAAAGAGTGAGTATCACGATCGCCGCTGTGACCGGGCAGCCGACGAAAAACATTGCGCGCCAGCCGACTAACGGCACCAGCATCTGCATGGCAAGCGCCGTCAGAAGATATCCGAATGGATAGCCGCCTTGCAGTAACCCCGAGACAAGTCCGCGGTATCTCCGCGGCGAACTCTCCATAGCATATGACGCACCAATGCCCCAGTAGCCGCCCATGCCTATCCCGTACAGTGCGCGCATGAGTAAAAAGAGTTTGTAGCTCGACGCGTAGCCGCTCCAGATGGTGAATGCGGTAAAGAAGAGAACGCACGCGATCAGCGGGCCCTTACGTCCATAGCGGTCTGCCATTACGCCAAAAAGAAGCGCACCCACTGGGCGAAGTGCCAGCGTGACCGTCAGGCTGAAGACGATCGCCGCCTTGGATACATGAAAGGAATCGGCCAGCGGCTCAAAGAGAAATACGACGACAAAGAAATTGAAGGCATCGAGAACCCAGCCAAGAATAGAAGCGGCAACCGCGAATCGCCAGCCCGGCGATTCGGTGCGTAGGGGAAGGGAATCGGCAGAGGTCGAGGGCATCGAGGTTCGGTGACTCTTCCTTACCCTATGCCACGAAGAATTAGGTGAGCCTTAAACTCTATGTCACATACTGGATTTATTTTGTCGAAGACTGGCTGCGTACATGCCGATGTCTCGACCACAAGATGCGGTTTACGCACGTCGAAGCATTGGGCCAAGGAACCGTACGTTGGAGATCTTCTCAATTTTCAGCACGGCCTCGATTAGCCTTCCGGAGCGTTCGGTGCCCAAAATGGGACTGATGAGGTCCTGAGCCTTCGTCACAACCTCCTTCGTGCTCATCGGATTCTCGGCAGAACCGCGCACCGCGTCCACACGTTTGGAGTAGGTCTTGCCGTCGGTCGTTGTTATCTCCACAACTGCGACACGAACTGGGTACAGGCGCTGCAGTCCGTCATCGTAGACCAGGCGAACTTGCGATCGAAGCTTTTGAATGCCCGAATCCTGCATGCGTGCCTGGTCATGCGCAGAGCGAAATGTCACCGTCCCATCGGTAATCATCACCGCCACCATATGCTGCAGTGAAATATCGGGCATATCCCGATTGTCCACGATGTGCGCTTCGCCTGACCCGATGCGGACTACAACTTCCCTCACGTCGGCCGGTTTAACCGGGTGCTCGTGGAGCAGCAACTCGAGAGCATCTAAAACCGCCTGGATCGGCGAGCCTACCGTCCATTTCTTGATATTGGTGCGGGTCACCTCATAGCGTTCGCCAAGTTTATCTATCAGGCCCTGCGGGTCGGCTTCGGGCTTGAACGCGAGGAAGAAGTTATCCGGTCCGGACAGTACGTCGTTCACTCCGGTGGCTCCGGCGTGAATCAGCAATGCCGTTGAAAGCGCATCCCTCGCCGCGAACCCGCCGAAGACGAGCGCCTTCTCCACATGATGCGTGTCCCGCTGCCAGGCCGCAATTCCCGACGCCTGCTGGGCGGAGTAATCCAGAACCCATCGCATTTGTTGGGCATTCAGCTTTGCGGCGCAGGCGGCGGCTGCCCCCGCTCCAAACACCGTGCAGATGGAGTGCGTATCGCGGTGGAAATGGGTTTGATAATCCTCGCCGCCCAGGGTCATCGAAACCCGTGTTCCCACATCATACCCAAGAGCGATTGCGCGCAGCAGATGCGTGCCATCGATTGCGAAGTGCTCTGCGGCAGCCAGCGCTGCAGGGATCACGCCACATCCTGGATGTGATTGGGAAGGAGCGTGCGAGTCATCGGTTTCATCGGAGTGAGCAAGCATCGCATTGGCCATCGCGGCCTCAAGTGGGCCGCAACTCACTCCGGAACCAGCGACGGTGGCACTTCCAGAGCCTCGATACGACTCGATAAACTTGAGACCCATGCGGCCCGGCGGCAAGTCGATGCCGGAGATCATTGAGGCGATCGTGTCGAGCAGATGCTGTTTCGTACGCTCCGTCGCCTCATCCGGAACTAGCCGGTCAGCGGCATTTCCCATGTAGGCGGAGAGCGTAGCGATCACGCTGGGCTCAACAGGTTGATCCGTGGTTTGGCGCAAGGTCTCGCGAATGGTCGCCAATCCATAGCGTAAAAGGTTGCGGCGACTCAAATCGTTCCATGATTCGATGGATGAGTACATTGAACGATATCTCCGATGCGGACAAACGGGGAATCAGTCCTGCGATTGCGCGGGAGGATGTTTCCTGTGAATCGTGCGTGCACTCACCCCAAGCGGCGTAACAATAGCTGATCATCGATCCCGTGGTCAACAGAAAAGACCCTCAGTTCACGTTGTTCCATTGCTCCAATCGAAATTGTGGCGATTAAGGTTCGGTTAACCTCATGCCTGCTAGTGTCGTCGCCATAGATCGCCTCCTGATGCGATACCCACGGCTTCACACACAGATCCTTACCGGCTTTTTTCAGGAGGTTAATATGCAATTGAGGTTTCCTCGGGCTGGCGGTACCCTGTTCCTCTTCGTGCTGTCTCTTACCGCCAGCCAATACGCAAACTCGCAAGTATCTGGAGGAACCATTCGGGGAAGTGTCACAGATCCGAGCGGCGCGGTCATACCCAATGCTCAGGTGCTTATCGAAAACGACGCGACACACGTGAAGCAGACCGTGGACACCAACGGGGCGGGCATCTATATTGCGCCTGATCTCAACCCCGGCACGTATTCAATTACCACTTCCGCGCATGGGTTCGCCACCGTCGAACGGACCGGCGCCAATCTTACGGTCGGGGCTGTTCTGATTGTCAATGTTGTCCTATCTGTCGGTGCCCAAACCGAAAAGGTCGTGGTGAGCGATGTTGCCTCGACCATCGAGTTGGGGACATCGGAATTGAGCGGAGTCGTAGGCCAGGAACAGGTAACGCAGCTACCCCTGAATGGCCGGGACTGGAGCCAGCTGGCAACATTAGAACCGGGCGTCTCCGCCATTCGGGGCGAGCAGGCCACCGACAATCGTGTCCAGCAGGGCTCAGGACAGCAGATGAGCATCTCTGGTGGCCGGCCGTGGCAGAACAACTATCTGCTTGACGGGATCAGTATCAACGACTATGCCAACGGCGCTCCGGGTAGTGCTCTGGGCTCCAATCTCGGCGTAGATGCGATCAAGGAGTTCTCCGTCGTTTCAAGCAGCTATCCCGCGCAATATGGGCGCACCTCGGGCGGAATCGTCAACGCCGTTACGAATACCGGCAGCAATGCGCTGCATGGATCGGTCTATGAGTTCCTCCGCAACAGCGCGCTTGATGGCAGTAACTACTTCGATGTCACTAAACCGGAGTTCAGGCGCAATCAGTTCGGTGGATCCGTGGGTGGACCAGTCAGAAAAGATAGAGCTTTCTACTTTGGCGATTACGAAGGAGTGCGACAGAATCTGGGTGTGACACAGATCTCACTGGTTCCGTCACCCGCAGCGCGGCAGGGAAATCTGTCCACCGGAGCAGTTACCGTTGACCCGACAGTCTCGAAGTTCATTCAGGCCTTTTACCCGTTGCCCAATGGCCCATTGACAGCTTCTGGCGATACCGGCAAGTTCAGCTTCCCCGGCGCAGACATCAGCTCGGAGGATTTTGCCACCACCAAAGAAACGGTCCAGTTTTCGCATAAGGACAGCATGAACGCCATGTATCTGTATGACCGAAGCAATGCCAGCGAACCTGACGAGTTCAATAACAAGTCCTTTTTATACGGAGTGAACCGAAACATTGGCTCGGTGGATGAGGATCACATATTCAGCACGTCCTTCCTCAATACCGTGCGCGCCGGAGTTAATCGAGTTGAGGCCCGTGAGGGCGATACCTCACAGATCAATCCCGCTACCGCTGACACGAGCTATGGTGCCGCTCCCGGGAGCTTTGCTCCCAGCGTCGCCGTTCCGGGTCTGGCCGCATTTTCCGGTGGCCTCAACGGCTTTTCGATTCACCGCTACTGGTATACCTCGTACCAAGTCAGTGACAATGCCTATCTGACCAAAGGCATTCAGTCCATGCAATTTGGCTTCTCCCTCGAACGCATCGACAGCAATGAGTTCGCTGAGGCGGGGCCTACCGGTGCTTTCAAGTTCGGATCGCTTCCGGCATTCCTAACCAATCAGCCGAAATCGTTTGAAGGAGTCTTACCAGGTCATCTCTCCGTTCGCGGCATTCGCGAGACAATCCTCGGCGGCTACTTTCAGGACGACATCAAGGTCTCCTCCCGATTTACTGCAAACCTGGGTCTCCGTTATGAAATCGCCACGGTACCCACGGAGGCACACAACGAGCTCGCTCATCTGACAAATCTGACCGACTCAACCCTCACCCTCGGCTCTCCATTCTTTTCCAATCCGACACTCAAGAACTTTGAGCCCCGCGTGGGGTTCAGCTGGGATCCATTCGGGAATGGCAAGACGGCGGTTCGTGGCGGCGCCGGACTGTTCGATGTCCTGCCTTTGCCCTACCAGTTTGAGCTTGAAACGGAGTTTACCTACCCCTACTTTGCTCAGGGGACCATTAATACCCTGCCTCCCGGGACGTTTGAAACCGGTGCTTATGCCCTTATCGCCGGAAACTCCAATACCCTGCGAGGCGGCTACGTGCAGCAGCATCCGCCTCGCAACTATGTTATGAACTGGAACCTCAATATTCAGCGCGAACTGGCTTCGGGCTTGACGGGTCTGGTCGCCTATGTCGGATCGCACGGGGTCCACAATGCATCACCTTCTGACGACATGGATTCCACCGTTCCCACGCTTACTAATGGCCAGCTCTTTTATCCCGTTAATGGGAATCGAATCAACCCTAACTTTGGGCGCATCAGCGGCGTCGTCTGGACCGGCGGTTCCGAGTTCAACGCGCTTGAAATGAAAATAACCCAGAACATGCGCAAAGGTGTTACAGCTCAGGGTTCATACACGTGGAGTAAGAGCATCGACACCAGTTCCACGTCGGTGGGCTCCGACGCTTTCTCCAACTCCCTCGTCGGCGTGCAGTGGTTCTATCCCAGTATCAATCGCGGTTTGTCCGACTTCGATCTGCGCCACAATTTCATGGCCAACATCGTGTGGGACATCGGTGGTCCGCTCAATGTCAACACTCGCAGCAAACTGCAAAACAAGATTGCGCGCGGCTGGGAAATAGGCACCATTACCGAGCTGAGCAGTGGTGTCCCGTTTAACCCTATCCTTGGTGGAGATCCGACCGGCCAGGACACCACCAATGTCGAAGACCTGCCAGATCGAACATGCAAGCAATTGACCAACCCCGGCAATCCTGCAGCATATATCCATACGGATTGTCTCGCCTTTCCCAATCCGGTCAATCGGTATGGCAACTTCCGTCGCAACTCGGCAATCGGACCCGGCCTGGTCAGTGTGGATGCCTCCATCGTCAAGAACACTTCGGTTGCGGAACGGATCAACGTCCAATTCCGTGCTGAAGCCTTCAACGTCATTAACCATGCGAACTTTGCGCCGCCCATCGACAACCAGACAGTGTTCGATCAGGACGGCAATCCGGTACCCGGTGCCGGCCAGATTGACCAGACACAAACCCCGGCCCGAGAGATTCAGTTTGCGCTGAAATTGATTTTCTAAGTGCGCCACGAGCAAAACGAGACGGCGACAGACGTCTCGTTTTGCGTAGCTACTTAACCGATGAGGGCAGGCCCCTCGGAGCCGCTTTGCAGGAGGAGGCTCCAAACCACCTTCCGCTGCTGCGGACAAAAGCCG
>DASXLY010000261.1:0-16429 GCA_036495975.1 Occallatibacter sp. | reverse complement strand
CCAGCGTGATAAAGAGGTTGGGGACCATTCCCAGGCTCGCCTTCACCTGGGAAAGAACGGCCGCAGTTTTTGCATCAACTTTGGACGAAACAACAGGAGCAATACGGGACATCATCTTCTCCAATTTCCGCCGATGCCTCTGCACCGCGGGAAAGCATTTCTGAAGATGAGATGGTACGTATTGTCATATATAGTATTGTTGATATACCTTATAGTCTCGTTATGGATCATCTCGGCCCGCTATTCGAACGATTCTCACTCTCGGCCCGAATGTTTTACTCGGGGCAGCTCTGTGGCGTTTCTCCCAACCTTGATGAGCAGGCCGGTTATCTTCATGTGCTCCGCAAAGGAACGCTGACGGTCACTCACCCCAACGCTCGCAAGCTGGTCCTCGATACTCCAAGCATCCTGTTCTTTCCGCGTCCCCATCAACACCGTGTTCACGGCTCAACAGAAGATGGTGCGGAACTCGTCTGCGCAACCGTCAAGTTCGGTGTCGGAATGTTGAATCCCCTTATCGCTTCATTCCCAGAGCCATTCATAGCTGCTCTGGACGCTCTTCCCGAGCTTGCACCGGCTCTCGAACTCCTGTTTTCTGAAGCTAGATCCGAATTCCCAGGCCGGCAGACCGCCCTCGATCGTCTCTTCGAATACGTCCTCGTACTTCTCATTCGGTCCGCGCTGAATGCGCGGCTGATCGATAGCGGGGTCTTGTTGGGGCTCGCCGATGAGCGTCTGGGCAAGGCGATCGAGGGCATGCACAAACACCCTGAAACTCCATGGTCGCTGGAACAACTCGCTCAACGGGCAGGCATGTCCCGCGCGCGCTTCGCCGCCCACTTTCGCAAGGTCGTCGGCACGACGCCTTTTGATTACCTGACCAACTGGCGCCTGGGAATCGCCCAAACGATGTTGCGTAAGGGCAACTCACTAAAGCTCATTGCAGCCGCCGTGGGATATGCCAATGCGACAGCTTTAACGCGAGTCTTTACGCAAAACGTAGGAATGTCTCCTTCTGAATGGCTCGCAGCCCGATCCACAGAAGTTGAACAAATGTCTCGCTAACACGAGAAGGTGAAAGTGTTCCCGAGCATAGAGCTTCATAACAGGCTCGACACAGGCCCGCATCCATACCTAGGCAGAGGTCTCATTTATGAAGCAGAGTTTCGCGGCAATCATCCTCGGTGGTACCGGGCAAGTCGGTGGTGCAGCTGTAGCGGAGTTGCTGGCAATTCCGGAATGCCGGGAAGTTGTGATGGTCACGAGAAAGCCCATTGCGGCGCGACAGCGAGTGCGCAATGTCGTTCTCGATAGCGGTGCAGCTGACTTTACCGAGCGCACGGCCGCCCTCGCGCGCGAAGTTTTGAGCCAGGGTCCCGTCGGCGCCGTGAGCTGTGTAGGCGTCGGTTCTGGATCGGCGCGCTGGAGCGAAGAAGAATTGCGACGACTTGAAGTCGGCGTCGTCGGTGCCTTTGCGCGTGGCTGCCACGACGCCGGAATCCCCCAGTTTTGCCTACTGTCTGCGGTAGGAAGCACAGCCCGCAGCCGGTTTCGCTATGTTCGCGTAATGGGCATGAAGGAAGACACTGTGCGCAACATCGGTTTTACCCGCCTCGCCATCTTTCGCCCCGGGATCATTGTCGGCAACGCTCATACCCCGGCCTGGACTGCCTGGTTGGGAAGCCTGGTCCCTGGGCGATTTGGCAACATTGATCAGCGGATTCTCGGTCGCTCCATCGCCGCAGAGATTGCTTTGCACAGTCGAGAGGCTGGTGAAGTCGCCCGCGAAAATGCAGCGATGAAACAACTCGCTGCCCAGTTGAATCGCTAGACCTTAGAATTCTTGCGTGGGGTCTAGGCTGAATGAATGGCGAAAGATTAAACCGGCAAGCCGCATCATTCCCTCAACTTCCGCACTATCTGGACGCAATTACCGAGGAACGCGCCCTTCGCTCTATTTAAGAAAGAGAGGCCCTACTCTCGCACAAGCGCTGGCCGCAAGACCCGGAGCATGCGTCGTGCTTCGTCGAGTGACCGTGATTTTCGAGATCCTTCAACCCAGAGCGAGGCGTAGCCATAGACGCAGCACCACGCAGTCTCGAATCGCGCTGCCAACTCATCCCCCGACAGCTTCCTGGTCCAATTCTCGTTCACATGAATCAGTGCATGGCGCACAATCCGTTCTGCACTTTCCCTTGCCAGCCGAAGACGAGGTGACTGCTGGTCGAGCAGTTCACTGTGGTACATCACGCGAAAATGTTCCGGCCACGTCATTGCGAATTGTATGTATCCCAGCCCGGCAGTTTCGAGATCATCGTCTGCATTCTTTACTCTCGTCGGATCCATGGCTTCCGCCAGCCGCTCGAATCCCTCTGCTGCCAGTTCGGTCAGCAAGCCGGTGACATTTCCGAAGTGATGAGCCGGGGCACCATGGGAAACGCCCGCCTTCCGCGCACACGCGCGTAGTGTAAGCCCCTCCAGGCCGGATTCCCGTATGATCTCCTCCGCGGATTTCAGCAAGGCAGCACGGAGGTCTCCATGGTGATATCCATCACTTTTGTGCTTCGCCGAAGGTTTCGGATGCGATGTGGGTTTCATGGCTAAGAAAATCATAGAATATTTGAAACGATCTAGACAGTGTCTACATCAGATGGGCCGGAGGTTGATATGGTCACCGTCAACTGGATCATCAATGCCCACAAGATTCTCGTCACCCCCATCGTTCTCGTCATGATGCTGTACTTCCACAACTGCAGCGCTGCGGCGTTTCTTTACCTTGGCTTACACGGCACCTATACCCTGCTTTGGCTTATCAAGCAATCCGTGTTCGCCGACAAACGCTGTGCACAACCGATCCCGCTACGGATCGGGTTGCTGGTACCTTTCCTGCCGTTGATGGCTTATATGATCGGCCCGTATTTGCTCATTTCGCAACACACCGTACCGCCGAACTGGGTCTTCGCGCTGGCGACGTTTATTTGCATTTCCGGTGTGTTCCTTCACTACGTCAGCGATGCGCAGAAATTCTTCGTATTGCAGCAGCGCAAAGGACTCATTGAAGACGGAATGTTCGCCAGAACGCAGAATCCCAACTATCTCGGAGAAATACTTACCTACGGTGGCTTCGCGGTCGCGTCCTGGCACTGGCTGCCCTTCGTGGTGCTTGCCGGATGGTTTCTGTACTTTGTCCGCAACATGCGCCGGAAAGACGAATCGATGTCTCGCCATCCCGAATTCGCTGCTTACAAAGATCGGACGGGGATTTTCCTGCCTTCGCTGGGTGCGGGTTCTACTCGGCCACGGCCCGCGCAGCAGGTTTCTGCAACTTCGCACGTCTCCGTCTGACGTCCCCCTTCTCAGCGCCGGGAGGACGATGGACTCCCAGCGCGAAGAGCTAGGCAGCGCGGCTGCCGTGACACGGTTGACTGGCTCTGTGAGTTCCTTTCACAGAGCCGGGCTCGATTCCGTCAGGCCTCTATGCTTCCGCTTTTCGGCGCTCCCCGTCCTCATCTGGGAACCAATTTGCGTGCAATCTTTCACGCGAAGTACGCGATTTATTGAAAGCATGCGATGAGACCCGGTGTCGATCCCGATCTGCTGGCCACTGTCGCCTGGGGCCATCTTCGGGGCCGCTCGCCGGTGGTATCAGACTCCCGGCCGCATGGCGACTGAAGAAATGGCGGCCAACATCGAAGCGATAGTAAAGCCAATTTTTCCCAACGCCTCTCCGCCATTCATTTTCCAGTTGTCATTCCACGATTCGAGCCCACTGGCATGGCGAAGCTGGCTGTCACACCACGAGCAATCAGGGTGATCTTAGCCCCCAAAGGGCTGCACGCTGCAATTTTTACAGATCGATTACCCGGACCTTCCCTGCGGGCTCAAGGGGTTTGTAGCTCTCATTCAAATAGGCGGCATTAACAAATTGAGTGCTCCCGTCGTCATAGGTTCCGGCGCCTCCGTGAATATGGCCAAAGACATGCACCCTGGGTCGCTTCTGTCGTACGGCTTTAAGCAGCTCTTCGCAGCCCAGATGGGGTTCGTCAGACGTTGTCTGATCGAGGATTCCATACGGAGGACCGTGGGTAACGAGTACATCGAGGGCATCTGGAATGCGGTCCCAATGCACATTTGCAGCTTCACCGCGGGGATACATAAAAGCCCAGTGGAGGAACTCGGGAGTATAGGGCGATCCCCAGAAAGAGAATCCCGCGATCGTTGTTCCGCTGTCTTCGAGGTAGACTCCGTTAGAAAGGAGCGGGCGTGCCATCTCCGTGGAATTCTCGAAAAGCCGGTCATGATTCCCACCACAAACAATGCGATGCGCGAAAGGCTGCTCTCCAAGCCAGCGATTGAATGAGACAACTTCCCGCAGATCATAACCTGCGTTCATGAAATCGCCAGCATGCACGAGAATGTCACCTTGCGGCAATTGCCGAACTCGATCATGGAGACCGTGGGTATCTGAAATCAAAACGACACGCATCCAGCCAAACCCTCCGAAACGCACCTTCACGCATTAGCCAAATAGACGCCATATTTCTGGAATAGTGGCCCGCCCAGCATCGCGACCTGAGAGAAAGCATCTGCCGCAGCACGTGGAGCGATTTCGAGCACATCCACATCAGCCGTGGGACGACTCAAGCCATAGAGCATTGTGACAACAAAGCCGCCGATACAGTCGAGACGCACCGTCGTTGTTGCGATTCGGTCCAGTTCGTTGAGGAATGACTGCCACGGTTCCCGTATCGCTTCACGCGGGCACATAAGCCAAGTGTTTCACGTCGAGGTCCGTGAGCAGGTTCCAGTGTCGCGCCTTTGGCGGGCGGTTGCTTCGGAGCCATTTGCGCTCAGCTTGCGTCATGGAGTCGTTGGAGAGCGTGTCCTCTCTCGCGAGTCGCGAACGCTCTATTAGAGCCTTATTCTGCGATAGGCTTTTTCTTCGTGATGCATTGCCGGCTTTCTCTGCTACTTCCTCGGCAAGATCCACCACGAACCCAAGCCTGTTCTGACGGTCGTTCAACTTGGCGTTGCGTGTGAGCCACTCCCAATCCATGCCCTGATACGTGTAGGCCAGCCAGGGAAGTGCCTCCACCACCCTTCTATCGAGGCTGTCTTGGTCGAGTGCGAGGAACAGCAATCGAGCTGGATTGTGGTGAGACTTTCCGCGCAGATAGGAGAAGCCCGGGTATCCCAGTGCGCCGAGCTCTGCTTTGAACGCACTCTCATCCAAAGTCGAAAGAGAGTCCGCTTCCAGGGGCAGGGCCGTTGGCGGAAGATGGAATACCTTCGTTGCCTGCGTAGCAAGTTCCGTAGTCACCGGCCGACGCCCTCGTTCGAGCATCGACAAGTAGGCTTGCGTGAGGCCCAGCCTTGACGCCGCTTCTTGCTGCGTGAGTTTGGCTTTCTCCCGTCCAGTTCTTAGGGTGTTTCCAGTGACAGAATCCTCGCAGGATCGAGTATAACACTACTTGTTATATTTCATCGGATTTTGACGCATGCCGCGGGACGCGGACGTCGACAGCCAAGCACAATTATGTTGCATGCCTTCCGCATAGATCTCGCTGCTCTCGCCTCGAACTTAATCACTCATTTTGAAATTGTTATTCGCTGCGGTGCAGGGGAGTGCAGGGCCATGCTTGGGTCCGTGAAATAGGACTTAAAATTCGCATCGAGAAATCGAGTGGGGGTTCGAGTCCCCCTCCAGGCACCAACCAGAATCAGCCACTATGGCATTGACGTCCGCCGCAATCTGAGCCAAATCACTGTGAGCCCGATGACAATACGACGTTATGATGTTTCCATGACGATCGCACCAGATTCTCCCCTCTATTCGCACGTCGAGGCGGTTCTCGCCAGCGAGATCACCGACGCTTCCCTCAAGGTTGGAGATCAACTGCCGACCGAAGACAGGCTTATTGACCGATTCGAAGTCAGCCGCATTACAGTTCGTCGGGCTATCCAGAATCTCGTGAGCCGCGGTCTCGTCGAGATTCGCCGTGGCAAAGGCACGTTCGTCGCCGCGCCCAAAATTACACAAGAGCTTACAGATCTGACCGGATTTGTGGAAGATATGCACGCGCTGGGCCGGAAGCCGATGGCCCGCGTGATCGGGAAAGACATTGTGATTGCCGATATGAGTGTGGCAGGACAACTTGCGCTGACTAAGGGCGAACGCGTCGTCAGAATCCGTCGCGTGCGCGTGGCGGATGGCATCCCCCTCTCCTTCGATGAGACTTACCTCCCCTTAGCGCTCGGCAAAAAAATCATCACCAACAATTTGAAGACCGAGCCTATCTTTTCACTCCTTGAGCGCAAATATGATGTTCCCCTTATAGAGGCCGAATACAAGTTGGAATCCGTTGTTGCCGGCCCGGAGGTCGCCGCAGCGCTACGTGTGAAACAAGGTAGCCCAATCTTTCTCATTGAACGAACCTCGTACTCGACGGGCGGTCGGCCGGTGGACTACGAGAAGCTGCATTACCGAGGCGATCTTGTGCGCTTCGTTACACGCCTGGCCCGCAAAATTCCTCGTTGATTTACCGCCAATGATAGGTTTCCTGCTACCAGCGCCACTCAGTCACGAATGCCTCGAGCTTCCGTATCTATTGTTTACTCGCGTACGGTCGAAGGCTCTACGTCAATTCCTCTAACCCCGGGCTAAAGTCCGTGCCTCAGCGGACGGGCTCGGGCAGTCCGGGCCGTATGGTCTCGGATTTCTGCGACGGAACTGCCTCTGGGCGCGAAACCATGGGTGCCCGGATGTCCAGAAACTGAACGAGGTCCTTCGAAAAGATCAGGTCGAGCGTCCAGTCAAGGGCCACGCGCAGCTTTTTTTCGAACCGAGGGAGCTTGCTAAGGTAGATCGTCCGCCAGAGCCACCAGGCGATAAATCCTGAGAAGTTAACGCCGAGGATACTGGCTACGCCAGTCCGCCGGCCGATCGTCGCGAGTTGTCCGATGGTCGAAAAATCAAACCGCTTCTTCTTTGTCCCGCGAATGGCCGCGATAATGTTATGTGCCGCGATCTTGCCTTGGCGCAGCGCGTGCTGCGCGGTCGGCGGATAAAACCTACCCGTCGACCGATCCGGGATAGCCGAACAATCACCCAGAGCCCAGACACCCGGCCTGCCTTGGAGCTCAAGATACTCCGTTACGAGCAGGCGGCCGCGCTCCTTCGCGCACGGAATTGTTTCGAGCAGAGGATTCGGGGAGGTTCCCGCCGTCCACACAAGCGTGTTCGTACGAATCATCGTTCCGTCGGTCAATCGGACGGCTCCGCCCAAAAAACTCTCGATCCTGGTCTTGAGGTGAATCTCCACCTTGCGCCCTGCGAGGATTTTCTGAGCGTAAACGCCCAGGCTCTCCTCCAACTCCGGCATGATGACTGCTCCGGAATGGATAAGCACGACTCGCACCTTGTCTTCAGACAGATGGGGGTACGAGCGCAGGGCTCGACGGACGAAATCGTTGATACCGGCGACCGTTTCAACCCCGGCAAAACCTCCGCCTGCGACGACAAACGTCAATAACGACTCTTTCTCTTTGGAGTGATCACTGTCCGCCTCCTCGAGATGAGCGATGAGATGGTTTCGCACCCGCATGGCATCGTTCAACGACTTCATAGTTAGCGCATGTTCCTGCACGCCGGGAAGCCCATAGGTGTTCGTGACGGACCCCAGGCCGAAAACCAGAAAATCAAATTCGAGCGTGTGAGGATGATGATCGAAGCCATGGGAAACAATGACTCTCTTTTGTTCGAGATCAATCCGGTCCACTTCCCCCGCCAGGAAGTTCACACGCCGCAGCATTTTGCGGACAGGATTCACAATTGTCGTGAGATCCAGATCGCTGGCCGCGACTTCGTGCAGCATTGGAGTGAACAAGAAAAAGTTCTCGCGATTGATCAGTGTGATTTCGACCGAAGGATCACGGGCAAGTTTCCTCTCCAATTCCATGGCCACTGTGAGCCCGGCAAACCCCCCGCCCAGAATGAGTATCCGCTTTGGTTTTGTGTTGTCCATGAGCCATTTCTCCCGGCCTCGTTCTGCTCAGCGGCTGGGTTCAGTTCAGACGAATATTCGATTTCTATCCGCATGCAAACGAGGTCGTTTTATCTGCGGGTACTCAAGCGAGTACAAGAACCGCTTACGAAAGGCGCCCATCGCTCCGCTGCAACTCGATGGCACTCTGATCGTCTAGACACGCATGTCCTCCGCAAGATTGTGAAAGCCCCTTTTTCCTGAGATAGCTGTCGATCGCCATCGGTCCGGAACCACCGAATACGAGCGTCGCAAGGCAGGCAATATAGAGCAGGTCAACCTCGTAGCCTGGCGGCCCGAACTGGGCACGACCGGCGGTCACGCTCATAATTTTGATTGAACTGAAGCCGTAGGGCAGATGGACCGTAACCATCGCGACGAGGAGAATTGCAGCCATTGGCAAACTGGCCAAGGGCACCAGTACTCCCAGCAGAACGGCCAACCCTCCGAAGAACTCGATCAAAATGGTAAGCCAGGCCATGAGGTGAGGAGCAGGTACGCCGATTGCATGCAGGATGGCGGCGAAGGCTTCAGGGCCTTTCGAGTACTTGGCGAATCCGTGCTGCATAAAGCCATATCCAACAACCAGCCGGAGCGGAATCGGAGCCCAGCGAGCTATTGCAGTTCGACCCTGCTCCAATGATTTGCGAATATCATTCATGTTCGATTACTCCTTTGTGAATCGCCACTGTGAACCCGGACCATGCAAACCGAGTGCATCCGGGATCGATATCATTGCGACATTATGACGGTATGATGTAGCGATTGGTTACAGACACTAGAAGATTTGTACCTACATATTGATCTCGCTCTCGATACAAACGCTCCCAGGACTATCGCGACCCCGCCTAAAATCTTGGTCGACGATGTGGGCGTACGCCACGGTTCACTACCGCGAAACGTTCCTACAGACAATATGACGTTATAATATCGTTAGAGGATTCAAAAATGATTGATCATTTGCAGGACGAGACAGTGCGCCCGGGATCGGCTCAAGCTTTGCGGTTCTGGTGGAAACTGGGCTGGATCAGCTTCGGTGGCACCGCTGCGCACATTGCGATCATGCACGACGATCTCGTGGAAAGGAAGAAGTGGATCAGCAACGGTCAATTTCTTCACGCCTTGAGCCACTGCATGCTCCTGCCCGGCCCGGAAGCGCAGCAGCTTGCCATCTACATCGGCTGGAAGCTGCATGGGACGAAGGGCGGTATTGTTGCCGGGGCGCTTTTCGTTCTTCCTTCCATGTTCGTGCTGCTGGCTTTGAGCGTAGTCTATGTTCGATTCGGAGGGCTGCCCTGGATTGGTGCAATGCTGTCGGGTCTCAAACCGGCGGTAGTCGCGCTCGTCATCACCGCCACGATTCGAGTGGCAAGGCGCTCGCTGGTCACCACGTTGCAGCGAATTGCTGCCCTCGGCGCGTTCGCCGCCATGATGTGGCTTCACGCGTCGCTCCCATTGGTGATGCTCTCGGTGATCCTGCTTGGCGTTCTGGTTGGCCGGTGCCGGCCAGATCTGCTTGGGCCCGCATCCACAGTCGAGACGCACGGCAGAATCGCTGGGTCTGACGCGCGAGTGCGCAGGCGCACGGCCCTGCGAGTGGCTTGGATTGTTCTTACCGTGATTGTGCTGTGGCTGATACCGTTGTTCTGCCTCAACCGATTGAGTCCGGATTTCGCGTTCTGGAAGCAACCTTCGTTCTTCTTTACGCGGACGGCCTGCGTCACGTTTGGAGGCTCCTATACGGTCATTCCCTACGTTGCTCAAAGCGCTGTGACAAAGTATCAGTGGTTGAGCCAGAGGCAAATGCTGGACGGATTCTCTTTGGCGGAGACAACGCCGGGACCTCTCATCATCGTTGTGGCGTTCGTCGGCTTCATGGCGGGCTTCAACCATTTCAATGGCTCGATGCTGATGGGGACCGTGGCATTGCTGGTTACGACTTTCTACACGTTTTTGCCGTGCTTTCTTTTCGTATTTGCGGGCGCGCATATTGTTGAGAAGAGTTATGGAAAGCGGGGCATCGAGAGTGTTTTGCGACTGATCACCGCGGTGGTGGTCGCAGCAATGCTGGACCTTACCGTCTTCCTGAGCCGAGGCGTCTTGTTTTCCGCAGGGAGCCCGGGAATCAAGAGCCTCGATGCATTCGCCCTGGCGTGGATTGGTGTTTCGCTTCTGCTGTTGCAGCGGTTTAGTTTGAGTGCGGCTAAACTCGTGGGGTTGAGCCTGCTGGCAGGTATCGCCCGCTGGTCCTTTGCGATGCTCTGAGGAAAACGCCGCTGCGCCATCAGGTCAGAGACGAGAGTTCGGATCCGGTTGATCAAGGGACTATCCCGAATCGGCGGATGACAACGGTAAAGCGCGTTTCCAGGAGCGTCGCTTGAAAGTGCAACTCGGCGATTACGCGGTTGCGGCCAAATCAGCTTTAGAACGGCGGATAACTCGTCGGTTCGGGAACCAGATCCTGATGGATTTGCGGCGTATTGATCGAGTGTCTTTGCTAGTCAAGACCGTGGATTCGATCGTTTCAGCGGTAAAAGGCACAGGTCTGGGCAGAAGTCTGGCAGAGCATGCGATTTCTAGGAGAATTTCTTGATGGCATCTATTCCTTTCTCCTCCCGCCGGAAATCGATTTCATTTACCGATTGTGCGGATGACTGAATGGTTTGCACGATCAGTCTGGCGGTGGCGAAGATTCATCCGCAAAACCTTTTCCGCGAGCGGTCCATATACCAATACATGGAGCACCTGCGGCTAACTTACGAGAGCATTAAATAGCCGAACCGAATCCTAGAGAGTCAAAAGCAATATTTACAATGGCGTCGAATGTGGTGTTGCCCCTTTATTCATGCGGATTCCAGCGTTACACCATTATCGACACCACGGCAATTTTCCACACCATGAAGCAGGCTGATGCGCGTTAGTGTGACGTTCTCCCGCTGCTTTGATTTGGGATTGCATACGAATCGTGAACGTCAGCGGCAATACTCTTCAGCGAGCATTGCAAGCGGGCGGGTCCGTGTAGGGTTCCGTAGCTCGACGCGCATTAGCCGGTATCGCGAACTGAGGACTGCGGCACAAGTACAACTAGGGACGTTACGTCAAAGTGGATGGGCAAACACTCGGTTCCGCGGGCCAACAGCGTCGACGAACTGCGTGGGAGCACCGTCAGGCCCAGCGATTTCTATACGTCGATACCGGTAAAAGTGTTTACGCAGGCAGAGCCTGACCGTGCCTATTTGCCTACGACCGTCACCACGGACTGATCCGGTCCACGCCACGCCGACGCTCCTTGGTGTTTCAGATGATGCGCAGTCTCATCCCATGTCAGCTTCGTAACCGAGCCGCCGTTCTTCTCGTACGCATAGGTATTCCCATCGTCTTGAAAAAGTGTAAACGTACCATCCGATCCCGGATACACCCGAACTGACGCGATCGTCTGCGACTGCTGAGCGCTCTGTACCTCCGACCCCAGGGGTATGATGCTACCCGCTCGGACGAACAGCGGAAGTGTGTCGATCGGAGCATCCGCCGCAATCGTTTGGCCGCCGTGCAGCCGTTCGGTGGTCCAATAGTTGTACCAGTCACAGCCCGCCGGCAGATAGACCGTCCGGTGCGTTGCGCCCTGTTCGGTTACGGGGGCTACGAGGAATGCCGGCCCGTACATGTACTCGTCGGGAATATCCGCAGCTTTGGGATCCTCAGGGAAATCCATGAAGAGCGCACGCATATAGATAGCGACTCAGAATCCGCGAGTTGCGTTGTTGGGAAGCTGATCGAGGATGTCTTGTGCCGTAGTCCGATCTCCGTGGCTATGGCCGGCGGTAAGCGACGCGTGCCTGTTCGCAAATAGACGGGGAGAAAATATGACCACCACACCATCCATACTGGTCTTCGACGTCAATGAGACGCTGATCGACATTGAATCCATCGCGCCTCTGTTTCAAAGAATCTTTGGTGACAAGAGAGTTCTGCGGGAATGGTTCGCGCAATTGGTTCTGTACTCCAATGCATTTACGTTGTCCGGCCTGTACACGACCTTCTTCTCGCTGGGGCAGGGCCTGCTTGAAATGTTGGGAAGAATCCCTAATGTTTCCGTTACCCCTTCCGACATCGACGAACTCAGAACTCTCATGATGACAATGCCAGCGCACCCAGATGTCGAGGAGGGATTGGAACAGCTAAAAGAAGCGGGCTTTCGAATGATGACCTGTACGAATTCTCCACCGAATGCCAATGGGAATAGCCCAATAGAGCGTGCTGGGCCGGCGCATTATTTCGAACGGCAATTCAGCGTCGATACTGTTCGCGCGTTCAAGCCAGCTCAACAGGTGTACCACACAGTCGCGCGGGAAACGGCCAAACCGTCGAAGCTACATTTCGGAGTTCAAGGTGGCACGCTACGGATATGATCGAGAGTCAGAACGTCAGCGGAAAAAGCTAAATCAATTCCGCATTTAAATTGTTGATTCTAAAAAGCGGGAGTAGCTCAGTGGTAGAGCAACAGCTTCCCAAAATGGAAAATCTTGGTATTCTCAATAACTTACAAGAACGTTAAATAGCCGACACGAATCCTAGAGAGTCAAAAGCAATATTTACAATAGCATCGGATGAGGTGTTTCCCCTTTATTCATGCGGATTCCAGCATTACACCATTATCGACACCACGGAAATTTCCCACACCATTAAGCAGGCTGATGCGCGTTAGTGTGACGTTCTCCCGCTGCTTTGCTTTGGGGTTGCATAGCCCAATCGTGAACGTCAGCGGCAATACACTTCAGCGAGCATTGCAAGCAGGCAGGTCCGTATTGCGTTCCAGAGCTCGACGCGCATTAGCCCGGAGGTGCTGGGGCCTCGAAATGCCATGAGCGGCCAGGATCGCCATGCATCAAGCGAAAAGCCGGAGCAATCCGTTGATCCCTTACAGTTCTAAGCAGCCCTCGGCAAGTACCCGGCTATCTCCAGATATACACGCAGGATCTGAATGAACATGAGCTGTGTGAGTCGAGAGGCTGCGAGACCAGTTCTTGGCAGTTCCTAGACTGCTCGCTGACAAGGTGACGCAACAGTCACCGAGGCCTGTGGGCGTTCCGCCTGGATATGAATCAAACCGTGGCAGGGCATCGGCCAAACTCCATCCGCGCACCGGGTCCAGCCGAACGTGCCTTCCGATCTGAACACAATCTTCGCCCTCTCCAATCTGTGCGAATTTGCTCGGACCGATGGAAAATATGTCGTTCATTGGGTTTGTGGGATTGATCGTTGTGGAGAAAAGTCGGTTCGCGCTGCCGTGCGATGCCCCACTTATGCGATGAGGCCGCATAAATGGGGCGCGCGATTTCACGGAAAGGATTAGACGTGTGGCACTCTACTGCGTCTTGATTCGGTGCACTCCAAGCTAGGAATCAAATGCAGAGAGAGAGTGACGCCGGCTGCGTTCTGGATGCACTGAACCCGCTCGGTCATCCTTTGGGGAGAGCGGGGTGGGTGAGAGGGGGGGATGGGGGAATGAGGAAGGGAATCCCGGCGGCGAACCACGACCCTCCTCCAGCGACCCGGATGAGAAGCACCGGACTAGTGCAAGTTTCCGGAGGCGCAGGCGAAAGCGAGTCCTGAATGCGAAAATCGCCATTTACCTGAAGCGGGACGCCCGCAGGACTTGTGCTGTGGTGGATGTTCCCGTCATTTGCGCAGAACAGCGTCGCAAATACGCTGGCGTTGGCGTTGCTTCCGACGGCATTACCCGCGCCTAGAAGGAGGCCCTGGCCGTCGACCTGGATGCGCCCGTCCACCTTCACTTCGGCTGTAAGATCCCGGATCACCCAGATCTGGCCAGCGGCTGGGACGCCTAGCACGGTAGTATCTGTTGAACCAGTGGTAATATCGCCAATCCCACCACTGAACGCGACTAAGTTCTGGGCCGGGGCCGATTGAGCCATAGCTCCGAGGACGAAAACGACAGCGATTAACATGCCGATCTTTTTCACAATGATGCTCCTCTTGATATCAGGGTTGTAGTTGTAGGTGTAGGTGATCAGTTCTGCGTCAGGATACGGAACTGCTCGCGAGCCGACGAACGACTTTTCTGAGCTCATTTCCCGACCTCGCTTTATGCGCATCCGCTAGTCACCCAGTAGCCAAGGACAGAACAGAGAGAAAACCGCGACTCTGAAACCGCGGCAGACGAAGCGCCGAGGTGCTCCTGCGCAGCGGAGCGCGGCGTAGAACCTATCAAAGTTGTCACTGCGAAGACTGTGTAAGAATCATTTAGCCTGTTCACCTGATGAGAGCCAAATCACCGTAACCGCGATGTCATTTGTTTGTCATGTGGTTGTTTTCAAATTGTCAAATCGGTGAACGCATGGAGCGTTGTTTTCTCGACCTCCTATAGCCTAGTGAAACTGCGCGGGCCCGTCAGCGTTGATCGTCAGCAAGCCTCCGGCGTTTCACGAAGGAGTGCAGGATGGCCTGCGTGACGCCGATGACGCCGAATACGTTCGTTTCGAACACGGGGCGCAACTCGTGGAGAGACGCGGCGCTTAACTATGCTTTACAGGCAGCGATTGCTGCCTGTCACACACGAGTCCGAACAGCCGAAGAGACCGCTTGAGAGCGAATCGCTCTTATCTGCGATGCTGGGCGCGGAGACCTCCTCACGAAGATGGAGCATCACGTCGAGAATTTCTTCGGCTTCGTTCAGTTGGCCTGCTTGCACATCATGCTCAGACATTCATGAGATCGCTTCTACGGTTATAGCCTCGCACTCACTCTGATAGTTACAGACTTACACTGAACTCTAATAGTTACAGACTTACACTGAACTCTAATAGTTACAATGGAATGACAAGTTGTATTCTTGACAACGATGTTCTGCGCACGTCTAATTTATGTTGCTTGGAGAAGGGGCGATTCAGGCGCCCTCCAGAGATGCAAGGCGCTGCTAACCAAGAAACAGCAGACTAACGCTCTTCATCGTCCATGAACGCAGCCACGCTTCAGTAAGAGGCTAACGTTGAAGGGCATTACCTAGCGAGGAGATCTTAAATGCGGAATGATGGAAAGGGCTGGACATGGGGTTTGTTCTTGTCACATGCACGGGCAGCTTGTTTCTCGCGAAAAATCCAACCTAGCGATTCTCTCGGTGCGGTCACACATGCAATAGGGACAAGCTGAGAGAGAGTCGAACTACCAGGCAGAATGATGAGTTGAAGCCTTTGCGGCTATGTTATGCCCCGGGGCCAACTCATCGTGTCTGATAGACGCTTGTCTGCAAACGTGTTATCGACGGCAAACGCCTTAATACACTCAAGAACAATCAAACAACGCTCCTCCATCCTGCGTTCAGCGGATGCATGCTTTCCTGCGCTCGTGGAAGAGGGGCAAACGTTGCCATGCACGATCAACCTTGGGGGTCTCGGTGAAAAACAATAGACAGTATTGGATAACACTCTCGTGCGTTATATGCGTAAGTATGACTTGTTACTCGCAAAATACGAATTCAGGAGATATTCGTGGAACGGTGACGGATCCAACGGGAGCTGTAATACAGGGAGTAAGTGTCTCAGTCAGGGATGTTGACAAGGGAGATGTTCATACCTTTGTAACTGACGGAGCGGGCCTGTATGATACCGGCTCGATCGTTCCGGATCACTATGAGATCAGTTTCACGAAAGAGGGCTTCACCACCTTTGTGCGTGGTCCAATCACCCTCGACGTCAGCGTCCAAACCATTAATGCGCAATTGAAAGTCGGATCCACATCGCAGCAGGTTTCAGTGACAACAGACGTACCGCTGCTGAGCACCGAGTCAGGTTCGGTGGAATCGACACTTACTTCCGATGTCATGTCGCAACTGCCTCAAACCAACCTGGGCGCGGACTGGGAGGTATTCACCGTGTTGCTGCCGGGCGCCGCCGGAGCACCCGAGAACGCCAGTAGCGCCTCTAGCCCCGGAAGCAACGCGTCGGTCAACGGCAACCTGCCCTTTGAGAGCGTGCTTGCTGATGGCGCCACGACGACGCTGCCCCAAAGCGAGAACACGGACGTTACGATCTTCGAGACTACTTCCGAGGTGAAGATCAGCAGTAATGGCTTCTCGGCGCAATATGGTCAGGGCGGCATCATCTACAACCAGATCACCAAGGGCGGCACCAATCAGTTCCATGGCGCGGGATACGAGTATTTTTCCAACGATGCGCTGAACGCCTTCGCGTATCAATTCGGCACGCAAGGTCCGTCGCAACCGGAGTTACGCTATAACAACTTCGGCTTCGCCGTAGGCGGTCCGATCCTCCGGCACAAGATGTTCTTCTTCTTCGATTATGACAAGACCATCAACAATGGCAGGAGCCTCAACACGGAGACGTTGCCCACCGGGCAAAATGCCGCCA
>DASXLY010000260.1:0-4782 GCA_036495975.1 Occallatibacter sp. | reverse complement strand
GCGCATGAAGTTGAGAAAAATTGGCCAGATTTCTTTGGCTGCGGTAGTGTCCCTTTTGTTTGTGTTCGGAGCCACCTCGTGCCGGCAAGACTTCACGGAAGCATTTGTTTTCACCGTTGGAACCCAGTACAACCAGATCGGTTCGTATAAGGAAAGTAACGAGACCGGCGCGCTGTCCAATGCCCCCGGATCGCCCTTCGGCTCCGGCGGTACCAACCCCATTCGCGTCTTCGTCCTCAGCGGCGGCCGTTACCTGTATGTCCTGAATGAAGGAGCAGAGCAGGTAGACAGCAGCGGCAATATTACCTACACCGGCGCTAATATTTCCCTCTTCAGCATCGGCGGCAGCGGCACGCTGGCCTTCCAGGCGAGCTACACCAGCCAGGGCACAAATACGATTCGTATCCTTCCCGATTCGACGGGGAAGTTCCTCTTCGCGCTCGACACCTATGCGACGAGTGGCACGGTGACTCCTGTTCCAAAGCAGGATGCGCAGCATCCCTGCCAGGGACCGAACGGCTTCTACCCAACGGGCGACATTACCGCGTTCAACATCGACCCGAATACGGGACGCCTGGCGGTGATCACGAACCAGCAGTCGCAGAACAGCAATGGAACGCAGTTGACCTACTTCCCTATCGGCTGCGCACCGGTTGATTTCACGGTCGCTTCGGGCTTTATCTACACAGCGGATGCTGGCAGCGCGTCGAACAACGATGTCCAGACGGTCTTCCCTTACGCGCTGAATGCAACCAATGGTCAGTTGACTACGACGCAGAATGGGCCGCTGGCGATAGCATCCCAGAACATGACAGCCATCAGTACGGCACAGGCGTCGGTCCTGTCCGGCAGCAAGTACATTTACATTCTTGATTCTGGGCAGAACTGCCCCACGGGCTCGGGGCAGATCCCGCCAAACTGCTCGGGGGCGATTCTGCCCTTCACGGCGGGCACCAACGGCTCACTGCAGGCGCTCACGAACGGGACGGTCAACAACGATTCGACTGCGTCGCGTCCGGTTTCTCTGGTGGTCGACAGCAAGGGAACGTATCTCTTCGTTGTCAACGCGGGACCGACGACCGGTATCGTGAATCCGATCAGCCAGATCACCGGATGGACGATTGACCCGACCAACGGCACGCTGCTGCATATCGCCGGGGAACCATTCGGCTCGGGTTCCGGAGTGAATTGCATCTTCGAGGACCCATCGAACCAGTACATTTACACAACGAGCTTCAATGACAGCCAGATCACCGGACGCATTCTCGATCCGAATTCCGGCAGCCTGACGCTGTTACGCCGAGGCTCGACATTCAATACGGTAGGCAATCCAACCTGGTGCGCAGTCAGCGGACGCACCACTTAACGAGGAGCCAGAAAACCCTCCCGCAATGCGGCCCGCAGCAGGAAGCGGGCCGCATTGTTAAGGAGAAGCCGCTCCATATGTAGCCGAAAGCGGCGCAAGCTTTTACAATGCAAGCGGGAGCAATCCCTTATACACGAAGCCTGTGCCGCACTGGCCAGGATGAAGGAAGCGCATGAAGTTGAGGAAATCCGGCCGGGTGCTTCTGGCCACCGCAGCATCTTTTGGAATAGGCCTCGGTCTCACGTCTTGCAGTCCCAGCAATACGGTCGACTATGTTTTCGTTACCGCCTCGAAGAACAATCCAGGACAGATCAGCGTCTACCGGGTCGACTCCGAGTCCGGCGCCCTGACGCAGATCCCGGACTCCCCTTATCCTTCGGGGGGCAGGAATCCGGTCGCAGCGGTCACTTCGCCAAACGGCAACAATCTTTTCGTGCTCAATCACGATGACAGCACAATCGTCCAGTTCGCCATCGGCACGGACGGCAAACTCTATCCGCAGCAGACCTGCAACACTCCCGGCGCGGAACCAGTCGCGTTGGCCATCAATGCAGCTGGAACGTTCCTCTACGTGGTCGATTTCTATTCGCAAGAGACCCCAGGTGGCCCTGTCTACAGCTCTGCCAACCCAGGCCCGGGCGATCTCACGGTCTACCCAGTCGATCCCACATCGGGCAGCCTTGGCGGCGGCAATTGCACAGCGGTTACGCAGACCTTCGTCGACGCTAATAACGTGACGCAGACTGCTCCGTATGTACCAGTGGGCTTCAGCCCGACTGGCGTGAATGCGCTTGCCAATGGCAACTCGGTCTTTGTCTCGGCTCAGAATGCTCTGCCAACTGCCTCGAATACATTGGGCGTCGTCGATGACTTCAACGTAAGTTCGAGCGGCATCTTGTCGATTGCCGGCGGCAGCCCGTATCCGACTGGCACAGCGCCTTCGGCGATTGCCAGCGATCCAACGAGCCGCTTCCTTTATGTAACGGACAGCCGTCAGAACCAGCTGATTACCTACACGATTCTCTCGACGGGCATTCTGAACCCGAGCCTGAATCCTCCGGTGAAAACGGACACCTTCCCGGTTGCCGTTACGGTCGATCCGCGCGGTCAGTACATCTACGTTGCCAACTACAACGCAGCAGACATCTCGGCCTACGCTATCAGCCAGTCCACGGGTACTCCGTCAGCCATTGCCGGAGCCACTTCGTATGCGACCGGCGCAGGTCCTTCCTGCGTGCTGATTGAGCCAGCGCTGGGACGCTTCATCTACACCGCCAACTTCATCGACAACACGGTATCCGGCCTGGAACTGAACCCGAACACGGGCGCATTGACGGCAAACCAGAACTCACCGTATCTAGCGGCTGGACAGCCAACCTGCGCGGCAGCGATTCCGCACGGCAACCACTCGACGCAGTCGACATCGCCCTCGGCGCCTGCCGGCAGCTAGAATCACTCCTTAACCCAACGAAAAGGCCTGCTCTCACCAGCAGGCCTTTTCTTATGATTCAATTAGAGATGTGAGTCACGAATTTGAAGTAGGCAACGTCCACATTGGCGCAGGCGAGCTGTTTTTGATTGCCGGTCCGTGTGTGATCGAAAGCGAAGCGCATGTGCGCAAAATGGCGGACGCCATCCAGCGCGTTACCGCCGATCTCGGCATCCCGTATATCTTCAAGGCCTCGTATGACAAGGCCAACCGCACCTCGGTGACCAGCTTTCGCGGACCGGGCCTGAAGGAAGGCACCCCCATTCTGCGGCGGCTGGCTGAAGCGACCGGATTGTCGGTGCTGACTGATGTGCATGAGCCGTCACAGTGCGAAGTTGCCGCAGAAGGAGCCGATGTGCTGCAGATCCCGGCCTTTCTGTGCCGCCAAACCGATCTGCTGCTGGCCGCGGGCAAGACGGGGCGCGCCATCAATGTGAAAAAGGGCCAGTTTGTCGCGCCCTGGGATATGAAGCATACCGTCGAGAAGGTTGCCACGACGGGAAACTGCCGTGTTTTCCTCACGGAGCGCGGGGCCAGCTTCGGCTACAACAATCTGGTCGTGGACATGCGTTCCCTGCCGGTGATGCGCAAGCTTGCTCCCGTTGTTTTTGACGGAACGCACTCGGTGCAGACGCCTTCGGCGGCGAATGGCGTTTCCGGCGGACAGCCTGAGTTTATTCCGGTGCTGACGCGGGCGGCGGTGGCTGCGGGCGTGGACGGAATCTTCCTTGAAGTGCATGACAACCCAGCCGAGGCGAAATCGGACGGAGCCAATGCTCTCGACTTGAAGTACCTGCGGCCGCTGCTGGAGACGTTGCTGGCGATTCATAAGGCGGTGGGTTGATGTCGTCATCGATCCAGCCTGGCCAGCCGGGGCGCATTGAAGTGATCACCGGGCCGATGTTTTCCGGAAAATCGGAAGAGCTGATCCGGCGGCTGAAGCGAGCCAAAATCGCGAAGCAGCGCGTCATCTGCTTCAAGCCGGATATCGATCTTCGCTATCACAGGACGGCCATTGCGTCGCACAGCGCGCAGACGCTCGAGGCCTGCGTCGTAGCCAATGTGGACAGGCTGCGGGAGGCGCTTTTCGCGCAAATCGACCAGGTGGAAGTCATCGGCGTGGATGAGGCGCAGTTTCTTGACGAAGGACTGGTACATCTGGCGCTCGAACTGGTCCATCTGGGCAAGCGGGTTCTGATTGCCGGGCTGGATACGACATTTGCCGGAGAGCCCTTTTGCCCGATTCCCGACCTGATGGCTGTAGCGGACGAGGTGGTGAAGCTTTCGGCGGTTTGCATGAAGTGCGGGGCTCCGGCGATCCATACTCAACGCCTTGGCGGCAGCCAGGAACTGGTTATGGTGGGGGCTGCAGGAGTGTACGAGGCGCGTTGCCGGGCTCATTTTGAGCCATTTGTGGATTCGGAGCAGATGGAATTGCCTACGGTTGAGGCGGTTAAGGGTTAGGTTTCTTTAGCACTTTTCTGGGTTGGGTTCTTGCTTTCCCACCCTTTGCTACGCAAAGGATGGGGCACCCTTGTGCGTGCTGAAACCTGGGAAAAGCAGATCCTTCGACCTTCGCGCTTTCGCGCTGCGCTCAGGATGACAAATCGTTGGAGGTGCTCGCAGATGCGGACTTTCTGCATTTTCCCGGAACCAACTTCCCTCTTGCCGGTGTCTAAGCAGGTAGAGTGAGCGAGACACTCGGCCGCCGGCGGCAGAATCGTACGAACTGAATACAGTCTCCGATGAGCCGCTGATATTCTCAGTCCGCTCGCCCTGGCGCATGGGAGATGCCAGACTCCCTGTGGATTTGTTACTGTAGGAGGATATTCCGAGGTGCAAGCAGGAACTGTAGTGGGAAATCTGGCAGGTGTTATCGCGGTCAGGCCCGAAGAGGCCGACATTGTGGCGGAGCTGAAATCTGGCT
>DASXLY010000259.1:0-3703 GCA_036495975.1 Occallatibacter sp. | reverse complement strand
ATAGCCGCCCTGGCCGAAGGCCTGTATGGTGGGCCGCTCATTCGCCGTCTTGGTACGAAGGTTGACGGAGCCGCCGATGGCGTCGCCGTCGGAATGAGCGAGCAGAGTCTTGTTGATCTCGACTGACTCAACAAGGTCGGCTGGGATAATGTCGAGCTTGATCTGGCGGACGTTTTCGGGAGAGGGAACGTTCACACCATCGATGGTCACGTTGCTGAAGCGGGGCTCTGTGCCGCGAATCTGCACATACTTGCCCTCGCCCTCATCGCGCTCCAGCGTCACGCTGGGCAAGCGGCCAATCGCGTCTGCCACATTGGCGTTGGGAAGACTGGTGATGATGTCGTGTGGAAGCACCTGCAGGATGTTTTCGGCGGTCAACTCCCGGTTGATGGCCTCTGCCTCGCCGTGGGCGCGTCCGGCACTAACCAACACGCTTTCGTTCCCGCCAGCCGCAGCTAACGTAGCGACCACGCTGACGGTCTGGGAGGGGGAAACGGTGATGTTTGTGCTGTAGGGAGCAAATCCTACAAACGTTACGCGGACCGAATAGGTGCCGGGAGCGACATCCAAAAATCGAAACTGACCCTGGTTGTCCGAGGCCGCCACGATGCCGCTCGGCTGCAACTCCACCCGTGCTCCCTGCAACACGGCATTAGCAGAGTCGACAACCGTTCCACTAATCGACCCGCGCGTGTTCTGACCTTGTGCTGAATTCGCCGCGCACACGATGAGCAGCAAACTCAAGAGCAAGAAATATGTAGAGACATTCCGGTGTTTCACGATAGCTCTCCTATCAATACGATCAAGTACCGCTGTAATCGCGACCCGCTGATGGCGAGCCGTCACTCGGTTCTGAGCCCGTTGACCTTGCGTTCTCTTGGCTCGCTACTTCGCTCGGAATCTGCAAAGACTCAGTTTGGCGGCGAGGTAACGTGTCTTAGAGCCCCTACCCTCGATTAGGATTTGCAGAGGGTAAAGTTCGGATGAAAGGCTTTCAGTGTGACTTAAGAGTAGGGCGGCGATTCTGAGCTGAAACTTAAGAAAAGCGGTTCTTCGCGGTCATTTCATCTGAAATTGACCCAGCATTTACAGTGAGGCCAAGGCGGAGAAATCCCCTCCCAGCTATCGGGGCGAATCTTGAGTTACAAATGCGCAATTTCTGCGAAAATCTAAGAATTTATTTTTTGAGAGGTGACAAGAGGCATGAAATCCCGCTGCTCGCCGAGAACCAGGGCTTCAATCCACGTCCAAGGCAGCTATCACCCTTACGAGAACTCACAAGTCATTGCTTCTAGGTTGAATCTCCGCAGCGAGGTCTTCGGCTGCTAAAACGACACCGGAATCCATCCCCCAAGCGAGAATATTATCGGCCGACCGTCTCGTTGGTTTGCGGTGGCAACTGCCGGGAAAAGAATAGAGGAGACTCGATTCTGATAGGGCCTAGGCACACCTTCTTCTACGATTGAGGAAGACGTGCCCAAGTTAATCGATCGTAGTTGTGGCAATCATCGCTTCTGACTTCAGGGAGAGCAGCGGCAGGGGAATGCAGAGCAAGGCTCTAGTGGAGCAGTGAGCCTTGCTCGATTCTCCACTTATGATCCAATTCGCTCATTGACGTCCGACCACTACGATCATGAAAGTGCCTGGCTTCGGCTTAGGCCTGCCATTTGTTGAGTGTTCCAACTCGGCCGTAGGCAAATAGATCAGATGTGAAGTCTCGTTGACGCCCATCGTCCGCGCGCCTTCCGGCGTTTTCACGATCTGTTCCACGTCGAACTTACCCGCCTTCTCTCCAGCCACGATAAGCGATCCGTCACGGCAACTTGCGAAGGCTTTGCCAGCCATGACCTTCGTGGCGTCCACGCCCGCACCGATCGGCAACGACGCTTCCACATTCCCGTTCTCCGGGTTCATCACGATCATCTTCTGCGGCTTGCGGCAGCCGATAAGGAGCCGATGTGTTTTGGCGTCAAGCGCCATGCCCACGGGGTTTCCACCCGGGGCAACCGGCCACCGAGAAACTACTTTCCGAGTCTGCAGATCAACAACCGCAACGACATCCTTGTCTTCCAGATTGATGTAGACTTTGCCTGCCCCATCGGAAGCAAGAAACTCCGGGGCGCCACCCAATGCGATGGGGGGATCTATCTTGCCATTCTTGGGATCGATGTCGGGCTTGAACGTCATCAGTGCACCGCCATCACCCGAGACAGCCAGCACACGCCCGAGAGCAGCGTCGTAGATGATTCCGTCGGAGTCCGGCATAGTCGGGATTCTTCCCAGTACTGCGTATGTTTTCAGATCGAAGACCACGATACCGCCGCCACCGCCACCGTCTGTAATGAAACCACGTCCCACAGTTGGAACGATCGCTACACCATGCGCAGTCGTCTGCCCTGGTATGTCTCCGAGCACTTTGCCCGAATCGGCATCGATAACCATGGTGTGCGTCTGTCGAGGAACAAACAGCCTGTGAGTGTTGGCATCGACTGTCAGATAGTCCCATCCTCCATCGCCACCGATATGAAACGTCTTCGTGACTGCCCAATTTACCTGCGCTATGGCAGGTAGTGCACTTGTGGACAGCAGAAGGGCAAGGGACGCCATCAATGCGCGGGTCATTTTCATCAATATCTCCTAAAAGCGGTTCTTTGCAATCACCAGAGTGCAGTACGATGGTGAACTCTAATCTTGCTCAGGGGCTGTTGATCCATCAGCGAGGACGCGGATCTCCCGATGCTTTCCATTGCTCAGAATCTGCGCCTCATAAGCGGTTTCTGCTTCCGACCTCACTTCTTCTATTTTGCGGATCGAACCTCCTCCAACCTCCTTACGTATGGCCGCCATGGCTGCCGCCGGAACGGCCTCAAGTGCTACCTGCTGCTCGACCTCAAGAACTTTGCCTGATGGATCGATGGAGACGTCTCTGGATTTTCCGCCAACTATCATCTCCACTTCATACTCGATCTTCCCGTTGTCAACATCTTTCGAGTAACCCCGAACAGTAGCTCCCTGACTTTCTCTTTGCGCTGTTTTCTGCACATCTGGAGGCAGATCTTTGTAGGTGAGCCGTTTTTCGCTTGCCATTGCGATCGCAGTACAAAACACCAAGATCAGGCCCCTTCCCGATGCGATGGAAAAAGTTCTCATGTTTCCTCCTCACGATCATCATGCAGTCCTTCACCTTAAAGCAGACTGAAAGTAATTAGATTTAAATGGGGCTGTCCAATCCAGCTTCCGTCATCACGGTGCAGTTGCTTCGCATCGGGCGTGGCTGCATTCATTCAGTAGGCTCTAAGCTCGCTCGGTCATGCTTACAGCATGAGAGCTATGCGCTCGACCCTGAGAATGCAAAAGCCCTCTGGAGGAAGAGCGAAGAGATGGTCGGTGAAACCTTCGCGTGAACGGTAAGCGAATCGGCGAACCCACTCACCATATGCGAGATCTGTCGTTCCAAGAAACTTAGTGCGGATGAAAACTGACGAGAAGTGCGTTTCCAGGTACTAATCCTTTGAGTAAAGCTCAACCTGGACTTAACGAGCGCGTTACTCCGAAATAGTCAGTCGAGGGATGCCGCGCGATGTGTCTTTGGCATGCGAATGCGGCGAGGATCAGTGATTGAATCTCAGCGTAGCGCTCTCAACCTATCCGAAATCTGGCCGGGCAGGATGATCCACAACGATAAGTCGCCCATCGGTCAGTG
>DASXLY010000258.1:0-27951 GCA_036495975.1 Occallatibacter sp. | reverse complement strand
GGCGATGTTGCGCACCTGGGCGGTGAGGCTGCCGCACATGGCGTTCACCGAGTCGGTGAGGTCCTTCCACGTGCCGGCGACGCCCGGCACGATGGCCTGACCGCCCAGCTTGCCTTCAGTGCCCACCTCCCGCGCGACCCGCGTCACCTCCGAAGCGAAGGAACGCAGCTGGTCCACCATGGTGTTCAGGGTTTCCTTCAGCAACAGGATCTCGCCCGACACCCTGACGGTTATTTTCTTCGACAAGTCTCCCTGCGCCACGGCGGTCGCGACTTCGGCGATATTGCGCACTTGGCCGGTGAGGTTTGAGGCCATGGAGTTCACGGAATCCGTGAGATCCTTCCAAGTGCCGGCAACGCCCTTCAGTTGCGCCTGGCCGCCCAGCTTGCCTTCGGTGCCGACTTCACGCGCGACGCGGGTCACCTCGCCGGCGAAAGCGTTCAACTGGTCCACCATGGTGTTGATGGTATCCTTCAGCTCCAGAATCTCGCCTTTCACGTCGACGGTGATTTTGCGCGACAGATCGCCACGTGCCACAGCCGTGGTCACCTCCGCGATGTTGCGGACCTGCGCAGTGAGGTTGCCGGCCATGGCGTTGACGGAGTCGGTAAGATCCTTCCAGGTTCCGGCGACACCAGGCACGTTGGCCTGTCCACCCAGACGCCCTTCCGATCCGACTTCACGGGCCACACGCGTCACCTCTGCCGCGAACGAGCGAAGCTGCTCGACCATGGTGTTCAACGTTTCTTTGAGTTGAAGAATTTCGCCACGGACGTCCACCGTGATCTTGCGGCTCAAGTCGCCGTTTGCAATAGCGGTTGCCACCTCGGCGATGTTGCGGACCTGCGCCGTCAGGTTGCCGGCCATGAAGTTTACCGAGTCGGTCAAATCCTTCCAAGTACCGGCGACTCCGGGAACCTGCGCCTGGCCGCCAAGTTTGCCGTCGGTGCCCACTTCGCGGGCCACGCGCGTCACTTCGCCAGCGAACGCGTTGAGCTGATCCACCATCGTGTTGATAGTGTTCTTCAGCTCCAGAATCTCGCCCTTGACATCGACTGTAATTTTGCGAGACAGATCGCCGCGCGCCACAGCTGTCGTCACCTCGGCGATGTTGCGGACCTGCGCCGTCAGGTTACCGGCCATCGAGTTTACTGAGTCAGTCAGATCTTTCCACGTTCCCGCCACACCAGGGACGTTTGCCTGTCCGCCTAGACGACCTTCGGTTCCTACCTCACGGGCCACGCGCGTCACTTCACCGGCGAACCGGTTCAGCTGGTCCACCATCGTGTTGATGGTTTCCTTCAGCAGCAGGATTTCACCGCTGACGTTTACGGTGATCTTCTTCGACAAATCGCCGGTCGCGATTGCAGTGGAAACTTCGGCGATGTTTCTCACCTGGTTTGTCAGATTCGAAGCCATCGAGTTCACTGAGTCGGTGAGATCCTTCCACGTTCCGGCCACTCCAGGTACCTGCGCCTGACCACCGAGTTTGCCGTCGGTACCCACTTCGCGAGCCACGCGCGTCACTTCGCCGGCGAACGCGTTTAGTTGATCCACCATCGTGTTTAGCGTGTCTTTCAACTCGAGAATTTCGCCCTTCACGTCGACGGTGATTTTGCGGCTCAGGTCGCCGCGTGCCACAGCCGTGGCCACTTCGGCGATGTTTCTCACCTGGCCGGTGAGGTTCGACGCCATGAAGTTTACATTGTCGGTAAGGTCCTTCCATGTGCCGGCGACGCCTGACACCTGCGCCTGTCCGCCGAGACGTCCTTCGGTGCCCACCTCGCGGGCCACGCGCGTCACTTCGCCGGCGAATGCATTCAGCTGGTCCACCATCGTATTGATCGTGTTCTTCAGCTCCAGAATTTCGCCCTTCACGTCGACCGTGATCTTGCGGCTCAAGTCGCCGCGGGCCACTGCGGTCGTTACCTCGGCGATGTTTCTTACTTGCGCCGTGAGGTTGCCGGCCATCGAGTTCACCGAATCGGTGAGGTCCTTCCAGGTACCGGCCACACCGGGCACATTTGCCTGTCCGCCGAGACGGCCTTCGGTGCCGACTTCGCGGGCTACGCGGGTTACTTCGCCAGCGAACCGATTCAACTGATCCACCATCGTGTTCAGCGTTTCTTTGAGCTGCAGGATCTCGCCGCGGACGTCCACGGTAATCTTGCGGCTCAAATCTCCATTCGCAATGGCCGTCGCTACCTCAGCGATATTGCGGACCTGGCCGGTAAGGTTGCCGGCCATGAAGTTCACGTTGTCGGTAAGATCTTTCCAGGTTCCAGCCACACCCGGCACGTTGGCTTGTCCGCCCAGCTTGCCTTCGGTGCCGACTTCGCTGGCCACGCGCGTCACTTCGCCGGCGAATGCATTCAGCTGGTCCACCATGGTGTTGATGGTGTCTTTGAGTTCGAGAATTTCGCCCTTCACGTCGACGGTGATCTTGCGCGACAAGTCGCCGCGGGCCACAGCCGTCGTCACCTCGGCGATGTTGCGGACCTGCGCCGTTAAGTTGCCGGCCATCGCGTTCACTGAGTCGGTCAAGTCTTTCCATGTGCCCGCAACACCTGGCACGACTGCCTGGCCGCCCAGTTTTCCGTCGGTGCCCACTTCGCGGGCCACGCGCGTCACTTCCGACGCGAACGATCGCAGCTGGTCGACCATCGTATTGATGGCTTCTTTGAGTTGGAGAATTTCGCCACGGACATCGACTGTAATCTTGCGGGAAAGATCACCGCTGGCCACGGCGGTGGCGACTTCAGCAATATTGCGGACTTGGCCCGTGAGGTTTGATGCCATGGAGTTGACCGAGTCGGTCAGGTCTTTCCATGTTCCGGCCACCCCCGGCACCATCGCTTGGCCGCCAAGTTTGCCATCGGTGCCCACTTCTCGTGCCACGCGCGTTACTTCGGCCGTGAACACACCTAGCTGCTGAATCATCGTATTCACGATGTTGGCCGACCTTAGGAATTCGCCTTCCAATGGGCGCCCGTCTACGTCTAGCCGGACGGTCTGGGTCAGGTTACCTTGGGCTACCGCGGCAATCGCGCGGGTTACTTCCGTCGTGGGACGAAGGAGATCTTCAACCAGGGTATTGACCGATACCTCCATCTCATCCCAGCAGCCTCGACGGTGTTCCACCCGGATCCGTTCGCGAGTCTTGCCCTCTTTGCCGACCGCGAGGCCCACGCGCTTTAACTCAGAGGCCATTTGTTCATTGGCCGTTACGATCTCGTTGAAATTGTCGGCGATCTTGCCCGGAAGCCCCGTCCAAGCTACGGGGAGACGCACGCTGAAATCTCCATCCTTCATGGTCTTGAGACCCTGAAGGATGGTGGTCAGGCACTCTGACACCGATGGCTCAAATGAGCCTGAAGGGAAAGTTGTTCCACCGTCTGGCCCGCTGACGGGCGGTTCAATGGTCGTGGACATGCCGGGTTGCTCCTGGACGGGATTTCAGAATGTGAGTGCTCGTGTGTAACCCCCGAGTCAGACCTCAGACACACGGATGCTGGAGCACATAGATGCGCTCCGCATGTTGAGAGTTGCCCGTGGCCATCAGAATTGGGGAGCCCCCAACGCATGGAGGTACCAGCCTCGATCAAAGGGACTTACCCGGAGGCGGAAAACTGCATCCAATCAATGACGTGGGGTTGGGGAAATGCGCTCAGCGCATAATCTCAGCAGAGCCTAAAAGGAAAAAGACATGCCGAGCGTTCTGGGTGTAAATGTTCTGGCATCAAGCTATGCCGAAGTGGTCAGGAAGTGTACCGAATGGGCTCAGAAGGCCGAATCGCGCACGGTTCTCTTCGTCAATGTGCACGTTATCATGGAGGCCCGCGACAATCCGAAATTGCTCGAACAAGTAAATCGTGCCGACATGGCAAACCCTGACGGAGTACCGGTGGTGTGGACCCTGCAGGCTTTCGGAGCGCGGAATGCCACCAGGGTCTATGGGCCGGATGCAACCGTCGCCCTGCTCAAATCTGCTCAGGAATCGAAAATTCCGATCGGCTTCTACGGCGGCACCGAGTCGACCCTGGCAAAGCTGATCGGCGAAGTGCAATCCCAGTACCCAGGGATCAATATTGCTTTCAAAATGTCGCCACCCTTTCGAAAGTTCTCTGAAGATGAGGAAGAAGCGATCGTTCGTCAGATCACGGCGTCAGGCGTCCGGTGGCTTTTTGTGGGGCTGGGATGTCCGAAGCAGGAGAAGTGGGTCTGCGAGCATAAGGATCGGATCCCTGCCGTCCTGCTGGCGGTGGGCGCAGCTTTCGACTTTATTGCAGGCACGAAGCCGCAGGCGCCGCGTTGGATGATGCGCAATGGATTGGAGTGGGCTTTCCGTCTGGCCAGCGAACCACGGCGTCTTGCAGGCCGTTATCTGAAAACCAACCCGCGATATATGTTCCTCGTTGCCTACCAATGGCTCCGTCGAAATAACGGCCGAATGACCGCCAAGGCAAGCTGAAGTTCCAAAGCGCTGTCAATGCGGCGAGTTTAGGACTTCACTTCGGCTGCGGCACCAACCATCTTTCCATTACCCGCTGAAACTCGCATCCATGCGAGCGCGAGCCAGGCCAAGTTGCCAAGTTGTCCAGCCACTGCCGCCATCACGATGCCCAGCGCGCCATAGGTGCGAACCATCGGATAAACAAGCGCCATGCTCAGAAGCGCCGCAATAATCGCCGCTATCAGGATTGGCCGAGTGTTCTCAAGGGTGCGAAACAAAAAGTTGAGCTGGCGGACTGGCCATGCCAGCAGGAAATAAAGCATTTGCAGATTGAGCACGTCGGCGTAGACACGCAATTGATGTCCATAAAAGAACGAAAGAAATCGGCCTGAGAGCAGGGAAGCAGCGGAGAAGACGACAAGCAAGCCCACGAATCCCACTGCGCCAAATCGAAACAGGAATCGAGCAGCGCCTCGAATCCCGCTACGCCGCATCTCCTCTGCAGCCCGGATCGGAACGATGTTCTCCATCGCCTGGTAGGCGATGTTCACCGGCCCGATGACGTTCTGTGTGGCGCGAACTCCGCCGGCTGCCTGTGGTCCGGCGACGCTGGCGCCAACCAGCATCGCCCCCTGGTAGACAAGCCACTGCAACTGGTTAGAGATTCCGAGATCGATCGAGAGCGATCGAATGCGCCGCCACGAAGTGCGGGTGAGCGAGCGGGTGAAGTTGAGTTGTTCAAGCAAGGCACCAAATGCAAACGCCAGGCCGGAGGTTAACGCGATGGCCCAGAATGCCGTGCCGATGGTTAGCCGATGTGCAGCCCACAGCACGCCCAGAACGATGACTTGGCCCGCGTAGCTGATTGCGTCGTTCCAAACAGAGGCCATCGCCTTGCCCATCGTGAAGAAGTAGCGTCTCAACCAGTCCTGCATTAGGAAGAGCGCGACCGCTGCGGTGAAGGGAAATACAAATGAGGAGGGAATGCCGCTGCGATCGATCAGCAAATAGAGAAGAGTAGCCGAGACGGTGAGGGCGGTGGCAATCAGGCAGAAAACAAGCTGCACGCCATACACACCCCTTACAAAGGCACGGCGCTCGTCGTCCGACCCAAGCAGCGAGCCTAGGGTAATCATCGGCGATGAGATGAAGCTCAACTGAACGCTGTTGGCGAGCAGCAGGATCACGTAGGCAATGGTGAATCTTCCGAACTCGGCAAGGCCCAAGCCGCGAACCAGGATAATCCCGGTCAGGAAGTTGGAACCACTGACCATCACCTGGTCGGCAAGAGTCTTCGCACTGCGGCCACGCGCGAGTTGTTGCAGGCGATCGCCCACTTGGCGCACCGATTCACGTCCTCTGCTTAGGGACGGGAATCGTGCGCGCGCGGGATATGACGCAATTCGAGCCGATGGTCAAACGCGCAGGACTCCGATCCCCATGGCGCCGCGACCCGTCGCGTGGATGAACTCCTCATGCTGATAATTCGGCTTCAGTTCCGACCACAGACGATGAACTTCACGGGAACCGCCCGATTCCGCCACGTCATGGAACGCGATTAGGCCGCCTTCCCGCACCAGTTGCGAGTACATCCGGAAGTCTTCGCGAACGCCCTCATAAGAATGATCGCCGTCGATGAACAGAAAGTCTAGTTCGTGACCCTGCAAGATGTCGCGTGCGACCTTCAGGGTCTCGGGCAGATGTGAATTCTGGCGAAGCAGAAACAATGATTGGCCGTTACGGACAAACTTACGCATGAGCGGCTTTTGCAAGGCACCGTACATTTTGCCAAAGAGTGAGAAATGGAAGTCGAGGCTGATAACCGTAGCCTGCGGTGCAGCAAGCTGAGAGAAGACGAAGAGTGTTCCGCCCCGATAGGTGCCGATTTCCATGATGTACTTGCAATTCTGTTCCTTCACCATTCTGGCAAGTTCAAGAAACTCGGAACGGATCTGCTGCGACTGGATTGCCGCACAATTCAGGGAAATATCGACAAGCTGATCGGGAGTAGCTGATTCCGGAATGTTATCAATGGTTCGCAGCAACGGCGGTACTGAGGACAAACTGCGAATCGCTTCAGAAACTCTCATCTGCTTCTCCTTGGAGAACGATATGAATGCGTAACTTTACCGAGCCCTACCCGACGGGTTGTCGATGTGGCTCAAGGGCATGTGGCGACCAGCGTATCGGGACAGGGACTGACGCCGGCCGGCGCGCCTGTTCGTGCACCAGGTCGACATTGGTAATGATGCAGAGGAAGATCGCGACTTCGTAGCCCATCCAGCCAAGCAGGCCGGTCGACATGATCGTGGTCATCCACACGTGAATGATCAGCACATAGGTTCCTGCGTATTCGGGATGGAGATTCCACGCGTTCCAGGCTCGGAACGACGCCACCACCAGCAGGACAGAACCGAGAATGAAGCCGATGATGCCGAGTCCGGTGAGCACTTCAAGAAAGCCGTTGTGCAAAGAGCTCATCTCTTCGAGATACATGTTGCCGATATGCGAAATCACCGTCTTGCCGCCCACACCGCCACCTACGCCGAGCAGGGGATAGTGCTCGAATTGGCGAACGGCAGCCGTCCACACCACCGTGCGGCCGCTGAGTGTCACGAAGCTCGATTGCGCCTGGTGTCCCTGCAGTCGATTGATGACTTCGGTGGAGAACAGGAATCCCATCACGGCGACGCCGGCGACGCAAAGGAATCCGATCACTTTTGACCGTTTAAAGATCACGAGCAGCACCGACAGCAGGAGAATGCCGAACGACGTGCGGCTCGCCGAAAAGCTGAAGAGTGCCAGGGCAAATATCAGTTGCGGAACCCCTGAGCGCGCCTTGATGCGGCCCGCCTGCCATTCGGCGATCACCACCAGGATGACCGCGCTGGCCACGTAACCCAGGCCGTTGCCCGAAAGGAAGGGAGCCTGTGCAGTGGTGCTGCTGATAAGTCCGGGACGGTGCTGCACGAAACCGGGGAGTCGAAGACAAAAGCCAAGCACCGCAAGCGAACCCAGCAGTGACATCGTCAACAGCACAACCCGTCTGAGACCCTCAACTCGCTGAATCGCATTTTCACCCTTAGATGCCTCGAAGAAAACGAACCCGGCCATCAGCAGTTCGGCACTTTTGCCGAGGGTTTGAATCGGAATCTGGGACCAGATGGTGGAAAGGAAGTATAGCCCGGCGAACGCAAGATAGCCGAGTCGCAAATCGGTCGAGCGCATGCGAGCCAGTTTTGGCCGAAACAACAGAAATAGAAACGCAATGATGATGGCCGGAGTGCGGATCAGCAGAATTGCCTTGGCGCTGCTATGTCCTGCTCCTCCGCCTGCGCCAGCGGAGAGATCCTCAACCTGAAGCATCGCGCCCAGAAGGAGGCAAAAGAGCGCGATGCCAGGCAGTCCCGTGACGCTGAAGGCTGAGCGCCAGGATTTCAGGTTCCACGGCAAAACGGAAAATTGCATGAGCGGTCCTCGTGAGTGTTCCGCGGGATTAGCGCGTCGTGTAAATGGCCGCCGCGGTGGTTTGCCCAATCAGACCGGTGGTGGAACTCAGTACCGTCTTCATTTTGCTAACTGGCACATAGACGATGTCCCCTGCCGCAAGCAACATGGGCGGTTCTTTGCCATCCATGATCTTTTTGTACGAAATGGGGGTCTCAACCATGCTGCCGTCGGACTTCTTCTGCACGACCCGCAGGCCATTCACCTTTGCCTGGAGCGAAAGCCCCTGCGCGAGCGAGATAGCCTGGGCGACATTCAATTCGCCCTGCTCCTGCATCGTATAGCCGCCAGGGCGATTGACTGCGCCGAGAACATACACAACACCCGCGCGCTTCACGATCACCGTGTCTCCGGGGTGAACCATCACATCGCGGATCTCCGCTGCGTCGCCACCACGCGAGTAGTGGTAGGCTTTCGTCGGCGGATCGCCGTCGGCGCGCTTCAGTTCAATCACGTTGCCCGCAGCCGTAGTTTCGCCTCCCGTCATACCGATCACCTCGAGAAGGGTGTGCGGTTTGAGCAACTCAACCTTGCCGGGAGTCTGGACCTCACCCATCACGGTCGCCGTAGTTGAGGCGAATTGCTGCACATCTATATTGACTTGCGGATGCTTCAGGATGCCCTGATCCACGAAGGCCTTCTCGAGAGCCTGCTTTGCTTCCGCGACGGTGCCCCCGGTGACGTGTACCGGCTTCAGGAACGCAATGTGGATATTGCCTTCGTTGTCAACGCGGGTTGGGCCGGAGAAGTCCGGTTCATCGTAGACCACAACGTTCAACAAGAAGCCCGGCGCGAGCTTCATGCTTGCAAAATCCTCCGGAACGCTGATCACCGAGCCCGGTTGGTTTGTGTTGGACGAGGGACGACTTTCCTGCTGAGCCGGCTGGGAGGCTTGAGAGCCGGGCTGCACCGCTTGTGCGAAGGCTGTGTTGCCAGCAAGAGCCAGCATCAATCCAAATGTGCCGGCAACTCCGGCATGCAAAACTGAACGGGGCACTGCGAGCCTTGGATTATGCATCGAGGTATTCTCCATTTCCGTGGTAACCATAGGCGTCGAAGTAGTCGATGGAATTAGTGTCGACTCCGTTAAGCACGATTCCTACTGCGCGCGACCCACTCATTTCAAGAACAGACGACAGGCTCTTCAGCACCGTGCGAGTAGTCTGACGCGCGCGAACTACCGCGATGGTCGCGTTGAACTTCTCAGAGAGAACGCGCGCGTCCGTGAGCAACAGAATCGGCGGACTGTCGGCAATGATCAGGTCATATTCGCCGGTTAGCGTGGAGAGGAACTGGTCGAATTCCGTAGATTCAAGCAACTCTGCGGAGGCGATTGTCTCGGATCCGGCAGGTAGCAACGAAAGGTTCGGAAGTGTGCGATGCGTGTAGACGCAAGTGGCAGCCTTCGCCTTACCGATCAACACATCACTGAGGCCGGGAGCGCACGAGCGATCGAAGAACTCGTGTAGATGCGGTTTGCGCATGTCGGCATCGAGAAGCACTACGCGTTTTCCGGATAGGGCGAACGCGACAGCCGTGTTGTAAGCGACTGTCGATTTACCTTCTCCGAAGAGAGGGCTCGTCACCAGTAATGTGCGAAGCCTGCCCGATTGCGATGCGACCTGGATGGCCGTGCGCAGGGACCGGAACGACTCGGCCGCCGCGGAGCGCGGATTGTTGATCAGCGGGCTGGCTTCGACACTGGTATCGAGGGTGGCGAACTTTCCGGGCAGCGTACGAACGACGGGCGACGCCGGAATGTTGCCCAGCATCGGCAGGTTTGCACCGGCCTGGAGCTGCAAGGCAACCGTGACAGTGTCGTCCATGTGCTCGCGAACAAATGCGGAGGTAACGCCAGTAAACAACCCGGCAATCAACCCGATCGCGATATAGAGAGGCGGGTTCGGACGCTTTGGCGCCGATGGCGGACGTGCCGGATCAGCGACCGAGATGTTGGTTGCCCTCAGTGCCGCCTGGATATTAAGTTCCTTCAGCTTTCCGTAGAGGGAGTCATAAAGTTGACGGCTGGCTGCTGCTTCCTGTGAGAGAGATTGGAGTTTGACGGCACTAACGTCAAGAGAACCGGCCTGCTTTTCCGCCGTCGCAAAGGCTTTGCGCAGGCCGTCTTCGCGTTGGGCCGCGAACAGGTATTCCTGGTGGGCGCGGTCTTTGATGCGCGAAATTTCCTCTCCAATTTGGGCATCGACCGTATCGAGCTGGTTCTTGGTCTCAATCAAGTGCTGATTGTTCGGGCCGTACTTGGTGAGCATGTTGTTGTAACTGACGCGCAGGGAGGCCTGCTGCTGGCGAAAGCTGCGCAGGAGTTCAAGACCATTTCCAGAGACAGCGCTCTCGGCCGCGGCGTTTGCAAGTCCGAGATCTCCAGAGTGTGCAGCCATCGACGCAACCGCTTCCGGATCCTGGCTAAGGGTTAGCTTGTAGATTGCTTCCTTGGTAATGCGATCGGCCTCTGTGGCGGTGAGTTGCTGGTTGATCGCGTCGAGCGCATCGAGAGCAGGAACGTGCGTGCTGCCGCCGGCCCCACCGGTTTCACCAAGCGCGCTGAGCACCATGGCGTTAAGACCGCTCTGCTGCTCGTAGCTGGCCAGCTTGTCCTGCGAATCGTCGTAATTTGCTTTGAGTTCGTCGAGCTGGTCATTGAGCCAGCGCTGCGCGTCGGATGTCGCTTCTTGCCGGGCTTCGTAGGTTACATACTCCTGGACGATTGCGTTGGCGATCTGCGCCGCACGACTGGGATTGGGATTCAGGTACTGGACGGTGATCAGACGCGTGTCCGGAGTGTTTTCGACCTTCAACTTCTTCTGGAAGATTCCCAGGATCCGGTCGCGGGTGAACGGCGCCTGCTCGAGCGGTAGATTGCGGCGCATCTCGTCTTCGATGTGCGCATTCGTACCGGTGAGATAGCCCACCAGAGAAGGCTTGAATTTGAAGGGCGTCTCGTCCTGCAGATGCAGGTCACGCACCACGGCAAGCAGGACATTGGGGCTTTGCAATATGCTCATGTGCGTGGCAATGTCGCCCTTTACTGCATCCATGGTCGAAGGCAGAGGATCAGCAGTCATGCTGCGAAGGCTGGTCTGCGCGGCGTCGACCTTCTGAACCTCGATCGTGGCGACACCCAGATACTGCCGGCCCATCAGCACGCAAACGCCGACCGCCAGCAGGATTCCGACCAGTCCTGCCGCCCAGATGGATCTCTTTCGTTTTCTGACGACGCTCCAGATTCCCTTGAGCGATTCACCCTCGCCAAATCGGAATGAAAAGTCGTCAACCCGGGTGGTACTGGGTTGCGACGGCAGATATGGGGCAATCATGCCTTTGGTTGGATCGTTGGAGAGAGACATTAGCTGGGCGCCTCCTTTTGGCTGACCTCGTCACTGGCAATGACGAGTGATTCGTGCAGAACGGATGAACCGTCATGTTCGCGCGGGGACGGCACTTGCAGGAGCCATCTTTCCGGCGATCAGTACAGACCGGTAAACATTGAGCAAAAGCGAGAAGTTCTTCTCGCCCGTGTAGTTGGACTCGAAGGAGCGACGCGCATGCGCGCGCATATAGATGAGTGATCCGCGATTTAGCAAGTCGCGAAGGCAGTCTCCGAGAGCGGCTCGATCCCCTGGGGCGAACAGCGCGCCAGACGCTCCATCGACGATCATCTCTGGATAGCAGCCGATGCGGGACGCGATCACCGGGGTGCCGACGGCGAGTGATTCGATGACCACCCGGGGCATCCCTTCATACCACTGCGACGGACACAGCAGGGCACGGGCATTACGCATCAGTTGAAGGACATCTTCACTGCTGCGCCTACCGAGCCACTCTAGGTTGCGCAACGTGGCGGACGCATCTCGAACTTCATCCTCCAGCGGACCGGTGCCGGCAATCTTGAGCAGAGGCAGATCAACTCCCTCTCGCCAGCACTCGAGCAGTACGCGCAGTCCCTTCTCTTCCGTTAATCTCCCTGCGTAAAGAAAGTATCCGCCTTGGCCCAGCCCGACACCTGGATCGGGATCGACAAAATTCGGTTTCACCGTCAGCTTGTCGTGGGGCAATCCGCCGTCGATGAGCTTGCCGCGAGCAAATTGCGAAAGCGCGATGAACCGGTCGACCGAACGGCGCCACGTGCCCATTGACCAATGCGCCACCATTCCTGCCGTGGCGACCGCGCTGCCGGCAAAGCTGTCCCGATAACACCCATGGACGATTCCTGGCACGCGCAGCACCGTGCCGACACAATCCTCGCAGGCGTGTCCGTCGCGGAACAAGATCGCATTCACGCAGAGCAGGCGATAGTTGTGGACCGTGTGTACGGTCGGGATGTGTAGCCGCTGGCAAATATTAAAGATCGAGGGCGAGAGGGTGGGGAACCAGTTGTGAACATGAACCACATCGGGCCGGAAGTCAGCGAGGACGCGGCGGAACTCAGCCAGCGCATCGGTCGGAATACCAAACTGGCTTACGGAAACCTGAATCTTCGGAACGAGCCCCTGTATAGCGTCGTTGTCCGTATCAAAGCGCTGTACGCCAATGCCGTTCGCCGCGAGAAGCTGCGCCTCCGCGCGGACAACAGCGTCTTCACCGCCGCGCTGCTGATATCGGTTATGAACGATCAGGACTTTCATCTCACGCTTCATTCGCTACCGGTCGATCAAAAACAAGAAAATCTGGCCGGTCGGATTCGGCCGAACCGGAATCTTTATCAATTACCAATCAAATCCCTTTTGCCGCGTACACCAGCGTGTGTAGAAGGATGGCAATATCCATCAGCACGGTTCGGTTCTGGATGTAGTAGAGGTCATACTCAATCGACTGATGTATCGCAAACTGGCGGTCTGCACTGAGTTGCCATAGCCCGGTAATACCCTGCGGAACGGTAAGGCGTGTTGTTTCCCACGGGCCGTATTCTTCCGTGATGAAGGGCATTTCCGGGCGAGGTCCGACGAGCGTCATATCGCCGTTCAGAACGTTGATCAGTTGTGGAAGCTCATCCAGGCTGGTTTTGCGAAGGAAGCGACCGACGCGAGTGATCCGCGTGTCAGAGTGCTCATTGGGTGAGCGCGCATACTTCGGCGCATCCACCTTCATGCTGCGGAACTTGAGTATCTCAAACAGCTTGCCGTTCATTCCAACGCGTGTCTGGCGAAAGAAGATGGGGCCTTTCGATTCGCTGCGAATCGCGATGGCGAGGACGGCCCAGATTGGCGCGCTGAGCAGAATGAGAATGGCTGAAGAGGCGATGTCAATGAGGCGTTTGGAAAACTTGTAGAAGCGACCTGGATCGTTCGCCTCGGTCGTCGCGATAAAGAGGCCGTCCATTTCCCACACGCGCGTCGGGCACTTGTTGGCCAGGATCTCTTGGTCATCGACCAGCGACAACGTGCATTTCGCAGCCTGGGCCGTGTCCCTGATCTGGCGTAGTCCGTAGTCCGGAATGCTCGAATCGCAAACGAAAATGTCCTTGATTTTCAGGCGGGTGAGCATCTCCACACTGAGCGGCTCGTGGAAAATCGGACGGGAGTCGCGTTGGAAGTAGTCGTAGCTATAGATCGCTTGATTACGCTCGCTGTCGCTGGCGACGAAGCCCACCGGATCGATGCCGAGCATGGGTGAGTGCAGCGCGCCGGTAAAGAAGCGACGTGCGGTGCGGCGCGATCCGTAGATAAGGGAACGCCGGCGCGGCAGGGTTGTTGCAAACTGCTGGCGAACCGCTTCGATAACCCATACGCGGCCGATTGCCAGGAGCGCCGTTCCAAAAATCCACCCCCCCAACATGGCCATGCGCGGCACGGGATAGCGCGCCACGATGCAGATGACCAGACAGACCGCTATGGCCTTCAGAGAGACTCGGAGCACTGTTTCGGTTTCCCGCACATGAAGCAGGCTGCACACCCGCGGATAAGCTTTCTCGCTCTGCAGCAGGGCCAGAACAATTCCCGTATAAATCAGCGAGCCGAGCAGCAATTGCTCCGGGCTCAGCTGGAAGCTTTGAGTCAACTGCAAGAGGTGTCCGAGAGTCCCCCCAATCATGGTTCCGGCGAGGAGCAGGACAAAATCCGCGGCGATGCGAACCAGCGGAACGGAAAGCTGAGAGGCAGACCACTCGCTCTGAACCTCGGGTTGAATGGCAATGCTGATTGGGGTCGGCTCAGGTTTTTCACTTTCCTTAGGCCGATACGGAATTGCATTCGAATTCATCCACAGTGCCTCAAAACGAACGTGGCTGGGTAACTGAAGCGCCGGCTATGCAAAGCGGGGAAATGACCACTGGTACCGAGGTGCAAATCGTACATGCTCGTCAAAGGCCGACCCAAGTTCATCGATTCTGTTGCCTAGTGATCCAACAAATTTGGTTGAGATGCAGTTCGTTCCGGTGAAGGCGGTTGGTGTCCCTTTGCACTGAGAGCAAAAAACGAAATCAAAAAACGACGATGCTACAGTGCTCCTTCTATGCGCAGAAGGCGAATATCTGATTTGATGCGAATAGGTAGGAAGGGTTTGATTGCGCGGCGAAGAAAATTACAGCATGATGAATTTCGTTGAGAAAAATGAATTGCCGCAATGAAAGCCGGAAGTTCGGCAGCGCGATCATATGGGGACCCGCCGATCGCCGCATCTTATGGCGGTAGCCCATCACGGTAATCTCTTGAGTGAGTGAGGATCAAACACGATGAATTTGAGACGCGCGGCCATGTGTGTGGGTCTTATTGGGATCTTGGTTGGCGCCTTGCTGGCAGCAAAGGCAGGCGATCGAAAGTCGAGCGCGCCGGGGATGCATCCGGCGCAGTTTTCGCTAGATTTTATCGGGATGCACACGCTGTCGCCCACGCGCCACTGGCCCCAGGTGGCGTTCGGCAGCGTGCGGCCTGCGGGAACCTCCTGGGGAGCAATGGAGCCCTCAAAGGGGCAATTCGACTGGCATTCGCTGGATTCGTGGGTCGCGCAGTCCGAAAGCCACCATGTGCAATTGGATTATGTGTTTGTGAACACGCCGCGATGGGCCAGCACGAAGCCCGACGAGCCCTGCGCAGGTAAGCGATTTGGCTGCGCGGCGCCTCCGAATTCCGATGATTTCGCGGAGTTCGTCACGGCGCTGGTGACCCGCTATCGCGGCAAGATCTCCAGCTACGAGTTATGGAATGAACCCAACGGTTCCGGCTTCTGGACGGGAAATCCGAAACAGATGGCCGAATTGGCGGCGCGGGTTTATCCGATTATTAAATCGATTGATCCCGTTGCAATTGTTACCTCGCCGGCGGTCTCTTCATCCGGCTGGCCGCTCTCGCATGATGCGTGGCTCAATCAGTATCTTGCCGCAGGCGGCGGCAAATTCGCCGACGTGATTGCATGGCATGGCTACGCGGGAAGAAACGATCGCCCCGCTCTGCCGCCGGAAGGCCTGTCCGAACAGATCGCGGCATTGCGCAGCGTTCTGGCAAAGCACAACCTAAGCCAGTTGCCTATCTGGAACACCGAGGGTGGTTGGGGTAAGGACGCGCAACTGCCCGACGACAGTGCGCAAGCAGCCTTCCTGGTGAAATGGTACATGATCAATTTCACCAACGGAATTGCGCGAGCCTACTGGTACCAGTGGGACAACCCAGAGTGGGGCACACTCTGGCGCGAGGGAACCGGCATGACAGCTGCGGGAAGCGCGGTGCAGCAGGTTGTCAGCTGGCTCGACCGGACCACTTCGGCTGCTCCCTGTGAGCCGGTGCAGGGATCGCAGTTGTGGGAGTGCGAACTCCAGAAGGGCAACAAGCTGTTCCGCGTGATATGGAGCGCCTCAGGCGAATCAACACTGTCCGATGCAGGCAACATTGTTGCCATAACTCCGATAGCTGGGACTCGACGAGGATCTACTCATCAGCCGATTGTTGTCACATCGCAACCGGTTTTGATCGAGTACGGCCCGTCCAGGTAACGCGCAGGCTCGCGGATCGCATCCGCGAGCCACGAGCAAATTCGATTTATTTGAAGGAGACCGCCTGCACCGAGTAGGGCGGTACCGAGATCGTGGTTGTCCGGCTGGTTCCCTGTGATGAGAACGAAATCGGCGTGGAGTTAATCTCCGATCCGTTTTGGATCTGGTAGAGGGTGCCCTGCGTATCGCCGAACCCTGGGTTAGCGAAGGTAATCGTAATCTGCGGATACGAAGTGGGCGTTGGATTGGTGATCACCATCGCGTCCTGCCCCGAAGTATAAAACGCGGTTGTGGCCAACCCTCCCCCACCAGTTGGCGCAGAGACGCTTTTGGCCATGTATCCCCCGTCCGACAGGTCAAGGTAGCTTGGCGCGGCGAACAGTTCATAGGTGTAGTACTGCGGATAGCCAACCGGCGTTGCACCCGCCGAGTACAGACAGTCCATGTTCGTGTCGCGAACTCCGATCAGGCAGAAGTACGGATAGCCATTACCTGCGAAGTAGATGAGCTTGTTTGGAACGCGCGCGCTGCCGTTGTATACAGAGTCGAGCATGTCTGTGACGTAGAGCGAGTTCCACAGCGGTCCGTAGGTGCTGTCATTGCGGCAGCAGTCTTTGAAGAATGCCCAATTGGAGTTGAACTCCGTGACGTACACCGGCGTAGAAGCGCCTCCCGGCTGCTTGCCGAGCGCTACCTGCGCGAGCGTCTTGTTGTAGTTTGCAAACGCGCCCGTGCTCGGATCCTGCGTCATTTCGTAGAGCGAGGGAATCCGGGTGTAAGTGTCCCACTGCGCTTCCAACTGTGTCTGCCCGAAAATGTATTGGTGGTAGCTGACAAAATCGACGTAGGGAGCGGTGGAAGGGTTGGTCAGAAGCGTATTGATCCAAAGCTGCGAATAACCCGAAATCACCGGTCCGCCGACGCGAATCGTGGAGCTGTCCTGTGCCGCCTGGGCCTTCATTGCCGGAGCCGCTGCGGCGTAGATGCTCATGTAGGTGTTCATCTGGTTCACAGTTGCGCACATGCCCGTGGCATTGGGCTCATTCCAGATCTCGTAATCCTGCACGACTCCCGGGAATGCGCTATCGAAATGCGCCACATACGAGGCGGCAATCTGCGCCCACGCATTCACGTCGGTAGGTGCCGCATACGAGCTGTTGGCGCATTTGCCGGAGGTCGGCTGAAGCCACGTGGGGGATTGATGTAATTGCAAAATGGCATGCTGTCCCGTGCTCTGCAACGAGGCGATATACGGGTCAATCTTGGTCCAGTCAGGTGTCTGGGATGCGTACACCAGCGTAATCAGCGCAGACAGCCGCGAAGTTGTGAGCCCAGCCTGCGTAAGAAGCTGGCGATCGGCGGTGTTGTGGAGGGACTCGCCGCGACCGTACCCAAGCATCCCGGCAGGGATGGGCGCCGTTGTGTTGGCGCGTGAATTGAAATCCGCCGTGATGCTGGTGAACGCCGTGACCACGCCACCGCTGGTATGGTTCAGCGCGGAGTCAGTGACGCGAACCGTGTGCTTTCCCGCGGCCGGTGGAGCTGAATAGACGCCCGAGTTGCTGACGACGCCGACCGTCGAGTTACCACCGGCGATGTTGTCGACGGTGTAGCTCACATTGCTGTCGGGTACCAGGCACTGTTGCGCCTGGAAGGTCTGTTGGCCGTTGATCGGGATCGACGAGACAAACGGGTAGATTTCGAATGTCGGCGTGTCGGTAACCGCAAGGGCGGACTGGCCTGAGACCCCGTTGTTAGCCTGGCTTACGGCCTTGATAATGTGCGTTCCGGTAAACGGCGGTGCCGTGTAAAGGCCTGAGGTCGTGATCGTTCCGACCGTGGAATTGCCGCCCGTAACGTTGTCGACGAGCCAGTTGACCGCGGTATTGGTCTCACTGGTAACCACGGCCGCAAACTGTTCGCTGGCCGAAGGCAAAATACATGGCGCGCCGGGTGTGACGGCGACCGATGCCCCAACTGTCCCGGAGATTCCTGTGCCCTGGAACGGGATCACGATTGGAGTCGTCGCACTGTTCGACACGGTTAGGCTTCCTGGACGAGAGCCGAGTGCCTGAGGATCGAACGTGACCTGCACGGTACAGCTTGCACCGGCTGCCAACGTTCCGCCGCCGTGGCCGTTTCCGCAGTTGGTCGTGAAGGGATAATCCGCCGTCGAAGTTATCGAATTAAATGTGAGTGTCGTTGAGCCAATGTTGTTAACTGTCACGGCCTGCGCGGTACTCGGCGTGCTGACGATCTGATTGTAGAAATAGATGCCGCCGACAGCAGGTGTATAGGTAACTGTCGATTTCACTCCATTTCCCGTCAGTGAGATTACTTGCGGTGAATTACCTGCGCTGTCGGTAATTGTCAGGCTGGAAGAGTAGTACTTCACAGCGGTAGGGCTGAAGGTCACCGAAATGGTGCAGGTCTGATTGGGTGCAACTGTCGATGCGCAATTGTTGGACTGCGCAAAGGGAGCGGCGAGCTGCATGCTTGAAATCGTCAATGTGCCGGTCTGGTTGTTATCGATTGTGACGGTGAGCGCTGCACTGGATGTTCCGACGGTTGTGTTGGGGAAGGGAAGGAGTCTGGGGTGCACATAGATGTTCTGTGCTTGGGATATCACATTGAAAGAGAACAGCATTGCGATGCACAGGCCCAGACGAACGCAGCACTTATTCCACATGTCGCACTCCGGATTCGGATTTTTAACTTAGTGCAGCTGAATAGGATGAGTTGAAAGACAACGATCCGCCCAAGATATTGCGTCTCCAGTTTTTCGCAGATCACAACTGAAACCTTCGATGCCAATGTCATCGTCACGAGTTGTTCCGGTGTGGAGCTCCATAGCATGAGATCAACTTATTGCTCCCGATCCCCAGGGCGTGCAGCAATCTTTTGGGGCCTGAACTGCATCTCAATATCTTCGTCCCCGGTTTTTCACGGTTGAATTTTCAATAGCCACAAACCAGAGTTTTCCCGGAAAGGCCGCTCATCGAAATGAAAGGTGTTCGATTCGTCTACCTGTCGGTTTCGCTGCTTCTCTTTTCCGTTGTTACAGGCTGCGGGGGATTCAAGGGTGTTGTCACACCTACGCTGAGCTCAATCTCGCCCTCCACCGTAACTGCAGGAAGCTCCGGGTTTACACTCACTGTGTCCGGAACCAACTTCACCAGCGGAACGCAAATCCTGTGGAACGGGGTGGCGCAAGCCACCACTGTGGTTTCCAACACTCAACTGACAGCAGCGATCCCTGCAACTGAGATTGCGAATGCGGGTACGGTTGCGATCCGGGTGATGAAATCGGATACAACGACCTCCGGTTCGATGATGCTGACGGTTACCGGCGGCAGCGGCAACCCAAACTTCAGCCTGACCTCGCTGGATCCGTACACGGTTGCAGCGGGAAGCGCAGCATTCACGCTTACCGCGACCGGCGTAGGGTTTGCGAACGGCGATTCAATCACGCTGAACGGCACTCCGATCGCAACCACCTTCGACTCTGCGACACAGCTTCAGGCCACAGTTCCCGCTACAAGCGTTGCAACCATGGGCACAATCCAGGTTGCAGTACAGGACGCGAACAAGAACACAACAAACAGTCTGCCTTTCATCGTGACCGGCGGCACTGCGGGGACGCCGCCGACGCTCACCTCATTGAATCCGAATACGTCATATAACAATGTTCCGTCAGTCGCGCTGGCCGCGAACGGAGCGGGTTTTGCTAGCGGCAGCGTTATCGTGTGGAACGGTACGGCGATGCCGACGACCTTTGTCTCGAGCACGCAACTCACCACCACGATCCCGGGAACAGACCTGGCGCTTGTCGGAACCGCCAACGTGTTCGTGTTGAATCCTGACAGCACGGTTTCGCAGACCCTCCCATTCACCATCACAGTTAACCCGGCGACCACGCCGACGCTAACCAGCATCAGTCCGACGAAGACTGCCACCGGGAGTCCTGGCTTCACGCTGACATTGAATGGAACAAATTTTGCGCCCGGTTGTGTGGCCTATTTCGGCGCAGATCCGCTGCCAACCACGGTAGTTAGTGACATTCAGCTCACAGCGCAGGTTCCAGCCTCGGACTTGACCGCTGTTGCTCAGGTTCCGGTAACTGCCAAGAACACTCAGTCGAATCCGTCGAATCCGATTCCGTTCCTTGTCGGCATGAACGTGTTCTTCGGTGAAGTCAACGATCTGACCTGGGATCAGGCGCGCAACATCCTCTACATCTCGCAGCCTGGAACGTCGACGAAGAATCCCGACACCGTTGTAGCTATCGATCCCATCTCCCTAGCCATCCAGTGGACATATTCACCCGGAACTGGCAGTGAGCCCGATCATCTGGCTCTTTCGGCCGACCACAACTATCTCTATGTCGGACTCGACGGCAACGGGACCGTGGAGCGGCTGCGGCTGGGCAATCAGCAGGGCGTTCCAGATGCCAGCATTCCGATCGGCTCCGACTCGAACCTCGGTGCCTACTACGCGATGGACATCGAGGTCGATCCGGTGCAGTCGACGACAATTGCAGTAGCTCGGGGAGTGCTACCGTCAGTATCGATCGTCCAGGCAATCGGCGGCGTGGCGATCTATGACAACGCGACGCAGCGCCCGAACGTAATCACTCCTACGACCCAGGCCGGCGATGTGTTGCTCGACACCATTCAATGGAGCTTGGACGGCACGCAGATTTTCGCCGCGAACAACGAAAACTTTGAAGGCGACTTCTATCAGCTTGGTGTGGCTGCTAATGGCGTAAGCCTGACCAGTGATCACCCCAACTATTTCCCGGTGCCGAATCTTCGCATCCATCTTGATCCGACGACACAACTGCTCTACGGCGATGATGGCCTGGTGGTCAATCCGTCCACAGCAGCGCAAGTCGGCAACTTCGTCTCGTCTGGAATCATGGTGACCGATGCTGGAATCGGCAATGCCTATTTCGTTGGGCAATCTGCGGCCGATGTGCAGACAGTCGCCTACGAAGTCGAATCGTTCAACCTGAACAACTTCAGTCCCGTCGCCCAGCTCCACTTGTATCAGGTGGAGGGAGTCCCACAGCACATTGTGCGATGGGGCACGAATGGCCTGGCGTTCGCAACCAAGAAGGTGACTAACTGCGTCATCTCGCCCTGCACCATTCAGGACGGACGCTTGTACGTGATCTATGGGCCGTATGTGACTCAGACAGTGCCATAACGCAGTGAGGAGTGTGAGAGCCGGGAATCTGGTTCAGACGTGAGGCTGTGTCGCATTCAATCGCATTCATCGGGAGCAAGAAGTGATAGGAAAACTTGTAGTCGTTAGTGTTCTGTGCATTTCGACCGCACGCATTTACGGCCAGGTTGAGGACAGCGCCACCGCAGGGATCGTTCCACTTTCCGTCGGCGGGTCGTTCAGCCACTTCGACTCCGGCTACGAGGGAATCAAGTCGGAGGGTGTCGCTGCTTTCATCGACTACTCACCGCTGTTGGCGGGTAATCTTGGTGTCGAGGGCGAAGGCCGCTGGCTCAAGTACGGCGGAGCGGGCAGCTTCAGCGAATACAATTATCTCGTCGGGCCGCGCTACAGGTTCTACTACAAGAGCGAAAAATACCAGCCCTATGCCAAGATTCTTATCGGAGCCGGCGAGATCAACTTCCCTTACGATCTCGGGCACGGCGGATACTTCGCAATGGCCGGTGGCGGTGGAATCGATATAGCTTTCAAAGAGCACTGGAAACTCCGCGCCGACTATGAGCTGCAGTACTGGCCGAATGCTCTGAATATCCCCGGCATTCAAACCGGGGCAATGCATCCAAATGGCGTGAGTGTCGGGTTTACCTATAGGCTCTTTCGTTCTCGCTACGGGTTTCAGCCGCGCTAGCATGTACCCGGCCGTATTTAGTATTCAGGGGATAAGTGCCTTGGAATCGCAAATCTCAATTGCTGACGCAAGTGATCGGCTCGATGCGAAACACGTGAAGGCAACCGTTGCTCGGGCCCTCCTCTCTGCGCTGGAGAGTGAATACGGTGCATACTGCATCCTGTCGGGCTACGACGAGCTGCCGGATTCATTTGATACAGATATAGATTTCATGGTGAGTAGCGCGGAATTTGCTTCGGTGCCGCAGATGATTGCGAAAGTGGCCCGGACCACGAGTACGCGAGTGTTTCACACCGTTGGCCACGAACTGAGCGCGCGATCATTTTCGCTTGGATACCAGGCCGGCGAAGAACTCATCATCGTGCAGCCGGATTCAAGCGCAGACTACCGACACTTTGGATTGTTGTGGCTACGCGCGGACGAAGTGCTCTCGGCGCGGCGCAGGCATCCACGCGGATTCTGGATTCCGGGCGCGGCGCATGAGTTCGCCTATTACCTGATCAAACGTCTGAACAAGCGCTATCTCGACGACAAGCATGGCGAAAAGCTCCATCGCCTCTTCATGGAAGACTGGAATGGATGCGAGCGGATGATCGAGCGTTTCTGGATGGGACGTAATCGAACGGCTCTCATACGGATGGCTCGAACCAACGACTGGACGGAGGTGACCACCGTCCTGGAGTCGATACGCTCTGAGCTGAAGCAAAATTCCGCGGAGTCGCTGGCCCAGAGGTTGAGCGCTGTCCCTGAACATGCGTTACACCAACTGCAGCGTGTGATCAATCCGACTGGCGGCTGGATCGCGATTATGGGGGCTGACGGTGCAGGGAAGTCCGCCGTCATCCAGGCGATTCGCAATCAGTTTCGATTTGCTTACCACAAAGTGAAATGCTTCCATCTTCGTCCGAAAGCACTCTATCGTGGCAATGATTCGAAGTCTGCCGTGACTGATCCGCATGGCAAGCCTCCGCGAGGATGGTTCTTGTCCGTGGCGAAGGTCTTCTTCCTCATCGCGGACTATTGGCTTGGATACCTGTTGGAGATCGCCCCGGCAATGCGGCGCTCGCAACTGATCGTTTTCGATCGGTACCTGTATGACCTGCTGGTTGACAGTAAGCGTGTCCGCTACGGCGGTCCAGCGTGGCTCCTGCAGTTCGCTGCCCGCGTGGTTCCGCATCCCCACCTCGTGATCCTTCTGGACGCACCCGCGGGCGTGTTGTGGGAGCGGAAACAGGAAGTGACCTTCGACGAAGTGATGCGCCAGCGCGACGGATATTGCAAAGTTGCGCGCATGCTCCCTTATGCAAGGATCATTAACGCCGCACAGCCTTTGCCCGATGTAATTCGTGACGTGGATATGGAGATTGTGGACTACTACGAACGCCGCACCGCCGAGCGGCTTGGATTGAGCACACCATCGTTGATGTCGGGGCCGAAATCCGCAGTGACGACGCGCCGGCAATGCTGATGGCGCTGGCCCCCGAGATACTGACCACGAGCGGTGTGCTGGCGCAGGTTTTTGATCCGGAGGGTCCAGCACACCGTCCCGCAGACCATGAGCGGCGTCGTGTTCACGCCATTTCTCAGGGTGGAGAGCCTCGTTGGATCATCATTGGCTCCCCGGGCGCGGCAATGCCGGTATTAAAGAGCTGGTCTCCGTGGAACAAGACTTCGCGCATTCAATGGAGTGTCTTGCAGGCTGCCGCTGCTGCCGACGCCCTTCGGTTTCTTCCCAGAGTCTCGAACAGCGTCTTCGACGTTGATGTCGCCTATTGGCGCGGATGCCTTCCGACCTTTCCTGACCAATGGAGCGCAGTTATTCACATTGGGAGTCCGTCATACACACGCAAGGCCATTCTCTTCCTGATCGAAAACGGCGCACGTGTCACAGCTGCGGCCAAGGTCCCGCTCGCTCCTGAGTCGGCGGCTGCCATTTTCAACGAGGCCGACATGCTGGATCATCTGTCGCGATTCGACTATTTGCCGCGAGTGCTGTTTCGAGATCGGTCGAGGGGTATTGCGGCACAGTCGTGGCTCGATGGCAAGCCTGTGGGGCGTGGATTTGGCCAGCCGCATCTGGATCTGCTGAATTCACTGGCCTGCGCAGAGGGGAGTGTGCGCGTGTGCGACGATAGGCTTTCGCTGCAGAATACGCTCGACAAATCAGACCTGCCGTTCGACCGCTCTGTGCTGGTACGGGGCATGGACATGCTCGAGTGCGACGTCTTGTTGCCGGCGTTCGTCGAACACCGTGACTTTGCGCCATGGAATCTCAAATGGATTCGGCCAGGTGTGTTGGGCCTCTTGGATTGGGAATGGGCGGAACCCGTCGGTCTGCCATGGCAGGATGCTTGTCGCTATTTCTATCTTGACGATATTCATTTTCATGGTTCGGGCCGGGTTTGGGAGATGCTCATAGCCAACGACGTCCTCCGGTCTTACCGCCAGCATTTCGAGATCCCGGACCGAGCTCTTCCCGCTCTCACCATGCGGTATCTATTGCGGGAGTTGCTCATGGAGTGGGACGGCGGCAATCGACGGCTGGCGAACTATGCGTATCGCCAGATTTGCGCGCTGCTGGCAGCGATGGCTCCCCACAAAGATTGAAGCAACATCAGGGTTTCCTTTGTTGCCAATCCGCGTCAGCGCAAGTGGCGGCGTAACCCCCGGTAAACACTACCTTTGTGTTGGAACCAAGGTTCTCACTGGGTATTCTTCGACAGGGAATGTGAATTGCCGTATCCTATGTTTAGCAATCTGAACAAGCAATTGAAATGGCTCCAAGGCTAGAACCTTGTGCGATTGGAGTCCTTGGGCGGCATCCATGAGTGCGCGAAATCCTGGACCACTCCGAAAAAGTGCGCGGACCCGGCAAATTTCTGTTGCAGGGACGCAACCCGATTTGTATGATTCACGAAAGGCTTCAGAGCGGGTCCCAAGGCAAGATCTGATCGCAAAAGTAAGAGCGATCATTCTGGTTGCATTCACGGGAGGAATTGCTTGGATCGTCCTGTGGAAGTTAGTAACTGGACTTTTGGGTAAACGTTAGCAAGTGGCCTGCACGACAAGCAAGAAGGAACCGAAACATTATTGCTCAACGTCACATCGGACGGTTGGGCCTTGTCGCGCATAGAACTGTATTTTTCCAAGGTCGGCACCCGGTGCCGTCTCGCCGACTTTGTTTGGGTTGCTTGAGAAGTCCTTGCATCGACGAATCTCCGTTGACGGTCCAACAGCGTCGCGGAGTGCTGTACCCGAACGCTCATAGCCAACGGGATCGCAGGCCGCACTGCAACGGATGTCCTGGTTTTAACTTTGAGCACCGTTGAGGCATTTGTTGAGCACTACGAAGCTTGCTTTTGAATTCTTTTTCGCGATGCCAGATGGTTTAGGCGCGCACCGACCTACCCGTCTCGCAGGACGCTTGTTCCCCCTGTTTGTTAATAGATGCAAGAAAGCTCGTACTTCAATATCTCTCTCGCAAGATTCTCTTTCCCACCGAATCCCCTCTCCGGATCATTACGCAATCCCATGGTCTGATCGGCCGCAGAATGCACTGGCAGAAATGCTGGTCATCGAGTCTCGCTGCCCGCTGACGTACGCTTCGCAATCACCGCGAAGCATGCTCGTTACAGTTGGAAACGCGGTCCGCCCGATCAACTCGCCAGGGCCACACGTTCGCTGTACCAAGACTTCTCCCCAGCAGACGGATCCTCCAGCACTCTCGTAATTCTTACGATTTCCGCAATAAGGGTTGCTTCGCCTAGTTCGACCTTTGCTGCCTTGGATTCGAGCTTGCTCCCGGAAAGTGGAACTTAGGAAAACACTATCTGGACTGGCAAGTGTGCGCTCAGAAGTTCCTGGACTCGCAGCCGGGAAGATCTTCCACGCTCTTTAAACCGTCGATACCAGTTCTCCCGCAGAGGCTATCAGAATGCGCTTATCCAATTCGTTTCGACTTCTTTTTGTTGCGGCCATGGCAATTGCCGGCAGCCGCGCGCAGTGTCAAGTGATCGCCACACAGACTCCGACCAACACGATTGTTGTAGACAGTGAGAAAGGATCGGATGTCATCGCTAACGTTGCTACGGCAGGTACAACGACAGCTCCTCTCCAGACAATTCAAGCCGCAGTCAATCTTGCCAACACTAGAAACGCGCAAAACATCGCAACGACCATCACGGTGAATCCCGGTGTGTATCGCGAATCGATCAACATCGGCCCGGGAAAAACTGCTGCGCCACTGGTGATTCAGGCATCAACTGTCGGATCCACTATCATTTCGGGTTCCAACGTTCTCACCGGGTGGCAGCCGGTCGCCGGCCACTCCGGCACTTACTGGCATTCCTGGACTTATAACTTCGGTTATTGCGCCATTCCTTCGGGCTGGCCAACTTCGATTCCCTCGATTGCGCGGCGTAGCGAGATGATGTTCGTGAACAACGTGCCTCTCGCACAGGTACTCTCGGAATCACAGCTGCGGCCCGGCACCTTCTTCGTCGACGAAGCGACAAACCAGATGTTGATTACTCCGCCTTCCGGAACCAATGTATCTACGGCCAAGATTGAAGCTGCAGTTCGTCCGCAGATCTTTTCCATCTCCGGTCGCAGCTATGTAACAGTCAAAAACATGGTCTTCCAACACGCCAACTCGTGCATCAACAAACCCGCTGCAACCATCCAGGGCAGCTCGCACGTGGTGGTTGACAATGTGCAGGCCATCTGGAACAACTGGGGCGGACTGCAGCTTGCCGGCGATACCTACGTGACCGTCGAAAACTCGATCGCCAGCCATAACGGTGGCGTCGGCTTCATGGGCGATGAGGATGTCAGCACCACGTTCAGTTACGACGAGAGTGATTTCAACAATTGGCGCGGGGCAATGGGCGCGTTCTACAACTGGGGCATGGGTGGCACCAAGCTCTTCCAGATGCATACTGCAACCGTGCAGGACTTCTATGCATATGGCAACCAGGCACAGGGTTTGTGGTTCGACACTGACAACAAGACCATCACTATCAACAACGCAACGGTTGCGACAAGTTCTATGTCTGCATTACAACTCGAGGCGAACGAGGGACCGGTAACCGTGGAGAATAGTCACTTCTGCACCAGCCTTGCCGGCGTCACTACACTTAATCAGGAGAAGCTGACGATGAAGTACACCAGCTTCTACAACAATGGTAGTTTCGGCCAGTATCCTGGCGAGATCTTTGTCGCGGGTCGAGCTGGAGGACACGTAATAAAAGATTGGCAAACCGGCCAATCGTACAATCTCTATACCTCGGGTACCGTTCTGACAAGCAATAACTTCGAGAACGCCACGTCTGGTCAGCATGTTTTCGGTACCTATCTGAGCGGGGGAGACTGGTCAGCCTTCGCCAATAACCTGACCGCAACCGGCAATCGCTGGTACGATCCAACAACCTCGTACTCGTTCATGCTTCCTAGCGCGCATCTTGCAAACTTTACGGGATGGAAGAGCGCGGTGGGCACAGACTACAGTTCGTATTGGGCTCTGCCAACCGTCTCACTGACCGGTGGATGTGCCATTCCAGCTTTTTCCTACACAGACTTTGCACTCAACCTGGGCCTGCAGAATTTGCAGACTTACTCAATGTCAGCAGGCCACACGTCGATCAGCATAAAGGTGAATAACTTTGGCTATGGCAATGTGAGCCTGTCTGTCAGCGGACTGCCTTCCAACGTAAGCGCGTCTTTCAGCAAGGCAACCTTGTACAGCGGAACCGTCACGCTCAATCTATCGGCAACCAAGTATGCTGTGAACAAAACAGTGCCGATTACGATCTTCGGCATCAGCGGAAACCGTGTGCACCCGGTAACAGTAAACGTGCACATTGTGCCTGCCTGAGAACGACGGATTCTTGGGCTAATATCAGACTCCCGGAGGGAACACTCCGGGAGTTTCTTTTGCCTAATGCCGAGAGATTAAACAGTAGAAAAGAACATTAGACAAACGATTGTGTAATTAGACATATGGCACATTTTTAAAAATAGCTGCCTAGTTATACTTTCGAATGATCATCCCGATGACGCATGTTGACAAGCGATTAGGATGAACTGATGAAGGGGAAGACCGCGGAGACGAAGGAATTCGATAGAGTTCTGAGAGCGATGCTGACGACTAAGCCTCTCTCGAAAGAGGAAATCAGT
>DASXLY010000257.1:0-1639 GCA_036495975.1 Occallatibacter sp. | reverse complement strand
GTCATCGTCAACAACACAGTTGTGACCACCTCGAACGCCGGCCCTCTTGGAGGTTCTGGTGGTCCTCCGGTTGCCTTGCCGCCGACCAGCCTGCGCAACGTCGATCAGAACATCCGCACGGCACAGACGCAGTTCTACAGCATGGCCGTGGAACAGCAGTTGGCCCCCGGTACGGTGTTGTCAGTGCAGTATGCGGGAGCTCGCGGTCTCCACCTGTATGACATCAAGAACATCAACGGTCTCGGCGGAGGCAACGTCCTTCTGGGCGATCCGGTACTCGATCCGGGCGGAAGCGGCAACTCGGCAGCCACCCGCCTCAATCCCCAATACTCAGACATCAACAATCGCGGCTCCAGCGGTGATTCGTACTACCATGCGCTGAACTTTCAGTTCCAGACCACAAACCTGCGCCGCACGGGTCTGGGCCTGGTGGCGAACTACACAATCGCTCACGCAACCGACGATCTGAGCACCACCTTCTCGGAGACGAATAACGCCTTCGCCCTCGGCTACATGAAACCCTTCGATCCGGGGTTTGACCACGGCAATGGCGATCTCGATCTTCGTCATCGGCTGGTGATCGCTCCAATCTACCAGGCTCCGCTGTTGACTCACAGCAACGCACTGATGAGACAGACTCTGGGTGGCTGGCAGGTAACGGGCATCTACACTGTCCGCTCCGGGACGCCGTTTACCTACTACGACAGCACGAACGACATCAGCGGCTATAGCATTCCGCGGTACACTCCGGCTGGCGGCGTTGTCCCGAAGCGTTCGTTCACCTCCATCCCTCATGGAGTGGACGGTGGTGGGACAAATGCCTACGTTATTGGCACCTTGCCGGCTGCCAATTCGTTTGCTAACCCCTTGTTCAACCAAGTTGACCCGACACACTATCCGAATGGCATCTCGGACTGGGGACCCTACCCGGCTACCATGACGGCGCGCAATGCGTTCCGCGGTCCTGGCGCGTGGAATATTGATGCGGCGGTGCAGAAGACCTTCCCGATTACTGAACGCTTTAACCTGGTCTTCCGTGCAGAAGGATTTGATGTCTTCAATCATCACAACCTGTATGTCCAGGAAGGATTTAACGACTTCGCTAGTGCGAGCGGAGCGATCACTGCGTCCAAGGGTGGCATCGGCAACAACGGTGGCGCCAACGACGAACGTCGCTTCGGGCAGTTCTCGCTGGCGGTGAAGTTCTAACCTCGACGCCCGTTCAAAATTACAAAGAGGGCCGAAACCGGCCCTCTTCTTTTTTTGCTGGAGGCGTTTGCTGGGGGAGGAGCAACGAATGCGGTTTCTCATGGTCAGAATGACGGTAGTCATTCAACAAGAAAAAGCTCAGCGTACGGCTGAGCTTTGGTTGATTTACAAATCCTTATCTTAAAGCTTTTCGTAGAAATCGCAGGCGGAGCAGGAGATGTACACGCCGCCGGGGATGCCGCGCTCGCGGTCCTTGACCCGCTTCACGATGCGGGTTGGCTTGCTGCACTTGGGACAATCGGTGCTTTTGGACGTGTCCATTACCTTCTTGCGGTCTGCTGTCTTGGCGATTTTAGCCATGGAAACTCTGTCTCCTCATCAATAATCTTTGCGATGTCTTGCTATGTTTTGGGAGCTTTCTCATCCAAAT
>DASXLY010000256.1:0-2963 GCA_036495975.1 Occallatibacter sp. | reverse complement strand
CTCTGAGAGCGACTTCGCCGCGGTCAAATCCGGAAAAACCTACGGACCCAGGATTGCCGACGGCAATTTCTACAACATGAAAATGCCAATGTTTGACGCACAACACAGACCAATAGGAATTCTGGTCATGGAAATGGCGTGCACTGATGCCTCTAGCGAAGAAGATGCAGCACGAAAAGCGGAAGGCATTCGCGACGAACTCGCGAAGAAGATTCCCAGCCTCGATGCGCTCTTTGCAGGACCGTCCTCGAACTAATTCTCGTGATCCCCGCAGGAGTCTTTTCAACATGAAACAGTTGTCGCGATATGTCCTGCTTGTCATTCTTTTTCTCTCCCCTTGCCTTCTGCTTGCCCAGATTGATCGTGGAGAATTGAACGGCATAGTGACAGATCCCAACGGAGCCTCGCTCCCTGGCGTCTCCGTGATCATTACGCAGCAGGCCACGAATCAAGGGCGCACTGTCACCACCGACGGCCACGGGCAATTCGTTGTCTCATCGCTGCCCGTCGGCCGCTTCGATATCCTCTTCCTTCACGCCGGCTTCAGCAATCTTCGCATCGCCGATCTCGACTTGCATTCCGGAGATGTGCGGACCGTCAATGCGAAGCTGGCACTCGCCTCAGTGGGTCAAAATGTGAGTGTCGAAGGCGAGACTCAAGGTTTGCAGCTTGACAAAAGCGACGCGACATTCGGCGGCACTGTCCACTCCATCCAGGTGCAGGAGCTTCCCCTGAACGGCCGTAATATCGCAACGCTTGAACTGCTGGCGCCCGGGGCGATCGACAACGGAACCGGCCAACAGGCCTCCATTCGCTTCGCCGGACAGGGAATTGACGATAGCAACTACCGCCTCGATGGAGTCGATGCCAGCGGCATTTACCGCATGGCGCTGAAATCCGGCCTACGCCTGCAATATTCGACAGAAGCTGTAGCGGAATTCAAGGTCGACGCAGGCGCCTACACCGCTGATACTGGCGGTTCTGCCGGCGGCCAGGTTAGTTTGATTTCTAAGAGTGGCACGAATGCGTTCCACGGGAGCGTCTTCGACTATCTACGCAACAGCTACTTTGACGCGCTTTCCCCCATCAAGGCGAAAGTCCATCCGCAATTCCACCTCAACCAGTTCGGCGCGAACTTGGGGGGGCCAATTGCTCGCAACCGCACTTTCTTCTTTATTAACTACGAGGGCTTCCGTCAGCAGTTAGGCGGTGTGCCGCAGATCGGCTTCGTGCCCAGTCCCGCGTTTCGCGCGCAGGTAGTTGCTGCACAGCCGACGCTGGCGGCCATCGTCAATGCGTTTCCGCAGGGGCAGTCTCCATCCACCACCGATTCGAACGCGTACACCTTTACCGGCCTGGTGCCCAGCCCCGACAACGAAAACTCCGGTATCGTTCGCGTGGATCATCGCTTCACCGATAAGGATTCCGGGTATGTCCGTTACAACATCGACGACGGCTCCGCCACCAGCGCTCTGAACGCATTGGCGCAGGCCAGCACCATCGTTTCGCGCATACAGAATTTCGTTCTTGAAGAATCGCACATTTTCAATCCCGATCTCTTGAATGAAGCTGAATTCGGATTCAATCGCAACACCTTCCTCCAGTCGCAGCAGACCGGCGAGCCCTTCAACTTCTCGATCAGTGGGTTCACTTCGATCGCCGAGAACTACTCCAAGGCGCAAATTGCGGAGAGCTTTTCTGTCAATGACACCGTGACCTGGACCAACGGAGCGCACACCATCAAGGGCGGAATCGATGTTCGTTTCCCTCAGTACAACGAAGCAAACTCTATCGACGGCACCGCAAGCTTCCTTAGCGAGAACGCTTTCCTGGTCAATCAGCTGAATACATTCCAGACGACCGCAGCGCTGCCGGATAAAGGCCTGCGCAAGGAACAGATCGCCGGCTACATTCAGGACGAGTGGAAGACCAACCGCAATCTCACGCTCAATTACGGCGTACGCTATAACTTCTTTTCGCCCTTTCATGAGGCCCATAACAATGAGGACCCTTTCGATATTGCCAGCTGCGGAGGCTATTGCGGCATCGGCGCGCAGTTCACCTTCAACAACTACCTGGATATCGATCCACGCGTAGGATTTGCCTACGCTCCCGCATCGCTGAACGGAAAGACCGTATTTCGCGCAGGCTTCGGAATCTTCCATGGCGAAGATCAGTTGGGGGACGAAGACAGCCCAGTTGTGAACACGGAGCCATCCGTGATCCTGACCAGCGGCAAGCAGTCAGATGGGAGCATGGTGCAGTTTTCCTATCCGGTGCCCCCATCGCTGACGCCCTCCACCGGACTCGCTCTTACTCCCCGTTCGCTCGCCCGCCATCATCCGGATTCTTATACAGAAGAGTGGACCGGTTCGATCCAGCAGGCCCTCTCTGGTGACACAGTGTTTACCCTCACTTACCTGGGTGCAAAGGGAACCCATCTGTTCCGCCGCTCCTATACCAATCTGATTGATCCGGCAACCGGCACGCGGCCGTTGCCCGAGTATCCGAGCGAGATCGATACGAAATACAACGAGGGCAAGTCGATCTTCCATGCCTTCCAATTCAACATCCATCGCCGCTTTCGTAATGGCTTGTTCTTTGCGGCCAACTACATGCTGTCGCATGCCCTCAACGATGGCTCGGTGGGCGCCGGAGAAGCAGATGCCGCTCAAAATGTGAACTGCTTCAGTTGTGAATACGGCAACAGCGACGACGATGTGCGTAATACTGGAAATATGAGCGTTATTTATGATCTTCCGTTCGGCCGAGGCCGCAGATATTTGACAGGAAGCCGGTCAACAGATCTGTTGGTTGGTGGTTGGTCGGTGAATACTCTGTTCACCGCGCGTTCTGGACTCCCAATCAACGTAACGCTTAGCCGCTCCGCAACCGCGCTGCCGGATGGCAACAATGTCAATGAGCGTCCCAACCGGGTTCCCGGAGTGCCCATTTACATGCCC
>DASXLY010000255.1:0-2030 GCA_036495975.1 Occallatibacter sp. | reverse complement strand
CAAACTAGCAGGTATGGTCCATACCGACTGGTTGGTATGGAATGAGCCCGACGGTAATAAAACATGAATCGAAGACCAGGTTGCTCGACGCGGCAGTCCACGTAATACGCGCCAAGGGATATTCCGCCACGCGCATCGAGGACATCTGCGAAGCCGCCGACCTGACCAAGGGAAGCTTCTTCCACCACTTCGATAGCAAGGAAGCGCTGGCGCTGGCCGCAGCCGACCACTGGATCGAAGGCTCGGGTGCGTTGTTTGCCTCCGCGCCGTATCACGCGCCCACTGACCCGCTTGACCGCTTACTGGCCTATGTCGATTACCGCAAGACCCTGCTCATGGGTGAGCTACCCGACTTCACCTGCCTCGTCGGCACCATGGTCCAGGAGGTGTATGACACGCATCCTGCTATCCGCGACGCCTGCAACCGCAGTATCAGCGAGCACGCTGCGACGCTGGTTCCCGATATCGAAGAAGCCATGCGCCAGCGGGACATGCACCCGGACTGGACCGCGGAGAGCTTGGCTCTCTACACCCAGGCCACTCTCCAGGGTGCGTTCATTCTTGCGAAAGCAAAACACAATCGCGAGGTCGCTGCAGCATGTATCGACCATCTGCGGCGCTATCTGGAATTGCTATTCAATAAACGGTCTGGCCCTGCTCTCCAGAAAATGGCACGACCGCAACGTCACATGCCTTCCCGGAGTACCCAATGAGCCGAAATGGATTTGCCGTAGTAGCCTTCCTAATCTTCGTCCTCACTTCTGTCTCTGGAGCCTTGCGACAGACATGGGCGCAGGATGCGAAAACTCAATATCCCAGTATGGCGCCCCTTGACCAATACTTGATGGCGGACAGGAATGCCGAGATAGCCCTTTCGCGTAGCGCGGCGCCCACATCCATTTCAGGCAATGCAACCGTTCTCGTCTTTGAGAAGAGTGGCTACCAGACTGCCGTCGAAGGAAAGAATGGGTTTACGTGCCTGGTTGAACGCGCGTGGATGTCTCCAATGGATAGTCCCGAGTTCTGGAATCCTAAGATGCGTGGGCCGATTTGTTATAACCCAGCAGCGGTGCGGACGATTCTTCCTTACACAATCAATAGAACGAGGCTGGTATTGACCGGATTATCCAAAACACAGATCCGTGAAAACGTCACTGCCTCGACTGCGAAGAACGAACTTCCGATGCCTGAAGCTGGCGCTATGTCTTACATGATGTCGAAAGCAGGAAACCTTGGTGATTCCGTCGGAGCCTGGCGCCCACATCTCATGTTCTCCGTTCCCAAGACAGCCGAATCAAAGACAGACGAATCAAGCTGGGGAGCAGACCTCACAGGCTCACCGGTGTTGTACAACAACCAATATCGCGACGTTCCGGAGCCGGAAATCATTTTCATGGTGCCAGTTTCTTATTGGTCAGACGGTACCGCTGCGCCACATCAGGCATTTGAGTGACGTACAGGGTATGAGGACCGGAAGGCCGGATTGCTAGGCCACGGAAAGAGCGAGGCTTCGAATCATGCACGTATTAATTGTGGATGATGAACCGCTTGCACAGACCGCATTGACGAATGTTTTGGCCCGCAGGCGCGAGGTCGAAGGGTTTGACACGGCCAACGACACGGCAGAAGCGCTCGACAAGCTAACGCACCGGAGCTTCGATGTTCTTCTTCTGGATATCAGGATGCCGGAAGTTTCTGGCATCGAACTCCTCGACCAACTAACAGCACTTGGCCGTTTCCCACCGTCATTGGTTTTTGTCACGGCGTGTCAGCAGCACACGCTAGCCGCGTGTAATAAGCATGGCGTTGAATACGTTCTTAAGCCCTTCTCAAACGAACGAATCGAGGAGGCACTGGATATAGTGTTCCGTAGATCAGCCGGAGAGCGAGCGGTTAGGCTTTTGGAGACTCTTCCGCATCTGCAAAGAATCGTTCAGCAAAAGCGCGAGAAGATCGCAATTAAAGCTAACGGAAGAATTCTGTTCATTGATCCGGACGATGTAATGGCCGTTCATGCTGAGGGCAACTAC
>DASXLY010000254.1:0-329487 GCA_036495975.1 Occallatibacter sp. | reverse complement strand
CCCGCGATTTTATTGGCTCATTCTCGGCACGACTAAAGTCGTGCCCCTTCACAAAACCATTTATGCAACCAGCTCTAGTGACTCGGGACTCGGGACTGAGGGACTAAGGGACTACGAACTATGAACTACGAGCTGCTACTTGTATTCGACGGAGTGGAGGAAGAGGCCGCGGGCGGGTGCAGTGGGGCCCGCGAGGGATCGATCGCCGGCGGCGAGGATTGTGGGGATGTCGTCGAGATGCATGTAGCCGCGACCGATGTCGAGCATGGTTCCGACGAGGTTGCGAACCATGTGATGGAGGAATCCGTTGCCGCGAACACGATAGACAAGGAGATGAAAACCGTCGGTTGTCTGCTCGTGCCATGCGGAGGAGTGGATGGTGCGAATGGTGGATCGCACAACCACCCCATCGACGAGGACCTGTCGCTGGGGACCCCGGGCACTCACCCCATCGACGAGGGCTTGTTGCTGGGGACTTCCGGACGGTGTTTGGATTGAGGTGTGCTCGATGGCGCTTTCGGAGCGCGTGCTTAGGTCAGGATCGGAGGCGGCGAAGCTGCGGAAATCGCGTTCGCCGATGAAGGCGGCGGCAGCATGTTGCAGCGTGGGAAGATCGACACGCCAGGAGTATGGGTAAACGTAGCGCGCGAGAAACGGCGGACACATTTGTGCTGCGGCGGGTTCGATGGGGAGAATGCGATATTCGTAGGTCTTGGCTATGGCGGAGTGACGTGCGTGAAATGCTGCCGGCACGATCTCCGCCGAGACAATCCGGATGGCATCGGGGAGAGTGCGATTGAGTGCGCGGAGAAGATTCTGGGGAGGAATGCGTGCGTGCAAAGGGAAGCTCGCGACCTGGGCAAGCGCGTGCACGCCGGCGTCGGTGCGGCCGGAGCCCTGGGGCAGGGGCGATTCGCCGACGATGCGGGCGAGCGCGGACTGCAATTCGCGCTGGATGGTGCGTTCGCCGGGTTGGACCTGCCAACCGTGGAAGTCGGATCCATCGTAGGCGATGGCGAGTTTCCAGTTCTGGGTTTGTTCCGGTTCGGATTGGGCGGAGTCTGTCACGGGGTATCTGTGTTGCTAACAGGTTAATTGACCAAAACCGGCGTTTCAGTCAGTGGAAGGGGCTGGGATATACTCAATTTTTCGTGCCAATGCGCGCGTCTTCGATCCCAAAATCGGGAACGAAGTGTCTGCGGCGCGCGTAATGCTTGATGACCCCAAGCGGTCAGAGTGCGCAGGGAGCGACGAGGCCCCTTGCGGAATCATAAATTTGCGTCCGAGAGAGTTCTTCGGACGTCTTTTGGAATGGCACCCCACATGCCTCAGCGACTCGTGGAGAGGAAACATGCACTTGTTCGGAATTCGTGTGTTTGAGGACCAGAAATCAGCCGCCCGGCGAGCGAAACGTAGCGCGGCACAGCGCTTGCGGGCACTGACGGCGGTGATGCTGACATTGGCGGCAGGAGTGCCTTCGGGATTTGCGCAACAGCAGCAGTCCGGCGGAGTGCAGGGAGCTGGAACAAAAACCCAGGAAAAGCAGGGCTCGGAACTGCCGCAGGCACCGGCCCCAGTGTTGACGCAGCCGCTGGACCTGCGGCCGTCGAATCGCGATTTCTCAAAACCTGCCGGCCGGCTTCTGGGCAATCCGATCAATATGTATCGACCGACTTCAATCGGGAAGGCGAGCTTCGCCAATTCGGTGCGTCTCGACAACCTGGTGAAGGACGGGAAGATTTACCTGAGCCTGTCGGACGCGATTGCGCTGGCCATTGAGAACAACTACGACATTGCAATTGCCCGGTATGACCTGGATATCGCAGACACGGACATTCTGCGCACCAAGGCGGGGTTTTCACCGCTGGGCGCGCCATCGGGGTTGGTAACGGGCACGCAAGGCGGATCGGTCTCGATTCTCACCACGGGCGGTGGTCCAGGTGGAACGACCGGCGGCTCAGGCGGTGCAGGTACAGGCCCACAAGGACAGAGCTTCACGACAGCGGGCGCAGGTCCAGCGCCGGAGTTGCTGGATCCAAACATCACGGGAACACTTCAGTGGGAGCGCGCGCGCCAGCCGCAGCCCAACACGCTGTTTTCAGGCGGCAAGACTTCGCTGACCACGAACACCAACTTGTACACGTTTGGCTACAACCAGGGGTGGGTCACGGGCACTGCGCTGCAGGCGACGATCACGAACCAACGCATTACCACCGATAGTCCTTTCACGGTGTACAGCCCGCAGTTGAATTCGGTATTCAAGGCGACGGTGACGCAGCATCTGCTTCAAGGAGCGGGGATCTGGATCAACAAGCGATTCATGTACCAGGCGATGAACGATCGGCGTATCACAGATTCGTCGTTCCGTCTCCAGATTCTCTTCACTGTGAACCAGGTGGAAAGCATCTACTGGGGCCTGGTGAGCGCGTACGAAGATGTGCAGGCCCATCAGCGCGCCCTGGCGCAGAGCAGCAAGCTTTCAGACGATACGCACAAGCAACTGGAGATCGGCACGATGGCTCCGCTCGACGTCGTACAGGCGGACTCGACTGTAGCCACCGACAGGCAAGCGCTGACCGCATCGCAGAATACGCTGAACTATCAGCAGCAGATCATCAAGCAGGCTATCGCCCGCAATCTGAATGACCCAAGACTGGCGACCGCGCCGGTGATTCCGACGGATCGCATCACACTGGATCAACTGCCAGAAGAGAACCAGCCGGTGGAGAACCTGGTGCAGTCTGCATTCCAAAACCGGCCGGAACTGGAAACCGCCGCGCTGACGCTGCGCAATGATGAGATCACGCTGAAGGGTGCGCGGAACCAGTTGCTTCCTGCATTGGATATCTACGGCATCTATGGATCGAGCGCATTGGGTGGTTCGCAGAGCCCGGATGCGGTCAACTTCAGCACCGGTATGCCCTACGCACCGGGAACCTTCCCGAGCAGCGGCTACGGAACGGTGCTGCAGAACTTGTTCAACAGCACGGAGCCAGACAAGGCCGTGGGATTCAGCTTGACGATTCCAATTCGCAATCGGTCGGCGCAGGCACAGCAGGCGCGATCGCTGATGGAGTATCGCCAGGCGGAGTTGCGGTTGGCACAGCTGTATACGCAGATTCGCATGCAGGTGGTGAATCAGCAGTTTGCATTGACCAACGATCGTGCGCAGGTGCAGGCATCGCTGGCGGCGCGGGATTATGCACAGCAGAGTCTTGATGCGGAACAAAAGAAGCTGCATCTTGGCGCGTCCACCACGGCGAACGTGTTGCAGCAGGAGCGCAACCTGGCGACCGCGGAAAACAACCTGATCGCGGCAAACGCGGCGTTTGCCAGAGATCGCGCAGGTTTGTACCAGGTGCTGGCGACGACGCTGCAGCACTACGGGATCAACCTGCAGGACGCGGCGAAGGGGGCGGTAAACACGGCGCCGACGATTCCGGGAGTGCAGCCGGCAAGCACGACCCCGCCGGCGACAGCGCCCATGCCGTCACAGCCGGGAACGCCCGGGCAGTCGGGTACGCCACCTTCAAGCAGATAGTGCTGGCGCAAGAGCAAGGGAAAGGCCCGGCGGGATGCCGGGCCTTTTGTTTGACTGGAGGCGCGAGGATGATCCCGTTGCCGGCAGGATTCGTCTCCGGGTCTGACGATTCGGCAAATTAGCTAAGGATTTCGACAGCGGACTTTGCGGAGCAGTGGTCAAATGAGGAAACGTGCGAGCGGCGACTGATATGACGGCCACCGAGCTTCGCTCCTTGCATAGTTCATGCACTTGATATTCTGCTGTTGGATGTGATTTCCCCAGGACCGTGCTAACCAAAAGAAATATCAAAGCAATGCCGGAAATGTCCTCCGATCTTCTGCTGCGGTCGTCGAGCATAGGTGTGCGCGACGTGTACTGCCGCGGAAATTGCCGGGGGCATAGCGCCGAGGAATATTCAAGCACAACGATGCTGGTGTTTCCGTATCGCGGAACATATGTGCGCCATGTTGGCCAGGATCAGGCTGTGGCAGAGGCCAACCAGATTCTCTTTTTCAATGTTGGCGAAGGATACCGGATAAGCCACCCTATCGCGGGCGGCGATGCAAGTCTTTCCCTCACGATTCATCCGTCGTTGCTGCTGGAGATGGCGCCGGTTTCGCTTCTGCATGAACGCGCCAAGGAGACATTTCGATTGCTGCGCCTGCGGATCGATGCGCGTACGCAGGCACTAGTGGCGATGTTGCGGCATAGCCTGCGACAGAATATCGCGGAGCCGCTGGAGGCAGAGAGCCTGGCATTGACGCTGGTGCACCGCGCGCTGGGACCGCGGACGAGCCGAGCAGCCAGCGGCAGTGCGGGTAGGCAGCGAATGGTGGACCGCATCAAGCTGTTGCTCGCTGGTGATCTGACCCGACGCTGGACGCTGGGCGATATCGCGGCAGAGGTCAAGGGGTCGCCCATCTACCTCACGCAAGTCTTCCAGCAGGTGGAGGGGATGCCGCTTTATCGCTATCAACTGCGACTCAGGCTGGCGCGATCGCTGGATCTTCTCGATCGATTTGATGATCTGACGGAACTGGCGCTTGAGGTTGGCTTCTCGAGCCATAGCCACTTCAGCGCGGCGTTTCGCCAGGCATACGGACGATCTCCTTCGGAATTCAAGCGCTCTGCGCTGGGAAGAATTCGCTAAACAATCCGACAGCGGTGAGCACGGTCTCCGTGGCGTAATGATCCTACCCGGATTTCGGGTAAGGAGAAAAACGATGTCTGCAGCAACCTGTGCAGTATGCGATTTCGCGCTGGATGGTAACGCAATCAAAGTGGAAATTGGCGGTAAAACGGTCGAAGTGTGCTGCGAAGAGTGCGCACAGAAATTGAAAGAGGCGAAGGCTTCGGCGAAAACGGCAAGCTGAGACGAGTGACGAGTGGGCTGTGCCGGTTCATGAAGGCGGATCGGCACGGCGCTTCTGGGAATAGCGTTCAGCGCCGGTCGGGTCTTTTCCGATGTGGAGCGGATGTGCTGAAGAACGAAAAGCAGATCCTTCGCTCGCTTACCCCACAGCCGACTCGCGTCGTCTGCGGGGCCCCAAATGCGCGCTACGCTCAGGATGACACCGGCGAGCCAACATCGCGAGAAGCGGTCCGGCGCATCCCAGCAGGCCGAGATTTATGCTTTCCCACCCATCCGGAAAGACTTCGGATGGATGGGGCACTCGGCGAAATGCGCCGAAGAACGAAAAGCAGATCCTTCGCTCGCTTACCCCACAACCGACTCGCGTCGTCTGCGGGGCCCCAAAGGCGCGCTACGCTCAGGATGACACCCGGCCATTTCGGGTCTGTTCGTCAGCGTTCCGCGATGAGGTCGAGAAGATCGAAGAACTCGGGGAAGCTGATGGCGGCGGATTCGGCGCCCTGGATCAGGGTTTCGCCTTCGGCGCGGAGCGCGGCGACACTGAAGGCCATGGCGATGCGATGGTCGCCACCGGAGTCGATTACGGCACCGTGAAGTTGCTGGCCGCCAGGAACGTCGAGTCCATCCTCAAATTCTTCCACTTCGGCGCCCATGGCGCGGAGATTGCGGGCGACGAGCGCGATGCGGTCGGATTCCTTGACGCGAAGTTCTTTGGCGTCACGAATGCGGATGCCGCCGCTGGTGTAGGGGCCAATGGCGGCGAGAACGGGCAGCTCGTCGATAAGCTGTGCGGCGAGTGCACCGCTGATTTCGGTGGAGCGCAAGCCCTCGGGATCGGTGGTGATCTGCACAGTGCCAACGAGTTCGGAGTGAGATTCCTGAATCTGCAGAACAGCGATGCGCGCTCCGAGAGTGGTGAGGACGTCGAGAAGAGTGGCGCGGGTGGGATTGAGGCCGATGCTGTCGAGGATCAGACCGGAGTCGGGGAAAAGAGCGGCAGCGCAAAGGAAGAACGCTGCAGACGAGATGTCGCCGGGGACAGAGCCTTCGATGGCGTGGAGCGTTTGCGGGCCGGTGATGGTGACGGAGTCGATGGAGCGGGTGAGATTTGCGCCGAAGGCTCGCAGGGCGAGTTCACTGTGATCGCGGGTGCGAATGGATTCGCGGACGGTGGTCGCGCCTTCAGTTTGTAGTCCGGCGAGAAGCAGGCAGGTTTTTACCTGGGCGCTGGGAACGGGGGTGGTGAAGTCGATGGCGCGGAGCTTGCCGCCTTCGATCATCACAGGCGCATGGCCTTCGGTGAGCGTGATTCGCGCGCCCATTTCGGCGAGCGGTTTGCGGATGCGCTCCATGGGGCGGCGGGACAGGGACTGGTCGCCGATGAGGGTGAAGCGGCCTTGCTGGGGAGCGAGCAGGCCGGAGATCATGCGCATCGTGGAGCCGGAGTTGCCGCAGTCGAGTGGGTGACCGGCCGGGGTGACGCCGCCGCCAACGCCGTCGATTTCGATGCGGCCATCGTCGAGGTGGCGAACGCGCGCGCCGAGAGCCTGCATGCACGAGAGTGTTGAGGCACAGTCGGCGCCGGTGGAGAAGTTGGAGAAGCGCGAGGTGCCTTCAGCGAATGCACCGAGCATGGCGTAGCGATGGCTGATGGATTTGTCGCCGGGAAGGCGCAACGAGCCGAGGATGTTGCGCGCGGGGCGGATGATGCGTTCTTGAGTGGCGGTGGACAATGGGGCTCCGGAAGTTGGCGTCGTTGTTAGTCTACTAAGAGACGGAGGGACCGGGGAGCAGGGACTAGGGACTGAGGGACTAGAAACGCGATCCTTCGCTCACCATCTCCAAGCTTAAGAAAACGCTTGGGACCTTGTGCGCTCAGGATTACACCCGTTGATGAAGCAGAATCTGAGCTTTACTCGGGATGACGGATCGTTATTTGACTCTTAGCACGATGATGGTTTCGTCGTCGAAGCGGTCTTTGGAGCCCTGGAACTGGGTGACGTCGGCGAGGATGGCGTTGGCGATGTGCTGGGCGGGGAGATCGCGGCTGCCACAGAGGAACGCGGCGAGGCGATCTTCGCCGTACATCTCGCCCTTTTCGTTTTCGGCGTCGAGGATTCCGTCAGAAACGAAGACGATGGCGTCACCGGGTTGCGTGGCGACGTTGAACTCCTCGTAGGTGGCGCTGGGGAACATTCCGAGTGGAAAGCCTTCGGCCTTGACGGTAATGCTTTGACCGCTCCGGCAGAAGATGGGCTGGACGGCTCCGGAGTTGGCCACGGTGAGGGTCTGGTTCGTGTCGTTCCAGAGCGCGAAGAGCATGACAACGTATTGGGATTCGAGTTTGCGCTCCTGGAGAGCATCGTTGAGAACGGATAGCATTTCCGCGGGCACGAGCTTCTGCTGCGCAGCGGAGCGCATGATGCCGCTGACCAGCGCTGCGAAGAGTGCTGCGGGAGCCGCCTTGCCACTGACGTCACCGAGAACGATAGCGGTCTGGTCGGGGGCATATTCGAGGAAGTCGTAGAGGTCGCCGCCAATGGTGCGAGCCGGGAGAAAACTGACGGCGAGCTCAGCATGCTGGTGCGCAGGCGGATTGGTGGGCAGCAGGCGGAGTTGAACCTCGCGAGCCATGTTGATGTCTCGCTCGAGCTGCTGTTCCTGGCGCTTGATGGCCTGATAGAGGCGAGCGTTCTCAATTGCGATGGCGACCTGCGCTGCCATTGTAGTGAGGGTGCGGACGTGGTCCTCGTTGAAGAATGCGGTGCGCGTGTGTTCGAGGTCGAGGATGCCGATGACGCGTTCCTTGTAGAAGAGGGGAACGACGAGTTCGGAGCGAGTTTCGGGATTCATGGGGATATAACGCTGGTCCTTGCGCACATCGGGAACATTGATGGGACGCCACTCGCGAACCACCGCTCCGACGATGCCGGAGGTAACCGAGATTCGGCGCATGGGTGCATGACTATATCCGAAGCGCCACGCATAGCGGGTGATGAGGGTTTCGCCTTTTTCATCGAGCAGCATGATGGAGAACATCTGGTAGTCGATGAGGCGGCGGAGAAGCGAGCCGACCTTGGCGAGCAGCAGATCCAGATCGAGGATGGAGATGAGTTCGGTGGAGATCTCGTTCAAGACGGCGAGGGTCTCGGCCTGGCGCGATACGCGAGCGTACAGTCGCGCGTTTTCGATGGCCTGCGCAATGCGTGACGCGGTGAGCGTGAGGAGGTGAAGATGTTCGGGCTTGAAGAAATTGGCCTGCTCGCTTTCGAGATCGAGGACGCCGATGAGGCGGTTTTTGGCGATCAGAGGGACCGCAAGCTCCGACTTCACTGCAGGACTGGCCGCAATGTATTGGTCGTACGTGGAGACATCGTTGAGCATAATCGGCTGGCGGGTGAGGGCAACCTGGCCGATTACTCCTTTGCCGAGCGGAAAGCGCAGGCGTGCGGCTTCGGGGGTGTGGCCGATCTGAAAGCGCATGCGGAGATCGTTGATGCGGTCGTTGAGCAGGAAGATGGCGAAGATTCGATAAGGGATGATGGATCGAACGAGTTCGGAGGTGCGATTGAGCAAGGTTTGCAGGTCGAGCGTGGTATTGAGGGCGTCGGCAATGCGAGCGAGAAAGGCGAGATCCGTGGTCTCGATGCGTGGATTGGCGGCATCGATGTGAGCGTGCGGATTTTCGGGATCGGCCGGACGATAATCGCCCTCGTACTCAGGCTCCGGGCGCGAAATGTCTGGGGTCGAGGGCATGGGGTAGCTGGAAACGATGATACAGGGAATGGGAACAGGGACTAGGGACTGAGGGAGCAGGGACGGGCACTGCGTGGCTGAGAGCTGACAGCCGAGAGCTGGCTTATTCTGCGCCGAGATCGCGGACTATGTTTACTGACGCGGATGCACCGATGCGGTTGGCGCCTGCTTCGAGCATCTTCTTCACGTCGGAGAGGGTTCGGATTCCGCCCGAGGCTTTGACGCCGCAGCGTCCACCGGCGACACCGCGCATGAGAGCGACATCGGCTGCCGTTGCGCCGCCTCCGCCAAAACCGGTGGAGGTCTTGATGAAATCAGCGCCGGCCTGGATCGCGAGTTCCGCACCGCGCAGTTTTTCTTCGACGGTGAGCATGGCGGTTTCAAGAATGACCTTGAGGATCGAGTTGTGATGATGCGCGACATTGGCCACCGCGTGGACGGTGTGCTGCACCGCATGATGATTTCCGCTCTTGAGGTGACCGATGGGAATCACCATGTCGAGTTCCTTGGCGCCAAGGCGCGCAAGCGCGGCCGCTTCCTGTCGCAGCGTTGAAACCAGGGAAGCGCCGAAAGGGAATCCGATGACGACGCCGACGGGGATGCCGGTACCGGAGAGGATCTCAACGGCGATGGGCACCCACATGGGGTTCACCATGGCGCAGGCGAAGCGATAACGGATGGCTTCGTCGCAGAGGCATTCGACCTGCTCGCGCGTGGCGTCAGGCTTTAGCAGCGTGTGGTCGATGACCTGGGCAAGAGATTGCCACGAAGCTAGAGTTTGCCTGGTAAATGCGGCTGAATCAAATGTTCCATGGTCGAACTCAATATCTTCATCCCGAATCGGGGTAATGGCGGACATCTTCTTGCTCCTTCTTTCGCCGCTCTCAGCCTTCGGCGGCTTCATAACTTCTATTCCGGCAGTTGAGTATAGTACGCAGTGTCAAGGCAGGCCAGTGACGGCCGATATACCGGGATAACGAAAGGAATCGGAGTATGACTCATAGGTGTTAGACGGCCTAAGTTATCGGCGCCTGGTCGGTGATATCCATGCGGGCGATGAGGCGGTCGCGGAATTGGTACGTATGGTAGACGGTGGTATCGAGCAGGAGGTTGCCAGCGGAGTCGTGGACGACCTGGTGCACTTCCACGATCCAGCGACCGTCTGGATGGGGCGTGATCTGGCGCGGTTCGACGTGAGGATTCAAGGTAATAAATTGACGTGTCCAGTAGCTGCGCACCTCGTCTCTCCCATGGACGTAGCCGCCTTCCATACCGTTTGCCCACTCGACCTGGGGGTGCATGCGTGAGATTACCGCCTCAATGTTACGGGCGTTGAAATCGCGATATGCATTGGAGAGAATTTCCTGCTCGGTCATAGGCCGTGTGTGCTTCTACTCAGGGTGCTCGGGCGCCATGAGGCAGATATCGGGCAGGTTGCGATAGCGCTCGGCATAGTCCATTCCATATCCGATGACGAATAAGTTTGGTATGGAGAATCCGACGTAGTCGGCATCAATTTTTTCGAGACGGCGCGAGGGCTTGTCGAGCAGGGCGGCGATGCGCAGGGTTTTGGGCTTGTGCTGGAGGAAAATTTTGCGCAGGAAGGAGAGGGTGAGGCCGGTATCGAGAATATCTTCGACGATGAGGACATTTTTGCCTTCGATCGGCTCGTCGAGGTCCTTGATCAGCTTGACGGCGCCGGAGGAACGCTGGGACTTGCCGTAGCTCGAAACGGCGACGAAGTCGAATGTGGCGTCGACATTAACTGCGCGAGCGAGGTCGGCGAGGAAGATCGCCGCACCCTTCAGGACACCAACCATTACCAATTTTTCTTCATTGAGGTCGCGGGTGATTTGCGCACCCATTTCGGCGACGCGATCGGCGATCTGTTGATGCGTATACAGGACCTCAAGTCCCTGATAAGTAATGGTGGCCATGAAGACAGTATCGCCCGGGGAGGCAGCGGACCGGGGATGAGATTCTGTTGAAAATCGGGCCTGCTCCGCCGGGCGTTCTGGGTGGAGGACCGATTCGAATTGATGCATGTTTATACTGAAAGGGAATGATTCCCTATATCCACCTACACCTGCATTTCTGGAACCCCGAAATTCCCACCTTTGGCCTGATGTTATGGCTGGCGGCGGTGGCAGCGGCGTTCGTGATGGATCGCGGCTTTAAACGGGCCAGGGTGGATGGGGACGCGGTAGGGATGGTGGCCATCGCCGTTCTGGCCGGAATCATCGGCGCCAAGCTGTGGCACGTAATCGATACGCCGAGCGAGTTCCGGGACATGGGCTGGCGGGTATTGTGGGACACCGCGGGTTTCGCATGGTTTGGCGGCCTGGTTTTCGGTATCTCGGCGCTGGTGATCCAGGGTTTGTGGGAGCGGATCGGTGCGCTGCGGACGCTTGACCTGGCGGCACCGGCTGCGGCAATCGGCTACGGGATCGGACGGATCGGGTGTTTTCTTTCTGGCGATGGCTGTTACGGGATCGAGACCAAGCTGCCGTGGGGAATGAGTTTCCCGAATGGGATCGAGCCCACTCCGCCGGGCGTGCGGGTCCATCCCACCCCTTTGTACGAACTGGGGATGGGACTGATCATCGGGTGGCTTCTGTGGTGGCGGGGCGGCAAGCGCCACGGGACCGGAGCGATCGTGGGCGACTATCTTGTGTTGAGCGGGATAGCGCGCTTCATGGTTGAGTTTATTCGCCGTAATCCCAAGATTTTGTGGGGCCTATCGAATGCGCAGCTGGCCAGCGCGGGATCCGTTCTGATCGGATTAGGGTTGATCTGGTGGGCTAGCCGCAAGCCCGCGGTCGACCCAGACGCAGCGTGTGAGCCGGTATCGAAAGCGGCTTGATTTTCTTTATTCGATAAGGGTTCAGGAAAGCCGCTCCCAATCGGGCAACCAGAAAACCGATTTTTCGATTCCAACCTAAGGCTGTGCTTTGCGCGGCGAGAGGCGATTGACTCGCCGTCTCATGAATTGGACCTTCCTGAATTGCCTGTGATTGGACGGGCTGGGTTTATGGGGCGAAGCAGAAAAAGCAGCAACTACTGATGCCTGTCTGCGTGGGGCCCTAGCCGCGCGAGGTACGATTCCGGAGCGCGAGACCGATGTCCATCACCCGCCATGAAACGCTCGAACATTGGCGCGACGTGCAAGCAGCTAATGGGCTGGATGCGGCCAGCGGGCTGGATGCGGCCAATGGGCTGGATGGCGCGAGATTCACGCAGATTTTTGCCCGGGCGCCGGTCGCGATTGCGCTCCTGAGCGGACCCGATCATCACTTCACATACGTGAATGAACCGTTTGTTCGCGCCGCCGGACGGCCGGACGCTCGCAGCCTGCTGGGTCTGCCGGTGCGAAAAGCTCTTCCGGAGTTGGAGAGTTCAGGAGTCTTCGAGTTTCTGGACGAAGTTTATAGGACAACCACGGCGCATCGCGGATGCGAGTTCGATGTGGCTCTCGGAAAAGCCGAAGCAGGAAGCCAAAACCAGCGGTTCTCGAACCTCACATTTCAGCCGCTTCGAGATTCAGCGGGAGCGGTGGAAGCGGTTCTGTTGATGGCCGCGGATTTGACGGAGCGTGTGTCGAGCTATCGGCAACTGGAGGAGAGCGAACTGCGATTTCGAATGGCGCTGGAAGCGGCGCATGTGGGGAGTTGGGAGTGGGATCCAGTTGAAAACAAGCGGGTGCTCTCACCGGAGCTGCAGCGGATGTACGATATCGACCCGAGCGCGTCGGACGCAGAGATCCTGAAGGCGTGGTCGTCGAGGGTGCATCCAATGGATTGGCCGTACGTTCAACTGCAGATGGCGGAGTGCCAGAGGACAGGCGTTTTAGATCTCGAATACCGATTCGAGCACCCCGAAAGGGGATTGCGCCACCATCATACGCGGGGAAAAAGGATGCTGGGGACGTCGCGATTTTTCGGAGTGGTGAGCGATATTACTGATCGGAAGCGGGCGGAACAGTCATTGAGCCAACGGGAAGAGGAGTTTCGCATTCTAGCGGATGCCATGCCACAACTGGTATGGATGGCGGATCCCACGGGATACGTTCATTGGTTTAATCAGCGGTGGTATGACTATACGGGCACAACTGCGGAACAGAATTGCGGTTGGGGATGGCAGTCGGTTCACGATCCAAAGTTTTTGCCTGACGTTCTGGTGCGATGGAACGCGTCGCTGCAAACCGGCAACCCGTTTGAGATGGTGTTTCCGCTGCGCGACAAGAACGGAAAATATAAGCCATTCCTGACGAGAGCGGTTCCGGTTCGCGATTCGGGCGGCTCCGTCCTTCGTTGGTTTGGAACGAATACGGACATCAGCGGGGAATTCGAAATCCGGCGACAGATCGAAGAGAGCCAGGCAAAGCTGCAAACGGCGCTGAGTGCATCGCAGCGACTGGCGGCGATTGTTTCCTCGTCGGACGACGCGATCATCGGCAAGGATCTAAATGGAATTGTGACCAGTTGGAATCCGTGTGCGGAGCGAATGTTTGGTTATTCGGCCAGCGAAATGATGGGTATCTCGATCCGGAAGGTCATTCCGCCCGACGTGTTCCCGGATGAGGACCGGATTATGTCGGCGGTTGCACGCGGAGAGCGGACCGAGCACTTTGAGACGATTCGCCTACGGAAAGACGGAGAACGCCTCGAGGTTTCGTTGACACTCTCGCCGGTTTTTGATGAGGAAGGACGAATTGTGGGCGTGGCCAGCATCTCCCGCGACATCTCGCAGCAGAACAAGGTTGAGAAGGCTCTGCATACGTCGGAGCGGCTTGCTTCAGTAGGCCGACTGGCGGCGACGATTGCCCACGAAATCAACAATCCGCTGGAAGCGGTGACGAACCTGGTGTACCTGGCGCAAAACAGCCTGCATGAGGGAGAAGCGAAGGTTTTCCTGGAACAGGCACAGCAGGAGTTGGCGCGGGTGGCGCTGCTGACCAAGCAGACGCTTGGGTTTTATCGCGAAAACAAGGGCGCTCGCGAATTGACACTGGCAGAGCTTGTAGCTCCGCTGGTGACGGTATTCTCAGCGCGGGCGCGAAACAAGCAGATTGCGATCGACACGGATTTTCGGCAGAATCCGACGCTGGTGGGCATTCCGGGAGAGATCAGGCAGTTATTCGCGAATCTGCTGAACAACAGCATTGATGCGGTGAGAGACCGGGGACGGATTCTGATCCGGATTTCGGAAGCCCGAGAGTCCTGGGAGATGCAGCGGAGGGGTGTGCGATTAACAATCTGCGACAACGGGCCGGGAATTCCGCAGGATATTCGGAGGAAACTCTTCGAACCGTTTTTCACCACCAAGCGGGATGTGGGAACGGGTCTTGGACTCTGGGTTATTTCGAATATTCTGCGTAATCACGAGGGGAATATCAGGGTGCGCAGCAGTACGCGGCCGGGAATGAGCTGGACAGTATTCTCGGTGTTTCTGCCCGTGAACTCGCAGGCTCGATCGCAGGAAATGCCGGCTCAGATTTAAAAAATAGGTTGTGACGGCAGGAATGCCTGGGGTTGCTCTAAGTGTTGCAGCTCGCTGAGCCGCTGGATCAGGGTTTTGGGATGCACGGGCTTGGTGAGCAACTCGAAGTGATAACCGGCGGCTTCTGCCCGCTCCAGGATGTCGGTGGTTGCGGCCTGTCCCGAGAAGAGGATGATGCGGCACTGGGGTGCGATCTCCGCGATGCGAATGGATGCTTCAAGGCCGGTCATTCCGCGCATAATGACGTCGCTTATCAGGAAGTCGGGAGAGAGCTGGCGGGCAGCCTCGATGGCACCTTCCGCGCTGTAAACAGCGCGGGCTTCGTAGCCACTGCGATTGAGAATCAAAGCCAATGTATTGGCAATGATCTGCTCGTCATCCAGGATGAGAACACGCCCGAGTGACTGAACCGCCGCCATTGCATCTCCTTTTTTTCCGCTGTTGCGGCTATTTTGGCCGCCGATTTGAGCCGGTCTTAGAAACGAGTGGGTACGGGCCGATTGAATGTCGTGCCTCGCGGGGGATTCAGGGTCATCTTGACACAAGGCCGGGCAAAAAAGGAACTGGGATTTCTCCGGGTTCAGCACAAATGGTATCGAGAGTCGGCGGACGAGCAGAGAACTCCGAACCCCTATCCAACCCTTAGACCCCGAAATGGCGAAAGAGTCGCGCTTACGGCGATCTTTGGCAGCCGCCGCAAAACCCGGCATTCGGGTCTGACCGGATCTTCTTTGCATTGATGAACCTAGCTGGCCTGTTTGAGGTTCAGGAAAGGATGAACCGGGATCGGTTTTCGAAGCCGGCAGTTTTTTGGGGTGGGAAAAGGGCGGATATCGGAGGGCACAATGCAAATACCGTCGATGTTGGCCGCATACTGGCCAGCGGACTGGCGGCGCCAGAAGGGGGAACTGATCTGCGTCGCGACCGGCTACAGATTAATCTTCACCGATGTTCTTACCGCTTCGTGTCGGCCAGTACCTGATCAATGGTCTGGAAGAGGCGGTTGGGGTCGGGGACTTCGGTGTATTGCTGAGCATGGCCGCCGCCGGCGACGATAAAGATGGTGGGCGTGTGATCCACGCCGATGCGCCGTCCCAGATCGACGTCGGCTTGAACCTCAGCGGCAAATTTACCGGTGGGATCGATGGCGAACGGCAACGGAACCTTGTGGGCGTCGGCAAAGCGCTGCGTGAATTGCTGCAGCTCTGGGAGCGTTTCAATTGAACGTTGGTTGGTGAGGATGTAGTCGCGATAGTCGTTGCCCAGCGTCGCACTTTTGGTATCGAAGAAGCGCGCGTTGACGGCTGCCTGACGACTCCAGTTGTGACCGGGAATGAGAAGGTCGTGGCGAACCCATGGGATCTTGTATTGTTTGGCCGCGGCCATGAGCGTGGGGTTGGTGCTTGCGCACAGCGGACACTGGAGATCGTAGAACTCAATCATGGCCACGCTGTGACCGGGTGGCGGCTTGAGCATGGAGCCATCGCGCACCTGCGTGGTTGGTGGCGCGCCGAAGAGGGCGCGTGCGCAGGGCGCGAGCACGAGCAGCGCCGCGGCTGCGAGGTACAAACGGGTACGGGGCAGACGGGCGAGGAACAGTACGGCAAAGGTCATCCGCATGATTGTTTGGACGGCTCCGCGAAGATTGAGTAACTGCACAAAACGCAGGTGAGGGTCAGATGCGGACGTGGTTGAATGGCCGGCGTCCGCCTGGAAGTTAAGCGAGTTTGTAAGGCGAGCGATATTCGCGGGTCAGCAACGCGGTGGCTTCAGGATCGTTGAGGATTGTTTCGTTTTTCACATCCCATTGCAGCTTGCGGCCGACCAGCATCGAGATGAGTCCGAGGTGGCCGGGAATCAGGGAGTGATGCGCTACATCGACCGGCGCAATGGTGGGCTTGCGTGACTTGACGCTGTCGAGGAAGTTGCGGCGGTGTTCGGAGGATTCGTAGAGCTGGATCTTGCGCTGCACGTCGGGGAGAGCATCCATCTTGATCCATTCGGGGTTGGACGCATCGGAGCCGCTGCGATCGACCCAGACCCATCCGTCGGTGCCGATCCACTTGGTGCCCATATTGATTGCGGGTGAGCCGCCGGCGATGGTGAGGGTGACGTCGTTGGGATAGCCGGTGACCTCCTTGCGATAGAGACACTCGACGTTGTACTTGTAGGCGACGTTCCATACTGCGTTGGCGGGCGGGAACTCGCCGTGCCCCAGGACTTCGGACGGCCCGGTGAGGTCGAAACCCAAGCCCCAATGCGCGATGTCGCCGTGGTGGCCGATCCAATCGAGGAGTTGTCCGCCGCCGGTGTTGTAGTTCCAGCGCCAGTTCTGGTAGACGCGGGCTTCGATGTACGGTTCCATTTTGGAGGGGCCGATCCAGGTGTCGTAGTCGAGGTCGGCCGGAGGCTGCGTTACGGCGAGGTCCCACGCCGGTGTGCCGGGGAGGATCTGCGAGGGGTCCTTTATCTTGTCGGGCGAGTCGGCGAGCTTCTTAAGCAGCGCGGGAACGGTGCTGGGAAAATCGTGCGGTGCGCCGGGAAGTCCGACTTCGACATGGGTGACATTGCCGATGAGGCCATTGCGGACGATTTCAGCGGCCTTGTGAAAGGGAGCGACGGAGCGCTGCCAGGAGCCGGTCTGCCAGATGATGTTGTTCTGGTGAACGGCACGGACGATGGCCTGCTGCTCAGCGATGGTGCGGGCGAGCGGCTTCTCGCCATAGATGTCCTTCTTGCGTGCCGCGGTCTCGGTGGCGACGATCGCGTGCCAGTGATCGGGGATGGCGATCATGATGGCATCGATGTCGTCGCGAGCGATGAGTTCGTGATAATCGTGTATGGCGGCGCAGTCCTTATTGCCGTAATGGGTGTTCACGGTGTCGACTGCCTGCTGCAGGTGATTCTTTTCGATATCGCAGGCAGCGACAACCTGGCAGTCGTCGTAGCCGAGGAACGACTTGGTGTTGGCCGGGCCCATCATTCCCCAGCCAATCACGCCGATGGTGATGCGTTCGTGCGCGGGGACGCGGCGGGCGCGGGCGAACGGTGCGGCAGAAAACGCAGCGGCGGCTGCAGCGGACTGGATGAAATGGCGGCGGGTGATGGCAGAATCAGCGGCGAAGGGCGCGGTCATGGGAACTCCCGAGAGAGGGCTGTGCGGTGACGGGAGAATGATAACGCGCGGGGCTTCGGAGGAGATGGAACACTCCGGAGCGGATGGTTTGCAGCGAGAAGGATTTGTGTTCGAACGCCCACTCATCGCGATGCGATGAATGGGGCACTGAACCGGGTGAGTGGGGCAGCCGCCGGGGATCGTCATATCCCAGGTCCGAAAACACGGACCTGGGGCACCCAGATTGCCTGGTGGAATTGACATCCTCTGGACCCGGGCCACCTGTCACAGACCAGGTTGATTGGGGCACCTGCCGTTATAGGCGCTTGAGGAAGGCGAGGGCTTCGCGGAGCTGGGGGAAGCGGGCTTCGTCAGCCTTGAATTCGCGGGAGTGCACGCAACGGCGCAGGCCGCGCATTCGCACGGGATGTTTGAGATGGAGCATCTCGTGATAGAGGAGATACTCGACCGCGTATCGCGGGCTTGAAGGGCGATCGAAGACCCGGCTCACCACGATGGTGTTGTGAGCGGCATCGTAGTGGCCAAGCGAGCGGCGCGCCACGCTCTCGCTCCAGGTGAGATCTGGTCGGCCAAGGAGCGAGTTGAAAAAGCGGTCATTCAGCGCGTCGAAGATCTCTTCGAGGTTGTAGAAGTGGCCCTGGGGTCCGGTGTAGCGTTTGCTGCCACGGGCGTGACGGATGAGTTCCGTTTGACGGGTCACGGCAGCGCTGGTGGTAAAGCGCTTGAAGCGCGTGTTATGCGCCGGATCGATGGGCTTCTTGTAGAGTTTCGCGAGCAGGATATGCGCAATGGCGCGGATGACGCTGTCAGGGGCGCCTTCAATGAGATCGGAGAGACTGACGAAGATCTTGCCTTCGCGCAGACGGATGGTGGTGTTCAGGGAAGTGAAACGGCGGAATCGAACCGCAAAGGGAGGCATCGGCGCCCGCGGGCGCAAAGCGCGATATTGCTCCTGAAAAACAGGGATAAGATCAGCAGCCACCAAAATTGAAAGTAGCACATTGGGGGAAGGGCAGGGACGAGAGACGAGAGACTAGGGACTAGGAACTAGGAACTAGGAACTAGGAACTAGGAACTGAGGGACTAAGGGACTGAGAACTTAGAACTGCGAACTGGAACTGCGAACTATTGTTGCGGTTCGGGTTTGGGTTCGGCGCGTTGCTGGCCGGTTTCATCCTTGTGGACTTCGAAGTAGGCGGTTTCTTCGCGGAGCAGGCGTTGCGCCTCGTCGGCCAGCTCCTCACCGGCCTCGATGGCGTCCTTGCGCGAGAGATCGAAGGGCGGTTCGCCGGCAAGGGCGCGGAGGGTTGCGACCCATTGCTGCGATTCGTCGGCCAGGGTTTTGAGAGCGTGGCGCATATCGGCATGACGGTCAGTGTATTGGTCGAGGTTCGATCCGAGTTCGTCCATCAACGACGAAACGTCGTGTAATTCCTTGTCGAGTTTGTGAGCCCGCGCGTCTGATTTGCCGCGATTCATCAAGCTCTTCACAACACCAACATGACCGTTGACGAACTCGGTGTAGAGCCGGATGCGTTCGTTGGGGTCGATGCCGGCTTCGCGAATCTTCTCGACCTGCGCTTCGGTCAATGTGTCGTGATGAGCATCCTGAGCGGTTGCGATGGCTGTGCTAAAGGAAGAGAGACCGAAGAGCAAGGCAGCGATGACGGGAAAAGACGCAGCGGGTCGCATTAGCTGATGCACCTTGCGAACCATTCAAACACAATCGATGAGGGGTAGAAAAGCGAGCGCGCAGAAAGGGCAGGGCGCAACTGTGGCGGCGGACAGGCGGAGAAACGCAGCGTCTACTTGTGGAAGACTTCGAGCATGGTCTCGCTCTCGGCGCGATTCACCTGGGCGAGCGTTGCCTCGACAACGGGTCGATCGTCGGAACTGCTGTTGTGCAGGAACTCGGTGAGTCGGAAAGCGGTGTGCCGCAGCAGGATCTCGGCATTTTTCAGGCGCTTGTCGTTGTCGGCCATGCTGAGATGCAGCTTGTGGGTGAGGTTCTGGATCCGCTTGAGCATGTCCGTCGCTTTGTCGACGTCGCCTGCCGCGTATTGCTTCATGCTCAACTCTGTCATCTGGTGGATGAGTTCGGCATAGAGGAAGCATTGTTCGCGAGGCTGGGCCTGGGGGATTCGGGCTTCGAGGGCCGCAATCGTCTCCGGGTCGATCACCTTATCGTCGGGGGTAGAGGCGAACGCCGGAACTGCGAACGCTGAGATGGCGAGGAGGATGGTCCAACCCAGACGAGGAAAGCGCATCGTCGGAGACCCCGGGGTGGCCGAGCAAGCTTGTGACCGCATTAGGAACCTCCGCTGAAGCGGGATTAGAGCAAAACTGCAGTTCCTTTGCCGTATTCAAAAGCACAGTAAATTGCTTCTCCAGAGGAGAAAGCGTCCTTGGAACCTCGTTCCGCTCATCTTCGAACGGGCGCCAGCATTTCCCAAGGCGGTGACCAGACTATAGGTGCATCTCAGGAGAATGCGCAAGCGAAAAGCATCACGGATTTAAGTACTATCGAAACAGCGTCAAGCGCTGAAACTGAGAACAAAGCCCGAAGCCCGGTGAGATTTATTTCTTCTCCAGAGCCAGGAGTCTTTGCTTAGCCTGCCATTCCTGATCTGGGAATTTTCCGCCAGACGAGTCGAGGAAGTGGTGGTAATACGTCGCCGCCGCTACCCGGTCGTTCAATGTGTCGTAGGATGTTGCCCAAAGAAAGTAGGTTGCTGGGACTTCGGGAAGAAACTTCGAGCGCATGGTGAGGGCATGGATCACCTGCGACGGCTGGTGGAGTTTTGATGCGGCGAAAGCGATTCCGCTCCAGGCGTCGGCGTCGGCTGAGTCGAGGCTCGTGGCTTTGTTGAATGCGGCAAGAGCCTCAGAAAAATGCTGTTGGCGAATCAGATTCTGACCATGCGGGACAAGGAGTTCGACGTCGTCGGGCGACTTGGCCAGGAGCGCGACGTACAGCTTGTCGGAGCCTTCGGCGTCCCCGGCCTGGGCAAGGATCTGGGCGAGCATGCGCGTGACGGCCGGATCCTGGGGATGGGCGGCGTGCAGTTTCTGAAGCAACGGAAGAGCTTCGGCGTTATCCTGACCGGCCAGGACCGTGGCAAGCTGAGCATTCAGCGCGGGGTTGTCAGGATCCTGCTGAAGAGCGGTGCGGATGAGCTTTTCAGCGTCGGGATAATGCTTGCGCCCGATCAGGATATGAGCCAGGCCCGAATTGGCGCCTACGGACTTGGGATCGTCGGCGAGAACGCGGCGATAGGCTGTTTCCGCCTTGTCGTGCTGGCCTGAGGATTCGGCCAGGTCGGCGGCAAGCAGGGTATCCTCAGGGGTTTCGGGAGTGAGCTTGAGCGCCTCGAGCAGCTCATCGGAAGCGAGAGCGGCGTTCCCCTGGCCGTCGGGTCCGGGATTATCGAGACGGGCGAGCGCGCGCCAGGCACGGGCTTTTAAAGCGGGCCCGGCTTCGCCGGGATCGAGCGTAGTGGCGGCCAGAAGCTCGGTGTGGGCCTCATCCTTTTGGCCTTGGCGGGCGAACAGAAGGCCGAGTGCCAGATGCGATTCAAACGAATTGGGATTTTCCTCAATGGCGCGGCGGTAGAAGCCGGCGGCGCGGTCGAGCTGATCCTGGTGGTCGGCGACATAGCCGGCGTCGAAGAGGGCGCGGGCGTCGGTGGAATGGACGGCGAGGTAGGCGTCGAGCTGGGTGGCGGCGGTTTTCCAGTCGGATTTGGCGATGGAGGCTTCGGCGGTGGCGAGTTGGGGGGGAAGTTGTGCCGACTGGTCTGAGTCCTGTGCGGGTTTTGGAGGCTCCTGTGTGCGGGATGGGAGGGGGAACGCAATGGAGCAGAGCAGGGCAAGGGTTACGACCGAAAGACGCACAAGATACCTCTAGATTCCAGTTTAGTTGACAGGCATTTTGACGATAAAGCTGCGGAATCGGTGTGGGCCGGCAGGGGTGTAGTCAAAAGCCTCCGCAGATCCTTCGCTTACCAGCTCCAAGCTGAAGAAAGCGATTGGGGCCCCGTGCGCTCAGGATGACAACCCTGTAACAGCCGTGAGGGTCGGTTATGGCCTTAGTCAAACGATTGACTAGAGGGCATCACGGGTGCTAACGTGAGCGGCCTGGAGGGTCATGAGGATGAATCGGCGGAGGTTTTTGGGCGGATCGCTGGCGGCCGCGGGTGGGGTGGTTTGGAGCGGGCGAGCTCTGGATGCGGAGATGGGGAATACTGCGCGCGCGGTGGAGATTTCGCGCGAGACGGGGCGGGTCCCGGGGGCGGTGACGCAAGCGGAAATCGAGAGCGCGCGGTTTCCGGATGGATTTTTGTGGGGTACGGCCACTGCCGCGTTCCAGGTGGAGGGTGCGTGGAACGAGGACGGCAAAGGCGAGTCGATCTGGGATCGGTTTACGCACACTCCCGGGAAGGTGAAGGGCGGAGCGACGGCCGATGTCGCTTGTGATCAGTACCATCTGTATCCCCAGGACATGGCGCTGGCGAAGCGGCTGAACCAGAAGAGCTATCGCTTCTCAATCTCGTGGCCGCGAATTCAGCCTTCGGGAACCGGCGCTCCAAACATGAAAGGCGTCGATCACTATAGCCGGTTTGTGGACGCGATGCTGGACCAGGGGCTTCGTCCGTTTTGCACGATCTACCACTGGGACCTGCCGCAGGCGCTGGAAGACAAGGGCGGGTGGCCCAACCGCGATCTGGCCGGATATTACGCGGATTACGCGGGCATATTGGCGAAGCATCTGGGAGACCGCGTCACGATCTGGGCGCCATTCAATATGCCGTGGTCGGTGGCCTACATGGGATACGGAGTGGGGGCGCTGGCACCGTGCCGCACCAACTTCGACGACTTTCTGAAAGCAGCCCATACGTTGACTTTGGCGCAAGCGCAGGCGCTGCGAGCGATCAAGGCCGCTTCTTCGAAGGCCACCGTAGGCAGTGCCTATGGCATGTGTCCGGCGTATCCCAAGACGGATTCAGAGGCGGACCGCGCGGCTGCCGCCCGGTATCACGCGATGAACAACGTGTTCTTTCTGGAAGCGGCGATGAAGGGGCGTTATCCAACTGCATTTGTCGGAGAGCCGCCGTTTGACCGGATGGGAGTGAGGCCGGGAGATGAGACGACGATGCATGCTCCTCTCGACTGGGTGGGGTTCCACTATTACACGCGCCGCGTGGTTTCTGATGCGAGCAAGGTGCAGGCGTTTAGTGGAGGAGGATTCAGCGGGACGGAGATCGAAGCCGATCCCGCGACTGGACGCGATCCGTACACACGATTCCGGGCGGAGATGCCGACCGAGGGCCCTCTGACGGAATCGGGGCTGGAAGTATGGCCACGTGGAATGTATGACCTGGTGATGCAGATCTCGCGCGAGTACGACCACCCAGTGATCGAAATTACGGAGAGCGGATGCGGATATCTCGATGGTCCGTATGCGGAGGAGAACGGGCGAGTGCCCGATACGCGACGGATTGAGTGGTTCCGGCAGGAACTGGCAGAGCTGGCGCGGGCGATCAAGGACGGCGCGAGGGTGAGATCGTTCCATGCATGGAGCCTGATCGACAACTTCGAATGGGCCAATGGGCACACGGAGCGATACGGCTTGATCTATGTGGATTATCGCGATCAGAAGCGGACGGTGAAGGATTCGGGGCTGTGGTATGGGCGGGTGGCGGCTACGAATCGGCTGACTTAATCGCGGATTCGGTTTTCCAATGGCACGTGTGTGGGTTGTGCTTCCCCGGTCTCAAAGGCGGTACCGGGAGAACCCAACGGATGTACATCCGGTTCGGGTTAGCCCTGCATCGAATGGGGCTGGAGAGGAGTAGATTATGACGGACAAGAATCCTCAAAATATGAATGTGCCGGATCGCCCGGAGCCGACCCACGCGGATAAACGCATCAATCCTGTGCCCAACGAGAGGGAAAGGATGGAGCGCGAGGCCGATAAGCTTGCCCACAAGGGTGTAGAGCGTGAACACGAGTTTGATGACATGCAGAAGCCGTTTACTAAATAGATTCTGAGGCGGGTTGGCGGCTGGATCGGGGTGGTTACTTAGGTCGCCGCCCGCCTCGCAAGTTTCCCGGCAAGAACTTGATCGGTAAGAGGGCTGCCCTGTTGGATTTGTAGAGACGTCTACTACTTTCGTGCTACTTAAAGTGGGGCAGGTCACATGTCCCTTAGTAACTTTTTCGGGGAGCGAGGTAATACCCAAAATTCCACTTTCGTGATTCCGGAATCACCGAGGTGAAATGCATCTTTGCCTAAAACTGGGGCATCCTTTTAACAGTACAAGCAGTTGAAAATCCCCAGAAACACCAGGTGACCTATATGCTTTCCACCGCTTCAAGAAAATCTGGCGATGTTGCGTCGTACCTGATGCTTCAGCATTTTCCGCTCAGCAGTGCGTATCTCTGTCAGGATTGCAATTCGATAGGGAATAACGCTAATCAATGTCCGGCTTGCGCTTCGGAAGTTCTGATGAGCTTGTCGGCTATCCTGAATCGTTCAGAAGACGAGATGGCTGATTCACAGTATTCTTCTTTGCCGGCGCTTGCCGTGGCTACCAGCCGCGCGGGTTCGGCTTGGGCTGCCTAGGGTTCACTGCTTCTCTTGTGTATGTGAGCGCGTCCTCCGGGTGAGATGAACACCGGGTGAGCTGACAAGTCGGCGAGTGGCGCGCTACCCACTTCGTTTTTAAATCAGGTAGTCCATTTGAAGACACCGCAGCTCTGTCCGCACGCGACAGGGCCGGAATGTTTCAGTTTCAAAACTCGAATCGGCGATACTCCGTTCGCGATCCCTCGTGTTCCCGTATAGGCTGGGAGGGAATGGGTGCGTCATTGGACTCGATCGCACAGTTGATTCCCAAAATTCGCAGATTTCGTCCTTTCCTTCCTGCAAGGGATTTCCAGACAAGTTTGCGTTTCTATGAGGCGATCGGTTTCGACGCGTATCCGTTGGGGGATAGTCTCGCCGAATTGAGCCTTGGAGCGCACGCTTTTCTGCTTCAGGGCTACTACGTGAAAGAGTGGGCAGAAAACACCGTGATGCACGTCCTCGTCAACGACGTTGACGCGTGGTGGCAACACATCCATTCACTGGATTTGGCCGGCAGGTTTGGAGTTGCGCCCCCCGCGGCGCCAAGAGCTGAGTCATGGGGTCTGACCGTAGTCTATGTGTTCGATCCATCGGGCGTTCTGTGGCACTTCGCGGAATCAACGAAGCCGGAAAGCGCGCGCGAAGACCGTTGAGGTTCGCGATTTACAGAAGAAAAATGGCTGGGTGCGCCCTGGCAGGCTGCGGAAAAACGGGGAACGTCGGGCGAATCGCTAACAGGAACCTCCCTCAGGGGCTGAAGCCCTGTTGCTCCTAATGCGTTTGGCGGCACGACTGAAGTCGTGCCCTTTCAGAACAGCGAAGAGGCCTAGTTTTTCCGCAAGCTGACAGGCCCGCCGGAAAATCTCTGTGACGCTGCCGGAACAATTCTTTCCTGCTGTGATTCCATTGAGACTCATCGAGCGCTAACGGCGGAGCGTGATAAGGTGCCCCGTAGCGGATTCTTCTGCTGGAGAGAGACCGATGCAGAGACGGACATTCGTGAGCATGGCAGCAGGCGCCGGCATGGCCATGGCTTTGGAGCCTGGGGCGTTTGGCGGCGATCAGGAGGAGAAGCGTCCGGCGCCGTATCCCGATCCCGCAGTCGAGGTGGTGGATCCGCGGTTCGCCAAGTATCAGATTGTCAGTGCGGCGGTAGAGCGCCTGTTCAGCGGCGCACGGTGGGCGGAGGGCCCGGTGTGGTTCGGGGACGGGCGCTACCTGCTGTTCAGCGATATTCCCAACAATCGCATGCTGCGCTGGCTGGAGGAGACGGGCGAGGTGAGCGTCTTCCGGAGCCCCTCAAACTACAGCAATGGAAATTTCCGCGACCGCGCGGGGAGGCTGCTGACCTGCGAGCACGACACGCGGCGCGTGACGCGCACCGAACACGACGGCACGATTACCGTGCTGATGGACAACTACCAAGGCAAGAGGCTCAACGCGCCGAACGACATTGTGGTTCACTCCGATGGCGGTATCTGGTTTAGCGATCCGGGCTACGGGATCATGTCGAACTACGAGGGGCACAAGGCCGCGTTCGAACTGCCGGCGAATGTGTACCGATTGGATCCGAATACACGCGTGGCGACGGTGGTTGCGAGCGATCTGGAGAAGCCGAACGGATTGTGCTTCTCGCCGGACGAGAAGCTGCTGTACATCGTGGACAGCGCGAATCCAAAGCATGCAGGCGACCCGCGGCTGGTCCGGGTGTATGACGTGGTGGATGGCGTGAGGCTGGGGAACGGGCGGATGTTTGTGAACATGTCGCCGGGGACTTCGGATGGCATCCGCTGCGATGTAGACGGCAATGTCTGGTCGGCCGCCGGATGGGCTGGGGAAGGATTCAACGGAGTTCATGTCTTTGCCCCGGACGGCACTCTGATTGGGAAGATTCATCTTCCGGAAGTGTGCGCCAATCTTTGTTTCGGAGGGGTGAAGAGAGACCGGTTGTTCATGACGGCGAGCCAGTCTCTTTACTCGTTGTATGTGGGGACAGAGGGATTGGCGGTGGGATGAGGCGGACTGGGGCGACGGCGAAAAGAGGAGTTTGCCTGCCGCCCTATAATAGAGGATGGGCTTTCATGCGCTGATCCCGTCAGGGGGCTGTGCATGAGCGGCCAAATTCCTAAGGACCTCATTCTTCTTGAGCTCATCGAACGACGCGATCGTCATCCGCGGGGCGCGGACACACAATCTAAAGAACATCAGTTGCGAAATTCCACATGGCAAGCTGACGGTGGTCAGCGGCGTGTCAGGGTCGGGCAAAAGCTCGCTTGCGTTCGACACTATCTATGCCGAGGGACAGCGGCGGTATGTCGAGTCGCTTTCAGCATATGCGCGGCAGTTTCTGGAACGGATCGAAAAGCCGGATGTGGATGAGATCGACGGGCTGGCTCCGGCGATCGCGATCAAGCAGAAAAATACTACGCGCAATCCGCGGTCGACGGTGGCGACGGCGACGGAGATCTACGACTACCTGCGACTGTTGTACGCGCGCTGTGGCGAGGTGCATTGCATTTACTGCGATGGCGTGGTGAAGCGCGACTCGATGGATGAAGTTGCGGCGGCGGTGCTGGCGCTGGGTGAAGGGACGCGGTTGAACGCGTTGTTTCCGGTGCGTCACGAGGAGCCTGCTGCTGCGGAGGCGGCGAAGCCCGCTCCAAAGCGGGGCAAAGCTGCAAAGGGGGGAGCCAGGACGTCGGCGGCAACAGCGGTTCTGGAGCCAGTGAGCGAACCGATGAAGGCGCGGCTGATGGAGTTGCGCGCGTCGGGATTCAACCGGCTGTACCAGGATGGGCAGATTTTCGAATTTTCAACGCCGGAGTCGCTGCTGGATCTGGATTTCTCGCAGCCGGTGTACGTGCTTTTGGACCGCATCGTTGTAAGCGCCGACAACCGGGCGCGGATTGTGGATGCGGCGGAGATTGCGTATCGCGAAGGCAGCGAGGTGATCTTCGAAGAAGTATCCCGCGATGAGAATGCGGGGCGGACGACGCACCGCTTTTCGGGCGAATACGTGTGCACCAGTTGCCATCGGCCGGGAAAGGAGCCGGAGCCACGGCTGTTCAGCTTTAACAATCCGTTTGGCGCGTGCCCGCGGTGCCAGGGATTTGGGAATACAGTCGACTACGATTTGAATCTCGTGATTCCGGACAAAGGGCTGAGCCTGAATGAGGGCGCCATCGATCCGTGGAACCGACCGAAGTACCGGTCGTGGTTTACGGAGATGACGAAGCAGGCCTCGTCGCTGGGGATCCCGATGGATGTGCCGTGGCGCGAGATGAGCGAAGCGGCGCGGGGGACTGTGCTGCGTGGCAAAGCCGCTGCGGCGGGCGGCGCGTTTGCGGGGGTACACGGATTCTTTGCGGCCATGGAGCGGAAGAAGTACAAGCTGCATGTGAGAGTGATGCTGAGCAAGTATCGCGGGTATGCGGAGTGTCCGGAGTGCAGAGGGCAACGGTTGCGAGCCGAGGCGCGGGCGGTGCGCATCGGGACTCAGAAGTACGGGGAGCTGAACATCTGCCAGGCTTCTGCGTTGACGATTGCAAAGGCGAAGGAGTTTTTTGCCGCGCTGACGTTGACGCCGATGCAGGAAGAGATTGCCGGGCCGATTCTGGAGGAGGTGCAGCAGCGGCTTAGTTTTCTGGATGCGGTGGGGCTGGAATATCTGACGCTGGATCGGCTGGCTTCTACGCTTTCAGGTGGTGAGGCGCAGAGGATTCAATTGGCGACTTCGCTGGGTTCGCATCTTGTGGGCACGCTGTATGTGCTGGATGAGCCGTCGATCGGGCTTCATACAAGAGATACTGCGCGACTGATTCGCATCCTGAAAGAGCTGCGCGACCTGGGGAACACGATTGTAGTGGTGGAGCATGACGCCGATGTGCTGCGGGCAGCGGACCATCTGCTTGACCTCGGTCCGGGGGCGGGTGAGTTTGGTGGAAAGATTCTTGCGGAGGGAGTGCTGGCCGAGATTGAGGCGAATCCGAATTCGCTGACCGGCAGGTATCTCTCAGGGAAGATTGCGATTCCAGTTCCGACGCGGCGGCGCGCGCCGGGTCGCGAGAAGCTGGTGCTGAAGGGCGCAGAGGCAAACAACCTGCACGGACTGAATGTGGAGATTCCGCTGGGCATGCTGGTGGCGATCACCGGCGTGTCGGGATCGGGGAAGTCGACGCTGGTGCACCAGGTGCTGTATCGCGCGGTGGCGCGCGCGTTGGGGCAGACTGATGGCGGAGACCCTACCGGTACTTTCCGCTCGCTGACGGGTGTGGAGCGGCTGAATGACGTGGTGCTGGTGGATCAGACGCCGATTGGGCGGACTCCGCGTTCTAATCCCATCACGTATATCAAGGGATTTGACCTGGTCCGCGAATTGTTTGCGTCGCAGCCGGATGCGAAACGGCTCTCGCTGACGCCGGGACACTTTTCGTTCAACGTGCCGGGCGGACGTTGCAATACGTGCGAGGGTGATGGCACGGTTACGGTGGAGATGCAGTTCCTGGCGGACGTGGAACTGCCTTGCGAGGAGTGCAACGGTACGCGCTACCAGGCAAAGGTGCTGGAGGTGCGGTACAAGGGCAAGAACATCCACGAAGTTCTGCAGATGACGGTGAAAGAGGCGCTTAGGTTTTTCAGCGGGCAGACACGGTTGCTGGAGAAGCTGGCGGTACTGGACGAGATCGGGCTTGGGTATCTGCGGCTGGGGCAGTCGGCTACGACGCTATCTGGCGGAGAGGCGCAGCGCGTGAAGCTTGCGGCGCATCTGACCCACGTCCGCGCGGCGAACGCGAGTGCCAAGCCGTCGCAGGCGAGTCGTGTGCTGTACATCCTGGATGAGCCGACGACCGGGCTGCATTTCGATGATGTGTCGAAGTTGCTGACCGCGTTTCGCAAGCTGATTGATGGCGGTGGATCCCTGATCGTTATCGAGCACAACCTGGATGTGATCAAGAGCGCCGATTGGGTGATTGATCTTGGTCCGGAGGGTGGCGAGGGCGGCGGACGGATTGTTGCGGAGGGGACGCCCGAGGAGATTGCGCAGAGTCTGCATTCGCATACGGGAGAGTGGCTGGCGAAGGTGCTGTGAGGCGAGTGTTCAGGAGTCGGTGATCAGTGACCTGGCGAAGTGATTCTCAGCGAAAAAAGCTACTGATTTTGTTTCTCACCGTTTCCCCTTTGGTTGTTTCTCCTTCTTTGTCATAGAGGGCGATCAGTTGTTCGGCGGCACTGAGATTCATGGGATCCAAATCGAGAGCTCGCTCGAAATGAGCTTCGGCATCTGCGTTCCTTCCGGATGCGGCATACGCCGAAGCGAGATTTGCTTCCGTGGAGGTTGACTTGGGGCCGCATTGCTCGGCAAGTTCAAACGCAAATACAGCCTCGGAATATTTCTGCCCGATAGACAATGCGTTTCCAATCGACGTGTACATTTCACAATCGTCCGGGAACTGATGCTGGACTTCGGTCAGAATGCGATATCCGCTCACAATCTGCGGCCACGACCCTGCTTCTGCACCAGCCTGGATCGAGGCAATCCCGAGATTGCGTTTCGCTAGCTCGGATGGAGGATCCCTCCAAGGTATGATCCCAGTGGGTTCGCCAGCAGGTTTGCGATCCGGTGTTGGTTGAATTCTATGGTCAGTAAACACCGTGTGCCCGCCGTCTTCGGCCTTTCTTTTCGGCATATGGCACCCAATACAATTGCTGGTCCGAGATGGGTGGCCCGCCGCATAGTGCGTGCCAGCGTGGCATTCGAGACATTTTGCGCGATAGTAGGGAACGACAGTGGCCGGTTCGTCATTGGCCGGCTCGTCATGGGGATTGTGGCAGGTTCCACACCACATTCTTTCGCCACTGATACGTTTGCATCGGCTGAGCGCCAATTGCTCTGAATGGCTGATGACTTTGAACGGTGGTTGCTCGCCCTTCGGCATTGAGTATCGATAGATGGTGAAGGTTTTCTCCAGCGGCTGGCCGGCGACAAAGTCGGTAAACTCCTTGCCCGGATTCAGGACTCGCGCGACACCCTTCAAATGGCACTGTTCGCAAACGCTGTCGCGTGAGGCAGGATCCAACCTGGCGGGATTGACGATATTGGATGGGCTGGGATGAGCCAGGTGTGCGGCGGCTGGACCATGACATCGACTGCAGGCAATGGCGAGGTGCAAAAACGGCTGCGCTCCATACTCATTGATGGTGCCGGGAACCGGCGCGAATGAACCAGCATGACAGAAGATGCATCCTGGCTTGACTGCGCGGGTGAAATCCGGGTCCGACTCGGTCTCATAGCCAGGTGCGAGACCGTAAGCAGTCTGACGCCGGTAATATGCAACGGGTGATTGAAACAGATGATTTGCCAATGAAACGATGTAACCACTGGCGTGCGTTCCTGATCCGATCACAAAATTCACGTGATAGGTTTCGGTGTGGCCGTGGCTCTCCAACGTTTGCCACATTCCGTCTCGATTTGAATAGGTCTGGAGAGTTGCTTGCGACGTACGTACGATTCCTTCAGGTTCATCGGTTGGCAGGCGCATGGAATGGGCCATCTTCGATCGTGCAAAACCATTGACCTCTTCCCTATGACAGCGAATGCAGGCATCTTCCTCATTCGCTTGTGAAGCAGCGGCCTCTTTCACACTGACAGCACCCGCGACGACGATTGGAGTTCGCTTGACCAGTATCGAACTCGCAAAAAACAATACGGCTGCCAGGCAAACAGATTTCGCGCGATGTGGGGAAAACATTCGCATCAGCTCCGAGGGCAGCGGGGCCATTCTTGCTGTGCATAATCGGCCCTCACCCAAATACCTGGCATAACTGGGATATTAACGTCCGATTCGACTGGAGTGAAAGAGCCAGGCTCGGCGATCGCAGTACTGGATAACATTCCTTTTCAGTTTCAGCCTGTGGAACCGCAGATCATACGAATCGCGATGAGATGGCTCTATGTACTCACTCATCGCCATAGAGCCGCGATGAATGGGGCACAGGCTCTTGTCTCTACAAGGCTTGAACAGTGCGGCTGAATAGATGACGGGTGGGGCAACTGCCTGTGAAGCGAGGCGTCAGTTGTGAGTGAAAGGTAACCGCAGATCCTTCGTCGCTGCGCTCCTCAGGATGACAACTACCTTGGAGGTTTTCTGAGTCCACATCATTGGATGCCACTCATTGCGATAAAGCTGCGATGAATGGGGCACAGCCTGCAAAGCGTTCATCAGTTGCCAATCATCCGTTATCAGTTATTAGTTTTTTAGAGTTCGGGTTTGCCGTCGCGGAGGCGGCGGATGTGGAGCGGGTTGGAGTCCTGCAATTCCAGAGGGAGCACGGCTTGTGGGAAGTTCTGGAAGCAGACGGGGCGCGCGAAACGGTAGATGGCGAGGCTGCCCACGGAGGTGAAACGGGAGTCGGAGGTGGAGGGATAGGGGCCTCCGTGGACCATGGCGTGGGTTACTTCTACTCCGGTGGGGAATGCGTTGAAGATCAGGCGGCCAGCTTTCTGTTCGAGGATGTGGATGAGTTCGCGGTTGGCGGCGAGGTCGTCTTCGTCCCCGAAGATGGTGGCGGTGAGATGGCCGGAGAGCGCACGGGCGGCGCGAAGATAGTCCTGCGTGGTATCGCAGTTGACCAGCAACGTATCGGGACCGAAGATCTCGTCGGCGAGTTCGGGTTGGCCGATAAGCTGATCCAGACAGACGGTGAAGAGCTTGGCCTGCGCATGAAACGCTGATCCGTCCCTTGGCTTCTCTGAGAGCAGATGAGCTTCGGCTGCGAGCGGGACCTGGGCTGCACGAGCTTCCGAGGCGCGATCGTATTCGCGTGCGATGCCGCCGGTAAGCAGGGTGAAAGGCTGGGCCTGCTCAACCAGCGATTTCAGCTCGTCGAAAAAGGCGGTGCTTTCTGACGCCTGGGATACGAAAACAACCCCGGGCTTGGTGCAGAACTGGCCCGCGCCAAGCGTGAATGACCCGAAGAAGCCCTGGGCAAGGGCAGCGGGACCTTTGCGCAGCGCGCCGGGAAGGATGAAGACGGGGTTGCCGCTGGACATCTCGGTGAAGCAGGGGATGGGATCGGGACGCGAGGCGGCGGCGTCCATGAGTGCACGGCCGGCGCGGAGCGAGCCGGTGAAGGCGACGGCCCGGATGAGAGGATGCTTGACCAGCGCAGTGCCGATCTCGATGCCGGAGTCGAAGAGCATGGAGAAGACGCCGGGCGGCAGCGAGTGCGTAGCGATGGCCTCGGCGATGATGGCTGCGGCTATTTCAGAGGTGCCGGGATGCGCGGGATGCGCCTTGACGATGACAGGGCAGCCGGCGGCGAGCGCCGAGGCTGTGTCTCCGCCGCCGACCGAGAAGGCCAGCGGGAAGTTGCTAGCTCCGAAGACGGCGACCGGGCCGAGTGCTCGCAACATGGAGCGCAGGTCGGGACGGGGAAGGGGCTGGCGATCGGGTAGGGCTGGATCGATGCGCGCCTGAACCCACGAGCCTTCTTCGACCACGGTGGCAAACATGCGGAACTGGTTGGCGGTGCGGTTGACTTCGCCGCTGAGGCGCGGGAGGGGAAGTGCGGTTTCGTGATGGGCTCGTTGAGCGAGTTCATCGCGGTGAAATTCGAATCCGTCGGCAATGCGGCGCAGGAATGCCGCCCGGGTTTTGCCGGAGGTCTGCGAGTAGGCGGCGAAGGCTTCGGTGGCAAGTTGGGCGGCGCGGTCGAGATCCAGCAGGGTGGCGGAACGGAAGACGGGCTGGAGTGGTTCGCCGGTCTGGGGCGCGAATGCCTGAAAGCCGGCGCCGTCGCGGGTGCCACGTTGCGAGCCGATGAAGGAGAGTCCGGTGAGTTCCATGACACTTCAAGTTTAATCCGGGGATTGGGATTGTGGTGATGGATGAGGCACCCCTGGGGATGGTGCGAAGGTTCGTGCTTTCCCACCCATCGCACGATGAAGCTGTGCGATGGATGGGGCACCCTGGGGATGTTGCGGAGGTCGGCGCTTTCCTACCCATCGCACGATGAAGCTGTGCGATGGATGGGGCACCCTAGCTCGGGGCGATCTCGTAAATCGCAGATGAGATTTGCCAGCAACTGCGTTAATTGAGTAGAACTGGTCGAGCGACACGTGGAGAATTTGGAAGTGATGAAACCCAATAGCGTTAGGCGGGAGGGCCGATGCCGTTCAATCCCATTCCGGTCGTGAACCGAAGTGATGCCGGCAGAGATCAGCATGCGCCGCTGGTGCCGCGGGACCGGTTCGTGCCCTTTGCGCTGGTAACGGCGCTGTTTTTTCTTTGGGCGATTCCGAACAATTTCAACGACATCCTGATCCGGCAGTTCATGAAGTCGTTTGAGATTAACCGGCTGCAGGCGGGGCTGGTGCAGTTCGCGTTTTACCTGGGGTACTTTTTCCTGGCGTTTCCTGCTGGCGTGATCATGCGCAGGGCGGGGTACAAGACGGGCATCGTGATTGGGCTGTGCCTGTATGGCGTGGGATGCATCCTGTTCTATCCCGCGGCGCACGTCGGGCAATACTGGTTCTTTCTGACCGCACTGTTTGTGATTGCGAGCGGGCTCGCGTTTCTGGAGACGGGGGCGAGTCCGTTCATCATCCAGATTGGCGATCCGGAGACGGCAGCGCAGCGGGTGAATTTTTCGCAGTCGTTCAATCCGTTGGGAAGCATCACGGCGGTTTTGATTGGAAGCCAGTTCATCTTTTCGGGAATCGAGCTGAAGCCGGACCAGGTTGCTGCTCTGCAGGCGGCGGGGACGTACCAGGCTTATCTGAAATCGGAAACTCTGCGGGTGGTGACGCCTTATCTCGTGCTGGGGACGCTGGTGCTGCTGTGGGCGGTGTTGATTGCGCGGACGCCGTTTCCGCATACCGGGATGGATTATTCGCGCAACACCCTCGAGCACGACACGTCGAAGCCGCTGTGGCGCAGAAAGCATTTTGTGTTCGCGGTGCTGGCGCAATTTTTGTATGTGGGGGCACAGGTGGGAGCGTGGAGCTGGCAGATTCCGTATGTGCAGACCTACACGGGTTTGGGCGAGCGGAAGGCTGGCTACTTGCTGACGGCGGCGCTGGTGGCGTTTACCACGGGTAGATTCTTCTCCACATGGCTGCTGCGGCATGTGCGTGCGGCGCGGTTGCTGGGGATTTATGCGGTTCTAAATGCAATCATCTGTTCGATAGCGGTTCTGGCACCGGGATGGATAGGGGTTATATGCCTGGTGGCAACGAGCTTCTTCATGTCGCTGATGTATCCCACGATTTTTGCGCTGGGGGTGAAGGGGCTGGGGACGCATACGAAGACCGGCGGAGCAGTCATCGTGATGTCGATTGTGGGCGGGGCGGCGATTCCTCCGCTGATGGGGCGCGTGGCGGATATGACCAACGTGGCCGTGTCGTATGCGATTCCGGTGCTGTGCTTCGTGGGAGTGCTGCTGTATGCGTGGCTTGGTTCCGCTCCGGATGTTGAAGAGGTGGCTGCGGAACCGGGGCTGGCGGCGGGGTGATGGCGGACTGAGGGACTCGGGACTAAGGGACTGGACCTGCCGGTGGTATCGCGTTTGTTGTTCCTTAGACAGCAGGGTTGAGGAGGGCGGCATGTGGCGAGAGCGGGTGCTGAGAGGCGTGTTGGTCGTGTTGGGACTGTTCTTCGCGGCGGCAATCATTCCATTGATTGGCGGATTGCGGGATCCAGCGGGTTCTGATACGGGCGACACGATGATGATGAGTCTCTACGCGACGATGGGCGTTTTCCTGCTTATCGCGGTGCGTAGGCCAGCCGAACATCGGAGCATGATTGCCTTCGCGGCATGGTCGAGCTTTGCGCACGCAGTGACGATGGGGACGCAGGGGCTGGAGATGCCGGCTGAGCGCGACGGGTTCTTGATGGGATCGGCAGTGCTGGTTGTGATTGGGGTGGTGCTGATTGTTCTGGCACCGGCGAAGAGAGTCGAATCGGGCGCGACGGTCGCTGCGTAAGCCAAGCGGAAGTGATCGCTCGCGAATCGCGGATACGCACTATTCCCAATGAACTTCCAGAGTTCGATCGGGCGGCCCTACGGGAACTTTGAGATCCGATGCCACGAGTCTTCCGTGACAATTTTCAGGGCGGATCTCTCGGCTCCCCTTCCATTTCGCTGCACTCAGTGCCAGGGTCGTTCACGATGACAGGGCATTGTTGCTGATCACGGTTCGGCGACGACGGGGTTGGTTAGCGAGCCGAGGCCTTCGATGGTGACGGTGACGGTTTCGCCGGGTTTGAGCCAGCGCTTGGGATTGCGGCCGAGGCCGACGCCGGGGGGTGTGCCGGTGGAGACGATGTCGCCGGGCAGAAGCGGCGTGATCGAAGACAGGTACTCGATGAGTTCGGGAATCTTGAAGACCAGTTCGCGGGTGTTGGAGTTCTGCAGGACTTCACCGTCGATCGAGAGGCTGATGTCAAGCTGGTGCGGGTCGGCGATTTCGTCGGCGGTGACAATGGCGGGGCCGAGCGGACAGAAGGTGGGGAAGCACTTGCTCATCGACCACTGCGTTGACGCGAACTGCACGTCGCGGGCACTGACGTCGTTGACGATGGTGTAGCCGTAGACGTAATTGCGCCAGTCGGATGCGGGGATGCGGTAACCGCCCTTGCCGATCACGAAGGCGAATTCGGCTTCGTAATCGGGCTGAGTGGAGTTTTTGGGCAGCACGATGGGATCGCCGGGACCGATGATGGCGGTGGCCAGCTTGAAGAAGACTACGGGTGTGGTGGGGAGCTCCATGCCGGACTCTTTGGCGTGATCGCGATAGTTGAGGCCGATGGCGAAGATGCGGGGCGGATTGCTGATGGGCGCATGGAGCTTCACGTTGTCCAGACCGAGTCTCGAAGTCGCCAGGGTGCTGCCGGTTCCGCTGGCGATGACTTCGAGGGTTGACGAAAAGCCGTTTGGAGAAAGGTCGAGAACGGTCCTGGTGTCGTCGAAGAGGATGCCGGGCCGAACCGGACCATTGGCGGTGGAAAAGGAAACGAGCTTCATAACGTTATTATCCAATGCAATTGAAGGTGTCGTCGGGACTTTGAGTCAGGGGCACTTATTTGAAAGCTGTCTCCTACAGTGGCTAAAGCCACGTTAAATCTGGTGCCGTTTTCGGCACGGCTGAAGAGGCTGCTGAAAAGTCCCACTTCGCCGAGCCTCCCCCCAGGGGCTTAAACGGGCTGCGGAAAAACGGAGAATATCGGGCGAATCACGAAGAGGAACATCCCGCAGGGGCTAAAGCCCACGTTGTTATTAATGCGTTTGGCGGCATGACTGAAAGTCGTGCCCTTTCAAAACAGCGAAGAGGCCGAGTTTTCAGCAAGCTGTGAAGCCGTGCCCTTTCAAAACTGCGGAAACTCTGAATTTTTGAAGGTACTCAGGCGGCGGTCCATCCGCCGTCGATGGTGAAGATCGATCCGCTGATGAAGGCGGCCTGGTCGGAGGCGAGATAACGCACCATGGACGCGACCTCATCGGGGCGACCCAGTCGTCCGATGGGCTGGCGTGCGCGGAGTTCGGCGCGAACCTCCTCCTTGTTTTGCTTGTGGAATTTCTCGAGGTAGCCCTCGACGAAGGGTGTTTCGACAGTGCCGGGGCAGATGGCGTTGATGCGAAGAGTCTTCGGGTATTCAACGGCCAGTTGGCGAGTCATGGCTACGACTGCGCCCTTGGTGGTGCAGTAGGCGAAGCGCTGCTTGATGCCGACCAGTCCGGCGACCGAGGCGATGTTGACGATGCTGCCGACCGCGCCGCCGTCTTCTCCGGCAGCAAGAAGCAGAGGCAAAAATGCGCGGGTGACGAGGTAGACGGCGCGTACGTTGACGTTGAGGAGGCGATCAAAGTCCTCGGGCTGGGTTTGTTCGATAGAGCCGACGTGACCGATGCCGGCATTGTTGACGAGGATATCGAGATGGCTGACGTGCGCAACGGCTGCGGCAATGGATTCAACACTGGTGACGTCGAGATGCAGGACATTCGAGGAGCCGAGGGATTTAGAGAGTGCTTCGGCGGCGGAACGGTTGATATCGGCGATCCAGACAAAGGCGCCGGCGCGGACGAGTTCCTTTACGGTGGCTTCACCAATGCCACTGGCACCGCCGGTGACCAGGGCATGGCGGTTTTCAAGGCCGAACGCGGTTCCGGCCGGTGAATCTTTCGGGGGAGTCATTTCAACACAATTCCTTTGTTATCGATCTCGTGTTGTGCTGATTCAAGGATAGACGCCGAGGGTTCGCTGGTGGTGAGGGCGCGCGTGATGACGTCGTCGATGATGGCAGCGAAGGAGGCCATGGCCGGCCCGGTAGGGAGTTGGCGGGCGCCGAGGGAGATGGCTTCGACTTCGCGGTAGACGGGAATGCGCGCCTGCAATTCAGGATTACGCCAGGTGGAGAGGCGCACGCCGACGGTGCCGTGGCGCGTGATTCCGAGATCGCGCTCCGGCGAAGCGACGAATCGAAGGAACTGCCAGGCAAGTTCTTTGCGGCGCGAACCTTTGCCCATGGCGAGGGCCCAGAAGACAGAAAGCGAAACCGGTTGCAGGCCGTCGGATGTCGGAATGGGCGCGATGGCGACCTTGCCGGCGAGGGGGGAGCCTTCGCGGCCAGACCTTGCGGCGAATCCAAACCAGTTCACCATCATCGCGACTTCGCCGTTGAGGAAGACGTCGCCGGATTGGGTTGAGTCGAGTTGCGGTGAGCGCGGGTGGCAGAGTGCGGGATCGCAGACGACGCGACGATAGAACTCGAAGGCGGATAGGGCTTTGGGCGTGGTTAGAAACGGGCGGCCGTCGGAGTCGACCAGCTCCGCGCCGCGGCTCCAGAGTTGAAGCGCGAAATCGTAGAGCGTGTTGTGGCCATCGGGAAAGGCGGCGAAGACGGTGCCATAGCGACCAGACGCGGGATCGGTGAAGAAGCGCGCGGTCTGCTCGAACTCCTCCCATGTGGTGGGTGGGGCGAGTTCGCGGAAGAACTGCGATCGAAATTTATTGCATGCAGCGGGGTCCTGGAAGAGATCGGTACGGTAGACGAGGCACTCGGGTCCATCGTGCCAGGGAAGCGAGTTGAGATGATCGCCGAAGAGCAGCGGTTGCACAAGGGAACGGGGCCAGCCGTACGGCCAATCGTGAATGGGAATGCGCTTCTGCCAGGGGTGAAGATCTTCGAGTGCGCCGGCGGCATGGGCTTCGGCGAGCCAGTCGGTGACGAGCAGGGCCAGATCGTAATGGCCATCCTGGAGTCCGCGCTCGGCAATGGCGGTTTTGTGGAGGTCGTGAATGCCGAGGGAGATGAGTTCGATCCCGGTTCCAGGATGCTGCGCTTCGAAGAGACGTGCCTCCTCATTGAGAGCGTGCTCGAAGTCCGCGTAGTTGCGGAGCGCAATGCGCAGGTTGCTCAAGCGGCCTCCGGTGGTGAGACTGGATTGTCCAGAGGATTCGCACCCGAAACGTTCATCACGCGACTCGAACAGAACCAAATGGCAGCCGCAGTATACCGCTCTGCCGCGATGAACGATACTGGAGCAAGAAACGCGAAGGAGATTGCGGTGACGTTGTTGCACGAGGACAGGCTGTTTCCGCCGGACGAGAAGACAAGAGCAATTGCACGGCGGCTCTATGAAGGGATTAAAAATCTACCGATTTTAAGCCCGCATGGGCACACCCAGGCCGAATGGTTTGCGCGCAATGAGCCGTTCCCCGATCCCGTAACTCTGTTTGTGCAGCCGGATCACTATATCTTCCGAATGCTCTACAGCCAGGGGATTTCGCTGGAGGAGTTGGAGATTCCGCCCCAGCAACAAAGACCTGTCGCCGGGGGCCCCACTGGGAATAAGCCAGTCAAGGATCCGCGCGGCGTTTGGCGGACTTTCGCCAGCAACTATCACCTATTTCGCGGGACGCCATCCCGATTGTGGCTGGATTATGCGTTTGAGACTCTGTTTGGGTTGACGGAGCGGCTCGCGGCGAAGACTGCGGATTCTTACTTCGACACGATTGAAGCAAAGCTGCGAACCAAGGAGTTTCTGCCGCGTGCGCTGTATGAGAGTTTCCGGATTGAAGTGCTGGCTACGACCGATTCGCCACTGGATTCACTGGCGGATCACAAGGCGGTTCGGGAGTCGGGGTGGAAGGGAAGAATTCTGCCTACATTCCGGCCCGACCCGGTGGTAGATCCGGCCTTCCCGGAATTCAGCGAGAATGTTGCCGCGTTAGGGAAGCTGACGGGGGAGGATACGGCATCGTGGCGCGGTTATCTGCGTGCGATCGAAAAGCGCAGGGAATATTTCAAATCGATGGGCGCAAAGGCGACGGATCACGGGCATCCTACGGCGAGAACGGCCGATTTGAGCGAGTCAAAGGCGGAGTGGCTGTTTGGAAAGGTGCTGGAGGGCGAGGCGGACCTGGAGCACCAGGAAATGTTTCGCGCGCAGATGCTGACGGAGATGGCACGGATGAGTATCGACGATGGACTGGTAATGCAGATCCATCCGGGTTCGGTGCGAAATCACAACGCGAAGCTTCATGAGCGTTACGGCCGGGATATGGGGGCGGACATTCCCCGCCAGACGGATTACGTGGTTGGGCTGAAGCCGCTGCTGGATCGATTTGGGAATGAACCGGGATTGACGCTCATCCTTTTCACGCTGGATGAAGCGACGTACGGCAGGGAATTGGCGCCATTGGCCGGGCACTATCCATGCCTGCGGCTGGGGCCGCCGTGGTGGTTCTTCGACAGCCCGGAGGGGATGCGGCGGTTCCGCGAATTGGTGACGGAGACCGCCGGGTTCTACAACACGGTGGGATTCAACGACGACACGCGGGCATTCTTGTCGATTCCGGCGAGGCATGACGTGGCTCGTCGATCGGATGCAGCGTTCCTGGCGCGGATGGTAACAGAGCATCTGCTGGAGGAAGACGAAGCGGTCGAACTTGCCGGTGAACTGACGGTGGGGCTGGTTAGGAAGGCGTACAAACTCTAGGGACTAGGGACTAGGGACTAGGGACTAGGGACTGGGGACTAGGGACTCGGGACTAGGGACTCGGGACTGGGGATCAGGTAAGCACTCAGCGCGCTTGATTCATGGTGATCGACATTCCTCTCCAGGTCTCAGAATCGAGACGTGGGGCACTCGGCACCGGGCACTCCACCCGGGGCTATTTTCCGTCGTTCCCTCCGGGAACTTTGCGGAGGTCGGCGAGGACTTTCAGGTAGGCGCGGGCGGCTTCGGTGATGGTCTCTGGGCGGCCGGCATCGATTGCGGCGAGATTGACGAGGTCGCTGCCGACACCAAGTGCACGAGCGCCGGCCTGGAGGAAACTGGCCGCGGTTTCCAATGTGACGCCGCCAGTGGGGATCAGCTTGAGAAACGGAAAGGGCGCGAGAAGCGATTTCAGATAGCCGGCGCCGCCCATTGCAGAGCAGGGAAAGATCTTGACGTAGTCCGCTCCGGCGCGCCATGCAGTGATGACTTCAGTGGGTGTGAGCGCTCCGGGAATGGACAGCTTGCCGTTGGTTCTGGTGGCCTGGATGACTTCGGGATGCAGGCTCGGGCTGACGACAAACTCGGCGCCGGCGTTGATGGTCTGCTGCGCCTCCGCCGCGGTGGTTACGGTGCCCGAGCCGAGCAGGAGTTTGGAGCCGTATTCCTGCTTCAGTTCCTTCAAAACATCTATGGCGCCGGGGACGGTCATGGTGACTTCGACGACCGTTACACCGCCGGCGATCATGGCCTGGACAACGGCGTGGGCCTGTGCGGCGTTGCGGGCGCGCAGTACGGGAATGAGGCCGACACGTTCGATGGTTTCTGCTGTGGGACTGGGCATTTGCGTTCCTGAGCGGAGCTAGCGGTGCTGTCGGAGTTAGCCGGGCTACGCGCGTGTTCGCGGTGTTAGAGAAAACGCGAGTTCATCGAGCAATTCTAGCGCTGCCGCCTTTCATGGCTCGCTCGACTTCAGAAAGCGTAGCCATGCTGGTGTCGCCGGCGGTGGTCATGGCGAGTGCACCATGCGCAACGCCGCATCGGACGGCCCAGTCGATGGGCTTGCCGGCAAGAATTCCGTAGATCAGGCCGGAGGCGAAGCTGTCTCCGCCGCCGACGCGATCGAGAATGTCGATTTCGATTTGAGGTACGTGGACAATCTGATCCTGGTAGAGAGCGATCGCTCCCCAGGCGTTGCGGCTGGCGGTATGCGCGATGCGCAGGGTGCTGGCAATCAGCTTCAGATTCGGATAGGCGGCGGCCACTTCGCGCAGCATCTGTTCGTAGGCAGCGACGGGGAGTTCGGCAAAATCCTCGCTGACGCCTTTGAGCTCAACGCCGAGCATGGCGGAAAAGTCTTCTTCGTTGCCGAGCAGCAGGTCGACCTTGCGGACCATGGCGCGATTGACCTCCTGCGCTTTGGTTTTTCCGCCGATGGAGCGCCAGAGGGAGTCGCGGTAGTTCAGATCGTAGGAGACGAACGTGCCGTGGCTGTGCGCAACGTCCATGGCTTCGGCGGCCACCTCGGCGGTCGAGGCAGAAAGCGCGGCGAAGATGCCGCCGGTATGGAAGCACTTCGTGCCGTTCTCGGTTCCGAAGATCAAAGGCCAATTGAAATCGCCGGGTTTGACCTGGCTGATTGCGGTGTGGCCCCGGTCGCTGCAGCCGGCGGCGGCGCGGAGGCCGAATCCGCGCTCGGTGAAGTTGAGCCCGTTGCGGACGGTGCGGCCGACGCCGTCGAAGGGAACCCAGCGCAGGAGTGATGTGTCGACGCCGCCCTGCAGGATGCAGTCTTCGACGAGACGGCCGATGGCGTTGTCAGCAAGCGCGGTGGCGATGGCGGTGCGGAGCGAGAAGCAACGACGCAGGCCGCGCGCGACGTTGTATTCACCGCCGCCTTCCCACACTGCAAATTGGCGCGTGGTGTGAATGCGGCCTTCGCCGGGGTCGAGCCGGAGCATGACTTCGCCGAGACTGAGGCAGTCCCAGCGGCGATTCGCATCTGGTATCAGGATGGGTTCCATGGCAGGTAAAGCGATCCACTGAAACTGTAACGCATTACCGCGGGCAATGAGCGCATCGGTGCGGCAACGAAATGCAACATGTCCCGCTGATGGAGACTTGAGCGCGTCGGCCGTGGGGGGGGCGTCAATCGCGCGTGATAGATTTTGGGGGTCGGGAAATTGGTGTGAATTGGTGCAGGCAAATCGAATTGCCAGCAAATTGCCTTAAAGGCGTGCGGTCGAAAATTCGGGGAGGCAGTAAAACCATCCCTCAGGGCTAGAGCCCGGTGATTCCTGCGGTTTCACGGCACGACTTAAAGTCGTGCCCCTTCAAAACGCACTTTCACCAGGCGATTGGGTTACGCGAGGAATTTGAGATGAGTCAGAGTCTATTTGATTTGAGCGGCAGAGTTGCCGTGGTGACCGGAGGAACAACCGGAATCGGTCATGCAATTTCGCTGGGATTGGCGGAGGCCGGCGCGGACGTGGTGGCAAGTTCGCGGCGCACGGAGCAGGTGGAGAAGGTCGCAGGCGAGATCGAGGGGTTGGGAAGGCGTTCGTTGCGCGTTGCGAGCGACGTTCTGGATCGGAGTTCGCTGGAGAAGCTGCATGATGCAGCGATGAAGGAATTCGGCAGGGTGGACATCCTGGTAAATGCGGCGGGAGTTACGTACAAGGCTCCGACGCTGGAGACCTCGGAGGCGGACTGGTCGCGGGTGATCGAAACGAACCTGACGGGAACGCTGCGAGCCTGCCAGATATTTGGGAAGACGATGGTGAAAGCGGGATATGGGCGCATTGTCAACATTGCCTCGCTGACGACGTTTGTGGGGTTCTTCCAGGTGGCAGCCTATTCGGCTTCGAAGGCAGCTGTGGGCTCGTTGACCAAGGTGCTGGCAGTGGAACTGGCGAAGACGGGCGTGAATGTGAACGCGATTGCGCCGGGTATGTTCCCGACGGATTTGAATGCCAAGTTGATCACCGGCACTCCGCGGGGCGAGGAGTTGCACATGCGCGTGCCTATGGGACGGTTCGGCAAGGCAAGCGAACTAGCGGGCGCGGCAATCTTTCTGGCGTCGGAGGCGGCCTCGTACGTGACCGGAGAAATTGTTGCGGTGGATGGCGGGTTCCTGGCGAGTGGGGTGAATCGATGAAGCAGGGACTAGGGACTTAGGAACTAGGGACTGAGGGACTAGGGACTAGAGAATAGGGAGTAACCAGCTGACGGCTGAGGGCTGGATTTCGGACTACGAACTTTGAACTACGAACTGGTTTTATGAAGATCACGAATGCATTCGTCAACATCACTTCGCCGGGGCGGAACTTTGTCACGCTGAAGGTGGAGACGGACGAAGGAATTTACGGGTTGGGCGACGGCACGCTGAACGGCCGCGAGCTAGCGGTGGCGAGCTATCTGACCGAGCACGTGATTCCATGCATCATTGGACGTGATCCGTTTCAGACCGAAGACATCTGGCAGTACCTCTATCGCGGAGCCTACTGGCGGCGCGGTCCGGTCACGATGACGGCAATCGCTGCTGTGGATGTGGCTCTGTGGGATATCAAAGGCAAGGCGCTGAACACGCCCGTTTATAACCTGCTAGGGGGCAAAAGCCGCGAGGGCGTGCTGGTGTATGCGCACGCCAACGGCGCGGATACCGACGCGGCGCTCGACGACGTAGCGAAGCATAAGGAACTAGGTTACAAGGCGATTCGCGTGCAAAGCGGGATTCCTGGCCTCTCGAGCACGTATGGCGTTGCGAAGGCGCCGGGTCGATATGAACCTGCGGAGCGCGGATTGCCGCATGAATACGAGTGGTCGAGCGAGCTTTACCTGCGGCACGTGCCGAGCCTGTTTGCGCGGGTGCGCGAGGAGTTCGGCGAAGATCTGCACCTGCTGCACGATTGTCATCATCGTCTGACGCCCATTGAGGCCGGGCGGCTTGGCAAGGAATTGGAGCCATTTCATCTCTTTTGGATGGAGGATCCTACGCCGGCGGAGTTACAGGAAGGCTTTAAGATTATCCGGGAGCACACAACCACTCCGATTGCGGTTGGTGAGGTGTTCAATTCGGTGTGGGACGCGCATGATCTGATTCGCAACCAGTGGATCGACTACCTGCGCATGACCCTGGTTCACGGCGGCGGATTCACTCACCTGAAGAAGGCGGCGGATTTTGCGGCGATGTATCACGTGCGAACGGGGTTCCATGGGGCTACGGATTTGTCGCCGGTAACCATGGCGGCGGCGTTGCATTTCGATACAGCGATTCACAACTTCGCTATCCAGGAGCACATGCCGCACACGGACGAGACGGATGCGGTGTTTCCCCACAGCTACACGTTCAGAGACGGCATGATGTATCCGGGCGACGGACCAGGGCTGGGCGTTGAACTGGATGAGAAGCTGGCGGCGAAATATCCTTACCAGCGCGCATATCTGCCCATCAACCGCAAACTCGACGGCACCCTGACAGACTGGTAGGACAATGGCGAATCCGACAAAGCCGGTGGATAACCGAGCCGAGACAACGGACAGCATCGACGAATTGCCTCCCCTGCGAGGCCGATGGACGATCTGCGCCATGCTGTTCGTGGCGACGACCATCAACTATGTCGATCGCCAGGTGCTTTCGATCCTGAAACCGATTCTGCACGGCCAAACGATTCACCTACAACCGCTGTTTTCGGGTTGGCCGTCGGTCGAAACAACGATCAACGTCACCGATCGCGAATACGGATACGTGCTGGCGGCATTTCAGGTGGCATATGCGCTGGGCGTAATCTTCGCCGGGCGACTGGTGGACCGGCTGGGGTGCCGCAAAGGATATCCGCTGGTGACCGGGTTATGGAGCCTGGCGGCGATGTCGCATGCATTGGTGCGCTCGGTGATGGGGTTCGGGATTGCGCGGTTTTTCCTGGGGTTGGGAGAGAGCGGAAATTTTCCGGCGGCGATCAAGGCGACGGCCGAGTGGTTTTCTCCGAAAGAGCGCGCGCTGGCGACGGGAATCTTCAATTCGGGTGCGGGCGTAGGAGCGATTGTGGCGCCGCTGCTGGTGCCGTGGGTTGCGCTGCACTTCGGATGGCGGGCCGCGTTCCTGGTGACCGGAATTTTCTCACTGGCATGGATTGTGTGGTGGTCGATCCGCTATCGCAGGCCGCAGGAATCGATGGATTGGACTCGCGGTCATGTGGTGGTTGCACCGGCAGCGGGAGCCTTGCCATGGTGGCACTTGCTTGGGTTTCGGCAGGCATGGGGATTCATGATTGGCAAGTTCTTGACCGATCCGGTGTGGTGGTTCTTTCTGTTCTGGCTGCCGCAGTATTTTCACTCACGGTTCGGACTCGATTTGACCCATATCGGGCCGCCGCTGGTGACGGTGTACGTGGTTTCGACGATCGGGAGCGTGTATGGCGGGTGGCTGCCGAAGGGCTACATCCGATTGGGTATGAAATTGAAGGCTGCGCGACTGGCGGCGATGCTTACCTGCGCCTGCTGTGTTGTTCCGGTGGTGATGGTGGGAAGCCTCAGTTCGGAATGGATCGCGGTGGGGCTGCTGTCTCTGGCTGCAGCGGCGCACCAGGGCTGGTCGGCGAACATATTCACCACGGCGTCTGACATGTTTCCCTCTGAGCATGTGGGAACAGTGGTGAGTTTTGGGCAAGTTGCCGGCGCGCTGGGCGGGGCGATCTTTCAGCCGATTGCGGGCGATGTGCTGGAGCGGGCGCGCGAGATGCACACGCAATCCGGGTTCGTTCCTCTTTTTATCTACTCCGGCTGTGCGTACCTGATTGCGCTGGTGCTGCTGCGAACACTGGCTCCGGGCCTGAAACGTGCGGAACTGCCGATCACAGAATGAAAGATTCATCTTGATGTGACGATGGTCGGGCATGCGGGCCATGACTATAGTCATTGGATGGACGTGTATCCACAGAGAAATTGAACCGCACGTATTGTCCGTCGGATATACAGGGAATGAGCCACCTCGTATTGACGCGTTCCTCCGGCTGGCTGAGACTTTCCTTACAAGCTGACACTGCGCATCGCGCAGATTGTGATCGAGGGGATTGAAGATGGCCAGGCAGCAGAAGCTGCGCATGGGAATGGTAGGCGGGGGTCCGGGGGCATTCATCGGGCCGGTTCATCGCATTGCCGCCGAACTGGACGGCAAAATCGAGCTGGTGGCAGGCGCGTTTTCGCAGTCGGCGGAGCGGTCGCGGGCCGCGGGCGAGATGTACAAGATCGATTCCGACCGGGCGTATGGGGATTACGGGGCGATGCTGGAGGCGGAACGAAAACGACCCGATGCTATCGACTTCGTTGCGATTGTGACTCCGAACCATCTGCACCTTCCGGTTGCAGCGGCGGCGCTCGAGGCTGGTTTTCCGGTGATGAGCGACAAGCCGTCCACTGCCACGTTTGAAGAATCATTGCAACTGGAGAAGGCGGTTGCGAAGAGCGGCCTGCCCTACGGACTGACACATACGTATGCGGGATATGCACTGGTGCGTGAGGCGAGGTCCATGTGTGCCGGGGGGCAGATCGGGAAGGTGCGCAAGATCGCGGTCGAGTACCTGCAGGGATGGCTGACGAAACCGATTGAGACGAGCGGGCAGAAGCAGGCGGCATGGCGATCGGATCCGGCACAGAGCGGAACTGGAGGCTGCATCGGCGACATCGGAACGCATGCCTTTCACCTTGCCGAATATGTAACCGGATTGAAAGCTTTGGGCGTAAATGCGTCTCTGCGTTCTGTGGTGGAAGGGCGCAAGCTCGATGATGACTGCACGGCACTGCTGCGCATGAACAATGACGCGCAATGCGTGCTGATGGCTTCGCAGATTGCGGCGGGGGAAGGGAACGGGCTGCGTTTACGCGTCTACGGCGAGAAGGGTTCACTTGACTGGCGGCAGGAAGATCCAAATCGGCTGCGGGTGAAATGGCTGGACGGGCCGGAGGAGATTCGACATGCCGCAGGCGGTTATCTGAGCGAGGATGCGCGTGCGGTGACGAGGCTTCCGGGTGGACATCCCGAGGGTTATCTCGAGGCGTTTGCGGTGTTGTATCGCGAGTTTGCCGATGCGCTGCTGGCATGGAAACAGAGTGGCAACGTCGCGCTGCCACCGACGTTGCCGGGAATCGAAGCCGGCGTGCGCGGTATGCAATTTATCGATCGAGCAATTGAGAGCAGCAAGAAACAGAGTTGGATCGAATTTTGAGTAACTGATTTTTGGGGAGCACATCATGAAGACGATCAAAGGACCTGGCATTTTCCTTGCACAATTCGCTGACAACCAGGCGCCCTTCAACTCGCTGGATGGCATGACGCACTGGGCCGCGCAACTGGGATTTGTGGGCGTGCAGATTCCCACGTGGGATAGCCGCCTGTTCAACTTGAAGCAGGCGGCGGAGAGCCGCGACTATTGCGAAGAAGTGCTGGGCACGCTGGATTCGGCGGGATTGAAGATTACCGAGCTTTCGACCCACTTGCAGGGCCAGCTGATCGCGAGCAATCCAGCGTGCAATGCGCTGCTGGATGGGTTCGCGCCGCCGGAGCTGGCAGGCAGGCCGAAGGAGCAGCAGGCGTGGGCGGTGCAACAGCTGGAGTGGGCGGCGATGGCCAGCAGCCGCCTGGGGCTGACTGCGCACGCGACATTTTCCGGGGCACTGGTGTGGCCGTATTTCTATCCGTGGCCGCAGCGCCCTGCGGGCTTGATCGATGCCGCATTTGAGGAATTGGCGCGGCGCTGGATGCCGATTCTGAATGTCTTTGATGAGGCCGGCGTGGATGTGTGTTTTGAGTTGCATCCCGGCGAGGATCTGCACGATGGCGTGACTTTCGAACGATTCCTGAAAGAGGTGAACGATCACCGGCGGGCGAACATTCTTTACGATCCGAGCCACATGATTCTGCAGCAACTCGACTATCTCGAATTTCTGGATTTTTATCATGATCGGGTTCGCGCGTTTCACGTAAAAGATGCGGAGTTCCGGCCGAACGGAAAGTCGGGCGTGTACGGCGGATACCAGAACTGGATCGATCGCGCGGGGCGCTTCCGTTCGCTGGGCGACGGGCAGATCGACTTCAAAGCGATCTTCAGCAAGATGGCGCAGTACGATTATCCGGGCTGGGCGGTGCTGGAGTGGTAGTGCTGCATCAAGCATCCCAAGGTCGGAGCGGCGGAGGGTGCGGCGCTGATCAAGCAGTGGATCATTCGCGTGACTGAGAAGGCGTTTGACGATTTCGCAGGATCGGGCGCGGACGCGAAGAAGAATCAGAAGATCCTGGGACTGGACGAATCGTAGGATTGGCGGCATGAGTTGTCCATAGCGGACACCGATTGGCGAATTCGGACGGAAGGACGTTGCGAGCCATTCGGTGGGGCTCGCAGAATCAACAATCGGAAAGATCCGGTTCGGCGATGGACGTGCTCCGTTCCCAGGTGATTGATCCTGCGGTTGGGGTGTGTTCATGTCTCCATCGTCCGGTGATCTCAAAACCTGGTTGATGCTGGGAGAGCTTCGTTACACGCTGCGCGTGCTGCGCAAGATGCCGGGGTTGACCCTCACAGTTTTGCTCTCGCTGGGTATCGGCATCGGCGTCCTCACCTGGACATTCACCCTCGGCTACATCGCAATCCTTACGCCATTGCCCTATCCGGACCCGGATCAATTGATGGTCGTCTGGTCAAAGGTCAATAACCTCCATAACAGCGTGGCCGCTGCGGATTTTCTGGATTGGAGGCAGCAGAACCATACTTTCGAGCACATGACGGCGCTGACGGGCGACACATTCAATATCGCAACGGGCGACCAGCCGGAAAACATTCAGGGCACGCGGGCTACCCCGGGCTACTTCAACGAATTGGGCAGTGCCGGCACTTTTCTCCTCGGCCGAGACTTTTTTCCCGAAGAAGGAACCCCCGGAAAAAATCACGTTGTCATTCTGACGCGGGCGCTGTGGCAGCGCTTAGGCGGCAATCCCCGAATCATCGGGTCGAGCATGCGGATTGATGGAGAGCCGTACACCGTAGTGGGTGTCACAAAGGGTGGTTTTATCAACGACGCCGCAGGAGGGATAACGGTTCCGCTCGTCTTTACACCGGAACAAATCAACCATGACTTTCACTGGCTCGAGGTGCGAGGCCGGTTGAAGCCCGGAGTTACCCAACTACAGGCGCAAGCGGACATGGACGCCGTGGCTGCAAATCTTGCCAACGCCAATCCGAAAAGCAACAAGGGATGGGGCGTGGTTCTGGTCCCGCTGGAAAAAGTGCCCGAGCGAGCGAGAAGCGCGCTTTTGCTCGTGGTGGGTGCCGTCGGGTTTGTTCTTCTGATGATCTGCGTCAACATCGCGAATCTCCTGCTGGCTCGTGGAATATCCAGAAAAAAGGAGATTGCCATTCGCACCGCACTTGGTGCGTCGAGGCGGACGATCTTCGTGCAGATGCTCAGCGAGAGCCTCGCGCTGGCGCTTCCCGGGGGCATCCTGGGTTTCGCGTTGAATTACACCCTTCTGCGCTATGCAATACATGAGGACCCGGACTTCGCTCTCAGTGTGTCCCAGGCCAGCCCGCACATCAATTTGATCGCGCTGTTTTTTGCGCTGGGCGTTACTACGCTCTGCGGTGTGTTTTTTGGTTATGCTCCGGCCTGGTTTGCTGCGCGCATTGACCCGAATGAGTCACTCAAAGAAGGACAGACGGGAACCAGCGTGGGGCGGCAGCGTTTGCGCAGGGTTCTGGTCTGCGGCGAGTTTGCGCTTGCCTTGTCGCTGCTAACGGGTGCCGGACTTGCGGTTCAGAGCTTCCGGAATCGCATCCAGTCTGATGTTGGCATCCGCACCGACCACATCCTCACCTTCTCGATGCCCGTGCCCGATAGCCGCCCCAAGGAACCGGCGCGAATTCTTGCTTACTATCAGCGGATCGTGGCCAGCATCGAGGCCGTTCCAGGTGTGTCCTCGGTCGCCATCAGCACGGGCAACCCTCTTTCCGGAGACATCTTCGGTATGCCGTTCACCATCGCCGGCAGACCTGTTTCCGGTGATCCTTCGCAGCGTCCTAGTGCCCCCGTCAACCTGATCACGCCAGAGTTCTTCAGTACGTTCGGAATTCGCGTCGCGCGAGGACGGGCCTTCAATGCGCAGGACGTCGCGGGCGGAGTTCGCGTGGCCATTGTGAACCAGGAATTCGTCAAGAGGTATTTGCCCGGTGGCGATGCACTGAAACAGGCGATCTCGATGGAGCAGCTCATCCCCGGAGTAACCAGGCTTGGTCCGGCCGTCTATTGGCGAATCGTCGGCGTTTCGCATAATGTGCGCGGGCTCCAGAAAGAAGATTCCCCCGAGATCCTTCTTCCGTTTGCACAAATTCCGTGGCCTGTAACCACCATTGCGGTGCGCACCGCGACAGATCCCGCTCCCCTTTCGAAGAGCATCGCTTCCGCAGTCCACTCGGTCGATTCCGTCATCGCCCTTCGCGAGATGGAAACGATGGATCAACGGCGCGAGCACTCCGTGATTGGCGATCGCAATATTATGGTTGCCTGCATGATCTTTGCGGGTGCGGCGCTTGTGCTGGCGATGATCGGTATTTATGGTGTAATGTCGTTCGCGGTAGCACAGCGTTCCAACGAAATTTCACTGCGCCTTGCCCTCGGTGCCGACCGTGGACGAATCATCTCCCTGATTTTGAAGGAAGGTGCCCTGCTGGCTTGCTTCGGCCTGGCGGTGGGACTTTGCGGGGCATATTTCATCGGGCGCGGGATGCAAAGTTTGCTCTACGACGTTGCCAAGATTGATTATCTGGTTCTTGCTGTCGTGAGCCTGCTTCTTCTGCTGAGCGCCCTGGCTGCCTGTTTTCTTCCAGCCGTAAGGGCGGCCAGGGTGGACCCAATGGACGCGTTGAGAGCGCAGTGATCGCTCCGCGTCCTTGCTGGCCCAGCCCTCGATGCTTCCAGTTGCCGAAAGAATGAGGCAAGCGCGCCATGAGACGCGTTAAGACCACTGCAAAGTATGTACGGAGTCCGATGGTAGTTCCAGAGACAGTGAGCTTGAACCGAGTACAAGTTGAATCCGCGTCTCTGCGCCCCGATTGGAAAGTACAACCACATAGCTTCCATCGGGATTGCGGAATCCTACGTGCGAGATAATCTCCGCTGAGGGCTGCGTCGCGGTATCTGCAACACCATTCGTGAGAATGACCTTCGCTCCACGGCGTACATGCTTTGTATAGTGCGCGAGTGCCCAGAAGCGTCCACTGCGGGTTACCTCGCGCGTCTTGCTGTCGATTGTGATTAGCCCGCGACCCGTGGTCGGCGCTCCCGGAACAATGTCTCCCTCTTCATGATGGCCGATATACGGAGTTCCATTCTCATCGAGTGCCAGGTTCCATACCGTGATCGACCGCGACCAGTTTCTGATGACGCTGTTGGCCCACTCTGCCCAGCGTGCCCAGGCGGTCATCGGGTCTGGAAAGGGAGTTCCAGACATGCGCGGCTCGCGGTGAGGGCCGCCCTCAGTGAAGTACGCGTGCTTGAGCGGAAAGGCGTCGTGAACCGGCGTCATCGACGATGGCTCACCTGCGTATCCATGCCAGGCTATGCCGTCGATGAACTCGGAGGCCCGCGGATCGCTCAGTTCGCCGATGGCGCGTCCCCACAGGTTGAAGTTGTGGTCCAGCACCCAGATTTTGGTTTTGATTCCCGCCTGCCGAAAGAGCGGACCCAGGTATTTGCCCACGAACAGAATTTCATCTTCCTGCGACCATTGGCAGGCCGCATAACGGCCGTCCACAGTGGTGTCGACTTCGTTCTGTACAGTGACTGCGTTGATGTCCACGCCTTCGGTTTTATAGGCCTCGAGGAACTTCTGGAAATATCGCGAATACGGCTCAAGGTTGCTCTTGCGAATGGTTCCACCCAGCATGGAGCGGTTGAACTTCATCCAGGCGGGCGGACTCCACGGGGATGAGAAGAGGAACAGATCCGGATTGAGCTTGCGCGCATCCCTGAGCATGGGAAGGATGTAGGCCTTGTCGTGGTCGATGGAAAACTTCTTCAGCTGCGGGTCGTCCTCGTCGCTGTCGTCGAAGCTGTAGAGTGACTTGGAATAGTCGCTGGCACCGATGCATGTCCGGCAGACGTTCATCGCCATCTGGTCAGGTGCGAAAAGCTCATGCATCAGGGTTGCGCGCTGGTCGCTCGAAAGCTGGTTCAGCATGTAGCAGGCCGCGTCGGTGAAGGCTGCGCCAAAGCCCAGCATCTCCTGGCGTGTCGCCGTGGGATCAAGGACGATCGCATCGGGAGCAATTGTGGTGAGGGGCGTCCACGCCAGCGGCTCGGTGGATGCGTGCCGGCGGTCTCGGAAGGTGCTCCAGACCTGCACGGTTCCGCGGGTTGCAGCACTTTGAGCCCAGGCGGGCACCCGATTCAATATCGCCAAACCTGCGGCTGTGACCGACGCTGTGCCAAGGAACTGCCTGCGCGAAGTGCTCGCCATTTCTTATCTCCCCAATTCAAACCCGGTTGGATAGCATTCCGAATCCGACAAAATCGACCATCGCCATAGTACGGCAAATGGATGCGGGCGCTGTTTTCCGCGGAGTTGTGTAATATTTCTTTGATATATGACATGCTATGTCATATATGACCCTTACTCTTGATTTGTGCCCATCTGGGTTCAAAAGGAGATCGGACATGGCGACAGCAACGGCGGAAGTTAGCGTACTGACGGCGAGTGACGTATTGAAGAACTGGCAGGGACACCGAGCCCTGACGCGGCGGGTGATCGCGGCGTTTCCAGAAGACAAGTTGTTTAATTTCTCAGTGGGCGGCATGCGGCCGTTTGCGGAGATGGCGTGGGAGTTCATCCGCATGGCGGTTCCGATTGTGGATGGCGTTGCGACGGGAAAATGGGAGGAGTTCGGCAAGGGGACGAAACCGGCCACGAAGGCCGAAATTCTGCAATTGTGGGACGCGCAGACCGCGGAACTGAACGAGAAGTTTCCGCAGATTCCAGCTCATCGATTCAGCGAAGTGGACAAGGCGTTCGGCCAGTGGGAGAACGCGGGGATGAACACCATCCAATACGCGATTGACAATGAGATTCATCATCGCGGACAAGGGTACGTGTATCTTCGAGCGCTGGGGATCGAGCCGCCGCCGTTCTGGGAACGGTAGAGAGCTCTTGTTTCCCAGGTCTCAAAATCGAGACGGGGGCAGTCAGATTTATGCTTTCCCACCCATCGCGCGAAAGGCTGCGCGATGGATGGGGCTCCTCTGGTCACTCTTCAACACAAGATCCCAGCCCAGGTCTCAGAGGGGAGACCTGGGGCACCCAGATTTTTCCACCCATTGCGTGAAAGGCAGCGCGATTTATGGGCCACCCTGTGGGCGCGGCTAATCGTGCGGAGGACGCATCAGGAACGATATTGCTCCGACCTGATAGATGACCTTGCCGGGACCTGCGGCCCTGGGCTGGACCTGGCCGGCCTGGACCTTCGCGAATGGTGCAGCGAGCTGGCTGAGGACACTGGGGGGCGCGACGGGGACGTTGTGCGCTCCGAGCACCTGTTTTACTTCCGGCTGCAAGGCAGCAAGCTTTCGTAGGGAGTCGCCGTAGGCAGCCAAGTCGGTTTCGGGGCGGTAAATCCAGACTGTGCCGGGATAGTAAGTGTCGCCGGTGAAGAGCAGGCCGTTGGCGCGATCAAAGAGGCAGATGGCGTCTGGCGTATGGCCGGGTGTGGCGATGATCTCAAGTGTTCTGCCGCCGAGGTCGATGCGGTCGCCGTCGTGCATCCATTTTGAAATTTTCCATGGCCGCGTGGCGTAGCGGGTGGGATCGAAGCCATAGGGCAATCGGCCACAGATTTGACCCGACGCAATCTCGGCGCGGGCGTCGGTCGTCGAGCCCTTCGCGCTCTGGCGGGTGAAATCGGTATCCATGCCGTAGACGGTTCCGAACTGCCAGTTGTCTCCGACGTGGTCGTTGTGCGTGTGGCTGTTTAGAACGATGATGGGAAGTTTCGTAAGGCTCAGGGTGAGCTTCTTGAGGTTGCCGATACCCATGCCGGTATCGAAAAGCAGCGCCCGCCGCTTGCCGAGGATGAGATAGCCGATGGTCTCTTCGGATTGATGCGGCTCGTAAATCGCGAAGACTTCCGGCGCGACTTTGAAGACTTCAAACCAGGTGTCGGCGAGAGAAACGTGCTCGAGCCGGGCGTATTCGGGGCGAGGAATCTGCCGGCACCATGCGGGTATTTCGGACGGCGGCGTGGCGTGCAGAATCGAGCACGGAAGAGACAGCATGGCTACGGCCAGAGCAATTACAAGAGTGCATATTCGCGGAGAAGTTTGGTTCATGAGTTTGTGGTTAGAGGCGAGTGATGGTGGGATGATCATAAACTGCCGCTCATGTCGGAGGGATAATAGCAACCGCTCCTTGTAGTCGGCACCCGAGTTCGTGCTGGATCTAGCGGCGGTGGACGCGTTTTTTGCTGACGGTGGTGAGCTTGCCGAGGACGGCGTACTTGCGGTGCTCAACGGGCGAAGACAGGACGAGGCTGGTGACGGGGTTGCCATATGTCAGCAGGGCTTCAATGAGTGCTTCGAGATCGGCGAGGTTGGTGGTCGTGACTTTCAGAAGGAAGTCATCGCCGCCGGTGAGGTGGTGGCACTCGCGGACTTCCTCGAGGGTCTGCACGTAATCGAGAAAACGATGGTAGTTCTGACCGGGGCAGCTCATGCGGATGAAGGCGAGAACTTCGAGGCCGAGAGCTTCGCGATCGATGTCGATGGTGTAGCCGCGGAGGATACCGATCTCTTCCATCTGCTTGAGTCGCTCGCCGGTGGCGGTGGGGGAGAGGCCGATGCGCCGGGCGAGTTCGGCAAGACTGAGGCGGGCGTTGGACTGGAGCTCGTGGAGGAGCTTTCGTCCATGGACATCGAGCAGGACCGTGGAATCCATTGCCATAATGCCAGATCATACTTGAATCGGTGGCAAAGCCGTGGACAGAGCGGGCGATTCATCTTTAAATTGCTGTTTTTGCCGCCTAAGATCGCGGTTATGGACAAGCTATTGCTGGACGGACAGCCGCTGACATTGAACGAGATTGACGAAGTTGCACTGGACCGGCACGCTGTGGAGGTTGCGCCCGCAGCGTTGAGGCGTGTGGCGGAGAGCCGCGGGTTGATTGAGAACATTCTGGGCGCGGGCGAGACGGTGTATGGCGTGAACACCGGGTTCGGGAAACTGGCCGACGTGCGTATTCCGGGCGACAAGCTTGCCGAATTGCAGATCAACCTGGTGCGGAGCCATGCGGGCGGAGTGGGGCAGCCGCTGTCGGAAGCCGAGGCGCGCGCGATGCTGCTGCTGCGCGCCAATGTGCTGGCGAAGGGATTCAGCGGGGTACGACCGGAGTTGCTGGAGCTTCTGGTGGCGATGGTGAATGCCGGTGTGCATCCGGTGATTCCGGAGAAGGGGTCAGTGGGAGCGAGCGGCGACCTGGCTCCACTGGCGCACCTGGCGCTGGTGGTGGTTGGCGAGGGCGAGGCGTTTTATGGCGGCGATCGCATTGCGGGCGGCGAGGCGCTGCGACGCGCAGGATTGAAGCCGCTGGAGTTGACGGCGAAGGAAGGGCTGGCGCTGCTGAACGGAACGCAGGCGATGACAGCGGTGGGAGCGCTGGCAGTGTCGCGTGCGAGACGGGTGGTGGAGTTGTGCGACTTGTCGGGCGCAATGTCATTGGAGTCGCTGAAAGGGACTCCGGCGGCGTTTGATGAGCGGATACACAAGGCGCGGCCTCATGCGGGACAGATTGCGGCGGCAGAGCATTTGTTGCGACTGTTGGAGGGGTCGGAGATACGTGAGTCGCATCGCCGGGGAGATACGCGCGTGCAGGATGCGTATTGTCTACGCTGCATGCCGCAGGTGCATGGGGCGGTGCGGGGAGTGCTGGAGCATGTCTCTGGTGTGCTGGAGACGGAGGCGGGATCGGCCACGGATAATCCGCTGGTGTTTCCGGGTAATGATGCGGCGGTGATTTCGGGCGGGAATTTTCATGGTGCTCCGCTGTCGTACGCGTTCGACTACGCTGCGATTGCGATGACCGACCTGGCGGGGATCACAGAGCGGCGGATCGATCGGCTGTTGAATCCGGACATCAACGAAGGGTTGCCCGCGTTTCTGGCGATGGATCCAGGGCTGTCGTCGGGTTTTATGATTGCGCAGATCGTTGCGGCGGCGCTGATCAACGAGTGCCAGGTGCTTGCTCATCCGGCGTCTACGGGAAGCATTCCGACGGATGGTGGCAAGGAAGATCACGTGTCGATGGGAATGACGGGCGCGATCAAGCTGCGGCAGATTGTGGAGCACGTGGAACGGGTGCTGGCGATTGAGCTGATGTGCGCGGCGCAGGCGTTGGAGTTTCGCAGACCGCTGAAGTCGAGCCGCAGGATCGAAGAAGCGCACGATGCGGTGCGAAAGGTGATTCCGCGGCTGGAGCGCGACCGCGTGCTGGCTCCGGACATTGCGGCGATGGCGGATGCCATTCGGGGAGGGAGGTTCGATGCGTGGCGCTAAGAGCTTCGTGCTTTCCCACCCATTTTGCGATGAAACTGCGAAATGGATGGGGCGCCCGGAGTATACGTCGACGGTGGTTTGTGCTATCCCAGGTCCCCAAGTGCGAGGGACCTGGGGCACCCCGGGTTTTTCAAGGACCAACTGATCCGTGACCGAGGCACCCAGATCTGTGCTTTCGCGCTGCTATTTTTGTGCGGCATCTTTGACCGCTGGCCCGAGGCGTGAAATGGCGGCATTGAGCTCCGATTCGATGCTTGAGAGTTTGTCTTGAGCGTTCTGAAGGCGCTGTTCCATGAACTGTAGAGATGTACTTGCTTCGTGCTCAATGTTCTTCATGGTTTCGACATTTACTTTTCGTCGCTCATTTTCCTGGGCTAGAGCATTCTTCTCATCAGCATTTGCCGCCTTGTCTATCTGTTCTTCCACGTGAGTCATCTCGGCAGCGAGTCTCCGTTGATCGACGTGAATGCCGTTGAGTTTTATGCTGGCATTATCAGCGCTCTCCATGGCACGATTCACGACGCCCTGCTGCATTTCGAGTTCGGCAACGAGCAACTGGGTGGTTTCCGTGACCCGCATGTCCTCGTGGATGGAGCGGAGTTCCGTGAGGATCTCGCGCAATGTCTGTGAGTCTGCCTCGCGGGTCTGCGCAGACGTCATCGCGACCGATGCGATAGAGAAGAAGAAAATGAATACGCCCCGGTTCACCATAGAATCACGACCTCCTGTTCTGTGGACAACACTAGGGAATGATAGACGCCAGTAGATAGCGGCATGCCGATTTCTCCCAAATCCGTTCGGAATGGCATGACTCTGGATGCAAGACGCCCCGTGTAGGATGAAAACGAATCACTGGAGGGATCGTGAGACTGTTTCGCACGACAGGTGGTGTTTTTGTTGAGGAGGATGGGAAGCATTTCCTCATTTTGGATTACGGCTGGGATGATTTGCTGTCGCGTGATGACTTGCCGGAGCACCTTGCCAAGTTCGTAGAGCACGCGAGTCCGCTGGCTGGTTTTCGCGAGGGAGAGTTGCTGGCGCCGATCGGTGGGCAGGAGGTTTGGGCTGCGGGCGTGACGTACTATCGCAGTCGCGGCGCGCGCATGGAGGAGTCGAAGGACGCGGGAGGTGGAAATTTTTACGATCGCGTGTATTCGGCGGAGCGTCCGGAGCTGTTTTTCAAGTCGACCGCTAGCCGGACAGTCGGGCCGGGTGGGAAGGTGCGAATTCGCGCAGATGCGAAGTGGTCGGTGCCAGAGCCGGAGTTGACGCTGGTTGTGAGCCCACGGGGACGGATCGTCGGATACACGATAGGCAACGATATGAGTTCGCGCGATATTGAGGGCGAGAATCCGCTCTATCTGCCGCAGGCCAAGGTCTACAGCGGAAGTTGCGCACTGGGGCCGGGGATCCTGGTTTCGGCGGCACCGCTGGAGCCTTCGACTGCGATCGGGTTGGAGATTGTGCGTAGCGGCCTGGCGGAATTTGCCGGATCGGTGGAGCTGATCGAGTTGAAGCGCGATCCGAAGACGCTGGTCGAATATCTCTTCCGCGACAACAGATTTCCGGCCGGGGTGTTTCTGATGACCGGGACAGGAATTGTGCCGCCGAGTTCGTTCACGCTGCAGAGTGGGGATCTGGTACGGATTACGATTGGGCCGATCGGGGTGCTGGAGAATGTGGTGGCGTGAGGAAAGGTCGTTGAAGTGTTCGAGCGTCCTTTCCAGATCTCAGAATCGAGACCGGAGCACTCAGCGATTACCATGCCTTCCCACCCATGCGGCACAAAACGCCGCATGGATGGGGCACCCGGGCGTCGCAGCTGATGAAGATTGCTAGGCAAGGTGCTTCTTGAGGAACGCCAGCGTGCGGGTGCGAGCCAGGGCAGCGGCTGCGGCGCTGTAGCTCGCGCGCATGTCGCAGTTGAAACCGTGACCGGCATTCTCGTACCAGTAGATTCCGACTTCGGGGTGTGCGGAGTGAACCTTCTCTACCTGCTCGGCGGGGATGTGCGTGTCGAGTTTGCCGAAGTGGAGTTGGACGGGTGCGTGGGGAGTCTCAGCCGCGAAGTTTCCGATCCCGCCTGCATAGTAGCCAATGGCAACGTCGGGATGCAGGCGCGTAGCACTGAGCCAGGCGAGGAGTCCGCCGAAGCAGTAGCCAATGACGCCGGATTTCCTGCCGGTCTCGCGGCGAGCGAATTGTAATGCTGCATCCACATCCTTGAGAGCTGAATCCAAGTCGAGCTTTTGCCGGATTGCCATGCCTCTTTGCGCTTCGGGACCGTCATAGGGGAGTTCGACGCCGCGTTCAACGCGATCGAAGAGGGCGGGGGCAACCGCGAGGAAGCCGTCGCGCGCGTACTCGTCGGCTACGGAGCGGATGTGCTGGTTGACGCCGAAGATTTCCTGGATGACGACGAGGCCGGCGAGGGGTTCCCCTTCGGGGCGGGCAACATAGGCATCCAGTTGATGGCCATCGGATGCGGTAAGCTTCACGGTTTCGCTCATTGAGAGTCCTCAGTGCTAGGACGGTGCTGAGTATGGGTTGGATGCGTTGCCGAAACAACGGAGACCGGCTGCGTCTCGCGATGCGAAGAGCTTTGAGCGACTCAAGGAATTATCCGTGTTGGGCGAGGAATGCGTCGACATCGGCGCGGCTGGGCATGGAGGCCTGCGCTCCGCGGCGAGTGACACAGATGGCAGCTGCGGCACAGGCGAAACGCGCGGCTTGCAACGGGTCATTGCCTTCGAGTAGAGCCACGGCGAATGCGCCATTGAAGCAGTCTCCGGCGGCAACGGTGTCGATGGCATCGACGGCGAAGGGTTTGACCCAACCTGATTTTCCATCTGCGGTAGCGACGTAGGCGCCTTCAGAGCCGCGCTTGAGGACGACGCCAGTGAGATCCGCATCGAGGAGCTTCTCCGCGATCTTTTCCGGCGAAGGCATGTTCCAGACGTACAATTCCGCCTCGATCTCATTTGGGGTGAACCATGCGATCCGCTTCCAGACATTCTCGGGCAAATCTGCCGCGGGGGCGGGATCGAGCATGACGGGCACACCAAGCTCGGCGCAGATGGCAAGGGTGTGATCGATGGTTGCGATGGGAAGTTCGAGCTGGCAGAGGACCATGCCGGCGTTGCGGATTACGTCGATGTGCTGGTCAACATAGGCGCAGTCAACTTTGCCGTTGGCGCCGGGAACGACGACGATGGCGTTCTGTCCATTTTCGTCAAGGAAGATGGGAGCGAGGCCCGAGGATCCGGGGGCCTGGGCCATGGCAGTGGTGTCGACGCCCGCGCGGGAGAGGTTCTCGATGAGTTGCGGTCCGTAGGCGTCGTCGCCGACCTTGCCGACGAACTGCACAGGATAGCCGAGACGGGCCGCAGCGACCGCCTGGTTAGCGCCTTTGCCACCGGGCGTGGTGGAGAAGCTGGTGCCGATGATGGTTTGGCCGATGCGAGGAATTTGCGGCGTGCAGGTGACCATGTCCATGGTGACGCTGCCGACGACGACAATGGGTTTGCAACGTTCGTTCATAGAGTTCAGTAAAGTGGCGCCAGCGCGACGGCGCTGAGACCCAACACAAAGAATACAAACATAAGAACGAGCAGTAAGTGGGCGGCGCGGGGTGCGCCCGCGAATTCCCGCCAGACGAAAACGCCCCAGAGCGCGGAGACCATGGTGGCTCCCTGGCCGATGGAGTAGGAGACCGCAGGTCCGACAAGATGCGCGCCGGAGGCGACGAAGTTGGCAACCGCACCGACACACCAGATGGCTCCGCCAATGATGCCGGCGAGATGCCAACCGAAAGGAGCACGCCAGTAATCGCTGCCATTCACGCGCGGCTTGCCGTCGAGCGGCTTGAGCATCAGGAGAAAGTTGGCAGGGACGGTGGAGATGAGCACGCCGATAGCGAAGAAGAAGGCGATGGCGTAGGGTCCGGGCGAGCCGCCGGGTTGGATTGGTCCGCGCATGGCGCGCGCGACAAGCGGGTAGAAGGTGCCCATCAATACACCGGCGATGAGGCTAAGGACAATGCCGCGAGTTGTGGTTGTCACGGCGGTGCTTTCGCGTTTGCGGTAGGCGAGAGCGTCGACGACGATGGCCAGCGCGACGAGGGCGACTCCTCCGAAGAGGAGCAGGGGATTGGCAGCAGGGCTGACGAGATAGCTGGAGACTGCGCCGACGACAAGAGCGAGTCCAATGCCGACCGGAAAGGCAACGGCGAGACCGGCGACATCAATGGCGGCGACGAGAAGGAGGTTCGCGACGTTGAAGATGACTCCGCCGAAGAAGGCCCAGACGATGCGTTCCGGCGAGGTTTGCACAATTGCGGCAAGGAATGTAGAGCCGACGTGCCCAGTGCTTCCGGCACTGAGGCCCAACACCACCGCGGCAGCAAGAAGGCCAATGGAGTAGTCCCAATAGAAGAGCTGGAAGCGGAAGTTGGGGCACAGCTTGAGGGTGTTGGCCCACGATCCCCAGCAGAGCATGCTGAGGATCATCAGCGCGAGGGTGACTTGATATGTCTCGGGCAGAAACATTCCGGAGCCTCGAAAAATGTTTTGGGTGCAACTCGGAACGATACGGGGTGGGGCTATGAGGGCGCAAATGGTCGCGATATCCCAGGTTCCCAAATGCGAGGGACCTGGGGCACCCAGGTAGAGGAAAATGGTCGAAATGACAGATGATTGGGGTTCGTGCTTTTCCACCCATTCGACGAAAGGCTGTCGAAGGGGTGGGGCACCTGGGATCTTCACGCGCGTTGGTCTCAATCCAACTCAGAATCGCTCCCAGGTCCCCAAATGCAAGGGACCTGGGGCGCCCAGTTTCGGTTGTTGGATGGGAGTTATTGCTTGGCGGATTTGATGGCTTCGGTCAGGGCGGGGACGACTTCGAAAAGGTCGCCTACGATGCCGTAGTCGGCTACTTCGAAGATAGGCGCTTCGGCGTCTTTGTTGATGGCGACGATGCACTGCGAACCCTTCATGCCGACGAGGTGCTGGATGGCTCCGGAGATTCCGACGGCGAGGTAGAGCTTGGGCGCGACGGTCTGGCCGGAGCTTCCCACCTGGCGTTCGATGGGGAGCCAGCCGTTGTCGCAGATGGGACGCGATGCGGCGAGTTCGGCTCCCAGGGATGCGGCAAGATCCCGCACGAGCGAGAGATTGTCGGCCTCCTTGATTCCGCGACCGACGGCTACGATCATCTGCGCAGAGCCGAGGTCGACGGTTTGCGCCGTACCGCGGAAGGGCTCGCCGGGCTTGGTGCGGATCTGAGAGGGCTCGATGGTCGGCGTGAAGGTGGTGATTTCGGCCGGGCTGGATTCTGTTTCCCCGGCGCGGAATGCTCCGGATTGAACCGAGATGAGACATGGGCCGGAGCTGCTGGGTTTGTAGCTGCCGCTGAGACGGCCCTGCATCAGAGAGCGAACAAAAAGGGGCCCGTCGCTGATCCCGGTTACATCTCCGATGAGTACGCGACCGAGACGGGCGGCGAGGGCTGGCGCGTAGTCGCGGACCTGGTAGGTATGCGGAAAGACGATGTAATCGGGCGATTCGACGGCAATGAATTGCTGAAGAGCAGCGGTGTAGCCGTCGGCGGGGTAGGGCGAGAGCAGTGCGTGCTCGACGCGGATAACTTTTCCCAAGCCTTTGGTTGCTGCTTCCTTGGCGAGTGCTTCGGTTTGTGCGCCGATGACGATTGCGGTGGCTTTCGATCCGGATTGCGCAGCGAGGATGTTGGCTGCGGCGATGGCTTCAAAGCTGATGCGACCGATGCGGCCGTTGCGATCTTCGAGAACTACGTAGACGCCGCTCATATGACTCGCACCTCGAACTTGAGTTTTTCAACCAGGGTGGCCGCGGCTTCTTTCGGATTGCCGGGGATGATCTGCGTGGACTTCTGCTTTTGCGGCAGAGTGATTTTTTCGAGCGTGGCGGCGGGTGCGGCTGTCTGGCTGAGTTCAGCGGCGCTGACTTTGCGCAGTTCCTTGGTCTTCGCTTTTTTGATTCCCATCAACGTGGCGTAGCGAAGTTTTGTTCCGCCGGACTGGATCATGAGGACCGCGGGGAGGGGAAGTTCGATGTTCTGGAACCAGCCCTCTTCGAGTTCGCGCTTGACGGTGATGCCGCTGTCGGTTTTTTCGACGTTGAGAATAAGCGATGCGTGCGGCAGGCCCATGAGTTCGGCCATGATAACGCCGGTTTGGCCATAGCCGAGATCGTCAGACTGCAGGCCGGTGAGGACGAGGTCGGGACTCTCCTGTTTTGCCGCGCCGGCGAGAAGCTGGGCGACACCGAGGGCGTCCAATTGATTCAGGCTGTCGCTTTCGACCTGGATGGCGCGATCGGCGCCTTTGGCCAGGGCTTCGCGGATGGTGGTTCCGGCGCGTTCGGGTCCGGCACTGAGCACGATAACTTCGCCGCCGTGTTTTTCCTTCAGTTGAAGCGCTTCTTCGAGAGCGTAGGCGTCCGACTCGTTCATGGCGAACTGGACGTCGGATTCTTCGATCCATTTGCCGGAACTGGAGATGCGAACCTGCGCATCGCGCTCCGGGACCTGTTTGATGCAGACGATGATTTTCATAAAAGGATGCTCGCTTGGGGTTCAAGTTCGTTGAATGTCGATGATTTTAGTCTCTCGGCTCCATGAACTCGCCAATGCTTCCGACTAAAGTGCCGAGTAGCACACAGATCGCAGCGATTCCAAATCCAACAAGTTCGGCATTGAACCGACTCATGTTGGTTTCAGCGTGAATCAGACCACCTCCAACTAGGAAAGACAAAGCACCGGCCCCGAAGAAGAATTTCTTTAAGGTTTCCCAAAACGACGTCGTTGGAGGGATTGGCGCAGAAGATTGGCTCACGAAGTCCTCGGCAGGTTGCGTGCCGTGAGTTGAGCGATATCGAGAAGTTGTGGTGCGGGGCCGTTTGTGGCGGAGAGGGCGTCGCGGAACATGGTGTTACAGAAGGGGCACGCGGTGCCGATGGTGGAGGCGCCGGTGGCGACTAGCTCTTTGGCGCGAGTGTGGCTGACGCGGTCGCCAGTTTCTTCGCCGAGGAAGACTAAGCCACCGCCTGCTCCACAGCAGAAACTGCGTTCGTGCGAGCGAGGTGCTTCGACGAGTTCTCCAGCGAGAGAGACGACGGCGCGGGGTTGTTCGTAGACGTCGCGATAGCGGCCGAGATAGCAGGGATCGTGGTAGACGATTTTGTCGTTTGCAGATGCAGGGGGTAAAGCCCCGTCATTATTGGGAGTGCTTTCGGCACGACTGAAGTCGTGCCCTGATACTTGTTGCTCATTCAATGAAGATGGTTGTTCCTGCCGGGGTACGTGTGAGTTCTGTTTCGGAAGTTTGTCGGCGTAGCGGGCGAGGAATTCGCTGTTGTGTTCGATCTCGGGCGGTGTGCCGAATTCTTTCCAGTCTTCCTGGATGGTTCGTACGCAGTGAGGGCAGATCGAAACAATTTTTTTGACCTTGTTTTGCGCGAGGGTTCCGAGATTGGATTCGGCGAGCTGCTGAAAGAGCAGGTCGTTGCCGAGACGGCGGACGGGATCGCCGGTGCATTTTTCCTTGCGCAGGACGCCATAGCTGGAGCAGAGGTAGTTCATCACGCGGGCGAAGTCGGCGATGATCTCGCGGCCATTGGGATCGTATCCCCCCATGCAGCCGAGCCAAAGGCAGTACTCCTGTGTGCCGTCGAAGATGGGGAGTTCCTGCTTCTGGATGAATTTGTCGCGGTCGGTGGCGCTCATGCCGAGGGCGTTGGATCCGCGTTCGAGAGCGAGAAAGAGCTTGGCGCCGTGGTCGTCTTCCCATGCGCCGGTGTTCACGGCTCCGCGGCGGAGGCCGATGATGATGGGCAGGTGTTCGATGCCAACCGGGCATTGAAACTCGCATGCGCCGCAGGTGGTGCACTGGAAATCGGCAGTCATGGAGTTGTACTTGCCGATGATATTTTCTTTCGAGGCTGGGCCGTATTCATTGAGGTAGCCGCGCAGGCCGAGGATGATTTCTTTGGGGTTGAGTTCTTTGCCGGTGTTGTTGGCGGGGCAGTGCTCGGTGCAGCGTCCGCACTCCACGCAGGAGTAGGCCTGGAGGCTGACGAGTTGGGTCAGGTCGGTTCCGGCAACGAGGCCGAAATCTTCATCGCCGACCAGTGGAGGGATTTTGCTGAAGCCGCCGCGAGAAAGAAAGATGGTGGCGGGGCTGAGGACCAGGTGCAAATGCTTGGTGTGGGGGATGATCGGAAGGAAGACGAGGATCGAGAGAGAGTGGATCCACCAGAGAGTGCGCGCGCCTGGGCCAGCCCCGCTGACGGTGAATGCGGCTAGGTAGGAGACCATCAGAATGAAGATGAGCGCCGCGATCACCCCGGATTCGTAGGACAGATGGTCGCCCAGCGAGCGCGGGCGAACGAAAAAGCGGCGGATGAAGAGGCCGAGGATGCCGATGGCGCAGGCGAGCGCAAATGTGGCAGCGAAGTAGAAATAGAAGCGCGAGAAGATGCCGTTGGGATTGAGGAAACCGAGGCCGAATCCGACGGCGAAGTGGTTGAGCGTGACCAGCGCGAAGGCGCAGAATCCCCAGAAGACGAAGGCATGAGCGAGGCCGGGAAGGGGGCGCTCGCGGATGACCTTGGCCTGGCAGAGGACCTCCCAGAAGAAGTCCCAGACGCGTTTTCCGAGATGAGAGAGGTGGAAGCCGGGGTCTTTTCTAGAGTTGAGGATTCGCTTGAGGATTGGGCCGAAACGTCTCCAAAACAAAGCAATTGAAGCAATGATCAAAACTACCAGGAGCAGCTTCTCTCCCAGCGAGAAGCCCGGTGGTTCAGCCAGCGTGGCGGCGGCGAGAGAGGTCATATACGAACCCACTCACGATACACGATCAGGGGTTAGGTCGGCAGGTCGTAAACCGCCGTTTTCTGTGGAGATGAGGGGTGAATGCATCGGCCGGCAGGCAAGAGCAAAAGGGCGGGGTCCCTTGCGAGACCTCGCCCAATGCTTTCCGAATTTCCGAAGACCTGGATCGGTTTCCAGATCGCAACTCGGTTTCTACAGATGAGGTGGTTCATTCGAGCTCAGCCCGAGTTTCCCTCCCTTTCCCTGTACAACCACGGTTGAATGAGTTTTCCTGCCATTCTCGATAATCGTTTCCGATTCTCTTGAAGGCCATAGATTACTCTCTCCTTCTGGGAAGTGGTTATCTTCCCGTTACGTGATTAGAGGCGTGGATCGGGGACGAAGTTGTCGACGCGCGAGTTCGCGAAGCAATTGATGTTCACATTATGAGAACGACTGCGGTGAGGTCGAAGCAGTCGAAAATCGCGCAAGTTTTGCACCGGCAATTGGCGAATGAATTGCGTTATTTCTGATTTCGGGATTCGGCCTCGGCGAGCCAGCCGCGGCGGAGTTGTTCGGCGGGAATGCTGGACATGTAGGGTTTGATATCGAGAATGGGAGTGCCATCGAGCATGTCGACTCCGCGAACGTGCAGCTTTCCGGCATCGCGGCTCAGGAGTTCGACCACCGTAAGCGCGATCGGGTTGGGACGACGAGGAGAGCGCGTGGCAAAGACGCCATGGGGACGCTCATCGAACGGCGGGCTGCCGATGAGGTCGTAGCCATCGGAACGATCGAAGGCCCAGATGACGAACAGATGCGAGAAGCCTTCGATATCGGTCAGGCCGGGTTCGAACTCGGGCAGGATGTCGAGAACGCCTTCGGCATCATGTTTGGCGCCGAGGCCCTTGGGGATGGATTTGGTGTCAGTATAAGGAGTGCGGATAAATCCGATGGCTTTGGGCGTGAACACGGACGCTCCACTCGAAACGAGGATGGATGAAGATTTGCGGCCTACGACGGGCCTTTCAGGAGCCGTTGCTGCTGCAGTCTGATGGTAGCGCAGAAACGTGCTCTACCATTCGTCGATGCGATTCCCGCGCGAAGCGATGCTGATACGTGCGCGTCACTGGATAGCCAAGGCGCGTGAGGAGACCTCGCGGCCGCGAGATAGCTTCTGTTTCATACCAGACCGCGCCCGTTTCTTTTTCGAGAGTGAGCAGGAACCGCTCTTCGCCTTCTTCGACGTGCTGCTTGGTGGTCTTGTAAATGAATCCAAAACAGCTCGCCGTCTGCACCACTTCGACGATCTGGCTCAGGTTCAGGGACCAGAGGCCGAGGCTGTGAACTTCAACCGCGACAATCTGGCCAGTTGCGATCTGCGCCAGGGGATTCGCCACTCGCGCCCAACCCAGATCGAACTGTTTCCATGCCTTGAACGCCTGAATCGCGATTCTAAAAGCGGCTTCGTTTTGACCTATCTGTGTCCGCAATTTGTCGTGCGCGAATCCCGAATGCAGTTCGGTACACAATCCGCCGACGGTCGCGAGGTGTTCCGCGTTCATCAATCCGGAAAGAGAAGCCGATCTGATCTGAGCGGCTATCTCGTGGTCCGTTGGCCTGCTCAGTCTGAACACTAACTCAGTATGTCAGCTGCAGCTGCAGGCCCTTGGGATTATCCGGAACGAGTGCGATCACGCGACGATGTTCTGCATCGAAGCTGGCAGTAATCGGAGCGGCCCCCGGGTGGTCGAGAGCTGTAACGCTTGCCCCGGCATACGGCTTGTTGGCTCCGTATACCTCGATCGACAGCAGCTTCCACCATGGTTCGTAGTCACCTTGCCGCGGTGCGATGGTCACTATCAGTCCCTGCGCGCTCAAACGGCAGAGGAACTGGATCCGCAGATAGTCGCCCTTCTTGAAGTCGTAGGTCACGCCATCATCCAGGTACAGCGAGCCATCGCACCCGGCGCCCAACGTGGTGGGCGGATAGACCCTCAGCGTCAGCGGTCCCACCGGCTTCTCGTCTGTACTCTCGATGAGCGGTTGTTCGGGCACAATCGATCCCGCCCGCACAAATACCGGTAGAGTCTCAAGGGTCCGGTGGATGTGAACCTCGGGTTGCGCAATCGCCGCATTATCAATGCCTTTGCGGCCAGAAGTTGGATCAATTCTTGAACCCGTCCAGTAGTCGTACCAACTTGAAGGCGGCAGGGCCACCGAGTAGTCATCGAGCTCATCCGGGTAGGGACTCTGGGCCACCAGCAGGTCCGGGCCGACCATAAACGCATTGCCGGTGTTCAAGTCCAGCGGCCCGCCGTCCGCCTCGCCATGTGGAAACTCCATAAAGAGCGGCCGCATGATCGGCATCCCGGTCCGGCTCATCTCTTCCGCAGTGGTGTAGAGATACGGCATCAGGCGATAGCGCTCTTCGATGTATCGCCGGCGCAGACTCACGTCTTCCGCGGTGCCGTTCTCCCAAGGTTCCTGCGGCTTGGTGCCCACTGCGGTGTGGTCGCGATCGATGGGATGAAACGCCGCGACTTCAAGCCACCGCGTAAGCAATTCCGACTGCGGAGATCCTGCAAACCCACCGACATCGGCCCCAGCCATTGCGAACCCGCTCAGCCCGAGGTTCAGTAATTGCGGAGTCGTCTGCCGGAGATGATCCCACGTGCTCGAGTTATCGCCGCTCCAGGTTGACGCGTAGCGCTGTCCGCCGGCAAAACTGGCCCGCGTCATCACGAACGGCCGCAGATTCGGCTCCAGCTTCAACAAGCCCTCGAAGGTTCCCCGCGAGTTCTGCATCCCGTAGATGTTGTGGACTTCGAGATGGCTGGTCGTGCGGGTCACGAATCCGGGTTCGTCAATTCGATGTTGTACGTCGTCCGGCATGGTCTTCGATGGAACGAGGAAGATCGCAGGCTCGTTCATGTCGTTCCAGAATCCGGCCACGCCCTGCTTCACGAAGTCCGCGTACAACGTGCCCCACCAGTCGCGCGAAACCTTGCGCGTGAAATCGGGGAATACTGACCTTCCAGGCCACACCATGCCTTCGTAGATTGTTCCGTCAGGATTCTTGACGAAGTGATCGCCGGCAATGCCTTCTTCAAACGGCTTATAGTCCTTCGCCAGGGGTTGATCGGCGATGTGCAGGTCGGTGATCACGACGGTGCGGATGTGCTCCGCGCGCAGATCCTTGATCATCTGCTCAAATGTTGGGAATCTCTCCGGATCCACGGTGAAGGGCCAGTTCTTGGATTGATAATCGATATCCAGCCAGATGACGTCCGCGGGAATGCGTTCGCTTCTCAGCCGGTCGGCAATCCGCTTCACTTCGCTCTCAGGATAGTAGCTGTAGCGTGATTGCTGATACCCAAGCGCCCAGATCGGCGGCATTGGGGTTGTGCCGACCAGCCAGGCCCAGGTTTCCATCACCTGTTTTGGCTCCGGGCCATACACGACATAAAAATCGAGCGGACCGCCCTCGGAGCCGAATGAATACCCGTCGCGATATTCCTTGTTGAAGTCGAAGCTCGCCCGCCAGGTGTTGTCGAGAAAAATACCAGCGCAGATTCCCTTGCGAAACGTAATGAACCACGGGATCGATTTGTAGATCGGATCGGTTGATTGCTGCCATCCGAATGCATCGGTGTTCCAGTCAGAGAATGCCTCGCTGCGGCGATCGAGCGGCCCCGGCTTGTCGCCCAGTCCGAAGTAGTGTTCGTCCATCGGCGACTTCATGTACACCCGAAATGACGAACCGTGATACTCGATCGGCCGACCTGGCAGGTCCTGCGCGATCACGTGTCCCGCGTCATCGGTGACCGCCAACCCGAACGGATCCTTGTGGACAGAAACATGGAGCTTCGTTGTCTTGAATCCGACCGCGGTTCCATTCGTCTCCGATGTGACGCTGGCGCTCGCGGTGCGCGAAGAGGGAAGCACGGCCCATGACGCATCTTCGGGCAGTTGCCCTGTCGGGCCCACGCGTACGCGGATCACATCGTCGCGCAGCGCCGTGATCTGCAGAATTGCCGCGCCCGAGCGGACCTCGATTCCGTTGGTTAGGGGATGAGACGCCGTCACGCGATCGAGCCGCACGAATGCGGTCCTCTGCTGCGCGTGAGCTTCAATATCCAGTTGTGAACTTGCGGCTGAAAGCAGAACTGCAATCACGACAAACAAAAAACGTCTTACCTTCACTCTTCACCTCAGGACTTTTGGGCAACGAACTCGGCGAGCTCCGCTACTTTCCCAATTGCTCCACCCGCGCGCGCGTCTCCTTCACAAACGCATCGTCATCGCTGAACCCCGCCTTCATCGAACCGACGTTGATCTCCACGTTCGACAGCGCTCCGGTCATCGCGGCCTGCGCCAGGGCAACCGCTGTGGTCAGGTCTGAGGCCATATTCGGATTCGTAATCGGTCTCAGTGTCTCCGCAATCTGCATTACCGCTGCTGCGCGTTCCGCCACGCCCAACGGAACGCTGGTCGCCTGCCGGAGAGCCGCATTTACGCCTACGCCACAGTCATCTTTTTCGCGAGCAGCGCGATACGCCTTCATTACCACGTTGTATGACTCGGCATCCGCATCGATGGCCGCCTTCAACACTTCGCGGAGCGTCGTCAGCCGCGCGATCGCTTCACTGAGTGGGGACTCGTATTGCAGATACGCCTTCTTGCCGCGCGACATCGAAGCCACCATGTTCGCCAGCCCCGCGGCCATCGCTCCGCTTGCCGCTGCCGCGCTGCCGCCGCCCGGCGTCGCTGTAGGAGCAGCCAGTTGCTCGATAAAAGGCTCGACACCGGCGCGCAATCCGCCAACGACGGTTTTGCCGCCCATGACCGCAGCCAGGCGGTTCTCCAAGATCAGCGATGAATCAAAATTCTCCACCTGCAGGAACCACTCCGCTGCCTGCTCCAGTGCAGCCTTCGGGATCAGTCCGACGATCTCGCTTGAAACCGGCATCACGCCGTAGCGTGCTGCTTCGCGCTTGACCAGCTCGAACACGCGATGAATAGGCGTTTGCTCAAAGTCTGTCAGGTTCATTGAGACCTGTGCCATGCCGCGTACCAGGAAGCCTGCACCCTTCACAAAGCGCATTCCGCCCGACGAGAATCGGACCGTCTTGGCGATCTTCTTCGCGATGTCAACGTCCGGCGTATTCAGAAACACGTTGTAGGCGATGAGGAACTTTCGCGCGCCCACCACCGTCGCACCCGCGGTCGGATGGACTCGCGGCTCGCCGAAGTCCGGTCGTCGTGCAGGATTGGTTCCAATTTCGTCGCGAATCGCTTCGAACTGCCCGCGCCGGATATTCTCGAGGTTCTGCCGCTCCGGCGAAGTGGCCGCTGCCTCGTAAAGGTAGACCGGGATTTGGAATCGCTTCGCGATCTCCGCACCAACGTGCTTCGCCATTGCGACGCAGTCTTCCAGCGTCACGCCGTCGATGGGGATGAACGGCACCACGTCTGCCGCGCCCATACGCGGGTGAGCCCCCTGGTGCTGCGTCAGGTCAATCAGTTCCGCGGCTTTGCCCACTCCGCGAATCGCGGCTTCCTGGATGGCTTCGCGCTCGCCGACAAGCGTGATCACGCAGCGGTTGTGATCGGCATCCATCTCGTGGTCCAGCAGGTACACGCCGGGCACCCTCATCGCCTCGACAATGGCATCGACCTTGGCCTTGTCGCGGCCCTCTGAAAAATTCGGAACGCACTCCACTAATGTGTTTGGCACGAGGAGAAGGATAAATCAGCGGGGGCTCATTGACCTCGGATTTGACTCGGATATTAAGCGGTTTGCAGTATGCTTCGAGCGTGGGCGTTTGGTTTTCAAAAGGGGCTGAGGAATGAACAAGACAGCGATGACAGAGACAAAATTCTGGAGTCTTCTGGCGAAGGGCCGGAGGCGGGGAGCCACTTCGGCGTGCAATTGTTGTGTCGCTCGATATCTAAAGAAACTTAGTGACGAGGAGGTCTCCGCCTTCGGCTTGATGCTGTACGAAAAAGTCTGCGATCTCAACATGTGGAAGTTATGGGGAGCCGGTGAGGTCATCATGCCTCATATGAGCGGTGACAGTTTTCACTATTTTCGTACATGGATTGTTGGAGTAGGAAAGAAAGCATACGAAATGGCCAAGAAAGACCCGGACGCACTAGGGTCGTATGTTCAGGACGCCGAAGGCAACATCGACAACGAAGCCCTGGAATACGCTGCGCTGGAGGTATTGAAGGAGCGCGGAGCACAGGACGACTTCAGGGATCACGCAACTCGAGATGCTGACGATACTCCGGCTGGTGAGCCATTTGATCTCCAAACGTTGGCTACTGCCTATCCAAGACTTGCAGCGCAATTTGGCAATTAACGTGTGCAATAAGCCGGCCTCGTCTTGTAGGCCCCGCGGTTTCGCCGCTAGACGGGTCGCCCCAGAGAGAACCAGACAGTTTCGATGACGAGATAAGCCGCGAACGTCAGCACATAGGGTCGCGATCGACGGTTGGCGGGCTTGTCATACGCGATCAGTGCGAGAAGGCAAGCGTCGATCAACCCGAGGCATAGGATCTGGGAGGAAGATTGCCGGAAATTGAGCCAGTAACCGAGCGTCCTGGCCAGCCCAGCGGGCAGCACCACCAACGCAATGCAGATCATGTAGCGCATATGCGCCGCGATATCTCGGGATCGAATCGACGAAAGCGCCAAACCATAGAGACTTCCGAGCAGAAGCAGCTGGATGGCCGACAGGAACTCGTCATTTCGGGCCGCCGCCATCGACGCTCCGTCAGCCAGATGCTCGTGGTACTCCTTCCAGAGCATGGCAACTGAAAAGATCAGGATGAAGGGCATCAGAATATTCGTTAGCTTTCCCAGTCTTCTGTGGATCGCAAATGCTTTGTGCCGGATCGCCAGAGGTTGGAAAATCAGCAATGCAAGGAAGCAGAAGAGCAGAATCGCATGAACATGAACCGCCCAGGTAATCGACGCTTCAAAGTGTGGGATCTCAGAGAAATAGGGAATCCAGAAGCCTGCGACGAAAATGGGCAACAGGGCCAGCAGCACGTATCCGAGATTGCGGTATGCGCGTTCCATCGGTTGGTTCCGCCCCGTTTTGACCTGAAATTCCAAGTAGCATACAAGTCTCACATTGCTGCTTGAAAGTTCTTCCGAGAGAGCCCAAGGCGTGTTTACGATGTTGTTGATGCAAGACCAATCATCTCTTCAGGAACTCGCCGACCGATATACGGCTGCCTGGTGCGGCCAGGAACCGGCCGAAGTGGCCTCCTTTTTCGCGCCCGACGGGTCACTCACGATTAACCACGGCGCACCTTCCGCGGGACGCATCGCGATCACCGAGGTGGCGCGATCGTTTATGACGGCATTTCCCGATCTGCGCGTCGCGATGGACCGCCTAATTTTCTCTGGAGAAAGAGTGGAATACCACTGGACGCTCACGGGCACGAACACGGGTCCCGGTGGTTCGGGGCGGCGCGTGCGCGTCAGCGGCTTCGAAAGCTGGAAAATCAACTCCGGCGGCCTCATCGTTGACTCACAAGGCCACTTTGACGCTTCCGACTACGACCGGCAAATCACCGGCGGAGTCTTGCCGTTGTGACCCCATCGGCTATCGACGCCCTGAGGGCTTCACTTCATCCTGAAAGTTTTTCTCCTGGGTCAACGGAATAGGCCGCTCTTTCGTCTGCCGTCCAAACGGCATTCGCAGCCGTAGCACTCTCTCTCGGGCGCGCTCATCTTCCAGGTCCTTCGACCGGGCGCGAAGCAGATCGCTGAGTGACACCATTCCGACAATCTTTCCTTCATCCGATGGATCGAGTACCGGAAACCGCGTAAATCCGGACTGCGCCATCCGGTTCACAACCCTGCGCAGCGGTTCATCTGAGAATGCTACCTGCGGATTGCGCGTCGCGATCTCAGAGAGGTGCGTGGTTGCAGCCTGTTTGGGCATTTCCTGGTGCAGCTTGACCAGTTGGTTGCGCGTGACTACACCCACTAGTACTCGGTCGGCTCCAAGGACAGGAAAGAGGTGCTGTCCCTTGGGGCTGTCGGTGGAGTGAATGAGCCGATACGCTTCGGCCAGTGTTCCATCCTGCGGCAGAACCACGATATTGGTACGCATGACTTCACGCACGAAAAGAATCTCGAGCGGGTCGAGCGAATATTCGCGGCTGAGATGATATCCGCGGCGAGAGATCTTTTCAGTCAGGATCGATCGCTTCAGTGTGAGTACCGTAAACAGGTGGGCGAGGAAGCAGGCGACCAGCAGTGGCGCCAGCATGTTGACGTCATGCGTCAGTTCGATCGCAAACACAATGCCGGTAAACGGCGAACGCATTGTTCCACCCAGGATCGCGCCCATGCTGACCAGCGGCCAGAATCCGAGGCCGTAGTGGGGCAGAAACATCCCTTCGATGCCGCCCAGCGCTGCCCCCATCATCAGCAATGGCGCCAGCACGCCGCCCGACGTTCCCGAGCCCAACGAGATCATCCAGATCAGCGACTTCACGATGAGCACGCCGGCAAAGAGCGACAGAGGGACATCGCCCTGCAGCAGCCTGGCAATCGTGTCATATCCCACGCCGAGGGCCTGCGGGAAGATGAGACCGCCTACTCCCACAAAGACGCCGCCGATTGCCGGCCACCACATCCAGTGAATTGGAACCTTCTGAAACAAATCCTCGGCTGCGTAGACTCCGAGGGTAAGCAGCGCCGAGAGGGCACCGGCCGCGATCCCGGCGATCACGCAGCCGCCCAGGCCGGTCAAGCCAATGAATGCGGGGTGTGGTGTGACTGGAAACAGTGGGCCCATTCCCAGCAGGTACGTCCTCGCCGCAAATGCGGTTGCGCTTGCCAACGCGACGGGGATTGCGCTTCGCGGCTTCCATTCAAACAGCAGCAACTCCACGCCGATGAGCACGGACGAGAGCGGCGCAGCAAACGTCGCCGCCATTCCTGCGCTCGCTCCTGCTACCAGCAGTGTGCGTCGTTCCACGCTTGTCAGATGGAAGAGCTGTCCGATCAGGGAACCGAACGCACCCCCAGTCATGATGATGGGGCCTTCCGCGCCGAACGGGCCGCCGGTTCCGATGGAGATGGCCGCCGAAATTGGCTTGAGCACAGCCAGGCGGGGCTTGACGCGGCTTCCATCCATCAAGATCGACTCAATAGCTTCGGGAATTCCATGGCCGCGAATGCGCTCCGAGCCATACCGCGCCATCAACCCCACAATCAGCGACCCTACAACCGGAACGGCGACTGCATAGATCCCCAGCGTGTTGTTCGCCGGGGAAACAAACGATGTTGCGAATCGATGGAAATAGGCGAGATTCGTGAAGAAGCCAATCAATCGGAGAAGAGTCCACGCGACCAGCGTGCCTACAATGCCGATGCCAATGGATAGCAGAGCAATGGGGAGTACACGGACTGTGGTTGTAAAGTCGCCTAGTTCTTCGAGGCAAGGTCGCCTGTGGGAGTGCGTGCTTGCGGCACTCATCCACGCCTCGCGCGTTCTCGCCCTGAGTGCATCACGGCGCGTAGAGACTCTGACAAAGCGGGGCCGGAGACACGCAACTCTTCCCAATGAAGAACCGAGAGCCGATGCAACAGCATTTTGCCGTGTGGGGTCAGCTCGACCAGCACTTCGCGATGATCTTGATCGCCCGGCCTGCGCTGCAGAGCTCCGCGTTCGACCAGCCGGCCGATCAGCTCGACCGCACTGTGGTGGCGCAGACAGAGTTGTTGCGAGATTGCCGTCACGGTTGGACGCGTGCCGGTTGGCAGGCCCTTGATGGCGAGCAGAAGTTGATGCTGTTGGGGTTCGATGCCCTTGGAACGGGCGGCTTCCTCACTGAAGTGCAGGAATTGCCTGATACGATGGCGGAACTCGGCTAGCTGGCGAAAGCCAAGTTCGGATACATCCGTTCCGGGCGGGTCGGGGAAGTGGGCGTTCTCACCGTGTGTCATCGGAGAACCCTTCTATCGAACAGGCTATCACCTTCGATGCGGCGTGGCTTCGATCGGGCTGTTTGCGGAGAACCGTGCTTCCGATCCGGGTAGTATTCTCAATGTGGCGACGAAGCAGGAGGTACCATGACAACCGCAACTGTTCCCATCATCCGCGCGCCGCGCGGCACCCAGATCCGTTGCAAAGGCTGGCAGCAGGAGGCTGCTCTCCGCTGTCTGATGAATAATCTGGATCCCGACGTCGCTGAGCGCCCACAGGATCTCGTTGTATACGGCGGTATCGGGAAGGCTGCGCGCAACTGGGAGTGTTTTCACGCCATCGTCCGTGAACTGGAGCGCCTCGGCCCCGAAGAAACCTTACTCGTGCAGTCGGGTAAGCCTGTCGCCGTCTTTCCCACGCATGACATGGCCCCGCGCGTCATCATCGCCAATTCCAACCTGGTAGGGAAGTGGGCCACATGGGAGCACTTCAACGAGCTTGATCGCAAGGGCCTCATGATGTACGGGCAAATGACGGCCGGATCGTGGATCTACATCGGAACTCAAGGAATATTGCAGGGCACTTTCCAAACCTTTGCCGCGCTTGCCGAGCGCCATTTCGGTGGGTCGTTGAAACATAAACTGGTGGTCACCGGTGGTATGGGAGGAATGGGTGGGGCGCAGCCGCTCTCCGTCACCTTGAATGACGGTGTCGTGCTGGTTATCGAAGTTGATCGCCATCGCATCGAGCGGCGCCTCGAAACGCGCTACTGCGACACCATCAGCGAAAACCTTGATGAAGCCCTCACCCTCTGCGAATCGGCTCGCCGTGATGGCCGCGCACTGTCGGTGGGCCTGGTTGGAAACTGTGCCGATGTGCTGCCGGAAATCGTTCACCGCGGCGTCCAGGTTGACGTTATCACCGACCAGACCAGCGCCCACGATCCACTGAATGGGTACGTGCCTCAGGGCCTGACGCTCTCCGAAGCCGCGGAATTGCGCAAGCGGGATCCGGCAGAATATGTTCGCCGCTCCACAGAGAGCATGGTGAAGCACGTCGACGCGATGCTCGCTCTGCAGCGCTCCGGTGCAGTCGCCTTCGATTATGGCAACAACATTCGCCGCTTTGCATTCGATGCAGGTTGCGCTGACGCCTTTCTTATACCCGGCTTCGTACCTGAATACATCCGCCCGCTCTTCTGTACCGGCGCCGGCCCCTTCCGCTGGGTCGCGCTCTCCGGCGATCCCAAGGACATCGAGGTCACGGACGATCTGGCTCTAGAGCTTTTCCCCGACAACGAAGTCCTCACGCGCTGGCTGCGCCTGGCTCGTGGCCGCTTTGCATTCCAGGGACTGCCTGCGCGCATCTGCTGGCTTGGCTACGGCGACCGCGCGCTGATGGGAGAAGCAATGAATGAGCTGGTGAAAAAGGGAAAGATTTCGGCGCCTGTCGCCATTGGCCGCGACCACCTCGATACCGGCTCTGTCGCCAGTCCCTATCGTGAGACGGAGAAAATGCTCGACGGCACCGATGCCGTGGCTGACTGGCCGCTGCTCAACTTCGCACTCAACACGGCTTCGGGCGCGACCTGGGTCAGCTTCCACCACGGCGGTGGCGTCGGCATGGGCTTCTCGCTTCACGCTGGCCAGGTCACCGTCGCCGATGGCACCGACCTCGCTGCACGCAAAATCGTTCGCGTGCTGAACAACGATCCGGGCATAGGGGTAGCACGTCATGCCGATGCGGGGTACGAATCGGCGCAGCAAACCGCGAAAGAGAAGGGCATTCACATCCCGATGAACGAGAAATAACAGTGCATATTCTTTTCGTTGTGATCATAGCTGTCTTCGGTTTTGCCGCAATCGTTATTCCCGCGATCTTTTTCAGGAGCGCGCGGGACAAGGCTCCCAATGGTGCGGAATCATGGCCGACGACCGAAGGAACGGTCAGGGGAACCGGAATGGCAGCGGTGAGTCGACACGACCAACTCCCCTGGTTCGATTTTTCGTACGTCGTCGATGGGGAGCACTATTCGGGAACGTTCATGCTTGCCGCAGATCGAGACCGTGCCAATACCTTGCTCAGAGAAATGGACGAGAAGAAGTTCACGCTGCGCTATGACCCAACTCAGCCATCGAGATTCTACGTCGTCGACAATGCTATCGAAGGCTGTGAAGTGAAATTCAGATCCGGCGCACCGTTGACTCCATGAATGCAGAGCACGGCATGAACGCGATCGTCAACATCGGCCAACTCGTCACCCTCGCAGGTCCCGCGCGCCCACGCACCGGCGCGGCCCTCGGGAACCTGGCCATCATCGAAGATGCCGCGATGCTGATCGAAGACGGGCGCGTTACGGAAACCGGCAAATACTCCGATATCCAATCCAAAATCGCGGCCAATGCGGCTGTCATCGATGCGGGCGGCCGATGCGTCACTCCCGGATTTGTCGATGCCCACACCCACCTCGTCTTTGCTGGCAATCGCGCCACCGAATTTGAGCAACGCATCGGTGGCGCAACCTATCAGGAAATCGCGGCTGCCGGCGGAGGCATCCTGCGTACCGTAGCACTCACGCGCGCTGCGGGCGAAGACGACCTGCTCGCTGCTGCCCGGCGCCATCGCGACTGGATGCTCCGCGGCGGGACGACCACTCTTGAAGCCAAATCCGGCTACGGCCTCGATCGCGACACCGAACTCAAAATGTTGCGCGTGATACGCCGTCTCAACGAGGAAGGGCCAGCCCGCATCGTACCGACATTGCTTGCCGCCCACACTGTCCCGCCGGAATACAAGGACCGTCGCGGCGACTACGTTCGCTTCATCACCGACGAGCTCATCCCTGAAGTCGCTTCCACCGGGCTCGCCCAATACTGCGATGTCTTTTGCGACGACAACGCCTTCAGCGTTGAAGAGGCCTGCACGGTGCTGGCCGCTGCGAAAAAGCACGGCCTTAAGCTGCGTCTCCACGCGGAGCAGTTCCGCTCCGGTACGGGCGCCGATCTGGCTGCGGAACTTGGCGCCGTCACTGCAGACCACCTGGAAACCACAACGGACGAAACGCTTCAGCACCTGCGTACTGCCGGCGTTCAGCCGGTGCTACTCCCTGGATCCGTCTTCGCCCTCAGCCGCACGCAATATCCGCCAGCGCGCAAGATGGTCGAGGCCGGCCTTGCCATTGTTATCGCCACCGACTTCAATCCTGGCTCATCGCCCGTGCCTTCGATGCCGTTCATGCTGTCGCTGGCGTGCCTTCAGATGCGCCTCTCGCCCGGCGAAGCGCTGAGCGCCGCGACGATCAATGCCGCGCACAGTCTGGGCCTGGGCGATGAAATTGGTTCGCTTGAGGCAGGGAAGCAGGCCGACCTGCTCATCCACGAGTTCACCGACTACCGCGAACTCGCCTACTTTATCGCAGCCCCCGCGCGCCCTCGCGTTTTCATCGCCGGTAGGGAAGTGGCTCGATAGCGGAGAACCATCGACTAGACCGCCACCGTTTTTCGCGCTCTCCGCCGTTCCGCTACAAAGATCGCGATACCCAGCCCGAGCTGGAACAGCGTCGCGCCCACCACCTTCACCACCGCGAGTACCTTGTTGGGTTGATCAGCGCCCGGAATCAGCGACAGCACAATTGTGATTCCTGTCGCTACAAAGCCCACCAACCCCAGCGCAATGGCGACAGGTGCTTTGCCGGGGACACGCCGCACATTCGGCCCCGCCGGTTCTCTTTGCAGCCGGATCATCGACGCAAAGAGCAAGAGGTAGGGAATGAAGTAGGAGATGATCGCCATGCTTACCATCACATCGTAGGCACCGCGCACGGTCGTCCCCGCCTGCCCCAGGATCGCCACCAGCACGCTCGCCAACCCATACACGCCGATCGCCACCCATGGCGTGCGGTACTTCGGATGGATGGACCCGAAGACCGGCGGCAGATAGTGATCGATTCCGGCGACAAAGGGTAGACGTGAAGTCGACGACAGATTCGCCGCCGTCGACCCGACCATGTTCACGCCGACCAGCAGTGCGACCGGCAGGAGCACCCAGCTCAGCCCCAGCCGATCGGCAAGCGCGTGCACTCCGTTCACAAACCCCTCCAGGCCGCTGACCGCGTCACTGGGCAAAGCCACCAGCAGCGCCGCGGTTCCGCCGATGTATCCCAGGGTCACAATCGTGCCGCCCACGAGGATCGCCCACGGCATTGTCTTCCGGGGATTCTGGATCTCGTCACCCATCGCACTGGCGGCTTCGACTCCACCAAACGCGAAGAAGACCCCCGACCAGAACACCGCATTGTCCAGAGACCAGTGCGGCCTGAGGCTCGCCATGGTGAACTGGGTTGCCGGCCCAAAACGCATCCACGAAACCGCGGCCATCATCATCAGGAGAGCCAGGGGCACAAGGCTGCCAATCGAGCACACATTGTTGAGCCACTTGCCCGCATTCACTCCGCGAATATTCAGAGCCACAATCACCATCAGCCAGAACGCGGCGAATCCCATGTAGTACAGCGGATTTCCGTTCAGTCGAGACGCGTGAGCAGCGAACGGAATCAGCACCGATGCGGCACCGAAATACAACACGCTGGCGAAGAACGGCAGGTTGCTCATCCAGTACATCCACGCCGCGATGAAGCCCGTGAAGTCGCCGAAGGCGGTCCGCGTCCACACGTAGATTCCGCCCTCTTCCGGATAACGCGACGACAACTCCATCGTGCTAGCCGCCAGGGGGATGAAGAAGCAGGTCAGCGCCGCGATCCAGATGATGAGGATGCTCGGTCCGGCTGCCGCCGCGGTCGAAGTCCAGCGCACGTTCAGCGCCACTACGACGTAGAACAACGCCAGATCGCGAAAGCGAATCCCTCGCTTCAGTGCTGGATTGGCTGCCATTTGCGTCGGAGGATAGCAGAGCCGCGCATCTCCAACAATCAAAATCAGCGGAGCTACTCGCAGCGCAGCGACGCCATCGGATCGGTCCGCATGGCACGCCATGCCGGGATGGCACAGGCTGCCAGGGCGATCAGAAGCATGGAGGCCGAAACGATGGCCAACGTGAGTGGATCGTCTCGATCGACGCCATAGAGCAGATGCGAGAAGCTGGGCAACATTCGAACCAGCACCAGCACGGCGGAAACACCGACGAGGACCCCGAGTGCAGCCATCTTCAATCCCTGGGCGAGGATCAAGCAGTAGACGCTGCTCCTGTCCGCGCCGAGCGCCATCCGAATGCCGATCTCGCGAACGCGCCGTGATGCGGAATAGGAGACGACTCCGTATACCCCAACCGAGGCCAGGAGCAATGCCAACCCAGCAAATGCACCCAGCAGAAGGATGGGAAGCCGCCGTGATGCCATCGATTCCCGTTCAAGCTCTTCTATCGTCCTGATGTCGTAAACGGGCTGATCGGGCGCAGTTAAATAAACCGCATTTCGAATCGGCGGAACGATGTCTGCGGGCGGCAGAGTGCTGCGCACGAGAATCGTAAGATTGCGGAAGAAATCGCTCACCATGGAATCGGGCAGTTGATAGGCGGGAATGTAGATCTGGCGCGGATTGTAAGTGCCGGCATCATCCAGACCCCAATTGCGCACATGACCCACGACGCCGACAATTTGCGCGGTGCCCCAGTGGCCAACGGTCAGGGTCTTGCCCACCGGATCCTGGCCGGGGAAGAACGTCTGCGCCAGGACTTGGTCGATAACCACGACCTTGGGAGTTTCCAGGTTGTCCGCAGGGCTGAAGAACCTGCCGCGCAGTAGTGGAATTCCCATGGTCTGGAGATAATCAGGGCCAGTCCAGAAATAGAGCGCATGCGGTGCGTCGGGCAGAGATGAGGACTGGGTTGCGCCTATCCAGAAGGGCCCGCTGTTGTCGTTGCCCGAGAGCGGGACGAGATTGCTTAAATCGGCGGCGTGAACGCCTGGAATGTCTCGAATGCGTTCGAGCAATTGGCGGTACGTGGTTCGAATTCCATCCGGAGTGCTTGTGAGTGAAGGAGACAGCCCTACCTTGAAGGAAATCATGTGCTGCGTATCAAAGCCAGGATTCACGTGCCACAGATGTTGAATGCTGCGCAACAGCATTCCCGAGCCGGCAAGCAGGACAAGTGTAAGGGCGACCTGCAGCGTGACGAATTGTCCAAGGAGACGATGATTCCCGCCGCTCGCTCCACGGGAACCGCTCTGTAAAGCAGCCTGCACGTCAGCACGGGAACTCCGCAATGCGGGAACGACGCCAAACAGGATGCCCACGGCGATGGCAACGAACAGTGCAAAGACAACCACCGGCCAGTTCAGACCGATGCTGTCGGTACGCGGCAGTATCCCCGGCATTACTCGAAGCAGCAGCCGCACGGCCACGACCGCAACCCCGACTCCCAGGGCCCCACCCGCGATTGACAACAGGATGCTTTCGGTGAGCACCTGTCGGATCATCCGAACGCGGCTTGCGCCCAGGGCTGCACGCACGCCGAATTCCCGCTCGCGCATGTTCGAGCGGACGAGGAGAAGGTTGGCTACATTGGCGCATGCAATCAGCAGAACCAGCGTCACCGCTCCGAAAAGCAAGAGCAGCGTAGCTTTCACGTCCCCGATCAGCTGCTTTTTGATGGGCCAGATAGATACTCCAAGATTGCGATTGGCGTCTGGATAGCGGCGGTCGAGTTCCTGCTGAACTGCATTCAATTCACTCTCGGCCTGCGGTATGTCGATGCCGGGATTTAGCCGGGCTACTACTGCGAGCGCATCGACGGAGCGCTCTCGGTAGATTGCGGGGATCTGGGACAGCAGGGGAGTGATGACGTCGGTATCATCGATGAAATGAAAATCAGGAGGCAGGACACCAACAAGTGTGAAGGTCCTGCCATCGAGGACCATTGCGCGCCCCAGCGCTCGCGGATTGCCGCCGAAGCGCTCTTTCCATAGCCGGTAACTTACCAGCGCCACAGGAGAGGCAGTGGGTTGATCATCGTTGGTGGTGAAATCGTGACCGAGTGCGAGCTTGACTTTGAGAATGGAGAGAAAGGTCGAGGAGACGCGTGCTCCCAGCAAATGTTGCGCAGTCCCCGGAGCGGAAAGATTGTAGTTGTGAAATGTGAGCGCGCTCAACTGCTCGAAGGAGCGCGAGCTTCGCTGCCAATCCTCGAAATTGGGTTCAGACACATCGATCTGAGAGACACCAGGCCGGGTCTGCCACAAAAACACCAGGCGATTGGAATCAGGAAAGGGAAGAGATGCCAGGATCACACCTTGCACAACGCTGAACATGGCGGTGTTAGCGCCGATACCGAGAGCAAGCGTCAGCAAGCTGATGATTGTGAATCCTGGACTGCGGGCCAGCGTACGGACACTGTAGAAAACGTCCCGGATGATATCGGCTGCGAGTTCGGGTCGCAGGAGGGAACGCTTTCGGGGATACTCAGAGTCCATTGGTGCCTCTTCGACGCGGTGGGCAAGATTCAAGGTCGGTTTGATTGATCAGCGCGGATCGCCACTCAAGTTTAGACGTTCGCCGCACACCATCTCGCCACAAAAAATGCTTGGGGTGAGAGGATTTCTTTCCAGCTCCAACTCGGCTTGGATTCCCAAGTGCTACACTTTCCGAATCACTCGCACGGGCTCCTGGCAGGTTGGAGAGTTCGCAGCGTTTCCCCACCCTGGTAGGCAAAACAACAGAACGAGACCCGTGCGATGTGCATTCCCACTTCCCTGGAGCCGACCGTGTCCCACAATCGACGTTTCGCCTCGTTGTGTCTATTTGTGTCTCTTTTGATGTCGCCAGCACTCCTCTTAGCCCAGGCAACCACATCGCTGAACGGCAGGGTTACCGACGGCAGCGGAGCCGTCATTCCCGGCGCTTCGCTCAAACTCACTCTTGCATCTACCGGCGCTGTCCGAGAGGGCACCAGCGATGCCAGCGGGCAATACCAGTTCTCGCAGCTGGCTCCGGGCACGTATGCCCTTTCGGTTTCCGCGAAGGGATTCGCCACGAATACGCGATCGAGCCTGGAATTGCTGGTGAGCCAGCCTGCTACTGTCAATGTCGCATTGCAATTGGCATCGGTCACCGAGCAAGTAACGGTGAGCGAGACGGCCGCAGCGATGCTGAACACAACCGATGCCACCCTTGGAAACGCTTTTGACAACCACCAGGTGGCGTCGCTCCCTCTCGATCAGCGCAACGTTCCGGATCTGTTGAGCCTTCAGCCCGGCGTCACATTCCTGGGCCGAGCCGACGATGTGACGGGAACGCAGGGTGTGGGCAACAACCCCAATGACTCGCGAGCGGGCTCGGTGAACGGCGGACGTTCCGACCAGTCCAACATTACGCTCGATGGCATCGACGTGAACGACACCAACAATGGATACGCCTTTACCAGCGTTTTGCGAATGACCCAGGACTCGGTTGCTGAGTTTCGCGTGACCACCAGCAATCCCAATGCGGAGGAAGGGCGTTCTTCGGGAGCGCAGGTGGCCTTGATCACGCGCAGCGGTTCCAACGCTTTCCATGGCGCTGCCTATGAGTACAATCGGTCGAATCTGCTCGAGGCGAACGACTTCTTCAACAAGCAGCAGGAACTGGCTTCGTCTCTCCCTAACCGGCCGGTAAGCCTGGTACGAAATATCTACGGGGGCTCCGTTGGTGGACCCATCTTGAAGGATCGCCTGTTCTTTTTTCTGAACTACGAAGGACGCCGGGATTCGCAGGGAACCAGCGTGAATGCCGGATCTGTGCCGACCGCAAGCTATCGAGCCGGCAACGTGCAGTATGAATATGTGAACTCTTCGGGAGCCGAATCCGTCTACACCCTCACCCCGGCTGACATCGAGGGCATGGACCCTCAGCACGTCGGCGACAGCCAGGCGATGCTGCAGGTGTTGAACGCCTTTCCGCAGGGCAATGATCCGACGCAAGGCGACGGGTTAAATAGCATCGGATTCCGCTTCCCGTACACGATTCACCGCACTTACAACACCTACATCGCGCGTCTCGATTGGACCCTGAATAGCAAACACAATCTCTTCTGGCGAGGGAACCTGCAGAATGACAGTGAGCCAACCCCGCCGGCTTTCCCTGGTCAGCCGGCGCAAACCACGGTGTTGACCAACAACAAGGGATTTGGCGCCGGATACACGTTCCTGATCAACAACACCATGGTGAACGATTTGCGTTACGGCCTCACTCGCGAGGGGGTCGACAGCGCGGGAGCAAACAACGAGCCCGTCGTTTACATCTCTGAAGTTGCGCAACCCACATCGCCGGTGTATTCCACTTCGTTCATCATTCCGGTTCACAACCTGGCGGACAACTTCTCCTGGAGCAAGCATGACCACAACTTCGCTTTTGGAACCAATATTCGGTTCATCACCGATGGGCGGATCAGCGATGCACAATCGTTCCCGGACGGCCAGATCAACCAGGGCTGGCTGACCCGCAGTTCCACCGTGGCGAACAGCAACGGCCCATTCGATCCGGAGGTCTATGGGTACCCGGCTGTCGATTTCGCGAACTACGGAAACGAGTACAACTCGGCCCTGATGACCATGGTCGGCACCATCACTGAAGGCGACGCCATCTACAACTACACAAAGACAGGCAGCACCCTTCCGCTGGGAGCATCGATCAAGAGGAATTACCGCTGGAACGAATATGAATTCTATGGCCAGGACACGTGGCGGCTCCGGAATTCGCTTACCGTGACCTATGGGCTTCGATACTCATATCTGCAGGCGCCGGCTGAAACCAGCGGCACCCAGGTGGGCACGTGCCAGTTCTCCGGGACTGTGTGTCAGCCCTACTCGCTGACAAAGTACTACCGCAGCAGCCTCGCCCAGGGCCTGAGCGGTGGCTCTGCCAATGCCAGCGGTGAAGTTGGGTTCAATCTGAATGGCCGCTACAACCACGCGCCCGATTTCTGGACGCCTGACAAGAACGACCTCGGTCCACGGCTGGCAATCGCTTATTCTCCAGTAGCAAGAGAAGGCATCTGGAAGAAGCTGCTGGGTAACCAGCTGACCAGTATTCGCGCGGGCTACTCTCTTGTGTTCGACCACTTCGGCGCGGCGACCGTCCAGAACTTCGATACCACAGGCTCCTACGGATTGTCGTCGCACCTCTCCAACGCACCAGGGTCCGAGGCGATTGAGGCTGCACCTCGCTTTACGGCGATCAACGAGGTTCCACAGACTCTTTTGCCAACGGCGCCCCAGGGCGGGTTCCCGGCCCTGCCGGCATCGAGCGGAAATGGCAGCTTCGCGATCAGCTGGGGACTGGACTCAGCGATCAAAACGCCATACTCGCATCTGCTCGATTTCTCGGTTACGCGGGCACTGCAGCAGGGCGCATCTCTCGAGGTTTCGTGGGTCGGACGTCTCGCCCATCGGCAGCTCGCGCAGGAAGATGTCGCCATGCCCGTCAATCTGGTGGTCGGCGGGACCGACTATTTTGCCGCGGCATCGAAGTTGGGCACGATGGCGCGAGCGAACACTCTACCCGGCGCGGTGGCGGCTGATCCGTATTGGGAACAGGAATTCGCAGGGCTGGGGGGCCAGGACATCGGTCTCGGATACGGCCCGCTCACGGCAACGCAAAACGTATATGCGCTATTCCTAAGCAATCTCTACAATGAAACTTACGCATTGTATCAACTCGATACGCCCGGTTCGCTGCCCAACAGCAACATCGGCGCAGGCGTCAACTATCCAGCTTTCCGCTACTACCACGATCAGTATTCGGCGTTGTACTCGTGGCGCTCGATCGCCAACTCGAACTTCAATGCGCTGGAGGCTGTTTACCGGCAGCACTTCGCCGGAATCCAGGCTGACTTCAACTACACCTACTCGAAGTCGCTGGATATCGTTTCGCAAGCCGAACGTCTCGGAAATTCCGGAACCACCAACAATGCCCAGATCATGAATTCCTGGCTGCCGAAGCAGCTTTACGGCCCATCGGACTACGATGTCCGGCACCAACTCAATTCAAACTTCGTTTGGGACCTCCCGGTTGGCAGGGGAAGGAAATTCATGGCAACGAGTGGCCGTCTTGCCGACGAACTGATCGGAGGCTGGCAGACAACCGGGATCGTGCGATGGACGAGCGGATTCCCATTCGAGGTAAACAACGGTGCTTATTATCCAACCAACTGGGACATTCAGGGATTTGGGCAACTTGTTTCCCCGATTCCGTCGCGCGCGAATGCTCACGGGCGTCTGAATCAGCGGTTTGCCGATCCTACGACGGTGTTTGCATCTTTCGCCCATGCTCTTCCCGGGCAATCGGGAACCCGCAATCCTCTACGCGGCGACGGTTTCTTCGAATGGGATGAGGGCCTGAACAAGACGTTTCCCATTTTCGAGAGGGCCAAGCTGATCCTGCGCTGGGACATGTTCAACGTGACAAACAGCGTGCGGTTCGACCCCCAATCGATCAGCGCCACTCTCGACAACCCGCAATCCTTCGGAAATGCAACCGAACCATTGACGAACTATCGACTCGCGCAATTTGCCGCGCGCATCGAGTTTTAGCGGGCGACTTGTCTGACTCGGAGGATCAGCTAACGCAATCCTCCGAGAAGCTCTCAGCACACCAGATGGTCGCCTCCGGTGGAGTTATCGCCGATCGGTCCCGCCTGATTCTTTCTTTTCTCTGATCTGCTTTCCCAGCAGCTCATATTGATCCGACGCAATGTAATCGACGCCTGCGGCGATCGCGGCCTGCCAGCGAATCCGGGCTGCAGCAAGGGATCCGAAGTTATAGCCGCGAAACCAACCGTTGCAACTGAGCTCATCCTGGGTGGCGCCGTCGAGGGTGTAGAAGCGAATCCACAGGCCGTTGGCGTGGGCTCGCTCAACAAGGGCACGAAGTCGTTTCATCTTTTCCGGAGTCCATTCCCCGGCGTGTTGCTGTCCACCTGCCTCAACCACCTTCCACGGGTTGTTCCACCAGCGCCGGTAATTTGTGGCCCGTTCGGAGTCGATGATTTCCGGTGCGGCGTGCGGGTCTTTGTCGGCAGTGTGTACTGCTCCAAATGCCAACAAGGGGTCGCCAAGTTTCAGTTCGTCGGAGAATACTGCCTGCTGGGCATCAGGTTCGCCGGTCAAAACGAGAATTGGCCGCACGATCAATGGCTGCACGACGCTGGGGTCGGCGGCTTTAGGGGCTTCCGTAATCCAACTTCGGTATTTGAGCAAGAGCTTTCGCACCGCGGCAAGATGCTCCGGCTTGTTGTCTTTGAAATCGAGGTTGAGGGTGATGATCGGCCAGTCGCCATGGTTTCTCTCCTGCAACGCCCTTTCGACGATCGGGCGTACGCGATCGAAGAAGTAATGCTCCATGACCGGCTCATCTCCGGAGATCGGGTCTCCGTGGGTTACCACGGACCAGCTTCGTCCCGTCTTCGGATCCGTATGCCAGCCAAGATCCTGCTCGATGGCCACGGGGGTACCGGCGGAAAGCGCGCGATCGATTCGGTTGCTCCACCACTCAAAGTACGGATAGCAATTGTGCGCATCCATGAGGGAACGCGAGCCCGGCATGGCCGCACCCTGCGCGAATCCGGCCTGGCCGCAGAGAATGGCCAGCACCAAAACAAATCCGTAGCGAGGCTTCGGCAAAGAAAGATGAAACATGGAGTCTCCTATCGCGGAGGGAAGTTGATATAGACCGGATTTCCAAGAACCAACAGCTTCTGTTGTTTGTCTCGCACCTCGGCGCGAATCCAATGCTGTTTGCCATCGGAGGTCCATTTGGCGTGAAGTGTTTGATCGGCTTCTGTGATTGGAATTGCCGCCAGATCGGGTGATTCGCGCCCATCGAGCAGCAGGTGAACGTCATTACCCGAGCACGTTGCGACGTGGACGCTCAGTTCGATCGGCGTTCCAGCAGGAGCGCCCAGGTCTCCACCCATTCGGGCATTGCTGTTGCCGGCGTTCGCGTCCAGCTCGAGCACTTTGTCGAGTGATGAAGTCAGGTCGACAAAGACGCGGCCACGCCGAATCCCTTCGAGGATTGCCGGAACCGAGAGATCGGTCGCCTCCACAGCCGTCGTTGGATGCCCGATGGCCGAGCGATTCTCCGGCGGAAGCAAGGCATTGTGATTGTCGCTGCCACCGACCGCGGTCAGGCGATGTCCTTCACCAAGTTGCTTGTCCCAAAAGTCGGCACTCGACATCGCGCCATTGATTACCTCGACCGCGGTAAAGAGGTGCATGTCGACTGGGCCGGGCGGCGTCCATCCGCAGCCCATGCAAGCCTCTCCGGTGGGTGAGTCGGCGTGATTGATGGATGCGATTGCTCCGTTGGTTGTCGCGTCGCGAAGGATGTCATTCACGCTTCGTCCGTTTTGGGCGACTTCACGATAGTCAATGAACTTTGTGGTTCCAAACACATTGAAGTGTCCCCAGAATGTTGTGATTTCCCGGCCCGGAATGAACAGAACCTTATTGAAGTACGGCTGCAATTCGCGCATTGCGTCGTAGTGCGAAGTGGTGTTGTGATCCGTGATGGCGATAAAGTCGAGCCCTCGATCGGCAGCAGCCTGTGCAGTGAGAAACACTGGGCAGGGAACGCGCTTCCCGGTTTGGCTCGCGCAACTGCCATCGCTGTGCGCGGTGTGCATGTGCAGGTCGCCGCGGTACCAGCGAGTTCCTTGAGCGAGTGGCTGGTCTGTAAAGGAGCTATCTTCGGCTGGATTATCGAAGCGAATCTCGTCACGGTAATGTGCCACGACAGCGGAACGAATGTTGGGGACGGCGATCAGGAGCTTCCACGTTCCGGATGGGATCACGCCGGGAAGGTAGGACGGGGTTGCGTCGGTCTCGCTGATCGTGAAGTGAGATTTGTTTCCGCCGCTGGAGCCGCGAAAGCGATAAGGATCGAGGATTCCCAAATCGAGCGTGGTGCGCTGATCCCGAGTGGAATAACTGAAATCAACGCTGATGCGATGCACGCCGGAAGGAACCTGGAAGGGGGCTTCAATGTAGGTATGGTTCTGGGATCCGCGAACGTCGCCTTCGAGGATGATTGAAGTGGGCTCTTGGGCTCTGGCGGAGAGGAAAGAACAAAAAAGGAGAAGGAAAGTAAACCAGACTCTCATTGAGAGGCATATTATCAGCCGCTCAATTCATTTCTATGAAAGTTCCGGCTGGCAGAGGGGATGAAAGCGAAGATGGCCTCTTCGTTCGCAGCGGGCAGCCCGTAGAGACCAGTAAGAGCGCTAAATTGGCGTCTGCCGGGTTCACGCGGCGGTATGCTTCACTCACGCGCCGACAGAGGCGGCAATCGCAGGCTTATCGGAGTTCGGAGCCTCAAGCAGCATCACCGATTTCTTCAGCGACTTTTTCAGGACCTTTCCGAGCTGGAGTGCTTGCACCGACTTTTTCAAGGCTTCCGCGATTTCAAGTGCATGTTCTGGGTCCAGAAGCGCCTGCAGAGTGGTGCGTTCTCCGTTATCGAGTTGCTCGGACTTCTCTATATATCTGATGATCATCAGCACGCCCACACCAGCAACGTGCCGCAATTCGCACCCACTTACTGGACAGGCTACGATGACTTTGTTTGGCACTGATTGCACGCTGGTTCGTGGCATGGAATTTGTGCCTCCTTGGTGAATCTACCCCGACTCGTGCATCAGGGCGATGACACCAAAGAAGTAATGGCATGGTTAGTTGGTAGTGCACGGCTCACGTTCGAAGCGCGGTGTGGGGTTGAAACCGCTGAACGGAGTGGAGCGGGAATGACCTTTTACTGGCGGAGAGAGTGGGATTCGAACCCACGTTAGAGTTTCCCCTAAACACGCTTTCCAAGCGTGCGCCTTCAGCCACTCGGCCATCTCTCCTGGAAGGACGTTCTCCTTGAATTTAACACACGAGACGATATGAAGACCGCGCTGCGGGAACAAGAGGCAGCGTCCAAAGAGGCGTGTTTTTCGGCTGAAATGAAATCGTTTACTTATGGATGGCTGCTCATTTATATTTTCGCTTTGCTCGCGACAACTTGCATGAAGCGGGCCTAAGAAACGAGGACCAAGGATGTCCGGTATCTCTCGTCGTGATTTGCTTCGTTCCAGTCTGGCAATTTCCGCTTCATCGTTGGTCGCGCGTTCCGCGTGGGCGCGAACCGCAGAACTGATCCCGGCATATCCGGGAGCTGAAGCGCTGGCAGCCGTTGCGCCGCGGGAACACTTGCTGTTCGACTTCGGCTGGAAGTTCACTTTTGGCAACGGCGCGGATCCATCCAAAGATCTCGGCTTCGGTTTCGGGCAGGGCGATTTCGCAAAGACCGGCGAATTTGAATTCGCCAAGGCAAAGTTTGACGACTCCAAATGGCGCACTCTAAATCTTCCTCACGACTGGGCCGTGGAGTTGCCGTTTGTCAACGACAAGGAACAGGCGTCGCATGGATTCAAACCGCTCGGCCGCCGCTATCCCGAAACCAGCGTTGGTTGGTACCGTCGCGAATTCGATATTCCGGCGAGTGACAAAGGCCGGCGGATCGGGGTGGAATTCGATGGAGCCTTTCGCGATGTGCTGGTGTTCGTGAATGGCTGCTTTATCGGACGCAACGACAATGGCTATGCGCCTTTCCAATTCGATCTGACCGATTTTCTGGCCTATGGCGCGAAGAACCACATCGTCGCGCGGGTCGATGCCAGCTTCGGCGATGGGTGGTTCTACGAGGGCGCCGGAATCTATCGCCACGCGTGGCTGACCAAGTCCGATGCATTGCATCTTGGCAAATGGGAGAGCTACATTCGCTCCGAAGTGAGCGGAACTTCTGCAACACTCACGCTGGGGACGATCGTGCAGAATGAAGGCGAGCGCGCGGAATCGGCAAAGGTGAAGTGGCAGATTCTCGACGCGGCAGGGAAGACGGTTGCGACCGCCGAATCTCCTGCGCAAACGGTGCAGGTGGATGGTCCCGCAACCTTCAATGCCACAGCAAAGCTGCCCAGCCCCGAGTTTTGGTCCGTCGATGCACCGAACCTGTACCAGGCGATTGTGATGGTGGAAGCGGGGGGAAAGGCGCGCGACGCCGAGCGTGTGAGCTTTGGCGTGCGCACGGCGAAGTTTACCGCCGACAAGGGTTTCTTCCTCAATGGCAAGCCAGTGAAGATTCAGGGGACCTGCAATCACCAGGACCACGCGGGTGTGGGCGCCGCGGTTCCCGATGCCCTGCAGTGGTTCCGGCTGGCGGTGCTCAGGGAAATGGGTGGCAATGCGGTCCGCACCTCGCACAACATGCCGACGCCGGAGTGGGTTGAGGGCTGCGATCGCATGGGCATGATGATGATGTGCGAGACACGGCAGATGAGTGCGAATCCCGAAGGCATGGCGCAGCTCGAAGTGATGGTGAAGCGCTATCGCAATTCGCCGTCAATCATCATGTGGTCTGTCGGCAATGAAGAGGGCCAGTTGCAGGGGCCGATGGCGGAGCAAGGCAAGAGAATTGCTGCCGACATGGTGCCGCGGTGCCACGAACTTGATCCAACGCGGGTGGTGTCCGCGGCGGTAAACGGGAACAACGAGAAGGGTGTCTCCGATGCGTTCGACATCATTGGGTTCAATTACAACCTGAGCTATCCGGACAAGTTTCATCAGGAGCATCCGGAGCGCGCTGTCTACGGTTCAGAGACGTCGAGTGCGATCGGCACGCGCGGCGACTACAGTTCCGATCCGCTGCGCAACACGGTGAATTCCTACGATGGAGTGGTTCCGTGGGGCGAGACTGCCGAGGAATGGTGGAAGTTTTACGGAACCCGTGAGTGGCTGGCCGGGGGGTTTGCGTGGACGGGGTTCGACTATCGCGGCGAGCCCACTCCGTACGGATGGCCATCGATCAACTCGCAGTTCGGGATCGCGGATATGTGCGGGTTCCCGAAAGACAACTTCTACTACTACCGGGCGTGGTGGGGGAAGGATCCGGTGGTGCATGTATTTCCGCACTGGAACTGGGAGGGACGCGAGGGCGATGAGATTCCCGTGTGGGTCTACTCGAACCTCGATGAGGTTGAGCTGTTCGTGAACGGAAAGAGCCTTGGCAGCCAAAAGGTTCCGCACCTGGGCCACGTGCAATGGAAGGTTCGCTATGAGCCGGGTTCGATTGAGGCGCGCGGCAGCAAGGACGGCAAGGTTGTGCTGACGGACAAGCGCGAAACCACCGGAACAGCTGTGGCGATCCGGCTTACGGCGGATCGCACCGAGATCAATGCCGATGGCGAGGATGTGGCGGTGATCAAGGTGGAAGGTCTGGACAAGGAAGGTCGTCTGGTTCCGATCGCTGACAACCCCATCGCATTCAAGATCAGCGGCAATGGCGCGTTGATCGGTGTCGGCAACGGTGATCCGAACTGCCAAGAGAGCGACAAGGAGCCGAAACGCTCTCTCTTCAATGGTCTTGCCCAGGTCATTGTGACGGCGACGAAGGAGCCGGGTGAGATTCAGATTGAGGCTCACAAGGATGGCTGGGATGGGGCGAATCTGACGCCGGCTACGATCACGATCAAGACGAAACAGGTGGAGTTGAGGCCTGCGGTGGCGTAGGACAAGGATCGGAGAACAGTGGCCAGTGTTCAGTGGTGGCGCCTTCTGGGCATAAATATCCCGGAATCAGAGGCATGATCCCAGATGAGTTAGCGCCAAAATCGCTACCGGGAATCAGCGGGGCGCTTGGCAAAGGATTTCCATTGGACGGATCGCGGCCGTGATGCGCCTGGCGTGTAGCGCTTGGAGAGTGCAGAGTTGGAATGTGCTGAAGGAGAGCGTTAAGTTTTCATCAGGAATCCGAATAGATTGTGCAACGGACGCGGAAGGCGCACATCCTACCTTCGGAAGGAGAAACGAGAATGGCTTCTACGCAGGAACTCGTCGAGCGCCAGAAGGCTCCGTTGACCACCCCAACCGACATTGAGGCGAAGTACGTAAAGGACCTAACCGGGGCGTTAAATGCGCTGCTGGCGGACGTGTTCAGCCTCTATCTGAAGACCAAGAATTTCCATTGGCACATGAGCGGGCCGCATTTCCGCGACTATCATCTTCTGCTGGACGATCATGGCGACCAGATTTTCGCGATGACGGACGATATCGCGGAGCGTGTGCGCAAGCTCGGCGGCACGACGATTCGGTCAATCGGCAACATTGCGCGCCTGCAAAGAATTCCCGACAACGACGCAGAGTACGTCACGCCCGAAGACATGCTGGCGGAACTGAAGGAGAACGAGAGACAACTGATCCTGACGATGCGCGAAGTGCATGACCTGTGCGATGACGCAGGGGATGTGGCTACCGCCAGCCTGCTGGAGAACTGGATCGACCAGGCGGAGCGCCGTCACTGGTTTCTGTTCGAGACGACTCGTCGTTCTATCTGAATCTAGATTTGTAGTTAGGTTTCGTGCTTCCCCACCCATTTGACGAAAAGGCGTCGAATGGGTGGGGCACGCACACCTTCCTTGGGCCCCCAGGGAAATCAGATTCAACACTAGAATGGGATGCATGTTCGCGCTCGTTGTTCGATCTGCCCTGCTCGTTTTGATGGGAGCCGCTCTCGTAACGCCTGCGGCAATGGCGCAGAAGACCGTCTCGTTCGCCACGGATGACGGTGGAGTGATCTTTGCCGACGTGTATGGCAGCCGTGAACGAGCGGTCGTGCTTGCCCATGGCGGCCGTTTCAACAAGGAGACCTGGGCGCGGCAGGCTGAAGCGCTTGTTGCCTCGGGCTTCGAGGTGCTGGCCATTGACTTCCGCGGATATGGACCGTCCCATGGTCCCGGCGACAAGGACCCGCTCGACGCCCCGCTCAGCCTGGACGTGCTGGCTGCGGTCCGTTATCTGCATCGCAATGGTGTTAAGAGTGTTTCCATCGTAGGTGGGAGTATGGGCGGCGCTGCGGCGGGAGACGCTTGCATCGCTGCACGGCCTGGCGAAATTGATCGCCTCGTGATGCTGGGAGCCGCACCCAATCAATCTGCCGACAAGCTAAAATGCCCTTCGCTGTTCATCGTCGCTCGGGACGACAGTAGCGAGGACGGCCCGAGGTTGCCGGGCATCCGGACACAGTATGAAAAGGCACCTGAGCCGAAAAAACTCATCGTCCTTGAAGGCTCTGCGCACGCTCAATTTCTCTTTCAAACCGACCAGTCTAGTCGGGTAATGAAGGAGATTATTCGCTTTCTCTCTGCTCGTTGATTGGATGAGCTAGCAGTTGGCAACACTTTGTGCTCCTCGTTGACGGAACCTGGCGGGCTAGCTGATTGCTGACGAGTCGTCGTCGGTGGTCACGGTGTCCGCAGCAGAATCATCCAGCGGAAGTGCGTCATCTGTGGCAGCGAGTGCGTCCTCTGAAGTAGCGAGCGAATCATCCGGGGCAGCGAATGCCTCATCCGAATTGACGGCTGCTACTTCGGAGGATGGATCTGTCTGGGCCAGAGCGTCGCCGTCCTGACCGAGCTCTCCGTAGTTGTCGGCGTTGGCCTGCTCGTTGTCGGCTGCGGCCGCGTAGATATCGCCGTCGTCGGTCATCCCCGCCGCGTCGTAACTTGCAGCGGTTTGCGCGTTCTGGTCGGCAGTCTGCTGATCCCAGTTTGCCCAGCTCTCATTTTGAGCCTCGTCATAGGCCGTGCCGGAGTGGTCTGTTCCACCAGCATTATCATCCGCATCCTGAATGGTTCCTTGGGCCTGGGTGGCATCATTTTGCGCAGCCGCATAATTTCCCGCAGCGGCGTCCTGGCCTTCCTGGGTCTCGTCCTGCTGGGCGGTTTGCTGCTCGTCGGCGGCAGATTGCAGAGCGAGGGAATCGGCGCCGGTCAGCATGTCTGTGTCGCCGGCCTGCCCCGCCACGGTTTCCGCCTGGGCGCGATCGTCCGCGGCGGTTGCGTAGTCGCCCTGATTGATTGCATCGGTGGCCGCCGCCTGCAGATTGGTGGCGGAATCCATCTCGCCCTGGGTTGCTGGATCGACAGCAGTGTCGGTTGCGGTGGGGCCGGGATCGGCGGTGGCATCATAAACGTCATCAACCACCGAATCGGTTGCGCTGGGATCCGCGGACTCGAGTGTGTATTCGTTGCTGTTATCGACTGGCACGGTTCAACCTCTTTCTCTCGCAGTCACTCCGATCAATTTTCTGCAGCGGCTGGCGCCGGAGAAGGAGCAACTTGTTTGGGACGCAACGTATAAACGTTGTGACATTGTGGACAACGAACATTGAGGGACGGCTTACCCTGTAAAACGGCAAGTGGAATCCGCATCGGGGTCTGGCATTGGGAGCAAACGACCCGAATAGCGTTTCCGTGTTTTGGTGGAACCGTTGCCGCAGCCGGCGGGTTCTGCGCCGGCCCAGCCGGAAGAGAGTGCTGCTTTCGAACGGGTTGAATGCTGGCACTCCAGCGCATGAGCTCGGGCTCGCGTGCCGCCTGGCCCAGCAAGTGCAATCGCCGCGAGGTGTACATCGAGGAAGAGGTTGCGAATTCCGAAATGCGCGTCATTTTTGCATCGCTGTCTTCTTCCTGCTTCATCCACTCTTCGATGTTGACGCGTTTCAGGAATGTCGCAGAACGAATGGACCAGGCGAGCAGAACGTGGCGCGCGAGGGCCTCGTCCCCGATGGCAAGCAAACCGGCGCGGTCTGCGGTGATGTCCGATTGGCGCGACCACGCCATCAGCGGCATTGCAACGGCACTCTCAATCAATTTCATGGGACTGATCGCGCCCAGCATTCCTCCCGAGAGCAGACTGCTGTGCGGACCGAGATCTCCGGCAATGAAACGAACCACGGTTTTCCAGAGAGCGTGGCCGGCGCGGCAGTGTCCCATTTCCCGGGCCAGCACGAAGAGCAAGTCGTCGTTGCGGAAATTGTTGAGGATGGCAGTACCGAGCACAATGAAAGAGCTGGTATCAGAGCCGAAAGTATAGGTGTCCCACATGTGGTCGCCGGAGACATAGACATCTGGCATACTTTCGAGTCCGAGAATTCGTGCTGCGAGAACCGCGCGCTTCCACACGTCCGGTATCTGGTTGGGGCCGAGGCGAATGCCGTTGAACGTTGCCTCAATCCACGGCCGTCCAACCTTGTCGGAAACGGAGCGCGCGACGGCGCTGAGCGAGGACATGCTGTGCAGCTTGGTCATTGCCTGACCATCCTGCGCCCACAAAAAGACGGAGCGATCGAGCTGATAGCCGGGAAGCAAAGGACGAAGCCATCCGCAGTGTGTACAGATCTCCTGTTCAGGTTTCAGACAAACCCCGTTTCCGCCGCAAACAGTGCAGACGGCTGGCAGGCTCGTCCCGGGGGACTGACACGGCGATGCTTGCGCAGGGCTCGTTTGTGCTGAAGCGAGTGGGGCCACCAGCTGAGTCCCGCACGAATTGCAGAATCGCGAACCCGGTAATCCGGGCCCGTGCCCTTGCGGACAAATGGGCGAAGGAGCAAGAGTGGCCATCGGTCCTCTTCTTTCGTTACATGCCAGAACCTCAGTGTCCTGCGAAGTGAATCTGCGCCAGCTTGAAGATCCAACTGCAGAAGTAAAGGGCAGTTGCGGAATACACCGCCTTGCTGAAGTGAGGGCTCTCAGTAATGCATCGAAACGACATGCGGCGCCAGAGTAAAAAGATCGCTGTCGGAATCAGGGACACGGTGCCGAAAAATGCAAGTATGCCAAAAGGATTAGCGAGAAGTGCCTTCCCGAATTGAAACCGAACCGCCCACGCAAAGCAGGTGGTAAGCCCGCAACTCGGGCAGGGCAGACCCGTGACGCGCAAAAAGTTGCACGGAGGCAGTCCAAGCTGGGTATGAGTTCCGTAGCCGCTTGCTGACGGTGTCAACCACAGGGCGACCGCAAGCATGCTGCTGGCGCTGACCAGCAAACCAATCGCAACCGATTTGTCGGTTCGGTTGTACATGCAGGCTCCCTAGCAGGCCTTAAAACCTTCGCATCCCTCGCAAACCCCAAAATATGCAAAGGCCTACAACAAACAAAATGAGGCAAATGATGTTCAGGTAAAAGGCGCCTTTGGCGCTGCTCTCATTCAGGTGCGGAGCCTGCCCGGATGCAATCGCATCCATATCTTTTTTCGCAAGAATCATTCCCGGTATGCCCGCGACGGGTCCGCAGCAGAAAAAGGCGGCAACGCCCAGCCCAAGTGCCCATTTGGTGTTGTCACCCATCACTTTGGGAGCGGGAAACTGCGGAGGATAGCCGGCAGGCGGAGGCTGGCTGGCGGGTACAGGCTGAAAGCCGGCAGGCGGAGGCTGGCCACCGGTGGATGCTGGTTGGCTGCTGGAGGGCTGTTGCGCGGCCAGAGGGGCGCCGCAGGTCCCGCAGAAGGCAGCATTGGGCGGATTTGTCCCCCCACACTTTGAGCAACTGATGCCGTTCATCGCAATCCACCTTGCCATTGCGCAAACAGGTCACCGATGGATTACATCCGACACTACGGCTCAACTCGTCAACAAGGACCGAGGGGCGGGTGTACCGTTTGCGAAATTGCTTACCCGGAACTGAACTAAACAGGGGAGGAGTGCGAGCAATTGTACAGGACGCTCCAATCCCGGGCAAGAATGAAGAAGTGGTTCAATATCTTGCCGTGGCGCGTAGGCAACTGCGCTTCACCTATAAGTTGTTCTCCGGCGTTGGCTGAGGGAACTCTGCCGACCGAATGCCTGCCCCGGGAAGGGGCGTCAGGTTGGATGAAGGTGTTGGCGATCAGAAGAGGTAAGGCACCAGGGCGGCGGTCCGATGGACGTAGGTGGAATATGATTCTCCAAACTGAGAGCGCATCCACTGCTCTTCCATGCTGAGCTTGAACCAGAACACGATGAAGATGAGGACGAAGACGACGAACCCGCGCACCTCGGAGATGGCGATTGCAAGGCCGAGAAATCCGGCGAGGATGCCAGTGTAGATGGGGTGGCGCAAAAGCGCGTACGGTCCGGTGGTGATCAGTTCGTGATCCTGCTTAATGGTGACGGAGCGGCTCCAATTGCGGCCGAGGTGCTCTCGAGCCCAGACCGCGAACAGAAGGCCGGCGACGGTGATGGTTGCTCCCAGCCAGAAGGAGAAGAGTCCGGGCTGCCAGAGACGCAGGTAAAGCCAGCGCAGCGGGATGCGGGTTGTGCAAAGAAGAGAAATCGCGACAACGAAGGTTAGGGCACGCAGGATGCGCGACGTGGCGGATTCGAGGCGCTGGGTGCTCTTGGTATTGAAGGCCCTGATCTGCCAGTAGATTAAGAAGGTAATCCAGAGGGCGGGAAAGAAAGCTTCGTAGAACCAGAGCATAGGGGACCTCCGCGTGGCTGAAGGTGTTACGCAGGCTCGGACGGGGTGGTTCCACGGAGGGCCGCGGCGGGCTACTCAGCGTGAGTGAATTTGAGTCGTTCGAAGACGGCGTGGACTACGCGGTCGCAGCGGGTGGCGGGGAAGACGAAGGCCTGCGGGCTGCAGGCTCCGGCGCGGGCCATCAGTTCAGAGCGAAGCAATTCGTGGGCCCGGTGGAGCCTTACCTTGACGTTGCTGTCGGTGAGGGCGAGGACCTGCGCCGTTTCGGCGGTGCTCATTTCCTCGAGATCGCGGAGGACTAGTACGGTACGGTAGGCAACCGGGAGCGCCAGGATGGATTGTTCCAGAAGTGCGCTGAGTTCGCTGCGCGCAGCGTTGTTTTCAGGTGTCTGCGAATCTGCATGCGAAGCCAGCATGATGCTGCCCTCCCCGTCGAAATCTTCCAGATCCAGTGGATCGAGTTTGCCCCGCGCGATAGAGCTCTTGATGGATTCATTGACGGCGATGCGCGTGAGCCAGGTGGAGAATTTGGCGCGCCCTTCGAATTGCGCAAGGTGTTCGTAGGCGCGAACGTAGGTCTCCTGCATTACATCTTCGCATTCCGCGTCATCGCGAAGAATGCTGCGTATGGCGCGATAAATCCGTTGATTATGGCGCCGCATGAGGACTTCGAAGAGCAGCGCCTCCCCCTGAACGACGCGCTCCACAATTTGTTCGTCTGTCCGACTCTCAAGGAGATATGGCGGGTTAGTCATCAAATTGGCAGGCATTCTAATCAATGGACTGGCGGGAGGCCGTTTGGTTACAGCAATTTGTCTGTAACCGATGTTTGGGCGCCGCTCTATTGAGCAGGGGAGGGATGATGGCACAGCGGGATCGACTGAAGGTGGCCTGGTGGATACTGCGCGTGGGGATTGGCGTGGGCCCGTTTCTGGCGGGGTTGGACAAGTTCTTTAACCGGAACTAGCGGTTGGCGCGTTTGTGCTGGCAAAGCTGACGGAAGTTCGGGAGTCGACGGGAGAGGAAGCTGCTAACGCGCAGACTATAGTGGAACGAAAGAATGCAGCGGTACATCCGGCTTGAGTTGATTGCAAGGAATCAGAACAAAGGAGCGAAAACGATGAAAAGAGCAACAGTGCTTATGGCGGTGTTTCTGGCGCTGCCGGCGTTTGCGGCGGCCGAAGACTGGTCGAACGTTTCGATAGTCGACACGCAGTGCTCAACCAAGGCGAAGGCGAATCCGGATGCACATACGCGTTCGTGCGCGCTGGGATGCGCGAAGAGCGGATTCGGGATCCTGGACAAGGATGGGAATTATCTGAAGTTCGACGCAAAAGGGAACGCGGAGGCGATGAAACTGATCGAGGGGACCAGCAAGCAGGATCACCTGCGAGTGGACGTTTCAGGAACGAAGGAAGGCAGCACGATCCATGTGCAGTCGGTGAAGCTTCTGTAGACGATTGAATTTGCCGAGGCCGGCAGGCGCGATCCCGCCGGCATTTTTTATGCGGTAAGTTCGGCCGCGGCGACGAGGACCTCGCTGACGATGGCGTGGACGTCTGGTTCGGTGGTGCGGTGGTTCACGATACAGGCGCGCAAGGCGAAGCGGCCATGGATGTCTGCGTTGGAGATGTAGACACGGCCCCGATGGATCACGCGGTCAAGGATCTGCCGATTCAGGGCATTGAAGTCGCCGGAGTTGTCGATGTAGCGAAAGCAGACGGCGCTGAGGGCTACGGGCGCGAGGCGTTCGAGTTTCGGCTCGGAGTCGACGGCGAGAGCGAGCGTCTGCGCAAGCTGGAGGTCATCGCGGATGGACTGCTGAAATGCGCTGAGGCCGAAGTATCGCAGCGAAAGCCACAGGCCCAGGGCGCGGAATGGGCGCGAGAGCTCCATAGATTCTTCAAAGAAAGCAAAGCCCTCGATGGGGTCGCTCGAAAGCACGCGCGCGTATTCGCCGGAATGCGAGAAGGCGCGTCGCGCATCGGCCGGGTCGCGGTAAAGTAGGCATCCGCAGCCGGTGGGCTGATAGAGCCATTTGTGCGGATCGAGGGAGATGGAGTCGGCCAGCTTGATGCCATCGAAGGCCTCGGGAATGGCGAGAGACGCAAGCGCGCCGTAGGCTCCGTCAATGTGGAGCCAGAGATTGTGTTCGCGGCAGACTTCGGCAATCTCTCGCAGTGGATCGATGCTTCCGGTGGCGGTGGTGCCGGCGCTGGCGACCACGGCGATGGGAAGGTTGCCTTGTTGAAGGTCGCGCTGGATGGCATGGCGCAGGTCGTCGATCTGCAAGCGGAGGTCCTGATCGACGGCGATGAGTCGGACGGCGGAATGGCCGAGTCCTAGCAATGCTGCGGCCTTGGTGTTGGACATGTGGGCTTCGGTGGAGCAATAGATGGCGCCGCCACGGATGCCGGATTCATTGGCCGGCGCCTTGGCTTCACGAGCCATGCAAAGGCCCATGAGGTTCGCTGAGGATCCGCCGAGGGTAAGACTGCCGCTGAAACCCTCGCAGCCGATAGCTTTCGCAAGCCAGCGAATGACGGTGCGCTCGATGGCGTTTGCGGAGGGGCCTGAGCGCCAGGCGGTGGCATTCTGATGCAGCATTGCGGAAGCGAACTGGCCGAGCGCGCCGATGGGCTCGCCGGAACCGAATACATATCCGAAGAACCTGGGGCAGGCGGGGCGGGAGTTCTCAAATACCTCGGGAAGAAGGTCGAAGGCTGCCTTGCCCAATCCCTCGGAAGGGACATCGCCGGAGAATAGTTGTTCGACGGCGGATCCGCGAATGTTTTCGGGATAAGAACGGATTTCGGGGATCTTTTGGAGGTAGTCGGCGGTGAAGTCGGAGAGCGAATGCGCGATTGCGCGGAAATCTGCGGCAGAAAGAGCGAGAGGTCGTAGCATGGAAAGCCCCTCGCCATCTTATCGTTTGTGAGCGTGCGTCGGGTTTGTGCTTTCCCACCGATTCGACTAAACACGGTCGAATGGATGGGGCACCCAGCGGTGCTTTACCAGACGCGGCAACGGGTCGCGTGGACCTCGGGTTGGCCGGTCTTGCAATTGAATGCCTTTTCGAATTCCGGCATGTTGCCGACCACGTTGTTGACGCGAAGCAACGGTACGGAGTGCGGATTCGTCATGATCAGCGTTTTCGCTGCCTCGGGGCGTATCTGATCGCACCACGAAGTGCCAAAGGCAATGAAGAAACGCTGCAGACTGGTGAGGCCGTGCTCATCTTTGTCATCGAGTGTTTTGCCATGCTGTTTCAGGTCCTCGACTAAGGCAGAGAGGGCGAGGTAGATGCCGCCGTTGTCGGCAGTGTCTTCACCCTGGGTGAGCTTTCCATTCTGCTCTACGCCGGAGATGCCGGGGACTGGGCCGGTGTATTCCTTTGCGATGCAGGCACCACGCTGGTCGTATTCCTTCGCATCTTGCGCAGTCCACCAGTCGCGCAGATTGCCTTTGACATCGAACTTGCGACCCTGGTCATCGAAGTCGTGGGTGAGTTCGTGGCCGACAACCGCGCCTTCGGCGCCATAGTTGATCACGTCGTCCTGGCTGGCGTCGAAATAGACGGGTTGAAGAATGCCTGCCGGGAAGTTGATGGTGTTGGTCTGCGGTTCTTCGTATGCGTCGACGGTGGGCGGAGTCATCAGCCATTGTGCACGGTCAAGCGGAAGCCCGATCATGGCGAGTTGGCGCTTCAGTTCAAATGCAGTGGCACGCTCTACGTTGGCGGCGTGGCTCTCTCGCGTGATGGAGAGGGTGCTGTAGTCGATCCACTTGTCGGGGTAGCCGATCTTGTCGACGACCGCGGCCAGTTTGAGATGCGCCTCGCGTTTGGTTGCGGGTTGCATCCAGGTCACCGCGTCGATGTCGCGGCCCATTGCAGATTCGATGTTCTTGACCATTTTCCGGGCGCGCTCTTTACTGTCGGGCGGGAAGACCTGAGCGACGTACACCTGGCCGAGCGCTTCGCCGAGGTAGGCGTCGACGGCGTTGGAACAACGACGCCAATCGGGTGGCTGCTGCTCCTGACCGGTGAGCACGCGCTGGAAGGCGAATTGCGCATCGCGCCATTGATTTCCGAGTGCCCCAGACGCATCCAGCAGCAGATGCCAGCGCAGGTAAGCCTTCCATGTGGCGAGATCTTCCTGGGCGAGTTGCTGGTTCAATGCGCGAAAGAACTCAGGAGAAGATACCTCGTAGAGCGGAACGACAGGCGCACCGAGGGCATTCATGTAGGCGTCCCAATCGAAGTTGGGCACGAGTGTCTTGAGCTGGGCGGGAGGGAAGCGATTGTTGACCTTGTTGGGATCGCGGCGCGTGATGTTGTCCATCTGCGCCTTGGCCATCGTGGTCTCGAGGCGCAGGATGGTGGTGGCGTCGATGGCGGCCTTGGCTGCGCTTGTTCCGCCGAGTTGGAGAAGAGCCTGGATCAACTTTGTGTATTCCTCACGAATCTTCTTGGATGCGTCGTCATCCTTCAAATAAAAGTCGCGATTGGGCAAGCCAAGGCCACCCTGATCGAGGCCGCCGATCACGTGGGTGACGTCGTTGTAGTCGGGCTGCTGACCGAAGCCAAACAGCGGCGCAGGCGTCTGGTTGTCACTGCCAGACCATGAACGACCAAATGAGCTATGCAGTGCGGCAAGCACGGGCGCGATATCACGCTTGTCGTGCATGCCCTGGATGCGTTCGAGCAATGGCTGAATTGTGGCGAGGTCATTCTTCTTTTCCGTCGACTGACCGATGCAGGTGGCGTAAAAGTCGCCGATCTTCTGCTCGTTGGGCGTCCGGGACGGATTGGCAGCCTGGTTCTTTTCGAGGATGCCGCGCAGGACCTGATCATTCCATTTCTGGAGTTCCGAGCCTACGCCCCAGAAGATCTCATCCGGCGGGATGGGGTTGGCGGCGTTGAGCTTCCCGCAGGTGTACTGGTAGAAGTTTTCGCATGGGTTCGCGGAGGTGTCGACGTTTGTGACATCGACGTGTTGGAGCTGAACGGGAGTTTCCTGCGAGAAAGCGAGGGCCGCAGGGATGGCAAGGCATACAGCGAGAGGCCAGGTCTTCATAATGTTCTCCTTGCCCGCCGCCGGGTGGAAAGCAGGCTTTGGAATCTTCCTGATCGACTGACTGACGCGATGAATCCAGCGTTGGCAATCCGGTCAACCATCGTATAAGACACTGCCTGCCGCTGTGGAGAAAATGTGACATTTTAAAGGTGCCGACGAACCTGGTGGGCCCGAGTTCAGGATCCGCGGTGGATGACAAGGGGCGATTCGATGAGGAGCGTTCTCAAACGAAGGGCGATTCACTGCGGCAGAGATGGAGGTCAGCGAATATACTTGCTGGTTCTTCGAATTGGGGGCAAAACGAGATGGCTCGAACGGGAGTGTTGGCGGTGTTTGTTGCATCGGCTGCAATGGCGATTGGGCAGGCTGGGCCTCCAGTGCATTTACAGGTCGACAATCTTGATCGGCCACTGGGGATAGACGATGCGACGCCGCGGTTTTCCTGGGAGCTAGCGGATGGTGCGCAGGGGGCGCGGCAGACTGCGTATCGGGTACTTGTGGCGACGAGGCCGGATTTGCTGACTGACGGCAAGGCGGATGTGTGGGACAGCGGGAAAGTGGAGTCGGGGCAATCGCTGAATATTAAGTACGCGGGTCCGGCGGTGAAACCGAGCACGCGATATTTCTGGCGGGTGGGGGTCTGGGGTTCGAAGGGAAACGAGTACCCGTCCAGCGAAGTGGCATGGTGGGAAACGGGTTTGATAAACGAGGGAGCCTGGCGTGGCGATTGGATCGGATGGGAGACACCGGAGGAAGCGGCGGTTCGAAAGGCGCCCGCGAAGTGGATTGCGAATCCTGATGTTATTCCGGGGAAAGGGAAGAAGAACAGCGAACAGATATTTGCATATCGACTGAGTTTCAATATCGAGCGGCCGGTGGAGCGCGTCTTGTTGTTTGCAACGGGTGAGGACACGGTCTGGGCGTGGGTAAACGGAAAGCAGGTGATGACGGCGTCGGAGTATCCGGCGTATCACCAAATGCCATGGCAGAAGTTTGTGCGTGCGGATGTGACGGGGCAGGCGGCACAGGGCCGTAACACGATTGCCATTAAGTGTGTGCACTACATAGGTAAATACGGGGAGAAGAAGCGGAAGGATGCACCACCGATGATGGCGACGTTCCTTGTGTTCTACAAGGATGGAACGACGGCGACGGTGGTGAGCGACGGGACGTGGAAGAGTGCCGTGCTCCACCCTACGCAGAGAGATCTGTCCATGGGTCCGCCGGAGAGCCACCCGACGAAACAGGGCTCGGCTGCAGGACCGCCGGAAGGCTGGCAGACGAGAGAGTTTGACGATAGCGCATGGAAGAATGCGGTGGTTTGGATGCAGAAGAAGGGGCCGGAAGAGACTCCGGTGCTGAATCCGTGGATTCCGGACAGCGTGAAGACGCTGCGGAAGACGTTCGACGCGGGACAGGGCATCAAGTCGGCGCGACTGTATGCGACGGCACTGGGTGCCTATGAGTTGTTCCTGAACGGCAAGCCTGTGAGCCATGACGTGATGGCGCCGGGGTGGACGGACTACCGCGAGCGCGTGCTTTACCAGACGTATGACGCGACGGACCTGGTGAAGAGCGGGGCGAATGCGATTGTCGCGCTGCTAGCGCCCGGATGGTACTCGACTCCGCTCGAGTGGTTGCAGCAACCGAATAATTATGGCGACACGCCACCAGCATTGCGTGCGCAGTTGCGCGTTGAGCATGAGGACGGAAGCGTGCAGTGGGTGGCAACCGATGCGAGCTGGCTGGCGAGCAATTCGTACATTCTGCATTCTGAGTTGTATGACGGTGAGACACAGGATTTGCGGCGGTGGGAACCCACTCGTCGCGATGATGCCGCGATGGATGGGGCGCAAGCTGCTCAGGATGCGGTCGGGAAATGGCAGCCGGCCGAGGTGATTCATCCGAAGCAGGTGCTTCTAGAGGCACAGGCGTTTGAACCGATTCGTACGGAGAAGACGATGCCCGCTCTGAAGATGACGGAGCCGAAGCCAGGCGTCTTCATTTACGACTTCGGGCAGAACATGGCGGGGGTGGAAAAGTTAAGTGTTTCTGGTCCGGCAGGTACGGACGTGCAGGTGCGGCTGGGAGAGGTGCTGAATCCGGACGGAACGCTGTATACGGAAAACCTGAGAACAGCGAAGGCGACGGACCATTTCACTCTGAGCGGTGCGGAAACCGAAGATCTTGTTCCGCAGTTCACGTTTCATGGGTTCCGATACCTGGAGGTGACAGGGCTGAAGATTGCGCCGGCGCTCTCGGCTGTTTCGATACTGGTGTTGCATACAGATTTTCCGTTCACGGCGGAACTAAAGACCGGCAATGAGATGGTGAACAAATTGTGGAGCAACATTCTGTGGGGGCAGCGGTCGAATTTTGTGGGACTGCCGACGGATTGTCCGCAGCGGGATGAACGGCTGGGGTGGATGGCGGATGCGCAGGTGTTCTGGCGGGCGGCGTCTTACAACGCGGACCTGGCAGCGTTCACGCGGAAATTCGCCGCGGATGAGCGCGGGACTCAGGTAGGAACGCCGTACTACGGGATCATTGCACCGGGTACGGCGAAAATTGCGCCCGGTGTTGCGGCGGCGTGGAGCGATGCAGGCGTGATCATTCCGTGGACCTCGTGGTTGCAGACGGGCGATTCCAGCGTAATTGACGAGAACTGGCAGGCGATGCGCAAGTACGTAGACGCCATCGAAGCGCGGAATCCAAATGGCATCTGGCATAACGATTCGGGCATTCCATTTGGCGATTGGCTTTCGCTGGAAGGCCCCACGCAGGAGGACCTGGTTGCGACCGCCTACTGGGCCTATGACGTGAACATGGTCCGGCAGATGGCGCACGCGACAGGGCGCGTGGAGGAGGAGCAACGGTACACGCAACTGGAAGAGAAGATTCGGAGCGCCTTCCAGAAGAAGTATGTGAAAGCGGGGGGGTACATCAAGGGAGCGGATTACAGTCCTTCGCCGTTTCAAGATGTCGCTGGTCACAATGTGAGGGCAAAGGGTGGTGACACGCAGACGAGTTACGTGCTGGCGCTGCATATGAACCTTGTCCCGGAAGACCTGCGAGCAGCCGCCGCCGGACGGCTGGTAAAGAAGATCGATGAGAATCATGGCTTGCTGGGGACGGGATTCGTCGGCACACCGTATCTTCTCGAGGAACTGACCAAGTCCGGCCAGGCGAAACTGGCCTACAACCTGCTGCTCAGCACCGGTATGCCGTCGTGGGGATACCAGATCGAACATGGCGCAACGACCACGTGGGAGAGATGGAACAGCAACCTGAAGATGGACGATCCGCAGATGAATTCTTACAACCACTATGCCTACGGCGCCGTGGCGGACTGGATTTATCGATTCGCTGCCGGGGTAGATGCGACGCCGCTGGACGCTGGCTTCCACACCGTGGTGCTGCATCCGGTGTTCGACGCGCGGCTGTCGCCGCTGGAGTTCAAGTACCAGTCTTCGTATGGGGAAATCGATTCGAGTTGGACGGTGAAGGGGAAGACTGTGGAGTGGCATGTAACACTTCCGCCGAATACGACCGGCCGGCTTGAAGTGAAGGCGGCCGATGCGGCGCGCTACATGCTGGACGGAACGCGATTGAGCGAGAGTCCGCTGGCGAAGAAGGTGGACGGCGGATTCGAATTGGCGTCCGGATCGTATCGATTTGAGGTGAGCGATTAGGGGCCAGGGAGTCGGAACTCGAGATCAAGCGGGGAATCTATGCGACGAGTTTTTACGATTGCGGTAATGGTGGTGTCGATTCGTTGTTCAGCGCAGACGGGGGCGCCTTGCGGAGAGGTTCTTGAACTGGTGGCCGATTTGCCGATGCCGGGGCCAGCGGCGCGGTTCGACTATCAAAGCATGGATGCGGAACATGAACGGCTGTACATCTCGCACATGAATGCCGATCAGCTTGTGGTATTCGATATCTCGAAGCGAGCAGTGGTGGCGAATCTTGATGGCTTCAAGCGCGTGCATGGTGTGATTGCGGTTCCGGAGGTCGGCCGAGTGTTTGCGTCGGCGACAGGGGATCACCAGATGATCGCATTGGACATGCATACGTTGAAGGTTGTCGGAAAAGCCGGACCGATTGATTATCCGGATGGGCTGGCGTATTCTCCGGCAGTACGACGCGTGTTTGTCTCCGATGAACACGGAGGAGTGGACGCTGTTGTAAATGAGGAGACCAGCAAGCTGATCAAGAACATTCCTCTTGGTGGATATGCCGGAAACACGGTCTACGATCCAGGTTCAGGACACATCCTGGTTGCTGTACACGGCGTGAATGAACTTGTGGAAATTGATCCGGAAGCTATGCAGATCATTGCACGGCACAAGCTGACGGGGATCAAAAACCCGCATGGGATTGCGCTCGATGTGCAGGGGCGGCTGGCGTTCATTGCAGGCGAAGAGAATCATTCGCTCGCCGTGTTTAATTTGAAGGAGTCGAAGCAGCTTGCCGTTCACCAAGTGGGGGACGATCCGGATGTTCTGGCATTCGATGCCGGTCTGAGACTCCTCTATGTATCAGCGGAATCCGGGACCGTCTCCGTTTTTCGTGAAGCGGGGCATGATGTAGTGCCCGTAGGCCATTGCAACATGCCGCACGCGCACACGGTAAGCGTGGACCCGAAAACGCACCTTGTGTATTTTCCGCTTGAGAGTCTGGATGGGAAAGCGGTACTTCGGATCATGCGGCCGAAGATGGGTCACTAATGCACCAGGTGCAGGGCCATTGTTGCCGGTCGTCAGGCAATGAGAGCTTGTCGCAGATCTTAACGCCACTAATCGGCGAAGGTCCCTTCAAGGTGAAGGGGTCTTTCGCTGACCTCGGAGTGTTCGACCTGGAGCTTGATCAATTCCAGGAAAGCGGTCATGGCCGGAGATATCCATTTATCTTTGTGCCATAGAACCCAGGTCGCGATGTCGAGGGCGGGACCATTCCAGTGCAGTGTCTTGAATTGGTTCTGGCGAAGTTCGCGGGAGACAACGATGGCGGGAAGAAGCGCGAGCCCCATTCCGGCGCAGACGCACTGTTTGATCGCCTCAACGCTGGAGAATTCGGTGATGTGGCCGGGGCGGATATTCTGCATGGCCATGATGGTGTCGAGTTTCGCTCGGTATCCGCAGCCCGATTCAGTCAGCAATAAGGTTTGACCTGCCAGATCGCAGGGTTTGACGGTACGCCGTTTGGCCAACGGATGGTTTGGCTCGCCCAGCAGAAAGATCCGCTCGGTATGAAATCGGACGGACCGGTGTGCGGGATTTGAAGGGTGATCGCACATGTTGATCACAAGATCGAGTTTTCCGCTTTCGAGTTCAGAGGCCAGAGTCGAATCCACATGCGGTCGAAACGAGATCTCGACATGCGGAAACTTGCGCCGGAAATTCCGGAGCACGATGGGCAGGCGATAGGTGAGGATGCTCTCAGGCGCGCTGATCCGGAGAGGGCCGCTTGGCTCTAATCCGTTGCGGATCGCTCGCTGGCCTTGCTCCATTGCGGCAAGGGCCTGTTCGACAAATGGCTGAAAACGGCGTCCCGCATCGGTCAGGGTGACGCGACGACCGAGCCGATCGAAGAGTGGAGCGCCAAGTTCCTCTTCCAGTGCTTTGATTTGGGCGGTGACATTCGATTGCACGGTGTGCACTCGTTCCGCGGTCCGGGTGAAGTTCAATTCCTCGGCGAGAACTCTAAAGGTCTGAAGCTGGCGGACTTCCATCGTTCATCTCCAATCCAGATGGAAATCATCATAGCAATCTATTGGACAGATATGTCAACCCGGGCCACACTCGCAAACATGAGAGTGGATTCGGCATTGATTCCGAGCCGTCACAAGTGGAAACGATGGCGGATCCCCAGCTTCTTCCTTCCCTGAGAAATTCCGAATTAAACGCAATAAACCGATAGCCCGCCGATGAACCTGGCGGCGACGATGGCGCAGGTGAGAACACCATGACTGCATCCCCTCGGTTTCTGTTTTCTCGATCTCAATCCGTTAGTGGCTTGCTTCGAGCCACTGCTGTGCTCGTTTTGGCATTTTGTGGTGTGAGTGCACTGGCTGAGAGTCCGGTACAGCACACCACGATGGTGGTCTTCGGCGACCACCCCATGAACGAAAGCCTTTGGAGTGCGCTCGTCGAAGAGTTGCACAGAGGCCAAGCCAAGGAAGCCGCGGCTGTTCCCGTGCTGAGTGGGGAATTCGATGTGCTTCGAGGAGAAGACGTGGTTCCAGGTTTGGTTGTTGAGACGTCTCTCTCGGTTACGGTCATCGGAGACTGTTCCCTGAAACCCGCTCCGCGGAAGTTCGTCGAGGGCGCGCTTGGATGGGTCCGGGAAGAGAGGGGCGAATTTCGGCCCTTGGTGCATCTAGATTGCGAGCGGATTGTCGCAATGCTCGGCCCGGTGGCGTTGGGAATGAATCAGCGTAGGCGAGACACGGTTATGGCGGAGGCCATGGCGCGCGTGATCGTTCATGAATGGATCCATATCGCAACCAAGAGTGCAGGACACGCAAAGAAAGGCGTCATGCAGTCGGAATTTGAGCTGTCGGATCTTCTCGCATACGACCAACAAATCAACCCCAGACAAGAGGCGAGCCACTGCAAGAAGAAGCAAGCAGGTTTTTAGCCAAAGCTTCCGAGAGAAAACCTGCGCGTTGCAGATGACCGTTAAAGTAGAAGGATGGGTTTGCGCGAGGCCAAATGGAGAAGCGAACTTTCAGCGATGGTATCGCTGGCTGTTCCTGTTGTCCTGAGCGAACTGGGCTGGGTGGCGCAGGGTGTGGTCGACAACATCATGGTTGGTCGACTGGGACCGGCGGCGATTGGTGCGGTGGCGCTGGGGAACGCGGTCTACTATACGCCATCGCTTTTCGGGATTGGGCTGCTGCTGGGACTGGACACGCTGGTGGCGCAGGCGTACGGGCGGCGGGATCATGACGAGTGCCATCGATGGCTGGCTCAGGGAATGTACCTGGCATGCATTGCTACCGTGCCGCTGATGATCCTGATTGCGGCGCTCAGTTACGGCTTCACGCACTTTGGCGTGATTCCAGAGGTGGCGAGCCTTTCTGGCGGGTACCTGCGCATTCTGAACTGGGGCACGCTGCCACTGCTGGTGTACGGCGGAACGAGGCGTTATCTGCAGGGAGTGGGGCAGGTAAGCGTGATCACGCTGACTTACGTGGTAGCGAACCTGTTGAACTGGTTCGGCGACTGGATACTGATCTACGGGAAGCTCGGATTTCCATCGCTGGGTGTGAACGGGTCGGCGATCTCAACGTGCATCGCGCGAGTGGGGATGGCAGTGGCGATGCTCGGTTTTGCGTGGCGGTACGAACGCAACCGAGGACATCCGCTGTTTGCACATTGGGGCGGACCACAGGTCCATCGGTTGCGACAACTGGTTCGGATTGGTGCGCCGGCAGCAGGACAGATTCTGCTGGAAGTGGGTGCGTGGAACCTGAGCACATTTGCGGCGGGCTACCTGACGCCGGTTGCGCTGGCCACGCATACCATTGCGCTGAACTACGCGAGCATTTCGTACATGGTGCCGCTGGGGGTGTCGGCCGCAGCGGCGGTGAGCGTAGGGCACGCGATCGGGGCAGGCGATCCGGCAAAGGCGCGAAGGGCCGGGTGGCTGGCGCTGGCGTTGGGAGCGGGATTCATGGTCTTCGCAGGCGTAGTGTTCCTGGTGGCGCCGGGGCCACTGATCAGGCTATATACGCCGGACCCTAGTGTTCTGGCGCTGGGGCCGACGCTGCTGCTGATCGCTGCGGCGTTTCAGATATTCGACGGCATCCAGACCGTCTCGACGGGAGCGCTACGTGGGTTGGGGGAGACGCGCGTGCCGATGTACGCGAACCTCGTGGGGTATTGGGTGATGGGGCTGCCTCTGGGATTCATCCTGTGTTTTGTGTTGAAGTGGGGCGTGTACGGGATGTGGATCGGGCTGACGCTATCGCTGGTGGTAATTGCCTCGACGCTGCTGGTGCGCTGGCATCGGGACTCGACGCGGATGGCGCTGGCGCACTCAAAGATATAGGGTTAGAACCGACCCAAGGTCCTGCGATTGTCGATGAAGAGCCAGGATGATCGTGAGCCTTCCGGATTTTCAGGCTGACTTCCATCCGTTGCTGTGAAAGGTACTTAGGGTACAAGTTTGCGTGTCTGGAAGCGGTACGGCCAATCCACTAAGTGACTATAATCACAAGTGAGCGAAGTTTTATCGCTTTCCATCGCGTCTACGGGCACCCCGTACTCCGAAGCTACAGTCCGGTGATCAAGCAACCCAAAAGGTTGCAACGGTGCTGGACGGCCTTTGCGAGGATTCATGATCCTGGGCGCGAGGAACTTCACCTGAAGGGAATCCCGCCAAATGGCGACAGGAGACCTGGCTCTGGGTCAAGAACAGGGCACGCCGAACGCGCAAAAGCGTGTTGTAAACAATTTCAGCATCAACGTAGCAACGGTGAACGGGTCCGGCTCGCAATCCGCCAATAGCGTACTGCTGAAGAGCATCTTCGGAATGGGAGTTCCAGTAAGTGGAAAGAACCTGTTCCCCTCGAACATTGCCGGACTTCCCACCTGGTACATCATTCGCGCCAGCAAAGACGGGTATGTGGCCCGCACGCGCGATTATGAATTCATGGTGGCACTGAATCCCGAAACCGCGAAGAGCGACGTGATGGCGCTGCCTGCAGGTGGAGTTGTCATTTATGAGGAGAACCTGAACCTCAAGCAATATCGCGACGATGTTGTCTGCTATTCGGTTCCATTCGACAAGATCACGGCGGCGGCGTGCACCGAAGCCAAGCTGCGCAAGCTGGTGAAGAACATGGTGTACGTGGGTGTGGTGGCGCAGCTGCTGTCGATCGATCTTGAGGTTGTGGAGAGCGCGGTCAAGAAACAGTTTGCAAAGAAGCAGAAGGTTTTCGATCTGAACTTCGGCGCGGTGAAGGCCGGGTTCGATTATGCGCAGGAGAAGCTGGTGAAGCAGGATCCCTTCGTCATTGAGCGGAGCAATCAGACGGCGGGGAAGATCATCATCGACGGCAACGCTGCATGCGGCATGGGCGCGGTGTTTGCGGGTGTGACGGTGGTGGCGTGGTATCCGATTACGCCGTCAACTTCGCTGATTGAAGCGACGACGGATCTGCTGAAGAAGTTGCGCGTGACTGCTGATGGCAAGGCGACTTTTGCCGTGGTGCAGGCGGAAGATGAACTCGCAGCGATCGGCATGGTGCTGGGTGCAGGCTGGGCCGGAGCAAGGTCGATGACGTCGACTTCGGGACCGGGCATCTCGCTGATGGCGGAGTTTGCGGGCCTGGGCTACTATGCGGAACTGCCGGGCGTGATCTTCGACGTGCAGCGTACGGGGCCTTCGACGGGCATGCCGACGCGTACGCAGCAGGCGGATCTGCTTTCGGTGGCATTTCTTTCGCACGGCGATACGAAGCATGTGATTCTGCTGCCAGCTTCAGTGAAGGAGTGCTTTGAATTGAGCGTCGAAGCATTCAACCTGACAGAGCGCCTGCAGACGCCGGTGTTCGTGTTGACGGATCTTGACCTGGGTATGAACAACTGGATGTCGGAACAGTTCCAGTATCCCGACAAGCCGCTTGATCGCGGCAAGGTGCTGAGCAAGGAAGATCTGGACAAGCTGGGCGGATTCGCGCGTTACACGGACGTGGATGGTGACTCGATTGGCTGGCGCACGCTGCCGGGCACGAAGCATCCAAAGGCCGCCTACTTCACGCGAGGCTCGGGACACAACGCGGCGGCGGGATACACCGAGAAGCCGGATGAGTATCAGGAAGTGATGGACAGGCTTTCGCGGAAATTCGAAAGCGCACGCAAGCTGGTTCCGGCGCCGATCGTGGTGAAGAACGGGACATCGAGGGTTGGGGTCCTGGCGTTCGGCACTACGGATTTCGCACTGCGCGAGAGTCTTGACCAGATCAAGAAGGAGTACGACAGGGATGTGGATTACATGCGCATTCGCGCGTATCCATTCGCGCACGAGATTCTCGACTTCGTGGCGTCACACGATCGCGTTTACGTGGTTGAGCAGAACCGCGATGCGCAGCTGGAGAGCCTGCTGAAGCTGGATTTGCCGGCGGACCAGTTGGTGAAGCTGCGCAGCATTCTGAACTATAACGGTCTGCCGATCGATGCGCGGACCATCACAGAGGAATTTGCAACCAAGGAGGGCCTGTAATCATGGCAACCCAAACATCAACACCGCCTCCAGGTCCCAAGGTCAATCACATCGGGCTTCCGGTACTTGAGTATCGCGGCGGGAAGTCGACGCTGTGCGCCGGGTGCGGTCACAACGCGATCAGCGAGCGCATTATCGATGCGATGTACGAGATGGGCGTGGAGCCGGAGCGGGTGATGAAGATGAGCGGCATCGGCTGCTCGTCGAAGAGCCCGGCGTACTTCATGAGCCGCTCGCACAGCTTCAACTCGGTTCACGGGCGCATGCCTTCGGTTTCGACCGGCGCGATCCTGGCGAATCACCAAAACATGATGCTTGGCGTTTCGGGCGACGGCGACACGGCTTCAATTGGCGTGGGTCAGTTCGTCCACATGATGCGCCGCAACATTCCGATGATCTACATCATCGAAGACAACGGCGTGTATGGATTGACCAAGGGACAGTTTTCCGCCACGGCGGATATCGGTTCAAAGCTGAAAACCGGCGTGATCAACGATCTGCCGGCGATCGACACCTGCGCGCTGGCGATTCAGCTGGGTGCGACCTTCGTGGGCCGGTCGTTCTCGGGCGACAAGAAGCAGCTGGTTTCGATGCTGAAGGCAGCCATTGCACACAGGGGAACTGTGATGCTCGACGTGATCAGCCCTTGCGTGACATTCAACGATCATGAGGGTTCGACGAAGAGCTACAAGTTCATGCAGGATCACGATGAGCCGGTGAACGAGGTTGGGTTCGTGGCGAGCTTCGAGGATATCGAAGTTGATTACGACTCCGGCCAGGTCTACGAAGTGGAGATGCACGACGGGTCGACTCTGCGGCTGCGCAAGCTGCAGGAAGACTATGATCCGACGAATCGGGCCAACGCGGTGAAGACTTTGATGGAAGCTGAAGAGAACCACGAGGTGCTCACTGGGGTGTTCTACATCAACACGGAGAAGCCTACGTTTACCGATTTGCTGAATATCGTGGATCAGCCGCTGGCTACGCTGCCGGAGTCGTTGAGCCGGCCGCCGAAGTCGGCGCTGGAGCAGTTGATGGTGAATCTGCAGTAAGGCAGAGAATAGGAAGTAGGGAGTAAAAAGCAAAAGCCAAGCAAAAAGCCCCGCGGAATGCGGGGCTTTTTGTGGTTCAGGAAGATCTTCGTTGTATGTAGATGCTGCTCAGCGTTGGGCGGAGGTGTTGTGCACGCCCATGGCGGTCAGTTTGGCGCGGGCTTGCGCGGCCTCGGGCGTCTGCGGGTGGCGCTGGAGGAGAAGGCGAAGCTCGTGGATTCCGGCATCGCGTTTGCCCTGCTGAATGAGCGCGTATCCCTTGTGGAGCTGAGCGGTGGACGCCTTGGGATTGCCGCTGAAATTCTCGAGCACCGCGTTATACTCGTTGATCGCTTCGCCATAGTTCTGCTGCCTGTAGGCGATCTCGCCCATATAGAACTGCGAGGTTCCGGCAAGGTCATCCATGGGGTAGTAGTGCACGATGTCCTGGAACTCGCCGGTGGCAACGGAGTACTTGGCGGCGTTGAAGTCACGGAGACCCGACTGAAAGGTTTCCTGGAGCGGGGGCGCGGGGTTGGCGGGAGGCGCGTTGCCGGCAGTCGGCGGACCGGCTGCTCCGCCCCCAGGAGTAGGAACTGTGCCCTGGGTTCCACCGGGGGTTGGCTGGGTGCCCGCGGGAGGCGCGCTCTGAATGTTCTGTAATTGGCCCTGCATGTCCTGCAGGGACTTGTCGAGCTTGGCGATGCGCGTCTTTAATTCGTCAACCGAGTCGTTGAGCGATTGGACCTGACCCGACGCGGTGTCAATCTTGCCGCTGAGCGCGTCACTCTGCTGATTGAGCTTCTGTTGCAGGGCGTTGACGGTTTGGGTCATCTGGTTGGCGTTGTCGGCAGTTTGTTCCACGAGGTGCTGCAGAACGCCAAACTTGGTATCCATGGTGGATTGCATGCGCTGCACCATGTCGAGCAACTGCTGTACCTGCGTTTGGAGTGCAATGATTTCCTTCGAGGCCGCATGAGCGCGCACGGGAGCTAAGGCAAGGATCGCGGCGAAAGCTGCCGCCGCAATGGAACGATGACGAAGGTTGAATGTTCTTTGCATCGATCACCTACGAGTTTTTGATTTGCGCCGGTTCGCCCATATAGCACCATTCGCCCAGGCCGAACAGAAGCGTGCTTGCTGATTAGACGGACCCCAGCACTGCTGCGCTGCCTGGAGCCGGTGAATCGCTATTGACCTTTCGTGTATCGCCCCGAGAAGGTGTTGGAGCGGCACCGGTTAGGCGATGCCGCCACAACGAATTAAGAGCCTATTACTGGTCGATCGAGAAGCCGGCGCGGCGGTTCTGCTGCCAGCAGGCTTCAGTTGATTCGGTGCAGAAAGGCTTCTCTTTGCCGTAGCTGACAACGCGGATGCGACCTGCAGCGACTCCCGCGGTGATCAGCGCGTTCTTGGCCGCGTCAGCGCGATTCTGGCCGAGAGCGAGGTTGTACTCATTTGATCCGCGCTCGTCGCAGTATCCACCGATGACGACCTTGATGTTCGGATGGCTGCTGAGGTATGCCGCATCTTTCGACAGTGTCGTCTGCGCGTCCGGACGGACATCGTAGGCGTCGTAGTCGTAGAAGATGTCCTGCACATTGGCCTTGAACTCTTCTTCCGCAGACATGGTGTTGGTGGGTTGTGTGACCGGTGGAGGAGCCGTCACCGTGACCCGGGCCGTATCTTCGGCGGTGCCGCCTTCGCCACGCGCAACCAGGTGGTAGTTCGTCGAGGTGGTCGGCGTGACGGTCTTGGTGCCGGTGGTGGGTACATCGCCGATGCCTTCAATGGAGACGCTGGTTGCGTCAGTCGTCTTCCACGTCAGGGTTACCTGGTCGCCAGCCGAAATGGCGTCAGGCTGGGCGGAAATCTTGGCTGTGGGGGCTGGAGCGGTAATAGGCGGGGCTGTCTGGGCTACCGGTGGGGGTGTCTTCTTTTTGCATCCAGCGACAGCAACCAAAGCTACCAGGACCACAGGAACCAGTACGCGTGTAAAGTGTTTCAATTCGTAACTCCTTCCGCAGGGTGTGATGCGAATAAATTGTTAACGGTTCCATTTTAGACCGCTTAGCTCGTCTCGCAGTGGGTTGACCATCACACACCTGTTGTCTGCTCATGTACGGGGAATTTTCGAGTTTCGCGGGTCCGGACTCGCACCGGCGCTGCCCCAAAGGTGAAGGCTCGGGGTGAACTGGGGCCAGCCCCAGCCAGCATCGAAGTAAACGTTTTAGAATCAATAGCAGAGAAAGGGGCTCTGCCGGGACCGGATCAGCGGAGATTGCCCGGTAGTGCACTGCCAACCATGAACCTTCGTCATTTTGGACATGTTGCGTCGTTGCTTTGCTGTTTTTCAGTGCCGATCACACCTTTTCTGCGCGCCGATGTGGAGGGGGGAGGGGCGGTCGAGGCCGTCACGATCGCCCACCGGGGAGACGAAATTGAGCTGAGGAACCGCAGGATTGCGGCAACAATTTCGATCGCGAAGGATCATGTCAGTGGTTTTGCGGTGGTCGAGCAGATGCGACGGACGGAAGTAAGAACCGCATCGCCGTTTCGGATTTTGATGACCGACGGGAGCATTCTCGACATCCGCAATCTTGCGCTCCAGGGAGATGCGAAGGAGATCAATGTCGAGCCGATGCCTCATCCTTCTCGTTTATCGGATGGGCTCTCGGGAAAGATGCTGGATGTGCACCTGGAGAACACTGAGCACTCGATGCAGGTGACGTGGTCTGTCCAGCTTCTGGATGGTGCGAACTATGTGCGACAGCTTGTTTCAATTGCTGCAGTGGGCGAGAAGGATCTGGCGATCAGTCGGGTGGAACTGGTCGATGTAAAACTGCCGGATGCACATGTGGTAGGAAGCGTGGCGGGGTCGCCGATTGTGGCGGGCAATGTGTTTCTGGGTTTTGAACATCCGCTTTCGCAAAGCAAGGTCACGGGCGAGCGAGCGACGGCATGGATCGATCGCGACTTGCCGCTTCGCGCGGGACAGACGGTGGAGTATTCGTCGGTGATAGGAGTGGCACGCGAAGGGCAGATGCGCCGCGATTTTCTGGCATATCTGGAACGAGAGCGCGCCCATCCTTATCGCACCTTTCTGCACTACAACAGCTGGTACGACCTTGGGTACTTCACGCCATACAGCGCGACAGATGCGGTGGACCGGATCAATGCGTTCGGTCGTGAATTGGTGGAAAAGCGAGGCGTGAAACTTGATTCGTTTTTGTTCGACGATGGGTGGGACAAACACGATTCACTGTGGCGGTTCAATAGCGGTTTTCCGGACGGATTCACTCAGGTGAAGGAGGCGGCGGAGAAGTATGGGGCCGATCCGGGAGTGTGGATGTCGCCCTGGGGAGGGTACTCAAAGCCGAAGCAGGAGCGGATCGCCTTCGGACGAAGCGAAGGATATGAGATTGTGGGCGGCGGGTATGCGCTGTCGGGTCCGAAGTATTATGCGGCGTTTCGCGATGTGGCCTTGAAGATGATTGAGAAGTACGGAGTGAATCAGTTCAAGTTTGACGGCACTGGAAATGTTGATTCGGTTTTTCCGGGGAGCCGGTTCGACAGCGACTTCTCGGCGATGATCCACTTGATCGGCGAGTTGCGCGCTGCAAAGTCGGATCTGTTTGTGAATCTGACGACGGGGACGTGGCCGTCTCCGTTCTGGCTGATGCATGCGGACTCGATCTGGCGCGGGGGCGAGGACGATTCGACGGCAGGTGCAGGGACGTATCGCGAGCAGTGGATTACGTATCGTGACGCAGAGACATACAGGAACGTGGTGCAGATGGGGCCGCTGTATCCGCTGAATTCGCTGATGCTGCACGGAATGATCTACGCGAAGGATCACAAGGATCTGGACAAGGATCCGGGAAATGATTTTCGCAACGAGATACGGTCGTACTTCGGGACGGGGACGCAGTTGCAGGAGATGTACATCACGCCGTCGCTCCTAAGCCAGCAGAACTGGGATGACCTTGGGGAAGCGGCCAAGTGGTCACGGGCCAATGCGGAGGTGCTGAAGGATACGCACTGGGTAGGCGGCGATCCGGCGTGGCTGGAGGTATATGGGTGGGCCGCGTGGACGCCAAAGAAGGGAATCCTGGTGCTACGCAATCCGAGCGATCATGAGCAGGTGATCCGGCTGCGACTGGCCGATGCGTTTGAACTGCCGCGAGATGATGCGAAGGTGTATAGTGCCTGGAGCCCTTGGAAGGAAGACGCAGGACGGATCTCGATAGTGATTTCCGCGGAGGAGGAACACGCGTTCCACCTTACGCCCTTTGAGGTGCTCACGCTCGACATGGCACCACGACCAAGCGTGCACCGCTGAGGGAAGGACGGATGAAGTGAACACTCCGACACTGCTTGTGCTGGCGGCCGGAATGGGAAGCCGCTACGGCGGACTGAAACAGTTGGAGCCCGTCGGGCCCGATAACGAGACCATCATGGATTACTCGATCTTCGACGCGCGTCGCGCCGGGTTCGGGAAAGTTGTTTTCGTCATCAGGCGAGAAATCGAAGAGCTGTTCAGGCGAAGAATCGGCGCGCGATTTGAAAAGCGGATTGCGGTGGATTACGTGTTCCAGGAAGTGGGGAAGGTGATTCCGGGGTTTTCTGTGCCTGAGGGACGCACGAAACCGTGGGGTACGACGCATGCAATCCTGATGGCTGAAAATGCGATTCAAGAACCGTTTGGCGTGATCAATGCGGATGATTTCTATGGTGCGAAAAGCTACCAGGTATTGGCGCAGCATTTGCAAACGGGGACAACGGACCATGCGATGGTGGGATTTGTGCTGCGCAATACGCTTTCAGACTTTGGGACGGTGGCGCGTGGAGTGTGTCATGTGGCAGAGGATGGATATCTGAAAGACATTACAGAACTGAAGTCAATTAAGCGCGAGGGAGCGCGGATCACCAATGTCGACTCCGAAGGGCAGGAGACGCAATTGGACGGTGGCGAGATGGTGAGCATGAACATGTGGGGATTCACGCCACAGGTGTTCGGGCAGCTGCGCGAGCAGTTTCGGGGTTTTCTGAACCGATACGGAGACGACTCGAATGCCGAGTGCTACCTTCCGGACACGGTGAACTCGCTGGTTCAGGCGGAACTGGCGCGGGTGAAGGTGCTTCGATCGGGCGATGTGTGGTTCGGGGTGACGTATCGCGAGGACCATTCGCGGGTGGTGCAGGGCATTACCAGGTTGGTTGAGGGGGGAACTTATCCCAGAAAGTTGTGGCAATGACGGAAGTGCACGGGCTCGCTGCTGTCGCGGCAACGTTTTGTGTTGATGGGGAATTGAAGAGCATAGAGCGTTACGGCAGCGGGCATATTCACGATACGTACAGTGTGCGATTCGGCAGTGACCGGAGTAGCGGACACATTCTGCTGCAACGGATCAACACACGCATTTTCGAGAATCCCATCGCGCTTATGGAAAACATCGAGCGTGTCACGAAGCACGTTCGGTCGCGACTGACCGGCATAGCAGATGCGGAACGACGGGTCCTTCAACTACTCGCCAGCCGGGAGGGAAGATCGTGGAACGTGGACGCGGAGGAGCGATACTGGCGTGCTTATTACTTTATCGAAGGAGCTGAAACGTTCGATGAAGTCACGTCTTCGCGACAGGCGTTTGAGGCTGCAAAAGCGTTCGGCGTTTTCCAACGCATGCTTGTGGATTTACCAGGCGCGCGGCTTGCGGAGGCAATCCCGAACTTTCACAACACTCCGAAGCGGTTTATGGATTTCGAGTTTGCGGTGGATCGGGATAAGGCGAAGCGATGCAAGGGGGTCGAGCAAGAGATTGCGTTTGCGATGTCACGGATGGCGATTTCTGGCGCGTTGGTAGATGCTGGTCTGCCGGAGCGGGTGACACACAACGATACGAAGCTGAACAATGCGCTGCTCGATGAACGGACTGGTGAAGGGATCTGCGTGATCGACCTGGACACAGTGATGCCGGGGCTGGTGGCTCACGATTTTGGCGACATGGTGCGCACGATGACCTGTCCGGCGGCGGAGGATGAGCTGGATCTCTCGCGCGTGGAGATGAAGTTTTCCTTGTTTGAGGCGGTACTGCGCGGATATCTTGCCGGGGCGGGGGATTTTCTGACCGCCGACGAGCGCGAATCGCTGATTGCGGGCGCGAAGGTGATTGTATTTGAGCAAGGGATTCGATTTTTGACGGATTTTCTAGTCGGCGATCGGTACTACAAGGTGAGCCGGCGGGGACAGAACCTGGATCGCTGCCGGACCCAGTTCAGATTGCTGACCTCGATTGAGCAGCAGGAGAGTGCGATGGTTCGGTTGCTGCGAGCAGCGGAGTAGCAACGGCCTGATGGGCTCGTGCTTTCCCATCCATCGCGCAAAAGGCAGCGCGATGGATCGGGCACCCCTGGTTCGTTTTCAAACGCAAGATCCAATCCCAGGTCTCAAAAGCGAGACCTGGATACCCGGCGAAGGGAAGGGCGGTCGACGGGGTTCCGGCGACTATTGCTTCGTGTCTAGCGGGTGTTTGGCGTCTTCGAAGAATTGATTCTGGAGTTTCAGACTTTCGTCATCGGCCTTGATGGCCTTGAGGGCGTCGGCAATCTCTTTCGACCAGGTCTTCTGATCAAATTCGCCGAGCTCTTTGTTGGCTGCTGAGCCATCGCCCGCATAGTGATTTGGAAAACGTGCATACCACCAGATCCCGGTATAGACGGAGCCGGGAAGTTTCTGCCGATGCTGGTCGGCTCCGGATTGCTGATTGGCGCGGTCACCGTGCACGAGGTCAGGGCGAGCGATGAGCATGTTTGAGGACTCAACTTCTCCGGCGTGCATATCGAACGGCGTCTTGAGAGCGGGACGGCCCGGGACATTTTCGTTGGGAAGGCCGAAGACGTAGACGACGTAGTCGCGCTCGCTGGCAAGCTGCGATTGCGCAAAGAGCGGCAGAAGAGAGTTGTTGCCGCCATGGCCATTGACGATCACGACCTTCTTGCAGCCGTTGCGGGCCATTTCGTTGACGGTTTCCTGCAGCAGCGTGAGCTGGGTGGAAAGGCTGTAGGCTAGCGTGCCGGGCTGCTGGCGCGCTTCGAAGATCTGTCCGAAGTAGTACTCGGGAAAGACGACCGCGTATTCCTGTTTGACGGCATTCGTCACGGCAAAGCGGACATCGAGAAGGTCAGTGCCGAGCGGCAGATGGGGGCCGTGCTTCTCAATGATGCCGAAGGGCAACACGCAGACGCCTTGCGCCTGGTGGATGGCCTGGACGAAATCGGGAGCGGTGAGTTCCTCCCATTTTGCAGAAAGCCCTGACTGCGAAAATGCGCGGCCCGCGAAGCACAAAACAAAAAGTGCCAATAAGAAGAGAGTGCGAACAGGCTTCATGGTTCACCTCGTTATTTCAACCATGCGAATCTTACACCAGCAATCAGCTACGAGGCGGTGGCGCCAGATTGAATCGATGGAGCGCTTTGAGAAAGAACAGGGCAGCGAGTTCGCGCTGCTCCGCGCCATAGCAAGTTAGCGAGTCAGCAGGTTATGGCATGGCTCAGTGAGATTGTGGAAAAGCGCTCTCAAACAAGAAAACATCTTCCGGGGCTAAATCCCACGACAATCTTGTATGGCTCTGTGGCACGACTGAAGTCGTGCCCTTTCAAAACAACATAAGAACTGTGAGGTTTTTCTGAAGCAAGGTTCTACTTCCAGCTCCAGTTGGGCATAAAGTTCTGGCCGGAGGTGGTGAGCTGTTTCTGCTGCGTGCCGTCGGCGAGCATCGACCATATCTCGGCTTTGCCGCCGATGGTGCGCTCGAAGACGATGTGGCGATTATCGGGCGACCACGAGGGGTAGTCGCAGCTTCCGGACTCGTGAGTGAGCTGAACCCACTTCCGGGTGGAGATCTCCATGAGATAAATGTCCTGTCCGCCGGGAGCACCGGGGCCATACTTACGATTCCACGCGAAGGTGAGCCAGCCACCGTTAGGCGCCCATGAAGGCGAAACCGCATAACCGCCGTCGGTGAGGCGCTCGACGTTGGCTCCATCCTGATCCATGGTGTAGATCTGCGGAAGGCCGGTGCGGCCGCTGACCCAGGCCAGTTGGGTGTTGGAGCGGGGATTCCAAGTGGGAGCAACGTCAGGTCCGCGGAAGGAGGTGATCTTGCGGGCGTTGCCACCGCTGGCATCGGCAATCCAGATCTCGGGGTCGCCGGAGCGCGAAGAGGAGAACGCGATCTTCGAGCCGTCAGAGGACCACGCCGGGGTTAGATTGCTGCCACCGACGGCACCAGCTGAGAACGAGACCAGGCGGTTGAGGTCGAGCGAGTACATATGAATGGACCAGCCCACCTTACCCAGAGACGCGAAGGCTAAGCGAGAATTGTCTGGCGAGATGCGGGGCGAAAGCGACACTGTCCCAAGATGCGTGACGGCGTGCTGGTTCTGGCCGTCGTAATCCATCACCCAGACTTCTTTTGAGCCGGTGCGGGAGCTGATGAAGTAGATCTTGGTTTCGGCGATGCCATTGACGCCGCCGCCGAGGCGATAGATGATCTCGTCGGCGAAGCGGTGCGCAACGGTGCGGGCCATGTCTTCGCTGGCGGCTTCGTTGTATTGCTTTCCGAGCACCTGAGGATTAGCGGTGTTGCGTGCGTCATCGAGCCAGCCGTAGACGGTGAGCCGCCCATTCGCCGCGGAGAGCGCGCCGAAGGCCACCATGGCAGCGCTGGCAGGGTCCGCGGACCACTGCGACAGGTTGATCTCCTGCGGGGAGCCGGGAGTGCCCTGAGGATTGAAGCTCTTCGAAACCAGATCGAAAACGCCGGCGCTCTGGAGGTCGTTGAAGAGCGTCGAATCGAAGGTGGCTTTGAGCGTGCCAGTTTGCGCGTCGGCGCCTACTTGTTTGAAGTCGGCGGCAGCGAGGCGAATCTTGGTGCCGTTGAGTTTCGAACCGGTCTCGACCCAATCCTGTGCACGGATGGGAAGGGAGGTGAGAGATGCCAGAACGAGCAAGATGGGAAAACCAAATCGCAACGTAAGTTTCATGAGAACGCTAAACCCTTCCTGGGTGAATTTGGCGAGATGGGGAAAACTCTGCGTATCTCGACTCTTGCTATGTCACGAACTGGCACGGTCCGCCATCGTCCATCATTTTAATTTGACCGCGCTTCCGAGTACTAATACTCACAGTAAAAGGAAACCATAAGGTTATTCCCGCGATACTGACCGGGAAGTGGTCCAAAGGTGTCGACCCGCTGGGCCGCACGCACGCAGGTCGTATCCCAACTCTGTGATCCGCTGGAACGATCGAGACGCACCTGGCTGGCGGAGCCGTCTCGCGCGATCATGAACGAGATGTAGGCGCGGGCCCCTTTCGGGGTGTGGGGATCGGCCAGGGAACGGATACCGTTGGAATCCATTTTGCGATTGATGTTGTCGACGTACCAGCCGAAAAGGCTGCCGAAGTTGGCGTCCGTCACGGAGGTTGGACCAGTGGCTGCGCCCGGTGCACTCGAGCGAGGCAATGAAGTGGCGGCTTGCTCGCCATATTGAGCTTTATTTTGCGGAACGGGCTCGGGCTGGCGCTGCGGAGTTCGCTTGACTTCCTGCTCCTGCGGCTTTTTCGGCTTGCCCTGGATGGGGATCGCGGTCTCGTCCACAGTCTGCTTGGCTTTGGGCTCCGGAGGAGCCGGGGCTTCGCTGGGCTTTTCGGTGGCAAGGACGTTTTGGTTTGGCGGGTGGTCGGAGGGCAATGGAATCGAGCTGGTGATATTCACCTGGATCGCTCCGCCGGGACCTGAACCGCCCCACAGGTTGTGATGAAAGAATCCGCCGATGACACCGTAAAGAACGATGGAGATGACCAGTCCGCAATGCAGCAGCACAGCGCTGGCGGCTGGCTTGGCAAAGGGTTCCGGCGCCAAACCTTCCTGAAAGTGTCCGCCGATTTGGAAGCTGCTGCTCATCGCGTTGCGGCGCTACTTTCCTTTTTCCTCTACGGGCCGGGTCACGATGGAAATATTCGTAATGCCGGCCTGCTTGACTGCGTCCATGACACTGGCAAAGGCGCCGAAGGGAACTCGCTCGTCGGCGCGGAGGTAGATGATTTTCTTTGTCGAGGGGCCCATCGAATCCTGGAGTCTTTGACCGAGTTCGTGCACATTGACTGCCTTATCGCCGAGAAAGACCTGCTGATCGCGATCGATGGTGACGACGACACGCTGTTCGGTGATTTCCTTGACGGTGCGGGTCTTCGGAATGGCAACTTCGATGCCGGATTGCAGCACCGGGGCGGTGATCATGAAGATGACAAGCAGCACCAGGACCACGTCAACCAGCGGCGTGATGTTGATGTCCGCCAGGGATGATTGCGTCCGTCCGTTATTAGTCGTGAAAGCCACGTCCAACCTCTTGCGGTTCGTCCCGCTGACCGGTGGCGCCGCGCACCGGAATCTCTTCGAGTGAGTTGAGCAATTCGCGGCAGAAGTCGTCGGTTGCCGAGGCGAAGATACGGATGCGCGCGGCAAACTGGTTGTAGGCAACGACCGCCGGCACGGCGACGAAGAGGCCGGCAGCGGTGGTGATGAGCGCCTCGGAGATGCCCGGAGCGACAGCGCGCAGCGTTGCCGCGCCCGCGGTGCCAAGTCCGTGGAACGCATCGACGATGCCCATGACGGTGCCGAAGAGGCCGACGAAGGGGCTGGTTGCGGCGATGGTTGCCAGCCAGGTCAGGCGCCGTTCGAGAGCAGTTACTGCCTCGTTGGCTGCTGTCTGCGCGGAGCGTTCAAGGGGCGCAAGATTGCGTGGAGGCCCAGTGCCGCCGGTCTGGCGCTTATAGGTCTCGTAGACATCGACATAGACTTGCGCGAGCGGGCTGGACCGGTAGTTGTCGGCGAAGGCGGCGACTTCCTGCAAGCGTGTGGCACGGCGGAAGGCGTTGATAAAGCTGCGGCTCTCGCGGGTTGCCCTGCCAAAGGTGCCAAGCTTGCCGAAGATGATGGTCCACGAATAGAGGCTGGCGATCAGCAGCAGGATCAGGACGGCTAACGCGACACCTCTAATGTTGCTTAGCATCTCCATCAACGCGCCGGTGCCCTGAGCGACAGGGTTGGCGGCGGAAGACGCGCCGCCATCGGCTTGTAAAGCGAGGAGTAGAGTGGCTGTAAAAATCGGTTTTCACCTCAATATCCACGGTATCAGACGCGTACGTGCGCTCCAAGTTATCGTTCTGGTGCACTCCAAGTACCGCAAATTCAATGGTGTGGCCGTAACCCACGTCGTTCGTGCTATGCTGCGCTCGGATTCTTCTCTCATGCTTGTTGAATTGCGCGCCGAAAATTACGCCGTTATCGATCACGCGATTGCCGTTTTCGGCCCCGGACTGAACCTGCTGACGGGAGAGACGGGGGCCGGCAAATCCATCCTTGTAGATGCTTTGGCGCTTTTGATGGGTGGCAAGGCATCGACGGAAATCGTGCGTCACGGGGCAGAGAAGGCGGTGGTGGCGTGCGTCTTCGAGTCGACGCCAGCCGCCGAGGCCATTCTCGAAGAGAACGGGATCGATGCCGAAGGGAACGAGATTATTTTGCGGCGGGAGATTCTTTCTTCGGGGAAGGGGCGCGTTTTTGTGAATAACCAGCCGGCGACAGTGGCGGTTCTGAGGCAGCTTGCTCCGGAGCTGGCGCTGGTGCATGCACAGTCAGAGACGCTGGCGAGCTTTGACCAGACGCAGCAGCGGATCCTGCTGGACCGGTTCGGAGCGATTTCGACGGACGAGATCGAGAAAGCATTCGAGGCCTGGCGAACTGCGCAGACAAGGCTCGACGATTTGTTGAGCAACGAGCAGGAGCGGCTGCGGATGGTGGATCTTTGGAGCTACCAGGCTAAGGAGATTGCGGCGGCAAACCTGGTGGCAGGCGAAGACGGGAAGCTCGAGACCGAAAAGCGCGTGCTGGCGAATGCCGAGAAACTGTATGCCGCGGCGATCGGCGCGTTCGATCAACTGTACGAAGGGGGAGCATCGGCAGAAGCCGCGTTGCGTGCCGCGGGAAAGAACCTGGAAGAGCTGGCACGTTACGACGAGAAGTTCAATGAGGCGGTGCAGCAGATTTCGTCGGCGCGGGCAACTGTGGGGGATGTGAGTGCGACTCTGCGTGATTATGCGGAACGAATCGATGCTTCCCCGGAGCGCTTGGCGGAGATCGAAGACCGGCTGGCCATGCTGGATCGACTGAAACGGAAGTACGGCAAGACGGTGGCGGACGTGATTGCGCTGGGTGAAGATGTGGCTCGCAAACTGGCCGAGGTAGAAGACCGCGATGAGACGCTGAAGACGTTGCGAGCGGACCTGGCGAAGGCGGCGGGAACTTACAAGCAGGTTGCTGCGGAGCTTTCGACCCAGCGAAGAGCGGCTGCGGCGAAGCTGGCGAAACTGGCCGAGACGCAGATTAATTCGCTGGCGATGAAGGTGCGGTTCGAGATTGCTGTCGCCGGCAATGAACAGGAGTCGGCGTGGACGGCTCACGGCTGGGACGAAGTGGAGTATCGCATTGCGACCAATCCCGGAGAGCCGCTGAAGCCGCTGCACGAGATTGCGTCTGGTGGCGAGATGTCGCGGGTCATGCTGGCATTGAAAGTGGCAGTGGAGGAGGCGTCATCCAAGAGCAGGAAGAAACTGCCGACGCCGCGGACGCTGGTGTTTGATGAAATCGATATCGGCATTGGCGGACGCGCCGCGGATGCTGTGGGACAGAAGTTGAAGGCGTTGGGACGCGCGCAGCAGGTGTTGTGCGTGACGCACTTGCCGCAAATTGCGGCATTCGCGGATCAGCACTTTGTTGTGGAGAAGAAAGAAGACCATGGGCGGACGAAGATGAATATCCGGTTGCTTGACGATCGGGCCCGCACGCATGAAGTCGCGCGCATGCTCTCCGGAGCGAAGGTGACGGATACGAGCCTGCAACATGCGGCGCAGATGATCGCAACGAGTCGGTAAAGGACAAGAGGATCAAAGCAAACGAAGAGCCCCACGAGCGATGTGCTTGTGGGGCTCGTTTCTTGAGCTTTGCGAATGACTAGCGATCGTGTCCGTGGGCGTGGTCATCGTGGCCATGGCCGTGATCGTCGTGCCCGTGGCCATTGTCGTGATGATCGTCGTGATCGTGGCCTTTCGCGTTGCCGTGATCGCCATGATCTTTGTACTGTCCGTAGTGATTGCCGTTATCGTGGCGGACTTCATTGTGATACTCATTGCCGCGGAAGTGCCTTTCCCAGCCTACGTGGCGGCCCCAATCGGCGTGTTCGCCGCGTCCAGGGAATGGTCCGCGATAGCCGAAGTGGGGATCGTATTCATGGTTGATGTAGCCGTGGAAACCAATGGGGCCGCGAAACCAGGGTCCTGCGCCAAGGAAGACGCCGCCTGTGAACCACTGCGGGCCATAATAGCCAAAGGGCGCGCACTGGTATGGAGCGTAATTGAAATAGCCATAGGGGCAAACCGGCGCGACTCCGATGCTGACTGTGATTTGCGCGGCGGCGTTTTGCGAGCATACGGAGAAACAGAGAGCAGCAAGAACCGGTAAAACCAGACCTCGAAACCACTTCATGGCATCCTCCAGACGGATAGCTTCTGGACCGAGTTTAAGGGGCCAAAGTGCGATTTCAGCATGGATCGCCAGGGCAGGGCTCTCCAAAGTCACGTTGCGCGAGCGAACACCAATGATATGAAGAACGGGAACTGCGCAGGCAACTCGTGAGGGCGTCGGTTCCGAGCCGTTGGGGGAGGCAACCTGCGGTCGCGTCATGGGCTCCAATGAAGGGAGTCATTAGGCAACAGAACGGATGGGTCGCATTCAATTGGTGCGAAACACATAGAGGAGGGCCTAAACATTATGAGCCTACAGGATCTTACAGCGACACAAATTGCGATTATCGTTGCAGTCATCGTGGTGATTGTTGGGGTTATCGTTTTCTATTTGCAGAAACGGCGTTCGGAGCGACTCCGCCAGCATTTCGGTCCCGAATACGATCGTGCTGTCGCCGAGGGTGGCGACCGTCGCCATGGGGAGGCCGCACTTGAGCAACGCACCGAGCGTGTAAAGAAATTTCATATTCGTCCACTGATTGCGGAGGACAAGTCGCGGTTCACGGAGCAATGGAATCGGGTGCAGGCGCACTTTGTGGATGCGCCGGCAGGCGCCGTTGCAGAAGCGGACCAACTGCTGGGAGATATCATGGCGACTTGCGGCTATCCGATGGGCGACTTTGAACAGCGCGCGGCGGATATCTCCGTCGATCACCCCATCGTGACGCAGAATTATCGCTCCGCGCACGAGATCGCTCTTCGGCAAACGCGTGGACAGTCGAGCACCGAGGATTTGCGCAGGGCGATGATTCACTATCGCGCCCTGTTCGATGACCTGGTGAACGAACGCAAGGAGACGGTCGTTGAGGAAAGAAGGCCGGTGGCCTCGGATCGCGCTGCATACGAGAGAGAAGAAGTGCGCGTGCGTCGCGGCTAAAGTGAAGGCTCCAAGCGAGCTATTTTGCATCTCTCGACAATATGACGAAAACTTCATTTCTATAAGCCCCATCGAGCCTTCCAAAGCGAAGGTTCGGTGCGGCATACTCATGTTCGTCCGAGGACGTATCCGCTTCCCGCCTGTTCCCAGGAGAAGCTCTTCATGTCGATCGACAGAGGGTGTTTCAGCAAGGTGCTGTGCTCACCGATGGTGTTGTTGCTGGCGTTGTGGCTCGCCGTGCCAGCGCTGGCTCAGACATATTCGTTATCTGGTACGGTCAGGGACACAGCGACCCATGGCGTTCCAAATGCCACGGTGACAGCCAAGAGTTTGGCGACGGGGAAGACTTATTCCGGCCTGACGAATTCGGACGGCGCGTACACAATTCAAGACCTGGCGGCGGGAGACTACGAGGTGTCTGCTGTTGCAGGAGAACTGCGGGCACCGGCGGTGAAGGTCACGGTAGCTGCGGCGCAGACTACAGATTTGACCGTCAGCCCGGTGCCGAAGAGCGAGGCGTTGCCGAATGCTCCGCGGGAGGCTGCTCCGGCAGAGCAGAATGCACCTGGCAATCCGAATGCACCTTCGCTCTCGGACCTGGGATTCACGGCGCAGCAGACCCAGGGCAATCCGCAACTGCAAGCGCGGTTGACGAAGCACACGCAGATGCTGAAGATTCACCAGCGGCTGGGACTTATCACGACGATTCCCATGGCGGCCGCGGTTTTCACGGGTCCGATGGCCAAGGCGAAGGGGAAGAACGGCCAGATCATCAAAGAACCGACCGATGCCAATCTGGACGTCCACGCCGCACTGGGCGGACTGACGACCGCTCTGTATTTTACGACGGCTTCGTATGCGATCTTTGCGCCACGGATTCCCAACAACCCCAAGCATGGCGGGATCAAGTGGCATGAGGCGCTGGCATGGGTTCACGGGCCGGGGATGGTGCTGACGCCGATCCTGGGATACATGGCGTACAAGCAGGAGAACTCGGGCGAAAAGCCGCACGGCATCGCCGCGCAACATGGGACGGTGGCGTATGTGACGGCGATTGCGTACGGCACTTCGATCGTGGCGGTTTCATGGCCGATTCACCTGAAGTTCTGGGAGAAGCGATGAAGCGCGGGCAGATCGCGGGTCTGCTGCTTGCTGCTTTTGGATTGGGTACGCTTTACGCGCAGACCGATACGCAATACGCTCTCGCACAGTCGACGCTTTCGTACCACATGTCGCATCCGATGCACGAGGTTGATGGCACAAGCCATGCTGCGAAAGGCAAGGGAATATGCCATGCCGGAACCTGTGATTTTCTGATTGCCGCGCCGGTCAAGTCTTTTGATTCGGGGGACACAAATCGCGATCTTCACATGATCGAGGCGACACGCGGGGCGCAGTTCCCGATGGTGCAGGTGCGCACCCGGTTCACGCAGTCAGAGACAGCCGCAGCGACAGTGTATGCGGATCTCGACGTGGAGTTTGCAGGGCAAACAGCGCACTATACTCACGTGGCTTTTCAGCGCACCCAGCAAGGCAAGGATGTACGAATTATCGGAACGGTGCCGGCGACGTGTTCCGATTTCAAAATCGTGCGGCCGTCGTTCCTGACTGTGCCCATCAAGAATGAGATCCCGGTACACGTCGACATGACGTGGCAGAAATCAGGCGAATAGCTCGACGTTGCCGAGTTCTTTTCATTGCCTGGTGTACGGGTTGGCCCATAGAATTCGTTCACCATGCACAAGAGATTTCTTCCCCTGCTTCTGGCCATTACTGTGTGTTCGTTTGCCGCTGCCCAGGCACCACAGCATCTTTTCTACCGCGTAACGGTTGGTTCGCAGTTCACTACTCCGGTTTCGGGGCGATTGCTGATTTTTCTGAAAGCCGGAACAGGCTCGAAAGAAGTCGACGAAAATCCATTTGCGCCGAGTGCTGTGTATGTTGCCGCGAAAGAGGTCGGCGATCTGAGGGCCGGGGAATCCGTCGACGTAGATACCGATGACCTCGCTTTTCCGGCTGCGTTTTCAACGCTCAAGCCGGGCGACTACGAAGCGCAGGCAGTCCTCGATGTTCATCATGGCTACAACTATGATGGACGCGAGGCTGGAGATCTCGTCAGCGAGGTGGTCCCGTTGACCTCTTACGCGCCGGGTGTTGGAGCGGAACCTTTGTTTACTTTGAACGCTGTGGCTCCGGGAAGGCCGAGCCGACCGATGGATCCGGATGCCGAGAAGAATGCGCATCTCGAGGATTTCGTAAGCGCGGCGCTTACGGCGTTTTCAGGCCGCGACATACATGTGCGTGCGTGGGTCATCACCCCGCCAGATTATGATGCGCATCCGCGCGACCGGTATCCGACGGTTTACTGGACGCATGGATTCGGCGGTGACCTGGCTGGAGCGAAATTCTTTGGCGGGATGATGTTCGGCTTGATGAAGAAGAACAAGCTGCCTGCAATGATCTGGGTCATGCTGGACGAATCTTGCCCGACCGGTACGCATGAATTCGCCAATTCGGTGAACGATGGGCCGTGGGGGACCGCGCTGACGACCGAATATATTCCCTATCTCGAAAAGAAGTACCGGATGGATGTGCGACCGAGCGGCCGGTTTCTGCAGGGGCACTCTTCAGGCGGATGGGCAACGTTGCAGTTGCAGATCGACTATCCAACGGAATTTGGCGGCACGTGGTCCACTTCGCCGGATCCAAGCGATTTTCATGATTTCACCGGGATCGATCTTTATGCGCCGCACGCCAATGTATACAAGCGGTCGGATGGTACGGCTTATCCGCTGATCCGCGATCACGGGAAGGTGCTGGGCACATTCGACGAGTTCGCGCGGAACGAGCAGGTCCTGGGGGCGTATGGGGGACAGATCGCGTCGTTCGAGTGGGTGTTTTCGCCGCGAGGAAGGGATGGACAGCCAGAGAAATTGTTTGATCGTGCCACCGGGGACGTGGATCCGGCGGTGATTGCGTACTGGCACGATCACTTCGACCTGGCGCACATCGTGCAGTCCACATGGGCGGAGCGGGGACGCGATCTGCGTGGAAAGATACACGTATTCGTGGGCACGGCGGATACGTTCTACCTGGATGGCGCAGCGCACAAGATGGATGCGGTGCTGAAGTCGTTGAATGCAGATGCGCATTTCACGTACATTCCCAATCGCACCCACTTCGATCTATACAGCATTAAGAATGGCACTCCGAATGGAGACAGATTTGGGCTGTTTACGCAGATTGGGGCGGAGATGTACGCGGTTGCGCGCCCTCATGCCAACTGGAAGGCGGGACAGTAGGCGGAATGCCCAGGGTGGCTCGCCTATCATTCGTGGCGAGCCGGCTGGGCATTTTTACTGAAATGGTTATGGATCGATCTGAGAGGAAGCATCCCGCAGGGGCTAAAGCTCTGGCGCAGTTGGAGCGGCTTTCTACGGCCCGAGAGTACTCACGACCTTGTTAGAAAGCCGGTTGCGCCTTGCGTTTCCCGCAGGCCGTAAAGCTGATGCCTTTCTACTGATTTATGCAACCGCTTTAGTGCGGATGCCCGCCGTGTTCACCGTGTTCATGTGCACCACCCTTGTTCGAGTGGCCATGGCCGTCGCGCATCTCGTTGCCGCGGAAGTGGTCAATGTGGCCGCGCTCCCCATGGTCCCAGTGCTCGCCGCGATGCGGGTAATCGCCGTGAAAGCCGTCGTTCCGATCGAAGTGATTATCGACGTGTCCCCAAAAGCGCTGCGGACCGTGATACCACGGACCTGCGCCGATGAAGAGGCCGTTTGCAAACCACTCCGAGCCATAGTAGCCATACGGGGCGCAGTCATAGGGTGGGTAGTCGAAATAGCCGTAGGGGCACACCGGCGGCGGTCCTATCTGCACCGCGATTTGAGCTTGTGCCCCGGGTGGAGAGAGCGCGAAACAAATTGTAGCTAGCGCAACAAGAGAAATATATTTGAACCTTTCCACAAATCCTCCTCGCATGCGGCAGAAGGCGAATCACTGCCCAGCCACATGAATGACCACCGAGCAGCGGGACGAGAATGCCGCACTGCTCTCGGTGGGCAACGAGGGCTTAGATGAAAGTGGGTTCTGAAAGGTTTTTGCAGTTAGATCACTCCAGCAGTAAGGTGCTGGTATCAGGAGCTTTGCTTTGCGTCCTTTGATATCCACCACAAGACTTCTCCGAAGATCTTCCACTTGGTGGCGTTACTGACGTCGAGGGGCAGGTATTTCGGATTGGCGGAGACAAGAAGGTCGGATCCTGCCAGACGCTGCAGGCGTGCGACTTTGAACCCGAGGTCGCGATGAGCTACGACGACGAGCTTCTGGTTGAGCTGGTCGCGATCCGTGATAGCAGTATCGACGAAGAGGATGGAACCGGTCGGAATGACTGGGTTCATCGAGTCGCCTGCGACATGCATGCTAAGGACGTTGTCAGGATGCGGACACCAGGAGAGGGGCGCAAGCAGCACATCCTGAACCGTGGCCTGGGAGAGACGGACGTTTTCATTGGGAGGGACACGATCGCCGAATGCGGTCACGTTCATCAATGGGATTGCGACCGCGTTGTTCTTGCCCGCGATGTGTTGCGAGACTCTCTTGCCGGCGATCAGATTGAAATCTTCGAGACTCGCACGGATCGAGGAGACTGTCTGGCGCAACCCGACATCGGGGAGTTCCGATGTATCAATTCCAGCGCGCTCCCAGAAGTAGTTACCGTCTGGCCTGCCGGCGAGGTTGCCGAGCGCGACGTAGGTTTCCGCAGTCGGCTCGTTCTTTCCGGCGAGCCAGCGGGAGACGGTTGCGGGGGAGACACCGAGCCGTTCAGCCAAACCGGCTTGGGTAAGCTTAAGGTCCTTCAGAAGACTCCGAAGGCGGTCGGACCATTCCCGGGTTGTCACTTGCTGTTCAACCATCCCGCCCCTTCTTTCAGAACCTGCGACAACTCGTTCCATTGGTGCAATTGCTTCAATGAAATCAATGAGTTAATCACTATCCGAGGTATACTAGCAGGCTTTACATTGCATCGTAAGTCAGCATGGAGAGCTGGGTTACACAACAGGGTTCCGCGGCGGGCAAAAGGGAGGGGGTCGCGGAAAGCGGCAGCGGCGGAGTGGGGCCCACGCCCCGAGGCTGCGATACCTCGCCTGATTATTCTGACTCAATCCTTCCCGGCTCGTCCAACCAGGAAGAAGGAAATCCAGCATCTGAAGCGGGAAAGTCCAGTGATATGCCGACTCTAAGAGGCAGACGGAGAATCCTCATCGTCGATGACGAAGCGGCGATTGCGGACACGTTCGCGCTCATTTTCCGAACGCAACACTACGATGTGCGAGTGGCCTATTCAGGGGAGCGCGCCATTGAAGTGATTGCGGAATGGCGTCCAGACCTGGCGATCATCGACGTGATTCTACCGGAGATGAGCGGGATTGACCTGGCAATCGTGACCAAGGCCAATTACCCAGGTTGCCACGTGCTCCTCTTCTCGGGGCATGCAAATACGTCGATGCTGCTGGAAGAGGCGGCCAAGAAAGGGCATCAGTTCGAGGTGCTCGCGAAGCCAGTGCACCCTTCGGTGATGCTGGAGCGAGCCGCAGATCTGTTGCGCGGCCCGGAACAGCCTGCGTACGACTGAACGCTAAAATCGATTTTCAAGCCAGCACCCCAAACATCTGCGTTATTGGGCGGATGTGTGATCCTCTGCGCGTTGCGCAGGGATGTATAGCGACAACGCAGGCTTTGCTATACCACCGGCCTGCGGCCCGTGAAGAGCTGGATAAGGAGAACGATGAGGGCCAGCACGAGCACGAGGTGAATGTAGGCTCCGAGTAGGTGGAAGCCGACCCATCCGAGAAGCCACAACACCAGAAGAATTACAAAGATTGTCCACAACATGGTTTCATCCCATCCTTCTGCCGAGTGGGATTCCCTCGGATTGCCGCGGGTTGCATTGCCGTGCCCATGCGAGCGCATTGAAGCAACTCGATTTTGACCGGATTGCATCAACCCGGGAACCGCATGTGTGAGGGATACAAGGCCATGATTCGCTATCACCGTTTACTGATCATGATTTCAGCAGCGCTGTTGTGCTCCAGTTGGGCAGCCAGGGCGCAGAACACGACAAGTCCGAGCCAGAACGACAAAAACTTTATGCGATCGGCGTTGGAGGGCGTAAGCGCCGAAATAGCGCTCGGGCAGCTTGCCGTGAAGAAGGGGAGTAGTGAGGACGTGAAGCAATTTGGTCAAAAGATGATCGATGACCACGGCAGGCTCGGCGAGCAGATGCGCGATGTGGCGCAGAAAGAAGGGATCCGCCCGCCCGCGGGTACCACCGCAAAAGGCAAAGCGCTGGAAGGGAAGTTGAGGACGCTTTCCGGGCCGGCGTTTGACAAGGCGTATATCGGGGCGATGGTGAAGGATCATCGAGTGGATCTGGACTCGTTCAATAACGAGGCCAACAAGGGAAACGACACGGCGATCAAGGATGCCGCCAGCCGCGGGGCGCTCCTGATTGGTGAGCACCTCAAGCTTGCCGAGCAGCTGGCACGCAGCCATAACCTGGATCCGGTGCAATGATTTGCGGAGGCATCTGAGCGCGAATGGATGTGAGTGTCGGACAAACCAGATCCTTCGCTTACCACCCCGAAACTGAAGCATGCGTTTGGGGTGCACTCAGGGTGACACTCCAACTCCTGCCAACTGCGCTCGGTAACACTCGTGCTGGGCGGCAACTAATGCTTTGCGCTGTCGAGAATTTTGCTGGTGAGTCGCTGCTTGACCTGGCTCATCTCTGCCCAGGGATCGGTCTGGAGATTCTTCTTCCACGAATCGAAGTCCGATACGCGGTACACGGGCCGGGCCTTAGCCCCGAGCATCTTCCAATCGAGCGGCAGTGCCACGGGAGTGCCGGAGCGAGCGCGGGGCGAGAAGGGCGCCACGGCGGTTGAGCCGCGATCGTTGCGAAGATAGTCGAGATAGATGCGGTTCTTGCGCAGGGCCTTGGTCATCTTGGTGACGTACAGGTCAGGGTTCTTGCGCTCCATTCCAAGCACGACGTTGTGGGAGAAGTCCTTGATGATGGGCCACTCGTTTTCTGGACGGATGGGAAGAACCACGTGTAATCCTTTGCCGCCGGTGGTTTTCAGAAAACTCTGGAGTCCGAGGTCCTCCAGCAGAGACCGGAAGGATTTGGCGGTGGCGGCGAGTGTTTTCCAGTCGATGGCTTCGTCGGGGTCCATGTCGAAGATGATGCGGTCTGGTCGTTCCAGGTCGTCGTTCTTCGAGCCCCAGGGGTGGATCTCGAGAACCCCAAGCTGTGCCATGCCGACGAGTCCTTCCGCAGTGTTGAGGGTAAGGTACTGCTCGACGCCGCCGTTTTTCTTGTTGGGGACTGGGACGCTGCCAATGCCGGGCGGGAGGCCCATGCTCAGGTGTTTCTGGAAGAAGCATTGCTTGCCGGTCCCCTCTGGACAACGAACGATGCTGAGCGGCCGGTCGCCTACGTGGGGCAGCATGTGATCTGCGACAGCAAGGTAGTAGTTGGCCAGATCGAGCTTGGTCGTCCCCGATTCCGGGTCGAGCACCTTTTCAGGATGAGTAATGTGCAGGTCTATTCCGGACTTACCAGACGATTTGCTTGAGATCTGTGGCTTGATTGTGCTGTGCCTGGATTTGGGCATAGATGCAGTCGCTTCTTCTAGGGCTTGATCCGGGGTGACTTTCTCGCGGACAACCTCACTGGCGGGCTTGTCTTCCCGCAGACCCTTGAACGCCGCCTGGCGGACGAGATTGTCGTGGGTCCAGTTGGAGAAGGCTATCTGGCCGACGAGTTGGGGCTTGACCCAGTGGACGCCGCGCGAGACTCCCTTGGGCAGATCAGTAAAAGACGTTCGCGATTGCAGAAGCTTGTCGAGCTGCCTGCGGATGGAGGCGGAAGATTGTTGGGTAAAGCCGGTACCGGAGCGGCCCGCATAACGCAACTTTCCATGGTCGTAGTAGCCGATCAGGAGCGCGCCAATGCCATGTTCGCCGGTAGACGGATCGGTGAAGCCACCGATAACAAACTCCTGCTCCTGATAACACTTTTCCTTCAGCCATGAGCTGCCGCGGGTCGAGGAGTAAGGCGCAGAGGAGAGTTTGGAGATGATGCCTTCGGCGCCAAGAGAACAGGCCTGCTCGAACACCTTTTTGCCGTCGGCAGCGAAGTGCTCGCTGAAACGGATGGGAGATTCGTCATCCACACCTGACAGAAGGTTTGCAAGGAGATCCTTTCGCTCGAGCAGCGGGAGGCTGCGGAGATTGTGTCCGTTGAGATGGAGCAGATCAAACGCGAAGTAGGTGATGCCGGCATTTGAGCCCTCCTGAAATGCCACCTGGAGCGCGGCAAAACTTGTGGAGCCTTTCTCGTCGAGCACCACCGCTTCGCCATCGAGGATGGCGCTTTCGACGGGGAGATGTTGCGCTGCACGGGCGAGATCGGGCATGCGATGTGTCCAGTCGAGCCCCTTGCGCGTGAATAGCGTAATTTTCTTTTCGCGCGAAGCCTTTCCGGGCTGCACATGAATCTGGATGCGATAGCCGTCGAGCTTGAGTTCGTGAATCCAGTCGTGGCCGCTGGGTGGAGCGGTGGCCTGTTTGGCCAATTGAGGGGAGATGAAAGCCGGAAACTTTTCTTCGGGAATGGCACGCAGGGCAGTCGCAAAGGAGACCTTCTTCGTTTTGGTTGAGTGGGTGCGCACCTTTCCGCCCTTGGCTTCGGGCTGGTCATCCGCGGCGCGATTGCTGTGCCAGACGCGGTCGCTATCCTGTCCGATCTGCTCGATGGAGCGCATGGTCAAGGCGCTGGCGGGAAGACGTTCCGTAATGGGCGGATCGTCTTCGGAGCGGGCGTACTCGTCGCGATCCTTGATGAGCAGCCAATTCGGCTTGCCGGGGCGTGCATCGCGGGTGTGCATGCGGACGAGAGCCCAGCGTCCTTGAAGCTTCTGACCCATCAGGTTGAATTTGAGACGACCTTCGGCAAGGCCTTTGTCTACATCCTCGAGCGGCTCCCATTCGCCGAAGTCCCAGACCATCACGGAGCCGCCGCCGTATTGGCCCTTGGGGATGGTGCCCTCGAAGTTGCCGTATTCGATGGGATGATCTTCGACCTGGACTGCGAGGCGCTTGTCTGCAGGGAGATCGCTGGGGCCTTTCGCGACGGCCCAGCTCTTCAGGACACCGTTCCACGCCAGGCGGAAGTCGTAGTGCAGGTGCGAGGCGGCGTGCTTCTGAACCACGAAAGGCAGTGCTCCGTTTTGCGCTGCAGTGGCGATTGGGCGCCTGGCTCCTCGAGGCTCTGCGGTGACGTTGAAGTCCCGCATCTCGCGGTAGCGCGTCAGCTGGTCTTCGAGTGTTTTGGCTGGATCTTTTTTGCGTGCAGTGGATCTTGCCATAGCTATGCGGCCCTGTGCGAGCGTTTACCAGACTTTACCAGTACAGGTCCTTTTTGGGCAGAGCGTTTCGAGGTGGAAGGTTTTGTTTTGGTCTCGTTCACGCTGCGCTTGAGGGCATCCATGAGGCTGACAACCTTGGCCTTTGGCTTCTCTTCTACTTCGGCCATAGGGGCTTTCGTGCGCCTGGCCTCGATGAGCTCGCGGAGAGCGGCTTCGTAGTCGTCCTTGTAGTCATCCAGATGCAAGGGAGCGGATTGCGCCTTGATCAGCTCGTTGGCAAGGGCGAGCTGCTTTTTGTCGATCGTCTGCGCGGGGATATCGCTGAAGTAGTCTTTTGCGGCGCGCAATTCTTCGGAATAGCGAAGCGTATAAGCCATCATGCCGCGATCTTTTTTGTTGGAGGAAGGGGCGATAGCGAGGAGGTGCTCGCGCCCGCCAAATGCCACCTCGCCGATGGCGACTTTGCCGACTTGGGTCAAGGCTTCGCGGACTACGGCGAAGGCCTCGTTGGATCCCTTATCATCGGGGACAACGAAATATGGCTTCTCGAAAAGATAGGGAGGTAATTCCTGCGCATCGACGAACTGCGAAATGCTGATTGCTTTCTGGGTTTCGAGGCGAAGCTTTTTGATCTCGTTCGGCTCGAGGGTGATGTATTTGCCCTTGCTGTACTCGAATCCCTTGATGATGTCGGCGTTGTCAACTGGCTTGTCGCCATTTACCACGTTGAGATGATGAACGCGTTGGTGGGTCTTACGATCAATCTGATGAAAGTGGACATCGGATTGTGAATTTGTCGCAGGGAATAGCTGGATACCGAATGAGACCAGGGAAATTCGAATTTGACCGGACCAGAATGGGCGGGCCGCCATGTATTGCCTCCAGCGTGCGGCCATCAACCGCCGGCCTTGCACGCCCTCGCAGGTTCGATGTTGTAGCAGGATTGCAAGTTGTCCGCAAATGAGCGCGGCGGAATTGTGGTCGATTGGCAATATCGCGGGCCACTGTGACCGCATCACAGCGTGTATGATTCGAAAACTCAAATCCGGAGAGTATCGGCTCTACTCGAGGAAGAAGAACGCCAGTACTGGAAAGCGGCGCAACCTGGGAACATTTTCATCGCTGGAAAAGGCGAGACAGCACGAACGAGCGATCCAGTACTTCAAGCGGCATTAGAGAACGCCATTTTGCGGCTGACCTGGTGTATGGGTTTACGACCGAAGCCGTTCGGCGGCCGGTGCGGGCTTTTCTTTGAACAATGAAGCGGTGAGCAAGCAGCATGTTTTACCATGCGTTTGACGTGTTCACGACTTCCTCATCCGCGGAAACGATGGTTTTAAAGGGCGCCGTCCTGGTGCTGATCCAGTTTGATGTGTGCGAGGAGCTTCGCCTCGATCGCCTACGCGATGTTAGAGGGGGCTCAGTTCTACAGCAGCCAAGCATGAAAAATGCCGCTCCGGCCTATGTGCGCTATGAACGGCCGCCGGTGGTGGAGTCGCTGGAAGCGATCCAACTGGAAAGTGGCGAGAAACTGTCGGGGGAGATCAAGTACTACGACTACGGCGTCGTGAGCGTATTGTTTCAACTGCCGTTTTCGGGGGATTGGAACAATCTTGTGCACTTGGCCAGCCGCTGGGTGTGGGATATCGACTTCGCGTCGCGTGCCGAGCCGGTGGTGAAGCAACGACTGGCGCAATGCAGCGAAGCGATGATCCGGCCATATGCGCGCTGGTTGAGCGAAGACTATTTCATTTTCCACGTGAGCGAAGCGCCAAAGGCGGGCGATGCACCGGACAAACCGTTGGCGAAGGACTTGATTCGCGACCATGGACGTGAGATCGCACAGGTGGTGCGCGGCGACCGGGTACAGCTCTCGGAGGGAGAATGCGCCGAGGTGCTGCACTCGCAGATCTCCTACTATGCGAATGATGTCACGGTGATCGGCTGGAATGCGGCCTTTGTGTATGACTCGCCGACCGGCGTGGAGACGTCAATTCAACTGCTGGAGTATGCCAATTCGCAGCTGCTCGAGTTCCGTCACTACGACGAGTTGCTGACTGAGATTCTCGATCGCGCCTATAAGCTGCTGGATCAGAGGACCGGCTTTCTGGCACGATGGCGACTGGCGAAATCGGCGCGCAACCTGCATACCACGCTGCTGGATGTTGCCGAGTTGACGGAGCGAGTGGACAACGCGATCAAGTTTCTCAGCGACATGTTTGCCGCCCGGCTGTATCGGCTGGCGGCGGCGAAAGTGGGCGTGCCGGATTACAAAGAGCTGGTTTCGCGCAAGGTTAGGACTGCCGAGGACCTGTATAACTACATGGTGGACCAGTTCAACCAGAGCCGTGCATTCTTTCTGGAGTTCACGGTTGTCCTGATCCTGCTGATTGAGTTGTTCTTTTTGTTTCGCGGCAAGACCCTCTAGAGCTCTTTGCGTTTGTCGAACGACTATCCTTTATGAACCTTTTTACATTCTTCGGGCTTCTTTTTGGCGGTTCTCTATTGGCCGGATTGCTGGGCGCCCTGACCGGACTTGGCGGCGGCGTGGTGCTGGTACCGTTTCTGACACTCGGCTTTCACGTCGACATCCGATATGCGATTGGGGTGTCGCTGATTTCGGTCATCGCGACGTCATCAGGTGCCGCCGCGGCATATGTTCGCGAAGGTTATTCGAGCGTACGGATCGGGATGTTTCTTGAGGTTGCGACAACGCTGGGGGCGATCCTGGGGGCATACCTGGCCACGGTGGTTCACACCCAACTTCTGGCCATCATATTTGGAGTGGTGCTGATCTACTCGGCTTTTATGTCGTGGCAGCAGGCGCGAAATCCGTCGTCTGAACCAACCAAGGGAAGTCCCTGGTCAGACAAGCTGAGACTTTCAGGAAGTTACCCGGGCAAGGACTGCAAAAGAATTCCCTATAAGGTCGAGAACGTCTCGGGAGGGTTCTCGGTCATGTTCGTTGCGGGGACGCTCTCGGGATTGCTGGGAATCGGATCTGGCGCCGTGAAGGTGCTGGCGATGGACCGGATCATGAAAATTCCCTTCAAGGTTTCGACCACGACAAGCAATTTCATGATCGGCGTAACGGCAGCGGCCAGCGCGGGAATCTATCTGCATCGCGGGTTGATTTCACCCAGCCTCGCGTTTCCTGTAATGCTGGGCGTTCTCAGCGGTTCGTTGATTGGCGCGCGATACCTGGTGCGAGCCCATGTCGGTGTGCTTCGGGTTGTGTTTACTTTTGTTGTGCTGGCGCTGGGGCTGGAGATGATCATCAACGGGGTGACGAAATGGTTTTAACAAAGGTGCCGGAAACGGATGCATGCTCGGATCACTTCGATGACCGACGCATGGAGATGATCATGGGCCGCGTCCTCCAGTTTGGTGTCATGCTGGCATCGTTGGTGATGCTTACAGGAGGCATCCTGTATCTTAAGGCTCATCACGCGACGAAGCCCAACTACGAGGTGTTCGCCAGCGAGCCGCAGACACTGCGTCATTTCAGCGGCATCGTTCACGGGATCGCCGGCGGCGAGCCTGCGGCAATTATCCAATTGGCGGTACTGCTGCTGATCGCGACGCCGGTAGCCCGGGTTGTGTTTGCATTGATCAGTTTTGGTATCGAGCGGGATAAGCTCTACATCTTCGTCAGTGCGCTGGTTCTTGCCGTACTTCTTTACGGGTTTCTGAGATCACAGTAATCGCGAAGCACTTCCGGAGGGTCGCAGGGCGACAAAGCTCCCAAAACAGTATGAGCAAGAAAGGCCTATTCGCCGGGAAAACGGGCGAGAGCCGGGAAATCCTGCATCCAACAGGAGAGGGCAGGTGCGTCCCGCGTTCATAAAGGAGTGGTTATGCAGCGTTTTCAGGGGAAGGTCGCGATCGTTACCGGGGCCGGTTCCGGTATCGGGCAGGGGATTGCGAAGCGACTTGGCTGCGAGGGCGCCAAGGTGATTGTGGATTACGTCGGAAGCCCGGAGGGGGCGAAGGAGACGGAAGCGGCGATTGAGAAGACCGGAGGCGAGGGGGAAATCGTTCAGGCCGACGTGACTCGGATCAACGATGTGGAATGCCTTGTGGATACGGCGTGGGAGCACTTCGGTTCGGCGGACATCCTGGTGAACAACGCAGGTATGGAGAAGAAGTCTGAGTTCTGGGACACTCCCGAATCGGAATATGACCAGATTATGGCAGTGAATCTGCGCGGACCATTCTTTTTGACCCAGGCGTTCGTGCGGCGGCTTCGGGATGCGAAGAAGCCGGGACGAATCGTCAATATCAGTTCGGTACACGAAGATATGGCGTTTCCGGGATTCGCGACTTACTGCTGCAGCAAAGGCGGATTACGCATGCTGATGCGCGATCTGGCCGTGGAACTCGGGCAATTGGGCATTACTGTGAACAATGTTGCGCCGGGGGCAATCGCCACACCGATCAACAAGTCGTTGCTCGAGGACAAGCCGAAGTTAAATGCGCTGTTGGCGAATATTCCGTTGGGCCGGTTGGGCACACCAGAGGATGTGGCCGGTTTGGTGGCATTTCTGGCCTCTGACGATGCGGCTTACGTAACGGGATCCACGTTTGTGATTGACGGCGGATTGATGCGCAATTACCGGGAGCAATAGTCGAAAACATGGCCGCGAGGATAGAGGATTACGCGCTGGTTGGAGATTGCCAGACCGCCGCCTTGGTGGACAATGCGGGTTCAATTGATTGGCTCTGCTGGCCCGGCTTCTCCTCGGAAGCCTGTTTTGCGAAGTTGCTCGGAACCGATGACAACGGCTACTGGAAAATCGCGCCGAGCGATGGCGAATGGAAGACCAGCAGGAAATACCGTGGTCACACGCTGATTGTGGAGACGGTTTTTGAGTCGGAAGCGGGAGCTGTCCGGTTGACGGATTTCATGCCGGTGCGGGGCAAGAATTCTGATGTAGTGCGCATCGTGGAAGGAATCCGCGGAACCGTAAAGGTATGTATGCAGCTTTGCCTTCGCTTCGATTACGGCCGGTCGATCCCATGGGTGACGCGAATTGACAAGGGAGTCCGAGCGATTGCGGGACCGAACCTGGCGATTCTTCGCTGTCCCGTTCCGACGCGCGGTGAGAATCTGATAACGATTGCCGAGTTCTCGATCTCGCCCGGGGAAAGAGTGCCGTTCGCGCTGACCTACGGATTCTCTTACCTCGAAGATCCCGCGGAGATCGATGTGGAGCAGGCATTCAAGGAAACGGAGGCGTTCTGGCACGATTGGACGAACAAGTTTTGCTATGAAGGCAAATACCATGATGCGGTTGAGCGCTCGCTGATTACGCTGAAGGCGATGACCTTCATGCCGACGGGAGGGATTGTTGCAGCGGCAACTACCTCGTTGCCCGAATCGATTGGTGGAGTGCGCAATTGGGACTATCGCTACTGCTGGCTGCGTGACAGCACGTTTGCGCTGCTGGCATTGGCGAACGGAGGCTATTTCGACGAGGCCGCTGCCTGGCAGGATTGGTCGTTGCGCGCCCTGGGGGGAAGCCCGGACCAGGTGCAGATTATGTACGGACTGCATGGCGAGCGGCAACTGCAGGAATGGACGGTGGATTGGCTGCCGGGGTATGAGGGTTCGAAGCCGGTGCGGATCGGTAACGCAGCATCGATGCAGGTGCAACTGGATATCTACGGCGAGATGCTGGATTGTTTTTTCCATGCACAGAACAAAATGGGACGGCACACCGAACAGGATTTTCGGGTGCTGGTTCTACTGCTGGACCACCTAGAAAAAGTCTGGCAGGAACCGGACCACGGTATTTGGGAGATGCGTGGCGGTCCGCAGCAATTCACGCATTCGAAGATGATGGCGTGGGTTGCCTTTGATCGCGCCGTACTGCTGGCACAGCAGCTGCAGTACGAAGCGCCGGTAGAACATTGGAAAGAGATGAGAGATACGATTCGGGAGCAGATCCTTGAAAAGGGTTTCAATGCCCAAAAGAACAGCTTCGTGCAGGTATACGGCGGCGATCAGCTGGACGCCGCGCTGTTGCAAATGCCCCTGGTCGGGTTTCTGCCGGGAACCGATTCTCGTGTGAAGGGAACGGTGGAGGCAATCCGCAGCGAATTGATGCGGGACGGCCTCGTGCTTCGTTACAACACCGAGAGAGTTCAGGATGACCTGCCACCGGGGGAAGGCGTGTTTCTGACATGCAGTTTCTGGATGGTCAGCAGTCTGAGTGCAATCGGGCACGAAGAAGAAGCGCGGAAGCTTTTTGAGTATCTGCTCACGCTGAGGAACGACGTTGGGTTGCTGTCGGAAGAATATTCCACGACCGACCATCGCCTGGTTGGGAATTTTCCGCAGGCGTTTTCCCACATCTCCCTAGTAAATGCGGCATTCGATCTGGAGGATGGCAAGGGAGTGCGCAAGCGTGCTCATCGTCAACACCACCCTTGAGAGCCATGGATCATTCAGTCGCGGCGAAGTGCGTTGCATGCATACTGACCTACCTGAAGGGGTTCGCAGTCCCTTCTGAAACCCAAGGAAAGTCTTCCTCGCGCTTTCTCCCATGGCTGATGCGGCTTGGAGGGGTGGGGCTGTTTGCTCTCGCGATAATTGATTCGTCGGTAGTCCCTATCCCATTGCCCGGCAGCACGGATCTTATGTTACTTTTGCTGACGGCCTTTCGCTCGTCTTCGATTTCATCCCCTGTCGAGTACGCCTCGTGCGCTTTTGCCGGTTCCATTATCGGCGGATACATGACATGGGCAACCGGGAAGAAGGGTGGAGAAGCCAGGCTGGGTAAGTTGGGCCAAGGTAGATTTGTGCACCGCGTCCAGGGCTGGGTGAAGAAGCACGGAATGGTTTCGGTGTGGATATCAGCCATGATTCCGCCGCCGATTCCGCTGACGCCATTTCTATTGGCAGCCGGGGCATTGGGGTTTTCGCGGTCGCGCTTTCTCATCTCCTATTGTGCGGGGCGCGCTATGCGCTATGGCGCTGTCGCATGGCTGGGGTATCGATATGGAAGACAGGTTCTGGCGCTCTGGCAAAGGTACCAGGCGTGGACGACACCGATTCTGAGTATCTATATTTCCCTGCTGGTGCTGGGAGCTGGCTACGGCATTTGGAAATATCGAAACCAAAGGCGGAAGAACTGATGGGGAACGGGGATGCCAGGTGGGCCAACATCCCCGTTGACCTTCATACGGTCGCGTGCCTGCGCTGAGTCCCGCTAGGTTGTTTTGTGGCTAGATAGCGATCCACGGCTGCCGCCGCTTTGCGACCTTCAGCGATGGCCCAGACGACGAGGGACTGGCCTCGGCGCATGTCGCCTGCAGAGAAGACACCCTCGACCGAACTCATGTACTCGCCATTGCAAGCGACATTGCCGCGCTGGTCGAGTTCTACGCCGAGTTGTTCGATCATGCCGCCTTTGACAGGGCCTAGAAAGCCCATGGCCAGCAGGACAAGATCGACGTCGAGCGTAAACTCCGTGCCTGCGATGGCGTCGAACTTCGGCGGCAGTCCGACACGGACGGCATGAACCTGTTTCACATTGCCGTTCTCGTCGCCGGTGAACTTCAGGCTGTTGATAGCCCAATCGCGGATGCCACCCTCTTCGTGCGCTCCTTCGGTGCGCAACTGCAGTGGCCATTGTGGCCACGGGGTTGAGACAGCACGCGTCTCGGGCGGTTTGGGCATGATCTCGATTTGGTGCACGCTGGCCGCACCCTGGCGGTGGGTGGTGCCGAGGCAATCCGCGCCCGTGTCGCCGCCGCCGATGATCAGTACTCGCTTGCCTGCTGCGGATATGGAGCTAGCGGGATCGATGCGGTCGCCTTCATTGCGGCGATTCTGCTGCGGCAGGAACTCCATGGCGAAGTGGATGCCTTTGAGTTCGCGACCGGGGATTGTCAAATCGCGTGGTTGCTCGGCGCCGCCGGCGAGGAGAATCGCATCGTAGTGGCTGGTGAGTGTTTCCACAGGAATGTTGGTGCCGACATGTGCATTGGTGAGGAAGGTAACGCCTTCGGCGCGCATCTGCTGGAGACGGCGATCGAGTACATGTTTCTCGAGTTTGAAATTGGGAATGCCGTAGCGCAGGAGGCCACCAACGCGATCGTTCTTCTCGTAGACGCTGACCGAGTGTCCGGCGCGGCGAAGCTGTTGCGCTGCGGCAAGGCCGGCGGGGCCGCTACCAACCACCGCGACGCGCTTGCCGGTGTTCTGCTCGGGGGGTTCGGGGTGAATCCAGCCCTCATCCCACGCACGCTCGACAATGCTTTTCTCAATGAGCTTGATGGAGACGGCAGGTTGATTGATACCGAGAACACAGGAAGCTTCGCATGGGGCGGGGCAGATGCGACCGGTGAACTCGGGGAAGTTGTTGGTGGCGTGCAGGCGTCGAATGGCACTCTGCCAGCGGCTGTTGTAGACAAGGTCATTCCAGTCGGGGATGAGGTTGTTGACCGGGCAGCCAGTGTGGCAGAAGGGAACACCGCAATCCATGCAGCGGGCGCTCTGGTCGCGCTGCTTCTCTTCGGGGAAAGGCTCGTAGATTTCGAACCAATCCTTAACGCGCTCTTCGGCGTTGCGGCGTGTCGCCTGTTCGCGTTCGATTTCGAGGAATCCAGTGACCTTACCCATGCTGCACCTCGGCGGCTGCGGCCTCGACGTGAGGCACGGTAATAGTTGGCGGACAATAGATGGTATCGATGCGTTCGACGCCGAGGACGCGCTTGTACTCGTGTGGGAAGACCTTGATGAACTTCGGCTGAACTTCCGCCCAGTGCTCAAGGATCCAGGCTGCGCGTGGGCTACCGGTGTAGTCGCGATGGCGCTCGAGCAGGACTCGGACTTCGTTGACATCGGCGTCGGTAACAAGCGGCTCGAGATCGACGCTGGACTTATTACACCGGCGCGTGGAGAAGTCACCCTGGTCATCGAAGACGAAAGCGCGTCCGCCGCTCATGCCGGCGGCAAAGTTGCGGCCGGTGGTTCCGAGGACGATAACCGTGCCGTTGGTCATGTACTCACAGCCGTGGTCGCCGACGCCTTCGACGACTGCGGTGGCCCCGGAGTTGCGGACAGCGAAGCGTTCACCGGCGATGCCGTTCAGGAAGACTTCACCGCTGGTTGCGCCGTAGAGGACAACATTGCCGACAAGGATGCTTTCTTCCGGCAGGAAGAAGGATGTCTTTGGAGGGTAAGCGATGATGCGTCCGCCGGAGAGGCCCTTGCCGAGGTAATCGTTGCTGTCACCTTCGAGTTCAAGCGTGACACCGGCAGGCACGAATGCGCCGAAACTTTGGCCGGCGGAGCCTTCGAACTTGAAATGGATTGTGTTGTCGGGCAGACCGGCTGAGCCGTAGCGGCGGGCGATCTCACCGCCCAACATGCCGCCGACAGTGCGATGCACGTTGCGGATGGCGAAGGTAGCCGTGACTGGCGTCTTGGATTCGAGCGCGGGCTTGGCTTTGGCAATCAAGGCGTGGTCCAGGGCCTGGTCAAGGCCGTGATCCTGGCCCTGCATTTTGCGGCGGGCGACCCGGGAGGGCACCGTCGGAGCATAGAGGATTGAAGAAAGATCGATACCTTTTGCTTTCCAATGTGCGTCGGCAATCGAGGCGTCGATCTTGTCGACGCGGCCAACCATCTCGTCGAAGGTGCGGAAGCCGAGTTTCGCCATGTGCTCGCGAATTTGTTCGGCGATAAAGAAGAAGAAGTTGATGACGTGTTCGGGTTGTCCACTGAAGCGCGCGCGCAGGACGGGATCCTGGGTGGCGATGCCCACCGAACATGTATTCAAGTGGCACTTACGCATCATGATACAACCCATTGCTATTAAGGGAGTTGTTGCGAAGCCAAACTCCTCGGCGCCGAGCAGGGCGGCGATCACCACGTCCCGACCTGTCTGCAACTTGCCGTCGGTCTGAACCTTGATGCGCCCGCGCAGATCGTTTAGCAGGAGAACCTGCTGGGTTTCAGCGAGACCGAGCTCCCATGGGAGGCCGGCATGTCTAATTGAACTGAGCGGCGAGGCTCCGGTGCCGCCGGTGTCGCCGGAGATGAGTACGACGTCAGCATGCGCCTTGGAGACGCCTGCGGCGACCGTGCCGACACCAACTTCAGAGACGAGCTTCACGGCGATGCGGGCCTGCGGGTTTACGTTCTTGAGATCGTAGATCAGCTGAGCGAGATCTTCGATGGAGTAGATGTCGTGGTGCGGCGGTGGTGAGATCAGTCCAACGCCGGGGATGGAGTGGCGGGTCCGGGCGATGACATCGTCGACCTTGTGGCCTGGGAGCTGACCGCCTTCTCCAGGCTTTGCGCCTTGCGCCATTTTGATCTGGAGTTCGTCGGCGTTGACAAGATAGTTGGTGGTTACGCCGAAGCGGCCGCTGGCTACCTGCTTTACAGCGCTGCGGCGAGAGTCGCCGTTCGGATCGCGTTTGAAGCGCGCCTCGTCTTCGCCACCTTCGCCGGTGTTGGACATTCCACCCAGGCGGTTCATGGCAATGGCGAGGGTTTCGTGCGCTTCCTTGCTGATAGAGCCGTAGCTCATGGCGCCGGTGGTAAAGCGCTTGACGATCTCCCTGGCGGGCTCGACCTGTTCGATTGAAATTGGGTTTTCGATGTATTTCAGCTTCAGCAGACCGCGGAGGGTGCAGAGATTGCGATTCTGCTCGTCGAGCAGGTCGGTGTACTCCTGAAAGGTCTTTGCGTTGTTGGCCTGGACGGCGTGCTGCAGCTTGCTGATGGTCAGCGGATTGAGGAGATGATATTCGCCGCCTTCGCGGTACTGGTAGTGTCCTCCGACGACCAGTTCGGTTTCGGATTCGGTCAGCGGCTGGAAGGCGAAGGCATGTTTCATCTGTGCTTCGCGAGCCAGCACATCGAGCCCGATGCCCTCGATGCGCGAGGCGGTGCCGGGGAAGTAAGTTTCGACGAGGTGCTGGTTGAGTCCGACAGCCTCAAAGACCTGCGCTCCGCGATAGCTTTGCAGGGTGCTGATGCCCATCTTGGAGAAGGTTTTCAGCAGGGCCTTGTTGATGGCCTTGATGAAGTTCTTTTCGGCGTGGGCCGCGGAGACGCTGTGCGGCAGCAAGCCGCGGCGCTTGAGATCGTGCAGTGTCTCGATGGCGAGATAAGGATTGATGGCACTGGCGCCGTATCCGATGAGCAGGGCGAAGTGCATCACCTCTCGGGGCTCGCCACTCTCGATGATGAGGGCGACCTGGGTGCGGGTCTTCTCTTTCACGAGCCGGTTATGGACGGCGGCCATGGCGAGAAGGCTCGGGATTGGGGCGTAGGTAGGATCAACTCCGCGATCGGAGAGGATGAGCAGGGTGTATCCGGAGGCGACTGCATGGGAGGCGCGCGTGCCGAGATCTTCTAGTGCATGGCGCAGGCCGGTTTCGCCGTCGGCGGCGCGGAAGAGCGCGGGTAGCGTGGTTGCGAGCAGATCGCCAGAGGAGACGCGGCGCAGCTTCTCGAGATCTCGATTCGAGAGGATCGGGTGCGGCAGTTTCAACGTGTGGCAGTTTTCGGGCTTCTCGTCGAGGATGTTGCGCTCAGTGCCGATGTAGCTGATGAGCGACATCACGAGTTCTTCGCGGATGGGGTCAATCGGTGGATTGGTGACCTGAGCGAAGAGCTGCTTGAAGTAGTTGAAGAGCGGCTGCGGACGATCGGAGAGGCAGGCCAGGGGTGTATCCGTTCCCATCGAACCGACGGGTTCTTCACCGCGGGAGCCCATAGGACCGAGCAGGATGCGGAGATCTTCTTCGCTATATCCGTAGGCGCGCTGGCGGCGCAACAGGGTTTCGGGATTCGATGCGATGACCCGAGACGGTTCGGGCAGGGAATCGACCAGGACCTGCTGCTCTTTAAGCCATTCACCATAGGGCTGGCGGGCGGCGAGGCTCTTCTTGATTTCGGCATCCGAGATGATGCGCTTCTGCACCGTGTCGACGAGGAACATGCGGCCGGGCTGCAGGCGGCCCTTCTTGCGGATGTCTTCAGCAGGGACGTCGAGGACGCCGGCTTCGGAGGCGAGAACGACGAGATCATCCTTGGTGACGATATAACGGCCGGGGCGAAGACCATTGCGATCGAGTGTGGCGCCAACGACGCGTCCGTCGGTGAAGGCAATGGCGGCCGGGCCGTCCCACGGCTCCATCAGCGAGGCGTGGTACTCGTAAAAGGCGCGCTTGTCCTCGTCCATGTCGGGATTGCCGGCCCACGCTTCAGGGATGAGCATGGCCATGACATGGGGAAGAGAGCGGCCGGCCTGGTAGAGGAACTCCACAGCATTGTCGAGAGAGGCGGAATCGCTACCGTCGGGCATGATGACCGGATAGAGCTCCTTGATCTTGTCCCCGTGGAGCGGGCTTGCGAGGATCGACTGGCGAGCATTCATCCAGCTGACATTGCCGCGGATGGTGTTGATTTCGCCATTGTGCGCGACGTAACGGTAGGGGTGTGCGAGCTTCCAACTAGGGAAGGTATTGGTCGAGAAGCGCTGGTGGACGAGGCAGAGCGCGCTGGTGACGAGCGGATTGGCCAACTCGAAGTAGAACTTCTCAATCTGCGGCGCGAGCATCAGGCCCTTGTAGATGATGGTTCGGCAGGAGAACGACGGGACGTAGAAATCGTCCTTGCCCTCGATCTCGGAGGCCGCGATCTCGTTTTCGGTGCGGCGGCGAACCAGGTAAAGGCGGCGCTCGAAGTCTTCTTCGTTCATTCCGTCGGGGCATGCAACGAAGAATTGCTCAATATAAGGTTGCGAGGCGCGGGCTTCGCGGCCGATCGCATCGCCGTTGACGGGAGTGTCGCGCCAGCCAAGAACTTTCAAGCCTGCTTCTGTGGCGATACGTTCGAATACGCCTTCGCATTGCAGGCGGCTGTACCTGTCGACCGGAAGGAAGACGATGGCGACACCGTAGGAGCCGGGGCCGGGCAGTTGAATGCCCAGTTCGCCGCACTCGCGCGCGAAGAAGACATGGGGAATCTGGATGAGGATGCCGGCGCCATCGCCGGTCTCCGGATCACAGCCGGCCGCTCCGCGATGGGTCAGCTTAATCAGAACCTCGATGCCTTTGCGGATGATGTCGTGGCTCTTCTCACCGCGGATGCTGGCCACGAGTCCCATGCCGCAGGCATCGTGTTCATGCTGCGGTCGATAGAGACCTTGAGGATAAGGAAGACGATGACGGTAATCCGATGTCTGCATGAGCACCTTCGCTTATGAAATAAGGTCGTTCTGCAAATTCAGTGTTGTGAACGGCAAAGACACAATCGGCGATGCGAGTCCCAGTGGAGTTCGCCTGGGGTAGTCCAATGGCCTGTCGTGGCAGGCCCGTGCACACGGGGATAGTGCTGAACCTTTAATGATAGCTGAAAATGAGCCGCGTTAATCCCGAATTGCAAGATCAGTGAGTTTTGAACCCGTTTTCCACAGCGCGGTGCACACATTCAGCGCAATGGAAGCGTGAATTGATCACAATTTGCAGATCAGGAGTTCGCGCTCATAAATCATTTCAGGCGGCAGGTGATCGTGAAGCTCGATGAAGAGCTCTTCGTGGCCGATCACTTCCTTGCGCCACGCTGCGCGATCGACGTTCATCAGCTCTTCGAAATCTTCGCGAGAGAAGTTGAGGCCGCTCCAATCGATATCTTCGTAGCGCGGAACCCAGCCAATGGCAGTCTCGCGGCCGCGCCCGTGGCCTTGGACGCGCTCAACGATCCAGCGCAGGACGCGCATGTTCTCGCTGAATCCGGGCCAGAGGAATTTGCCACTTTCGTCTTTGCGGAACCAGTTCACATGGAAGATGCGGGGCGTGACGTCGAGGCCGCGCTGCATTTTGATCCAATGGCGGAAGTAGTCGCCCATGTGATAGCCGCAGAAGGGAAGCATCGCCATGGGGTCGCGGCGTACCCTGCCGACCGTGCCGGCTGCGGCTGCCGTAGTCTCGGAGCCCATGGTCGCGCCGATGTAGACACCGCTCGACCAATTGAAGGCCTGATAGATGAGCGGCAAAGTGTGGGAGCGCCGTCCGCCGAAGATGATGGCGCTGATTGGAACGCCCTCGGGCGATTCCCAATCGGGATCCATGGTGGGGCATTGCGATGCGGGTGCGGTGAAGCGTCCGTTGGGATGCGACGCTGTGGTGCCATTCTTCTTGCCAATGGCGGGGGTCCACTTCTCCCCGCGCCAGTCGAGGCACTCCGCCGGAGGCTTTTCAGTCAAACCTTCCCACCACACACCGCCATCGGAGGTGAGCGCGACGTTGGTGAAGATGCTGTTGCGTGAGAGCGTGGCAATGGCTGAAGGATTGGTTTTCGCGCTGGTGCCGGGGGCGACACCGAAGAAGCCAGCTTCCGGGTTGATGGCGCGCAACTGACCTTTTGTGTCGGGTCTGAGCCAGGCTATATCGTCACCCACTGTCCAGACCTTCCAGCCAGGCATTGACTTGGGTGGAATCATCATGGCGAAGTTGGTTTTGCCGCAGGCGGAGGGAAATGCGGCGGCCACGTACGTCTTTTCGCCTTGAGGATTCTCAACGCCGAGGATGAGCATGTGCTCAGCCATCCAACCCTCGTCGCGAGCGATGTTCGATGCGATACGCAGGGCAAAGCATTTTTTGCTGAGCAGGGCGTTGCCGCCATAGCCGGAGCCGTAGGACCAGATCTCGCGAGTCTCAGGGAAGTGCACGATGTACTTGGTGTCGTTGCAGGGCCAGGGCACGTCCTGCTGGCCGGGCTTGAGCGGGACGCCGACGGTGTGCATGCATGGCACGACACGCTTCTCATCTTTGTCGATTTCGGCGAAGACCGGAGCGCCGATGCGCGCCATGATGCGGAGGTTGACAACGACATAGGGCGAGTCAGTGAGTTCCACCCCGATCCCGGACATGGGCGACCCGACCGGACCCATGCTGAAGGGGAGCACGTACATAGTGCGGCCCTGCATGCAGCCTTTGAAGAGCTGCTTGAGGCGGCGACGCATCACGTAGGGGTCTTCCCAATTGTTGGTTGGGCCGGCGGCGTCTCTCGACAGGGAACAGATGAAGGTGCGGTCTTCGACGCGCGCCACGTCATTGGGCGCGGAACGTGCGTAGAAGCATCCGGGCCATTTTTTCTGATCGAGGCGGGTGAAGGTGCCGGCAGCGACGAGCCGTTCGCAAAGGAAGTCGAACTCGGCCTTGGAACCGTCGACCCAGTGAATATTGTCCGGGCGGCAAAGCTCGGCCATCTTCTCAACCCATCGAATGAGATGTTTATTGGTTGTGGGTGGAGTCTGGACGGAAGTGGCCTCGTGGTTCAAAACGGAGTGCTTCATCTTTGGTAGTCGTGCTCCTGCCTATTGTTAACAGGCTATCGGATCAGCCGGGGTTGATGAAAGGGTAAGAAAATATCCTACATCCTCTCTTGGATGCCGCCATGTGACGGGGCGTACTGCATTGTCCCGTTGGGGTTTAGAACTGATGATGCTTATCGATGATTTCGGTGAGGTTCAGCGGTTCCGCGGACGATGAGTTGGCCGCCTCAGCCTGCGTGCGTACTTTCGCCACGGCCAGCCAGTTGTCCTTGTGTGGTTGATCTGAGATCCAGGGCGGCAAGGGCATGCACAAATGGTTGCTGAGCGCAGCGGTGTACCCCTCATACAGAGCGCGAAGGTTGCCGAGCCGCTCGTAGGATTGGCCGTCGCGGCACACGCTCACGCCGCTGCTGCAGAGGAGCTGGTACAGCTGTTCGTAACGTTGGGGTGGAAGCCGGTCTTCGAGATCCTGGACTGGACGAAGCGAAAACACCTGGGTGAGATCGACGACTGCATGTCGGGCCATCGCGAAGGTTAGCTGCGCCTGGCGGGCTTCATGTCCTTGAACGCCAGAGATCAGCAAGGCGGAGGTATCGAGAATGCTGGTGAGAGCCCCAATCCAACTCTGGTTGGTGTGCTGAGAGCGGAAGTAGCAGAGCAAGGTGTAGGAGATATGGCTCTCGAGCAGTTCCGCGGACCAGCGCTCCCACTCCGAAAGAAGCCGGGACAATTCTTCTTCGGCGCCCTTGAAGGAGTGGCGGCGCATCAACTCGGCGGCAGTGGGGGGCGACCCGGCGCGGGCATCGAGCAGCGAGATGCTGACTTCGCGCCGCGAGAAGGCGCCGTACAGCACTGGGAAATAGCCCATGACGACCGCGAGGAAACCGAAACCGGTACCGGCCTGGAGTGTAGAAAGGGCACGCGCAACGATGGTATGCGGGGTGACATCGCCGAGTCCGAGGGTGAAGAAATTGGTACCGCTGACATAGACGTCTGTGAGGTACCTGCCATGCTGTGACGGATCGTTGAAAGGGGTTCCGAGAGAGTAATAGATCAAAGAGAAGCCAAAGACGATTCCGCAAGCCCAGACCACAAGAAGGAAGATGAGCGAAAGAGGGCCATAGAAGCTGAGGGCAGTTTCGCGTTTGCGCGGATGACGGATTCGAAGGGCAACGAATCTCCATGGAATCCAGGTGACGATGTAGAACATGCGCGTGAGGCGCAGGCGCCCGGCGGCACGGCGGGGCAGGATGATGGTCTGGAACGCGTCGAGAAGGACCACCAAAACACACAAGATGCCGCAGATCATCGTAACCGTTTGCATTGACCTCTCCGGATGACGGTCGCGGTCTCTCGTCCGCGAAACCATTGCTCGTGTGATCACTGTATTCTAGCCAATGGACGCCCGAATCCCAATGGCGGAACTTGGAAGAACGCTTCTCGGACTTGGATTACTGCTGGTTGTGATTGGAGCAGTGCTGCTGCTGGCCTCCCGATTTGGGGTGCCGCTCGGAAGGCTGCCGGGGGATTTCTCTTTCCGGAACAAGCATGTCTCGTTTTTCTTCCCGCTCGGAACATCAATCCTGCTCAGCGTTGTGCTGTCGCTGATCGTGTTTCTGATCTCACGGTTTCGCCGGTGAACGAACAAAACATCCCCCCAGCGACGAGGACCGTCACTGGGGAGGACCCCTGGAGCGGAGACTACAGATCCTACCGCTTCACGATCTTCTCAAGGCGAGGGTCTGTCCATAGTGCAGCGAACTCCTGCTCCCGGTAGACCCGGGCCATCTCGGGGAATCTGCCGTCTTTCGCGCGCTTCAGATATTCAAGGGCGCCATCGATATTGCCACGCCTGGCATACGCTTTTGCGATCAGAAAGTTGACGCGGGCCCGTTGCTCCGGGGTACTTACGCGTGCGGAAATCCCGTTTTCGCTCTCGTTCAGAATGTCAGCATCCAACTCAATCGCTCTCGCATACTCGATCATGGCGCGGTCAATCTCGCCCATTCCCATCCACGCTTCGGCCATGTTCAGGTGGGCAGGCGCGCTGTACTCATTGAGTTCCAAAGCCTGTTTCAGGTATTTGACGGCGTTCTTGTATTTCTTGTCGAGATAATAGACCGCGCCAAGATTATTGAGCGCCGATACGTTGCGAGGATCACATTTCAACGCCTGGCTGAAGTGCTTGCGAGCCTGACCTCGATCGTTGATCTTCAACTCGGAGATGCCGAGCTTGTTGAGGACCACCGGATTCCGGGGATCGACCCGGAGCACCTGTTTGTAAAAGGAGATGGCCAGGAAGTAGTTGTTGTGAATACGTTCAAGGTCACCTCGCATTTCGGCGTTTTTTGCAGTTTGCAGCACGTCGGGCCTGGGCACATCCAATATGGATTCGGCCCTGCAAGCGGGTGCCGCACAGATTGCCAGGCTTGTGACCGCAATTAGTGTCATGAGTCTTCGCATGGTCTTACCTCCGAGAGAAGCAAGTCGCTCGAGCCAGTTGCTTCGATCTCCCCGGCGATCCGCTCTCAACGTCGCACCCAGTAAAGGACAAGCCGAACAGAACAACAACGCTATACCTGCTACCGATGCAGTTAGTCGCTGGCTAAATGCAAGGCGGAAGGTAGATCTCTCGATTGAATAAGGAGTTCTAGAGTTGGCACGAGACGGCACCACGACGGATACAAAGACTGCAAGGCGGGGGTTAACTGCCGTTACATGCTTGGTGATGCCCGCTACTTACACCGTTAATCCCGTTTGAGGACACAAAAGTGGAACTAAGATAGGTACGATCACGAATATTAGATAGGAACGGGCGGTTGGAAGCCTCAGCACGATGACGGTGACAAGCGCAGAAACGATCGATCTCGAGATGCAACGGACTGAGCTCAAGTCTGTTCTTGCAGCTCCGGAGTTTGTCCGCGCACCAAAGCTCGCCCACCTTTTGACCTGTCTCTGCGAAAAGCTCTTCGCTGGCGAAGCGAACCAGATCAAGGAGTATTCGATCGGCGTCGAGGTCTTTCGCCGTGGAGCTTCGTTTGACCAAGATTCCGACTCGATCGTTCGAGTCGAGGCGAACCGGCTCCGCAGACGTCTTGCCGAGTACTACGCGAACGAAGGGGCTTCGCATGTAATTCGAATCACAATCCCCATCGGCCAGTATGTGCCGCGATTTGACATGCAGAGTGTGCCGAGAGGTGCTTGTACTTCCGCCGGACCCCTTCCAGCAAGGAGTACAGATACCATCACCGGGGTCCCGATTGGCAGGAGATGGTGGATTGTCGCTGCCGGGATTGTGCTGATTTGTTCCATTGCAATCGGCTATGGCGTCTTCTGGCATCGTTCGCAACGAAAGATCGCGATAGACACGCCTGCGACGCGTGTACAGCCCGTGGTTTCTGAAAGCCAATTTGGTCCACCCGGAGGAGAGGAGATTCGACTTCTTGCCGGAACCGGCAGGAGCCTTGTGGATCATGCGGGAAGGATGTGGAGTGCCGATGCGTACTTCACCGGTGGCACGTCAGTGAAGAGCGTGGTGCAGCACATTTCACGCACGCTGGACCCGGCTTTTTATCGCACCAGCCGGCAAGGCCAGTTTCGCTATGACATTCCGCTGAAGAACGGCATTTATGAGTTGCGGCTGCATTTTGCGGAGGCGGTGTACGGTCCAGAAGCGACGGGTACAGGAGGCGAGGGAAGTCGGCTGATGACGGTGAAGGCCAACGGGCAAACGTTGCTTAGCCACTTTGACGTTATCGGCGACTCCGGGGCGAGTCGCATGGCCGATGTGAAAGTATTTTCGGGCATCCACCCTGCCGCAGATGGCATGTTGCATCTCGATCTTTCCGGGGAAGATGGAAAACCGGCGATGCTGTCCGCGATCGAGATTCTGCCTGGAGTTAGCGGGCGTATCCGGCCGGTGCGAATTGTGGCGAGACAATCGCCGTATTACTCAAATGACAGCCACTGGTGGAGTCCCGATAACTATTTCGAAGGTGGTCAACTGGCGTCGTACACGCACGAGGTCACGGGAACGGATGATCCTGAACTGTACGAAACCGAGCGCTGGGGAAATTTCTCCTACGCAATTCCGGTGACACCCGGCCGATATGTCCTGGTGCTGCATTTTGCGGCGAGGTACAGTAATCCTGGAGAGCCGGCCGCGGTGTCGGAAATTGGCGCGAAGAATGTCGGGCAGATTTTCAATGTTTTCTGCAATGGGAAGACACTGCTGGAGAATTTTGACCTAGCCAGAGAAGCGGCGAAGACAGACGTGGTAATCAGGAGATTCGGCGCAATCGAACCAAATGCGCAAGGGAAAATCATTTTGAGCTTTGTGCCGGTCACGGGGTACGCGACGGCGAGTGGGATAGAGGTGATTCCCGAGAGTCGGGAATAGCGGCCTCAGTCGTGAAGGACCAGACGTGACGAGTCAGCGGTTCACTGACGTATATGCCTGAAGTGGATAGACGACATTCGAAGAAAAGGTACTAAGGGTTATGAATTAACCGCGATGTGAGTCATATCACAAACTCGGTGTCTGTCGCAAATTGTACTTATAACACCGCAGGTGCAAAGAAGCCGAAGGCGGCTCTCTAATCATAAGTAAAATTGTGATCGCCGTCACAGCAATCTATAATCCGGCTAAGCGGAACTGCATACTTCCAAATTCATGGACGGGTCGAAGGGCTGTGGTTAGACAATCGATTGACTAGATGGCATGAGCGTAGCGCATTGTTTTGTCGCTGTTCGGTGAGTGGACTGATGCGGATCCCCCCCAGGAGTCTTTCTCTAACTGGCGCGTGAAAGAAGGATTGACTGATGATGTCTTCTGCGGTAGGTTGTTTGACGGTCTACTGAAACGATTTATTACGCACACTATCCGATTTTATCGAAGGGGAGCAAGTAGTTCCTAGTTAGGCGTCTTAAGAGGGCGGGTTAGTGATGCGGTTTTTTGTGCGGGTAGCCGCCTGAAGGCACGAACTCGAGAGCGAGAGCGGAAGCCAATTCAGGCAGTAAGACCTAGCGGTCTGGGGGAAAGTGCAACAGACATAGCCTCCAACGAAATCGGCAAATAAGTTGAGCGTTCCGATAAGGGGAAGCAAGATTGCACGTTCCCAGGCTGCCATAACCAAGCGGTACCACTTCGGAATAGGAGAGTCAGATGGAAGTGAAATCCAGACGAACGAGCTACAGGTTCCTCCTGTTGCCATTGATGTTCGTGCTGGCTTGCGTGGGAGCATTTGCGCAGGCGAACTCGAATGTCACCGGCATCGTTACGGATCAGTCGGGAGCAGTCATCGCAGGGGCGAACATTACTCTTACCGATCCGGCCACTGGCGCAACGAAAGCAACCACAAGCAGCGACACCGGCCTGTACGAGATTGCGGGCTTGAATGCTGCAAATTACAACATGACGGTTACGGTCAAGGGATTCCAGACATTTGTACAGAATGGAATCGTGGTGAATGTGTCCGCAACTTTCCGTGTCGATCCCAAGCTGACGGTTGGAGCGGAATCAACGACAATCACCGTGCAAGCCAATGCTCTGACCGTGCAAAGTGACTCGAACGTCGTAAGCACGCTGATTAACGAGCAGCAGATTACCGAACTCGCCACCAACGGGCGCAACATCGTTGCACTGGCTACGTTGGGCCTGGGCGTGAGCGGCAACCTGCCCGATGCGAACACGCCGACCTCGGTGGGTTCGAGTTTTGCCATCAGCTTCAATGGCCTGAACCAGGCGCACAACATCTGGCTGATCGACGGCGGCGAAGCATATGACCGCGGATCGGGCGGCAAGTCATCCATGATGCCTTCGCAGGATGCATTGGGTGAATTCCAGGTGATGGCCAGCAACTATCCTCCGGATTACGGTATCTCCTCGGGCGGCACCGTTTCGATGTCGATCAAGAGAGGTTCCCAGGCATTTCACGGCGAGCTATTTGAGTTCGACCGCAATGATGCCATCCAGGCCCACAATTACTTTGACAAGCCGGGTGCAAACAAGCCAGAGTTGCGGTTGAATATCTTCGGCGGCAACATTGGCGGCCCGCTGTATATCCCGCATGTGTACAACGAGAGCAAACAGAAGACGTTCTTCTTTTACAACGAGGAATGGCGCAAGATTGTGCAGGGCAGCGCACCGGCAGGCGTACACACGATTCCTGCAGCCGACTTCATCACAGCGCCGCAGGACCTGTCGTTTGTTATCCCGGCGTACGCGCCTGCTGCGCAGACCCACGTCTTTGTTCCGGTAGTCAGTAGCCTTACTCCATTGGGAAAGGCCATCGCCGCTCATCCTGAGTTGACACCCGGTCAGCCGTTCCCAAATAATCTGATTCCTCACGACCTGTTTGTCGACGACGCTGCGTTCCAGCTGATGTCGGTTGGAGCTATTCCGAAAGCGAACACCGCGGGTGACTTGATTTCGGTATCGAGCAAGCAGCCCACGAATGTGCGTGAGGACCTGTTCCGCATTGACCACAACATCAATGACAAGTGGCAGCTGTTCGGGCACTATATCGGTGACTCGGTCAGCCAGACGTATGCCACTTCCATCTGGAGCGGCGACAGCTATCCGACGGTCGGTTCAAGCTTCAGTAACCCGTCATGGAGCTCAGTGATCAAGCTGACCGGCTCTTTGACGCCGAATGTTCTTCTTGAGGCCGCATTCAATTTTGATGGCAACAAGATCAACATTCTGCCCTCCGGTCCGGCCTATGTGAAGCCTTCCGGCTGGTCGGGACAGTCCTTCTTCTCGCAGGATGCCGATGCGCTGAAGCGTTTGCCCAGCGTCAACCTCGGCTCGTATGGAACACAATTCGATCCGTGGTCGCAGCCCTGGAAGAACGCCGCATTCGACTACGCCGAGGTGTTTGGCCTGTCAGTAACGCATGGCAGGCACGCGATGAAGTTCGGCGGCGGATACAACCGCTATATCAAGAACCAGCAGCTGTTTGGGAATACCAATGGCTACTTCAACTTTAATGATGGCGCGGATAAGACCTCCGGTCTTCCTACCACCTCCGGCCTGACGGGCGATTCGTATCTGGATTTTCTGCTTGGCCTGAGCACCAATTATCAGCAGTTGCAGTTGCAGGACATTCGTCACTATGTGAACCAGACAGTCTCTGCGTATGCCGAGGACAATTGGCACATTACTCCACGTCTGAGTGTGCAGTATGGCATTCGTTATGATGCACTGCCCCACGCATGGGAGCGGAATAACCGGCTGGCGAGTTTCGATCCGGGGCAGTACCAGGCGGCGATGGTTCCCACAATCGATCCGAGCACAGGTGCGTTTTGCATCGGTGTGACGGCGAATTGTCCCAATGCCAGTGCGGGTCTGCAATCCTTCCAGGGCGCGCAGTTCTATTTGAACGGCGTGACCGTGGCGGGACAGGGCGGCACACCTCGCGGCATGACGAAGAACTACTTCGACACCTACATGCCTCGCGTGGGGTTCTCTTATGACCTCACTGGAACCGGCAAAACCATTCTTCGCGGCGGTTTTGGAAACTTCTTTGAGCGCATGCAGGGCAACGACGTGTATAACATCGCCACGGCGGCTCCGTTCTCGAACGCGCCAAGCCTGGGCAATGTAATGTTTGCCAACCCGTTTCTTAGCTGGCAAAGCGGAGTGCCTTTGGATTCGAGCCATTTACCAGTCGTTCCACAAGGCATGACGAGCATCGATCCGCGCTATGCTCCTCCGGGAATCGCTCAATACAGCCTCGGAGTCCAGCGTGAAATCGTACCATCGCTCATCTTTATGACTCAATACGTCGGGAACGAAGGTTGGCATCAGAACGTGATCCTCCCGATCAACCCGTTCCCGCTGTCGACACCTCTGACTGCTCCAGCAGGTTGCAACACCACCGCGACTCCGCAGCCAACCTGCGCAATCAGCCGCCAGGTTGCCGGATCGGGAAAACTCTCCAACGCGAATACAGCCCTTGCCCGGACATTCCCCGGCTTTGGCGGCATCGCCCAGGAATCGAACATTGCTACCACGAGCTACAACAGCTTCCAGGCAGGCCTGCGCCAGCAAAGCCGCCACGGACTAACCTTCGAAATCGACTATACGTACTCGCACCAGATCGACGACGAAGTTGGAAGCTCTGACCTCAATGCTTCGACGAACCCGTTCAACCTGAAATACGACAAGGGATCTGGTTCGCTTGACCGCCGCCATATCCTCAACATGAACTACGTCTATCAGATTCCGTTGTTTGCTCATGCCACGGGCTTGACGCACAGCATTCTCGGCGGGTGGGAGATCTCCGGTACGGTTATCTCCGAGTCGGGAATGCCGTGGGCCGGCAACAATGCGCCTGGCGACGGCGGGTCAGATACGGTTGGCCTTGGCGGCAATTACACCATCCGGCCCAACTTCTCGGGCAAGGTGCAGTATCCGAAGACGAGAGATGCCAAAAGTATTTACCAGTGGGTCTCTCCGAATGGGTTCTCGCAGCCGGTGGCATCGTGGAATGGTGGACCGAACCTCGGCTTTGGCAACGCGGGCAGGGACATCGTTGTAGGTCCCGGACGCACCAACTTCAGCACCAGCCTTTACAAATCGTTCGCTTTCACAGAGCGGGCGCGGTTTGAGTTCCGTGCTGAATCGTTTAACACGTTTAACCACACCCAGTTCAATAACTTCCACAACAACGTGAGCGGAGCCGACTTTGGCGAAGTGAGCGGTGTTCAGGATCCGAGAACATTCGAACTTGCAGGCAAGCTGATCTTCTAGCTCGAGCAAACACGCTTGGGGCGCGGCATTGGATGCCGCGCCCTATTCTTTTTCCGAAGGCCTATTTCGTCCTCAGCGCACTTCCCGATGCAAACCTTGACCCTCAATTGACACTCTAAGATTCTTAAGGCGTTATCTCTCGCATAAACAATATTTGAGAGCGCTAATTTGCGACAAAGTGAGGGCGATTGTCGTCATATAAAACGTTCGACAAAAATGGATGTGCGCATCCCTTCCCCAAATTGATACGGCTGTAACGTCACAGTTGGATGCGCAAAGATCTGTTGGTTGAGAATCTGGACAAGACAGGCGAGTTGCCAGCGACGTTCTCGCAAGTATCGCGGCGCGGATGCAACCTGAATCCGCGGCCAAAAAACAGAGCGGTTAAAAGAACACCAAGAGAGAGATGATGGATCAAGGACCACCTGCATCCCATGGCTCCGCAGCAATCAGCCCAAATCCAGGTTCACGGCCGGCACGTCGCCGAAATCTATGGGTTTGGATTGTCATTCTGATTCCGTTTGGTCTGTTGTTCTATTGGGTGATTCACCAGCACGGCAAAGCGCAAGCCGCCACCACCGGCGGCGGAAGACGTGGCGCGATGACGGGACCAGTGCCGGTAACCACGGTGACGGCACAAAAGGGTTCGATTGGCGTGTATCTTGGCGCGATCGGGACCGTGACCCCAATTTACACAGCTTCGATAACCGCGCAGGTTACAGGCGTGGTCACCGCAGTGCATTATCGCGAAGGTCAATACGTGAAGAAGGGCGATTCCCTGGTTGACATCGACTCGCGCCAATACGCAGCGCAAGTCAAGCAGGCCGACGGATTGCTCGAGCGCGACAAGAGCCTGCTGGCCGAAGCCGAGATGGATCTTGAGCGATACAAGCAGGCCTGGTCGAAGAACGCGATTCCGCGCCAGACGCTGGAGGACCAGGAGAAGGTCGTCTTTCAGGACCAGGGTACGGTAAAGAACGATGAGGGAACCCTGGAGTACGACCAGGTGCAGCTGTCGTATTGCCACATTACTTCGCCGATCAATGGCCGCGTGGGAATACGGCTTGTGGACCCGGGAAATCTCGTCACTGCAAATTCCGCAACAACCCTCGTTGTGGTGACCGAGGTGCAACCCATCACGGTAATCTTCACCATCGGCGAGGACGACCTTCCCCAGGTGCTGAAGAACAGCAAGGGCGGCAAGCAACTCAAGGTGGAGGCGTACGACAGAACGCAGCAGAAGCTGCTGGCCACCGGGAAGCTGACGACGGTTGATAACCAGATCAACACCACGACAGGCACGGTGAACCTGCGGGCTCAATTTGACAACAAAAATGGAGACTTGTTCGCGAATCAGTTTGTGAATACCAGATTACTGGTGAACACGCTGAATGATCAGACACTGATTCCGTCATCGGCGATTCAGCATAACGGGAGCACGGATTTCGTGTACCTGATCAAAGACGATAAGGCTGCCATGCAAACCGTCAAGGTTGGAATTTCCGACCAGGGCAACACGGCGGTGCAGGGAATCAACCCCGGAGACGTAGTGGCCGACAGCAGTTTCGAGAAACTGCAGAGCGGGTCCCAGGTCAGCATTTCCAAATTGAAGCTGCCCTCGAACTCAGACCCTGAGACCAACGTTCCATGAACCCGTCCCGCATTTTTATCATTCGGCCGGTTGCGACTGCGCTGTTGATGGCCGCCATTCTACTGGTCGGCGTGGTCGCCTTTTTCCAGTTACCAGTCTCGGCACTGCCCGAGGTTGACTATCCAACCATCCAGGTGCTGACGTTTTATCCCGGCGCCAGTCCGGATGTGATGGCCATGACGGTAACGGCGCCGCTGGAGCGTCAATTTGGCGAGATGCAGGGTCTGAGCCAGATGACGTCGACGAGCGCCGGCGGCGTTTCGGTAATCGTGCTGCAATTCGATCTTTCGTTGGGCCTGGATGTGGCCGAGGAAGAGGTTCAGTCCGCGATCAACGCATCGCAAAGCTTCATGCCTTCGGATCTTCCCACACCGCCGGTCTACAACAAGACGAACCCGGCAGATGCACCGGTGCTGACGCTGGCGATCTCGTCGTCATCGATGCCGCTCTCGCAGGTTGAGGACCTTGTCGATACGAGGCTGGCACCCAGACTCTCTCAGCTGAGCGGGGTCGGCCTTGTGAGTATCAGCGGCGGACAGAAGCCCGCGGTTCGCATCCAGGTAAACCCATCGCAGCTTGCCTCATATGGGCTGAACATGGAGGATGTCCGTACCGCGCTGACGCAAGCGAGCGTGAACTCTGCCAAGGGAAACTTCGACGGTCCGCGCCAAGACTACCAGATTGATGCCAACGACCAAATTACCGATGCGGAAGGCTATAGCAACGTTGTCGTGGCATACAAGAATGGCGCTCCGATTTTCGTCAGGGACGTTGCGAACGTAGTCAACGGGGTTGAAAATGCCAAACAGGCGGCGTGGATGAACACCACACCCGCCGTGATCCTCAACATTCAGCGGCAGCCCGGCGCGAACACCATCACCGTCGTCAAACGCATTCAGCAGATCCTGCCTCAACTCGAGGCAAATCTACCTGCGTCGATTCACGTGACGACGATGACTGATATGACAACCAGCATCCAGGCATCGGTGAACGATGTTGAATTTGAACTGATGCTGACGATCGGCCTGGTGGTGCTGGTCATCTTCCTGTTTCTCCGCAGCCTGCGCGCGACGATTATTCCCAGTGTTGCTGTTCCGCTTTCACTGGTCGGGACATTCGGGGCGATGTATCTGCTCGGCTACAGTCTCGACAACTTATCGCTGATGGCGCTGACCATTTCAACGGGATTCGTGGTGGATGACGCGATCGTGATGATTGAAAACATCGCGCGTTACCTGGAAGAGGGCCTGCCGCCGATGGAGGCTGCGCTCAAGGGGGCAGGACAGATCGGGTTCACCATCGTTTCGCTGACGGTCTCGCTGATTGCCGTGCTCATACCGTTGCTGTTCATGGGGGATGTGGTCGGCCGTCTATTCCGAGAGTTTGCGGTTACGCTGGCGGTGACGATCGTGATTTCTGCGGTGGTGTCGCTGACGTTGACGCCAATGATGAGTGCGCGAATTCTGCGGCACACGCCGGAGGAACAGCAGTCGCGGTTCTATCAAGCCTCAGAAAAGATGTTCAAGCGCATGATCGAGTTCTACGGGCGAACTCTGAAGGTGGTGCTGGAGTATCAGACGATCACGCTGCTGGTTGCGCTTGGCACGCTGGTGTTGACTGTAGTGCTCTACATCATGATCCCGAAGGGATTCTTTCCTGTGCAGGATACAGGCGTGATTCAGGGGATCACGCAGGCGTCGCAATCAATCTCTTACAACGACATGGCTGCGCGGCAGCAGGCGCTTGCGCGGGTGATCCTGGACGACCCGGCAGTGCAGAGTCTCTCGTCGTTCATCGGTGCGGACGGAATCAACACCACCATGAATAGCGGGCGCATTTCGATCAATCTGAAACCGCTGAAGGGTCGAGGCGGAGTCAGCGCATCCGATGTGATTCGACGCCTGCAATCGAAACTGCAGCAAGTGTCAGGAATCCACCTCTACATGCAGCCGGTGCAGGACATCACAGTGGATGATCGCGTGAGCCGGACGCAGTATCAGTACACGTTAGAGGATCCGAATGCGGTGGAACTGAATGACTGGACCAACAAGTTTGTAGCCGAGCTGGATAAGTTGCCGGACCTCGAAGATGTTGCGACCGATCAGCAAATGGGAGCGAGAGCGATATCGCTGGTGATTGATCGCGTCACAGCTTCGCGCCTGGGAATTGCGCCGACGACCATTGACAACACGCTCTATGACGCATACGGCCAGCGCGAGATCAATACGCTCTATACGCAGCTGAATCAGTATCACGTGGTGCTTGAGACTGCGCCCGAATGGCAGCGAAATCCGTCGAGGCTGGGCGACCTGTACATCCAGTCGAACGCGTCATCGGGAGCCAGCGGCGCAGGCGCTTCCAATTCGTTTTCATCCTCTGCTTCGGCTTCCGCCGGTTCGAACGCGCTGACAACATCGGTCCGCTACACGCCAGGCGCGAATGTGTTGACGGCCCCGACAAGTGCTGTGCCAAGGACCACGGCCGGAGGAGGATCATCGCAAAACGGGGGAACGACCGCGGGAACGACTCCGAATACGGCGGTCTCAGCCATCGCCGGCACCGCCATTCCGCTGGGCGCGTTTACCAAGGCTATACCGACGACGGAGGCATTATCGATCAATCACCAGGGACAATTCCCGGCGGTCACGGTCTCGTTCAATCTCGCTCCTCACGCTTCGTTGGGCACTGCTATCAACCAGATCGAGGACACGGCGAAAAAGCTGAAATTTCCGGCGAGCCTGCAAGCTGATTTCCAGGGAACCGCAGCTTCGTTCCATAATTCGCTTTCGAATGAAGCATTGTTGATTCTTGCTGCGCTGGTAACGGTGTACATCGTTCTTGGCGTGCTGTACGAGAGCTTCATTCATCCCATCACGATTCTTTCGACACTGCCCTCCGCGGGTGTTGGCGCGCTGCTGGCGCTGATCATCTGCAGGGAAGATCTCTCCGTAGTCGCCATCATTGGCATCATCCTGCTGATTGGCATTGTCAAGAAGAACGGCATCATGATCGTGGACTTTGCCTTGGAGGCCGAGCGCGAGCATGGCAAATCATCAACCGACGCAATTTACGAGGCGAGCTTGCTGCGCTTCCGGCCAATCATGATGACGACCATGGCGGCATTGCTGGGCGGTCTGCCGCTGGCTCTGGGCACGGGGCTGGGTTCAGAACTGCGCCGGCCTCTCGGGATCGCAATGGTTGGCGGTCTTTTGCTGAGCCAGATTTTGACGCTCTATACGACTCCCGTGATTTACATATTTTTCGACAGATTAGGCCAGCGACTGGCGCGCCGTAAGCCATCACATCGACCGACGGGCAATGAAACTCAACCGGAGCCCGGTCGCGCATGAGTCTTTCGTCTCCATTTATCCGGCGGCCGGTGGCGACCACACTACTCACGATCGCAGTGGCGATCGCGGGCGCGATTGCGTTCGTCGTGCTGCCCGTATCGCCGCTTCCTCAGGTCGACTTTCCGACAATCAGTGTGTCGGCCAGCCTGCCCGGTGCTAGCGCGCAGATTATGGCTGCCTCGGTGGCAACCCCGCTGGAGCGACAATTCAGCCACATCGCTGGAATCACGGAGATGACATCGTCGAGTTCTTTGGGCAGTACGAACGTGACGATGCAGTTCGATTTGAGCCGGAACATCGATGGCGCGGCGCGGGATGTTGAGGCGGCTGTCAATTCGGCGCGCACCTATTTACCCATCAACCTTCCAACAAACCCGTCGTATCGCAAGGTGAATCCCGCAGATGCTCCCATCATGATCCTGGGGCTGACGTCGTCGAAGTACGATGTCACGCATGTTTACGACCTGGCATCAACGGTTCTGGAGCAGAAGCTTTCGCAGATTGAGGGTGTGGGACAGGTGTTTGTGGGCGGGGGGGCAACCCCTTCGGTACGAGTCGAGGTCGATCCGATGAAGCTTCAGAGCTTCGGAATGACCCTCGGAACCGTACAGTCAACTCTAAGCCTGCAGAACTCGCACGAGCCGCGCGGTCAAATCAACGACGGCGCCGGGGTGACCGAGGACATCATTACCAACGACCAGATTTCCCTGGCGGATCAATATAAGCCTCTGATCATTGGTTATCACGACGGGGCGGCCGTGCGATTGTCGGATGTGGCCGATGTGGTGAACTCGACACAGAATATTCGCACCGCGGGATACATGGACGGGACCCGCGCGGTATTCATCATCATCTTCCGCCAGCCGGGCGCGAACATTATTCAGACTGTCGATCGGATCCGCGCCCAGTTGCCATTTCTCCAGGCGGTGTTGCCACAGGGAATTACATCCACGATTGTTCTGGACAGAACCACTACGATTCGGGCCTCGGTGCGCGATGTGGAGAGAACGCTGGCAGGGTCAGTTGTGCTCGTGGTTCTGGTGGTGTTCGTCTTTCTGCGCAGCCCGCGTGCCACGCTGATCCCGTCGGTAGCAGTACCCGTTTCGCTGATTGGCACATTTGCCGTGATGTACCTGCTCGACTACAGCATCGATAACCTTTCGCTGATGGCGTTGACCATTGCGACGGGTTTCGTGGTGGACGACGCGATTGTGGTGATGGAGAACATTACCCGACATCTCGAGGCGGGGATGGAGCCATTTGCGGCCGCGCTGCAGGGGGCGAAGGAGATCGGCTTCACGGTGTTTTCCATCAGCATGTCGCTCATTGCCGTGTTCATTCCGATCCTGATGATGGGCGGCATCGTGGGGCGGCTGTTCAGAGAGTTTGCCGTTACGCTGTCAACGGCAATCGTGGTCTCGATGATTGTTTCGCTCACCACGACGCCGACGATGTGTGCGCATCTGTTGAAGACGCACGTCGCGGAAGAAAAACACAACTGGTTTTACAGGACCAGCGAGCGCTTTTTCAATGGCATGCTTTCTGTCTACAGGTACTCGCTAAGCTGGGCCCTCGATAATCCGGCGCTGATCATCATCGTGCTGATGCTCACCATCGCGTTGAACCTTGTCGTGATCGTGCGTATCCCGAAGGGGTTCTTCCCCACGCAGGATACGGGTTCAGCAGTGGGAAGGGTCCTTGGTCCGCAGGACGCTTCTTTTCCGATCATGAACTTCTCTGTGCAGAAGCTGGTCAGCGTAATTAAAGCCGATCCCGCGGTCGAGCACGTGAACGCATACACGGGCGGAAATGGTTCCAGTAATGGCGGATTCATCTATATCGCGCTGAAGCCGTTGGGCCCTGGGCGGAAGGAATCGGCGATGCAGGTGATCAACCGTTTGCGCCCCAAGATGAATCGACTGCCCATAGCCTCGGCGTTTCTGCAGCCGGTGCAGGATCTGCGCATTGGAGGACGATCGAGTGCGGCGCTTTACCAGTACACAATCCAGGCGGACAACATTGCGGATCTTTACCACTGGGGCCCGATCCTGCTGGCGCGCATGAAGAAGTTACCTGGGCTGCTGGATGTGAATACTGATCAACAGAATGACGGGCTCCAGGAGATGCTGACCTACGATCGCGTAACGGCAGCGCGGCTTGGTCAAACGGCGCAGTCGCTTGACCAGTCGCTTTACCGGGCGTTTGGCCAGTCGGAAGTGTCGGTGATTTACACGCAACTGAATCAGTACTACGTGGTGATGGAGGTTGCACCCCAATATTGGCAATCTCCCGCGGGGCTGAAGAACATCTACTTCGCGCCGTCATCCACTGGTTCAACGCGGGCCGGGATCAACTCCGTTTCACCGTTATTGGGCGCTACAAAACAAAGCACAGGCACGACACCTTTGCAGGTGAACCACACAGGACTGTTTCCGTCTGTGACCGTCTCGTTCAATCTCTCTGCGGGGATGTCGCTCAGCGACGCAACTCTGGAAGTGACGCGCATGGAGAGCGAACTTGGCATGCCTTCAACGGTCCATGGCTTCTTCGCTGGAACTGCCGAGGCATATCAACAATCGCTGGCGACGGAGAAGTATCTCGTGGTCACCGCACTGCTGGCGGTTTTCATCGTGTTAGGAATTCTGTATGAGAGCATGATTCACCCGCTCACCATCATTTCGACCCTGCCTTCCGCAAGCGTGGGTGCGATGTTGGCGCTGATGCTGTTTCACATCGATCTGAACGTCATTTCAATCATTGGCATCATCCTTTTGATCGGGATCGTAAAGAAGAATGCCATCATGATGATCGATTTTGCGCTGGTTGCGGAGCGCGAAGGCGGCAAGACCAGCAGAGAAGCGATCTTTGAGGCCTGCCTGTTGCGTTTCAGGCCAATCATGATGACGACGATGGCGGCGATTTTCGGAGCTCTTCCGCTGGCTTTCGGTACCGGGACGGGCTCGGAATTGAGACAACCATTGGGAATCACGATTGTCGGCGGATTGCTGATGAGCCAGTTGCTGACGCTCTACACTACTCCGGTTGTCTACCTGGAGATGGATCGGATGCGGTTAAAGGCGCTGGGGAGGCGGACGGATGCGCCCGCTGCGGAAATGGCCGGAGCCGACTAGGAGATTCGATATGGAGAGTAGACGAAAACCTCGGATTTGTTTGCTGGGCCTAAGCATGGCGATGCTGCCGGTTGCAGCGTGCCACCTAGGGCCGTCCTATCACCCGCCCACACCACCGGCTGTAACTGCGCCAAATTACAAAGAGTCAACCGGGAACTTCAAAGATACGGAAGGATGGAAGGTTGCTGATCCGAAAGATGCGATGATTCGCGGCAAATGGTGGGAAGTATTCAACGAACCGGAATTGAATGTTCTGGAAGAGCAGCTGAATGTCAACAACCAGAACATCAAGATCTCGTTTGAGAACTTCATGGCGGCAAGGGCAGTGGTGGCGGAAGCACGCGCTCAATTCTGGCCAACGATCTCACTAAATCCGGCATGGAATCGGTCGCGCAGTTCGTCGAATCTGCGGAATTCGTCACAGGCAAACACGGGTCAAAGTTCAACTCTTTGGACTGCTCCACTGGAAGTATCCTGGACACCCGATCTCTGGGGCAAGATTCGCAGTGAGGTCCACCAGGCGCAGTACACCGCACAGGCAAGCGAGGCCGATCTGGAACTGGAAAAGCTCACTGAGCAGGCAAGTCTCGCCCAGTTCTACTTTGAAATTCGCGGGCAGGACATGCTGCAAAAGATTCTGAATGATACTGTCGCGGCGGATCAGAAGGCTCTCGATGCAGCGCAGGGCGCATACGACGCGGGGACCGGCGATTATATCTCGGTAGTCGAGGCACGCGCTACGTTGCAGTCGGCACAATCTTCGGCTACGAATGTTGCGTTGTCGCGCGCGCAGTTTGAACATGCCATCGCGATGCTGGTAGGTAAAGTTGCGACAGACTTTTCGATTCCGGTGAAGCCGATGATCTATGCGCCGCCCCCGATCCCGACAGGCGTTCCCTCAGAACTTGCGGAGCGGCGACCAGATGTTGCTGCCGCGGAACGCACGCTGGCGGCGGCGAACGCGACCATCGGCATCGGATACGGTGCATTCTTCCCGCAAATCAGCATCTCAGCATCCGGGGGCTTCGAAAGCTCCACGTTGAAACACCTGTTCGACTGGCCGAGCCGATTCTGGGCGATTGGACCATCGGCTGCACAGACCATATTCAACGGTGGCCTCTATCGCGCACAACTTCACCAGTACGAGGCGATTTATAACTCGGATCTCGCTACCTACCGGCAAACGTGCCTGACGGCTTTTCAACAAGTAGAGGATTCGCTGGCGGCAACTCGAGTTTATTCGCAGCAGATTCTGCATCAGCAGGAGGCCGTGAAATCGTCGCAGGAATTTCTCGACATGGAAATGCAGCGGTATAACACAGGCGTTGATCCTTATGTCGATGTGGTATCAGCGCAAACTACGCTACTCGGAAACCAGTTGACGCTCAATAGTCTTCAAGTTGAGGAGATGGTTTCGGCAGTGCAACTGGTTGAGGCCCTGGGCGGAGGTTGGGATCGCAGCCAGCTTCCCGCGCCATCACAGGTTTCGTCCAAGGTTCCGTCGTCTGCGTACACATTGCAGCGTTGAAATGCTATCTGAGCGTCAGTTGAATGTCCGCAGTGTGGCTGAGGCCAGTGACCTGCGCGGTCACGGTGATATGGGTGGTGGATCCGGAGGGAACAGTCGTTGAATTTGCTCCCGCCTTGCCGCCGCAGCCGATTACGCTTCCGCCGAGGATAATTGCCAGAGCAAGCAGGGAGAGCGACGCAAGCCGGTGGAATTCTTTCCGTCGCCTGGATGAAAGGCAAAGAAGGAGTGGCAGAAGCGCAAAGGCAATCGGCGCACCAGATGCACCCTTCGTTGAGCGGGGCCCACGCGCATCGCTGCTCTCGGACGTAGTTTGAATCGTCAGGTTGACGAGCGATGTTCCATCGGACTGCTTTGTGGGTGTAGCGAAGGAACAAGTTACCCCGGCGGGAAGCCCGGAGCAAGTCAGTTGCGGTACCTGGTCGAATCCGTTCTTTGGAGTGATGACAAGGGCAATATGGGCGCTATTGCCAGGTGTTGTGGAGACAGTGCTGGGAGTCGCGTTGACCGTGAAGTCGGGCCCGGAGACTATCACTTGGATCGTGGAAGACGTGGACGGCGCGAAGCTTTGGTTGCCGCTGTATCTGGCAGTGATGACGTCATTGCCCACTGGTAGTTCAGACGTATTGAGGTAGGCTCGGCCGTTGACAAGGTTAGCAACTCCAATGTTTTGCGTGCCGACGGAAAAGACGACCGGGCCGGTTGGATATGCCGTTCCGCTGACCGCGATTACGCTCGCCGTGAGGCTGATTGTGTAGCCTTGGTCGGCTTGTGATGTCGACGAGCTGACGGCGGTGGAGGTGCTCACGAGCGCAGCGACGGGAGCGGAGACAACGGAGATGCTGACGCTATTTGACGTCGACTTCAGGAAGGCCGAGGTTCCGAGGTAGATCGCACTGATGGAGTGTTGACCTTCAGAAAGAGCTGTTGTCGAGACGCTCGCGACGCCGCCTGACAGATTTGCGGTCCCCAGGGACGCCGTTCCGTCGAAGAATGTGACCGTGCCGGTGGGGATAGCCGTACCCCTTGCAGCTTTCACGCTCGCTTGCAGGCTGACCATCGAATTCACATCCGTGCTATTGGTGGAGGCCGAAACCGATGTTGTGGTGTCGACCATCGCCGCAGCGACTGTGATGGATACGGCCGAGGACTTGGATGGATTGAATGTGGATGTGCCTGCATACGCGGCGGTGATCGCGTCGGTTCCGACTGGCAGCGAGGACGTGCTGAGCGTGGCGGTTCCGGAGGTGAGCTGCGCGGTCCCGATGGAGGCAACTCCGTTATAGAAGGTGACCGTCCCGGTTGGCGTGCTCGACCCGCTTGGACCGGAAACTGTTGCCGTAAGCGTTACCGGTGAATCTTGCGTTGTGTTGATGGACGATGGGATAAGTTGCGTCGTGGTCGTAACTACAGCAGGCTTCACGACAACCGAGACGGCATTCGAAGTCGACGGACTAAACGAGGACGTACCCGCGTATCTGGCCGAAATCGCTGATGTGCCCACACTAAGCGCCGAGGTTGTGAAGGTTGCAACGCCCGAAACTAACGCGCTCGATCCCAGTACGACCGTGCCATTGAGGAAGCTGATGGTTCCTGTGGGCGCTGCCGTTCCGCTGGCCGGCTTGATCGTCGCGACGAAAGTCACGGACGAGTTTTGCAGGATGCTGATTGCAGAGGAGACGAGAGTCGTAGTGGTGTTGACTGCTGTTGGAGCAACGGGATTGACCGTAATCGCTACAACGCTGGAACTTGAAGCATTGAATGTGACTGCGCCGGAATAGGCGGCGCTGATCGAGTCAGTCCCGGTGGGAAGTGATGAGGTTGAGATGCTGGCGATGCCACCCGAAAGGGAAGCAGATCCGAGCAGCGTAGTTCCGTTATAGAAGCTGACGGTCCCGGTCGGCGCAGTTGTGCCGCTGGATTGTTTTACGGTTGCAGTGAGGTTTACCGCGGATCCCTGAGTCACTGTCGTAGAGGATGCGGCCAGTGATGTGGCGGTGGAGACAACGGCCGCGTTGACCTGGATCGTAATCGCGTTCGAAGTAGATGAGGAAAAAGCAGTCGCGCCTGAGTATGTCGCCGTGATTGCGTTGGGACCGGCGGGAAGATTGGACGTAGAAACAACGGCCGCGCCGCCGGAAAGGGAAGCGGACCCGATGATGGCGGATCCGTTGTAAAACGTAACTGTCCCGGTTGGGATGCTGCTGCTTGCGCTGGACGATTGAACCGCTGCACGGAGCGTGATTGTCGAACCCTGCGTAATGCTCGATGCAGAAGTCGATAGCGTGGTGGTAGTGCCGGCCGTTGAAGCCTTCACGGTGACGTTGACCGCGCTTGAGGTGGACGGGCTAAAGGCGCCGGCGCCGGCATATGAGGCGGTTATTGAGTTTGCGCCGACGGGCAAAGCTGATGTGGTGAGGCTTGCAGCGCCGGTTGATAGAGTTGCGGTCCCAAGAACCGTTCCTTCGCTATAGAACGTGACCGTCCCGGTGGGAGAGACGCTGCCGCTCGCGGGCTTCACTGTTGCATTCAGCGTAACTGGGGAATTCTGACCGATGCTTGAAGCTGACGCAACGAGTGAGGTGGTTGTGCTGATCACGCCCGGGTTCGGGCTAACCGTGAGATTGAATGTGGCGCTGTGCACGCGATCCCCGCTGATCGCCCACAGAGTTACGGGAACCGTCCGCGCAACCGAAGTGGAGGATGAGGAGAGAACGAGATTCGAAACGCCGCTGACAAGACTCGACGTACTGAAGGAAGCAGTCACCCCGGCGGGCAGCCCTGAAACGTTGAGATTGACTGTCCCGAAGTTGAACGAGTCTACGCGAACAGTCGCCGTGGCGCTGCCCGAACTCATGGTGTAGGCACCGTTGTCGAGGCTGACGTTAAAGTCGGGGTAAGCCGCGGTGGGCGGAGTGCATGCGAATGCAGGTGATGTGGCTGGAGCAGCCCACGCTGAGCCATAGTCGGTTCCCGTCGCGGTTTGCCAGCCGGCGAGATTGACGTTTTTTCCGTTAGGAAGACGAAAGGCAGTCGCGGTATTTGGATCGAACCAGGTGTTGCCGTCCGACTTGAGCGTGTTGGTGAAGTCGGTCCAATCACTTCCGCTGAGATATGTCCCGAAGACGAATTGGCCGTTTGTCTTATCGATGAAGGAATTGCCCGACAGGACGGTCCCTGTGGTGATGAGATCGTATACCTGGCCGGTTAGCCAGTTGGTGATGTTGATGCCGCCAGTCGAGCCGGCAAGGTAAAACTGCGCCTGGTATTTGTTGGTGGCACCGTTGTTATAGAAGACATTATTGTTGACGGTCAGACCTTTAGTCGTAAGCACGTTTACCCCGACACCGCTGGAGCATAGATAACTGTTCTCGAGTGTGACTGGACCTTCATTGCGCTCGAGTTGCAGTGCGGCGTTATAGCTGCCAACCAGGGTGGCGTGATTGATGGTGATGTTCTGGTTGTCGGTATCGAACCAGAGACCCTGTGCCTGGTTGTTATATGAGAAGTGATTTTGGACGGTCGTTGAACGCATCTGGAACAACTTTGCTCCGCCCATCCCCCAGTTATAGAAAGCGGCCTGTGCGCCACGCCAGTTGTTGTAATCGGTCTCGTTGTTTGTAAGGAGAATTGTCTGATCCTTGGTGGCCTGGAAACCGATGCCGCCGTTATAGCTGGAGATCGAGTTTTGCACCGTCACATTGGAGGAAGATGCGATATTGAGGCCGCCCCAATTGTTCCAGTTGGTCTCGATTGCGTCGATCAACACATTTTTGCTGTTGGTGACGGTAGCTGCGCTCGTGTTCACGCAATTCGCTGCATGTTCGAAGACCAGCCCGCGGACAACAATGTTGGTTCGGCCGATCACGCTGAGAGTCTTGGCGCGCGATGCTGCCTCGACCGTGGCATTGCCGGGATCGACCCCGTTGGCCGGAAACACATGCAACGTACCGTCGGCTGTGTTCACGAAAAAGGTGCCGGGCTTGAGATCGGAATGGACGAGTACCTGCGTCATGGGGATGCCGTTGACGAAGATCATCTCCGTATGGAGTGCGATCTCCTGCACCGCAGGCCAGCCGGTGGGCAGAGCGCACGTGTCCTCAGCACTCGACCAGTTGGTGACGAATGCGCCGGAGTATTGCGGATCGGGTGACCAGCCGCTCAGAATGTCGGATGCGGAGACAATGGCGGCGGCGTTTGTGGCGGCCACGACAGTGAGAGGCGCGGAGGTCATGCCGCTGACTGAATCGATGTTTACGATCTCGCGGTAGACACCTGCATTGACGACAATTTTGGTGCCGATGCTTTTCTGGTTGTTTGCATTTGCCTTGTTGACCGCGGCCTGGATGGTCTTCAGCGGAGAAGCAGAAGAGCCGGAGTTAGAGTCAGAGCCTGATTGTGCATCGACGTAGAGAGCGGCGCTTTCGTTCTCTACGACCGCTGCTTGTGGATGCGCAATGGAGCCAGCAACTGCCAGGGCCGCAGCACAAATCCAACAGAGGAGCCTCGCCAACTTCATTTCACGTGCCTCAAAAGAAAGAGGAGAACTAACGTTCAAGCACCGTGGCTAAGCATCCCGTCCGCCCTTGGTCAGGAACTGCCGAGCCTAAGCTGCAATACAGAAGGCGCTTTCTTCTCTTGCTTCAACCTTCAGGCGCAAGCCAGAAGCACGCAGGGTGGGTAAAAAAGAGCACACTTCGACTGGCCCTCTGATCGGGGCACTTCGCGTGAGTTGGAGAACCGACACGCGGTGACTCAACTACTCTCGATGTGTTGAGTCAATGTTAGCGGGAAATGAAAGGAATCTGCGGCTCGAGCAATGGGAGCGCGTTACCGTGGGCCCGTTACGTAAGTACAAGCTGCTGATGCTACTGCGCGCGCGAAATCAGGCGCGAAGGGCGGATCAGTCAGGGTAGCTTTCACCGGCGTTTACGACGCGAATGTAGTGGTCGGTAAAGCGCGCATTTCCACCCGGAAGCTCCACTTTGGGCATGTGGCAGCTGGTGCAGTTTGCCTTGGCAACCGGACACATCTTTGCCGCAACAACGGCGGTCGCTGAGGCGGTCTTGGTTTCGCCATGGCATGCAAGGCATTTTGCGTCGTAGTAGGCGACGTTGTGATTCAGCGGCTGGTGCGGGTTATGACACGCAATGCAGCTGATGCGTGGATCATTGCCGATGAAACATTTGCTGTTCTCGAGGCGGTAAGGTTGAAATCGCACGAATGCCGGGCCGTGCCACTTGTTGCGCATCACGGTGTCCCAGGTGCGATGACACTGACCGCAGAAGTCGGAGACCTGTTCGGCATCGAGTTTCTTGAGCGAGGCGGGCAGCGTCTTGAAGTTGTCCCGGTCAGCGTCGGACATGTGCTGTTGGGAGCCGGCGTGACAGTGCTCGCACTCCAGGCCGGGTATCACCTTGGCGGGATCGAGTTTCTGGCCTGCGGTAATACCGCTGCCATGGCAATTGAAGCAGGTGCGAGTCTCCCAAAGCGGGAGCTGGCGGCCCATGGCTTCGGTGAGGTTGTGCGGGGTGATTATCTGATCGCCGGGCGTGACGGCGAGGCCGTTGGCGCGTGGGAAATAGCTGACCAGGCTCTCGTAGTAGTGACCGTCCTTTTCGAGGACCCAGGTCTGTGAGTGCTGGCCGAAGATCCAGTGGATGGGGAGTGTGAGCGTGTCGCTCCCGTCTGAGACGGTGTATGTGCTGCGGCCGTCCCTGGTCTGCACCTTGTAGGTGTAGGCACCTAGCGTCAGACTGAGGTCGGGGTGCGGGTCCAGCGCGGGGTTCTGGCCTTGCGGTTCCATGGCGTGGCGCATCGGCGCGCTGGTGTAGGTGCTGGTTACGCCGCGGTGACAGGATGCGCAGGTGACTGGCGCAGCCGGTTTGGGTTGTTGTGCAGCGGCGGGGCGAGGCGCGGTCATGGCCAGAGACGCGGCCAGCAAGGCGATGCTGAGGATTGTCAGGCTATTTCGCCAGGTCACGGCAAACCTCACGTTCGCGGGCGGCTTCCTCGCGGTTTCCGCTGCGGGAGTAGATGGAAACAAGCCCGAGGTGCGCATCGAGACTCTTCGGATTGTGCGCGATGACCTGGTTGAGGAGTTCGGCGCCGCGCTTCATGTCTCCGGTTTCGGCGAGAGCGCGGCCAAGCGCCAGCTGCGCCATTTCCATGTCGGGAGCGGCGTCGTAGGCGCGCTGAGCGGGCGCAACGGCTTCAGTGAAACGGCCGGCGATGACGAGAGTCAAGGCCAGCATGGCGTTGGCGAATTCATTCGAGGGATTCACTGCGAGTTCGCTGCGGAATTGGTCCACGGCGAGATCGGGATCGTGAGGGAAGAGAAGAAAGCCGTAATAGTAGTGGATGTTCGGAGCGGAAGGATATTTGGCGAATAGCTGGGCGAAGAGGTCGTCGGCCTGTTCGTTGTCGCCGGAAAGAAAGACGGATCCGGCGTTGCCTGCTTCCTCGTAGAAGGCGCGATCCTGCTGCGGGAGATCCTTGGGAAACTTGGCGACGCGCATGCCTGCGAGGGCGATGCCGATCTTCAGGTCCGGGGCATCGAGGTGCCTCTCGGCGAAGAACTGGAATTGCTGGAACGCATCCTGAAAGCGGGATGCGTGAATGAGCAGCAACGCGAGATGGTAACGAATGATCTGCTCGTTGCGTGGCTCGTTGAGTGCGCCGTGTGCGATAGCCTCTTCGAGATCGCGCAGCGAATCGTCGTATGCCGCGGTTTCAAATTCGCAAAGACCACGCAGCGCCATGGCAGGGACTGCCGTGGGGGCTAGCTGAAGCAAGTGCGAGAAGGCGTCGATGGCGCCGGGGAACTGATTGGAGCTGTACTGGAGGATGCCGAGGAACCACCAGCCTTCCTGCCAGTCGGGTTTGAGCTGCTCGGCCTGGGAGTAGAGCTGGATGGCGAGAGGCAAGTTCTGCTGATCACGCGCGGCGGCCGCCCGGGCGGCGAGATCGTCGAACTGGGGAGAGGGTGGGGGGGACTGTGCAGTCGATTGGGCCGGGGCGAGCGCAGGGAGCAGCGTAAGGAAGAGAAGGGCGCGTGCGGCTCGGTTGGGGAAGACGGAGATTGCCACGTTCTGCCTGAAATGATGTATGTGAGGAAAGACGGATCTGGCGATGAAACATTGCCGGCTGGCTCCAGTTCTTCGCCGGCGCGCAGAGTCTCACACCCCGAAGGCAATGGTAGCAGGTACCGCTGCGGGTGAGCGCAATCGAGGGCCGGCGTACCGACGAAGTCATCTCGAACGTGGTGGTTGCGGGGTGATTCTGCCTCGTGGGGGGACACCACTTGGTGGAGGGCGCTTGCCCGGAGAGTGCAATCCCGATAGGACGAAGGATGTATTTTTGGCTTGAGGCAACAGCGCTAACGTATTGGCAGCAAGTGTTTTGCATTTCGGCCCTGAGCGGCGCCTCACCGCGTCGCCTGAATGAGTTGAAGCAATTGATGGTTGTGCAGTAACCCCTGGACGGCCCGCCGCGTGGCGGGCTGTCGCTTTTTGAGGCGGTTGGGCTCGAAGCGGACCGTCTGGGTGTGCGCCCCCGAACCGTCATTATGGGGACAAGTGTAGTGTGTTCATTTGGTTGCGGCGGAACTAAAACGCTTGACGCACATATCTGTTTGCGTCATGTTGGAAATCGCCGTGAACAGGGCTATCGCTATATTTAGGTCACGGAATTTTGTGGCCCAATTGCCATATATCTAAAAACGTATCTACCTTGAGAATCAAATCCATTGAGCGCCACTTCAAGACAACCTTCCGTTCGGGATCGCTGTTCCATATTGGCGGTGATTTGATAGTCGCACCTTCCATAAAGAAAGAGGCGGCATGTCCCATTTCTCAGGTTGTCGATTATTTGTTGATCCACCGCACCTGCGCTGTAAACCTCCACACCGGGAATCAAGGGGGCTTGCCGTGTGGCGGTGTCGGGAGAAGGATCAAAGTTCGGAATTTCCTGCGAGTTATCAGTGTGCTTTATCTGCAACACCAAAGAGGAATTGATCGCTGGAGTGCGCCCTGTATTGATCCAGTACATTTTGAAAACAATCCCTCTTTGATCATCGTTACTCGCAATCGTGCCGCTCTCGAATCGGGTCCACGTCATCCAGGCACGCTCAGTATTCTGGTAAGTCTTGGCCGAAGACTCTGCAATATCTGCGGAGCGCCTGGCTATCTCTATCGAGTCTTTCAATATTCTGGATTGTTGACGGAGAGACGCAAGATTTCTAGCCATCAATCCGCTTTGCTTGGACATTTCCTTTACGGAGCGGCGCATCGAAAGCCACATGAAAGTGGAAACCAATGCGTAAATTCCAGTGATGATTGTCGTAATCCATTCAGGAGTTGCGAGGGATGGAAGAGATTCGTGTTCGGGGCTACCGTCCTCCTTTCCGGTCTGCTGCTGGCTATCGGTTGTGGCCGGAGATGGATTACCAATGGGGAGCGTCTGAGGCCTTTGAATTGGTGTGGGTTTGGGTGCGACATTTGCCTTTTCATGCTTGGGCGGAGCCTGCTGTTGACAAGCCATGCGTGGCCCACAAGATAAAAGTGTAACGAGAACCAACAGAATCGGAGTTTTCATGGATACGGTAATGAAGAAGTACGAATATCACGAAGGCCCCAAGGCGGGCGAGAACTTCAAGAGATTAGCAACGGCGGTCCTTCAAAAACCAAAGAAAGCTGTGGCTCCGAAAGAACCGCCCGAAGCGGAAACTTGCTGGCAAGTAACGGGGTTAGAACGGCACCTCTTGCCCCTCCCTGCCTCCGGGTGGTGTGGCTCGTTCGAGTCCTTACCCGTGATTTCGGCATAGATCAAACGCTTGCCAGCAACCTTCAGCATCAGGAGAGCGAATCGATCCGTATCCGTCAGCTTGTTGTCTTTCGTCGCACGGTTGTTGTAACGAAATACTGCTCGTCAATGTGGTGATTGATCGGGGACCAGGTGAAGTTTGACGGAATTGCGAGGTCTGCGGTCTTGCTGCCGTAGCAGATTTTTTTCTCCTTTTTGACCCAAATTATTGATTTGATGGGCTTTAGCTTGTGAGGGGTATCCCGTAAACCATTGATAACAAGGGTCTTAAATCTCAAAATCGTCATAAGTAAGGACTTAGCCGCGGTCTTTGGCGTTTTGCACCATCTTCGAGGCCGGATTGTCCCGCGTGGTGACTTGGCAGATCCTTAAGAGAGCCGAGCGGGGGCAGGAGAGGTCAACATAGATTCATAGTGCGCTTTTTGACCGTAATTACTTGCAAAACTCGGCCTGGAATTTTCACCTTGAATTGAGTGAGTTACGGACAAATGCGAACAAAGGGGCTTGACATGCCGTTAGAGTGAACCCCTGAAGTTCGCTGCTGCGATGGGCAATGTTCGTTTATCGGTGAAGAAATGCCTTCTGTCAGGATGAACCGGAGTTGCCGACCTTCCAATGCGCAAGCCAGGTTGTAAACCACGGCGGGTAAAAACAAAGCGCCCACCTTGCGGCGGACGCTCTGCTGGACTGAATCGACAACACTCGCTTCAGCCCGGGCCCATGGGATTAGATGCGGTCGAGTTCTTTCCAGCCAAAGTGTATGAGAATGTGGCCGGGTTCGGACGTCCCTACGGGACTATGGTGGTTTTTGTTTCGCCGTCCCAGGGTTTCGCTACGCTCCACCCTGGGCTATATTCCGGCGTTCCCTACGGGAACTTACGATGCGGGTCTGGGAATCGGTCGCGGTGATTTCATCGCAGCGTGGCACATGCGCCAGCGCTGTCCCAGGGTTTCGCTACGCTCCACCGTGGGCTATTTTCCGGCGTTCCGTACTGGAATGCTTAGCGCTGGTAGATTACTTTGCCGTCGAAGATGGTCAGGTCGACTTTGGTGTTCTCTATGGATTCCGGCGGGATGGTGAAGATGTCGTCGGAGAGAACGACCAGGTCGGCGAGCTTACCCGGTTCGATGGAGCCTTTCACCTTTTCCTGATGCTCCGCGTAGGCGGAGCCTACGGTGTAGGCGTGGACGGCCTGAGCGACGATGATGCGCTGTTCGGGAATCCAGCCGTCGGGATTCTTGCCGTCGAGGGTGCGGCGCGTGGCGGCGGCATAGATGCCCATGACGGGATCGAGTGGAGCGACGGGCCAGTCAGAACCGAAGGCAAGAGTGGCGCCGGCATCGAGCAGTGACTTCCACGCGTAGCTGGACTTGATGCGCTCGGGGCCGAGTTCGGTGACAGCCCAGCGGCCGTCGTCGATGGCGTGATAGGGCTGCATGGATGCGATGACGCCGAGCTGGGCGAAGCGCGGATAGTCGGCGGGGTGCAGATGCTGCGCGTGCTCGATGCGAGGTCGGCGGTCGGCGGGGCCGTTGTCTTTTTCGAGACGCGCGTAGAGATCGAGGATGGTGCGGTTGGCGCGATCGCCGATGGCGTGGATGGAGATTTGCAGACCCGCCTTGTCGGCCTGACGCATCTCGTCGTAGAAGTCGTCGATCTTGAGCAGGTCGGGACTGGCGAGTCCGCTGTAGTTGGGATGGTTGGTGAAGGGCTCGTCCATCCATGCGGTTTCAGAGCCGAGTGCGCCGTCGGCAAATGCCTTGAGATTGCCGAGGCGCAGATGCGAGCTGCCGAAGGGGGCGACGATGCCGGCGTCGGCAAGATTCTTGTAATCGCGGACAGGCTCGGCCTCGTAGATGCGGACGGTGAGCTTTCCGGCGTGTTCGTACTTCTGAAATTCGCGAAAGACATCGGGCTGGGAGCGGTCGACTGAACTGTTGGCCATGTTCTGCACGCTGGTGACGCCGTGGATGGCGGCGTCGTGCATGGCGGCTTCCATAGCGCGGTCCTGCTCGGCGGGCGAGGGCGGCGGCATGACGCGTTCGATGAGTCCTGTTGCTGCGTCCTTGAGGATGCCGGTGGGATTGCCATCCTTGTCGCGTTCTATTTCTCCGCCGGGGACATCTTTGGTGTTGCGATCGATGCCGGCGAGTTTGAGCGCGAGGGCATTGGCGACTGCCACGTGTCCGTCGAGCCTCCACAGGAATGCGGGGTGATCGCCGCAGGCATCGTCAATGAGCTGATGATTGGGCAGGACGGGCGGACTCCAGCGCTGATGATCCCAGATGCCGCCGCGGATCCATGTACCGGGCGGGAGAGTTTTGGCGAAGGCAGCGATGCGGTCGCGGAATTCAGCCTGGCTGTTGGCAGTACCCAGCTTCACGGATATAAGCGAGCCGCCACCGTCGAGGAAGTGGACATGCGAGTCGTTGAAGCCGGGAAGAAGCAGCCGGCCATGAAGATCGATGACCTGGGTGTCAGATCCGGCGAGTTTGTGAATGCTGGCATTATCCCCGACGGCGAGGATGCGGTTGCCCTCAAGCGCGACGGCCTGCGCCATGGGCTGCGCGGGATTTTCAGTCCATACCTTGGCGTTGACGAGGATCAGGGTTGGCTCCTTTGCTGACCCAACGGAACAGCATACGCTCAAGGCGAAGCAGATGATGAAGAGCCGGATGGTTTTCATGGGAGTTGGGAAGGGAGCCTTTCCTATTCAGATTTTCCGGCGCGGCCATCGTATTCCCAGTCGTACGGAACGCCGGTATCGCCGAGGATGAGTTTGACCAAGTCGGCGAAACCAGCCTCGGAGCGAACGTCGTTCGACAGGATCAGGGCGCAGTTCTGGTTGGATTCGATACAGACCATGGTGTTGGCGGTTTGGCCGTCGTGACCGCCCTTGTAAAAGCCGTGTCCCTGGGGACCGTTGAAGACAATGACGCCCAGGCCTGCGTAGAGATCTTTTCTTTGCTGTGCGAGGGGCGCGTCAGACTGGAAGAGCGGGAAGAGGTTGCGCGTTGGAATATGAAACACCGGTCTTGTTAATTCGGCGCGCGCGGCGGGCGTGAGGCCGTCTCCACGCACCAGGGCGGCGGTGAACTTCGAGAGATCGGAGATGGTGGTGTTCATTGAGCCGGCGGCTCGAGGCTTGCTGCGCTTGGAATGCGGCTGCGGCTGGCCCTGATCGTTCCATCCATCAGCGACGTTGGGATCCTGGCCTTCACGCCAGACGAGGCTGGTGCGGGTCATGTCGAAATGCTTGAAGATTGCATTGGTCAGGTCGCCGACATCGAGGCCGAGTCCCTGATCTTTGCGGCCGTGCTCGACGATGAATTGCAGGAGGATGAATCCTTCTCCTGAATAACTGAAGCGGGTTCCGGGATCGAAGTGAATGTGCAGCTTCTGATCGGGCTCGATGAACCAGAAATTACTGAAACCGGTGGTGTGGTTGAGGCACATGCGGGGCGTGATCTTTTTCCAACGGGGATCGTCGGCGAGATCTTTGTATGGACCGTACTTGTCAGGGAAGACCGGGTCGGGACCGTAGGTGGGTAGTGGGTTGTCAAGGTCAGCCGCGATGGGAGTGTCGAGGTTGAGCTTACCCTGATCGACAAGCTGCAGGACGGTGTACGCGAATACAGTCTTGGTGAGGGATGCGCCGTACATGTCGGTGTCAGTTTTGAGCGGATCGCCCTTCGCGTTGCGGATGCCGTAGGACTGCACGTATGCGACTTTGCCGTGATGGATGACAGCGACGGCGATTCCTTTGGCTCCGGTCGTCGACATGATTTTGGCGACTTCCGCGTCGATGGCCTTGCCGGACGGCATTGTTTGCGCCACGGCGCTAGTGATAAAGGTAAGAAATGCGAATAGCAGAAGCGATCGATTCGATACGTTCATTTGCGGGGAACTCGTGGAGGGATTCAATGGGATTTGAATACGTTGCAAGATTACAGGGCGGATGGCCGGGTGGGGCAACGATTTCGTTTTAGCAGGTATGATTGAGAAGAATCTGATCCGTGGCCCCGTAGCTCAGATGGATAGAGCGTCGGTTTCCTAAACCGTAGGTCGCAAGTTCGAATCTTGCCGGGGTCACCAGCTATTCCAGATTGAATCCTCCTACAACTTGTGCAGGCGCCAGGCATCGATCGACCATGGTCCGGGACCGGCCAGTGAGAGCGCGATGAAGCAGGCGATATAGAGCAGGTCGCACTCATAACCGGGCGGGCCGAACTGCGCTCTACCGTTGGTGAAGCCGATGAGCTTGATGGAAGTGAAGCCAAACGGGAGATGAACCGTGAAGATGGCAACGGCTAGCAGAATGATTGCGGGGATGCTGACCAGCGAAACGAAGGCTCCGAGCAGGATGGCGATGCCAGCGAGGATTTCGACTGCGATGGTGAGCCAGGACATCAGGTGTGGCGCGGGTACACCGGCGGCATGAAGGATGGTGGCGAAAGCTGCTGGTCCTTTGGACCACTTGGCCAGGCCGTGCGCCAGAAAGCCGTAGCCCACGATCAAACGCAGGGGCAGTGGCGCATATTGCGCAAGCGTTGTGCGGGCTCCGCTCTCCATAACTCTCCTCAAACTCACCGAGCAGAAGTGTGACGCCGGAAGGTCGCGCGGGGTTACAGGGAATGCGGAGAATTCGGGTGATTGGTGCGTGCGGGTGATTAGACCCCTCCCAGGTCTCAGAAGCGAGATCTGGGGGCACCCGCGTTTGAGGTGGACGAGCATTGTTGCTCTCCCACCCATCGCGCAAAAAAGACGCGCGATGGATGGGGCACCCGAGGATGCGGCACATCAACACAAAACTATTGGGCGGGCTTCAGATCTTTTAGTTGCTTGATGAGGCGTGCGAGAGCCTGGGTGCGGGCGGTGGTGTTGGCGGGATTCTTGTTACCCGGGTCTTCGCCGGCACGCATGAAGCCGTGGCCCGCGCCGTCGTAGGTTACGGGCTCGTAGAATTTGCCGGCGGCTTTCATGGCTTCAGTGGTTCCCGGTACCGTGGCACCGACGCGGGCATCTTCCCCGGCATAGAAACCGTAGACGGGCGCCGTGATGGTGGAGACATCCGATGGGCCGGTGCCGTAGAAGACGAAGGCGGCGCTGAGGTCCTTGCGATGCGCGGCGAAGGCGAAGGATTTGGAGCCGCCCCAGCAGAATCCGGCGACGGCGATCTTGCCGTTGGCAGCGGGAATCTTTTTGGCGAAGTCGGCAGCGGAGTCGAGGTCGGCCAGCACTTCATTGGGATCAAGCGCGGAGACGGCTTTGACGCGCGCATCCTGATCAGGCAAAGCATCGGAGCCGCCGTTGTTGGGACCGTGGCCACTGAGCAGGTCGGGCGCGACGACGATAAAGCCCTCGGCAGCGAGTTCGTCGGCCATCTCTTTGGCCCAGTCGCTGAGGCCGAAGATTTCGTGAATCATGACGACGACGGAGGCTTTGTTTTTCACCTCAGGGTACACGACGAAGGCCTGGAGGGTGCGGTTGTCGTGCTTGAGGGTGACGTATTCGTGGTGGCGCGGAGAGGCGTCGAGGCGGGACTTTGCCCAGTCCTGGGCGTGGATGGTTGCTGGAGTGAAGGCGAGCGGCAGGGCAAAGACAGCGCTCAGAGCGAGTGCGCGGGGAAGCGACATTTTCATGCGGAGCAGTGTAATGGGCGTGAGTGAGATCGGCAATAACGGTGTTTATGTCTTGTCCATCCAGATGCCCCAGGTGCCGGGGCCGATGTCATCGTTGGCGAGAGGATGGCCTGCGGCTTTGAGGGCGAGCTTGATTTGTCCGTGATGGTAGCCCTCGTGCCAGATCATGTGCTGAAGGAAAAGGATGGGATGGTCGTAGTGCTGGTTCATCGGCTGGCGCGATTGCAGACGGCCCTCTATGGCTTCGCGAACGGAGCGGGCACTTTCATTGAGCATGCGGGTGATGCGGTCGGCGTCGCGCTCGTCGCGCCATTCGTCGTCGGGGATGTCGCGGGCGAATTCGGGTGCGTCCTCGGAGAGGAAGACAAGGCGCACGTAATGAATGTGGGTGAACATCTGCGCGATCGACGGGCTGTTGGGATGGGCGCGTGCGTCCAGCAGATCGGGAGGAACGGCGTGGAGCAGGTTGAGAAGGATGGTGTTATTGCGATCCCAGGAATTGAGGAGGGGCTCGAGGAGGTTTTCATCGTTGGTGCGCGGCATGGGGGCTCCGTGTAGGCGAAGTCTATGTTGAGGATCTCACGGGGGTGGGAGGGATTCTGCGGTTCCTTGTTCCCGCCCATGCTTGGCATGGACGGGGCACATGCGAAGTACCCACTGATGCATCGCATGGATCCAGGCGAATTTCAATCGCTTTGACTTGGCAGGGTGTGAGTTTCTATAAATGTGGATGTCATTGAAACTCATTTCATGACAGCCTCACCGTCCAATTTCGGGCGGGTCAGGCTACAACCGCAATCATCAGGATGCACGGGAAGGCGGTGAAAGTCCGCCACTGTAGCCCACAGTTTTCCTTAACCTCTTGACACTCAGTTATCTACGAATAAATTCAAGCGTTTAAACATCTGCACACACAGGACAAGTGTGACAACCGCGACTCCAAATGACCATACCTCCACATTTTGTAGTAAGAAGTCCAAAATGTAGTAAGAAGCGAGAACTCAGTTTTTTTTCGACCGAAGCCATATGCTGACCAGGGCTGGATCGAGCCGAATCGTACCCCCGATCCGGATCGAAGGAAGATCGCCCTTCGCGATCCACCTGTATACCTGTCTTTGCGACACTGCCAAGAGCTTTGCCAACGCACCTGCACTCAGAGCGGCCTCATAGTGTTCAACGCGAGCAGCAAGCTCGATGGGCGTGGTCAGAACAGGGCGGTCGTTCAGGAGCCCTTGTTGCGAAGAGCGAAGGATTGATGAGGGTGTGTAGCGCCCACGATGGCCGCAAAAACTACAGGTGACCAGGATGGTTTTGGAAGGTAAGGCGAGTTTGCCAGCGGGTGATCGTCGAGCACAACGAACACAAGTAATCGCAAGCGGATTTGGCTCACTCATCATTGCTCATCAGTAAAGCATGTAGGCAATTGCCAACACATCATATCGGCTTGGGCCACGATGATCAAGAGGTGTCTACCGACATTCGCATCCTCCTTGGAAGACGTGTGCGTGAGTTGCGCCTCAAGAAGGGTTGGACCCAAGTAGAGCTTGCCGAATTGCTTGGGGTTGACCGGAGCTATTTATCCGAGATTGAGAACGGGAAGAAGGACCCGAGCTTCAGGGTACTCAAGACCATCGCTGACGGATTCGGGCTGTCCCTTTCTCAGTTTCTTCGCGAATTCTAAACTCGAAAGGTACTATAATCTCCATCAAATTCAAAAACAGTTCGGAAGAGGGTTCAAGTGCCGAACATACCAGCGGCGGGTGTAGATCGAAGTGGCAACACTTTTGGAGGACAGCAAAAGTCAATTGACAAACTTCCGAATGAATGCCCAATTTGCGGCCGAAATGTCATTGTGCAGCAGATCGCAGTGCCCTTCGTGGCGATAGGCGTACTTGAGCTGTACTCTCGCTGTCCGAACTTCGATTGCTCGCGCGGGTTCATCTCGCTTTATCGCTTTGACCCTGGACGGTCACAAGGGCAGCCAGTTCAGCATTTCAATTTTGAGCGTTCGATCCCTCTGGAAGCGAGGAGACGTGAATGTACACCAGAAATCGCCGCTCTCTCGCCCATGTTTGAAAAGATTGCTGCTCAGGCACAAAGAGCTGAAGACAACGGTCTGGAAGAGATCGCGGGGCCTGGGTTCCGTAAGGCTCTTGAGTTTCTCATTAAGGATTACGCCATATCGCTCCAGATCGAGGACAAAGCCAAAGAGGATATAAAGAAAATCCAATTGGGGAACGTTATTGCTAAATATCTGAGTGGAGAAAAACTGCCGGTCGTATCGAAGCGGGCGGCTTGGCTAGGCAACGATGAAACGCATTATGAGCGCCGATGGGTGGGGAAAGACCTGGAAGACCTCAAAAAACTCATCGCTGCGGTTGAACATTTCATCGCGATGGAGGTTCTGGTCAAAGAACTACCAGCTGAAATGCCAGACCCTGCGTCAGTCCCCAAGGCTTGAACCGGGTGCGGAAATTCAAGGAGACAATTTCAGAGCGAGCAAAGATCAGGCACTTCGCGGCAGCACAGTGCCGGGCAAATCAAGTTGGACCAGGGATGACCTCTAAGGTAAACAAAGCACCGCCAAAAGCCCAAAACAAATCCGACAAGCCCAAAAGCGATAAGTGGACCCTTCGCGAGCACTGGCAACGTGCCAGTGCCGCCAAAAGAGTCAAATGGGTTTTCGAGGGAATCGGCGGCTTGATTGCTTTCTTGATATTGGTCAATTATTCTTGGCAAAATCTCCAAACCAAGTGGAACTTCCAAGCCGATCAAAGACCCCGAATTGTGATCGGGGATTTCAAGATTGGCGACACTGTAACTCAACGCTATGAATTGAGTCGGGGGCACCCATTTTTTGTAGAGATACCCTACCAGAACGAAGGTCGCTCCACTGCGTACCACGTCTATGTTCACCGCCATGTGCTGTTCGGGACTCAGTATTCGCGGCTTAAGATTGAACCTCCCGATACAGCTGAAACAAATGACCGCCTTGACCCCGGACCTCAGAGAGTTACGGATGCTGTATCTGTCCAAGACACTTACAAAGTCGAATCTCTCTACGTAGCTCCAGATTCTTTCCTGCCATGGGACGGAACAACCCCAATCGTTGTGTTTGGGAGAATCACATATCGAGACAAAAGCGGGAATTTGTACTGTACCCCTTTTGGTGCTTCTTATTTGAACGATCAGACTTTTGGCATCTTGAGCGATTTCCCGCCTCAGAATATTTCTGTCGCCGACTTGTGCCCACGCGGAAGTATTCAGTAGAAGCGCTAGCCATGTCACGGCAATTTCAGCTATAGCAGACGATCTAACATTTGCGACTCCCTTCTTGTTGCCGAATGATCGGGTTGTTGGATTTCTTACTACATCTAGTACAAATACTTGATTTTGCTTATAACGCAAACTGCTCTGTTTTCAATTGTTTGTCATGTCTCTTTCAGGTTACGGAAAAGTTTGATACTGCCCCGCAACTTTGCTCTGGACGTTGGTCCTGATTTAGAACGGTATGGCTCAAACCGCGAGCAAACGCTGATATTATTGATCTCAACAAAGTTACATTCGACCACAGCCTCGTAAGAAGCTGTTTGGTTTCGATCAATTCATCAGGATGCTCGGGAAGCGCGGTGTAAATCCGCCACTGCCCCGCAACTGTGAGCGCCCCTGACCTGACAAACGTCGGGTCAGGAAGCCGGCCAGAGCAATGTTGGTATTGCTCAACCACTGGAGCGAATGCTTCGGGAAGGCGGCCAGCGAGAGGTCACCCTAACGACGAAGTGGGTCGTCGGGGACCCCGATAATAGGCGCAAGTCAGGAGACCGGTCCTTGATGCCCAACCGCTTGCGTTCCGAGGGGAACGGAGGAGCCATCATGTCGTTTCATTCCTTGCAGCGATTCTTTGCGAGCCGGTTCCGGTCCGGCTGTTTCGTGGCAGTTCTTCTTTGCGCGTTTGCCGTGAGTGTGGCGAATGCTGCGTCGATTCGCGGTGTCGTGAGCGATGCGTCGGGCGCCCGCGTGAGTGGAGCGACGGTGCACCTGCTGCAAAACGGGCAGATTGTGGCTTCGGCGGTATCGGGCGCGGACGGAAGTTTCCAGATCCTCACCGGATTGCGCGGTCGGTTCTTCCTGGTGGTAACGGCCACGAAGTTTCGGCAACTGGAAGCACCGGGATTTTATGCGGGGCAGCTCGACAGCGTTGAGCGCAATCTCGTGCTGGAGCCGGAGTGGGTGCACGAGTCGATCGTGGTATCGGCGACAGGAACTCCGACGCCGCAGCCGCAGACGGGCGCGGCAACGAGCGTGATTGGGCCGACGGAGTTGGAGCTAAGCCAGGACATGGTGAGTTCACTCCGGATGATGCCTGGGACGTTCGTGGTGCAGGCGGGGCAGCGTGGATCGCAAACGTCGCTGTTCGTGCGTGGCGGGGACTCGGACGACAATCTTGTGCTGATCGACGGAGTGAATACCGGCGATCTTGGCGGGCGATTCGATTTCGGGCCGCTGTCGACTACCGGCGTGGAACGGAACGAAGTTTATCGCGGACCGAATTCGAGCCTGTATGGCGCAGATGCGGAGAGCGGTGTTGCGAACGTAACAACGGCGCATGGAACCACAAGCTTTCCATCCCTGATCTTTCATGGCGACTGGGGGAATTTCGAAAGCTCGCGCGAGGAATTGCAGGCCGCGGGAACATTCGGAAAGCTCGATTACCTGGGCGCGTATAGCTGGCAGCAGACGGCGAACAATCTTCCGCACGACCAGTATCACGTGGGGACGATCGCGGGGAACATCGGTTTGGCGCTGACGGGATCGACGCAGCTGCGCGGGACGATTCACTACGGAGTGGACGGAACGGGCGTGCCGGGCACCTTCGACTTCCATCGCCTCTCGGATAATGCGACGGAAAAAGACCAGGATCTGTACGTCGGCGCCTCGATCGACAACCAGACCACGCCGGACTTCCACAACATGTTTCGCTACGGAGGAACGCGGAAACGGGAGCAGTACAACCTGTGGGAGCAGACCGGGTCAGGCATTGTGGATGCCTTTGGGGACAGCTTTGGGTATCCCGTAACGATTACCGGCGCCAATGGATATTCGGTGAGTGGACCGGTGCTGATGGATTTTGCGGGCACGTATCCGCAGGGCTATGAACTGGTGTCGAATCGCGACGCGGTGGTGTACCAGGGTGACTACACCGTTACGCCGCACCTGGCGGCACAGATTGGATTTCAGTACGAGGATGAGCGCGGGTCAGAGCCGGGAAGCTCGTTTTACTCGGCGGTGGATCGCAGGAATTATGACTATCGCGCGGCGGTGCATGGGGATTTCAAAAGCCGGTTGTTCTACACACTGGGCGGGGATCTCGAGCACTATTCGCTTTTCGGAGTGCAGACGACGCCGCGCGCGGGCGTGTCGTTCTATGCGTTCCGGCCGAAGCGGGGAGCATTCAGCGGAACTCGACTGATGTTCAATTATGGCGATGCGGTGCGCGAGCCTTCGCTGACCGACCAGTTTTATTCGCTGTACAACTTCCTCCAACAGAATGGCGGTCAATCGACGATCCAGGCGATGCATGTTTCGCCGATTGAAGCACCGACGGCACGGACGTATGAAGGTGGACTGGAGCAGTCGTTCTTCTCGGAGAAATTGATTTTCAGGACGAGCTTCTTCCACAACGAATTCGGACGGCAGATCGAATACGTGGGTCTGAACCTGATTCCGCAACTGCTGCCCAACCTGACTCCAGACCAGCAGAATCAGCTGGAGCAGCAACTGCAGGCCGACGGGGCATTCGAGTTGACGCTGAACACCGAGGCATATCGCGCGATGGGCATTGAGGCGACGGTCGAGAGTGGCATCGGGAAGTACATTTTTCTGCGGGGAGGCTACACGTATCTGGATTCGGTGATCCAGCGCTCGTATACGAACGACGATGTGGACCTGCTGGGGCCGGTGCCGACGTACAACGGCATTCCAATTGGCTCGGACTCGCCGCTGGTGGGGTCGCGACCGTTCCGGCGGCCTCCACACACCGGGTTCTTCACTGCGAGCTATTCGCAGAATCGTTTGACGCTGCTTTTCAATTCGGCGTTCGCCAGCCGGTCGGATGATTCCGACTTTCTCGGATTCTTCGACCTCAATGGCGGGAACTCTCTTTTGCTGCCAAACCGGAACCTGGACCAGGGGTACGCGAAGATCGATATTGGCGGGAGCTTCCACCTTCTCGATTGGCTGGGGATTTATGGACAGGCGGAGAATCTGACCGACAACCAGCACATCGCACCGATCGGATTTGTGAGTCTCCCGACCAGCGTCCGGTTGGGATTGAGGTTTCAGTGGGGGAAGGAGAAACCGAACGTGACGCCTTCGGGGCGGAGATGAAGTTTCAGCTTTCAGTCGGCTGCGGGAAAACTCGTTCAGACAAGAAGAACATCCCTCAGGGGCTAAAGCCCCGCGACAATTTGCATGGGTTTGTGGCACGACTGAAGTCGTGCCCTTTCAAAACAACATTTCGGCAGGGCTGAAGTTGTGCCCTTTCAAAGCAACATTGCGGCGGGACTGAAGTTGTGGCCTTTCAAAACAGCATTGCGGCGAGACTGAAGTTGTGCCCTTTCAAAACAGCATTGCGGCGGGACTGAGGCAGCCTGGTTGTGCCGGGTCGGTTTGGCGTTTTGGGTGGGTCGAGGGTGGGCGGATGAGCTGAGAATCGAAGCATATACGGGCAATCTTGGGACAAGCGGGCCAGTGATATACTCACAAGGGCGGTGCCCTCGCAAGTCCCAATTGGGACGGGGCTTCGTGCCTCCATATCTAGCCTGTAAATCGAGGTTTCTCATGTCCGGCCATTCAAAATGGGCGACAATCAAGCACAAAAAGGGCGCGCTGGATGCAAAGCGCGGCAAGATTTTTACTCGCCTGATCAAGGAAATCAGCATTGCCGCCAAAAATGGTGGCGGCGATCCGGATGGCAACCCGCGACTGCGGACGGCGATTCTGGCGGCCAAGGCGGAAAACATGCCGGCCGAGAACATCAAGCGAGCTATCCAGCGCGGCACCGGCGAGCTGGAGGGCGTGAACTACGAGGAGATCACCTTCGAGGGTTATGGGCCCGGAGGCGTGGCCATCATTGTCGAGGTGCTTACCGACAATCGCAACCGCACGGTCAGCGAGATCCGGCACTCCTTCTCTAAAAACGGCGGGAACCTTGGTGAGAGCGGTTCGGTGAGATTCATGTTTTCGAAGAAGGGCGTCATCGATATCGAGAAGTCGGCTGCCAAGGAAGAGCAGTTGATGGACATCGTTCTCGAACACGGTGGCGAGGATCTGCGCGACGAGGGCGAAGTGTGGGAGATCGTGACCGAGCCCAACGCGTTTGAGCCGGTGCTCGGCGCTGTGAAGGCGGCGAATATCGCGGTAGCCTCAAGCGAAGTGACGATGCTTGCGTCGACCTATACGAAGCTCGAAGGGCAACAAGCCAACGCGATGATCCGGCTGCTCGAGGCACTTGAAGATTTCGACGATACACAGAATGTGTATTCGAACTTCGATATGAGTGCCGAACAGATGGAGCAGGTGGCGGGATAGTCGTCGCAGAGGCTGGCAGTCGAAAGGCCGCCTGAGTATGGCGGCCTTTTTCATGCAGTGCTGGATTTTTAAAGTCAGGAAAAGGAAGAATTTTGACCCCAACTGCGAAGTTCTTATTGTTGAGCCTGCTTGCGGCTGGCGTCGGTAATTGTGTTGCCGCGCAAACATCGAACGGATCTGGAATCGTCGGAAACTACGTGGCCGTTAAGGCACCAATCGATGGAGCGGGAATTTCAGATCGCGATGACTCTCCGGTTGCCCGGGTGCGCAGGGAACGCAATTGGGAATTCTCACCTTTTGTGAACTACGGCAAAGGCATTGGCGGGGACCGCTCGAATTACAACTTTCTTGCCCTGGGGGTCGAGGCGGGCAAGGTATTGACGCCGGTATTGCATGCGGGCATTCTGAGCGGCCAGTTTCAGTACGCAGTGAATATCATGCCATTCTGGCAGGCGTACACGCCGGCTCCTCATAACCAGGTTTTTACCTTTCAGGGCCAGACCTACATCTACCTCGTCGGCGGTGGGACCTATACGGGAGCGAGCATCACTCCGGTAATCTTTCGCTGGAACTTCGACACCCATGAGCGACGGATTCAGCCGTGGTTTCAGGCTGCGGGCGGCCTAATCTACACCACGCACAAGTTTCCGCCGGACCTGCTGTTGCCGCACGGGAATCCGGGAGGCACGTCGGTGTGGAATTTCTCGCCACAGGGGGGAGTTGGGATCCGCTACTTTCTGCGACCCGGGCGTTCGATTGATTTAGGCGTGAATGCGGTTCATATTTCTTCGGCATCGCTCGGCGATCACAACCCGGGCGTGAATGCCAGCGTGCAGTTCCAGGTGGGATACACATTCTGGAGGTAGAAGGGCAAGAGCGCGCGGACAGTCCCCAGGTTCACGTGAAGGTTGAAAAATATAGATGAAAGATGCTGTTGTGGAGTGCGTTCCAAACTTCTCTGAGGGCAGGGACACCCGGCGTGTCGAAGCGATTGTGGCGGCGATGCGGGTGGAAGGCGTTCGACTGCTGGATTGGGCACTGGACGCCGACCATAATCGCTCAGTGGTGACGATTGCGGGCGCGGCTGCTGCGGTTCTGGAATCCGCGGTGCGCGGCGTAGGCAAAGCTGCCGAACTTATCGATCTGACCACACAGGAAGGATCGCATCCGCGCATCGGAGCGGCAGACGTGGTTCCTTTCGTGCCGGTTTCGGGAATCAAGCTGGAGCAGTGCGTGATGCTGGCTCGCCAGGCGGGCCTTGAGATCTGGCGGCGCTTTGGCGTGCCGGTCTATTTCTATGAGGGGGCGGCATCGCGTCCTGATCGCGCCAATCTCGATGATGTGCGGCGCGGGCAGTTCGAAGGATTGCGTGATGCGGTGCGCAAGGAAGCGGCGCGCAGGCCCGATCTCGGCGGCCCGGGTCTGCATCCCACCGCGGGAGCCTGCGCGGTTGGGGCGCGCAAGTTCCTGGTAACTTACAACGTCTATTTCGATTCGACCGATGTCGCCGTGGTGCGCTCGATTGCGCGCGAGGTACGAGCAGCATTTGGTGGTCAGCACGGCGTGAAGGCCCTGGGCGTGATGGCACATGGTCGCACCCAACTGACAATGAACATAGCGGACTTCAAAGCGACGCCGTTGTCGCAGGTCTACAGCACGGTGTCGCGGCTGGCAGTGCGCCACAAGACGGCACCGGTTGAGGGCGAGGTTGTTGGGCTCATTCCCGAGGAAGCATGTGAGCGGGAAAGTGAATGGATGCGTCAGTTAGTTGAATTCGATGACCAGACCAAGATACTGGAGCGGCGGCTTGCCGCGCCTTTGTCATGGCCTGGCGAAGGTAACAGTACCAATATCAATCTAGTGAACGTCTAATTCTGTACAGCGTTAAAATAGGTGTGCAGGATGAAAGATATCTTCACAAACATACGGTTGATGGCTTGCCGGAGGAATAGAGTGCTTCAGAATCTAGTCAGGTTTACGATTCCCGCTTGCCTGTTGGCGATGGCGGCTTCCGCGCCGGCGGCGCAGCTTTCGGGCGATGCGCGTGCAGTCATCCCTCACGAAGTACAGCAGTTGGTTGTAATCGACTACCGTGCGATGCAGAACTCGGCGACCGCAATGGAACTGCGCGATCACGTGATGCCGCCGGATTTGAAACAGTTTGAAGAGGCGCTGCGGAAGTCGGGATTGAATGACAATCACGATGTGGATGAGCTTGCATTCGCGCTGTTCCGTACCGGGCCAACCGGCGACGAGCTGGAGACCGTGGGTATCGCCCAGGGCCAGTTCGATGTGCAGGGGGTTATGGCAAGCTTCCGCAAGGACAAAGTTGCGCCGAAGGTGATTCGTACCAATCGCATCTATCCACTGCAGCATACCGGGATGGTTCTGTGCTTCGTGGATCCGTCGACCCTGGTGTTTGGAAACCAGCAGGCTGTGAAGGCGGCTCTCGACGTGCGTGACGGGCTGGCTCCAGGGATGCTGACCAACAACGCGGTGATGGAAGCCATGCAGACAGTAGATTCTGAACCGTTGTGGAGCGTGCTTGACAAGACCGGAACCCAGACGATGATGAAGCAGGTTCTGGGCGAGGCGGGGTCGGTGACCGACTACGAGTCAGTACGGAAGCGGCTTGAATCGTCGTGGTACGGGATGAACTTTGCGCACGGCGTGAAATTCAACCTGACGATTTCAACTGGCGACACGTTTGCCGCGGCAACCATATCTTCGCTGCTTTCGGCGGCGGTCATCTACAAGAAAATGAGCGGCGATGCAACGGAGAAAACGGCGCTGGCTGCGACAGACATCAGTTCGAATTCGGGGCTGCTGAATGTTCACTTCGCCACGTCGGACAGCGACTTCAACAGCTTGCTCAAGTCGTCGCTGTTCCAAAGCATGGTGCGCTAGGGCGGAAACTGAATCCGATGAATGAGACGGGAGCTTTGGCTCCCGTTTTTATTTGTAGATCAACTGGCTGCGAGGACCGTAGTGGCGCAAGTCTCCTCCTGGTAGGAGCAGACCTGATTGCGGCCAGCATGTTTTGCGGCATAGAGCGCGTCGTCAGCCTGCTGCATAAGGATGCTGGAGTGCTGGCCGAGTGCGGGAACGATGGTGGTGCAGCCGATCGAGATGGTCACGAAGCCGGCAGGGTTGGTACTGTGCGACAAGCGCCGACGGCGGAGTTCCGTGCAAATCTGATTGGCGACTTCTGCTGCGCCATGAGCCGTTGTGTTGGGAAGGATCACGGCAAATTCTTCGCCGCCGATGCGTGCGATGAGATCACCCGGCCGCGTGACGACATCCTGAGCGGCCTCTGCAATCTGCTTGAGACAGCTGTCGCCACGGATATGCCCATACGTATCGTTGTAGGACTTGAACCAGTCCGCATCGAGCAGGAGCAGCGAAAGCCGCCCGTGTTCGCGCATTCCGCGGCGCCATTCCCGAGCCATGCACTGGTCGAATCTGCGGCGATTGGCGATCCCGGTGAGGGGGTCGGTGATGGCGAGAGCTTCCAGTGCCGCATTGGCTCTTTTCAGATCATGCTCGGCCTGCCTGCGTTCGGAGATGTCGCGAACTATGTTCAGAATGCCAATGGTGACGCCAGTCAGCGGATCGTGTACCGGCCGGATATTGGCTTCGACCCAGACATACATTCCGCGTTTGTTGCGCATGCGGCATTCGAGCAGGCTCCCCTGGCCTCCAACGCGGAGGCTCTGGAAGATGGATTCGGCGCGGGGACGATCCTGAGGGTGGACGAGGTCGAGGCTCTTCAGGCCCAACAGTTCTTCCCGGTTCCATCCGGCCCAGTCGGATGCGGAGTTGGACACGTAACTGCGCTGTCCATCGAAGTCGGCAAGGATGATGACGTCGCGCGTATTCTCAGTTACCAATTCATGCAGGTACGCGATCTCGCGCAAGCGTCGCTCTGACGCCTTGAGGGCGTCCATCACGGATGAGGCCACATACATCATGAAGATGCCAGAGGCAAGGAAGAGTTGCAGTAGTACGGGCGGCGCAATTGGCGAGAAGATCGCCATTTTTGCAAATGGGCCTTGACCGCGCACGGTGAACCAGCCGCCCAGTGCGGCGATGAACAAGGTGCTGAGTGTGGCCCAGGCAAGACCAAACCGGAAGAGAACAAGCGCTACCAGCGGGTAGAGGAGAAAGAGGACAGGAAGGCGCGTCTGGGAGAACGAGAAGTATGTGACAGCGATGATTGCCAAGGGGCAGAACCAGTGGCTGCGCCAACCGCAACCTGGAAGCTTGAGCCCGGATTGGAGGAGGCCCACCATCGCAGGAGTGGCGACGGCAATTCCGAGCGTATCGCAGATGAACCAGGTGATCAACGCATGCCAGGGCGAAAGATGCATCCATTGCGAGTAGATCGCAGCAAACAGAATTGCCACCATCGCAGGCGTCAGCAGCACGCCGAGGGCAGTGAAGCGGAGAAGATAACGGTTGTCTGCAAAGCGCGGCAGCTGGGCTGATCGCCTGCGTAGCAACTGCGCGGCAATGAGTGCCTCAAGCACATTCAATAGGCTCAGAACCACGCCGGTACGCCAGCGTTCCGGATGCACCGCGATACCGCCGAACAGCATCGCAAGAAAAGCGCTGGCAATGTATCCGCGCCAGCGCCAGCGTGGAATGAGAAGCAGGTAGGCGAGCAGCAGCCCGTTGGCGAACCACATCAGGCCCTCGCTGTCCTCGAGTCCGATGGAGACCGTGGCCGCAAACACTGCGGCAAAGCAGTTTCCATAGCCCAGCACAAATCGCCACCGCCGAAGCAGACGGAATGTCTTCGATCCGGAGCGGAGTGAGGGAGATGCAATCACAGCAGTGCTCTGAGACCCATATCGGCAGCGATGTGGATTCGATCAGCCGCGGTGTCGTATTTGTGGGTGTTCAGTGCTGCGGTTGGAGGGAAGGGTGGAACTCGATCTTTCCGTCGGGGAGCAACGTGATTGCAAGGCGGCCTTGCTGCTTCTCATAGAGCATTGGCCCTTTGACCTGAACCTGATGCCCGTTGGCGGCGGTGTATTGGACACTCATCTGGCCGCTGCCGCGAGTTTGGAAACTGTAATGGAAAACGCCATTTGCCGCGAGGGCATCGGCTCCGAAACTCGCACTCGGATAGTCAACTTCCAACAGTGTGATGGGGGTCGCGGTTCGATTCTCGATGGTTGCATCAATGTGATACGAGTGGCAGGCGAGGAGAGAACTAAGACTTATGAGTGCGGATAGCGCCGTGATGGCGATGCGGCAATTGGAAGGGATCGATCTCACGCGGTTTCCTCTTTTCGGGCATGGTCGTCAGGAGCGACCGCGGCGACACGCTTTTCCACCCGGTCGAGGCGTTTGAGCAGCTCGGGCAAGCGCTGAAAGATGGCCACGGCGCGCAGCCAAATGCGGTTGTCGAATCCCGGAGAGCCGGAGATCATCTTGCCGGGCGGTATATCGTGGCTCACGGCCGACTGCGCGGTGAGGATAACTCCGTCGCCGACGCTGCAGTGGCCGGCGATGCCGGTCTGTCCGGCGAGGATTACGTTATTGCCGATGACCGATGAGCCGGCGAGCCCGGTCTGGGCGCAAATCAGGGTGTCGTTGCCGACGCGGGAGCCGTGGCCGATCTGGACGAGGTTATCGATCTTGCTGCCGTCGCCTATCTCCGTTGCGCCGACGGTGGCTCGATCGACACAGGCATTGGCCTGCACATCGACGCGATTGCCGAGTCGAACCGGACCTGACTGCGGAATCTTTTCCCACTGGCCACGATCGTTTTTTGAGAATCCGAACCCGTCGGCTCCGACGATGGCACCGTTTTCGAGCGTCACGTTGTCGCCGAGTTCACAGTGCTCGCGGACAACGGCATGGGCGTGCGCAAAAAAGTGGCTGCCGGTCTTCACTCCGGGATAGAGCACAGCGTGGGGCAGCAGGGTGGAATCGGGGCCCAGCTTCACGTTGGAGCCGATGACGACGTAGGCTCCGATGTGGCAATTGGCGCCGATCTCGGATGAAGGGTCAATGATCGCGGTGGGATGAATTCCCGGCGGATAAGCCGGCGGCTGGTAGAAGAGGGCCAAGGCCCGCGAAAAAGCGTGGTACGGATTCTTCAGGCGTAAGGTCGCGGCATCGATCTGCGGGAATTCTGGCTCAACCAGTACCGCGGCTGCGTTTGTTTTGCGAGCCAGGCCGGCATATTTGGGATTGGCGACAAAGGTGATTTCCGCAGGGCCGGCTTCCTCAATTCCTTTCACACCCGTCACTTCCACATTCGGGTTGCCGCGCAGCTCCGCGCCCAGCCGGCTTGCGAGTTCACCAAGTTTCATCGTGAAAATTGTAACGGACTAATCCGATTCGGGCTCGGCAGGGAACAATTCGCCCGTTGCAGCTTCTGCCCGAGGACGTCGGCCTGTGCCGATCAGACTTACGACTTCGAGGGATTGGATCGCTTGCCTTGGAATGTAGATCCGCTGGGTATTCGAGCGGGTATCGGGCGGGGTGAGGAGCAGGCCAGCGCCGGCTACCAGTGACCGGTCGTTGGCGGCGATCCCTTCCAGTTCGTCTCCATCGTTGAGGGTCATGCGCAGCCACAGGCCGGCGGCCCGGGGCCGGACAGCAAACCGTTTCTGGAGCAGGCGTTCCGGGTTGGCCATGTCGGAACTCGAGGAAAAATCACGGACATAACAAACCCACTTCACGGTGTCCCAGGAGATGGTAAGCACCTTTCCGGTCAGATCCAGCACCTCGAGGGCGGGTGAGTCCTGCGCAAAGGATGCGCCTGCGTAGCCTGCATACCACTCGCGCGAGAACTTGCGCACAATCACGGGCTTACGAGTGGAGGCCATGGCTTGAATTTTCGCACGCATTGGCCCTCCGGCGCCCCGAAAAGTCGCAAAAGTGGTGCTGTTCAGGCTGGTCAACAGGGTGAGTTTGTGATAAGGTACTGGTTTGCATCCTATAGTGAATCGCGCCGTAAGCACAACAGCATCAGGGACTTGGCAGGCGTTTTCCACGCGGAAGCAGGAACGGTATGCCTGACTACATTTACCTTCTTGAGAACCGGCTTTCAGCCGACCAGCAGCATGCCCTGCGGCAGTTGCGCGAAGTGGCCCGCGAGTCGGGCTCTCTGCTTTTTCTTACCGGGGATGCAGTTCGGGACTTGACCAGCGGGCACGCCGTCCGGGACCTGGAAGTCGCGGTCCAGGCCAATGCGCTGAAGCTGAAAAAGCCGATTGAGAAGCTGGGCGGCAAGATCTGGGGCGAAGACGAGGCCTCCCGCGCCCTGTATCTCTGTTTTCCGGGAACGGTCCGGGTCGATCTGGTGAGTACCCATGGCCGAGAATATCCCAAACCGGGCAAGCCGGTTTATCACTGGGCTTCGATCCAGGAAGATCTGCGGAGGCGTGACTTTACCGTCAACGCCATGGCGATCTCGCTGAACGAGGGTTCCTATGGCTTGCTGATGGATCCGCTGAATGGCGCGGCTGACATCGAGGCTCGCACGCTGCGGACGGTTTCGAATTATGGCTTCCTCGAAGAGCCCAGCCTGCTGATTCGCGCGATCCGCTATATAGCCCGCCTGGGCTGGGATCTCGACCAGAGAACGCAGCAGCGCTATGAGAATGCGAAGGCCGAAAATATTATCGAGTCGCTTTCGGCTCACGATCGCAGCCAGGAGCTGGAACAGATCGGCCACGAAGATGAAGGCCTGAAGGTTCTGCGGGCCCTGGAAGCCGAAGGGTGGATGAAGGTTCTGTTTCCCGCCTGGAGTGCGAGCAGAGCCGAAGAGGAGAAGCTGACGGCGCTGCACGATCAGCGCGTGCAGTTGCAGATGCAGGGCGTTCAGCCGGACATGTCGGCGGCGCAGATGCAATTGCTGACGGCGAAGATGCCTCCGAAGGACCTGTCCGCATTGAAGAAGGGTCTGCTTCGGCCGGGCTTTGTGGAGGAGTGGAACAGTCTTGATTCGCTGGCCGCGGGGTTTGCCAAGGTGCTGCTGAACAAGGCCAATGCCACGCCCTCCGCGAGCTACAAGCTTTTCACTACACATGATCCCGAAGCGGTTCTCTGGCTCGGCTTCACCAGCAAAGACAACGCGGTGAAGGCGAAGTACGAACAGTTCTTGAAGACATGGCCGGAGGCGCGGCAGCGCATTCCGTATGCGCAGATGCAGGAGATGCGCATCACGCCGGAGTTGCCGACGTACAAGGAAATCATTCACCAGATTTTCCTGCAGCTGATCGACGGCAATCTGAATACGCCTGAAGAGATCAAGGCGTTTCTCGAGCCGTACTCGCCGCCGGCACCACCGCCGCAGATCACCATCAAGCGCTCGCGGGCGCGTCGAAACGTGGAGAAGATCAAGGAGAAGACGTTCGACGAGGAAGAGGAGTCAGAAGAGGGCGGTGACGAGGAAGATATCGACGATATTGGCGGTGATGATGACGAGGAGGTCGATATCGGCGCGATGAACCTGCCCAAGGGCGGTGGACTGGAAGAGGACCTCAGCGACGACGAGGAAGAAGAGTCCGACGAGGCAGAAGATCTGGAAGACGAAGAGAAGCCTGCCGGTAAGGGACGAGGCAAGGCTGCTCCTATTTCGAAAGCAGCGAAGGGCGCGGCGAAGAAGACCGAAGCCCATGCAGTGAAGCCGGCACCTGCGAAGGCGGCTCCGGCGGCGGCAAAGCCGCTTGCAAAGGCCAAGCCCGAACCTGCGAAGGCGGAAAAAGCGAAAGCAGTGCCACCGGCACCGGCAGCCAAGAAGGCTGTTCATCCACCGCCGAAGCAGGTGCAGCCACCGAAAGCAGCGCCGCCCAAGGCTGCACCGAAGCCTGCAGCGAAACCGGCCAAAGCTGCACAGGTGAAGGCTCATGCCAAGCCTGCGCATAAGTCGGTCCCGGCCAAGAAACCGGCTCCTGCGGCGAAGGCGCAAGCAAAGCCGGCTGCGAAGAAAGCTGCGGCCAAGGTGGCCAAGAAGAAGTAGATCTCGTCGAGCGGGCAAGAACGGCCTTCTTGTCCGCGTCGGCGGGCTGCTATTCTCGTTGCAATCGCGACGCCCAGTCACACCCTTGTTTCTCGGAGACAATCGCATGCCCGGTATGCTTTCCCGTGTTGCTTTTTTGTCTGCTCTTTGGCTGATTCTGTCCGGTGCCACAACGGCGTTGTATGCAAAGCGCATCGCCGCGCCTGCTCAACAAACGGCGACGAGCGGTGCCGGTTATCGCTTCGACAAAGGTGGCTGGAAGTATGTCCATCTTGAAGGCACGCCCGCAGAGATTGGCTTTCAACACGGCCAGTTGCTGGCTCTCGAGATTGCCGATCTCGTCAACGTTATGAAGCTGGAAACAGCGCACGACACCAAACGCGATTGGAACTTCTATCGCGAAGCCAGCCGCAAGATGCTGTGGCCGCACATCGACGAGGAGTACCAGCAGGAACTGGAGGGCATTGCGAAGGGAGCACAATCGAAGGGCGTGAGAGTTGATGTGTGGGATATCGTCGCACTCAATGGCGCTATCGAACTGCCCGACTACTATGTGCCGTGGCTGAACAAGCGAGAGCATGCGATGAACGCGCCGCATATTCTGCCTGACGGTCACTGCTCGGCGTTCATCGCGACGGGCAGCTATACGAAGGACGGCAAGATCGTGGTCGCGCACAACAACTGGTCGAGCTATGCCGATGGCGAGCGCTGGACAGTGATGTTCGACATTCAACCCGAGCATGGGCATCGCATGGTGATGGACGGGGAACCGGGCGTGATTACCAGCCAGGATGATTTCGGTGTCACCGATGCGGGGCTGATCATCACCGAGACGACCATCACGCAGTTCATCGGCTGGAATCCGGACGGCAAGCCGGAGTTTGTGCGTTCGCGGAAGGCGATGCAGTATGCCGGTTCGATTGACGAATACGTGGGGATCATCAAGGACGGGAATAATGGTGGATACGCCAACGACTGGATGATCGGCGATCGCAAGACGGGGGAAATTGCATATCTCGAACTGGGCTTGAAGAATACTCCGCTGTGGCGCACAAAGGACGGCTACTTTGTCAGTTCAAATTTCGCGCGGGATGCAGCGCTCATCAAGGACGAGACGGAGGGGTTCGATCCCAGGAACACGTCCAGTTCGATGAATGCCCGCCACCTGACCTGGGAGCGCAAGATTGCAGAAAACAAGGGGCGGATCGATGTGAATCTGGCCGAGACATTCCTGGGCAGCCATGACGATAGCTTCACCGGCAAAACGGGACCGGATGCGCGCACTCTCTGCGGCCACATCGATCGAGACAAGCGTGGCGTTCCGGAGTGGGGTGATCCACCGTATTACCCCGATGGCGCTGTAACCGGCAAGGTGACGGACTCTGATCTGGCCGCGCATTTGGGATTGATTGCCCGGGCGGGCCATCCATGCGGGGAAGATTTTATCGCTGCGCCATTTTTTGCGGCGCATCCAGAATTCAGTTATCTCAAGCCGATTCTCAAGGACATGAAGGCTGGTCCGTGGACGCAGTTCACGGCCGGGGAGAAGTAACTGGTTCTTCGCACATCAGACCGTGGGTTGAGATTGCCCCAGGGTCAGCCGCCAGGACCATTTCGAGAATCCATTCGACGACCAGGTCGGGTTGATCGAGGTGGATCCAGTGCGCGCTTTCTGTGGCGATAACTTGTTGTGTGTTGTTCCCGATGCGACTGAGGTCATTTTCAGAGAGCGGCGTCGATTGGCCGGGAGTCAGCACCACCACGGGAATATCCTCAATAGCCGACGAGCTGCACATCTCGCGTACCGTTTCCGGAACAGCCTTGATGTGACTCCGCATGCCTGCGTAATAGTCGGGCCTTGACCAGTGAGCGGCTATGATCGGGCGAATCTCGATCGGCATTTTTGCGAGTTCCCCGGTAACTCGTCCGAGGAGATATCGGCCGCCATTCCCGGCCGCATTTGCGAGGCCGCCCGCGAGGCTTCCGGAGCGGCAGAGCGCTGAGGTAACGGCGAGGCGAGCCAATCCCAAGTGCGCAATCGGTATCGCATACCCGCTAAGTCGGACGGCGCGATTGAGTGTCGGTTGCCGGGCTGGATTCAGCGGAGGCCACTCATTGCAACGCATGGGATCGATTAGCACGATGCCGGCCACTTCGTCTGAGTAAAGAAGTGCGAAACGGCGCATGACCATCCCGCCGAAGGAATGCCCCACAAGTACATAGGGAGGCTTGATGCATGCGACCTCCAGTGCAGCATGGAACTCTTCGGCGACATTTGTGGGAGTGCGTTCCGTGCGGCAGGCACTGCTCCAGCCGAGACCGCAGCGATCGTATGAGACAGTGCAGGCAAAACGCGAAACCGACTCCTGAATATGACACCAATTCAAATGAGTCGCGGCGATTCCGGATTCAAACAGCACAGTGGCTGGCCCCGCTCCTTTTTCAACGAGAAAGATGCGATGTTCATCGCCGATATCAACACATCTTCCGGTGTTGGTGTAGCGCTGCCGATCGCGGCGCGCCCCGATGCGCTGATACAAACACCCGAGGACAATCAGAACCAGGAAGCAGCCGGGAACCAGGAGAAGGATGTGCATGGTCCGTCCTAAAACTTCACGAGATTTTCCGAGCTGAAATCTGCCATTGAGAGATGTGCTTTTGTGCTGCCCCGTTCCACAATTAGAAGAGTCGTTCCTTTGTTTCCACGCAATTTTCCTTCGACCTGGCTCGCGGACCAGACACCGCCTTCGTGACGGAGGCCGATGAAAGAGAAATCCTTGACGGTTCCGGATCCTTTTAGGGTCTTATCCGCATGAACCGGAAAGACAATGGTGTGATCCAGCCAGGTTCGCACCTTTGAATAGTGAGTACGATCAGCAGCGCCGGGAACGCTGGTGAGCAGATCGCATTTGCGTGCGCCGTAGGTTGCATCTTCGACCGCCTGGGTTGGCCAATACAGTTCAGGGTCGAGGAAGTCCTCATAGCCGAATCCGGGGCCAAAGGGGCTGTTGGTCCATTGTTCGAATGGCAGCACTGCAGGCGACTTGTCTCCCGGGTGGATAGTCTTCATCGTCGTTTGCCCGTCAGGCCGCATCTCCATCAAGACGCGCAGGCGGGCTGATGGCGGCGAAGTGACGTCGAGGAGTACGCGCAGAACACCCGGGAACCAGTGCGCCTTCAGATTTATGCCGAAATTGGTGCGTGCTCCATTCTCATCGACACGAATGATTCTCCCGACCAGGCGATAGTCGGCGGTTTCGATACGTTGTTTCGGAGTCGCAATCACAGAGCGCGCATCGCTCGCATGAGCCAGAAGAGGCAGCATGATCGCGAGTATTGCCGCCGCGTAGAGCTTCACGGCTCGATCCTGCCATCGCGGATGCGAATATGCCTTGACGCAGAAGCGGCGATCTCGTTCTCGTGGGTCACGATGATCAGCGTCATGTTGCGCGTTTGCTGAATTCCGATGAGGATCTGCATGATGTGAGCAGAGTTTGCGCTGTCGAGGTTTCCGGTCGGCTCGTCGGCCAATAGAATGCCGGGAGAATTTGCCAGCGCTCTTGCAATGGCGACTCGTTGCCGTTCGCCCGCGGAAAGTTCATTGGGGAACTGATGGAGCCGGTGCTCCATTCCCATCTCGCGCAGGAGCGCCTCGGCTCGCTGCGCATGGTGGTTTCCTTTCGCTGCCAGCATTGGCACCTGCACATTTTCGATCGCACTTAGCGTTGGCAGCAGATGAAATGCCTGGAAGATGAAACCTACCTGTCGTGAACGGTAGGTGTCGAGATCGGATGCTTGAGTGAGCGGCGCGTTTCGGAAGAGGACTTCTCCGGTAGTTGGATCGTCAAGGCCGCCCAGCAGATGCAGGAGCGTGGATTTTCCGCTTCCACTGGGACCCGTGATGGCCAGGAATTCTCCCGTTTCGATGGCCAGATCTACACCGCGAAGCGCCTCAATGCGTCCACCGTCGTAGCTCTTGGTTATTCCGCGCAGCTCGAGCTGCGGACTAGTCATAGCGGAGAGCCTCTACGGGTGACAGCCGTGCCCCGCGCCATGCGGGGACAAGTCCGGCAGCCAGGCCGGCGACGATCGCAATGCCAAGGGCTTCGGCGAGGAGCGGGAAGGGAACGGAGGCGGAGACGATGCTGGCGGTTTGGGGCAGATGCGCGAGTAAACGAAGTGCCCAATATCCGACGGTGATACCGAGAACTCCACCTGACAGACCGAGAGCGGCGGCCTCTAACTGAATAAGAAGCAGAACGCGGCTGCTGTTCCAGCCAAGGGCACGGAGAACGCCGATCTCACGGGTTCTCTCGAATACCGACATGGCCATGGTGTTTGCAATTCCAAGGATTCCGATGATGAGCGCGATTGAGGAGGTGCCCCAGGCTGCGGCGTGCGCGAGCACAACCAACTGATTATTGCTGGCGCGTTCAGCCGCGGGTACGGCGCGCAGTCCGGGCAGGGCAGCTTGAATCTCGGCCTGCGCACGGCCGATATAGTGTTCAGGCGATTCGCCGACCGGGGCGGGCTTCAGTCGCACGTGAAATGCCGTTACCTTGCCTTCGAGACTGCCCAGCTTCTGCATCTGATCGATCGGAAGAATCGCTGCGCCGGCTTCCAGCGCGGAGCCTCCGTGATACACGCCGACTATGTTGAAAGTGGACCCCTGGAGATCGAGCGCGTCTCCCGGGTGCTTTTTGAGGCTGTCGGCGAGCAGTTCGCCGAGCATCACCTCGGGCTGGCCATCACGAAAACGACGGCCGGAAAGCAGCTGCAAAGAGGCGAACTCATAGGAGTCGGCCTTCCAGCCATAGGCCAGAGCGTTCACGTCGGTGCCCAGGGCCATCATGTTGAGGATCATTGGCGTGGCGTCGGCGACGACGGGGAGCGCTTTGAGCTTTTCTCCAGCGGACTGGTCAACGGAGGTATTGAGGAATGTCTGTTGCACAACCGCGATGTCGGTTCCGCTGCTGAGATACATCTGCAGCCATTCGTGCTCGAACGAGCGGGAGAAGCCCACTAGACCCACGAATGCGCCGATGGCCATGGCGATTCCGCCAAGGGTCAGCAGCGTTCGGAGACGCCTGCGCCAGAGATTCTTCCACGCGAACCGCGCAAAGGACAGTTGAGAGGCCATGTTTCTTGAATGGTCCTGGGGGAACGGATCAATTGAATGGGTAGCTCTGCTGCGCAGTTTAGCGGCAGCAATTTCGGAAGTCCATCAATGTTTGGGATGTCCACAAATGTTTTCGTGGGCGGAGCAAAGAATTGACCAGCACCTATTTGTAAATCAGGTGAATAGTGATGTCCGTGACCGGGCAGGTGACGTGCACCAGGGCCGCGTTGAAGGGGGGCGCGCTGAGTCCCACGTGGGGATTGTTCGCGAAACCAAAACCTTCTTTCGGGATGCCGAAGAAATTGCGATCGAGCTTGCGATTCGTGTTTTCGTCGTGAATCGCAACCACACCGTAGTCTCCGGGGGGCAGGTTATTCATGGTTGCGGTGGCCTGGTGTGTTCCAGGTGCAATTGGAGTGGGCCAATCGTGAAGAGCCTTGCTCATGTTCTCGGGCCAGCCGTCGGGCGATTTGAAGATAGCCGCACCCACGACGCCTGTTGAATTGCGCAGCCCATCCACATGAATGCGCAGGGTGCATCCCGCATCCGGTGGGGGGCCAGGGAACGCAGCAGAGCCCGCTCCGGCGCCTACACCGGTAGCGCATAGGAAGAACAGCATGAGAATGGGGAAGACGCGAAATCTCATCGCCGATGCTCAGTTATTTGACGCACGGATACAGCGGACAGGGAAATAATGTCCACCAAACAGCAGAGGGGAATGAAGCCGATTCTTGCTGTTTCCAGTGTCTCTGAGCCTGATTGAATTGCGTTAGAGGAAGTTCGGCTCGACGTCGAGAAAGACAGCCGAGCCGATGCCGCTCTCTATCCGCGACCACCGCGCGCGCCGCTCGTGGTGCCCTTGCGTGCCATATAGCAGTCCCGGCAAAACACCGGGCGATCGCCGCGTGGTTCAAAAGGAACAGTCGTGGGTTGGCCGCAGCCGGAGCAAATTACAGGTGTGCCATGGGATGGTGCCGGACGATACCCGGAGCCTCCCCCACCTTGTTCGCTCTTCTTTGCCTGACGGCAAGGCTTGCAGCGCTTGGGGGTCGAATAACCGCGTTCTTGGAAGAACGCCTGATCCGCAGCGGTGAACGTAAAATCCTGTCCACAATCGCTGCACGTAAGTTGAATATCGCCGGCCATGGTTCTCCTATGTAGGCAGATTGTACCTTTGAGTTGGTAATTTTTATATAAGAATCTTCTTGCACCAGAGAAACTTACCATTCACCTTGAACCGATTTAGCGACCATCCCCCAGGCCGCGGGCTGGCACGATATTCTGGCCAGAAGCGCCGGCGAGAATTCGCTCGCCCCCCTGGAAACGCGTACGAACGGATGACCCTGCCCGGTCCGGAACTCGAAGCCGAGTACATACGCCGCATTCTTGCAGGCGAAAAACGGCTGTTCCACGATCTCATCCGTCCCTGCGAACGGTCCATCTACTTCCTGCTTTTCTCGTTGCTCAAGAACGAAAGCGAGGCGGAGGACGTTGCCCAGGAGACGGTGATCAAGGTCTATCAGAACCTGGATAAGTTTCGCGGCGATTCGCAATTCCGGACGTGGGTGCTGTCGATTGCGCGAAATGAGGGTCTGGGCCGCCTGCGCAAGATCGGCAACCGGCGCGAGGACTCTCTCGAAGCCGAGACCGACGAACAGACTGGCGACTACACGCCGGCGATTCTTACCAGCTGGGGCGAGATACCCATCGAAGCCCTGGAGCAGAAGGAACTTGGCAAGATATTGCAGAAAGCCATCGAGGGGCTTCCGGAGATTTACCGTAACGTCGTGCTGCTCAGAGACATCGAAGAGATGGATATCCGCGAGACGTCTGCTGCGCTGGGAATCAGCGAGGCTTCGGTGAAGGTTCGCCTGCACCGGGCACGCGCCATGCTGCAGCGCACCCTGGCTCCGCAACTGAAGGGATTTGCCCCCAAACGCAAAGGCTGGTTCGGGGGGCGTGTATGAGGATCGATTGCAAACACGTATGGGAGCATATCTCGGCCTACATCGATAATGATGTAGATCCGGGGCTGCGTGCCGAGATTGACCGGCACCTGGAGACGTGTGAAATCTGTTCGGCTGTGCTCGACTCGACGCGCAATTTGGTGATCCTGGTGGCGGATGACCGGGTATTCGAATTGCCGGCGGGTTTCAGCGAGCGCCTTCATGCGCGTATCGACAAGGAACTGGAAGAGCCCGACTCGACTGCTTAGATTCAAATGCAGTTGCCAGTGATCCTGCATGGGGGCGGCGGACCCTTGCGATGAACCAGCGTGTGAGTCCAGGTTTCCAGTCCCACGAGGATCAGGGTGATGATTGCCAACGCGATCTGAAGACGCAGGGACCGTTTTTCTTTCGTCCCTGGTTCGCGCCGGCGCCACTGTGCCGAGGGCAGGTTGCGCAGGTGGCGAATCCACCAGATGACAGCCAGGTTAATCAAGGAGCCGAGGGTGGCGAAGATCAGCATGGGAATGCGGATCGCATCCTGATGCCAGCCTTTGGCGGGCGCATAAATTCCGCTTGCGGCCGCCAGCGCTGAGAGACCGATGGCTACACGGACGCCGCTGATGGCGAAAACGGCCGTGCAGAGGCTTTGCAACAGCGCCAGAAACATGCTGCTCCAGCCAAGTGCCCGAGACCGGCGCAGGCCGCCGAGGAAACCCTTTGCAGGCGTGCTTTCGCCTCCAGGTAGCTCGTGATTGTCTTCGATTCGCAAGTTTTTAACCTTGGAGGAGAGTTTAAACCGACAAGGATTCAAGGCACGCCAGAGCAAGAGTAAAACATCCACTTGTTTTGACCAATCCAAAGGCCGGGCGGGCCCGTTCATTGGACGAGGGAACCGGGGCAAAGAATTTGGTTTTCAGTTTGCCCCCTTTCCCTGTAACCTTTCGCGCATGCCCGCACTCAGATGGTGCGTGCTCCAGAATCTGCGACATCGACGCTTCCCGGCGCGTGTTGTGTTAGACAACCGGCGGCTTCCCCGCCTCAACCCCCAGCGAGGTCAATCACTCATGAAGAATCAACTGAATGCACTTCTCTTGACGGCTGCTCTCACGGGCCTAATCGGCGGAACCACGGTTGCTGCGCATGCGCAGAGCACGTCGAAGACAACCGTGAAAGCTGCCAAGGTCGGCCTGCGTTATACCAACCAGGACAAGCCAGCCAAGCATTCGTGTAAGGGCAAGAACGACTGCAAAGGCCAGGGTGGCTGCAAGTCGAGCGACAATGGATGCAAAGCCAAGAACAGTTGCAAGGGCAAGGGTGGCTGTGCAACCGACGGCTCGAAGATGCCGAAGCTCGTCTAAATTTCTCCTTCCTTGCTGATGCGGCGGAATGGCCGGGAAACCTCCGCCGCATCTTCATCTCCATCCTTTGACAGGCACTGGGACATGCGCGAAACCCAACCAGCGAAGGAGAACATCCAATGGCGGATTTTGAAACCCCAGGCGCAAATGCGCTCGAAGGGCGCACCTCAGGCATGTCAAGGCGCTCTTTTTTCGAACATGCATCTCTGGCCAGTGCAGCAACCACATTAGGACTGATTGGGCTCGCCGACACGGCGCGCGCCTACGCCGATCAGCCGAATCCTGGACGCGACCCGATCAAGGAAGTGACTGCCACCAGCGGCGACGTGGATATTCTTTCAGCCGCGGCGATAGCCGAGGCCCTGGCAGTTACCACGTACACCACGATCGTTCAGACTTCGGGATGGTTTACGCGCATCCCGGATGATGACCAGGGCTATCTGTATGCCGCACGGCAGGAGGAGATGTCGCACTATCTGCTTGCCACCGGGGCGACCGGCAAGGGCTCGCCGTTCACCACGTTTTATTATCCGAAGAACATGTTCGCCAGCGCACAAATAACACTGAACACGCTGGTGGCCCTGGAGGATGCATTTATCGCAGCATATCTTGTAGGAGTGCGTTACTTCAGCACAGCGGATCTGCGCGTTACGGCCGCCCGCATCATGGGTATCGAGAGCGACCACAGGACCCTTGCAAGATCCTTGGCTGGAGACGTTGCATCGCAGGATGGTGGGCCAATCGGGAAAATCACGGGTCTGCAGGGCGTCCCCGAAAATGTGCATCCACCGAATAACAATGGCTACGAAAGAACACTCTGCCTTACCAACATCAGCCAGGCGGTAACGGCTTTGCTCCCATTCGTTGACAAGGCACATGCACAGGTGGCGGGATTCGATACATCGAAGCCGCGTGCTTTTGAGCCCTTTACTCCGCACCTGGCAACGCCACTGGGCGAGTTCATCTCGTTCACTGGCTGCTGAAAGACTTGCATTGAGGGCAGCGCAGCCCCGGTTGCCCTCAAAGTTCTGGAAGATGTGGGATGTTGTAGGATTTTCTAGCGCCCGTACCGAATTAGTCGCGAGGTCAAACAAGGTCAAAAGGAACGTTGATCCAGCTTTTGCTCAGCTATTCCCCAGACTGAATCTATATGCCCGGTAACCGTTTTAACGCATTCTCCAATCATGGCATTGGTATTGGTTTGCGCATTCCGCATTACCAGCACATCTTTGCCAAAAAGCCGGTCGTCGACTGGTTCGAGATCATTTCAGAAAATTACATGATTGATGCGGGCCGGCCGCTGGCCACGCTCGACCAGATTCTTGAGCGCTATCGAGTTGTGCAGCATGGCGTGTCGATGTACTTCGGCTCGGTGACAGAACCCGATCCCGAACACCTGAAGCGTTTGAAGACGCTGGTACGGCGCACCGGAACACCCTGGCTCAGCGATCATCTGTGCTGGGGTTCGGTCGACGGCACCTACACGCACGATTTGCTCCCGCTGCCCTACACATGGGAGGCGGTGGCGCGCACGGCAGAGCGCGTGCGCATGGTGCAGGACTATCTGGGAATTCCGATCGCCGTGGAGAACGTGAGTTCTTACGCGGCTTTCACCGGATCGCAGATGACGGAGTGGGAGTTTCTGGCCGAGGTGGTAGAACGTGCCGATTGCGGGATTCTTCTGGATGTGAACAACATCTATGTATCGTCGGTGAACCATGAGTTCGACCCGATGGAGTATGTGAACGCGGTGCCGGCAGATCGGGTGGCGCAGATCCACGTCGCAGGTCACTCGCGATATGAGAAGTACATTCTTGACACGCACGATCACCCAGTCATCGATCCGGTGTGGGCCCTGTATGCGCGCGCGATAGAACGTTGCGGATACACTCCGACATTGCTGGAGTGGGACGATCATATTCCCAGCTTCGAGGAACTGCATGCCGAGGCAAAGAAGGCAGAGCGTTACCTGCATCAAGAGAACGCGGCCGTGGACGCTGACGCTTCGGAAGCCGTACACACGGAGACTACACGATGAACGCGCATACGATGACGCTTGCCCAGCTCCAGCGCGAAATGGCGCGTTCCGTGATGATGCCGCTCACGCGTGACGAAGAGATGCAGCGCGAGTCGGCGGATGGAAAGCCGATGAAGCAGGTCGCGGAGTCGTTCATCGCGCCGAACAGCCGGCTATCGGCTTTCGAGCGACTCGAAATCTACAACAAGCAGTACTGGTTCCGGGTGCTTGGCGCCCTGGTTGAGGATTTTCCGGCGCTTCGCTCGGTGATCGGCGCGCGTGCATTTGAGGCGATGTCGACTGCGTATTTGAATGCGCACCCCAGCCGGTCGTTCACGCTGCGCAATCTTGGCTCGCACCTGGCCGAGTGGCTGGAGAAGAATCCCCATTATGCGGGCCGCCGCGCGCGCCTGGCGCTGGATGTGGCGCGAATCGAATGGGCATTTGTGGAAGCTTTTGATAATGCCGAACACGATCCGCTGACCCTGGAGCAGATTGCAACGCTCGATGGGAACTCCCGGCTGGCGCTGCAACCGCACCTGCGTCTGGTGGAGTTGGAATTTCCAGTGGATGACCTGGTGCTGAACCTGCACAAGAAAGAGAAGCGGCAGACCAGCGAAGCAGGGGTTCGACACGAGGACGACGAGGATGCTCCCGCGAAACTTCCGACGCTTCGTCGCAAGCAGACGTGGCTGGCGGCGCATCGTGTCGATTACTCGGTGTATTATCTGCGGCTGAACCGTGCCGAGTTCCATACGCTGAGGGCGATCCGCGGCGGTCGACCGCTGGCTGAAGCCATCGAAGCGGGAATTACGATTGCGCGCGTACCGAACGCCCGCAGACCGTACCTGGTTCGCGAGTGGTTCACGAACTGGGCCGAACTGGGCTGGATATGCACGCCCGATCTTGAACCGCTTCACAGCTGAGCACTATTTCAATCGCAGGATTTTCCTGTAACTTTGTGGTTCAACAATTGCTCATAAGAGGGTGAAGACAGCGCCACAGCAACGCACGTTTCTCACCGCCGAGTGGAAGAACCTGGCGATGCTGAATTACGTTGTCGATCCGGATCTGCTGCGGCCATTTGTGCCTGCAGGTACGGAACTGGATCAACACGAAGGCCGCACCTTTGTAAGCCTCATCGGTTTTGAATTCAACAAGACGCGCATGCTGGGACACGCGATTCCGTTTCACCAGTCGTTTGAAGAGGTGAATCTGCGCTTCTATGTTCGCCGGGCATCGAGGAGGGGCGTTGTCTTTATCCGGGAGCTGGTTCCGAAGATTGCCGTGACGGTGATCGCGAGGCTTGCTTATGGCGAGCGCTACTCCTGTGTACCGATGACTCACAGCATCGAGCAGGGACCGGATACGGACGGGACGAAGGTGGAATATGCGTGGGGACCAGACCAGCGCAGATGCGCAATTTCAGTTGCAACACGCGGCCCCGGCTATTTGCCTGCCCTGGGTTCGCTGAGCGAATTCATTACGGAGCACTACTGGGGATACGCCATGCGCGGCGGCGGCACGGTCGAATACCAGGTGGAACATCCGCAGTGGCCGGTCAGGGACGCAACGACTGCAAGATTCTCGGGCGATGGCGCGAAATACTATGGTCCCGAGTTTGGAAATGTGTTGACGCGAATGCCGGACAGTGCGTTTTTCGCCGAGGGTTCGGGGGTAGTTGTATTTCAGGGACTGGCAATCGATTGAGATCGCAACGCTGCACTGCAGGGTAAGAGGAAGATATGAGCATCGTAAACAATGTGGTCAGGATGTATGGCGGAGTAAGTGACGCGCTGAACCGTCTGCGGAGCCCTTTGCTTCTCGCCATCCGCTTGTACTGGGGATTCCAGTTTGCGCAGGACGGCTGGGGCAAATTGACCCACCTTGATAAGGTGACGGATTTTTTAACTACTCTCAACCTGCCCGCGCCGCATATGACCGCGATGATGGTGGCGCTGGTGGAGTTGATTGGCGGAATTTTGTTCGGGCTGGGCATCCTGTCACGTCTTACATCGCTGGTGCTGTTTGTAAACATGACGGTGGCATATCTCAGCGTGCCCGACGACCGCGTCAACTTCTCTCATATCTTCTCCAAACCCGAAGATTTCTACGGCGCGAGCCCTTACACGTACTGGTTTGCGGCGTTGCTGATCCTGATTTTGGGACCAGGATTCCTGGCGATTGACACGCTTCTGCTCAGACGGTTCGACAGCGACGGTGAGCGCGCACACAGCGAGGCCTAGCGCCAGTGCATTATTCTCTGCCTTTCAATCTCAAGGGAAGGCGGAGGGCCCATGCGCATCGCTTACATGCTCACGTCACTCGGCATCGGTGGTGCGGAGCGCCAGGTTGTTGGGCTTGCCGAGCGAATGGCCGCACGCGGACACGAAGTTGTGCTAATCGTTCTGCGGTCGCGACAAGAGCATGAGTTTTCGGCTGGTGTTGAGGTCGTTCGGCTTGATATGACGAAGTCGGCGGCTGGGGTGCTGGGCGGAGTGCTGCGTGGGCAGGGAGTTTTGCGGGGCTTCCGGCCGGATATTGTTCACAGCCACACTTTTCCTGCGAACATGACGGCCCGCCTACTGCGGCTGATGGGAGCGGCTCCGAAAGTCATCTCGACGTTCCACAACATCTACGAGGGCGGGTTGGGGCGGACTGCGGTCTACAGCATTACGGATGCGCTGAGCGTGCACAGCACTGCAGTCAGTCAGGCGGTGGCGGATCGGTATGTGAAGATCGGCGCCGTCCCGGGCCGCAAATGTTCGGTGATCACGAATGGCATTGATGTGGAAGTCTTCGCACCGGCGCGCGGCGGAGATTCGCGGGGTAGAGAATCCACGCGTGAGCAAGGTGCATTTGTCTGGCTTGCGGCCGGGCGCGCGGTTCCGGCCAAGGATTTCGAGAATCTCCTGGAGGCTTTCCGGCTGGTGCGTTACGAAATGCCGGACGCGCAGTTGAGGATCGCAGGTGAATCCGAGGTGCGGCCGACCGAGAGAAGACTTGCCGAGGCGGACGGTTTGCGCTGGCTCGGGCTTCGGAATGACATGGCATCAACGATTACGGCGGCAGACGGCTTTGTCCTGAGCTCGGCGTGGGAGGGCATGCCGTTGGTTGTGGGCGAGGCCATGGCCATGGAGAAGCCGGTGGTGGCGACGGATGTTGGAGGGGTGCGGGAACTGGTCGGCGATGTTGGGGTGGTCGTTCCAGCAAAGGATCCGCGCACACTTGCAAAGGGGATGTTGCGGGTGATGCGGATGCCGGAAAGGGAACGCAGGGAAATGGGCAAGGCAGGGCGTGCGCGGATCGTGCAGCACTTCGATATGGACGCCAAAGCGAACGAATGGGAGGCGCTGTACGCGGAGATTCTGGGAGCCGATGCACACAGTGCTGAGCAAGCACGCATGGTAGGCTTATGAGCGGATTTCACAGGCAGGGACTCTGGAATGATTAGAACTTCTCCGTTGAAGGCCGCAGCGATTGCAATGGTGACATTGCTGTTATTGGGCGAATGTTTGACCGTTTCGGCGCAAAGAGCTGCATCCGGCAAGAACGCGGCTATGACGCTCGATAGCGGCTGGCAATTCCGCCAGGTAAAGGATGGACAGGCTGCCGACGCAGGCTGGATGCCGGCAACGGTTCCGGGAGATGTGCATCTCGATCTGCTCAAGAACAAGCAGATTCCCGATCCGTTCTATCGCGACACCGAGTCGAAGCTGCAGTGGATTCAGGACGCCGGCTGGGAATATCGGGTCAATTTCGCGGTGACGCCCGGACTGCTGGGGCAGTCGCATGTAGACCTCGTCTTCGATGGCCTGGATGCAACCGCGAACGTGTATCTCAACGATACGCAGATTCTGGTTGCGGACAACATGTTCCGCAACTGGCGCGTTGCTGCGAAGCCGCATCTGCACGCGGGAACAAACCAGTTGCGCGTAGTGTTTCCTTCACCAGTCAAAGCTGCGGCGGAAGTGGCGGCGCTGGACCCGTGGCAGCCGAAGACCAAGACCGCTGCAAAGACCTATGTCCGCAAGGCGGCTTACGAGTATGGATGGGACTGGGGGCCGACGTTTGTCACCAGCGGCATTTGGCGGGGAGTACGGGTCGAGGCCTGGGATAAGGCCCGGATCGTGGATTTCGCAATCCGGCAGAGGGATGTGAGCAGGGAAGTCGCTCACCTGGATGCGCAGGTTGAAGTGGACGCGGCGAAGGCGGGTCCAGCCCAGATCACGGTGAGTTATTGGGGACACGGCGCGCCAATCGCGGGAAAAGCGCCGACCGTTTCGGTTACGGCGAATCTTCAGGCGGGTAGCAACCTGATGGATCTGCCCATCGAGATTCGCCAGCCTAAATTGTGGTGGCCTGCGGGTTACGGAGACCAGGCGCGCTACGATTTCACGGTGCACGTTTCTACAGCGGCAGCAGGAGAGATTGATACACGCACCATCACCACCGGCCTTCGTTCCATTGTTCTCGATCGCCATCCGGACAAGTGGGGGCGATCGTTCCAATTCATGGTCAACGGGGTACCGATTTTCGCCAAGGGCGCGGACGTGATTCCCTTCGATAGTTTTCCCAATCGCGTGACCACGGCCGACTACCGCCGCATCCTGGAGTCGGCACGCGACGCCAACATGAACATGATTCGGCACTGGGGCGGCGGCTATTACGAAACCGACGAGTTCTACCAGATCTGCGACGAGCTCGGCCTCATGGTCTGGCAGGATTTCATGTTCGGCAATGACTGGCAGCCGGGTACCTACAGCTTCAAACTAAACATCGAAGCCGAAGCCGAAGACCAGGTGCGTCGCTTGCGGAATCATCCGAGCATCGTGATCTGGTGCGGCAATAACGAAACGGAGGTCGCACTCAACTGGGGCGAGCGCGGGGCGCTTCCGTCTAATGTGAAGTTTCAGATGTGGCAGGATTATCTGACCGAATTCAGCGGGATCTTGAATCGCGTCGTGGTGCGGCTGGATCCAGAGATTCCGTATTGGCCCAGTTCGCCCAGCGCTGACTATGAGCAGACTACTCCGGACTACAAAGCCGGCTATCAGAGCGGCGATGCGCATATCTGGGACGTGTGGCACGGACGTGTGCCATTTTCAACTTATGAAACGCATCATGCGCGATTTGTGACCGAGTACGGCTTCCAGTCGTTTCCGGAGATGCGTACGATCGAAGCTTTTACCGAGCCGGCCGATCGCACCGGAATCTTCACCCCCGTGATGCTGGCGCACCAGAAAAACAATGAAGGCAATTCGATCATCCACGACTACCTGCTGAAGGATTACCCCGAGCCGAAGGACTTCGCCAGCTTCCTCTACGTCAGCCAGGTGCTGCAAGCCGAAGGCATCAAGATTGGCGCGGAACATTTCCGCCGCAGCCGACCGGAGACGATGGGCTCGATCTTCTGGCAGTTGAATGACTGCTGGCCGGTTGCATCGTGGTCGAGCATCGACTATTACGGTCGTTGGAAGGCGCTGCAATATTATGCCCGGCGTTTCTATGCGCCGATTCTCGTCTCGCCGCATGTCGAGAACGGTTCGGTGAAGGTGTACGTGGTTTCGGACGCGACAGAGCCCAGGTCTGCGGTTTTGCACGTCCGTCTCATGAACTTCGACGGCAAGGTATTGCTTGACGATCAGCATGGCTTGAACATCAGTCCGCTCAGCAGCCAGATTTTTCTCGACTGGCCACTCGCCAAGCTGACGCAAGCAGGCGCTGCGGACACGTCGCGCGTCTTTGTGGTTGCGGAGTTGACGAACCAAGGGGGTGGGGAGATCGCTCCGATGAATCTCCTCTATATCGCTCCAACAAAGGAAGTGCATTTGAAGCCGGCGGCGCTGAAGATGGATGTGAAGGCCGCGCCCTCGAAGGTGATGGAGCCCGGAACAAACACTTACCTGATCACCGTGACTTCGCCTGTGCTGGCACGCGATGTTTATCTTTCCTTTGGGGCAATCGACGCGAAATTATCCGACAACTACTTCGACATTCTTCCGGGGGAAAGTGTGGAGGTGACCGCGAGCACGAACGCGACGCTCGAAGAACTCAAAGCGCAGTTGAAGATCATGTCGCTCACGGATGCCTTTGCCCCATCGAATCAACCGGCCACGGTTACAGCGTCACACTGAGTGCAAAAGCAAAGGGGCCGGACGAAATCGCCGGGCCCCTTTGCTTTTTCGCACATCCGAAGGTCAGAACGCGAACACTGCCTGGAAGAACAATCGCCTTGAAGTCGAACCGCCGGGTCCGGAGAAGGGCCCGTTGGCAAGGCTGGTGGATCGGCCGAACTCGCTTGCACCCAGGGTGCCGATCGGCGTGCCATAGTTGACGTTGTTGAACATGTTCAGAGCCTGTGCGCTCAGCGTCAGGTTGAATCTGCGCCCGGTGTTGGAAGCTCCCATCATGCCCGGACCACCGCGGCCGCCGCCACCGAGCCCACCGGGGCCCAGGCCGCCACCGGGACCGCCGCCGTGGCCTCCGTGTCCGCCGCCGGGAGGTCCGCCACCTGCATTATTCACTCCGCCGGTTGACTCGACCTTGGGACCGATCCCGATGGTTTTCGAAACGCGAAGGTTGAATGCCACGGAGGCCGGCCCGGTGCCGAGATTCATGGGGACCAGAGTGTCTCCCGCACCGGGAGCAGAGTTCAAACAGCCGAACTGGGTCTGGAAATATTGACCGGGATCTGAGGCGCACAGCGAGGCATCGGCATACGATGGACGGTTGTTGAGAAACTCGTCACCGGTCAGATCGCTGCCTGAGACAACGTTGTAGGGGCGGCCGGAACGCGCAATCAGAAACGGATTGAAGTGCAGATCCCAGGGCGCCGTGTAGTTGCCCATCAGGAAAACCTGATTGCGATTCACGAATGCAGCGCGACCATAATCCTGGCTGAGGTTAAAGGAGTTCGATGCAGCGCTTACGTTGGATCCAAAGCCGCCTGCGCCATCAGTGTTTGCATACGACAGGTTATAGAACCCGAAGAATCCCAATTTTGGCGACAGCCTCGCGTTCACATTGAGAATGAGCTGATTCTCTTTGAAGACCGCTTCGGGATAGTACTCGTCAATAATGCCGAGGCTCGGATTTAGTCGCGGACCGGTGCTGCTGTTGTAGTAGGTCGAACCCGGCAGCGGCGTGAAGGGATTAGCGTCGCGCGTCACCATCTGGTGCACGCCGAACGAGCGCAGATAGGTTGCTGTAAATGTCGAGGCCTTGGTCACCTGCCGTTCGAGGCTGGCGCCGAGTTGTTGCGTGTAAGGCGAGTGATAGGTTGGCGAGATCTGCACGATTGTGCTGGCAGGCGAAGGTGTATAGGGGGCGGCGGGCACGCAGCCGGAGAAATCTATGGTGTTCAGATCGTTTCCGCTGAGACACGCGGGCGAGGACAGCGTTGTCTGCAGCGAGCCGGCATTCAGGCCCTGTCGCGTGGCGGCCAGGAGACTGCCGACAGGGAGGCGATCGTAGAAGATGCCATAGCCTGCGCGCACCACGGTCTTGGCAGGCTGCTTGCCCTTGGCATCAAGTGCATACGCCATGGCGACACGCGGAGCCCAGTCGTTGTGATCGGAGACGTGGTTCTGTATTTCCCAGCGCAAACCGCCGGAAAGTGTGAGGCGCGGGTTGACCTTCCAGTCGTCCTGGACAAAGAGCGCGCCATCGAAGGTATTGGTCGTATATGACGTTCGTCCCGCAGTGATACTGAGGTAGGTAAGATCCCCCGGAGGCAGCGTTGCGAGGCTTCGCCCCTGGGCCAGAGCCGTGAGTGCATCCGCATAGCCAGGTTCGGTGAACACCAGGGTGCCGTTGTGATTCCCGAAGGAAGCATTGGCATCGCGGTTGTCGCGCAGCCATGCGCCGAACTTGAGAGTCTGCGGTCCCAGGCTCATGGTGGTGTAGTTCTGGAGTTCGAAATGATCCTGATGATCATTCGAGGATTGTCCGCTTGCGCCGCCGCCGCCGAAGTCGCCGCTAACGACGATAGTTGGTGACGTACTCACGGGGGTAATTGACTCAATCGCTCTCCGGTATTCAAACCGAGTCTCGTTCACCATGTGATCGTTGATGATCTGCGAGTCGCTCAACTGAATGGAGTGTTCCTTCGATGTCGAGGTCGCCGACTGCGTAGGAAGCTGTGTCGAGCCGATGTCGCCGGTCTCGGAGTCGTAGTAAAACTGGTAGCGCAGCGTCAGGGTATTCTTCTGGCCAAGTTGAAGGTCGAGACGCGGAGAGACATTGATGTGATTGTGGGGGTTCGCCAGCGCGCCGGAGACGCGAGTGGGTGAGATCGAGTAGGTGTTGGTGCTGGGATCGAGAACTGCAGGGTAATAGTTGTAAACCGCTTCGTCGTGATTGTCGCGCTGCTCCATGCTAACGAAGAAGGAAGCAGTCTTGCTGAGCGCGCCGCTAACCGTGCCGTTGTATTGCAAGCGATAGTAGGGTGGAACGTTGTTCAGGAATGGGCTGCCGGTGTTGGTGGCGCTGTCGTTGCCCATGAGGAAAACCTGGCCGTGCAGCTTGTCGGTTCCGGGCTTGGTGAGGATCTCAATGCGGCCGTAGCCGAGGCGGTCGAATTCAGCGGAGAAGGGATTCTGGTTGATGCGAATCTCGCGGATCGCGGACTTGGGCGGGAGCTGTCCGCCGGTAAAGCCGTCGATGTAGATCTGCCCGCCGTTGGGACCGGCAGAGGGACCGGCTAGAGCCTGAAGCTCGTTCGACAATTCATCGGGATCGTCGGAAAGCGCGTCGAGGTCCTTGTCCTTGAGTACAACGGAATTCGCATTGGCGCCCGCGTCCACGCTGACCGTGGGGGTTTCGTCGCTGACGACCACGCTCTGCTGGGCGACCTCAATCGCCATCGCAATGTCGACGCGCTTGATCTGTCCATCGGTGACCGCGATGGGTTGGGACTGGAAAGCGGCGAACCCGGTAAAGTCAGCATTGACGATGTAACTGCCGGCAGCGAGGCCTGTGACGGAATACGCCCCGCTTGCATCGGCGGTGGCCTTGCCAACAACCTTTCCATCCGGCGTCGCGATGGTGACCTGCGCACCGGGAATCAGAGCGCCGGTCTGATCCGCGATGTGTCCATGAATGGTTGCGGCTCCGGTTCCTGCCGCCGGGGCAGTTTGAGCATGCGCCGCAAGGCTTGCCAATGCAAACGCCAACGCAATCAAAAAATGAAAAAAGCAATTAAGATGTCTTGAATACACGAATTCCTCACTAACTCCCGCAAATTTGGAAGCTGTCTATTGTGTTGCTTCTTCGCCCCCGGCGCCGCCTGAGCCCATACTCCAATTGGCCAACAGGTCACGGGAGGCTTCGGGGCTTTCCAGAAGTGGTTCGACGCCGACAAGCAGCTTGATCGCGGTCACATCTGTCGAGCCCTGGGTCGAAACCAGCATGACTGCTTCGCCCTTTTTCAAATCTGCCAGCTGGGCAGCAGGCGCGCGGCTCAAAACCTGTTCCATACCGCCGTTCCTGCGACCTTGCCCGGCACCCGCGCCACCCTGGCCGTTCGCACCCTGACCGGGGCCAGCGCCTTGTGTACGCGTTGCCGCGCTACCGCCGGCATTGCCTTTGAATGCCGCGGCAATCATCCGCGCCATCACGTCGGGCAAACGCCGCATTTCCGCATCCGGTGTCACGTGCACGGTTACGTTCTTTTTCGTCACCAGGTCTTTGACAACGAGCGTAGAAGCTCCAGTGTCGATGGACGAGACGACGCCGGAGATGTTTCTGAACCCACCGGATACGACCTCAGCCGCAGTGATTTCGGAGCCGTCTTCGTTCTTCTGTCCGCGGACGTGGAACTGATCGCCAACCTGGATTGCATCCATCGGGCCCGGTTGCGCATCGGCAAACCGGATGGAATTTGGGGCGTAACGGAGAAGCTTGGTGCTGTTGGTGATGTGCACGGTTATGGTCTTCACCGTTGGCCCGACACCCTTGGTAATGACAACGACGTTGCTGGCGGGATCAACGCTCTTCACCAATCCGTCGGCTCCGTTGCGCTGCCAGTCTTCGCGCTCCTTCTGCTGCTGTTGCGCGATGTCTGTTTGCTTCATGGCGACGATCTGCTGCGCCTGTGCGGGATTTCCGGTTGCGTTCGGGTCGAGTTTCACGAGTACCCGGTCGCCGGTTGCCAACTCGGCCAGCTTGATGGTCTGCGCGGTGGTGAGATCTTTCTGTCCCGGCGCCAATTGCTTGATCATCGCGCTGGAGGGAACCTGCACCTGGTGAACCTCTCCGGCATCGGTCTTGATGGTCAGCGTGTCGCCCGCAATCGCAGTGATGGTCCCAACAAACCGCTGCGCAGCGGCCTGTGCATGGGCAAAGGAAGCTTGCATTGCGGTCGTTGCAATCAGAGCCAGCAGGGCTACCAGAGCGCTGATATTTTTTCTATTCGGTCTTTCCATAAATCCAATCGGGTGCGAGCCACGGCGGGCATCGCGGATAACGTTTCCTGTTTCGGTAGACGAGCCAGCCGCTAAAAAGGTTGAGAGACGAGTGCCAAACTATGAACCCTGTCCGCGGCAGCCAAATCCAGCTTCTATCTGGTCGCTACTCAGTTACTTAGACGAGGTGACACTTAAGACAACCTTAAGGTCTGATGCCGATCCAGATCGGTGTGGTTCACCCAATGAGAAAGACAACGGTGTTGGGATTGAACGGAGGCAATAACAACCAATGAGGATGGCTGAGCCGGCTATCCAGAGCAGCTTACGCGTAGCTGAATTGTCCCAGGATTACGGGACGCTTCGCGCCAGTTGCGGATGGCACATTGCCCGGCAGGTAGTGCCAGGTCAACCATGCCATCAGGGCGAACGCGGCGGCCTCTTTGGCTTCTGACGGCATTCCGAATTTGTCGATTGTCGTGAGGTTGCAGCCCATCGGTTCAAGTTTTGCGGCGAGCATCTTCATCAGCGTGGCATTGCGTGCGCCGCCGCCGGAGACGATGTAGTCGATGGGTGCGCCTTTCATTTGTGGCAGCACAAACTGCATGAAGCTCTGTGCAATGCTCTCGACGGTGAGAGCCGTGGCTGTCGCCAAGGCGTCTTCGGGCTTGCGGCTGGATCGGCGGCAGGCAGCCAGAAACTTCGCAGCGTATTCGCGTCCGAATTCTTCGCGGCCGGTGGTACGAGGCGGTTTGAGCTTGAAGTAGGGATCGCGCATCATCTGCTTCAGCACGGGCTCGAGCACCTGACCCTTGGCGGCGATTGCGCCGTTGCGATCGTAGGGCTTCGAGAAAAGCTTTGCGGCGAGAGCGTCGATCACCATATTGCCGGGACCGGTATCAAAAGCTTTAACTTCATTCCCGAACGCGCCCGCTGGTAGCGCAGTGAGATTCGCAATCCCTCCGATGTTTTGCAGCACCCGTCCGCGTTCCCGATGAACAAAAAGGAAATGGTCGAGGATCGGGACGAGCGGCGCACCCTGTCCACCAGCCGCCATATCGGCGGTGCGGAAGTTGGACACGGTAGGAACGCCAAGCTCTTGCGCAATGACCGCGGCCTCGCCTGCCTGCCAGGTGCATGGAAAGCTTTTTCCCGCGTAGCGCTCGGAGCGCGCCTGGTGATAGAGCGTCTGTCCGTGGCAACCGACCAGGTCGATCTTGATCTTGTGCCGCTTGATGGTCGCCTTCACCGCATCCGCGTATGCCAAACCGAGCCGCCAGTTCAAGCGCGCCAGTTCCGCAGTCGTGGTTGATTTGGCGTTCATCGCGGCAAGCACGGCTTTGCGCAGTGCAGCAGGATAGCGAAAACCCTCGTGCGCGAGCAGCGTCAGCCTCGGCCACAGATGGCTCTTTGCTGAGGCGATCCGAACAACGGCAACGTCGATGCCGTCGGCCGACGTCCCGCTCATTACACCGGCAACGACCAACGTGCTGGGTTTCATGATGCTTCTGCCGGAGAGGCGGCGCGGGGACTCGCGTCCTCAGCCGCTTTCAGGATTTTCGCGATCGTCTCGTTGAATTGCGCGATCTCGCTGCGGAGCGAGGCGAGTCTCTTCATGTTCAGCGCCGGGGGCAAACCACCTGCATACAGCCTTGCGCGCTTGCGGACCGAAACGCGCGCGGCGGCGAGGAGCACCCTGCGGAACGCAGCAGATCGCTCGCCCTCGGAGATGAGTGCTTCGTAGCTGCGCAGAATGAGTTCAGCGCTATGGCAGATCTCCACCAGGTCCGATCCGGCACGAACGGCGGCCACCGCAGCCTCGTCAACCGGCAGGAATTTCAGGATGCCGCCCATCTCGAGATCGTCGGAGAGGATGACGCCCTTGTAACCGATCTTTTTGCGCAACGTTCCGGTGATCCAGAATTGCGACGCGCTGGCGGGCTCGTTCTTACCTGGCGTGCGAGGGTACGCTGCGTGGTTGGTCATGATCATCGGCATGGCGCGATGCAATTCACGATAGGGGACCACATCTTCGTTCCAGATTTGATCCCAGTTGCGCTCAATTGCCGGGGTAACAAAGTGCGTATCGCCCGACGCACCGCCCAGCCCGGGAAAATGCTTTCCGCAACCGACGATCCCTTGTGTAGCGACTCCAGCGAGAAACTCGCGTGCATAGGCGATTACATCCGCCGGCGTGGCGCCAGTGGTTCGCGAACCGAGCACCTCGGTGGCCTCGGGCAAGGTGAGATCGACCACCGGCGCAAGCGTGGTGTTGAATCCGAAGATCTTTACCGCGCGCGCGATGAGTTCGCCATGCTTGCGCGCCAACACAGGCTTTTTGGCGGTACGCATCGCCGCAGCCACGGCCTGCGCGGAGGCAATCGGCGAGAGCGCGTCACGCAGGCGGTTCACGGTTCCACCTTCGACGTCGACACAGCGCACGGCGTGGCGGGCGCCCAGCCCGGTAGCTTCATTCAGGAGCGCGCGGGTTTGCTCCGCGTCGACGATGTTGCGGCGAAACAGGATGACTCCGGCTGGACGGACCAGTTTGAGCCATGCACGCTCCAGCGCGGTTAGTTCGGTGCCTGAAAGTCCGACAACGAGCAAGTTCCCCGCCGCCTGCCGAATTCCTGTTACTTCGCTCACGCCTTCTCCTTCAACTCTTGCTGCAGTTCTTCCAGCAGGTTGAGCGCCTGCAGCGGGGTCAGGGAATTCACATCAACGGCTTCGATGCGGTCCACGATTCTTTGCGAGAGCGGCGTGAAGATTGTCAGCTGAATTGGCTCGGGAGCCGTTTCCACCTGCACACTTTGACGTTCCTGCTTCTCGTGCTGGCGAAGAACGTGTTTGGCACGCTCGATCACCGCTGCCGGCAACCCTGCAAGCTTCGCCACTTCGATGCCGTAGCTTTTGCTCGCTGCGCCAGGTTCGATGGTATGGAGGAAGACGATGCCGTCCGCGCGTTCCTTGATGCCTACGCGCAGATTGCGCACGCGCTTCAGCTTTTCGGCCAGCATGGTCAGCTCGTGGTAGTGCGTCGCAAATAGGGTGCGCGCGCCAGTCTCGGCGTGCAGGTATTCGACCGTTGCCCATGCCAGTGAAAGCCCATCGAAGGTGGCGGTGCCGCGGCCCATCTCATCGAGGAGAATCAGTGAGCGCTTTGTCGCCGTATTCAGGATCGTGGCCGTCTCGGTCATCTCGACCATGAAGGTGGAGCGGCCGCGCGCCACGTTATCGCTGGCGCCGATGCGCGTGTAGATGCGGTCGACCAGTCCCAGGCGCAGGCTCTGCGCCGATACGAAGCTGCCCATCTGCGCCATCAGGACCAGCATGGCGGCCTGGCGCAGGTAAGTGCTTTTGCCGCCCATGTTCGGCCCGGTGATCAGGAGCAGGCTCGGGCCATCATCGGTCGCACTGAGGTAAAGATCGTTGGCAATGAACCGGCCTTCGCGCGTCTCCTCCATCCATTGCTCGATCACTGGATGGCGCGCGGCGACGGCTTCGAGCACAGGCTCATCGGCCAGCACCGGTCGCACATAGCGTCGCAACGAGGCGAGATGAGCAAAGTTCGTGAGCAGATCGGCTTCGGCAACAGCGAAGGACGTGCGGCGGATGCGGCCGGCGGCTTCGAGCACTGCGCGCCGCAATTCCGCGAAGATACGCTTCTCGATCTCGATACAGCGATCGTGGGCGGTGAGGATCTTGACTTCGTATTCCTTCAGCTCTGGCGTGGTGAAGCGCTCGGCATTGACCAGTGTCTGTTTGCGCTCGTAGTCGGGCGGGGCCATGGCGAGGTTGGCCTTGGTGATCTCGATGTAGTAACCGAAGACGGAGTTGTAGCGGACCTTCAACGAGCCGATTCCGGTGCGTGCGCGCTCACGCTCTTCGATGGCGGCAATCGACTGGCGGCCGCTTGAAGATATGGACCGCAAGTCGTCGAGTTCCGTATCCACACCAGATGTAATCGCTCCGCCGTCGGCCATGGTGAGCGGCGGCTCGGGGACCAGCGTGGTCACGATGAGGGTGGTCACTTCGTCGAGCGTGTCGAGACGTGCGACGAGGTCACGCCATAGCGGCGCCTGCATCGCATTCATGGCGGTCATCAGCGCGGGCAATCGCGCCAGGCTGGCGGCAAGTGCACGGACGTCGCGAGGACCGGCGGAATCGAGGCTCAACCGCGCCAGCAAGCGCTCCAGATCGAGAATGCCATCAAAGGCTCGCCGCACCTCTTCGCGTTTCAGCAGATCGCCGTGGGCCTCGGCTACGGCTTCATAGCGAGCGTTCAACTCGGCGGTATCGATCAGGGGCCGGAGAATCGTCGCGCGCAGCAGCCTTTTGCCCATGGGAGTCTGGCAGCAATCGAGTGTGTGGAAGAGAGTTACACGGTCGTCTTGTCCGGAAAAGAGGGGTTCTACCAGTTCGAGATTGCGGACTGTGACGGGGTCGAGTTCGAGGGCTGTCGAGTGTTCTTGAAATTTGAGCGAGTCGATGTGGAGGGCTTCGTTTTTCTGGGTGGTGCGCACATAGTGCAGCACGGCTCCGGCAGCGATGGCTGCCGCTTCGTGGCCAACCAATCCGAAGCCTTCGAGCGAGCGCACCTGCAACTGCCGTTCGACGAGGGGAACGGCGAAGTCGCGCGTCCAGATCCAATCTTCAACGCTGGTTTTGGCGGGGACCTTTTCGAGCGCTGCAGGAATTTCAGCGCTGGTGGGAAAGAGAATTTCGCTGGGTCCGGCAAGCAGCAATTCATCGAGAGCCTGCTGGCGCGCCTTCGGTCCGGCAAACTCGGCGGTGCGAAACTCACCGGTGGAGACATCGAGCAGGGCGATCGCGCAGAGGACATTCGAGGGCGCGATGCGGGACGAGTCTTTGGCGGCGGGATGGGCTCCGAGTTCAAAGTATGCGCCGAGGAAGTTGTTCCGCTCCTGGCCGAGGGTCGCATCCAGAGCCGTGCCGGGCGAGAGCACGCGGGTGACTTCGCGCTTCACTATCTTCTTGGTAAGCTTCGGATCCTCCATCTGATCGCAGATGGCGATCCGGTAACCTTTGCGGAGGAGGCGCGCGAGGTAGCCCTCGACCGAGTGATAGGGCACGCCGCACATCGGAATGAGCCGTTCCCGGTCCCGCGCCGTGAGGGTCAGTTGCAGTTCGCGGCTGGCGGTTACCGCATCGTCATAGAACAGTTCGTAGAAATCGCCCATGCGGAAAAAGAGCAAGGCATCGGGGTTCTCCCGCTTGGCGGCGGACCACTGCCGCATGAAGGGCGTCATCTCCTGCGATTTGTCGGACGGGTGACCCGGATTGGATGCGGCACGAGTTAATTCGAGGACCGGTTCTTCAGGGGTAGGGGAAGACGGGGGCGCCGCCGCGGATTGGAGGTCAGCGGGTTGCACGATTGCCTACAGATTATCGTGGCGCAGGGTTTCGGCGTCTGTGCAGAAACGGACGGAAACCCACCCTGGTGCGGTCCGATTCCATTCCGGCCTCGATCCCGATTTGAATCAGACGAATGGAAACGCAACTTCTCTGCACAGGGAGATGCCGCGCCATGTACAATTCGCACCGACTCAGCATCGGTCATTTGCGGGCCCGATTGATTCCGGTCTCATATCGATTTTCTGAAAGGGAGTAAGAGAAATGACCAAGACGAGCACACTGATTCTTGCAGCCTGTTTATGCACGGGCATCGCAGCCTTTGCGCAGTCCCCGATTGACGGAACCTGGAAAACGAACATGGCCCAGACGAAATTTTCGCCGAAGCCAAACGTCTTTTACATCAGCCAGGGCTGGTACCACTGCGTCAGTTGCAATCCGGCATTTGACGCGAAAGCCGACGGCACCGACCAGGCGGTCACTGGCCAGACCTACGACACAATCAACGTGAAAGAGGTCGACGCGAACAACATTGCCGTTACAACCAAAAAAGACGGCAAAGTTATCAACGACCAGACACGCGCGGTGTCGGCTGACGGCAAGACTCTAACCGTCAAGACGAGTTCGCATCCCGCCACCGGCGATCAGGTTGTAACCGCGACAGCAACCGGCAAGCGGACGGGCGTGAAGCCCTCTGGCGTGCATGCGACCTCGGGTGAGTGGCAGATTGTGAAAGTGGTAGAAAGCGATAACGGGCTGACCACCACCTATAAGACGGCCGGAGATCAGTTGACCATGTCAGCTCCTACTGGCGAAACGTACACGGCGAAACTTGACGGAACGGACGCACCGGTAACAGGCGCCTACGGATTCGACACCGTTTCTCTGAAGAAGGTTAACGATCATACGGTGGAAGAGACAGAGAAGCGCAATGGAGCGGTCGTCGAAGTGAATACGATGACCGTCTCAGGCAAAATGATGAAGGTGTCTTCGGACAACAAGGTCACGGGACGCACAACTTCCTATACGGCAACAAAGCAGTAGCCCCGCGATTCGACCCCATCCGCCGGATCTGGCATTCGTCCGGCTGGATGGGCCTCGAGTGCCGGAGAGCAGTGGCCGCGGGTTTCAGGCCAATCAGGTCGAGAACCTGGCGGATAGCCTGGCTGCATGATGCTGCGCAACATCGAGAGGCCCATCGGAAATTAAGGCTAATCGGACGAGAAGTCAGCGCGCATCGACGGGAATCCGCCAGACCTTCGCGCCACGCAAATTTGTCAGCCACAGGGTGCCGAAGCCGAATCGCACGCTGTCTCCGCCCTCGCCGCGCCATTGGCCGACGACCTTGTTGGTTCGAGGATCGATCTGGGTGAGCGGGAACTCCGTGACGGTGGCCCAGACAAACCCGCCACCGTAGGCGATCTCGCCTCCGTGACCAGGAATTCCGGCCTGGATGGTTGCGCGCGGTTTGAGGGATTTCGCGTCGATGCGGGAGATGCTTCCATCACCCTGATTCAGGACCCAGATGGACCCGGCTCCCGCGGTGAGAAAGCGGGGCTTGGGACCCACCGGGATTGAGCCGACCACCTCGTTTGTAGCGGGATCAATGCGCAGTAGGGCGTTGCCGCGATTCGAAGTGACCCAGAGCATGCCATTGGCGAACAGCGGATTGAAAGAGCCCGATGGAATCCGGATCCGGGCTGAAATCCGGTTTGTGACTGGATCTATGCGAGTCAACTCGCCATCCGCGGAGGTGACGAGCCAGACGCTGCCCGCCCCAGCCGTAATCCCGCCTTCTGAGTCTGCTGGGCTGGCGGGAATGGTCGCCTGGATTTCGCCGGTTTCAGCATTCACCCTTATCAGGTTGTGGTCTCCGCAACTGGGAACCCATAGACTGCCAAAGCCTACCGTCATTCCCGAGCAGGGCTTGTGAACTGTGACGATGCTTCCGGGCCGGTTTGTTTTCGGATCAAGTTTCACAACATGATCGACGTCATCGCTGGTAACCCACACGGCATCTGCGGTGACCGCCAGCCAGTCCGGGTCGCCCTGCACCGGGAAACTGGCCGAGTGTGGCAAATCCTGCATGGCGTGGAGCACACCGGGCGTTTGGACACCTGTTTTCTTAGGGGACTCGGGTTCCTGAGACAATAGAAACAGCGGGAGAAATCCGACTAGCACGGATACACATCGAGTCCAAACCCGTTGCTTTCCCGCTGCCTGGAAGTGCTTTCTCACGCTTCACTTCTCCTTTGGTAGGGGGTTTCCGGGGAACTCCAGCCAAGGCTCCGTATGGTGATTTGGATCACAGTATACTGATTGCTAAGGCCTTAGATTTGAGTACGGCATGCATCTTCTCTGGCTCCGAGTCGCGACGATTCTTTATGCGGCTGCAAGTGTCACCATCTTTCCCGCGGTCCTTAATTCATCGGAGCGTGCGCGGCGGTGGTGTGTGCACCTGGGGGGGATGGCCTTCTTTTTCCATTTTGTCTCCTCGGTGGAGATGCTGGTGCAGGCGCACCGCTGGGTTCCGGTTGGAGCGCGCGAAGTTGAAACGTTGCTGGGACTTGCGGTTGCCGGGCTGTTCTTTCTGGCCTGGTGGCTTTATGACGCTATTTCGCTCGGAATCTTCGCGCTGCCAGCCACGTTTTTCCTGGTTTTTGTGCCGGCTTTGGGTGTGCAGGGCTACGCATTTCCGTCGCAGGGCGTTCGAACCAGCTGGCTGATTGCCCATATCTCGGCTCTTCTGGCTGCGTATGCCGCGCTTGGCTTTAGCTTGCTGGCTTCGCTGCTTTACCTCGTGCAGGAGCGGCGACTCAAGGCCAAGGTCAAGTCCACGAACGACTCTGGATGGATTCCGCTGGATTGGCTGCCGCCGCTGGACACTCTTGAACGATTGGCGCACGCCATGCTGCTCTTCGGATTCCCATGCATGACGGTGGGCCTCATCCTTGGCGCTGTTCTTGTCCAGGAAACCTCGCTGGGCGCGGCCTATTACGCCGATCCCAAGGTGCTTGCCTCCTATGCCATGTGGGGGCTGTATGTTTTGCTCTTGTTCCTGCGCCAGTCCAAGGGGCTGCGCGGCCGCAAGGCTGCTTATCTCTCGGGCGCGGTTCTGGCCGTGATGCTCTGCGTGTGGGCAGCTAACATGGTCAGCCACGTCCACAGGTTTGGTGCCCCATGAGCCAGCTTGTCCTCATCGGGGTAAACCACAAGACCGCGCCGATCGCGCTGCGTGAGCGTATCGCCATCTCGCGTGAGGAACTGCCGGACGCGACGCGCGCCCTCGCTGCTCAACCGGGCGTGAGTGAGTGCATGATTGTGTCGACTTGCAATCGCGTAGAGATGCTGGCGGCGGTGGAGTCGCCGGAGACAGACATCCGGGAGTTTCTCTACAGCCAATTTGGAATCGAGAAAGCGGAGCTAGGTCCGCATATCTATGAGCATCGCGATCAGCAGGCGGTTAGGCATCTCTTTCGCGTGGCCGCCAGCCTCGACTCCATGGTTGTGGGCGAGCCGCAGATTCTGGGCCAGGTGAAGGAAGGTTTTGCCGCGGCGCGGGCAGCCGGAACCGTTTCGGGGCAACTCGAACATTTGTTGCAGTCGGCCTTTGCAGCAGCGAAGAAAGTGCGGACCGAGACGGCAATCGGCTCGAATTCGGTCTCGATCGCCTCGGTTGCGGTGGAACTGGCTCGCAAGATCTTTGGATCGCTTCAGGGCCGGACCGTTTTTCTGGTTGGCGCGGGGAAGATGAGCGAACTGGCTGCGCGGCACCTGGTGCAACAGGGCGCGGGTGCCATCCTCGTCACGAATCGCACTATGGAGCGGGCTCGGTCGCTTGCCGAACCGTTCGACGGCCGCGTCATTCCATTTGACAAGCTCTACGAGACGGCGACGGATGCGGATATTGTGATCAGCTCCACCGGCGCGCCGCACCCGATCTTCCGCCGCGAGCATGGGCAGGAGTTCATGCATCGCCGTCGGAATCGCCCCATGTTCTTCATTGATATCGCGGTGCCGCGCGACGTGGATCCGGCGATGAACAAGGTCGAGGGTATTTTCGTTTACGACATCGACGATCTGCAGCAGGTGGCCGCCGCGCATATTGCGGAGCGCCAGACGCAGGCGGGCGATGCCGAGGCTCTGGTCGAAGCGGAGGTTGAACGCTTCCATCAGCGCCGCCGCGCTGTGAATGTGGCTCCGGCTATCGTGAGCCTGCAACGGCAGGCCGAAGAGATTCGCGTTAACGAGATGAAGCGGATGCACGCCAAGCTGGGCACACTGAGTGAGGAACAACTGGCCGCCATCGAGGCGCTCACGCGGGGGCTGGTGAATAAATTCCTTCATCCCCCGATGCAGGCGCTCAAACAGGCGGCGCGTGAGAACGATTCGACGCGTGTGGATGCGCTTTGCGAAACGTGGTCGCTGCCTCCAGTGGGCGAACAGGAAGACCAGAAGGGGTCGGTTGTTGTTCCCATCAGTCAACCGGAAAAGAAATCTGATTTCCCTCGCGAGAACGAAAGCAGCGCCGTAGGAGGCAAATGAATCTGCGTATCGGCAGTCGCGGATCGCAACTCGCGCTGTGGCAAGCCAACCACGTCGCCGCGCTTTTGCGCGAGCATGGCCACACCGTTGAAATCGAGATCATCAAAACCACCGGCGACCGGCTGCAGGAGGTCACCTTCGCGCAGGTTGGATCGAAGGGAATGTTCACCAAAGAAATCGAGGAGGCTCTCGCGGAGGGCCGCGTCGATCTTGCGGTGCATTCGCTGAAAGACCTGCCAACGGAATTGCCTGCGCCGTTCACGCTTGCCGCTACACCGCCGCGCGTTGATCCGCGGGATGTGCTGGTCTCGGTGAAGTATCGCAGCCTGGACGCGCTGCCGCATGGTGCCGTTGTGGGAACCAGCAGCCAGCGCCGTCGCGCGCAGTTGATCGCGCTTCGACCAGACATCGAGGCAGTTGAGTTTCGCGGCAACGTGGATACGCGGTTGCGGAAACTCAGTGAAGGCCAGGTGGATGCCATTTTGCTGGCTGCGGCTGGTCTGGATCGTCTGGAGAAGACCGAGTGGATTCGGGAGCGTCTCGAACCAAACCAGTTTTGTCCGGCGGCAGGCCAGGGATCGCTGGGCATTGAGACGCGCATGGATGATGCGGAGACTATCGCAGCTATTGCCTTTCTGGATGATGCGGCGACGCGCTTTGCCGTGACCGCTGAGCGCGCGGCTCTTGCTGCACTGGGCGGAGGTTGCCAGGTGCCTATTGGCATCCATTGCCGCCGGGTGCCGCAGGATCGGACGGGCGAGGGTGTGGAGATTTTTGGAGTGGTGGCCGATCCGGCGACGGGCAAGGCGATTCGTGTGCAGCATCAAGCCCGCCGTACCGACGTGGGTCCATCCGCACTCGGGCGATTTGTTGCGGAGAAACTGCTCGAGGCCGGCGCTGGCCCGCTGCTGGAAGCAGCCGCGCAACCGCCTGCGGGAGCGTCTGCGTGATCCTTGTACTATGAAACGCATTCTCGTCACGCGCGCCGAACACCAGGCCGGAAAGCTTAGCGATGGGTTGCGTGCCGCAGGGTTCGAACCAGTTGAGGTTCCCGTTCTCGAAATTAAGCCGCCAGCAAGCTTCGATCCGCTTGATGCGGCGTTGCGCAAAATTCAAAGCTACGACTGGCTGATCTTTACCAGCTTTAACTCGATTCCGGCATTTCATGTTCGTGCGATCGATAGCGGCATTAAGATCGACGCTCTGAGAGCGAGGGTTGCGGCTGTTGGGAAGGCGACCGCTCAAGCCGTTGAAACCTTTCTGCACCTGAAGGTTTCAATAACGCCGAGAGAATATGTGGCCGAAAGTCTTGTATCCAGTCTCCGAGACCAAATCGCAGGGAAGCGGGTACTGCTGGCCCGCGCTGCGGTTGCCCGCGACCTTGTTCCTGACAGTCTTCGCGCGGTCGGAGCTATTGTCGATGTTGTCGATGCGTATCAGAACGTGATTCCTGACGGAGCGCCGGAAAGTCTACGCGCGGCATTGGCGGCGGCGATCGATGCGGCCACCTTCACCAGTTCCTCCAGCGCTACGCATCTGGCCGAAGTGGCCCAGGCGGCTGATGTGAAGTTTCCGATTAGCGGAGTGAAAGCGATTTCGATTGGGCCCATCACGAGCGCGACCCTGCGCGAACTGGGCTGGCCTGCAGCTGCCGAGGCTGACCCTCATGACATCCCGGGACTTATCGCTGCAGTGGAGAGCGTTCTGAAGGCTGATGGCTGAGAGCTGTCTACTAGACTTTCTCTATGCACCGCTTCTCCCCCAAGTTGGCGCTGGCAGTCCTTTCATGTTTTGGCGGCATACTGGTTGCAGCCTGCCAGACGCCGCATACCCTCACTTACGCTCCCGGTAAGCGGATCGCGCTCAAACTGCCCGAGCCCTTCGATATCAACATCGCGGTGAGCGGCTTGAGGCGGGTTCGGTTTTTCGCGAAGGCTCCGGATGGCCGGATCTTTGCAACCGGCATGTATGATCTGGCCGACAATCGGCGCGGCTCGGTTTTCATAATTGAGGGCTGGGACGAGGAGTCGCACCGTTTTACGCGAATCACGCACTATCTCGATCACCTGCACAACCCGAACAACCTTGCCTTCTGGACCGATCCCGCTTCGAAACAGAGCTGGCTCTATCTACCGCTCACCGACAAACTGGTCCGCTACAAGTACAAGGCAGGTGATAGCGCGCCGAGTTCTACGCCAGAGACGTTGATCCGTTTCCCGGACTACGGACTCCACTACAAATATGGAGGTTGGCACCTAACGCGAACCGTGGCCGTGGTCAACGTGAAGGGGGCAGCGCGGATATTTGTTTCGGTCGGATCTTCGTGCAACTACTGCCAGGAAGATGAGGTGCTGCGAGCGGCGGTAGTGAGTATGGACCCCGATGGCAAGAATCAGCGAATTGAAGCACAGGGATTGCGGAACGCGGTCGATCTGCACCAGGTTGAACGGATCGATGGCGGAGCGATTTTCGCGACCAACATGGGCGACGACCATCTCGGCGACAAACTTCCGGAAGATACATTTTTCCAAATCGACACTTCGCAGAAAACTCCGCCCAACTACGGGTGGCCGACCTGCTACTTTGCCAATGGAAGTCCGGTGCTCGACACGACGAATCTGCCAACGCTGGGTGATGCCCGTGCGACAGGGAAGACGGTGGCTGGGCCTGCGCAACGGGACTCAGTGTATGGAAAGCAGAGCGGTGTGGCTTCGGCAGGTACCAATCTTGCGGCCGGGGGCGGGCATGCACCCGCCGCAGATCAGAGTGGCGCACTGGGCCACGCTCCCGAGCCGTTGAAATCGTGCGCACAGGTTCCCGCCGCATTTACGACGTTCGCCGCGCATAGCTCGCCGCTTGGATTCGCATACTTCGCGGCGCAGGATTCGCTCCTCGCGGACAGCTTTCTTGTCTCACTGCATGGGGCTAGTCATCCGGGCATCGGCACTGGATACCGGGTTGTGCAATTCACGCGCGCTGACCGCAAGCCGCACGACTTCATCACCGGTTTCCTCACCATCGCCAACGGCAAACCCGTGGTGCATGGACGTCCATGCGGCATTCTGCGTCTCGACCGCGATACGTTTCTACTGAGTGACGATTACCTGGGGCTGATCTACTACGTGCACCCGCGCCACTGAGCTGACGGCTGAAAGTTGAGAGCTGCCTTTAGCTCCACCACGTCTTGTCTTCGGAGTAGCAGAGCTTCTCGAGGGCGCATTGATTGCACTTCGGATTCCGCGCGACGCACACTTGGCGGCCATGATGAATCACCTGATGCGAAAAGCGGATCCAGTGATCTTTGGGTAGGATGCGCATCAAGTCCTGCTCGACTTTTTCCGCAGTGTCGGATTTGGTGAGGTCGAGCCGGTGCGTGATGCGGAAGACGTGGGTGTCGACCACGACGCCCTCGGATTTGCCGAAGCTGACACCGAGGACGACGTTGGCGGTTTTGCGCGCCGCGCCGGGAACGGTGATGAGTTCGGCGAGTGTCTCGGGAACCTTGCCGCCAAACTGTTCCGTAATCTTCTTCGCCGCACCCTGGATCGATTTGGCCTTGTTGCGGAAGAAGCCAGTGGTGCGAATCAGGTCCTCAAGCTCGGGCAGTGGAGCCTTGGCCATGGTTGCGGGAGTTGGGAAGCGCTTGAACAACTCCGGCGTGACCATATTGACGCGAACATCGGTGCACTGCGCGGAGAGGATTGTGGCCACCAGCAGTTCCCAGGGGTTGCGATGATTCAGCGCACAGACGGCATCAGGATAAGCCTCGTCGAGGGCTTTCAGGATGGCGTTGACCCGTTCTGGCGCGAGCGCGTTGCGCGACGAGTGCGTCTTCCTTGAAACGGCCTTCGGTTTCTTCGGCTCAGATGCTTTCGCTTTCTCGCGGGTTCCGGCAGTTTTCTTCTTGATTGTCTTTGTTCCGGCCATATTCTTTACGTGGAGTACTGCTGGACCATGTTACTAGAGAGCCGCCATTCGGTTTTGCGACATAGGGAAAAGAGCGGGGAATATTCTCGCTGTCATGCGAGCCGGGCGTTGCACACAACCCTGCTTCTGGTTTTCCTGGGAAGCTCGTTTCTGCCAGCGAGCGCGCAGCAAATTGCGGCAGAAAAAGCGGAGAAGACGTCGCCTGCGTTTGAGGTGGCTGCAATCAAGGCCAACAAGGGAGATAGCGGGGGGCACGATGTGGATATGAGCGCTGACCGGCTTCTGGTTTCGAATTACACACTGAAGCAGCTGATCCGTCTCGCCTACGACCTGAAGTCGGACGCGCAGATAAGTGGCGGGCCGGAGTGGATGGACAAGCAGGCGTTCGACATTTCGGCGAAGATTGACGATGCCGAAATGGGGAAGATGCAGCAGATGAAGAGGGATGAGCGCCGGAGAGAGAACAGTCTGCTGCTACAGTCTCTACTGGCCGAGCGCTTTCAACTCCGGACGCACGAGGTTCAACAGGTCATGCCGGTCTACGCACTGGTGGTGGTCAAGTCAGGTCCCAAGCTGACAGCTTCGAAGTCGCCGGGCCAGGGGTACCACGTCTCTACCCACAATAGCCACATGGTGGCGTCTGCCACTTCAATGGATGTCTTCGCGGATCAGCTGACGAGAATGCCGGAGAGCGGCGAGCGCGTGGTGCGGAATCGCACGGGCCTTGCGGGCGACTACGACTTCAAACTGGATTGGTCTCCGGATTTCGGCAGCGGAGCTCCTGCAGATGCCACCGATCCCGGTCTCTTCACGGCATTGCAGGAGCAACTTGGGTTAAAACTGGAGCCGCAGAAGGGCGCTGTCAATGTGGTAATCGTTGATAGCGCCGCAAAGCCAACGCTTGACTGAACAGTTTTCGCAATCAGAACTTGCCGTTCAGCCAACCCGGGAGTTTGTCGATGGGCAGCCGCAATGCCAGATAGAACTGGCCGAAGAGCGCGTAAACGGCGCTGACTTCATCGAAGCGCATCTCGTAGATCAGTTTTTTGAAGACGACCGGATCGTCGGCGAAGAGGTCCACGCCCCACTCCCAGTCATCCATGCCGATAGAGCCGGTAATGATCTGGCGGACCACGTCGCCGTAGCGGCGACCGATCATGCCGTGCTCGTGCATCATCCGCTGGCGATCGGGGAAGGGAACGTTGTACCAGTTCACCTGCTCGCCGCGTTTGCGGTCCATGGGGTAAAAGCAGAGGTATTTCGTGTCGGGAATGGCAGGGAAGAGCCGCGGCTTCATGGCTTCTGCGCCACGTTTGAGGGAGGCATCGACCTCCGCGCTCCACTCCGGCGAGAAGGGCTCGGCGCCCTTGGATGCGGCGGCTTCATAGGTTTTGCGGCTTGATTCGTAGAGGCCCAGTTCCACGACCGAGACGTAAGAATGCGTGGGGATCAGAAAATCGTGGAACGATGTTTGCGCGAGAGCCAATTCCACCTGGTTCAGTGCTTCAAACGAGTCGCGAAAGTGAACCAGGATCAGGTCGGCCTTGTGCCCGAGCTGCGAAAAGAGGCCGGTCTGCACCTTGCCTTCGCCTGAGCGCTCCATTTCGTTTAATGCAGATGCAAACTCGTCCACGATCTTCTTGCGATCGCCGGCCGCTGTCGACCGCCAGGCCTTCCAGTCGAAGCGGAAGAATTGATGCAGGACAGCAGAGCCTTCAAGCGTAAGCGGGACAGGGGGAAACTCGGCCAACTGGAATACCTCGTGAGTGATGAATCAAGTCAATCGTAGCAGGGCCGGGGGCAGGCATCGAGCAATCGAGATGGATGTGAGATACACCCGATATGCACTTTCCGTTGCGGTGGATTCTCCCGGTGATCGATGGCCCGAGGAGTCGACCTGGATTGAAGGAACCTAGTTTGCAGCAAACCTTCTCTGGCCGGGTCACATCGTAATCAAACGTCGTACCGCCTCGGTGGGGCTTCCCAAAAATGAGAATCGTTCCCTTCGTTGTGATTTCCCTGTCTGCTGTGTGCCTCAACTTAACAACTGTAGCGCCTGCGCAACAGTTTGTTTCCAGCCAGAACGTAGCCTCAATGACATTCGCTCAGCCAATCTATGGGGTCGCGGACTTCAACGGCGACGGCCGGCTCGACTTTCTGACGGGAAATGTGCTGATGCTGCAGAACAGCAACGGCACTTTCACTGCGAAGCAATACACGTCGGTGACATCCGGCTACTCCGATAGCGCAGTTGCGGATCTCAACGGCGACGGTAAAGCGGACATTGTGACGGTTAATTCCGCACCAGCAGACGATCATGGAGATCCGATTAGTCCCGCGACACTCACAATCTACCTGGGCAATGGCAATGGCACTTTCAGTGCGAAGACGCCGTTCAATCTTGGCGGAGGCGTTCTGAACGTGTGGGTCTTGGTATCGGACGTCAACCACGACGGGAAACCCGATATTGTCACCGTCTCCAGCGATCAGTATGGCGACGCGTTCTTGCAGACGTTTCTTAACGCGGGAGGTGGAAACTTCACCGCGGGTCCGACGTACGGCTCCATCGGCAGTCTGGTTGGCGGCAATCTCTACGTAGCTGCGGACTTCAATGGCGACGGCATTCCCGATCTGGCAGTAAAAAACAATTTCGAGTTGCAGATCCTTATCGGCAAAGGCGATGGCAGCTTTACGGCCGGCGCAATCTATAACATGAATCCGTATGAAGTTAGCACCGGCGACTTCAACAAGGATGGTCATCAGGATCTCGTGGTGGTCACCGCGCAGAGCGGCACCATTCTGCTTGGGCAGGGCAATGGGAGCTTCACAACCGGAGCGACTCTGGACACCGCGTTCAACACGAACGTGAGCAGTTCGCAGACGCCTGTTGCGCAAGCGACGCCGGTGGGGCTTTACGTGGGCGACCTGAACAAGGACGGTAAGCTCGATATTGCTCTCACATCGCAATCGAGCACCCTCACCGTAGCCACTTACCTGGGAAATGGCAACGGCACATTCAGCAGTCCCAAGGCATTTAACGTCGTCGATGACTATGCAATTTGGCAGCTAGGCGAAGCCTCGCCCACGGCCTTCGCCGACTTCAATAATGACGGAAAGATGGATGTAATGGCTGAAGGTAGCGGAACTGGGGTTTCTGCCCTCGCCATGGGAGATGGTTCCGGCGGATTCAAGTCCCCGGTGATCAGCCAAACACCGAATCCAGGTTCTATCGTTACTGCGGATTTCAATCATGACGGCATTGATGACATCGCGGTGGTGAACGAACCGCTTTGCTCCGGCTGCACGACGACTACAGTGACCGTGTTTCTGGGTACAGGCAAGAATTACTTCGGCGCGCCGGTGACTTACACCGTCCCGGTAAGTGGCGGCATGATTGCTGCGGGCGACATCAACAATGACGGACACATCGATCTCGTCGTTGCGCGCAATCCCCAATTCATCAGCATCCCGGGCAGCACCGACGACGTTGCCGTCCTTCTGGGGCGGGGCGATGGAACGTTTGAAACTCCGGTCGGCTATCCCCTGCTAGGAGCGCCCAAGGCAGGGACTCTCAATCACCAGGTTTATCTAGTGGACGTGAACAAGGACGGGAAACTGGACCTGATTGGAGACTGGGGAGTCGCGCTCGGAAAGGGGAATGGACAATTCGGAGCGCCAATTGCGCTGCCGTCCACTGTCTCAGGGAGCGTGGTAGCACTCGGGCCTGGCGACTTTAACAACTCGGGCACGATAGGACTCGCGGTGGCAACGAACACCTATGACGCGGGCTCACGGGAATACGTACAACCCTCCCACGTCTATGTACTGGCGGGCAACAGCAATGGCACATTTCACGTGGTGCAGCAGAAAACTGTGTCGGCGTTTGTCACTGCGCTCATTACTGCCGATCTGAATAGCGATCACCGCACAGATATCCTCTGCACCGTATCTGGAGGGACTGCTTCAAATCCGCAGCTCACGCTTGCCGTGGGTCTCTCGGTGACGGGTAACTACGGCTTCTCGCAAATGGAGTACACGATCGCCGCCTCAGATGTGCAGATGAACAACTCCATTCTTACCGGTGATTTCAATCGCGATGGCAATATGGACGTGGCGATTCCGGCAATGTTCCAAAGCACCGGCGCTTTGGCCCTGCTCCGCGGCACGGGCGGCGGTGCTCTGAACAGTTCGCCTTCGTACTATCAGGGCAACATGAATCAGGCTGTTGTTCTGGATGTGAACGGTGATGGAGCACCGGACATAGTCGGCACAACCAGCATCGGCGTGGCCCGGTTGTTGAATACGGGAGCGCATTAAAGGGTCCGGGCCTTCAGGAACTGTAGCTTCGATCACAGATGCACCAGTCTTGAAGGCCCATTCCGTCCGGACGCTGCTCCCAATGAGGTGGTGCACTCGTTCTCCCGCCAATTCGAACCTGGGAAATGGGTGTTGTCCCGATTTGAGCCTATATACTAGAAGGGTCCATGACCGAACGCATTTTGCCCTTTCTAGTGAACTTCGTCACCGAGGTCATCGGCTCGTTGGGATACGCAGGCATTGTCGCTTTGATGGGCATTGAGTCCGCCTGTATCCCACTCCCTTCAGAGATCATCATGCCGTTTGCAGGCTACCTGGTGTACACCGGACACTTCAGCCTGTTCTGGGCTGCGACGGCCGGCGCGATCGGCTGCAACCTCGGATCGGTGATTGCGTACTGGGTTGGCGCTGCCGGCGGGCGCCCGCTGGTTCTGCGCTACGGTCGATGGATCCTGATGAGTCACCACGACCTCGACCGCATCACTCGCTTTTTTGAGAAGTACGGCGGCATTACGGTTCTCGTTGGTCGCCTTCTGCCGGTAGTGAGGACTTTCATCGCGTTTCCGGCAGGCGTAGCGAAGATGCCGCAGCTGCGCTTTCACCTCTACACGTTTATTGGATCGTGGCCGTGGTGTTTCGTGCTGGCGTATGCGGGCATGAGACTGGGCCAGGCATGGCATACGGATCCTCGTTTTCACGAGTGGTTCCATCGTTTTCATCTTGTGGTTGAGATTGGGTTGGTGGTTGCGGTGGTGTGGTTTCTGTGGACCCATATCAACCGCTTCCGGCAAGCCAGCGAGGCGTGAAGGGACATACAGAAAAGTCCTGCCTTGCGGGCGTACACTGTTGCGTCCCCGAATTTTGAAATTTGTATTGATTGAGAATCAATCAAAGGAAGGTTAGGAAGAGGAATGAGCACTACGGAACAGAGCGGCCAGAAGACCGCGAAACCTACTGCGGCTAAGGGCAAACTTGGAGTGATGGTGGTGGGCCTCGGCGCCGTTGCTACCACGATGATCGCCGGCGTGGAAGCGGTGCGGCGAGGTCTCGCCAAGCCTATCGGATCGCTGACGCAGATGGGAACCATCCGCCTCGGCAAGCGCACCGATAACAAATCGCCGCTGATCAGGGACTTCGTTCCCCTGGCGGATATCAACGACATCGTTTTTACCGGGTGGGACATCTTCGAAGACAACGTTTATGAAAGTGCGGCCCACGCGAAAGTTCTTGAAAAGGAGACGATCGAACAGCTCAAGCCCTATCTCGAGTCCATCAAGCCACTGCCCGCGGTTTTCGATCAGTTCTACGTCAAGCGTCTGCATGGCACGCATGTGAAGAAGGGCAAGAACAAGAGGGAACTGGCCGACCAGGTCCGCGAAGACATACGCAATTTTAGAAAGAGCGTCGATCGCGTGGTCATGATCTGGTGCGGATCGACCGAAATTTTTCTTGAACCTACCGCGGTTCATCAGTCCATCGCAGCGTTCGAGGCCGGCCTGGAGAACAACGATCCCGGTATCGCTCCTTCGCAGATTTACGCTTATGCGGCATTGAGTGAAAGCGTCCCGTTTGCCAACGGCGCGCCCAACCTGACAGTCGATGTGCCGGCGATGATCGAGCTTTCCAAGAAGAATGGGGCACCGATCTGCGGCAAGGACTTCAAGACCGGCCAGACATTCATGAAGACGGTGCTGGCACCGGCGTTCAAGGCGCGCCTGCTGGGCGTTTCCGGTTGGTACTCGACCAACATCCTCGGCAATCGCGACGGCGAAGTTCTCGACGACCCTGAGTCGTTCAAGACCAAGGAAGAGTCGAAGCTGGGTTCGCTCGAGTACATCTTCCAGCCCGAACTCTATCCCGACCTCTACAAGGACATCTTCCACAAGGTCCGCATCAACTACTACCCGCCGCGCGGCGATAACAAGGAAGGCTGGGACAACATTGACATCTTCGGATGGCTCGGCTATCCGATGCAGATCAAGGTGGACTTCCTCTGTCGCGACTCGATTCTGGCTGCGCCTATCGCGCTCGACCTGGTGTTGTTCCTCGACCTGGCCCAGCGCACGGCTTCGCTTAAGAACATCGGCATCCAGGAGTGGCTGAGCTTCTATCTGAAGTCGCCCCAGACCGCCGCTGGACTCTATCCGGAGCACGATCTTTTCATCCAGTCGATGAAGCTGAAGAACACGCTTCGCCACATCATGGGCGCCGACTTGATCACGCACCTTGGGCTGGAATATTACGATTGAGCACCTGCGGTGCGGCTGATCGCCTCACTTTGCTCGATGCGAATGAAGCCCCACCCCCTCAGGGTGGGGCTCTTGTTTTGTTCCAGCTTGGTAAGTGCATTGTTTGTCATGGGAGGAGCACTGGCGATCCCCGAAGGTTCAGGGTGGGTATGGCCTTTCGGGTTCGGGCGCACCAAGGTCCATAGACCCCCGGCATCTGTCGGCTGATTACCATTCTGCTGTCTATTAGTTACATCAGGGTGGTGGTTGTACCGGGAAATGGGGGAAAGTATGACCGAGCTCTACCTCAAATTTCATTCGGCGGCAAAGTCCGCGTTGTCGCGTGATGACGGCCAAAGCATGTCGGAATACGCGATGGCCGTGGCGCTGATCGCATTCGGCACTGTTGCCGGGGCGGCGACAGTCGCCTCCAGTGTGAACCATATCTTTATTTCGCTTGCGACCACGATTACCGGGGGCATTTTCCACTAGGCCCCCGAGCCTCGACGCCCTCGCGCGCAGCATCTCTTTATCCTCCCCCAGGAAGATTTAGTGCTGCCGCGAGGGCGTTCGTGATCTGCAGGTCCTCTTCAGCCTCAATCCCAATTCGTCACGGACTTCTCTGATGTCTCAACGTTCAGCTGCGTGGAGAGCTGTCGCTCAGCAGCTTCAGTGCCCGCCCGCCCACAATCACGGTGCGGTTCACGGGGAACACGATGAAGGGATTTTCGATGTTCTCGGTGTCCACGATCTGACTCCAGGGCTTGCCTCTGGGTGACGGCGGCAGGGTGAACTCGACTCCCTGCTCGGCTGCGTTCACCAGCAACAGGAAGCTGTCGTCAACGATCGGGTTTCCGTCTTCATCTGAAACCTGGAGAGTGCACCCGTTCAACAGAAGGGCAATCGCGCGGGTCCAGCTCGCGTTCCACGCCTCGTCAGAAACCTCGTTGCCGGCCGGATTGAACCACGCCGCATCTTTTTCCACCAATACCAGAGAACCATCGGATCGTCTGCGAACTTCGCGATCCTGAAAGAACTTGCGTCGATGGAGATTGGGATGTTCGAGTCGCAGCTTGATGATCCGGCACGTGAATTGAAGCAGGCGCCTGCGCCGATCGTCGAGGCGCCAATCCATCCAGCTCAGTTTGTTGTCCTGGCAATAGGCATTGTTGTTGCCCATCTGCGTCCGGGAAACTTCGTCGCCTCCGCACAGCATGGGAACACCCTGTGACAACATCAGGGTCGCAAGGAGGTTGCGAGTCTGGCGCTCGCGGGCTTCATTGATGGCCGGATCGTCGGTTGGTCCTTCGACGCCCATATTCCACGAGTCGTTGTTGTCTGAGCCATCCCGGTTGTTTTCTCCATTGGCCTCGTTGTGTTTCTCGTTGTAGCTGACCAGGTCACAAAGTGTGAAGCCGTCATGCGCGGTGATGAAGTTGGTGCTGGCATATGGCTTGCGGCCGTCAAATTGATACAGGTCGCTGGAGCCGGTGAGGCGATAGGCGAAATCAGAGAGCTGCCCCTCGTCGCCTTTCCAGAAACGCCGCACTGTGTCGCGATATTTGCCGTTCCACTCGGCCCATAAGACAGGGAATTGGCCTACCTGGTATCCGCCTTCGCCCACGTCCCAGGGCTCGGCGATCAATTTTTTCTCTGCCAGCGTGGGGTCCTGGTGGATGGTATCGAAGAACGACGAAAGCTTGCTCACGTCGTGGAGTTCGCGCGCCAGAGTGGCAGCAAGATCGAAGCGAAAGCCGTCGACGTGCATGTGCGTCACCCAGTAGCGCAGCGAGTCCATGATCATTTTCAGCACCCATGGATTGCGCACATTGAGGGAGTTGCCTGTGCCGGTGTAGTCCATGTAGAACTGCGGCTCATCCTGCATCAGGCGGTAGTAGGTCGCGTTATCGACGCCCTTCCAGCTCAGCATCGGACCCATGTGATTGCCCTCGCAGGTGTGGTTGTACACCACATCGAGAATGACCTCGATCCCGGCTCCGTGCAGCGCTTTCACCATTTCCTTGAATTCGCGCACCTGCCCGCCACGATCGCCGCAGGAACAATAGCGTGCCTCCGGCGCGAAGTACCCCAGGGTGTTGTAGCCCCAGTAGTCCCTCAGCCCCTTGTTGACAAGGTGGCCCTCGTCGATGAAGTGATGGATGGGCAGAAGCTCGACCGCAGTGATGCCGAGCTTTTTCAAGTAGTCAATGCTGGAGGGGTGCGCGAGCCCGGCATACGTTCCGCGCAGTTCTTCCGGGACCTTGGGGTTGCGAATGCTGAACCCCTTCACATGCATCTCGTAGATCACTGAATCCGGTAGCGGAGTCTCAGGCGGGTTATCATCTGACCAGTCAAACGGATCGTGGATCACGACTGACTTCGGCACTCCACGCGCGCTGTCCTGCGTGTCGATCTTCAGCGGGTCACCGGACGCGACGTCGTAGGGAAAGATCGGGGCATTCCAGTCCACATGGCCTGAGAGCGCTTTTGCGTAGGGGTCGACCAGCGATTTCGCCGGGTTGAAACGCATTCCATGTTCCGGATCCCATGGACCGTAGACGCGGAAGTTGTAAAGCTGCCCTGGCTTGATCCCGTTCACAAAGCCGTGCCAGACCAGAGCTGTGCGCTCCATCAACGTCAGAAAGTCGGTTTGATTTCCGGCGGCATCGTAGAAGCACACGTCGACCCGTTCGGCGTTCTCTGAGAACAACGCGAAGTTCGTGCCCTTTCTGTGTGCCGTGGAGCCTAGAGGGTAGGGCTTTCCCGGGAGCAGCGTTCGGCTCATTCACTGCTACGATGCACGGAACTTAGCCATCGTTGTTTGTCGCGGCGGGTGAAAAGGTCGATGATTCCCTAGGCCGCCATCGCCTTGGCCAGCCGCTGCACGGTGAGAACCGTGATGTCGTCTTCCTGACCGAAGGCCTTGGCTGCATCCGCGATATAAAACGCAGACTGGTTGCTGAGGTTGTGGACGCGGTCAAAGCCGAACAGCTCACCGGAGGCCTGCCGGGCCTCGACGACTCCGTCCGACATCATCAGCAGGCGGTCTCCGGGATGCAGGTATAGTCGCACCTCGTCGTAGCTCACGCTGTCGACCACGCCCAGGGGCAGACCGCCGGGAAGCCGGACCTCCTGCGAATTCAGGTACGGCGGCAAATGGCCGGCGTTGGCCAGCGCGACTTCTCCCTCAGGTCCGAACCACACCACCTGGCAGGTGGTAAAGCTCTCGCTTCCCAGCAGTACCCGGTTCAGTGACTCCAGAATCTTCGCCGGACCCTTGTCCGAAGACCGCCGCAACGCGCCCATCAGCATCGAGACGTTCATCGCTGCCTGCAAACCCTTTCCGGCGACGTCGCCGAGGATCACCAGCACGCCGCCGTCGGGAGTCGTATCCACATGGAAGAAGTCGCCGCCAACCTCGTTCGCCGGGTTGTAAACCGAATCCACCTGGTATCCCGGCGTTTGAACCTTCTCGCGCGGAATCATGAGTTCCTGCACGCTGCGCGCAGCTGCCAGTTCTCCGCTGACGCGTTCCTGTTCGTGATGAATGCGCAGGAAGCGCACAAAGATGATGACGATGATGGCCAGCAGCCCGATAAAGTCGGCGATGGCGGCGAAGTGGATCGGAATCGGTCCGGCCTGGATGGTTAGAGGCGACTTGTAGGAGCTTCCGCCAAAGTCGTTGATCCCGCCCGTAACCAGTGGCTCGGCAATTCCTACCATGGTTAACACCAAGGCAACCAGCAGCAGGCCCGCTTCGAAATTGCGCCGGATCGAAGCGATGATCAAGGTGAGGAAAACGAAGATGGCCCAGACCACCACCCAGACGGTCGAGCAGAGGAGCACAACCGCCAGGAAAATCCCGATCGCCTTACTGTGTTCGACCAGCAGAATCGTCGGCGCGATGAAGGCCAGGATCGGCGCAGTGTAGCGCAGGCCCTTGATGTACCAGCGCCGCTTCAGCGACAGAAACGAGACCAGGAACTCGAAATACAAATATGCCGAAACAAACAGCAGCTGCAGATAGAGCGCGCCGTACCAGAGGTTGTCGAGCTGCGCCGAACTGCCGGCCTGGTCGATGATGCCGATGGGGACCTGGACCAGTTCGTGGAGCGCCAGCCAGAGATACTCCACGTGGCCCTTCTGCGTGAAATAAAGCGTGAGCAGAAAAACAGAAAGGAACAGCAGCAGCACGGCAATGATCAAGCGCGGCAGACGTTCAAACAGCGTGCGCACCGACCACAGGTCCAGCACCCGGGTCAGGTCCTCGGGATTTCCCAGCCGGAAGGTGCGGTTAAAGAAGAAGTTGGTATAACCGCTCAGGCCAAATGGGATGTAAAGCGTTCGGATGGCCAGCGTCAGGGACGTCTGGTCGGGAGGAACATTGAGTTGGTAGAGGCGCGAAATTTGCTGGAACTTAAACGTCTCCGAGGGATGTGGTCCTTCCGGGAGGATCGACTTGCCGTTGGCGAATACGTCCGCTCCCGGCCCCGCATTGGTGAAATTCATGGAGCTGCTCTGGGTCACGGGCAATTCGATCAGCAGCCCAATCGGACCGTGGCCGGGGGCCAATTTGATGTGCAGCCGAAACCAGGCATACTTGTCTTCCCGGTCCACGTGCTCAGCATGGTCGGGGTTGTCTTCGCCTTCCGTCACATCCCCAATCGCGCCCTTGGCGTCGCGCACGGCCCAGTGGGAATCGTCAAAGTCGGGATTGGCCGCGGCCGGGTCGGTACTGATTCCGACCCTCCAGCCGCGATCCAGCTTAATCGGGGAACCCATGGTGGTCGCGTCGATCACGCTGGTTTCCTGGGTTGGATTTGGCTGCGGTTCCGGACGAGGCCGGTGACTGAATGCCGGCGGACCGTTGTGATGCAGTTGCAGCGCAGGGCTTTCGACCGCGACAAACAAAAAGACGGTGATGGCCCACAACCAAGCCCGACGCACGTTCCCTCCAGGATTCTCTTCGTGCTCTTCAATTTAATTCAGGGGGCCGCGCTGGCCCAAACAAAGTCCGTTTGGCACGTTGATTCGTACCTAAGGTGGAGACATTCGACGGTTTGGGGTCGTTTTCCATCGGATTCAGCCCGGCATCCTATCCTATGGAAAACTTTTTAAGTTTCGCTGCCATCCGACTGCCTGCTGACGTCTAATAATGGAAGCGAAGCGGTTGAAGTGTGAGAAGTTGCATCGCGCGCTTGCCGGATCACCTGGGCAGGGAAGCCAAACGTCAGGTCACCGGAGGTCCTCATCGAGAGACGGTGAGGTGAAGAAGGGGTGAGGTCATGACAGCCACGTTCAATCGTTCAAAGGCGGCGGTTATAGCGGGATTAGCACTGGCGATTGCGACGGTGCTCTCCGCGCAGACCGCGCCGCAGTCGACACCTGCGAGCGACCCGACGGCATCGTCCGGCCAGTCGACGCCGCAGACGACTACGCCCCCCGCAACCACCACGCCGCAATCCGGCGATCCTTCGGCGACGCCCGCTCCGGGGACCGCGCCTGTTGCCGGCGATACCCCGGCCCAGCCTAACGCTGGTTCGAAGGATTCCAAGAAGGATTCTGCCAACACCGCACCGGCTGATTGCACCCCGGTCGACAGCGACAGTGACAAGAAGGACAAACACAAGAAGAAGGACAAGAACAATCCCTGCCCAGCCGGCACTGAGCCGGTGCAGGGCGATGTGGCTGCAGCCAACGTTGATCCCGAGAAGGTGGTCGAAGTTGGAAGTGACCGGGTGAAAGTGAAGCCCGGCAGCATCGACGACGTAAGCGCCGTGGGCAACCGCGACATTGGCGCGCGTGGTTTGGGCAACTGGTACTCGACCGATACCGAGATCAAGATGGGCAAGATGTATGCCACCGAGATCGAAAAGAGCACCCGCTTCATCACCGATCCGGTTGTGACCGAGTACGTGAATCGCATCGGGCAGAATATCGTGAAGAACTCCGACTGCAAGGTTCCATTCACCATCAAGGTCATCGACTCCGACGAGATCAACGCCATGGCGCTGCCCGGCGGGTTCTTTTACGTGAACTCCGGCCTGATCCTGAACGCCGATGAGGAGGCTGAGCTTGCCGGAGTTATGGCCCACGAAACGGCCCATGTCTGCGCGCACCATGCGGTTCGGGAACAGACCCGTATGAACTATACCCAGCTGGGCATGATCCCGCTGATCATGATGACGGGCTATAGCTGGGCAGGTTACGGCATTTACGAGGCGGCGCAGTTTGCGGTGCCGATGACCTTCCTCAAATTCTCGCGCGATTTCGAGGCGCAGGCTGACTTCCTCGGGATCCAGTACATGTATCGCGCTGGCTATGATCCGCAGGCGTTTATTGCGTTCTTTGAGAAGGTGCAGGCTCTGGAAAAGCGGAAGCCCGGGCTGGTAGCCAAGGCGTTCTCTGACCATCCGCAGACGCCTGACCGCATCCTTCACTCGCAGGACGAGATCGCCAAGATTCTTCCTGCGCGGGATGAGTACACGGTGACGACCTCGGAGTTCGACGACGTGAAGGCGCGCCTTGCACGCATCGAGAACAAGCGCCGCCTGCTGGATACGAAGGATAAGAACAAGCCATCCCTGCGACGCGCCAGCACAGGCGATCCCAACAACCCGCAGGCGGGGGATGACAAGAGTGGCGATGATCGTCCTACGCTTCACCGCCGTGAGGATCAGAACTAACTCACTCCATGTTCCTGGGTGCTGAGCGCCGCCGATGATTCGGCGGCGTTCGGCTTTTCAGGCGTTGTCGCCGCACTCCGGCGGAAATCTTATTGCACTCGATCCCGATTCGGGGTAATGTTTCCCCCAATCTCCCATCAGTCTTGCCAGCGAAATCCCCGTGCCGGCTATTGACCTCGGGCTTGGAGGACGGCCGATGTGCTCCCGTACCGCTCCAGTGCTGGAAGTTGTTCTGGTTCTGTCTGTAATGGCGGCGCCCTGGGGAGTTCTCGCCCAGGATTCATCCCTTGCTCCCGTTTCGGAATTGGCTGCGATCGTTCCCGAAATCGAAATCAGGGCTGCCGAATTGCGAGCATCCCTCAAGTCCGCAGTCGATTCGAAAGACGTCCGCGGCGAGGCCATGGCGCTCGATGCCATGGGGGCGTTTTACTACTCCCATGGCAACCCGTCTGAGGCGCTCAAGGATTTCGAGCAGGTCCTCTCGATCGTGCGAAAGCGGGGGGAGGCGACCGCCGAAGCGACGGCTCTCTCTGATGTGGGGGCGGCGAATTTCGCATTAGGACGCGCCGAGGAGGCACTCGAGGCATACAAAAAGGCGCTGCCGCTCTGGCGCAAGCTCGGCAATGCAGACCACGAAGCGGGCATCCTTGGCGATATCGGCGAGGCATTTCGGGCGCTCGATGATCCTGACGAGGCGCTCTTCTTCGACAATCAGGCGCTGCCACTGTATGAACAGGCCGGCAACCGTGCCGGGGAGGCAGCGGTGTTGAACAACATCGGACTGGGCTATTACGCCCAGCGAGACAAGACGAAGGCGCTCGAGGCATTCCAGCATGCGCTCGAGATCTATACATCCGCAGCCAATCTCTCGGGAGAAGCCAAAACGCTGAACAACATTGGCGGAACCTATAACGCATTTGGAGAGCCACGCAAGGCGCTGAGTCAATTCGAGCAGTCCATCGCCATTGTCCGCCGCCTCGGCGACAGGGAAAACGAAGCCACCACACTGAACAACATGGGTGTGGCTTATTCCCGCCTGGGCGATGCACAGCGTGCGCTCGAACTCTATCGCGAGGCCATGCTCGCATTCCAGGCCGCCGGTGACCAGAAAGGCATCGAAACCGCCGCCAAGAACGTTAAGCAGCTTGATCGCGATCTCCACAGCCGGTCGAGCGATCGCAACTGATGACGTATTCGCTTCACGCGTCTTGCACCTCGAGAAGCGCTCCTCAATCCATCATCGCTTTCAGCAGTAGTCCGAGGTCCACCACCCAGAAGGGCAGCAGCAACGCCGAAGCAATCGCGTGACGCCAGAGCCGCGGCGATCCCGCGAGCGCACAGACAATCGTGACGATCGACATGAGAACGCCGGCCATTACCCAGCTGGCGCCGAAGGACTCATGCGACGCCAACAACGTCCAGAGCGGGAGATTCAGTACGAACATCCCCGATGCGGCCACTCCCGACGTCTCCGCAGCCAACGCGATCTTCTCTCTCGTTGTGAGACTGCTCAAACTGCCCTTCAGGTCGCTCCATCTGCCCGTCCACACCGTGAATGCAAACACGAGAAACGGTACGCCATAGATCCCAATTACAATCAGAAAATCCCCAGGATCGAACGAGACCGAGCCCATTCGCGCATCTCGTATGGCAAAGATCATCAGCACGATGACCGCAACTGCGATGATCGCCAACCGCGCTCGGTGCTGAGACCAGTCCATGGTGTTTCCATGAATCTACGGCAACCAGCTGGGCTGCGCGGAAAAAACGGCCACTTCCAGCGACACTCGTAGGCGTGCACCATTCGGTTCAACAATCCCAGCCATTGCGTCCGGTCGTGCCCGGATCCCCAATACGATGTGGTTACGATCGGTAAATGGAGCGGTCCGAAAGGGTTAGGGGAGGAGGTCGGCAGGCAATTCCGGGAGAATTCCCGGAAATCCCTTGAAATTCCGGACGAAACCGCGTTATAAACAGGTTCACGGCCCTCCGCCGGAATGCTCGCCTGAGGTATCCACCATGCGCAACGCCGCCCGCTCCAACCTGCTTGTCCCTGAAGTCCGCGAAGTGATGGATATCCGCCAGGCCTCGGACTACCTCGGCATCTCGCCCGACACGCTTTACAAATACGCCTCGGAAGGCTTCGTTCCTGCATTCAAGCTGGGGAATCGGTGGCGCTTCAAGCGCTCCCGCCTGGATGAGTGGATGGATCGCCAGTCGGAAGCGATGGCTGCTGAAGTGAATCCGGAGATGAAGAAGCCGGTCAAGCCGGCGATGTAGAAGCAGGGAACAGGGATCAGTGGTCAGGGGTCAGAACGAGCGCCCATGTTGGTGATGATCGCAGCGAGGACTCATATATCAACGACGTCGCCCCCGACGTAATGGGAGTGCTTCACAGGCTTAGCTTCTTTCAGAAACTGGACGATAATTTTTGCCCAATTGAGAATCCGAAAAAGCGAGTAGATTGTCACGCGGGGTCCTTCGAGGTCTCGGCGCGAATCCTTCGTGATCTGGGCATGGATTCAGAGGATATCGAAGATGTGATCGCCGTCCTGCACTCAAAGCGCGCATCCTGCAATTGTGAGGTCCTCTACAATGTCGTCGAAGAAAGCCGCCTGAAGGCTCGATATTGTAAAGCTCGATATGCGGAAATAGTCGGGGAGGAACGGCATGTGGCCGAAAGTGGCGAAGGATCCCTGATCCCTGAACCCTAACCCCTGATTTATTCTTCTCGGGATGGACCACGCACGCCGACTCAGCAATCTACGCCGCAAAATTACCAAAGCCGGACTCACCGGGCTCCTTGTTACTCATCTTCCCGATGTTCGCTATCTTGCTGGATTCACCGGGTCCAGCGCTGCGCTTGGCGTGACGCGTCGCAGTGCCCGCCTCTTTACCGATGGACGTTACCGAGCGCAGGCCGCCGAGGAAGTGAAGGGCGCGCAGGTTGAGATCGTCTCCGGCGCACCAGCAATCTCCGCAGTCCAGTGGCTGGCGGCACAACCGGGTGCCGAATTCGCCGGCTTCGATCCGACCCACACAACGGTTGCCGAGCTTTCGCGGCTTCGCAATGAGTTGCCCTCGAAACTTCGTCGCACCTTCCTCAGCCCTCTTGCCGCACCATTGGTCGAACCGCTCAGACTCATCAAGGACGACGACGAGCTCGAACTTATGGCGACGGCCGCACAGATCGGCTGCGACCTCTTCGAACATATCGTCACGGTCATCCGCCCGGGGGTTCAGGAGGTGGAAATCGCCGCCGAACTGGAGCACCAGGCAAGGCTCCGGGGAGCCGAGGGCATGAGCTTTGAAACCATCGTTGCCTCGGGCGAACGGTCTGCGCTGCCGCACGGAAAAGCCTCGACGGCTCGGCTGCCGCGCAAAGGATTCGTTACACTCGACTTCGGTATAATCCGTGAGGGTTATTGCTCCGACATGACGCGAACCGTCCATCTGGGCAGTCCGAGGCCGGAAGAACGAAGAGCTTATGAAGCCGTACTTGAGGCCCAGGAGGCGGCGGTTGCGTCAGTAAACGCAGGCGTTAGTTGCGGCGAGGTGGATGAAGCGGCCCGCAGCATCCTGCGCAAAGCTGGAATGGCAGATGCCTTTTCGCACTCGACGGGGCACGGAGTTGGGCTTGAGATTCACGAATCGCCGCGAGTCGGCGCAGAACAGAAGACAAAGCTCCAACCGGGCATGGTTGTTACCATTGAACCCGGAGTTTATTGGCCGGGCAAGTTCGGCATACGCATCGAAGACATGGTAGCCGTGACGAAGACCGGAGGTCTTGTGCTCACGCCGGCACCCAAGGCACTGATCGAACTATGATCCGAAAGTTAAGGAACGAATGAAACCACAGGATATGAAGGATCTGCGGGAACTGATCGAGTTCCTGAAGCAGTATCAGGTCGCCGAATTCGATTTGGATCGCGGCGACTTGAAGATCCGCCTCAAATTTGAACAGCCGCAACAGTCGGCAGCCATTCCCGATTTGTCGAGGCTCGTAGGATCCGGGCCCGTTTCGATTCCGGCGTCGCCGGTCGCCGTGCAACCCACTGCGGAACAATCGGCAGCGGCGGCTCCGGCCGCCGATCCCAACGCCGGGCTACACATCCTCAAGTCGCCCATCGTCGGCACTTACTATGGATCGCCCTCACCGGGCGCTCCGTCGTTTGTCTCTCCGGGCGATCGTGTGGAAAAGGGCCAGGTGGTCTGCATCGTCGAAGCCATGAAGCTGATGAATGAGATCGAGGCCGATGCTTCGGGCGAGCTTGTGAAATGCTTCATCACCAACGGTCAGCCCATCGAATTTGGCCAGCCACTGTTTTCTATTCGAGTGGGATGAAAGGCAGCGGAGCTAGCGGCGTTAGCGGTGCTAGCAAGTTCCTCAGCAAGGTCGAAGGCAAGTTCGTTCAATCGGCCATGAATTAACCTAAATCCGCGAGCTCCGCTAACCCCGCTAACTCCGCTTTTCTTAAGGTCATTCAATGTTTCGTAAGGTCTTGGTTGCCAATCGTGGTGAAATCGCTCTGCGCGTGCTGAACGCCTGCCGCGAACTCGGAATCCGTACCGTTGCCGTTTACAGTGAAGCCGATCGCAATTCGCTGCATGTTCGTTTTGCTGACGAAGCAATCTGCATTGGTCCACCGCGCCCGGCTGACAGCTACCTCAATGTCCCTGCCGTCATTTCCGCCGCTGAAATCGCCAACGTCGACGCCATCCATCCGGGTTATGGCCTGCTGAGCGAAAACGCGAACTTCGCTGAAGTCTGTCGCGCGTCGAATATCAAGTTCATTGGCCCACCGCCCGAAGTTACTCGCTTGATGGGTGAAAAGGAAAAAGCCCGCCAGACCATGAAGGCTGCGAAGGTGCCCATCCTGCCTGGTTCGGATGGCGTTATTGCGTCCGTCGAAGAATCCCAGGATGTCGCTTCACAGATTGGCTATCCCGTCATCCTGAAAGCCAAGGCTGGCGGTGGTGGTCGCGGAATGCGCATTGTGCGATCTTCAGAAGAGCTGCCGAACCTCTACCATGCTGCCTCTACCGAAGCCGCGAACGCTTTCGGTAACGGTGAGCTTTACATGGAGAAGTTCATCGAACAGCCGCGGCACATCGAGTTCCAGGTGCTGGCCGACGAGCATGGCCACGTCACCACGCTCTTTGAACGCGAATGCTCCATCCAGCGGCGCCATCAAAAGCTGATCGAAGAAGCGCCCTCGCTCCAGGTCAACCAGAAAATGCGCGAGGAGATTGGCAAGACCCTTTGCCGCTGCCTCTCGGAGATCGGCTACCAGAACGCGGGGACCGTTGAGTTCCTCATGGATGAAGACCGCAAGCTCTACTTCATCGAGATGAACACGCGCATCCAGGTGGAACATCCGGTCACCGAAGCGATCACCGGCATCGACCTCGTCAAGGCGCAGCTTCGTATCGCGTCGGGCGAGCGACTGAGCGACATTCTTCCGTCGAAAATCGAAATCCGCGGACACTCGATTGAGTGCCGCATTAATGCGGAGCACCCGGTGAAGTTCACGCCCTCAGCCGGAAAGATCACCGCATTCAATGTTCCGGGCGGCAATGGCGTCCGGGTCGACACGGCGCAGTACTCCGAAGGTGTCGTCCCACCCTACTACGACTCGCTGATCGCCAAGCTGATTGTCCACGGCATCGACCGAGACGAAGCCATAGCGAAAATGGAGCGCGCGCTCCGCCAGTTTGTAGTGCAGGGAATCGAGACGTCGATTACGCTCCACCAGGAGATCTTCGCCGATAGCGAATTCCGCGCGGGTGAATTCGACACAAAGTTCATGGAACGCTTTCTGGCCCGGCGCAATGTTTAGTTCATAGACCGTCCCAAGACGCTATTCTGAAATCCGGGAAGCACAACCGTTCATCCTTCGCGACCTTCCGGAAGACCACCTGTCTACTTCCCACTCGTAACGTCGAAGCGCGAGGGATTGCTTTCTTTTTGAAGTCTCCGCTTGCTAAGCTACGGGCGCATTCAAGCACATTCTGGAGGCTCCCCCGTGAAAAGACCAGGAATTCTCACCCTCGGCATCAGTGCGTTCGCACTTTGCTGTGCGTCGATTGCCTCGGCCAAGTCAGTGGGTACACTCGCCTGCACAGGTTCCAACTCGCAGGTCAAATTCAACGTTAGTTTTTTCGATTTCGGCATTACTAACTCCACCGATATCGGATCGCAATCATCGGGATCTGGAGCAGGCAAGATTGTTCTTAAGCCGCTCGAAGTACACGCGGCTCTGTCGACCTTCGCATCGCTGACCGAGGCTGCCGCAAGCGGCACCGCGTTTCAATCTTGTACGCTCACCACCGCGTTCAACGATGGATCGCAGACCCAGTTTGAATTTCGGATGATCATTATCAGCTCCCTGACGGCGGTTGCCAGCATGCCAGCACAGGAAAATGAGCCGGCCCGTTACACCGACGTGCAGTTTGAGTACGGAGCTATCGAAGTGAAGACGAATAGCGGTCTCGATGATGGAGGCACGACTCCTCTGCCGGCTGGTTGGAATGTTGGACATAACAAGAACAACTGAATCTGTCGCGCGTGAGCTGCCAGGTGCTGGGCTCAGGTCTCCAAAAGGGCCATCAGGCCCGTCGCTGCGAGATGGCCCGGCACTCTGCCCGCAGCAACTCCAGTAGCTGCTCCATATGCTCCTGCCGCGTGCGGAAATTCACCGGGTTGATCCGGAACCACATCTTCCCCTTCAGCTCTGTTGTCCCGATCCAGAACTTCCCGCTCTTCTCCACTCGCTCCGCAACTTCAGCGTGCAACTGCTTCTCATCGAACCCTTCCGAATCGTCCGCGACATATCGTATGCAGATCGCCGACATCGGTGGAATGGTAGCTGCCTCAAATTCCGCATCGTCCTTCACCAGTTCGTACATATGCCGGGCCTGGCGGACGTTGTTGTCGATCCACTCGCCGATTTGCTGTGTCCCATAGCGCTTGAAGCTCATCCACACCTTCAGGCTGCGAAAACGCCTCGACTGCTCGAATCCATGGACGTAGTACTGATACCGGTCTTCCGCCCCCTCCATCTCATCGGTCAGATACGCGGGCTTCATGCCAAACGATGCAGTCAATCGCTTCTCATCTTTCACCAAGATGGCCCCCGCATCAAGCGGCGCATAAAACCATTTGTGCGGATCGATGGTTACCGAGTCGGCCAAGTGCAGGCCGGCATCGCCCAGCCGAAAATCGTGCGACAACAGCATTCCGCCACCGTAGGCAGCGTCCGCGTGCAGCCACATCCCCTCGCGATCTGCAATCGCACGCAGCGCGTGAATGTCATCGACCGCACCAGTGTTCGTCGTTCCGAATATCCCGACCACGCATATTGGCCGGATGCCGTCCCGCCTGTCCTGCGCGATAGCCGACTCCAGCGCATCCAGGCGCAAGCGAAATTCGGCATCCGTCGGGAGGGCCCGGAGCGCTTCGCGTCCCAGGCCAATTGCATCCACTGCTTTATCGACGGAGACATGCCGCTGATCTGAAACGTACACGGCCCATCGATCCCGCACTCCTTCGTGCTGCGCGCGATCGCGCGACACCCAGTCGCGCCCCAGCTTTAGTCCGATGAAGTTGGCCATCATGCCGCCGCTGGTCAGGTTCCCGCCCGCCTTCGGCCCAAACCCGATTAAATCCGTGAGCCATCGAACGGTGCTGCGTTCCATCGCGACGGCCGATGGTCCGATCGAGTACACCCCGAGATTCTGATTAAGCGCCGAACAGATGAAATCGCCGATCACGCCCACAGGGCTGGGCGATGGCGTAATTAAACCCATGTACCCCGGATGACCCACATGGGTGCAGTAGGGAAGCAGCTTCTGCTCGAGTTCAACGAGCACATCTTCGAACGGCTCGGGCTTCTCCGGAAGCGGCTCCTCGAACAGGCGGCGGACCATTTTCGGATCCACATCCGGAAAAACCGGTTTCGATTCAATGTTCTCCAGATACTCTGCCAGCAGGTCAACCACGCGGTGCCCAACCGTCCGAAACTCGTTCGCATCCATACGACTTCTCCCCAACCTGTCTCTAAGTCTCTTTTACAGGAGCGAGCATCGGCTCTTTTCAAGAAGCTTCCAAAGCCGCCACGGGCCGCCTGCAAGTCGGCCCACTTTTCGGTTCCGACTTTTCAGCGGCGGTGAACGCGAAAGGTCCAATCCCGGCACGGGACTCACGTAATCGCGCCTTTTTTTCAATCCATGGTTACAATCACCGCACCTTTAGATTCGCTCAGTTATTCAATGGCTCGGGGTATGGGTGTTTGGACTCCACGCCTATTGTCATGCGGGCATCGGGCTTCGATCGGTTTTGGCCCGCAGTTTCTAAACGAGGATGGAAAGGATTCGATACATATGTGGACATCCAGCGACTCCAAGAAGCAGTCAGACGAGGCCAGCACACAGCCTGCAACCTCATCTCTCATCGAGATGCCTGGTACGCCAGCACCCTCTACCCCCCAGAACCAGTACTCGATGATCGGCGCTTCGATCAAGATCAAAGGTACCGTTACTGCTTCCGATCCCGTTTACGTATATGGTTGCATTGAGGGCTCGATCAGTGCTCCGGCCCACCGGGTAACGGTTGGAAAAGAGGGCAGGGTAAAGGCCAACATCAGCGCGCGCGAGGTCGTCATTATGGGCGAAGTCAACGGCAATCTCGAGGGCGGGGAACGCGTGGAGATTCGTTGCGACGGCTCCCTGACCGGGGACTTGGTTACTCATCGCATCTACGTCGAAGACGGTGCGACTCTCAGCGGCTCCATCGATGTTCAGAAGCCCAAGAAAGTTGAGAAACCGACAGCGCAACAGGAACTACACGCCGTTCTGGAACCGCGAGAACCGAAAGCTGAGACAGTGCAGGACGTTGATCGCGAGGCCTGGGCAGATTTGGCAGTCTCCGAAATCGCCTGAGCGACAGCGATTGACAACTGAGAACGGGCAGCTGAAGAGCCGCCCTCAAGCCATGTATGCTTGATCAGCGAGCCATTCAGGGACTCGCTGGTCCTTAAATGTCCTTTCTTTGTCTCCGCACAGTTCTGCTCTTTTTTGCATTCTCCGTCTCGATGTTGGGCCTTGCGCAGGCACAGCAAACCGGCTGGCCTGTCTACAACGGCGGCGTTGAAGGCGACCACTACTCCCGGCTCGCGCAGATCACGCGGGAGAATGTCCACCTTCTGGAAAAGGCCTGGACCTATGACACCGGCGAGCAGGGCGGGTTGCAGACCAATCCCCTGGTCGTTGGCGGAACGCTCTATGCCTACACGCCCAAGACCGAGGTCATCGCGCTCGATGCTGTCACAGGCAAGTTGAAATGGAAGTTCGACTCCGGCATCATCGCCGGCCAGCCCGCACGGGGCGTAACTTACTGGAATGACGGCGAGCACGGCCGTATCTACGCGGCCGTGATGAACTTTCTCTTCTGCCTCGATGCGGAAACCGGCAAGGTCATCCCCAGCTTCGGCGAAAATGGGCACATCGATCTGCGAAAAGGCCTGGTAATCGCAGGAGAAGAGAGTGACTTCAGCGCGCTCTCGATTGCGCTGACCACTCCGGGAATCCTTTACAAAGACATGATCATCGTCGGGGGTCGCGAGCCGGAAGCGCATCCCGCTCCGCCCGGCTACATTCAGGCATTCGATCTACGCACCGGCCAGTTACGCTGGACCTTTCACACGATTCCGCTACCGGGTGAGCTGGGATACGAAACCTGGCCGAAGAACGCGTACAAGAATGCAGGCGCCGCGAACAACTGGTGTGGTATGGCGCTCGATGTCGAGCACGGCATCGTCTTTGTGCCCACCGGTTCGGCAGTGATGGACTTCTACGGCGGCGATCGCGTCGGGGACAATCTTTATGCCAATTCGCTGCTGGCACTCGATGCCAACACCGGCAAGCGCATCTGGTCATTCCAGGGCGTACACCATGACATCTGGGATCGCGACTTTCCTTCGCCACCCGCGCTTTTCACAGTCGAACACGACGGCAAACGCATTGACGCCATTGCGCAGACGACGAAGCAAGGCTATCTGTATCTCTTCAACCGTGTCACGGGAGAACCGCTCTTCCCGATTCACGAGCATTCCTACCCGAAGAGCACGGTCCCGGGCGAAGTCACCGCGCCCACACAGCCAAAACCAGACCGGCCGGAGCCTTACGCTCGCCAGCAACTCAACGAAAGTATGCTCACTACACGCACGCCCGAAGCGCACGATTGGGCGGTGAAGACATTTCGCAGCCTCCGCAACGGCGGGCAGTTCTATCCATTCGTTGCCGGAGGCCAGCAGACCATTGTCTTTCCGGGATTCGACGGTGGTGCGGAATGGGGCGGACCTGCAATCGATCCAGTTCACGACATTATCTACATCAACGAAACCGAAATGGCGTGGACCGGCGGCCTTGTTCTCGCCTCTGCAAGCAGTCCCGGCGAAGCTCTTTATCAGAGCCAGTGTGCGATGTGTCACGGTTTGGATCGCGCCGGTTCGCCGCCCGCATTTCCGTCGCTCGTCGACATCGACAAGCGCATGCCCGACGACAAGATCGTCAGCACCATTCACCAGGGCCTCGGACGCATGCCGTCGTTTCCCAATCTCGAAGGTCAGCGGCTAACGGCACTGATCGACTATCTGCGCTCGGGCGCGGCCGCTCCGCCAAAGGAATTGGAGTCGGTCCCGGCGTCTGAGCATCCGGAATCGGCGTCGGCCGACTCAAAAGGAGCGGATGTCTACGCCGCACACTGCGCCACGTGCCATGGCGATGAGAGGGAAGGCGGTTCGAAGGCGCCATCTCTGGTGGGCATTGGCGGCCGCTTGAACGCGGCGCAGGTTACGGAGATCGTTCAAAAGGGCAAGGGCAAGATGGAGCCGGTCGACGTGCAGGGACCGGATATCGAGGCGTTGCTTCGCTTCCTCCAAGTTGGGGCGAGTGTGAAGAAGCAGGAAGCCAACCCGGAGGAGTGGTCCAATACCTACATCTTCACCGGCTATCGCAAATTCCTCGATCCGGATGGATATCCAGCCATCGCGCCGCCCTGGGGAACGCTCAATGCCATTGATCTCAAAACGGGCAAGTATCTCTGGAAGGTTCCATTGGGCGAATATCCCGCGCTGGCCAAACAGGGAACGGCGGCCACGGGGACCGAAAACTACGGTGGGCCGGTGGTCACGGCGAGCGGCATTCTCTTCATCGCGGCCACCGTCTATGACCACAAGTTGCGAGCCTTTGACACTAGCACCGGTAAAGTTCTGTGGCAGGCTGATCTGCCCTTCGCGGGAGTTGCGACACCTTCAACGTACATGGTGAACGGCAGGCAGTACGTGGTGATTGCGTCAAGCAACGCCCGGACGCCCAAGGAGCCGCAGGGTGGGATGTATGTCACCTTCGCATTACCGGAGGGTGCGGCAAGGACGCCAGCCAGCGCCGCTGCGCAGCATGAAATTGGTGCTGACCGGAATCGCCGCTGAATGCTAGACTCGCCCCGATGATCCTGAAACAGTACTATCTCGGCTGCCTGGCCCACGCTTCGTACCTTCTGGGAGACGAACAGAGCGGCACTGCCGTTGTTGTCGATCCGCAGCGTGACATTCATCAGTACCTCGCGGATGCGGAGAAGTTCGGCCTGAAGATTCGCCATGTCTTCCTCACCCACTTCCATGCGGACTTCATCGCCGGGCACCTGGAGTTGCGCGACGCGTGCGGCGCGAGAATCCACCTGGGCTCACGCGCCGAGGCCGAGTATGCTTTTTTGCCGATGCATGACGGCGATACCCTCGAGTTCCTCGGCATGCGGCTGCAGGTTCTGCACACACCCGGCCATACCATCGAGTCCATTTCGATCCTGGTCTTCGACCTCGAAAAGGACCGAGCCAAACCTTGTGCAGTGCTCACCGGCGATACGCTTTTCATCGGCGACGTGGGCCGGCCGGACCTGCGCGCTTCGCTCGGCTGGACCGCCAATGAACTTGGCGGCTACCTCTACGAGTCGCTGCACACGAAACTCCTGCCGCTGCCCGACGACGTGCTGGTTTATCCCGCGCATGGCGCCGGTTCGCTTTGCGGCAAGAAGCTTTCTTCCGATACCGTTTCGACGCTCGGCGATCAGCGACGACTGAATTATGCTCTGAAGCCGATGACGAAGGAGGACTTCATCCGCCTGGTCACCGCAGACCAGCCGGATGCACCGCCGTACTTCACCTACGACGCCATCCTGAATACCCGCGAACGCGCCACGCTCGACAAGAAACTCGAGGAAGTGTTGAAGCCCGTCGAACTCGAAGAAGTTCTTCTGCTCGGCGACAAGGGCGGGCAGATCCTCGACGTTCGCGATCCCGGCGAATATGCGAAGGGACATCTGGCGGGGGGCATCAACATCGGACTCGGCGGCCAATACGCTACCTGGGCGGGAACGGTACTGGATCGTGCCAAGCCGATCGTGATCATCTCCGAACCCGGGCGCGAGCAGGAGGCAGCGCTTCGCCTTGGTCGCATCGGCTTCGATCACATCAAGGGCTATCTCCGCGGCGGTATGGCCGCACTGGCCGACCGTCCGGATCTCGTCTGGCCCACCGAACGCACCGGAGTCCTGATTGCTGCCGAGGAACTCGATTCGCCGCACCCACCCGTGCTGCTCGACGTGCGCAGCCCGCACGAGTGGGCTGAGAAGCACATCCAGGGCAGCTTTAATCTGCCCCTGAATCATCTGCAGGAGCGAATCGGCGAGGTGCCCCACGACCGGCGCATTGCGGTGCACTGCGCCGGCGGTTACCGTTCGTCGATCGCTGTCAGCATCCTCCACCAGCACGGGATCACGAACCTGGTGGAGATTGCGGGTGGTCTGGCCGCATGGGAAGCGGCAGGGCTGCCGGTTGTGGCCCAGGCCATTCCGCAAGCCTGACGAGCATGCAGGAGGAACCGTCCCCTCCCTTCAGGGAAGTTTCGCTTTTTCTTCGCATTTTCACAGGGAATCCGTGTATGCTTGCCTTCGCAACATGGAGGTTGCACGATGGACATCCAAAAGGAACTTATCGCTGAATACGAGCGGGAGACCGTGAGTACCCGCAAAATCCTCGAAGCCATTCCAGAAGACGCCGACTTTGCGTGGCAACCTCACGGCAAGTCGATGACTCTTGGCCGCCTTGTTTCTCACGTTTCAGACACCAACGGCGACTGGGCCATGCACACCCTCACACGGGATCGGCTTGAGTGGACGCCAGACATGAACCCAAAGGATCCGACCAACAAGAAGGACCTGCTCGCGCGCTTTGATCAGCAGGTGGCCGAGGTGAAACCCGCGCTCGCCGGGATGACGCCCACGAAATGGGATTCGAACTGGAAGTTCGTTGCCGGTGACCAAACCTGGATCGACGATTCCAAGTACGGCGTGTGGCGCACCTGGGTGCTCAATCACCTGGTACATCATCGAGGCCAGCTCGGCGTGTATCTGCGTCTGCTGGATAAGAAGGTACCGGGCATGTATGGACCCTCTGCCGACGAAATGTGAAAAGAGCAGGGAACAGGGATTAGGGAGTAAAAGGCTGTTGAGATTCTCTGAGAGGCGAGTCGAAGTTGGTCCCCTTCCTTAGTTCCCTGGAGTCCTTGCTTCCTCATTCAGGTTCTATGCTTGATCTATGGCGTTTGCATTTCCGAAGGTTTATCCGATTCTCGATTCCTCGATAATTCCTCACGCGGGACGAATGGAATTCCTTCGCCGCCTTGGTGAATCACTTGCCGATGCAGGTGTAATCCTCTGCGAATATCGGAACAAAGGGGGCTCCGATGCGGAGATCCTGAGCGATGCCGAGGTTCTCCGCCGCGCCTTACCTTCCGGGAAGGTGAAGTTGATTCTCGATGACAGGGCTGATCTGGTTGACAATGCTGGATTTGATGGAGTGCATGTGGATGCCGGAGATTTCAGTCCGGTAGAAGCCCGGAGATTAGTGGGCTCAAACCGCATCGTCGGCACCTTTGGCGGCAGCGATGAGCTCTTGCCTGGAATACTCGCTGCGCCGGCTGACTACTTGGCCATCGGCCCCGTCTTCGAGACGCGGACCAAACATACCGACAAGCGACCCATCGGGGTTGAGGGGATTCGTCATCTGCGAGAACAATCGGGAGCGGGAGTGGTGTTGAGTGCAGCCGCGGGTATTACGCTTGAAACGGCGCAGTCAATTCTCGACGCTGGTGCCTCGATGGTTGCAGTCGCAGAGGCCATCTTTCGCACCGATGATCCGGCAGCGGAGTTTCGCCGCTGGGTGCGAGAGCTCAACTGAGATTTGCTCTCGTATCGTGGTGCGAGACCGTCAAAATTACGCGAGACAATTGCTTTCATTTCAGATAAAACAAGCGCAGTGCAAACTCCCGAACTCACCTCCGCTGATTCCCCTGTCACGGCCACTCACGCAACCACCAGGATGGTACCGACGCTGGGGCTTTTCAGCTCCACCGCCCTGGTCGCCGGATCCATGATTGGGTCCGGCATTTTTCTTGTGGACGCCGACATTGCACGCACCACGAATTCACCGGCCCTGGTACTTGCTGCATGGGTCATCACCGGTGTCCTCACCCTTATCGGCGCGCTCAGTTATGGCGAATTAGCAGCCATGATGCCCAAAGCCGGCGGGCAATACGTTTACCTACGGGAATCACTGGGCCCGCTGTGGGGGTTCCTGTACGGCTGGACACTTTTTCTTGTCATCCAGACCGGCACGATCGCCGCGGTCTGCGTCGCGTTCGGCAAGTTTCTCGGTGTCTTCATTCCGTCCGTATCGACGTCGCACTGGCTCTGGCATATCGCCCATGTTCCGCCAATTCAAGTCGGTTCCATGGTGCTGGGCAACATGGATATCGGCGTGAATACCGCGAATCTCGCGGGTATCGTGATCGTTTTCCTTCTCGCCATTGTGAACATCTTCGGCGTGAAGCTGGGGGCGCTGATCCAGAACATCTTCACCTCGGCCAAGGCACTGTCGCTCGCCGCACTGGTCCTGATCACGCTCACCGTCGGTCGCAACGCGGGCGCTATCGCTGCCAACTTCGGCGCAGGCTGGAGCGAGTTCTGGCGGAATGCACATTGGAGCGATCTGCATCCGGTTCAGGTCGGAGCCGGCGGCCCCACGGTGCTGGTGAATCTCCTGGTGGTGCTGGCGGTCGTCCAGGTCGGCTCGTTGTTTTCCGCCGATGCGTGGAACAACATCACTTTCACGGCGGGTGAGGTCAAGAATCCGCGCCGCAACATTCCACTGTCGCTCATTCTCGGCACCGGATTCGTGGTGACCGTGTATTTCCTCGCCACGCTCGGCTACCTGCTGGTGTTGCCCATGCACGGTGACATGCACGGCGCCACGGCAATGGCGCGCGGCATCCAGTTTGCGTCAGAAGATCGCGTGGCTACTGCTGCGCTGGGGGTTGTATTCGGCCCTGCCGGAGTATTTTTAATGGCGGGAGCGATTCTGGTTTCCACTTTTGGCTGCGCCAATGGACTGACGCTGGCTGGCGCACGTGTTTACTGCGCCATGAGCCAGGACGGACTGTTCTTCAAATCCGTCGGCAAGCTGAATGAGAAGTACAAGACACCGGCAATGGGACTGATTGTCCAGGCGATTTGGACCGCGCTGCTCTGTGTCTCGGGCTCGTACAGCCAACTTCTCGAGTACATCATCTCTGTCGAATTGGTTTTCTATATCCTCACCATCGTCGGCTTGTTCGTTCTTCGATTCAAGCAGCCGAATGCAGAACGGCCGTACAAGGTACTTGGTTATCCAGTGCTTCCGGCGCTCTACATCCTGATGGCGGCGTGGATCTGTGTCGTATTATTGCGGTACAAACCCCAATACACGTGGCCGGGCCTTGTTCTGGTTTTGCTGGGCATACCAGTCTATCTACTCTGGTCGCGGCGGTCGAAACTGATCTTGAACTCGACCGAGTAGTCCAGCAAACAGTCTGCGGCGACATTCGAGAAGGGGAGCAAATTCATGGGAAGTCTTTTTGCGACAAAGCCGATCAGCACGATTCTGAGGGAAGCTGAAGGGGAAGGCGAGACACATTCGCTCAAGCGAGCGCTTGGTCCCATCAACCTGGTCACCCTCGGCATTGGCGCGATCATCGGAGCGGGCATCTTCGTTCTGACTGGCACCGCCGCGGCGCAATTTGCCGGGCCCGCTATCGTGATCTCTTACATCATCGCGGGAATCGGCTGTGTTTTCGCCGGGCTCTGCTATGCCGAGTTTGCTTCCATGCTGCCGATTGCGGGAAGCGCCTACACCTATGGATACGCCACCATGGGCGAACTGGTCGCCTGGATCATCGGATGGGCGCTGGTGCTGGAGTATGCTTTCGGGGCCGCTACGGTCGCCGTGGGCTGGAGCGGTTTCGTCGGCGATCTGGTGACCTTCTTCGGCGTCCACCTGCCGTTCAATGCCGCACCGAAGCTGGCGTTCACGCTCTTCGGACATCCTTTCGCAGCGCAGGTGGATGTTTTCGCGCTCTCTGCACTGGTGGTTATCACCATCATTCTGGTGGTGGGCGTGAAGGAGTCAGCCAACTTCAATAGCGCGGCAGTGATGATCAAAGTCTCGATCGTGCTGATCTTCATCGCCATCGCGGTCATATTCGCAAGTGGACACTGGCACCTGATGACCACGAACTGGCATCCATTCATTCCCAAAAACCAGGGACACTTTGGAGAATTCGGATGGTCGGGAATCATGCGCGGGGCAGGCGTGGTGTTCTTCGCTTATATCGGCTTTGACGCGGTGTCGACCGCTGCCCAGGAGGCGCGCAATCCGCAAAAGGACATGCCGTTCGGGATTCTGGGATCGCTGGTGATCTGCACGGCGATGTACATCCTGGTTTCCGGGCTGCTCACCGGAGTGGTGAGCTACTCGAAGCTGAATGTTCCCGCGCCGGTGGCGGATGCAACACGGGTGATTGGCATGGGATGGGCTACGGTACTGATCGATCTCGGCGCCATTGCCGGCCTCGCATCCGTGATGATGGTGATGATGCTGGGCCAGTCGCGCGTGCTCTACACCATGTCACACGATGGGCTGCTGCCGCGCTGGGTGGGGCAACTGCACCCTCGGTTTTGCACGCCGTATAAGACATCGATCGTGGTGGGCATCTTTGCCGCCGGGCTGGCCGCGTTCTTCCCCATCAAGCTTCTGGGGGAGCTGGTGAGCCTGGGTACGCTGCTGGCGTTCAGCATCGTGAGCATCGGAGTGATCGTGATGAGGTCGCGGCATCCTGAGATGCCCCGGCCGTTCCGGACGCCGCTGGTCCCGTTGGTGCCGATCCTCGGTGTCATCGTTTCGCTGTCGCTGATGTTCTCGCTGGACGCACCGGCATGGATCGGATTCGGCAGCTGGCTGATCTTCGGCCTGGTCATCTACTTCGGCTACAGCCGCAGGCACAGCAAGGTGCAGCAACTGGAACAGGCACAGACCGTAAAAGGGGACTGATCGCCCAGTAGAATCCTCTGCACTGGCTAGATACGCGAACGGCCTCCATTGCGGAGGCCGTTTCTCGTTGCCCAGATTTCCAACCGAGGGTTATGCGGTCGTCTTTGCGCAGAACTCATCGAAGGCACGAATCAGTTCGCCGGCGATCTGCTGGGCCGTAGTCTGTTCGATCACGAAGCGCTGCATCAGGTAGACGAGTTTCCCGTCGCGCAGGATCGCCACCGCCGGCGAAGTCGGAGGATTCCCTTCGAAGTAGCTTCGGGCGCGCTCGGTTGCTTCGCGGTCCTGTCCAGCGAATACTGTGATCTTGCGATCGGGCTGATTGGCCGAGTTGGTCAGCGCCAGCCGTACGCCAGGTCGCATCTTTCCCGCTGCGCAACCGCAGATGGAGTTCACCACTAGAAGCGTTGTGCCCGGTTGTGCGACGGCGGCATCCACATCCTCGGCAGTGCGCGTTTCCTCGATCCCGGCGCGCACAAGTTCTTCGCGCATGGGAATCACCATAATTTCTGGATACATTAAGACCCTCCGGCAAGTGTGTGTCTGCCTGTCATCATTCTACAGAAATCCTGCGCCGATTCCACGGTGCGGACCTGGGTGGGCTCTGAATGGTGTACGCTCGGATCGATGCTCCTCGAAGAAAACAAGCCGCTTGCGCCGCTTACGACGCTGAGACTGGGCGGTGGCGCACGGTGGTTTGTCGAGGCTAGCTCAGAAGAAGACGTCGTTGAGGCGGTGACATGGGCGCATGAAAAAGCTGTGCCACTGTTTGTTCTTGGCGGAGGCAGCAATCTGCTCGTCTCCGACGCCGGATTCAATGGGCTTGTCGTGCGCATTGCTACCAGGGGTATTCAAGCCTGCGACACAGGTTCCGACCCGACTGCGCGAATATATCAAGTCGCGGCCGGTGAAGATTGGGACGCGTTTGTTCAGCGTGCGATCGAAGATGACTGTGCAGGTATCGAGTGTCTCGCTGGTATTCCCGGAACCGCAGGTGGCACGCCGGTACAGAATGTCGGCGCTTACGGGCAGGAGGTTGCGAGCGCCATCGAGCGCGTGCGCGTTTTCGACCTGCAGGAACGCACGTTTAAGGAGTTCGGCGCGTCGGAGTGTGATTTTGGCTATCGACGCAGCCGCTTCAACTCCGCTGACGGGGGCCGGTTTGTCGTCACTCGAGTGGACTACCAACTCTACCCCGGCGGCGCTCCAACGTTGAAGTATGCGGATCTCCAACGGGAGCTATCGGCGAGTTCGAATCCGAGCCTGCGTCAGGTCGCCGAAGCTGTTCGCCGAATCCGCCAGTCGAAAGGCATGCTTCTTGTAGATGGCGATCCCGATTGTCGCAGCGCGGGCAGTTTTTTCAAGAATCCCATCGTCCTTCTGGATCAGGCCACGAACGTTCGATCTGTTGCCGGTGCCGAGCCTCCGCGCTATCCTGCCGGTCAGGAAAACCCGGGCATGGTCAAGCTATCCGCAGCATGGTTGATCGAGAAAGCCGGGTTTACGAAAGGATTCACACTTGGCCGTGCGGGTATCTCGAGCAGACACACTCTGGCCTTGGTAAATCGCGGCGGCGCAAGCGCTGAGGAGATCATCGGCCTTGCAGATCGCATTCGATCTGCCGTTTCTGCCCGCTTCGGAATCGACCTGCAAATGGAGCCCGTAATGCTGGGTTTCTGATCTCCCAGAACCAGTTTGAGTCGGTTAGGGCTCTGTTAGGCTAAACACCAAGGGCATGAACGACAATCTGCACACGTTACGCTGTTTCGGATGCGGCGCGCGTATCGCCGGTTCAGAGGCGCGTCCTGATTTTCGCTGCGCTGAATGTGGTGATCTCTTTGAAGTGGAGTACGCGGGCTGGGGACAGCGAAAGGGCCCGGATCGGCCCAATCCGGGAGCGCTCAAGTGGCTCTGGCGCGAACGCCGTTGTTCCGGTGAAGCCCTGGACCAGAGTGGCGTATGGCGATTCCGCGAGCTTCTCCCGATCCTTGATAATTTCGGCAACGCAGTAAGCCTGCATGAGGGCAACACTCCGCTGTACAAGCTGAAACGCTCGGCGAGCGCTCTGGGCATGGATCAGCTCTTTGCCAAGCACCAGGGCATGAATCCATCCGGATCCTTCAAAGACACGGGCATGACTGCGGCTATGAGCGTCGCCCGCGAACGCGGATTCGAGTGGGTGGCTTGCGCATCCACCGGAAACACCTCGGCATCGATGTCTGCGTACGCCGCTCGTGCCGGTTTGCGCAGTCTTGTCCTTATCCCCGACGGGAAGATTGCCTGGGGCAAGCTCTCGCAGGCGATGGATTACGGCGCCGTCACCTGCCAGTTGAAATCGGATTTCGACGGTTGCGTCCGAGTGCTGACGCAGATCGTGAAGGAAGCGCCGATCTATCTGCTGAACTCGGTCAACCCTTACCGGCTGGAGGGCCAGAAGACCCCGGCGTTTGAGATTGCCGAAGCGTTCGATTGGATCGTCCCGGATCACCTGATCGTACCCGGCGGCAATCTTGCCAACAGCTCCGCGCTGGGTAAAGGATTCCGCGAACTGCACGAACTGGGTCTTGTTGCCCGCATGCCGCGCATCTCCGTCATTCAGGCAGAAGGCGCGAACCCCCTGGTGCGCAGTTTTGCCGAGTTCGATGGCGAAAAAATGCAGCCGGTCGAGGCGCATACGCGTGCAACTGCCATTCGCATCGGGAATCCTGCTTCGTGGCGCAAAGCCGCGCGCGTTATCAGGGACACAGGTGGCTGGTGCCTAGACGTGAGCGAAGCCGAGATCGCCATAGCCAAAGCGGAGCTGGGCGCCGAGGGACTTGGCTGCGAACCGGCTTCCGCCGTGACCCTCGCCGGGCTGAAGAAGCTGCGCGCCGAGGGCAAGGTAGCCACAACCGACACGGTCGTCCTGCTGCTCACGGGGCACACCCTGAAGGATGCCGATTACACCATCAATTTCCATCGCGGCACGCTGCTCAGTGACAAAGAATCTGAGGGGGACGAGCAGGAACTTGCGTCCCTGCGGCGGAACGCTGTGGTCGTCGATCCCACGCCTGCAGCTGTTTTGGCCGCGTTGAAGGAAACGCTTCGATGAGCAGCGATTCAACTTTCAGGATGAGGCTGCCGGCAACATCGGCGAATCTCGGTCCCGGGTTTGATACGGCCGCTGTGGCGCTCAATTTTCATCTTGAAATTGAGGCAGAAGCTGCCCCGCAGTTTTCGATCGTCGCAACCGGCAGCGACAGTGCCCTCTGTTCGCAGATGGAAGACAACCTGATCCTCACCGTCTATCGACAGGCGCTCGAACTGAGCGACCGGCCCGTGCAGCCCCTTGCCATCCGTATGTGCAACAACATCCCGTTGGGGATGGGGTGCGGGTCATCTGCTGCCGGGCGGCTTGCGGCATTGGCGCTGGCAGTGCGCTTCGGTGAGCTCGATTGGACTGCCAACCGCATTTTGGACGAAGCATGTGCTCTCGAAGGCCATCCCGACAATGCGGCAGCCTGCTGGCTGGGTGGATTTGTAGCAGCAGCTAACGAGGGACGCACGGTTCGAGTAGCGCGGGTCGATCCGCCTTCAAACTGGCGAGCTATCGTTGTTCTTCCATCGGAATCGCTTGCGACCAGCAAAGCACGTGCAGTGCTTCCAGCCAGCTATTCCAGGGCCGACGTGGTCGCCAATTTGCAGGCGGTCTCGATGCTAGGCCTGGCCTTTGCCCAATGCCGCGGAGACCTGCTGAAGATCGCAATGCAGGATAGAATTCACCAGCCCTATCGCGCGGAAATGTGTCCGCTACTGCCCCGATTGCTTCCACTGGCAGGAGAGAACGGAATTCTTGGCGTCGCCTTGAGCGGTGCCGGGCCCGCAGTTCTGGCGATCGTGGAGGGCGCGAGAGAAGTTGCAGCGGCTTCTGAAGAGATATTCCGCGCCACTGCGAGCCTGCCGCGTCCGCAACTTTTGATCTGTCGCTTTGAGAGTACAGGGGCTTCCGAGTCGATTCGTTCCCGCCATTCTCAGTAGTTCGCTTTGAGGGCGGTATTACCTGAAGAGTTAACTTGAGAGATGTCGAATAACGACGAGGTAAATCACCTAAGAGAGATTACCTGAGCGATTACCTAAGTTTCCTTGATATTGAATCGCAGACAACCTAAATTCGCACCGTGGGCAGTTCTGGGGGAGGGCTGCTCTAGCGCCCGTGATCCTTTGCTGGATCCGGGCGCTTCTACTTTAGCCCCAATAAAACCGATTGTCCTTCATTCGGCAGCCATGCCACTCCATCCGTCGAAGGGCCTGATCGTCGATTTCCTGTCCTGAGTCCGATTGCGACTTTGCACCCCATTAAAGCATCCTATACAGGCGAGGTTTCCGCTATTCTGAACAAAGATGCGGGCAAGACAAGGAGAATCATGGCTGGTTTGGGTGTTCTGGAAGTAAGTGATGCAACATTTGAGCAGGAGGTGCTCCGCAGCGAGCAGCCGGTGCTGGTAGATTTCTGGGCTGTCTGGTGCGGCCCATGCCGGGCGATCGCGCCTATCGTCGACGGAGTCGCGCAAACGTACGCGGGCAAGCTGAAGGTGGCAAAGGTAGATGTTGACCGCAATGCGGCTACTCCCTCGCGCTATGGAATCCGCGGAATTCCGGCGCTGCTGTTCTTCAAGGGAGGCAAAGTTGCCGACCAGGTGGTTGGCTATGCCCCTCAGAACGTTATCGAAGAGAAAGTTCAGCGCCTGTTGGCATAGTTTAGGCAAATGCAACTGAGGCCCGGCATCCGTCGGGCCTTGCCTTTTTCCGAACCAGATTTACCGATATTTGCGAAGAACGCCGAGAACACGCCCCTGAATTGCCACCTGAGCTGCAGGGACGTAAATAGGCTCCATTTCAGTATTGGCGGGCTGCAGCCGGATGGTGTTTCCTTCAGGGTAGTAGCGCTTGAGGGTTGTTTCGGATCCGTGCACCAGCGCCACCACGATCTCGCCCTGGCGGGCTGTCCGGGTGCGTTCCACGAGTACATAATCGCCATTGATGATGTGCTCGTCGCGCATGGAGTCCCCACGAACCTCGAGCGCAAATACGTCGCGATTCCCAACCACATCGTGCAACGAAATCGTTTCGAGATTCTCCGCGGTCTCCACCGGCAGGCCGGCAGCGATTCTTCCCGCGAGCGGAAGCCTATCGCTGGTTCGATTGCGCGCGCCGGGGGGCAGGACGTCAATCGAGCGGCTGCGGTTGTGGACGCGGTCAAGCAGGCCCTTCTTTTCAAGATTGGTGATGTGCTTGTGCACCGTCGCCAGGCTTTTGAGGTTCATTCCCCGGGCAATCTCTTCAAACGAAGGAGAATAGCCATTTCGGGAAACGAAAGACTCCAGAAAGTCGATGATCTCTTTTTGCCTTCGTGTGACAGCCATGGGCGGATTATAGCGAAGAAAAAGCGAATTGCAAGCGAAGTTTTTTGCCTTTCTTTCTCCATCGTTCCTTTTCGGACAACGGTGCTACTTCGCAAGGTTGAGTGCGTTCCAGAAAGAAGCTTCCGGTGCTCAAGCTTTAGGCTGCCGATGCCGATATGGCAAGAGGGGTCCCTTCACCACGGACTCGAGAGGATTAGGCCTGATGATTTCGTTGAAACGATACTTCGATGCTGAGCTGATTAGCGGTGAAGAGGCACAGGAGACCTCATCCGAAAGATGTATGCCGTTGCTAGCTGCTTACCGTTCGGCTCTCGCACAAATGGGCGAATGCGGTGCGGAGACCTGCCCCTCCCACGGAGCCGAACTCAAGCGGGAACTCGCAAAGACTGATGCGTCGATGGGCAACCAACCGAATGCCCTGGAGATTACGAGCGCTGAGCGATCCGTATCCGAAATCCTTCAGAAATGGGGAAAGAAAACAGCCCTGCACTACGAGCACAGAGCCAGCGAAGTGAAGGATCTGCTGCTGGTGATGGCACGAACAGCCGAATCGCTAGGACATAAAGACGAGCAATACGCTCAACAACTCGATTCCGTAACCGCCAAGCTGGAAACGATTGCCGGTCTCGACGACGTGACGAGGATCCGCAGTTCCGTGGAGGAGAGCGCGCACGATCTCAGGATTTCGGTAAGCAGAATGGTTGCGGAAAGCAAGACTGTCATTCATCATCTTCGCGCCGAGGTGTCGGCCTATGAAGCAAAGCTTCAAAAGGCGGAGCACATTGCATCCTGCGACACGCTTACCGGCCTGGGGAGCCGTTTCTGGATCGAAGGCCGCATCCAGCAGAGAATCGACTCCAGCTTACCGTTCAGCATCCTGCTTATCGACGTCGACCGCTTTCGCCACCTGAATGACGAGCACGGCAAATTCGTTGGGGACCAACTGTTGAAAGAATTCGCACGCGAACTCAGATCCACCTGCCGCTTTTCAGACCTGGTCGGCCGGTGGGGGGGCGACCGGTTCATCGTGCTTCTGGACTGCACGGGAAGCGAGGCGCAGGTGCAGGCAGCACGTTTGCAAAAGGGGGTTTCAAAGGCTTATCACGTCCCGGGGACAAGAGGCTATGTCAACCTGCGTATGGACGCATCGGTTGCGATTGCAGAATGCCGGGAGGGCGACTGTCTGAATCACCTGCTGGAGCGCGTCGATGTTGAGCTCATGAAACAGCGCACGCTAGCCCGAGAAGAGCTCACGGCCTGATAAGGCCACCTTCATTGCTTTTCTGTATCCGTCATCACAGGCCATCGTGCGCCCATCCACTTGCGGAATCGCTTGCGCGCCCTTTCTCGCTTTGAAATCCTTCCTCGTTCTTTTCTTCTTCCAATCTTGAGTTCTCCTTTGCTACGCGCGAAGGTAGAGGGCGTACCAACTGTTAATGCTTCCTAATCGGACACGGTGAGAGGAAGCTGGGCGCCAGGGAGAAAAGGATGCGTTTGTTGATCGCCGACGACGACCGGGCCTTGAGCCACTTTCTCCAGAGCGGAATGGAGACGGAGGGCCACCAGGTACACGCCGTGTACGATGGCGCCGAGGCAGTCGCCGTATTTCGAAATGAATCGCCTGACCTGACGATTCTCGATCTGAACATGCCGGTGAAGGATGGCGAACGCGCTCTTCAGGAGATGCGGGACGTCAATGCAGAACTTCCTATTCTTGTGCTTACGGCGCGGCCGGAGGTTCACACCCGCGTACGATGCCTCGACTGCGGTGCCGACGATTTCATGACCAAGCCGTTCAGCTTATCTGAGCTGCGGGCAAGATGCCGGATGCTGTTGCGGCGGAAGAGGGAATCGCAACTGGTTTTGCGCGCCGGCGATCTCGAGATTGGTCGTCTCGATCACGTTGTGCGGCGGGGAAGTCGCAGCGTTTACCTCACCAACAAGGAATTTGCGCTGCTGGAGCACCTGATGCTCAATCGCGGGCGTAGTGTTACCAGAATCGAGCTTCTGGAAACAGTCTGGAAGGCGGAGCCGGTGCAGACAACCAACATCGTGGACGTCTACGTGAACTACCTGCGCCGCAAACTCGATGATGCGCCGCCCGGAATTCTGGTCAGAACGGTTCGGGGTGAGGGATACACGATCCCCTTTGAATCGCAGATCACTGCGCGGAGTGGCCTTATGCCTGGATTCGTCGCAGTTCATTCAAGCACAAGGCTGAACAGAACATCTGACTCACTGGAGAAGAATTGAAATGGCAGCAACCGCAGCAATGGTTTCACCCATCCGCTCTCACAATCGGTCACGCACCGCGCTGGTTGCAAGCGCTGACGGTAGTTTTCGCCAGAGACTTAGTTCGGTTTTGACCGGGCTGCGCTGGCAGGTACGCGAAGCTGGCGGAGGCGCCGAGGCCTGGGGTGAAGCAATGGACGCGCCGCCGCAGGTGATGATTGTCGACTCATGGCTGCCCGATCTTGATCGCGACGAATTTCTGCGGGAGTTTCACGACGCTTTTCCGGATGTCGACCTCGTAACCGAGGGCGCCACAACCGGGCAGGAGGGAGCGCGCAGCCCGCATCACAACGAGATTCTCCATGCTCTCCGGCAATGCCAGGATTCCGACACCGCGGTGTGGAATATGGCGCCCGCGCTCGAGGATAACCAGGTCGCCCCTTCTCCCAGTTGTCGACCGATTGGCGATAGTGACGGCTCCTTTCGCGAAAACCATCGCGAGAAGAAGGAGTGCGAACTCATCGTAGAACCTGCTGTATCCAGATTGAATCCACCCGCCGTGGTCGAGCGCATTCCCGAACTGATCGGGAATTCGCTTGGCATGCTCGAGGTGAGCCGCAGGATCCGTAAGGTTGCACCGCGGAACACGCCGGTGCTGATTGAGGGTTCAACCGGGTCGGGCAAAGAACTGGTTGCCGCAGCGCTCCATCGCCTCTCGTCCCGGAACCGAAAGCCCTTTGTCGCGATCAACTGTGCCGCGATCCCCGAAGCATTGCTTGAGGCAGAACTCTTCGGTCATACGCGGGGAGCATTTACAGGCGCAGTGCAGGGACGTATTGGTCGGATCGAGGCCGCGGATGGCGGAACGCTTTTCCTGGATGAAATCGGCGAGATGCCGCTGGCGCTTCAGTCCAAGCTGCTGCGCTTTGTCGAATGCGGCGAACTGCAGCGCGTGGGAGAGAATGAGCCGGTCAGGGTGGACGTACGGATTCTTGCGGCGACGCATCAGCTTCTTGCGCAACAAACGGAGGAGGGACGCTTTCGCGCAGACCTTTACTATCGTCTCGCCGTTTTTCTGATTCGGACACCCGCTTTGTCCGAGCACCTCGAAGACCTGGCGTTGCTGGTGAACCACTTCCTTGAGCAATTAGGCCGGGCAATGCCGATGAAGCGCATCAGCGATCAGGCAATGAGCAAACTGAGAACGCACACATGGCCGGGAAATGTGCGGGAACTGGAGCACGTCCTCGAACGAGCCGCCATCCTCGCAGGCGATGAGCCATTGCTAAGACCGGACGACATCGATTTTGGGATTGTCGTGCATTGAACTGGGCGCCATGAAGGAACGAACGGAGGACCGCACATGCAGATCGAAACCAGGCTAAGCGACCAACTGGTGAAATACCTGGATCTGGCCGTTTATGAGACAAAGCTGACGGCTGCAAACATGGCGAACATCGATACGCCTGGCTACAGGACGCGCGGGTTTAATTTTCAGGCGGAGTTGCGGAAAGTGTTGACGAGTATCGACACGAGTAGCGGAGCGCCAGTGCGCGTCGAAGATGTGGATGGCCTGGTATCCCGGCCCGATGGCAATAACGTCTCGATGGACCGCGAGGGATTGCAAATGTCTGAGGCGCAATTGAAATTCCGGACTGGCGTGGCCCTTGTGAGGCTTGAGAACCAGCGTGTGATGGACGCCATCCATGCAGACAAGTAATCGGAGGTCGAGAGGGAGGGGGCTGGAGTGAACCTCTTTGGATTAATGGAAACATCCGGTTCGGCGATGCAGGCCGAACGCATGCGCGCAGAGATTGTCGCCGCCAACATGGCCAACGCGGAAACCACACGGACCGAAACCGGCGGCCCCTATCGACGCCAGCATCTGGTCTTCGAAGCCAATGGGCGCGAGGGGGAATTCGCGCAATCCATGTCCAGCGCAGGCGGGGCGGTAATGGGTTCAGCAAATGCCGAACCGGCCGGCGGCGTACATATTGCGCAGGTCTTCGAGGACAATCAGTCACCTCTCAAACGTTATGATCCTGGACACCCTGACGCTGGACCCGACGGCTACGTTGCCTATCCGGACATCAATCCAGTCACAGAAATGGTGGACCTGATGGGGGCGGCGCGTGCCTACGGTCTGAACGGTTCGGCTGTACAGGCGGAAAAGGGCATGATCGCGTCTGCCCTGGACATTGTGAAGACTTAGCTCTGAGGGAAACCCATGATCCCAGCTCTTGATTTCGTGACCAATACACTGTCGAGTGGACCGGCAACTCGAAATTCGCTGTCGTCCATGCAAAGCGCCCCGTCCGCCACGAAAGAGGCGGAGCCATTTGGAGGCCTTCTGAAAGACGCAATCGGCCAGGTTAACCAGCTTGAGCAACAGGCGCATGCTGCGGTAACCGGCCTGATGACGGGCACCGGGGTTGATGTTCACCAGGCGCTGATCGCGAGCGAGAAGGCAAGCATGGCCTTTGAGATGGTACTTGCGGTGCGCAACAAGGCAATCCAAAGCTACCAGAGCGTGATGAGCATGCAGTTTTGACAAGTACTGGACATGCTGAGATTGAACAGAACTCCACTCGCGGAGACCTTGAAAGATCGGAATGGCACCTGCAGGCACGCAGTTAGAAAAACGCATTCCAGCCCCCCAAGAAGGAGGACAGGTTCCGGGTGCCATGGCAATGATGACGCGTGCGCAGCGTGCGTGGTCCACACTGGATCCCAAACAGCGGCGATGGGGCGCCGCCTCATTCGTTATGCTTGTGAGCCTGATTGCAGGGCTGTTCTGGTATGGCTTGCGTACCGACTGGCGAACCTTGTATTCGGGGCTCGACCCGGACGATGCGCGGCAGATTGGCCTCACGCTCACCCAGGCGCAGATTCCCTACGATGTGGCCGACAACGGGATGACCCTACGAGTTCCGGCAGCGCAGCTTGATAAAGCGCGGCTGGCAACAGCTGCCAAAGGCGGAGTAAAGAGCGGCCGCATGGGCTTTGAACTCTTCGATAAGCCGAACTGGGTTGGCTCGGAATTTGATGAGCAAGTGAACTTTCAGCGCGCTCTCGAAGGAGAGCTTGAGCGCACGGTCAGTTCTCTTTCGGATGTTGAATCGGCCCGTGTCCACCTTGTCCTGGCGCACGATTCGTTGTTTCGTGAGCAGGAGAGGTCTGCCAAGGCTTCGGTGGTTCTGAAGTTGAGACATGGTTTGCTGGCAGACGGCGAGCCGGATTCCATCCGCAACCTGGTTGCCTCTGCCGTCGATGGCCTATCCCCCGATCACGTAGTGCTGGTCGATGCGTCGGGTCACCTGACACTGGGACCAAAGACTCCCGAGACACTGCGGTTGAGTGCAGAGCAGGGGTTGGAAGACAAGCTCATCTCCACACTGGAGCCGGTGACCGGCCCAGGGAATGTTCGCGCATCAGTCACCCTCGACTACGATCCGGACGCGATTGAGGAGACGAAGGAAAGCTACGATCCAACCCAGTCAGCCACACTCTCAATGGAGCGCACGGAACAGAGCACCGCAGGACAACCAGCAGCTGCCGGAGTACCCGGAACGGCTTCCAACGCACCGAACACGCAGGCCCTGCCTGTGTATCCCCGGCAGACCACGACGCCGCAAACCTCCAAGACAGAATCCGGGACCTATGGGGTATCGAAGACGGTTCGCCACTCAATTGAGAATGCAGGCAAAATCCGGCGACTCACCGCGGCAATCGTCGTGAATGACCGACTTATCGGGGCGGCAACCGGCAAGAACGCGGCTCAATGGCAAGCACGTTCGCCGGATGAATTGCGTAATCTGGGAACACTGGCTCAAGCAGCCGTAGGATTCGACTCTTCGCGAGGCGATGTCGTAACAGTGCAGGATCTTCCTTTCGAGGAGAACCGCGTACAACCGCCAAGCTCAAGCCCGCTGCAAATTGTGGCGCACTCCGTCTCGTGGCCGCTCCTGATCAAGTACGTCAGCCTGCTTATTGGCCTTCTTGCGGTGCTAGCTTTCGGAGTCAGACCCGCTCTACGAAAAGCCGTGGGTGAGAGCACAACGCTTCCGTTGCAGATGGCAGGAACAACTCCCGCTGCTTTGCCGAAACCAGAAACGGCGCCGCCAGATCCAAGCCGCGCGAAAAACCAGGAAATCTTCGAGCAGGTGAGAAGTCAACTCGAGAAAGAGCCGGCACAGAGCTCACGGCTTTTGCAGAGCTGGATTCATTCCGAGTGAAAGCGATGTGAACCTGGGCTGGCCAAGGAGAAACGCACGCTGAGGAAAGGGAACGAAGGTCGCGATTTTGGCAGGCGAGATGACAGATTACGGATCAACCCAACCGGGAAAGGCAGTGAATCTGTCGGGCGCCCGGAAAGCCGCGGTGCTGCTGATGGCAGTCGGCGAGAATCTTGCCAAGGAAATTCTGCGCACCTTGCCGGAAGCCGATGTGGAACGTCTCACTTCAGAACTTGCGGACCTGCGTGGCATCACGCCAGAGGTTTCCGCTGCTGTGATCGAGGAGTTCTGGGAACTGCTCGAGACGCAGAACTTCATGATGAACGGCGGCCTCGATTATGCGAATCGATTATTGGTAGATACGTTTGGCAAACAACGCGCGGACGATCTGATGACCCAGGTACGGCGCTCACAAGAGGCTGAACACGGGAATCTCGCCAAACTGCAGCGTACCGATCCTCAACAACTCGGCAAGTTGCTCGATTCCGAGCACCCTCAGACCATCGCACTCGTGCTTGCGCATCTCGATCCCAAGCGCGCCTCCCTGGTTTTGAGCAATCTCAGCGAGGAGCACAAGGTCGTTTCGATCCAGCGTCTGGCAGAGATGCGGCAGTTCTCCCCGGAGATGGCGCAGAAGGTAGCGCAGATTCTCCATCGACGTCTAGAAAGTGTAGGTGACACAGTCAGGAGAAGTTATTCCGGATTCAAGGCGGTGGCTGACCTGATGAATCGATTGAATGCGGAGGAGTCGAAACGCATCCTCGAAGCCATTGAAGAAGGGCAGCCAGAAGTGGCCCTCAGTATCCGCAACCTGATGTTCACCTTTGAAGACCTTGTGACAGTGCCCCCGGCGACGATTCGCGAGATCGTTTCGGGCGTGGACAAACGACAGCTTGCCATGTCATTGCGCGGTGCCGATGAAGAGTTGCGGGCCGCCGTCTTCAAATCCATGAGCACCCGGGCAGCGGAAATGCTGAAGGAGGACATGGAAGTGTTGGGACCGGTTCGCTCACGCGAGGTGGCGCAGGCCCAGCAGGAGGTTCTGAATCTTGCCCGGCGGCTGGAGTCCGAGGGCAAAGTCATTCTGAAGCTTGAAACAGGCGATGAGATGCTGGCATAAGCAACCGTGAACCAAGGCAGGAGAGAATGCACCATTCCGACACAACCATCGTTGAGGTGTTCGAGTACCCAGACAGCGGGAAGACACCGCCACGTTTCTGGGAAGACCTGTCGGAAGTGGAGAACCCGGCATTGCAGGCGCTAACGCTCTCTGCGGCCGTTGCAAAAACCGGAATGCCTCAAGCGAAACTCAAAGATCATAGCGGATACGGCGCGAAAGGCGAATCGCAATCCAGCTTTGAGGCCGGCCGGGGGCAGGGAATCCACGAGGGTCGTGAACAGGAGCAGGCAGCACAGAAAACTCGCCTCCTTGATCTGGAGAAGGAGATGGAAAGGAAATGCATTGGCCGCGCAGCGAAGCTGACCGAGCAGTTTGCTCAGAAACAGGGGCTTTTCTTCGAGACGGTCGAGCCGGAGGTGGTCCGGTTGGCGCTGGCCATTGCAGGACGCGTACTCCGCCGCGAAGCGCAGATCGATCCACTCTTCCTGCTGGGAGCCGTGCGTGTGGCCCTGGGACAGTTGGCGCAATCCATGCACGTCCGCCTGCGGGTTCCGGTTGCGGATGCCGGGTTTTGGAACGAGACGATATCGCACATTCCCAATCTCAAGGTCAGGCCTGAAGTCGTGCCCGATCCAGCCTTGGAACTGGGGGATTGCTTGATCGAATCGGAGATGGGATCGGGGGACCTCGGCCTATGCGCGCAGCTCCAGACAATTCAGAGAACCCTGCTCGATGATCCTTTGCAAATGGGAAACGATGCGGTCCCCGAGCCCAAGTTGCAAAACGAAGAGGTGCGTTCGTGAGCGAATTGCTGGATCGCTGCCTGGCGCGGCTCGGTGATGCGCAGCCGTGGCGATGGCGCGGGCAGGTATTGGAATCGGTCGGCAATACTATCGAGTCGGCGGGACCGGTTGCATCTGTGGGGGAATGCTGCACCATCGAAGATCGCCAGGGGAATCGATACCTTGCCGAGGTGATCGGCTTTCGCGGTTCTCACGTTATCTCCATGCCGCTGATGACCACGGAAGGCATTCGCTTTGGAGATGCCGTAACGGCGCTCGGCTCTCGCCCATCGGTGCAAATCGGAAACGGCATGATCGGCCGGGTTCTGAACGGGATGGGAATGCCAATCGAAGGGGAAAAGAGAATTGCAGGTTCTCACAAGACGATGCGGCTGGATGGGTCGCTGCGGGCGCCGCTCGATCGAATGCCGATTCGAGTCGCTCTGGCAACAGGGATCCGCACGCTGGATGGATTGCTGACCGTGGGTCGCGGCCAGCGTGTCGGGGTCTTTGGCGGTTCCGGAGTCGGCAAGAGCACCCTGATCGGAATCATGACGCGCAACACCGAGGCTGATATCACGGTGGTGGGCCTGGTCGGCGAACGCGGCAGGGAAGTCCGCGAATTCGTAGAGGACGCTTTGGGGAAGGAGGGCTTGGCTCGCGCTGTCGTGGTTGTCTCCACCTCTGACGAATCTCCGCTGATGCGTATGCGTGCCGCACTCACGGCAACAGCCATCGCCGAATACTTCGCTGCAGAGGGAAAGGCGGTTCTGCTGGTGCTCGACAGCCTCACCCGTTTTGCCATGGCCGCACGCGAGATCGGTCTCGCGGCAGGAGAACCTCCCACCGCCAAGGGTTATACGCCATCTGTCTTTTCGCGCCTGGCCAAGCTGGTGGAACGCGCCGGCAACTTTCGCTGCGGCTCGATTACGGCCTTCTATACCGTGCTCATGGAAGGGGATGATCAGCAGGACCCATTGGTCGACGCGGTGCGCTCACTCCTCGACGGGCACGTAGTGTTGTCGCGCAAACTGGCAGCGGAAGGCTGGTATCCGCCCATCGACCTTCTCGATTCGATTAGCCGTCTGATGCCGGCTATTGCGGACAAGAACCACCTGGCGCATGCAGCTCTTTTCCGCCGGATGATGGCATCTTACGCGCGATCGGAGGACCTGGTGCGTATCGGCGCGTACAAGGCGGGCGCGGACCCTGAGCTGGACCGGGCCCTCCGCGCCCAGCCTGCTATGCGCGAATTCATGGTGCAGAACCCTAGAGAGCGCATCCATTTTGCCGATTGCCTGCATCGACTCGCGACCGTTACCGAGGAGATATAGCGGTGCAGCTTTCGAAAGCCTTGGAGCGGCTGCATTCGGTCCGGAAGATTGAGGAGCAACAGCAAGAGGCGGAGTTGAACGAGGTCACCGCGGAACTATATCGGCTGCGGGGCATGCTCGACCGGGTTCACCAGCGGATTGAAACAGCACGAGCGCTGGCCTCCGCGAGCATCGGCAACGGAATGATCGAAGACCGGTTCAGCGCGCTCGAGGAAACTGTGCTGCTTGGCCGTCTTGCAACAGTCCTAGTGAAAAAGGTCAAGCTAGCTGATCAGCGCCTGCTCGAGGCCCGTGCGCAATTACTCGCGAAACGGATCGAAAGACGCCAGGTGGAAACACTACTCGATGCCGCGCAACGGCAGGTCGAGAAAGACGAGAATCGAAAAAGCCAGCAGTCCCTCGATGAATGGTATCGCCTGCGACGTGTGTGAAGACGCAATCGCTGGACAAGATGACACCAGTTGCGATGGCGGTCGCTTGTTAGCGTCGTGCAGCGGGTCGGGGTGCTGCCAGAGTCTGATATTTCTCTAATTGTCCAACCTGCGCTTTGGTATATCGGCTGCTTTCCCTTTCAGCATGAGCGCCGCCGTCGCAATCGGATTTCACAGGTTCGGATCGGGAACGGGAAAACCGCATGCCGGTATGGGAACAGCGATCGCCCCGACTGCCCCGGAGCGAACGGCGCGCATTCTCACTTCGGACGCAAATTGTCCTCAGCCAAATTGGCAGAAAGTTCTTGCCCATCTACTGGGCTTTGATCCGATTGCGACAGAGAACCCTGACGCGGAAGGGGCGGGTCAGGTCAGGTCAGAAACTGGTAGTCCCGTTCATCCGGAGTCCGCAACGGTTCCGACAAAACAGAACATTGTGTTCAACGAGACGGTCCCCGGACCCAGGGGGACGAAAAACGAAGAGCCAGTGAGTGACCGCAAGCATCAACTGGAACATGCCTTTTTGGCCCCGGTGGCTTTGCCGCAGCCGGCTGCTCGGTCGGTTCATACCGGGCAACGGATTCTGGACATCGTTAAACCGGCCAGCAGCGCCATCGGGCACACGTCACAGAGAGACCACCGATCGGCAACAGGGGAGAAGGAGCCGGCCGACAAAGGGATCACGAGAACGGGCGCTGGCTTCATATTTAATTCGCCGATGGCTTTGCCCTCAGTCCTCACTCCGCAGAATAGCGACAGAGTTGTGCGGGGCGTTGCGGGAGCGCTCGAACTCCCTCACGCGGCAGCGCAATCTGATCCGCAGCTCCATCAAGCAGGAGCGTGGCAAGGTAGCGATCAGCCTTCCGTGCTCAGCCGCAACCACGCCGTCTCCGACGCCGGGAGCAATCCTGCGCCAGCCTCATCAGAATTGCACGCCGATGAAGATCTCATCGCTGCTAAGCCAATGTCCATCGATAGTCGTCACGGTGCCAGGCAGGAAAGTGATGTCGATGTGCCGACAGGTGCGCAGGGGACAAGGACACATCTGCCCATCTCATCGAATACAGGGGCGCCTCCGAGCCTGGCAGGCAGGAGCGAACCGTCGGTTGAGGGCGCATCGGACCGATTCACAAATCTGTCGAGCGAGAGACTCCGAGAGGCGGATGCGTTCCCTGTGGCGCACGCCGTTGTGCCGTACGCTCAGGCCGAGGACCGTTCTCAATTCCGTGAAACCTCAGGAAAAACTTCTCCGCATGTCGATCAGTTAATTTCAAGTCCATCCGTCGCAACCAATTTTCATCCGGATCTGAACTCGCATTCCATTGCGTTCTCGGCGCCACCTGGAATGACGACGGGAGCCGAGTTCGCGACACCTGAATCTCAGGCAACTCGATTAGTGCACGAGCCATTCGCCGCGATCGATGCGGGACAGACCCATGTTCTTCCAACATGGACGGCGACAGGAGCGCACCGTGCCGAGGCCGGTTTTCTGGATCCATCCATTGGCTGGGTTGCGGTTCGAGCGCAGGGGTCCGCGGTTAACACGATTCATGCGACGGTTGTTCCGGCGACGGCAGAGGCCGCGCAGGTACTCGGCCCTCATCTTGCAGGTCTGAATGCATACATCGCGCACGAGTCCCCGCATCTGGACCCGATTTCGTTGTCAACTCCGGACGCGGGTGCAGGGCAGGCGTTGGGTGACGGCCAGGATCGCGCGCAGCACCAACATCGACAGCAGCAGAATCCCGAGGCCGCAGGGAGTGATGTTCGTCTCCTATCGAAGTCAACGAGCGTTGCAACAGCAAACGAGGAAATACAGTACAGCCCTGCGGCATTCGGCGAGAGCCAACATGTATCGGTCTTCGTGTAGTTGGAGCGGCAAAAACACCTGGAGCGCGAAAACGGGAGGGAAATAATGACAGGGTCCATCAACATGCTTTTGAATCAGCTTACGAGCAAGGATGCAGTCGATTCCGCACACTCGATTCGAAGTGAGGCTTCTGGTTCGTCGACGAGCACTTCGGATGGCGCGGACTCCGCAAGCATCTCCGCGAATGATTTTCTGACGCTGCTTGTGACCGAGATGAAGAACCAGGATCCGACCGCAAATACGGATCCCAACGAGTACATCAACCAACTGGTGCAGGTAAACAGCCTCGAGCAGCTCATTTCCATCAATCAGACGCTTACAGATGATTCCACTTCAGTGTCCACTGACAAAGGAGTCATGCCGGGCAGAACGCAAGTTGCTCTCTCTCAAGCGATCGGCTCCGGGGACACGGCTCACCATCCTTCCGCAAGTTTCGCGGCGCCGAGCGCCTCGGGCACGCCGGATGTTTCCGAACCCGTTTCCGGCAATCTCACAATCCCCACCGGCAATGCGGCAGCGCAACGAGTGGCACAGGCATTGGGCGGGCAGGCTAACAGGTAGTGACACGATCCATCCCAGAGGAGATGCACCATGGCAAGTTTCTTTATTCCGCTTACAGGGTTGAACGCCGATTCGACCGCTCTGAACACGATCGCGAATAATCTCGCCAACATGAATACGACCGGATACAAATCAAAGTCGGTTAATTTTTCCGATCTTTTTTACCAGCAGATGGGCGAGGCTGGTTCCGGCGATCCTATCCAGCGCGGATCGGGTACGCAAGTTGCATCCATCGAGACAGACTTTTCAGACGGTTCGCCGAATTCAACGAACGTCGATACCAATGTCGCAATGCAGGGCAACGGATTTTTCGTGGTGAGCGACGGCGGAAACACGCTGCTGACGCGTGCAGGCGATTTCTCGCTCGATCAGAATGGAAACCTGATCACGGCAGATGGCATGAGCGTGATGGGCTTTCCCGCAATTGGCGGCAAGGTAAATCCAAACGGCGCACTCACGCCGGTGCACATACCGGTGGGCGAGGTGGAGCCTCCCAGCGCGTCGACCAACTTCGGCATGACTGCCACTCTCGATTCGTCCGCCGATGTGGGCGACAGCCTGCCGGGCACGGTTCAGGTATACGATTCGCTGGGCAGCGCGTACCAGGCGACCGTGATCTACACCAAAACCGCCACGAACACGTGGTCGTACGGGATTACGCTGCCTGACACTCTTCCGCCCAGCAGCAGCATTGCCGGCGGCGTGAATACCCTGACATATAGTTTCGGGTCCAGTGGCGGTACGTCGGCCACGGTCGATCCGGGAACAAACCTGACGATAACCGGTCCGAATGCCAGCGGAGTCTCAACGACAATCAACGCCCCTGCGGTTACGGCAGGAGAATCGGTAAGCGCCTATGGCGCGGCCCTTCAGAGCGCCCTGGGAGCGGCCGGCATCACCGCGACAGTGACCGCAACGGGCGCGCAACTCACCATTAGCGGCGCAAATCTCACCACGGCGGGCAATGTCATTCAGGACCCTGTTGCATCCGCATCCGCTACGGGGTCACTCACCTTTGATTCGAATGGGAACCTTGTCAGCCCCTCAACCGACGTCACAGGCATTACGTTTTCCGGCCTCTCTGACGGGGCATCGAGCATGAACATGAGCTGGAATTTATACGGTGCGGACGGCTCGGCCAATCTATCCCAGGTCGATCAGAAGTCGGCGGTCTCTTCCACCGCGCAGAACGGATACGCTAGCGGCATTTACAACGGGTTTTCCATTGGATCGGATGGTGCGGTGACTGCGACCTTCAAAAATGGCCAGAAGTTGAATGTCGGTCAGTTGGCATTGGGGAATGTTGTGAATCTTCAGGGACTCAAGGACCTGGGAAACGGTGAATTTGAGACGACACTGGCAAGCGGCTCGGCCACGATCGGAGCATCGGGAACATCCGGCCTCGGAACGATGCAGGGCGGCGCGCTGGAAGGTTCGAACGTCAACATCTCCGCCCAGTTTTCCGATCTGATTATTGCGCAACGCGCCTTCGAGGCCAACTCAAAAGCCATCACGACCTTCGACACCGTGACCCAGGAAACCATCAACATGATCCACTAGCCGTCTCTATCGCGGCCAATTTGGATCTCCCATACAGGCCCCGCGGCATCCAATCGTGCGCGGGGTCCTTCATCGTGCTCGAGTCAACTGTTTTTTGCAGGTCGGACTTCCACGAACAGGCCTTTACCCTGGGCCAGTGCGTGGCCGTCATGGCTGAAGATCGTCGCTTCGACCCAGTGCTTCCGTCCTTCGTCTCGCACCACCCGGCCCTCCATGCGAATTGGCTCGCGCGACGGGACGGGGCGTTTGTAGTCAATCTCCAGATGCCGGGTCATTGCGGTGAGGCCTCGCGCACGAACAGCCTTGCTCATCGTCTCATCGAGGAGTGTGGCAATGATTCCTCCGTGAAGGAATCCGGGGTGCCCCTCAAACCGGTCCGGAATGGTCGCAGGGCAAACCACGGTGCCGTCGGGCGCCAACAGGAACTCCAACTGCAGTCCATTCGCATTGGCCTCACCGCAGCCGAAACATCGGTTTTGTGCCCCATGCGCCAGGGGAGCGAGATTGTCGAAGTGGGGCCTCATGCACTCACCCTCTCAGCGGCAAGCACGCGTGCAAACACCTCTGCATCTACGTTGCCGCCAGTGAGAACCACTCCGATTCGCTTGCCACGATTCTCTTCCTGCTCCTTGATTGCACCCGCCAATGCCGCAGCCGCGGCGCCCTCGGCGAGATTGTGAGCGTCCTGGAAGATCGCCCGCATCGAGTGTTCGATCTCGCTATCGGATACTTGAACGATTCGCGCGACGTTCTCCCAGATGACCTCCATTGCCGCGGCATTCGGTGTGCGGCAGGCGAGTCCGTCGGCAATCACTGTGCGCGCGGGTGCCTCCACCACTCGGTGCTGCGTGAAGCTCAATGCATAGGAAGGCGACGCCGAGGCGACGACCCCCACAATTTGTGTCGGCAGGTCGAGCGCATTTCGTGCCGCCGAAACCCCGCAGATCGACGAGCCGAGTCCGATCGGCACGTACACCGTAGTCATCTCCGGCGCGGCCTCGAAGAACTCCAGCGCATATGTCGCGGTGCCCATCACCAGCCGCTCATGGAATGAGTCGACCATCGTGAATCCTCGTTCTTGCGCCAGTCCGCGCGCAAATTCGAGCGACTCCTGAAAATCCGCGCCATGCTCCACCAACTCCGCCCCCTGGGCCCTCATCGCGCAATTCTTCTCCACGCTGTTACCGTGGGGAACCACAATGATGCATAAAATTCCATGCATCCGAGCGGCCATTGCCACACCTTGCCCATGATTGCCGCGCGTTGCCGCAACCACGCCCTTTAATCCCGGCACATCCTGGCGCAGCCAGTCGAGAAAAATCAGCGCGCCGCGAATCTTGAAAGCGCCTACCGGCGTATGGTTCTCGTGTTTGATCCAGACCTCCGCGCCGAGCCGCTGATTGATCAGCGGCCAACGGTACTGGGGCGTCGGCGGCATGTAGCGATAAAGGACGTCCTGAGCCTCGCGAATGCGAACCAGAGAAGGAAGTATCATGGCATCAGCATACCGAACGGCCTGCAACTCTAAAATAAGGATAATGAGTATTCAGCCGCGCGGCCCGCGTCAGCATCCCCTGGGCATTCTTTTTCTTTTTGGAGCTCTTCTCGCAATCGCCGCCGTCTTCGACGCCTGCCGCCAGCAGCCCGCATTGACACCGCAGCAGGCCGAAGGAAAACATCTCTACGAGGTTCGGTGCGCTCACTGTCACCGTGACAACGATCTCGCCCTGAAGAAGGTTCCGCCCGATCTGCACGGCATCTTCAAAAGCGGCACATTGCCCAGCGGTGCTCCGGCCACTGATCCGAACGTCCGCACCGTAGTGCTTGCCGGGAAGGGAATGATGCCCGCCTTCGCCGGCCGTTTCGATGATGTGCAGATGGCCGCGCTGCTCGCGTACCTGCACACCGGCCTGCGTTGAAGGTGGCGATACGAAATAATCGAAGCAGTTCTGGTCTCACTCGTACCGGATTGCCGTCATCGGGTCAACATCGGCGGCTTTCCAAGCGGGCACAATGCAAGCCATTGTCGCGACAAGGGACAAAACGAACATAGCGCCCAGCAGCATCAGTGGATCGCGGGAACTCTCCGCAGCCCAGTTGGCCATGACTTTGTTAAGCGCAAGTGTGAGGACGACGCCCACCACGATTCCGGCGCCAACGCTCATCACGGTCGAGCGAAACACGATTCCAAGCACGTGGCCTCGTTTGGCTCCAAGCGCAATGCGGATGCCGAACTCGTTGGTGCGTTGCACCACCGTGTAGGCAACCACGCTATACAAACCGACTGAAGCGAGGGCAAGCGCCAATACCGCAAAAGCCCCAAAGAGCCAAGCCACCAGTTGTCCACGAGCGAATTCCGGCGTGCGCGAAATCCAATGCTCCAGGTCGCGGACATCATTGTTGGTCTGCTGATCCGGATCGATGGAACTGACCGCCAGTCGTACCGAATGCAGCAAACTGAGCGGAGGGACATCCGAACGAACCAGGATCTGTGTATACATGCCCATTGCCATGGTGTAAGGCACAAAAGCCTCAGGCGCTATGGGCTTCGATAATCCGTCGTCAAGCTTGTCTGCGACCACACCGATGATCAACATTCCATTCTCGGATCCTGGAGACATCAGGAAATAAGGCGGCTGCGGCTTCAGTCCCTGCACCTTCACCGTGTGTCCGATGGCATCGCCGGCAGGGAAATAGCGCTTGGCAAATGCCCGGTTGACCACCATGACCGGTGCCCCTCGATGTGTTTCTGCTTCGTCCCATATGCGGCCCTGGACCACGGGAACCCGCAGAGCGGGGAAATACTCGTTGCTCACCATGTTAAAACGGAAGGTTTGGTCAGCATTGGAAGGCCTTCCGACGATCTCAAGATGGGCATCGAAGCCGTTCGCGGGGGGCGTGGCATTGCTGGATACAGCCGCCATCTTTACGCCAGGGACTTCGGCGGTTTTCGCATGTAGTTTCTCAAAATACGCAGCACGCGCGGGCCACGTTGGATAAGTTCCGTCATGGATCGGAATGCCAACCGACATGATGTTGTGCGGATCGTATCCCAGATCTGTATGTGCGACTTTCAAGAAACCCTCGATCGCCGCACCCGCGCCTGCCATCATGAGCAGCGTGAGTGCAATCTGGCCGCCGATCAGTACCGCGTGCGTCTTGCGCCCGCGCACATCTCCGGTTGTCTTCCGCGTATTCGATTTCATGATCTGGCTGACTTCTGGATGCGAAAGCTGCAACGCCGGCCAAAGTCCAAACAAGATGCCAGTGCCGACCGCAACCACAATACAGAAGATGAGCACGGGCAGATTCACGTGAATCGCAGCCTCGTGCGGGAACGAATATTCGGGAAGATGAGTAACGATGAACGAGATAATCCTGTACGCGAGGATCAGGCCCAATCCGGCGCCGGTAAGCGACAGCAACAGGGCCTCAGTCAAAAGCTGCCGAATAATGCGCGGCTGGCTCGCTCCAATCGCTGAGCGAACCGCGAATTCATGTTGGCGGGCTGTGGCGCGTGCCAGCAGGAGAATCGAAACGTTGCCGCAGCCGATCATCAGCAGCAGTGCAACGGCTCCAAACAGCAGATACAAGGTCCCGCCGAGCTGCTTGACAAAGTCTTCGTTCAGACCGACGACGTGAAGGTGCAGGAACTTGGGGGGAAAGTGACTCGGAGTCTCTTTGGCGAACTGTTTGAGCATGGGCTCCAGCGCGGAATTAGCCTGGGCATGCGTCACGCCGGGCTTCAATCTAATTCCGGCATAAAACCCCTTCACCTGGTCTCCGGCGATCTTCAAGGGCAAATAGACATCGGCGTCGCCCCATGTCATGCGCGAGCCAGCCACGCCAACGACCGTGTAGTTCTTCCGCATCAACTGAATGGTGCGGCCGAGCACGGATGTATCACCACCGTAATGGCGCAGCCAGAACTTGTAACCGAGGACCACTACGGGTTGCGGATCCTGGCCGTCAATGGCATCCGAAGGCTCGAGTCCGCGGCCGAAAGCCGACGGAACGCCCAGAAAGTTGAAGCTATTCGAACTCAGGTAAACCCCGTTTACATCCTCGGGCAAGTCCGCCCCGGTCACTGTGAGATTCCAGTCGTCCTCGAGAAACGTGTCCTCCACCACGGGTGACTTACGCAGTTCCTGCCATTGCGCACCGGTCACACCAAACCCGTTGAGCTCCCCGGACGGCATGGTCAGTCGCATATGGATCATGCGATCAGGATTCTTGTAGGCATAAGGATCCATCAGGATCGCGTAGACCACGCTGAAGACGGCCGTCGTTGCGCCGATGCCGAGCGCCAAAGAAACAATCGCCGTAAGCGTGAATCCCGGCATCTTGATCAGTTGACGCAAGCCGAAGCGAATGTCGTAAAGGACAGTCTTCAAGGGAATTCTCCTGGCAAGAATTGTTTATGCGGTCCACTGGAAACAAATCCCGAATCCGTCCGGGTCCGTGAGGTATAGCTGTTTCATCCCATACCAGGCGACTTTTGGCGGATCCACTTTCAACCCTTTCGCAACGAGATGTTCATAGGCTCCGTCTACGTCGGGGCAGGCGAAGTAGAGGCACGTATCCTGGTGTCCTGACCACCGCGCGGCATCCGGCGATTGCGGCACATCGTCGGGATCGTAGGCGGTATTCAACATGATGGTCGCGTTGCAGAGCTGCAGCATCGCCCAGTTGACGTCATCGGCATCGTCTGACAGGGTCTTCGATTTGCCGGTCACAGAAAATCCCAGCAGGTCGCGGTAAAACCGGATCGAACGCGGCATATCGAATACCTGGACGAGAGGTGCAACACCCTGGACTTCAATGGACACCGAACTTACCTCCCTGGAACAGACCGATACGTGAGCTCATCTGCCAATTGGAAGGGCCGCCTCGGACAAATAACAGCACGTTCCAGCCCAATGCTGTTCCTACGCAAGTTGTTGATTAGATGTTCCCGAGAGCCAATCAATCGCGGTTCACTATGTACGATTCCGCTAGCAGTTGTTCAGAAGCGAACGGCGAAAGGAATCGTCCTGATCCCTAATCCTTGGTCCCGGATCCCAGTTCCGAATGCTCTATACTCGAACTTGCTATGGCGCCTGAGAAAACCTTCTACCTCGAGACCTTCGGGTGCCAGATGAATGCCCATGACTCCGAAAAGGTGATTGGCACATTGCTTCACGAGGGCTATCGCCAGGTCGAGAGCGAAGAGGAAGCTGGTCTGATCCTCTATAACACCTGCTCGATCCGCGACAAGGCAGAACAAAAGGTCTTTAACCGCCTCAACGATTACAAGAAGCTCCATAAGGCGGGCAAGCGCTTCGGCGTGCTTGGATGTGTTGCGCAGCAGGAGGGCGAAAAGATCTTCGAGCGTGCGCCGTACGTCTCGCTTGTATCCGGCTCTGCCTCCTATCGCAAGCTGCCCGAAATGCTGAGCCGCCTCGAATCCGGCGAGACGCGGATCACGGGGCTCGACGACAGGCAGACCGACGAGACGTTTGAAACTGAGTTCACCTCGCGGCAGAATCCTTACCGCGGCTACATCACCATCATCGAAGGCTGCGACAAATTTTGTGCCTACTGCGTCGTTCCGTATACCCGCGGCAAAGAGCGCAGCCGCAGTTCGTCGTCTGTGCTGGCAGAAGCGCGCCGGATCGCAGACCAGGGTTACTCCGAAATTCAACTGCTCGGGCAGAACGTGAACAGCTACCGCGACCAAGAAGGGAAGTTGAGCTTCGCGGAATTGCTTGCCGCGGTTGGGCAGGTCCCGGGCATCCGGCGAGTGCGCTTCACCACAAGCCATCCCCGCGACTTCACGCGAGACATCGTTGAGGCGATCGACGCTTATCCGACCCTCTGCGACCATGTGCACCTGCCGGTGCAATCGGGTTCTTCGCGCGTGCTAAAGTTGATGGCCCGCGAATACACCTCTGATTGGTACCTGGAACGCATCAGTTGGATCAAATCGGCAAAGCGAAAAATATCGATTTCAACCGACATCATCGTTGGATTTCCTGGGGAAACCTCCGAAGATTTTATCCAGACCATGGACCTTCTTCAGGAAGTCCAGTACGATTGCGTGTTCGGGTTCAAGTACTCGGGCCGCCCGAATACGCCGGCGCTCACCATGATCGACTCAATTCCCGATGACGAGAAGGCGAAGCGCCTGCAAGTCATCCTCGATAGGCAGCGGGAGATACAAAGAGCCAATTACGCCAGGCATTTAGGCGAGGAAATGGAAGTGATGGTCGAGGGCATGAACACTGCTCGGGGCCAAATTGCCGGACGCAGTTCGCAGAACAAACCGGTCAATTTCACCAGTTCCATGCCAATCGCACCGGCACCAGGCACCTTCAAGCGAGTGAAGATCACTCAAACATACCCGAACAGTCTCGTGGGCGAAGCAGTCTAAGCAAGTAGCGGAGAGGGAAAAACCATGGACATCGAAGTCAGAATCCGCGGTTTGATGATGGATCCAGCTACCAACATGCCGATCGTGGTGCTCAAAGACGTCGGCTCCGACACGGTTATGCCGATCTGGGTGGGGATCTTCGAGGCGAATGCCATCGCCATCGAGATCGAAAAAGTGGCGGCTCCACGCCCGATGACCCATGATCTGACTCGAAATCTCATGCGTCACATGAATGCACAGCTGGAAAAGATTGTCATCACAGAGCTTAAAGACGACACATTCTTCGCTGCGCTGTGGATTCGCCAGGATGGCGAACTTATGACCCTCGACGCGCGTCCATCCGACGCCATCGCGCTTGCGCTGCGCGCAGATTGCCCAATCTACGTCGCCGAGCACGTCATGCAATCCGCCAAACTAAACATGTCTGGACCGCCCGAAGGCCCCACGGCCGACGAACTGCGCGGCTGGCTTGAGGGTCTCAACGACGAAGACCTTGGTCGCTACAAAATGTAGGGAAGTGCACCACTAAACTGCCAACGTCAAAGCACATAGCAATTTATAGCCATAACTCTCGTACGATTGTTTAACTATACAGAATATCTGTTATCGGACATTGGCAATATAGCGGACAAGCTGACATTCAGGCGGGTTCTGTGAATTAGGCTGCCCGGATAGTGGTATTGGCGACGGTCAGGCTGTGGACCTAGACTGACGCCGGAATCCACTTGGAAACGTCGTCCGACGCGCGTCCCCTGATCTACCGAGCGCGTGCACGGCGGATCCTCCTCTGAGGTCTGCAACACATGCGAGTCAATCGTTCCGGTGTGCTTCTTCGGCTCACAGCCAGCATGCCCTTCCATCAACGCGGCACTTTGTGGACTTCTGGGTCGCTTCCCTTCTCTGAAATTCTCTTTCACCGGGCCGAACAGAATAGCGCGGATCCAGAGGTTGTATGCAGGACATCGTTTCGGATGGTCAGTAACACGAGCCGTCACTAAATATCGGACAGCCGATGAGGCTGCCCCCGAACCTATTCAAGGCCACGATTTTGTCTGTGAGAACCTGCCAGTATTCCGTGGCATACTCACGTCATAACTTTTAGTTGTGGGATGTTCAGCGCGGGGAGGCCCAGGAAAGCTGACTTCGAGGCAAACGACGGCCAGAGGCGAAGCGCTCATTGGAACAATATGGCTTCCAGAATCGATACTGCTGTTCTTCCTACTAACCCGGCGGCATCCCGCCCCGTCCCGGGCAATGCGTCACGCGATGCACACGCCGCGACGAGTCTGGCGGGGTTTTCAATTCTGGCTGCGCAAATTGCAGGTCTGCTGCTCCTAATTCATACTTATCATCTCGAAACAACGCATTTTGTGGACATGTGCGCCATCGTCTTTGGTGCGTTCTTCGTTCACTACTGGCTGCCGTTCCGATTCAAGGAGGCTTTCTGGGTTGCAGTTTCAATCCTGGGTTCGTTTTTCCTCCTGGATAAAACAGTCGCTGCGCTGGTGCTCGGTACAGGCATTGCCATCTTCCTGATTCTGAGAACTCCGTTGACTCTGCGTTGGCGTGTGGTGCTGGTATCCGTTTTGTTTGCAGCGCTGCTGTACGGATGCGTCACCCGGCCTGCCGGTATCCCGCTCGGTTTTTACGCAGTCTTCGGCGGGATCTTCATGTTCAGAGTGATGATCTATGTGTACGATCTGGCGCACGCGAAGGAGCCGATTTCCTTCCTCTCGTATCTGAGCTATTTCTTCATTCTTCCGAATTACTATTTCACTCTCTTCCCTGTCATCGATTTTCAGACGATGCGTTCCACCTATTATCGGCGGAATATTCATGACATTGCGCAACAGGGTATTCACTGGATGGTGCGCGGCGCCGTCCAATTGATGCTCTATCGCGTGGTTCTTTATTTCGACGATCCATTCCTGCCGGACCGCGTGAACAGCTTTCCGAAACTGGTAACGAACATGGTGTTGACGTTCCTCCTTTACCTGAACGTCTCCGGCAAGTTTCACCTTGTGGTGGGCATGCTGCACCTGTTCGGCTATGACCTTCCGGAGACGAACCGGCGCTATTTGCTTTCCAGCAGCTTTTTGGACTTCTGGCGCCGGATCAATATCTATTGGAAAGATTTCATGGTGAAGATTGTCTATCTGCCCGTGTATTTCAAATATCGGAAACGTGGGGACCTTCGCGCGCAGGTTCTGGGCACTGCTGCGGTGTTCACCTTCACGTGGGCCGCGCATTCCTACCAGTCGTTGTGGATTGACGGCAAGCTCTCCATCACGTGGCCGGACACGATTTTCTGGAGCGCGCTGGGAATCCTGGTGATGGCGAATGTAGTGTTTAACTGGTGGCATAAGCAGCGGCGAGTTGGTGCGAGTTGGAGAGATCGTGGCTTGCATGCAGCACGCGTGCTGGGAACCGTTTCTGTGATCCTGGTGCTGTGGTCGCTGTGGTCTTCGCCGAGCGTTGGTTCGTGGCTCTACCTGATGAGCCGATGGACGCAGGGGCCGATCCAATGACCGCAACTGCGAAAGTAAGGTATTCCTCGCTCGCGGCGTTGCTGCCTGCCGCCGCAATCATCCTTCTTCTGGCTTTGAAGGTTTTTGCGAACCAGTTGTACTCAACATCGATCGGCCGCTTTCCTGCGATGATGGTCGAAGTGATGAGAAGCCGGACCCTGCTTTACTTTTGGTCACCGTCCGGGTATTACGAGGACCTGTTCAACTCGAATCGGACGAGCCGCGAGCAGATTCTGTTTGGAAGCACGACGTTTGTGCGAGACGCGTTTCGCCTGCGGCGATTGAGGCCGAACCTGACCAATGTCACAGACTGGAAGGCCACAGACACACCCGTCAATCAATTTGGGTACATCGGCCCCGACTGGTCGATTACCAAGCCGCTGGATACGCGCCGAGTGGCGGTTTTGGGTGATTCGGTACCTGAAGGTTACGGCGTAAATATGAATCAGGGATTCGTATACCTTTTGGCAAACCGGCTCAACGAGGCGCCTGCGTCACAGCCGTCGCCGCAATTCGAAGTTCTCAATTTTTCGGTATCGGGCTATGAACTCACGCAAATGATGGATGTGGCTGCCCGCGATACCCCGCAGTTTCACCCTGACGTGTACATGGTGATCCTGACCGAACTCTCCGTTCACAGGGGATGGGATTCTCATCTTGTCTATCTGATCAAGTCAGGCATCGACTTGCGTTACGATTTTCTACGAGACGTGGTCAGGCGCGCCGACGCACGGCAGACAGATAGCGAAGCTGTGCTGAGCGCGAAACTGGCTCCGTATAGGATGGAGATTATCCGGAAGTCGCTGCTTGAGATGAAGCAGACGGCCGATCAACATGGGGCACAATTTATCATCGTCCTGGCGCCGACGCTGGAAGACGCGGACATCGCAAGGCGAAGATTTGCAGGAATCCCTGAATTGCTGTCCTCGATGAACGTTGGCTTCATCGACCTTTCGGATATCTTTATGCCAATGCTCGACAGAGAATCTGTCCGCCAAAGTCGGACGGACGTTCATCCCAACATCGCGGGTCATCGGATGATCTGTGACGCTCTGTTCGCGCAATTGCACGCGAATCACGATTTATGGACCCAGTTGACCGGTGTAGCTTCCAGCCGTTTTCCGGATGCTTCGCCTTCGCAGTGACATAGAATGAGCCACGAACGTTCCGGATTTGCGACCGTTGACCTTACTCCTGATCAGGAGGAGATGCTGCGCGCTGCCATCGAGTTCGGTCGCGCATCTCTGCGGCAGGATGCCGAGATGATCCACGCCGATGCCGACTCTGTCTTCGACGCCGAAGGCTGGAAGAAATGCGCAGAGTTCGGGCTTCTTCGCATGCCGGTGCCCGCCGAGTTCGGAGGCCTTGGCCTGGGATTGCCGGAGGTTCTCTCCGTCATGGAGGGCCTGGGATACGCAAGCAGCGATCAGGGCCTGCTGTTTTCCCTCAATGCCCATTTGTGGACCAACACGATTCCCATCCTTACCTACGGCAATGAACAACAGAAAACAAAGTATCTTCCTTTGCTTTCAAATGGCGAGTGGATTGGAGCGAATGCGTCCACAGAATCCGATGCGGGCTCAGACGTTTTTGCCATGCGTACATGCGCCGAGCGGCACGGCGATCGCTACATTCTGAACGGCGTAAAGACATTCGTGACGAATGGGCCAGTGGCGAATCTGATCGTGACCTATGCCACGATCGATCCTGCCCTGGGGGCAACCGGCATTACGGCATTCCTGGTGGAGCGCGATACGCCCGGTATTTCGATCGGGCCCGCCGATTCGAAGATGGGTCTGCGCACATCGCCGTTGTCTGAGGTCATCTTTGAGAATTGCGAGATTGGCATCGAACAGAGGCTAGGCCGGGAGGGACGAGGTGTGCAGATCTTTGGCTGCGCGATGGAGTGGGAACGCGGCTGCATCCTTGCCAATTGCCTGGGAGTGATGCGGCGCCAGCTGGAACGAGTCATTCGCCACGCGCAATCACGCAAGCAGTTCGGAAAAGGGATCGGGAAATATCAGTCTGTCGCGAATCGCATTGTGGACATGAAACTACGTCTCGAGACGTGCCGGCCGCTGATTTACCAGATCGGCCGATTGAAGCAGCTTGGACGCAGTGCGGAACTGGAGGCGGCGTTGGCGAAACTTCATGTTTCAGAATGCTTCGTGCAGTCGAGCCTGGACGCGATCCAGATTTTTGGTGGCTACGGCTACATGAAGGAGCAAAGCATCGAGAGGGATCTCCGCGATGCAGTGGGCAGCAGGCTCTATTCGGGAACGTCGGAGATACAGCGAAACATCATTGCGAAGCTTCTGAACCTTTAAGAACAGCCAGGCACACTCAGCCAAGATAAATCGAGAGGAGACGATTGAAGTGACCGACAAGAACACGATGAAAGAGGAACTCCGGGCATACATCGTAGCGGAGTTTCTTCCCGGAGAATCGCCAGCGAATGTGAAAGATGACACGGCTCTGCGGACGAGCGGCGTGCTGGATTCGATGGGCTTGCTGAAGCTCGTAAGCCATGTGGAAGAGCAGTACGGCATCGAACTCGAGGCTCACGAAACGGGCATCGATAATTTCGACACGATCGACGCAATTTCAAATCTTATTGAACAAAAGATTTCTGAGAGAGCCTAGAGTGACGACAGAGGCAAATGTTCTGAATCTAGCATCGTACGTCGAAAACAGCGCCATGCTGTTTCCGCTGCGCCCAGCCGTTGTGAATCCCGACGGCGAGGAGACGACGTATCGGGAGCTGGATGCAAATGCGGAACGGATTGCAGCCTTTCTGTTTGCGCAGGGTGTCAGGTCAGGAGATCGCGTGGCCCTCGTGATGCCGAAGTCGGCGAAGACGGTAACGGCGATGCTCGGCATTCTTAAGGCCGGCGCTGCGTATGTGCCAATCGACTGGACTGCACCTGTGGAGCGTATCCGCCTGATCCTGCGTGATTGCCAGATTCGCGTGGCGTTTGTCGATGCGCGGCTTGTCGGAACGCTTGCCCCGGCGGAAGCGGGCTTAGAAAGCGCGATCATCGTCGGAACAGCCAGCGGAGCTGTTGAAAACATTCGGCACAGCGCATGGGACGACGTGATCTGTCATCGCCTGGACGCGGCACCGCAAAACACAACCGGTGGCGACGACCTGGCATACATTCTCTACACTTCAGGGTCGACGGGCGTTCCCAAGGGCGTGATGATCAGCCACAGCAACGCCATGGGATTTATCGACTGGTGTGCATCTGTCTTCCATCCCAGCCCCGAGGACCGATTCAGCAGCCACGCGCCATTTCATTTTGATTTGTCGGTGCTGGATCTTTATCTGCCGCTTGGGCACGGGGCTTCGGTTCATCTGATTGACGATGAAACGGGTAAGAATCCGAAGGCGCTGGCTGCATTTATCGCGAATCGAAAATTGACGGTGTGGTATTCGACGCCCTCCATTCTACAATTGCTTGTATCGTTCGGCCACATAGACCGCCTCGATCACTCGCACTTGCGCCTGGTGCTATTTGCGGGCGAAGTATTTCCCGTCAAGCATTTGCGTCAGTTGACCAAACTGTGGCCGAAGCCGGAATACTACAACTTGTATGGGCCGACCGAGACCAATGTCTGCACCTATGCGAATATCCCGCTGCCCATTCCGGAAGAGCGGACCGAGCCATATCCGATAGGCTGGGCGTGTGCGCACTGCAAGGCAGAGGTGCTGGACGACCAGAGCAACCTGCTTGTAGCAAAAGGCGAAGAAGGCGTACTGTATATCGCCGGCAGTTCAGTCTTCCTGGGCTACTGGGGTCGCGGCCAGGAGACGAGTGCCGTGTTTCAAATGCGCGACGGAGAGCGCTGGTATTCCACCGGGGACGTGGTGCGCGAAGATCCGCAGCACGGGTTCATCTATGCGGGCAGGCGCGACCGGATGGTGAAGCGCCGTGGATACCGCATCGAGCTTGATGACATCGAATGCGCGCTTTATCGTCACGAGTCGATCCGCGAGGCCGGAGTGGTGGCCGTTGAAACCGAACCCGGGACTTTGCAGATCATTGCATATGTTGTGGCCGGCAAAGAGCCGAAACCGGACATCCTGCAGATGAAAATATTCGTCGCCAGGGAACTGCCCGCCTACATGAGCCCCGATGTGTTCGTATTTCTCGAAAGCCTGCCGCGCACATCTACGGAAAAGACGGACTATCAATCACTCAAACGGCAGTTCAAAACAAAGAGCGAGGGATCTGGAGCGGGCCGCCCAAGGTCCTGAGACGCTTCGATGGAAGCAGTCCGAATCCCGCCGCGTTTTTCTGGACCCTTGCCGGACTTGCATTGGGAATCAGACAATTCTGGTCGATCGTTCGATCTGGTTTCCTTCTTCCCTTTCCTGGCATCCGGCAACTTCAAGACACATTTTGCCACAAGGCCAGTGCATATTCTGATGGGCATTTCCGAGCGCTTATGGAACGTCTCGGAACTTCTCTTAGCGAAAGTTTCGCACAGTCGATTACAATGCCTAGCACTGGACAAGGCAGACATGCGATCGCTTTCCCCACACAACTGATAGCGCCACTGCGTGACGCACAGCTTGTGACCGATGCAGAAGCCCCTACCGGAGAAAACGCGCCACGCGTTCACACGAGGAGCGGTCATGGAGATCATTTCAGTCGGGCCGGATTGGGCCCAGCAGGTTGTCTGTGGGAGCTGCCGAAGCACCTTGAAGATCGGCCAAGGCGATTTGGGCTGGTACAAAAAGACGACCTGGGATAAAGGTTGCCTCGGTTTTCGTTGCGTTCATTGTAAAACGGTGATCCTGTTTGATTCTTCCATTGAGGATGGAAGGAACCGGGACTGGGTCTTCGCGGAATGCGAATACCCTCCCATCCACATAGGCCAATCCCTCAAGAACAAGAGAGTCGAGAGCATCTGATAACCCGGCCTAAACCCGGCTCGATAATGTCACGAGATACCTGACCCCAGTCCCGATCCTGGGTTTGGATCCCCCCGTCGCCTTTACCGTTGCTCGGCCCGGATAGTATCCTCAAAGCTACTCCCCTCCCGTGAGGTCTGTTTGACAAAGGGTATTGAAGAGCTTCAATCGGCGGCGGTTTCTGAACCCAAATTGCCTACTCTGAGCACTGCCGATCGAGCGGCGGGTGCAGCTAAAGGGCTTGCAAAGCGCGTCATCGACGTCTACTTCTCGGCCAAGTGCAGCTTACTCCGCGGACTGGGCATCATCGATTTTCCGCTTCCTCCCAACCACATTCTCCGTAGGACCTCCAGCCATACAATCCGGCATTACTACGAGTCAGGACTCACTTCGTTTATGCCGATCGCTACTTCGGCGATTGCCCATGGCGTAGACCTCGACCAACCCGTAAACGTCCTCGACTTCGCATGCGGCGCCGGACGCCAGCTTCTGCACCTGATCCGCTTGTTCCCGAATGCCCACGCTTATGCCTGCGATATCCGCGCCGACGCCATTGCATATCTTCAGGGCGCCTACCCGAAGGCCAAGGTTTACGCCAACAAATTTGATCCTCCGCTCAACTTCCCTGACGCGACTTTCGACCTGATCTATTCCGTCTCGGTCTTCTCGCATCTTTCGGCGCAGGACGCCAGACTCTGGCTCGACGAACTCCGTCGTGTGGCCAAGCCTGGGGCAGTACTCTGCCTGACATTCAACAGTTACACTTCGCTCGCCCGCTATCACGAACTCGGAAAGCTCCTCGACCTTACGCCGGCAAAATTGGATGAGATGCGCTATTTCTTTGATGCCGAGGACGAGGCGGGCTATGCCCTGCGCATGGCACGAGAAGTTGCCCTCGGCTTTGGTCATCCCGGCATGCTTCGGCCCACGGGCGACATGTATTACTCCCGCGCGCAGGCACGATCGGTCTTCGAGGAATCCGGATTCCGGGTGGAGAACGTCTTGCCCGGTGTCATCGACCGGTTTCAGGATCTGGCTGTACTTCGCCGTCTTTGAAATTCGGACAGCCTGACGGAGTCCGCCGCATCGGGAAGCTGCGTCAATTCCTGATATCGGCGAGCAGCTTCTCGACTTCGGTCTTTTGCTCAGCTGTAAGCGGCAGGAGGGGCTGTCGCGGATAGCCGCCCCAGAAGCCGTTAAAGTCGCAGGCGTACTTCACAGCGCCAATGCCGAGCTCCGCAGTGATGCGCTGGCTGGGTTTCAGAATGCGTTCCTGCTTCTCCGCGGCCAGCTTGGCGTCGCGATCCTTCCAGGCAAAGTAGATTTCGTAACATGCCTCGGGCGCACATGCTCCGAAGCCGAGAATCGCACCGGATGCACCTGCCTGTAGCGATGGCAGGATGATGCCGGCCGATCCGGTAAGCACCTGGAAGCCGACCTCTTTGGTGCGCGTTTTCAACGGAACCATCGGCGGCGCCACTCCGATTGCTGGGCCGCCTGCCAGGTCGCCAGCAGACACGAACGTCCCCGGCTGCACTGAAGCGGCAACCGTCATCCGCGCAGTAACGGCCTCAAATACCGGCGTAACCGTGACCGTACGCGTTGGCACGGTGCGCGTAGCTTCAACAATTCCCTTGATCCGCTCCAGGCTTCCGCTGGAGTCCTTGATGGCGATGATGTTCGGGTGATGCGCAAGCTCGGCGACCATCTCCACCGGGATCTGATATGGCACGCAGCGAGGGATGTTGTAAAGCACCACGGGAAGCGGCGACCGGTCGGCAATTGCCCTGAAGTAGTTGGCGACCACTTCGGAGGTCATCTGCGTTGAGTAGTAAGTCGGTGTGCGGACCAGCACCGCATCGTATTGATACTTCGCCGCGACTTCGGCCAGTTCCAAAACGGATCGCAGGCTTTCGCGATTCAACCCGGCGATCAGCACTTTCTCCGGTGCAGCCGCCTCGGCCGCTGTACGCAGCAGATCCTTGGTCTCCGCATCGTCGAGCGCCGGGGCTTCGCCCGTTGAACCCAGCACGACCATTCCGGCCAGCTGGCTGCGTGAATAACGCGAAACGTTGGCTTCGAGCTTGCGGTAGTAGACGCGCTCGTCCGGATAAAACGGCGTAGTAATCGCCGCAAAAATGCCCTCAATCAGCATGAGTCTATTGTAGAGCCCACAGATAAAGCGAAGCGGCTCGCTTGCGGTTCATTCCTGAACCGCTGCCGCAGCAGCATGGAGATTCTGTAGCGCGTACACCGTGATGTTCGGTTGCTGCATGGCAGCGATTCCCTCCACCGCAGCCTGCGCAGCGGCAATTGTTGTGATGGTCGGAACCCGCGCCAGAACCGCCGCGCGACGGATCGCCTTCTCGTCGAAAAACGTGTCCTGTCCGCGCGGCGTATTGATGATGAGCTGGATGCGATCGCCTTTGATCAGGTCGACTACGTTCGGCCGGCCTTCTTTCACTTTAAAGACTCGCTCAACTGCGAGGCCCGCCCGTTCCAGGGCGTTTGCGGTTCCCTCGGTAGCAACGATATGGAAGCCCAACTCTGCGTATCTCCGCGCCAATTCGACGGCAGCGGCTTTGTCGTGGTCATTCACTGTGAAGAACACCGTGCCGCGTGACGGAAGGATCTGTCCGGCCGACAACTGTGCCTTGGCGAAGGCCTCGCCAAAGCTTGCCGCGACACCCATTACTTCGCCAGTCGATTTCATTTCTGGACCAAGCACTGTGTCGACGCCGGCAAACTTGTTCCAGGGAAATACCGGAGACTTGACGTAGAAATGCGTCCCCGTCTCCAGATCTTTTTCCGAGGCTACTTCTTCCGGTAGCAGTTCGCGCAGCTTAAGGCCAGTCATCAGGCGCGCACCCATCTTCGCCAGGGGCACACCCGTCGCTTTCGAGACGTAGGGCACGGTTCGCGACGCCCGGGGATTCACCTCGATGACATAGACATGATCCTGTCCATCGCCGTCGCGTTGAATGGCGAACTGCAGGTTTACCAGGCCGACCACCTTCAGAGCTAATGCGAGTTTCCTGGTGTGTTCGCGGATCGTGTTCAGGGTGTCCTCGCGGATGCTGACCGCAGGCAGCACGCAGGATGAATCGCCGGAGTGAATGCCTGCCTCCTCGATGTGCTGCATGATCCCCGCGATCACCACGTCTTCCGAATCGCAGAGCGCATCCACATCAACCTCGACCGCATTCTCGAGGAAGTGATCGACAAGGACCGGCCGCTCCTGCGAATACTCAACGGCCTGCTTCATATACTCGGCCACCGCCGCGGCATCATACGCGATCACCATGGCTCGGCCACCAAGGACGTAGCTGGGGCGCACAAGCACCGGATACCCAATTCGCTCCGCAACTTCCAGGGCCTGATCGACACTTGTCGCCGTGCCGCCTGCCGGCTGCGGGATTTTCAGATCTTCAAGCAGCTTGCCAAACCGTCTACGGTCCTCCGCGAGGTCGATGGAATCCGGCGATGTACCAATGATCGGCACACCTGCCGCCAGCAGCCGTTGTGCCAGGTTGAGCGGGGTTTGACCGCCGAACTGCACAATCATTCCGATCTTCGCGCCGCTCTGCGCCTCGTGGTTGTAGACGGCAAGGACATCTTCCAGCACCAGCGGTTCGAAATAGAGCCGATCGCTGGTGTCGTAGTCCGTTGAGACCGTCTCAGGATTGCAATTCACCATGATGGTCTCGTAGCCGTCTTCCTTCAGTGCGAAGGCAGCGTGGCAGCAGCAGTAATCGAATTCGATTCCCTGCCCGATGCGGTTCGGACCTGACCCGAGAATGATGATCTTCGGCTTATCCGTCGGTGGCGCCTCGTCCTCCTCGTCGTAGGTTGAATAGAGGTAGGGCGTCATGGACTCAAACTCTGCGGCGCAGGTATCTACGAGTTTAAAAACTGGCCGGATGTCTTTGGCTTCGCGCAGCTCCCTCACCCGCTTGATTCCGTCGTGGCCCTCAAGCTTCCACTCCGTCGCTATGCGCTCGTCGCTCAGGCCGTAGCGTTTCAGCTTAAGCAGATGCTGCGGGGAGATCTCCTCCGGCGTGATTTCATGGAGCGATTGCTGCGCCAGGGTGATTTCCCTAATCTGATGCAGGAACCACGGGTCCATTCCGGTCAGGCGCGCAACCTCGCGCACGCTCATCCCTCGCTCGAAGGCGAACCGGATATAGCCCAGGCGCTCCGGACGCGGTGTCACCAACATCTGTGTCAGGCGGCGAGGCTCCAGGACTTCTGTCCCGGTCTTCTTTCCGGTTTCCAGCGCCCGCCAGGCTTTCATCAGCGCTTCTTTGAAGGTGCGGCCCATGGCCATCACTTCGCCAACCGACTTCATCTGTGGACCCAGGGTGTCATCCGCTCCGGGAAACTTCTCAAATTGCCATTTCGGAATCTTCACCACCACGTAATCGATCGTGGGCTCGAAGCATGCGGGCGTTTTCCGCGTAATGTCGTTAGGAATCTCGTCGAGCGTGTAACCAACGGCGAGCTTTGCCGCGATCTTTGCAATTGGAAAACCGGTCGCCTTTGAAGCGAGGGCGGACGACCGTGAAACACGCGGATTCATTTCGATCACGATCATGCGCCCGTTGGCAGGATTCACGGCGAACTGTACATTCGATCCGCCGGTCTCAACGCCGATCTCGCGCATCACGGCAATCGCCGCATCGCGCATTCTCTGGTACTCCCGGTCAGTGAGCGTCTGAGCGGGGGCAACGGTGATCGAATCGCCGGTGTGCACGCCCATGGGATCGAAGTTCTCAATGGAGCAGATGATGATGACGTTGTCGGCCAGATCGCGCATCACCTCAAGCTCGAATTCCTTCCAGCCAAGGATGCTCTCTTCGATAAGGCACTCATGCACAGGCGAGAGGTCGAGGCCGCGCGCCAGGATCTCCATCAACTCTTCGCGGTTGTACGCAATGCCGCCACCCGAGCCGCCCAGCGTAAAGCTTGGCCGAATAAGAACTGGAAAGCCGATCTTGCCGGCAAAGTCCAAGCCGTCGCGCAGGTTGTTCACCAGCGCCGATTTCGCAACTTCGAGCCCGATGCGAATCATCGCATCCTTGAAGAGCAACCGGTCTTCAGCCTTCTTGATGGGCTCGAGTTTGGCGCCGATCAGTTCGACGTTGTAGCGATCGAGGACCCCGGCATCGGCCAGATCCACTGCGAGGTTCAAGGCTGTCTGTCCACCGACCGTGGGCAGCAGCGCGAATTTGCCGGAACCGGGTCCGAGCATCTCGCTCTCAATGCGGATGATTTGCTCGACATAGCTGCGCGTCAACGGCTCGATGTAGGTGCGATCGGCAAGTTCGGGATCGGTCATGATAGTGGCTGGGTTCGAATTCACCAGCACAACCTCGTAGCCCTCCTGCTTGAGCGCTTTGCAGGCTTGCGTGCCGGAGTAGTCGAACTCGGCCGACTGACCAATCACAATCGGCCCCGACCCAATCACAAGAATCTTCTGAATGTCATTTCTGCGTGGCATTGTTCTGTTTATTTCCTGCTTCTCAAAATTGCACCAAATGTTCTGTCTTGGTCTTGAAGGAGCACCGATGCAGCCGTGCCGCATGCCTCGAAGTCGTCTTGAAAGGGCACGACTTCAGTCGTGCCGATGGCTGATCCCATTAGACTCCCGGGCTTTAGCCCCTGAGGGATGGGGTCCAATTTCCATCCCGGATGCGCGGATGAATATCGATGCACTTCCGGCCGTTCACACAAATGCTTCTTCACCGGATTCAGATGTATGTAATGCCGGTGCTTGCCGTAGTCCTCGAAGTCGCGAATCCGGTAATCGGAGAAAACCCTTTGCCAAATCTCGGCATTCGAACCAAGCTCTTTTTTTGTACGGAACGAGAATCCGCCCTTGATCAATTGCACCGCGCGCTCCAACGCCACCGAAGGTGTGATCAACAGGTGAAAGTGATCCGGCATCAGAACGAATTCATGCAACAGATATGCGCTGCGATGGGACAATAGTGTCTTGAAAAACAGTCTCGCCAAGGATTCTGCCCGAAACAATGCGCGACCTTCCCATGTCTTCGACGTGATGAAGTAGGTCTGCGAGTTGTTTGTTGCATGTTCGCGAGTCGGTTTCAAATCATCCCTCAGCGGCTAAAGCCTCGCTTCCTTGTTGGCCTTTGCGGCACGACTAAAGTCGTACCCTTTCAAAGCCCAACAGATTTCCCCGAAGCTTTTTCAGCGCGATTGAATCCGTGCCCTTTCGAAACGTCCGCTTGCGTTCCATCTTCAATGTTTGTTCTTTTCACGAATGGCCCGGTCAAAGTCCTTCTTGCTCGTCACCACCGAGGAGCAGGCGTCCTGGCAGGCGCCCGGTCCCAGAATCACGTAAAGTTTTTTCCGTTCAAGGGCTGTCACCACCTCGTCCGTGATCACAATCTGACGCTCCGCGGGCGAATTCGCGGTTCGTTTCACCCGAAACAAGTAGGCCCCAGACGGAACATGCTGGAACCCGAACCCTCCCGACTTGTCTGTTCGTGTTTGGAATGCGACCTTCTCATCCCTTAACAACGTGACCTCCAGATCGACCACTGGATGACCAGTGTCATTCACGATGAGGCCTTCAACGTGACTCAGTCGCTCCGGACCTGGAAGATCGAGCTGTGCCTTCAACGAGCCGGAACCGGCGATGCACAACAGAACCCACACCGTCCCGCTCAAAAAACAGCGGAGCCAAAAGCCCCGCTGGTTTGGAATGCTCATCTTTCCGATCGCTGCGAATGTCATCCTTTCCACTCCTCCATCATCTTCCGGAAGTCGCGGAACAGGTAGTGCGAATCGTGCGGCCCTGGAGCCGCCTCCGGGTGATACTGCACGCTGAATAATGGCAGCGTCTTGTGGCGCAGGCCTTCGAGTGTGTTGTCGTTCAAATCGACATGCGTCAGGTCAACTTCATTCGCGTTGATTGATTCGGGATCGACGGCGAAGTTGTGATTGTGCGCCGTGATCTCTACCTTGCCGGTTGTGTTATTGCGGACGGGATGGTTCCCGCCATGATGTCCAAACTTTAGCTTGTATGTCTTTCCGCCCAACGCCAGCCCGCAAAGCTGGTGTCCGAGGCAGATGCCGAAGACCGGCACGCGACCCAGCATGTCGCGAATCGACTTGACTGCGTAGTCCACAGGCTCAGGATCGCCTGGCCCGTTCGAGAGAAACACGCCATCGGGCTTCAGCGCCATGACGTCGGCAGCACTCGTCTCCGCCGGAACCACCGTTACATTGCAGCTCTCCCTCGTAAGCATGCGCAGGATGTTCTGCTTGATCCCGAAGTCATATGCCACCACGTGGAGCAGCGGCATCTCTTCGCACTCGGGCAGCAGCGGATCCCCTGTCTGATTCCGGATGTCTTCTGCATTGAAGCCGTAGACGGACTTCGTTGAAACGACCTTGGCCAGGTCGGTCCCATCCATCTTTCTGATCGACCTCGCCCGCTGCACGAGCTTATCGGCGTCGGCCTCCTGCGTCGAAATCACTCCGCGCATGACGCCGTTCATCCGCAGATGGCGAACCAGCGCGCGCGTATCGATCTCCGCCAGCACCGGAACGGCGTACCGCTCCATGTACTCGTCGGTGACTCGTTCCGACCGCCAGTTCGAACTGACCGCCGAGAACTCGCGCACGATCAGTCCTTCGATATAAGGCTTCGCCGCCTCGTTGTCAGCCTCGTTGGTTCCATAGTTGCCGATCTGCGGATTGGTGAGAACGACAATTTGACCGGCGTAGGAGGGATCAGTGGCGATTTCCTGGTAACCGGTAAGGGAAGTATTGAAAACCACTTCGCCCTGGCATTCGCCGGGGTGCCCGTAGCCTTCGCCGCGGAAGACGCGCCCGTCTTCGAGCGCAAGAATGGCCTGCATCGCCTCTCCGAGGAGTGGATTCTACCAATTTTAGCAGGTTTTGCCGGGTGGTTCTATTACGTGGAAAACGGCGATCTATCTTACTTCGCCCACATCTTTTGCGGGCCAGTACACAAAGACAGCCTTTCCGTAAATCAGATCCCGCTCCACTACGCCGAATTCCCTGCTGTCGCTGGAAATCGATCGGTGATCGCCCATCACGAAATAACAATCGTCCGGGACCACCGTTTCGGCATACGACCGCGTATCGCGGTACATGGTGGGAACGTAATTCTCAGACAGTGCCTTGCCGTTGAGCCATACCTGGCCGTGTTCGATGCGCAGACGGTCGCCCGGTAGTGCAATTACGCGCTTGATATAGCTCTTTTCCGGATCTCTCGGATAATGGAACACCACCACGTCCCCGTGTTCGATCGACGTAATGTGGTAGACAAACTTATTGATGAAGAGCCGGTCATGATCCTCGAGCCGCGGAAGCATGCTGGTGCCTTCCACGCGGACCGGTTGGTAAAGAAATAGAATGATCAGAATCGAAATGGCTGCCGAGATCAGCAGGTCGCGGACCCACAGTCCAATCCCGGAATTCGCCGCGGGCTCCGCCGGCGCGGTGTTCTCTGCCGTCGGGGTGGCCGGAGATAAGGAAGAGATTTCAGGGACAGCGGGATCTTGAGGTAACGTTGACATCTTCTATTCCGAATTATGAATCGACATGAACTCTACTGGCAACCCAGGCTCCCCGGTGGACAAAGGAGATTGGGTCGACCTGGTTTTTGTAATGGCTTGGGCTGATTCGCGGTCGGCACCATGGCTGGCGCGCCTCCCGGAGCCGTACCCTCAGCCAGATTCTCCTGCTCGAGGATCAGGGGCCTTTGCAGAACCATCTCTACCTGCGTTCCCGACTCAATGTTCACGTCGGCGCCGCGCGTAAAGAGCGAAACTAGCGCCACTGCCGCCAGACCCGCGCCCAGTCCTTCAAAACTGCCGGCGAGGGGATGTCCGCCGCCCAAGCCTGCGATGGAACCTACGGTGGCTCCAGTGGGCAAGGCGATCTCCGCGGTTTTGGCTGCATTTCGGGTCTTGTCTGAATCCTGCTCGATCGTTCCCTCGTCGCCTTTCACCTTCTGCTTGCTGGCGCCGGGCATTCCGCTGACCATGCCGGGAATCTCAACCACCGTCCCATTTGGGAAGATGATTGACGTAAAGTGCATGTCGAGCTGCGCTTTTCCCTTAACGCGTCCCGCTCGGACCACTCGATCAACCGTTCCCTGGACGAATACACCCGCCGGGATCATCACCCGGTTGCCGACCACCACCGGAAATGCCGAGGACAGGTAAACGCCGTCCCCCGGTTTCGCGCTCCTGGTGTTCAGCGAACTGCGCAATTGGAGCAGGATCTTGGTGCCGGCCGGAACCGTATAGGTCCTCTGGGCAACTGCTGTCGCGCTTGGAGGCACAGCAGAAGTCGCGGGGGCCGGATCAGTAGCTGCAGCGGGAGATTCGGCCGGGGTGGCGGGTTGCGAACTTGCGGCTGGAGTGCCGTCCGCGCTCGCCGGGGCCTGTGCCGGCAACGCTGTAGGCAGCCAAATCGCCAATATGGCAACCACCAAAAGCGTCGATTCAAATGTCGAACCTTTAAGACGCATCTTCCCCTCCCTGCTGTTCTTATAGGTGATAGACGGGTGGTTTTATCGCAAAGATAGCTGCACGATCCGTTTTTCCTGCGACCCCATTTAGAGTACGCTACGGTTGTGACGTTTGGAGATACGAAACATGGATATCAAAAGATCTCACGATCACTCCAGTATTGCCGTTTCCAACCCTGAGAACGAGCGTTTTTCTGCCGCATACCGGGTACTTGAAGAGGCTATCCAGCGCCGAGCATTTCCCGGATGCGCGTTTGGGGTTGTTGCGGGGGGCGAAGTCGTTCTTGCTGATGCTCTCGGCCGTTTCACATACGAGGACGACGCGCCCGTAGTCCACGCGGAGACGGTTTTTGACGTAGCCAGCCTTACGAAAGTAGTTTCTACCACCGCTGTCGCCATGCTGCTGTACCAATCTGGTGTGCTCGACCTGGATACTCCAGTTGGAGAGCTGCTTCCCGGCTTCGTGGTAGGCCGCGAAAGCACCGAACGCGCCCGCAAAGTCACAATTCGCCATCTTCTGGCGCACAATTCGGGTCTGCCCGGCTATGTCGAGTTCTTCCGAACCGTCACGACCCCGGCGGCGCTGTTTCGTGCCTGCCTTGAATTGCCGGTAGAGGCGGTTCCCGGCGAGCGCTCGGAATACTCCGATCCCGGCTTCATCCTGCTCGGCAAGGCTCTGGAAGTCCTTCTTGGCTCCGATCTGGCTGTTTCGGCACAGAAGATGGTTTTTGAGCCTCTCGGTCTAAGTTCGACCCGTTTCTCGCCACCGCTGCAGGAGCGACACCTCATTCCGCCCACTGAGATTGACGATACTTTCCGCCATCGCCGCATCCAGGGCGAAGTGCAGGACGAAAATGCCTTTATCCTGAATGGCGCTGCAGGCCACGCCGGTCTCTTTTCGAATGTTCCGGATCTGCTTCGTTTTGCGCGCGAGGTCATGGGTGGCGCTAAAAGTGATTCTTCGGCGAAGACGCTGTTCAGCACCGATACCGTCGAGTGCTTCGCCATGCGCCAGGGTCCCGAAGGCAGTTCGCAAGCCCTTGGCTGGGACACGCCTTCGTCCGAGTCGTCAGCGGGCCACCACTTCCCCCCGCACTCCGTCGGCCATCTTGGGTACAGCGGCTGTTCGGTTTGGATCGACCTTGACGCCGAGGTTGCCGCGGTCCTGCTGACCAATCGCACTTGGCCCGATCGGCAAAGTCAACTGATCAAACAGATCCGACCCGCGTTTCATGACGCAGTTCGTGAAGCACTCTAATTCGTTTGATCCTATGACATTAAAGTGACATGTCCCCAAGCCAGAATTCCGGTCTGCTTGCCCAGATTGCAGATACAATAGATTCTGGGGAAGGACTTTGATGTTGACCAGTACGACGACGCACGAAGGCGCCGGCGCCCACGGGAAAGAGGAAACCAAGACGGATCCGGCTTCCTTACTCCAGCACCTCACTACCGAAAGCCAAAACGAAGCTTCTCAGGGTTTTGACACCAAGTCGGCGCTGGAGATTGCGCGCATCATCAACCACGAAGACGCCAAGGTAGCCGCGGCCGTCAAGAAAGCTCTTCCCGAAATAGCCGAAGTCATCGATCACGTCGCCCGCGCCCTTCGCGATGGGGGTCGCCTCATCTACATCGGCGCCGGCTCCAGCGGCCGAATCGCCGCCCTCGACGCCTCTGAGTGTCCCCCTACCTACTCCACCGCCCCCGGACAGGTCCAGTACATCATGGCCGGAGGTCCGAAGGCCCTGGCCTCCGCGGTCGAAGTCAACGAGGATTCGGAAGAACTCGGCCAGCGGGATATCGCCCGTCGTCGCCCGACCCGCAAAGACGTCGTCATTGGCGTTTCTGCTTCCGGTCGCACACCCTATGTGGTCGCGGCAACTGCCTATGCAAGGGCCCGAGGGGCCTACACCGCTGCAGTCACCTGCAATCAGGGGACGCCGATCGCCGGCGCCGCTGACATCGTCATCGTGGCTGAAGTCGGCGCCGAGGTCATCTCCGGCTCAACCCGCATGAAAGCCGCTTCCGCCCAGAAGATGGTCCTGAACATGATCACGACAGGCGCCATGACCCGACTTGGCTATGTGTACGAGAACCTGATGGTTAACGTGCACATGCAGAATTCCAAGCTCGTTGAGCGCGGAATCCGCATCCTGATGAATGCCTGCAAGATCGACCGTGAAACCGCGGTGCAGACGATCAAGAGCGCGGGCCGCAGCGTACCGGTTGCCCTGGTGATGCTGAAGGCCAATGTCGATAAGCCGGAGGCCGTGCGTCGGCTGGCCAAATCCGATGGCAATGTTCGCCTGGCTATAGAAGACAATGTTCTCGAGTTGTAGCAGCCATTAGAACGTCGTCAATCGCACTTTTAGCAGGACATTCTCATCAGCCTTCAGATTCAGACCGTAGTCTGTCTGATCGCCGTTCCAGATGCGCGCCGTCTTCCAATTTCCCGCCGCATCGAAGGATCCTTCGTCGACCTTAAGGAAGAGGCGCTTCTTTCCCGGAGCGAATGTCGGAGTGAAGTCCACGCGAGCATGATGGCCCGCAACGAGGTATTCGTCCGGTCCCAGTTTCACCACCACTACACCACCATCGGGCGGAGTGTTTCCCTTTGGCTGCATCCAGTTTCCGAATGATGGCATGCCATAGCTGACCACAACCTTCCAGCGGCCGAACGGGATCTCCTGCTTATGATTCTCCGGGTCTTCGCTGACCCCGATCACATTGCCTTCCAGATTCTCTTTCGCAAGCAGGCGGGAAATCGGCGCAAGCAATGCGTATTGCTGGGCCACCGGCTTCAGTGCGTTTGCTTCCATTGCATCCGGCCCTGAACCGAGATTGCTGTAGCGGGTCAGATCCAGCCCAAACGGCGACCATCCGATTGCGCCATTGCCGATTGCAGCAAACACGTATCGGGCATAGGCGGGCGAATTTCCGGTCTCCGGAATCAGAAGCGCATTGTCGTTCCGGCCATAGAGGCCGATAACTTTCATATATTTCGCATATTCGGCCATGTAGATGTCCGGCGAGACGATCGCGATGGATGGCGCGGCAACTTTCCATAGCGCGATGTTGTTGTCCGTTGGGCCGCCCGATTCATAGCTTGGCGGCTTCCCTGGTTTGAGTGGATCGCGCAAGGCGGCATTCACATACAACGGCAGTGAATATTCGGCTTTACCCGCAGCAGCAACCTGCTCGATGTAAATTGCTGTGTACCAGGCCTCGAAGGTCTCGTCTGCATCGTCGCCAAATACCTCGCGCCATGTGCCCGGCTGTTTACCCAGCGCTTTCAGAAGCTTCTCCGGAACCTGGCCCTCAAAAGCCTTCTGCGCGGCCTCACCATAGTCGCGAACACCGCCCCAAACGCCGGCTTCGTTCTCCACCTGCACAAGCAGGACTGTCCTCTGCGCATCGATCTCACGCAGGTGCCGCATCAGGGCGCGAAATGCTCGTTTATCTGCGTCGAGAAATGGCGCGGAGAATGGCGAAGGAGAATCAAGCGTCTCGCCTTTCTCGTTGCGCAGGAAGGGAAACTTCTCCTGGTTCAGCTTGATCCAGTCCGGAGTGTAGTGCGAACTGCCATTCTTCCATGTGCCGAACCAGAGAAGCACCACGCGCAAGTGATGCTCGCGTGCCTGTTTGAGAACGAGATCGACTACAGTGAAGTCGAACTTCCCTTCTGTCGCTTCGATCTGTTCCCAGTACACCGGCAGTTCCACGGTGTTGGCATGCAGGGTTTCGGCTGCCGGCCAGACCTTGTCGAGATACGCAGGCCAGGCGCTTGAGTTGTTGGCCTGCACTCCGAGCATCAGGTACGGTTTTCCGTCGACCATCAAGGCGAAATGGCCATTCTTCTCTTGGATCGAAGGAATGGGATTTACGGTTGCGGCCGTGCGGGCCTGCTGACCGCCGAGATCGGGCACTGCGAACGATTCGGCTACAAGTACAAATGCGGAAACTAAGACCCATGTCGCGCGACGCCACTTGCCATTCATTGGGAACTCCGAACAGAGCTTGTCTGGATTGCAGGCCAAGTATACCGTTCGTCATTCCTGCGCCCGACGGCGCCCCCTTACTCCGCCCTGAGAGTCGACATCGGATTAGCTCGCGCTGCGCGCCGCGCCGGGATGTAGGACGCGAGCAGTGCGACTGCGAGAACCAGCAGCACCACCGCCGTCATGATTGCCGGATCGGATGGGCTCACGCCATAAACCATTCCTCGCAGAACCCGGCTGAGACTAAGCGTCAACACTACACCCGCCAGTGTCCCGGGCACCGCCAGCTTCGCACACTGTGCCAGCACCATCCGCATTAGATCGCCGCGTTGCGCACCCAGGGCCACCCGCAAACCGAACTCCGGCGCTCGCTGTCCCACCGTGTACGAAATCACGCCATATGCACCGATTGCGGCGAGCACGATTGCCAACCCGGCAAACAATCCGACCAGCGCAAACGTAAATCGCGGTGTCGCGACGGACGAATCAGCCACTTCGTTCATCAATTTCACATCGGCGACCGCAAGTCCGGGATTCATTTGATGCACGGTTTGCCGCAGTCCATCCACGGCCTGCCGCGGGTCTGATTGGGTACGCATCGCGACGGTCATGTCAAAATCCGGCGCCTGGTACTCCGGATACCAGAATGCCGGCTCGGCACCAGGGCTGTTGGGATGATCCTTGACGTCTCCCACCACTCCGACGATAGTGGTCCAGTCCGACGCCTTCTTCGGATTGTCCTCGAAGGTGAGCCGCTTTCCGATCACATCCTCTTTCGGCCAGTACAGTCTGGCCATTGACTCGTTTATAACGAACACATTCGTGGTTCCGGTCTTGTCGCCGTCAGTGAAGGCCCGGCCTTCGAGCAGTGGGATGCCCATTGCCTTGAAGTAATCGGGAGTCGCCGCATGATACCGGGCATGGAATTCCTGACCCGCCGTAGGCGTCTTGCCTTCGATTCTGAAACCACCGGCGTTCTCGTCGTAGCCTGTCCACGGCAGATCACTCCCCGCCCCTGCACTCTCAACTCCCGGCAAAGCGTCCAACGACGCCAACAGCCGTGTATAGAAAAGCTGCCTGTCCTGGTCAGACTTGTATCGTTCATGAGGCAGTGAGAGGGTTGCCGTAAGAAGGTGATCTTCTTTGAATCCCGGATCGAGATGGGTCAGATTCAGAAAAGTACGCAGCATCAGTCCTGCACCAATCAGCAGAACCGAAGCAAGCCCTACCTCGGCCATCACCAGCGCGCTACGCAGGCGATTCTGATGCCTGCTCGCGGTCGTTCCACGAGCCGCTTTCTGCAATCCCTCCTTGGGATCGGTGCGCGATGCCTGAAGCGCCGGTGCAAACCCAAACAGAATGCCGGTTGCGAGGCTCACCGCCAGTGTGAATACCAGGACCGGCCAGCTCACGTGGATGTCGCCGGCGCGAGGGAAATTCGGAGGCAGCAACATCACCAGTGCTCTTACGCCTCCAAATGCCATCAGCAGGCCGAGAGTTCCTCCCGCAAATGAGATCAGCATGCTTTCCGTCAGCAATTGCCGCACAACTCGCAGGCGTGGAGCGCCCATTGCCAGCCGAACGGCAATCTCTCTTTGCCTTGCCGAAGCTCTCGCCATCAACAGATTCGCCGCGTTGGCACACGCAATCAGTAATACGATCCCGACGGCGCCGAGCAACACCAGCAGCATCTGCCGGCTGGTTCCCACAACTTCGTTGTAAAGCGGAACCACCAGCACCTTCCAACCGTTATTGTTCGGATGCTCGCGCGTGATCTGCGCCATGATCGCATTCATCTCAGCCAGCGCCTGGTTGACACTCACACCCGGCTTCAATCGCCCGATACCCTCAATGAAATGGGATCCACGCTGATTTGAATTCCCTGCAAATGAGAACGGCCACCAAACGTCCACGCTCTCGCCATACGCAACGGAGTGGTATTCATTCCCAGGGTGCTCCGTTCCCGGCGGCATCACTCCGATGACCGTGAAGGGCTGCATGTTGAGCGTGATCTTGCGGCCGATGATGTTCGGATCTGCCCCGAAGCGCGTCCGCCACACGCGATCGCTCAGGATCGCCTGCAAGCCGTTGCCCGGAATCTCCGCCTGGAAGTCAAATTCGCGGCCCAACTCAGGTCGCAGTCCCAGCACTCGAAAATATCCTGATGTGACGCCGAACCCGTTCAGCTTGCTTGGTTCGCCATCATCGCCGGAGATCTGCACATCTCCCCGCGTAAACGCTGCAATGGCCTCGAAGGAGTGATTCCTCGCCCTGAAGTCAAGGAAGTCCCAGGGATTGAGCGGAAACTTGGGATACTCATGGCTCGAAAGAAAGATTCTCACCAGCCGCTCCGGCTCTGGATAAGGCAGCCGCTTGAGCAGCACCCCGTTAATTACACTGAAGATCGCGCTGTTTGCTCCAATACTCAGCCCGAGCGTCAGGATCATTACCAACGCAAACGTCGGATTCAGGAGCAGCTGCCGCACCGCATACTTTGTATCGTCCAGCGTGAACTCGATAAAGCTTGTCCCCCGCGCATCGCGACAATCTTCCTTCGCCTGCTCGTGGCCGCCAAACGCAAGACGCGCCTGGCGCTTCGCCTCTTCCTCACTCAGGCCACGATTCATAAGTTTCTCCACTTCGCGGTCGAAGTGAAAGCGCAGCTCCTCGTCGAGCTCCTGCTCTACTGTGTTGTGACGAAATAGCGCGCGGATACGAAAACGCAGGTCATCGAGCATAGCGGTCTCACGCTCCTTCCAGAACCTGTTCCACTGCCACGGTCAATTTGCGCCATGCCTCGGTCTCTTCTTCCAGTCGTTTCAGGCCGGCCCGCGTTAGTTCGTAATATTTGGCCCGTCGATTGTTTTCCGACGTGCCCCAGCGCGCCTTGATCCAGCCGCGCCGTTCCAGGCGATGCAACGCCGGATACAACGAACCCTGTTGAATGCTCAAAACCTCGCTCGATACCTGCTGCACCCGCTCTGAAACGGCCCATCCATGCTGCGGTCCGCTCAGCAGCGTTCTCAGGATCAGCAGGTCAAGTGTTCCCTGAGGAAGCTCAATCCGCCCGGTCAATAGTTCTCCCCTTCGACTTCGACAGGAGAATAGCCGAGGATGTTGTCGAAGTGCAAGGGGAAAGGGACGAGCGCCTCGGTAGACCCCCCGATTGGGCAGGCGCAAATTACCCGACCGGCGGATGTGCGCGGATTCTCAAATGTTGCATTGTGATTCCTGGGGCCAATTCCCAAGGGAGCAAAACAAATGCCGAATTCGCTTATTGAGTTTTCTCAGGAGCTTGCCAATACCGTTGAACACGCAGGTGCATCCGTTATCGCGGTACTCGACGGAGGCCGTTCCGGAGTCGGCGGGGCTGTCTGGCGCCCCGGAGTTGCAGTAACCATCGCACACACCATTCGTGGTCTCGATGAGGTGGAGGTGGTTCTTCCCTCCGGCACCGAAATCAAGGCTCAGGTTACAGCACGCGATCCGGGCACGGATCTTGCGATTCTAAGTCTGCCATCGGATCTTCCGGTCGCACGGGCTGCGGACGATGCCACGGCGCGGGTCGGTGAGGTTGCTCTTGCCGTCTCCCGGCGAGGAACTGATGGACTCGCCGCCGCATATGGAATGATCGGGGCCATTGGCGGTGCATGGCGAACATGGTCTGGGGGCCGCATCGATCGCTGGCTGCGACTCGACCTCAACCCTTTTCCGGGCTTTTCCGGTGGGCCCATCGTCAACGCAGCCGGCGAGGCACTGGGTATTGCTGTTTCTGGGCAGGGCCGTTCTGCAGCCTTGATCCCCAGTTCGACTGTGAACCGCGTCGTCGACCAGCTCATCAAGCATGGCAGACCGGTACGTGGATACATCGGAGTCGGACTCCAGCCGGTTGCGTTCCCGGAGGACACGTGGCAATCCCTGGGCATCACCAGCGGCCGCGGCCTGCTGATCACCGCAATCGCCCCCGGCAGCTCTGCCGAAGAAGCCAAACTTACCCTCGGCGACGTGATCGTGACCATCGACGGGAGTCCGATTCATTCCGGCAACAGCCTGCACTGGCTTCTCGATGCCGAGACCGTCGGGAAGACGATCAACCTGGGCGTCCTCCGTGGCGGCAAGTTGCTGAACATCGCCGTTACGGTCCGCGAGAAGACAGTTTGACAAGAAGCAGCAATGAATCCAAAGAGGCGTGTGGGCATCCATGATGCAGTCATGAATATCGATGTCCATCTGCGCCTCGCGGAGGCGGTGTGATACGGATTTCGGTCCGTTCTGCCTCGCCCTTTGCCCGTGCCGGGCTTGAGCAGGCGCTCGCCGCCGATCCGCGCTTCGAGGTCCTTAGACCCGGTTCTCCAGACGAGTCTGACGATACCCCTGACGTAATTATCGTCGATGGCTCAGCGGACGAGATTCCCAAATCACTGCCAGTTTCGAACGCCGATCCGGCTCCGCGATTTGTGCTGTTGGCCGACGCTTTCGATCCTGCAGACCTCGCTCGTCTAATCCCGCTCGGGGTGCGCTCTGTTCTGCCGCGCGATTCGACTTCTCCCGAGATCGCGGCGGCGATCGAGGCAGTCGCCCTCGATCTTGTAGCCCTGACCTCCGAGCTTCTCGAAAGCCTTCTACCCGCAGATCGGCAGGAATCGGAGACAGAGGATCTTCAGGAGCCGCTGACCGCGCGCGAAATGGAAGTCCTTACCCTTCTGGCCGACGGCGCAGGTAATAAAGAGATCGCTGCAAAACTCGGAATTTCTGAGAACACTGCAAAGTTTCACGTCAGTTCCATACTGGGAAAGCTGGGTGCGACGACGCGAACAGAAGCGGTGAGCCGTGGATATCGGCTCGGGCTCATCCTCATCTGATCCTCACCCATTTAAACTTCTCCCTGAGGCACTCAGAACGTTCATGGACAAGTTTGTCATTCGTGGCGGGAATCCGCTCCGCGGCACTGTTCGCATCTCTGGCGCAAAAAACTCCGCCCTTCCGTGCATGGCTGCTGCCATCCTCACGGAGGAGGAAATCATCCTTGAAAATATTCCCCAGGTTCGCGATATCGAAACGGAGCGAAAGCTCCTGGTTGCGATGGGCGCGGACGTGGAACTTGGGGCCGGAGCTGCTGACCACCATACCCGCATCAACTTCCGCACCCTCTCCAATCCCGAGGCCAAATACGAGATAGTCAAGACCATGCGCGCCAGTTCCCTGGTCCTTGGACCGCTCGTGGCACGAGCGGGAATGGCCCGCGTCGCAATGCCGGGTGGATGCGCCATCGGCGGCCGGCCGATCGATCTCCACATCAAGGGGCTGGAGAAGATGGGAGCCACGATTGCGCAGGAGCACGGATATCTCGAAGCGCGGGCAGACAAGCTGAAGGGTGCACACCTAGTCTTCGACAAAATCACCGTCACCGGGACCGAGGATCTGCTAATGGCGGCGGTTCTTGCCGAGGGGGAAACCCTGATGGAGAACTGCGCTCGCGAGCCCGAAGTCTGCGATTTGGCTGCACTCCTCACGGCTATGGGCGCGAGGATCGAAGGCGCGGGAACCTCCACGATTCGAATCCAAGGCGTGACGAGCCTCGGCGGTGCGCATTATCGGATCAATCCCGATCGGATCGAGGCCGGAACATTCCTTATCGCTGGAGCCCTCACCGCCGGCGACCTCACCATCGCCGATTGCAATCCAGACCACCTAGGCGCTGTGATTTCCAAGCTTCGGGAAGCGGGGGCGCAGATCGATGTCCTGAGTTCCGATTGCGTTCGGGTTCGAGGCAAAGGAAAGCTCATCGCAGCGGATATCTCCACCGAGGAGTACCCAGGGTTCCCTACCGATATGCAGGCACAATACATGGCCCTCGCCACCCAGGCCGAAGGCGTCAGCGTGGTGAAGGAAAACATCTTCGAGAACCGATTCATGCACGTGCAGGAACTGGTGCGCATGGGCGCCAACATCAAGGTGGACGGAAGCACGGCCACCGTTCGCGGGCCGGCGCCGCTGTCTGCTGCCGCCGTGATGTGCTCTGATCTGCGCGCTTCTGCATCGCTGGTCCTGGCCGCGCTGGTAGCTGATGGCGAATCCATCCTCGACCGTGTCTACCACATGGATCGCGGCTACGAGCGAATCGAACAGAAGCTCGAAAGCGTTGGCGCGCAAATCCGCCGTATGGGCAATATCTTCGGCTGAAACACCGTTCCCGGATGTGACAAACCATCCTCAGTGGCAAAAGTCCCCCTGAAGCTCGATAAATCTGAGCCGAACGCGTGACCTGATGGGAAACCTAACTTAGCGTCACACGAGGACAACGAATGAAGGGCATAGTCAAAAATGGGGCCGGCGGGTTAGATCTGGGGAACCAACACGAATTGACTTGCGTAGGTGACACTATGAGATCAGTCTGTGCCGTCGCGGGCGCGGCTCTCCTGGCCTGCAATACCGCCGGATTCGCCGAATCGAAGGTCCCATGCAGCCAGACTGCCGATTTTCCCCTGCAGTCCAGGACCCTTCTGATTATCGAGTCCAAGCCTGCGGGACTTCATATTGTCGGCACCGACCAGAAGACGATTCATATTTCCTGCACGGCCGGCAGCGAGGAAAGCGCCGAGGGCGTCGCCTTTCATTTCTCGCCCAATTCGGACGGCGGCAAACTCTCCATCGAGGGCATTCACATGCGCCACGGGAACAACAGCCTTGACGTGAAAATCGAGGTGCCGCGAAGAACCGACTTACGGGTTCGAATGTTTGCAGGCGAGGTCAAGGTCGAGGAGGTCAAAGGAGACAAGGACATCGACCTCGGCGCAGGCCAGATTACGATCTCTTCCATTCACGATGGGGATTATCGCAGCGTGGACGCTTCCGTCGGCGTAGGAGAAGTGCAGGCAGGGGCTTTCGGCTCCGATAAGGGTGGCTTTTTCCGGACCTTTACCAGGAAGACTACGAGCGGCGATTACCGGCTCCACGCACATGTCACCACCGGGGAGATTGATCTTCGTGGCAATGCATCGCACGGAAAAGGGACAGAAGCCAAACCGGACTGATTCTGAACGATCCCGGCGAGTCTTTCAGGATTTGCAGGTTCTCTGAGAACTAACGCCAACTCACCGCCATCTGCCAGCGCAGATTGTGTTTCTTCGCCTTCTCCAGCACACGCTCATATTCGCGAAGCTCGTTGAGCACGCGCGATGTCTCCGACCCAAGACAGACAGGCCTGGCAATAAGGTAGCGAATCAAAGTCCGGACGGTTACCAAGCCCTCGGCGGGATCAAACCATTGCGGCGCAGGCAGATTCCGCGCCCAATCCGGATCGCCGGCACCCTGATCGAGAAGCAGGCACATCGAGTTCTCATCCGCAGAGAAATACTCGAGCAGTGGCGGGACATGCAACGACTCAGCCAGTCGCTCCAGGGCATCTTCGTTCCGGGCCAAGGCATGGCCGTTCACAAAGATGTCGAAGCCCGGGTCTTCTCCTTCTACGACAATGTAGAGGCTGGCGGCCATCGCTCTGAGCATAGTGGAGGGCGAACAGGCCTTGCAGACCTAATTGCCTTCCGGTAATCCAAAGCATCAACGGTTTCTAGACAATTGCAAGATTACGCAAGTTTGGGGTCGACTACTACCACCCTACAACCAAACCGGCATATTCTCGAATCACACCTCTAAACCGCATCTATAGTGATGAGGACGAGGTTGCCGTACAGAGGAACAGGTTGTGGATTGGAGTAAGCTTCCAGATTTGGCCGCGGTTGCCGCGCTCACGTGCGCTTTTGCGTCGGTGGCTCGCCGTGGCCCCACTTCGGCCTCAAGGCACTGGCTCACAGGCTGGGTCTTGATAGCAGTACATTTCGCCGCATTCATCTTCGCACCCGCTCCGGGCATATGGGGCATCGTCGCCAACGAGATCGGGCTCGCATCCCTTACGTCAGCGGGCGTACTGTTCATGTGGGCATCGGTTCCTTATCGCGCCGAACGATCCAGCCACTGGATGCTCATCTCGCTGCTCACCACCAACACAATCTACTTTGTTTTGCTGGCCTTTGATCATCCGCCGTCCTGGGCCCTCAATGTTTCGGCAATCCTCTTCGGCGCAGCGCCACTGGCAATCGCCCTGACGGCGCGGCGAGACTTCACCCATATCCTGCGCTGGATGCTTGTCGGCCTCTATTGCCTGTTAAGCGTGTTTATCCTCTCCGTGCAAAGCCGCTCGGCAAATGGAACAGAGATCGCGTCCAATGGCATCCTCTTTGCCGTTTACTTCGGATGCTGCTTTCACGTCTGGTACAGCTACCGGGGCCGCCGCAGCGCTGGTTCGCTGATCACAATCACCGGCTTTCTTGGATGGGCCATGGTCTTTGTCGTAGGCCCACTTGCCGGGTTCCTGGCTCCGCACGCCCAGATCGAAAGTGAGGTCTGGAACCTGCCCAAGTACGTTGTGGCTGTCGGAATGATCCTCCTACTCCTTGAGGATCAGATCGAGCACAATAAGTACCTCGCCCTCCACGATGAGTTGACCGGCCTTCCCAATCGCCGACTTTTCCTCGATCGACTCGCGCTGTCGCTCGAACGCGCCCGGCGCTCGGAATCCAAAGCGGCGCTGCTGGTTATCGACCTCAACCACTTCAAACAGGTCAACGACACGTTTGGACATCATGCCGGCGACATCCTTCTGAAGAAGGTCAGCTCCATCTTTCAGAGCCGCGTTCGCCGATCCGATACCGTTGCGCGCACCGGTGGTGACGAATTCTCGATGATCCTTGAAGAGCCGACGAATCGTTCCAACGCTAAACTCGTTGCCCGATCGCTAATGGAGATGCTCCACGAGCCGCTGCAAGTGGGCAATCACTTTGTGCAAGTCGGCGCCAGCATTGGCGTCGCTGTGTTCCCCGACGACGCTGCCGATATTGAATCTCTCTGCATTGCCGCAGATCGCCGCATGTACGATGACAAAAACATCTCGCGCGAACTCCCCGGGGAACGGATCCCCGTAAGATCCGAGCCAATTCCCGAGCCCCGATCCAGAGAAAGTGAAGGCTTCAAGATGCTCGCGCATATTCCAGTAGAGGAACGGGTCAAGTTAATCTGACCCTATGATCCCAACTGCTTCTCCTGGGGCATGAATCCGCCGAGAACGTCTCTCACTCGTAGCGCAGGGCCACTATCGAATTGATGTGCGCCGCTCGACGCGCCGGCAACCATGTCACGCCCAGGAGTACGATCGAGATAACCAATACCGCGCCGATGAGCGTCATTGGATCGGTCGGGCTCACCTCGAACAATCCCACCTAGCCCAATGGCTGCACCGATCATCGGAAGCAGGAGAGACTCCCGACAGGTTCAAAGAACACTCTCACGTGCAATAAAAATGCCCGAGCGCGGAGCCCGGGCATTTCACAACCTTCTCAACAACTATCAGTTCAGGACATCAACTTCTACCGCTGCCGGCGCCCGGGCCAGTACGTCCCCCGCGACGACGACGCCTGCGGCGATTGGCGGCACCCGCTGGGGGCTTTGGTCCACCAGTGTTCGATCCCGCAGCGACCGGTACTCCATCGACGCGGTTGAAGTTCGGCTCGTTCTCTTCGTCGATCTCCTCTGACTCGTCCTCATCGAAGTCTTCCCCGCCCTCGATCAGAATCGTGCTCTGATTCGATCGCGGCTGGCGCTCGTCAAACTCGCTGCGCGGACGTGAAGGAGCCGGAGCTTGCGCTGCCGGAGCCTCGGGATTGCTGGGTTCTTCAGCCACTGCCGGACCGGACGCCGCGGCAAGCTTTGCCTTCTGCTCGCGGATCAGGGCCTTGCGGCTCAGCTTGATGCGGTTGCCTTCGATGGCAAGCACCTTCACCATCACCTGGTCGCCTTCGCGCAGTTCGTCCTTCACTTCCTTCACGCGGTGCTCTGCGATCTCTGAAATGTGCAGCAGTCCGTCAGTGCCCGGGAAGAGCTCAACAAACGCTCCGAACTCCGCCAGTCGCACAACCTTGCCCAGGTAAACTTTGCCAATTTCCGGCACAGCGGTGATATTGCCGATCATCTCAAGTGCACGTTTTAGGCCGTCACCGTCGCTCGACGCAACGCTCACCTTGCCGGTGTCGTCCACGTCGATCTTCGCGCCGGTCTGCTCCACGATGCCGCGAATCGTTGCGCCGCCCTTGCCGATCAGATCGCGAATCTTGTCCGTGGGGATCATGAGCGTCTCGATACGCGGAGCATACTGCGAACGCTCCGTGCGAGGCCCGTCGAGCACCGCATCCATCTTGTCCAGCAGGAACAACCGGCCGCGCTTCGCCTGCTCCATCGCCTGCTGCAGGATCTCACGCGTCAGTCCACCGATCTTGATGTCCATCTGCAGCGCGGTAATTCCCTTCCGCGTGCCTGCTACCTTGAAGTCCATGTCGCCGTAGTGGTCCTCAGCGCCCGCAATGTCGGTAAGGATGGCGTAGTCATCCCCCTCCTTCACAAGGCCCATTGCCACGCCCGCTACCGCACCGCTCAACGGGATACCTGCGTCGTACAGCGCCAGGCTGGCGCCGCAGACCGAAGCCATCGATGAAGAGCCGTTCGACTCGAGAATGTCGGAGACGATACGGATCGTGTAAGGCGATTCTTCGGCAGTGGGCAGAACGGCCGTGATCGCGCGTTCCGCAAGCGCACCGTGGCCCACTTCTCGACGTCCAACTCCGGTCATACGTCCTGTCTCACCAACGCTGAACGGGGGGAAGTTGTAGTGAAGCATGAAGCTCTTCTTTTTCTCGCCTTCGAAGCTCTCAAGGCGTTGTCCTTCGTCGGCAGTGCCGAGGGTCGCCGTCACCAGCGCCTGGGTCTCGCCGCGTGTAAACAGCGCCGAACCGTGGGTACGGGGAAGAACGCTGGTTTCGATCGTGATGGGCCGAATCTCGTCGAAGGCACGCCGGTCGGGACGAATGCGGTCCTTCGTCACCTGCTCACGGAAGATCCGCTCACGCAGTGCTTCGTAGTAGGTGGCAAGTCTCTTTTTTGCATCGGGATCATCAGCCTGAAGTCCGCCGGCCAACTCGTCCTTGATCTGCTTGACGAGCGCATAGCTCTCGGTCTTGGCATGGGCCTTGGTATCGAGCGCGTCCTTCAACCGCTCGCCAACCTTGGCCTTGAGACCGTTGTAGTATTCCTCGTCGAATGACGGAGCGTTGAAGGATCGTTTCTGCTTCCCGGCCTTTGAGACCAACTCTTCGATGGCGGCGCAAATCTTCTTGATCTGTTCGTGACCGAACTCGATCGCCGCGAGGATAACGTCTTCCGTCTCCTCCTTTGCGCCCGACTCGATCATCACAATGCCGTCCTTGTGGCCGACCACCATGATGTTGACCGTCGTCGCCGCGCGTTCCTCGTATGTGGGGTTGATCACGAACTCGCCGTCTACACGGCCCACGCGTACCGCACCCACAATCGCGCCAAACGGAATGTCAGAGAGCGCCAACGCAGCTGCGGCAGCATTGATGCCGATGACGTCAGGATCATTCTGCTTATCCGCCGAGAAGACCAGCGCGATGATTTGCGTCTCATTGCGGAATCCATCGGGGAACAGGGGTCGAATGGGGCGATCGATCTGCCGCGCGGTCAGAATCTCTTTCTCGCTGGGCCGGCCTTCGCGCTTGATAAAGCCGCCGGGGATGCGCCCACCGGCATAGGTGTATTCGCGGTAGTCCACGGTGAGGGGGAAAAAGTCGATGCCTTCCCGCTGGTCAGGAGATGCAACTGCGGTGGCCAAAACCACGGTTTCGCCCGTGGTGACCAGTGCGGCGCCGCTGGCCTGCTTGGCCATGCGCCCGGTCTCAAAGACAAGCCGCTTGCCACCTGCAAGCTCGACTGTCACTTCTTGTTTAGACATAGAGTCCTCGTTTCGTTTTTTTCGCTTGGGAAACTTTTCGGGTAGGAAGCACCGGAGAGATCGGAATCGATTGCCCTAATCGTGCCGCCAGGCAGCATCGTGCCAGGGTCTGCCGAATGCGGCGACCGTTCTTCTGAAAATACCCAACTCGGATTGCCCTGGTAATCCGAACTCGAATTGGCCTTGGAACCGGTCGCGACTTGAGTCGGGCTCCAAACGTATCGCCGAGCGTTTTGAAAAAGCATGACCCGGGGAACCCACGTAGTGGGTCGCGTGCCAAACAGGTCGCCAGAGACATCGGGCTTGAACCCTGAGGGGCACCCTCGATCTCGTAGCGCACCATGTGCGAGGCGCAGCAACGCATCACTCCGGTGCTGACAGCTCGCTTTTGGGCGATACCTCCGCGCAGGCCCTGGCGGCATTGCTTTTGTGCCAGGTACACCATGGCCCCAGATTCTGGGAATGACGGGGCCGTGACCAATATCCGGTCTGGGCGCTTCCGGTTCAACGTTTGCTTTCTGGTTACTTGCGGATACCGAGCTTGGTGATCACGTCGCGGTAGCGATCGGAATCATGTGTCTTCAGGTAATCCAACAGGCGGCGGCGCTTGCTAACAAGCATCAACAAACCACGGCGGGAAGCATGATCCTTCTTGTGGGTCTTGAAATGCTCGGTCAGCTCGCCAATCCGCTCACTCAGAATCGCGATCTGGACCTCAGGGGAACCGGTGTCCTTCTCGTGGGTACGGAAGCGTTCAATCAATGAAGTTTTCTTTTGAGTCGCCAGCACGGCGTAGGTTACTCCTCTTACGTTCTCAGTCCACTCTCAAGTGTCTTCAATGAGATTACCATAAATGCATCTTTCCGCGCTATTTGCGCCCTCCCTCCCTCCCTCCCCCTCCCTCCGACTCCCTCCGATTTGATTGAGGTGTTTAGGCCTGCGGTCAGAACACCCCCGAGACTAAAAGAAAACCGGGACAGGATTCGCTTCCTGCCCCGGCAAGTTCACTAACCGTTCTTCGAGAACCTAGAACGTGAAGCGGAATCCAAGCTCTCCCCAGGTTGCACGATGGATGATCACCGAACTGGGTCCGATGAACCCAACCGGTTTGTTGAACGAGCCCGACGCGATGCTGGCATTGTAGTTATTGCCATAGTTCGCGCGGTTCGTCAGGTTGAAGGCCTCTGCGATGAGCTGCAGGTTTGCCCGTTCCCCGAACTTGAAGTTCTTGGCTAGCCGAGCGTCCAGGTCGAAGAACGGATCGCCGCGGAGAGCATCGTACTTGGCGATGGTGCAGCCGCCAGCAGATCCGCTGAGTCCGTAGAAGCAATTCTCTGCATCGGTGTTATCGCCCGCGAAAGCCAGGTAGTTCTTTGGATCCGACGCCGGTACCACAACGCCGACAGCTGTACCGCCGCCGGTGTTGAGCGTATTGCTGGAGTTGGTGATATCGAACGGCCGCGCTGATCCGTACTGAAGAATCGGCGCGATCTCAAAGCCCTTGGGCAGATCGACGACGCCTGCCACGGTGATGTGGTGCCGTTCATCATTCGGTGACGGTCCCCACTCCCACGATGCAAACGGTGCGGTGGCCAGTTTCGGATAGTTGCGGAACGATCCTCCCCCGGAGCCATATCCATAAGCCCAGGCAAGGGTGTAATTGGCCTGCAACTGGAAGCGGTCCGTCATC